>NZ_BPLZ01000003.1 GCF_019656335.1 Pseudomonas sp. NCCP-436 | reverse complement strand
AAATTTGAACGTAACAAACCGCACCTCAACGTTGGCACCATCGGTCACGTTGACCACGGTAAGACCACTCTGACCGCTGCCATCGCGACCGTCTGCGCCAAGACCTGGGGCGGTGAGGCCAAAGGTTACGACCAGATCGATAACGCGCCGGAAGAGAAGGCTCGTGGTATCACCATCAACACCTCGCACGTAGAATACGACTCCCCTGTTCGTCACTACGCGCACGTTGACTGCCCCGGCCACGCCGACTACGTGAAGAACATGATCACCGGTGCTGCCCAGATGGACGGTGCGATCCTGGTTTGTTCGGCTGCTGACGGCCCCATGCCGCAAACTCGTGAACACATCCTGCTGTCCCGTCAGGTTGGTGTTCCGTACATTGTCGTGTTCCTGAACAAGGCCGACATGGTTGACGACGCTGAGCTGCTGGAGCTGGTCGAGATGGAAGTTCGCGACCTGCTGAGCACCTACGACTTCCCGGGTGACGACACCCCGATCATCGTGGGTTCGGCTCTGAAGGCTCTGGAGGGTGACGAGTCCGAGATCGGTGCTCCGGCCGTGCGTAAGCTGGTCGAGACCCTGGATTCCTACATTCCTGAGCCGGAGCGCGCCATCGACAAGCCGTTCCTGATGCCGATCGAAGACGTGTTCTCGATTTCCGGTCGCGGTACTGTGGTAACCGGTCGTGTCGAGCGTGGCGTGATCAAGGTTCAGGAAGAGATCGAAATCGTTGGTCTGCGCGACACTGCCAAGACTACCTGTACTGGCGTGGAAATGTTCCGCAAGCTGCTGGACGAAGGGCGTGCTGGTGAGAACTGCGGTATCCTGCTGCGCGGCACCAAGCGTGACGAAGTAGAGCGTGGTCAGGTTCTGGCCAAGCCGGGCACCATCAAGCCGCACACCAAGTTCGAAGCAGAAGTGTACGTGCTGTCCAAGGAAGAAGGTGGTCGTCACACCCCGTTCTTCAAGGGCTATCGTCCGCAGTTCTACTTCCGTACCACTGACGTGACCGGTAACTGCGAACTGCCGGAAGGCGTAGAGATGGTAATGCCGGGTGACAACATCAAGATGACTGTCACCCTGATCAAGCCGATCGCCATGGAAGACGGCCTGCGCTTCGCTATCCGCGAAGGTGGTCGTACCGTTGGTGCTGGCGTGGTAGCCAAGGTTATCGAATAAGGTCTTGATCTGTTTCTCTCAGGCCGGCATAATGGTCGGCCTGATTCCCCTCTAGGTCAGTAGCTCAATTGGCAGAGCGGCGGTCTCCAAAACCGCAGGTTGGGGGTTCGATTCCCTCCTGACCTGCCATTTTCTTAAACGAATCTGGCGTGTCTTTCACAGGATCCACTCGCATGAATGCTAAGGCTGAAGCCAAAGATTCCCGCTTTGATCTGTTCAAGTGGCTGCTCGTTGCTGTTCTGGTCGCGGTAGGTGTCGTTGGTAATCAGTACTTTGCTGCTGAGTCGGTGCTCTATCGTGTCATTGGTGTTCTGGTGCTTGCTGTTGTGGCTGGGGCGGTCGCTCTGCAGACGGCTCGCGGTCAGGCATTTGCCGTTCTGTTGAAAGAAGCGCGTGTAGAGATTCGTAAAGTTGTTTGGCCGACCCGTCAGGAAACCAGTCAGACAACTTTGATTGTTGTGGCTGTAGTCCTGGTAATGGCGCTGCTGTTGTGGGGGCTTGATTCCCTGCTTGGTTGGCTTATTTCCCTGATTGTTGGTTGAAGGTGTCTCGTGGCTAAGCGTTGGTACGTGGTGCATGCATACTCTGGTTACGAGAAGCATGTAATGCGCTCGCTCATCGAGCGCGTCAAGCTGGCTGGTATGGAAGACGACTTTGGCGAGATTCTCGTTCCCACTGAGGAAGTGGTCGAGATGCGCAATGGTCAGAAGCGCAAGAGTGAGCGCAAGTTCTTCCCTGGCTACGTCCTGGTACAGATGGAGATGAACGAGGCGACTTGGCACCTGATCAAGGATACGCCGCGGGTCATGGGCTTCATTGGTGGTACTGCCGACAAACCGGCACCTATCACAGAGAAAGAAGCTGAAGCCATTCTGCGTCGCGTTGCTGATAGTGGCGACAAGCCAAAGCCGAAGACTCTGTTTGAACCCGGTGAAATGGTTCGCGTGATCGATGGCCCTTTTGCCGACTTTGGTGGCGTTGTCGAAGAAGTAAATTACGAAAAGAGCCGGATTCAGGTTGCGGTGACCATTTTTGGTCGCTCAACCCCGGTCGAGTTGGAGTTCAGTCAGGTCGAAAAGGCGTAGCTGAAATAGGCATCCCATACCCCGCAGCCGCAGGTTGCGGGGTTTTGTTGTCACTGGGATAAAGGCGTAATAACCGGGGAGCCGTCAGGCGTTGGAACCCGAAACTGGAGTAGCTAATGGCTAAGAAAATTCAGGCTTATATCAAGCTGCAGGTCAAGGCTGGTCAGGCCAATCCGTCGCCACCCGTTGGCCCGGCTCTGGGTCAGCATGGCGTGAACATCATGGAGTTCTGCAAGGCGTTCAACGCCAAGACTCAGGGCGTCGAGCCCGGTCTGCCGACTCCTGTGATCATCACCGTTTACAGTGACCGCAGCTTCACTTTTGAAACCAAGAGCACCCCGGCTGCCGTACTGCTGAAGAAGGCTGCTGGCCTGGCCAGTGGTTCTGCACGTCCGAACACCGTTAAGGTTGGTACCGTTACCCGTGCTCAGTTGGAAGAGATCGCCAAGACCAAGCAGGCTGATCTGACTGCCGCTGATCTGGAAGCGGCCGTGCGCACCATCGCCGGCTCCGCTCGTAGCATGGGCCTGAACGTGGAGGGTGTGTAATGGCTAAGTTGACCAAGCGCCAGAAGGCTATCGCTGCCAAGGTAGAGGCCGGCAAGGCCTATTCGTTCGAAGATGCAGCCAAGCTGCTGGCCGAACTGTCCGCTGTCAAGTTTACCGAGTCGTTCGACATCGCCGTGAATCTGGGTGTTGATCCGCGTAAATCCGATCAGGTCGTGCGTGGTGCTACCGTTCTGCCGAACGGTACCGGCAAAACCGTTCGTGTTGCCGTGTTCACCCAGGGGCCGGCTGCCGAGGCCGCACTGGCTGCCGGCGCCGACAAGGTCGGTATGGACGATCTGGCAGCTGAGATGAAGGCTGGCGATCTGAACTACGACGTAGTCATCGCTTCCCCGGATGCCATGCGTGTCGTCGGTCAGCTGGGCCAGGTGCTCGGTCCGCGGGGTCTGATGCCGAACCCGAAGGTTGGCACCGTGACTCCGGATGTGGCCACCGCTGTGAAGAACGCCAAGGCTGGTCAGGTGCGTTTCCGTACCGACAAGAACGGTATCATCCACACCTCCGTTGGCAAGGTGGGTTTCGAACCTGCTGCGCTTAAGCAGAACGTGGAAGCCCTGTTGGCTGACCTGAAGCGCTTGAAACCGTCCACCTCGAAAGGTGTGTACGTCAAGCGTGTGACCCTGAGCACCACCATGGGCCCTGGTCTGCTCATCGATCAGGCTTCGCTCGACGCGTAACAAATTAGGCCGGTGGTGGAAGGCTGCCGGCCTTGCAGATTGGGGTCCCTGCCTGGCGGGGGCTGTCCAAGACCGTAGGCGACAGTGCTCTTAAACCTAGGGAAGCGATTCTCTGGAGCCTACGCAGATGGTGCTCCCGATTCGTTACCGAATCAGACACCAAAACGCCGCCGGGCTATGGCTCGGCGAAACGGTAAAATCCAGGAGTAAACCCGTGGCAATTAAACTCGAAGACAAGAAGGCCATCGTCGCTGAAGTCAACGAGGCTGCCAAAGCCGGTCTGTCCGCTGTCGTGGCTGATGCCCGTGGCGTGACCGTCGGCGCAATGACCGGACTCCGTAAAGAGGCCCGTGAAGCTGGTGTGTACGTGAAAGTCGTGCGTAACACCCTGCTCAAGCGCGCTGTTGAAGGCACTCAGTTCGACGTGCTCAACGACGTGTTCAAGGGCCCGACCCTTATCGCTTTCTCCAATGAGCACCCGGGCGCTGCTGCTCGTCTGTTCAAGGAGTTTGCCAAGGGTCAGGACAAGTTCGAGATCAAGGCAGCTGCGTTCGAGGGCAAGTTCCTCGCAGCAAACGAGATCGACGTACTGGCAAGCCTGCCGACCCGCGAAGAGGGCATTGCACAGCTGATGAGCGTGATTCAGGGCGCCACCAGCAAGCTCGCCCGTACGCTGGCGGCCATTCGCGATCAGAAAGAAGCTGCTGCTGCCTGAGGCTGCATAGGCGCTTTCGAATTCACATGTTTAATTTGATGGCCGTATAAGCCATCACCCCAATACAGGAATTGATAGTCATGTCTCTGACTAACGAGCAAATCATCGAAGCGATCGGCCAGAAATCCGTAATGGAAATCGTTGAACTGATCAAGGCGATGGAAGAAACCTTCGGCGTGACTGCTGCCGCCGCCGTTGCTGCTGCCCCGGCTGCCGGCGCTGCTGCCGCTGCTGAAGAACAGACCGAGTTCAACATCGTTCTGGCCGAAGCCGGCGACAAGAAAGTAAACGTGATCAAGGCTGTTCGCGAGCTGACCGGTCTGGGCCTGAAAGAAGCCAAGGCTCTGGTCGACGGCGCTCCGAGCGTAGTCAAGGAAGGCGCTTCGAAAGAAGAAGCCGAAGCTGCCAAGAAGGCACTGGAAGAAGCAGGCGCCAAGGTCGAGCTCAAGTAAGTTCGTCCCTTGCGTCAACAGCCCGCGCTACTCGCACAAGGCTGACGGCTGGTGGCTTTTGCCACCGGCCTTTTTCCGTTCTAGGTCGATGAATGTCACGCAGGCCTGGAACCGAAAGATCCCGTCCCGAGGACGGCTGCAAACACAAGGTTTGCAAGATTTTCTGGTCGTCGCCGCCGGCGTTGACCAAACAAGCAGGTGACCAAGCTGGGGAACGCTGATGGCTTACTCATACACTGAGAAAAAACGTATCCGCAAGGACTTTAGCAAGTTGCCGGATGTCATGGATGTGCCTTACCTCCTGGCCATCCAGCTGGATTCGTATCGTGAATTCCTGCAGCAAGGGGTGAGCAAGGAGCAGTTCCGCGATGTCGGCCTGCATGCGGCCTTCAAATCGGTATTCCCGATCATCAGCTATTCCGGTAACGCTGCCCTGGAGTACGTCGGCTATCGCCTGGGCGAGCCGGCTTTCGATGTCAAGGAATGCGTTCTGCGCGGTGTGACCTATGCCGTGCCGCTGCGAGTCAAGGTGCGCCTGATCATTTTCGACAAAGAATCGTCGAACAAGGCGATCAAGGACATCAAAGAGCAGGAAGTCTACATGGGCGAGATCCCGCTCATGACCGAGAACGGTACCTTCATCATCAACGGTACCGAGCGTGTGATCGTTTCCCAGCTGCACCGCTCCCCGGGTGTGTTCTTCGACCACGACCGTGGCAAGACCCACAGTTCGGGCAAGCTGCTGTACTCCGCCCGTATCATTCCCTACCGCGGCTCCTGGCTGGACTTCGAGTTTGATCCGAAGGATGCTGTATTCGTGCGTATCGACCGTCGCCGCAAGCTGCCGGCATCGGTACTGCTGCGCGCACTGGGCTACAGCACCGAAGAGGTGCTGGATATCTTCTATGACACCAACGTATTCCATGTGAAGGGTGAGACCCTGACCCTGGAATTGGTGCCTCAGCGCCTGCGTGGCGAAGTTGCGGTTCTCGACATCAAGGATGCCAGCGGCAAGGTCATCGTCGAGCAGGGCCGTCGTATTACCGCTCGCCACATCAACCAGTTGGACCGCGCCGGTATCAAAGAGCTGGAAGTGCCGCTGGACTACGTTATTGGCCGTACCACTGCCAAGGCAGTGGTGCATCCGTCCACCGGTGAGATCATCGCCGAGTGCAACACAGAACTGACCGCCGAATTGCTGGCCAAGATGGCCAAGGCCAATGTCGTGCGTTTCGAGACGCTCTACACCAACGACATTGACTGCGGTCCGTTCATCTCCGATACCCTGAAGATCGACAGCACCACCAATCAGCTGGAAGCGCTGGTCGAGATTTACCGCATGATGCGTCCTGGCGAGCCGCCAACCAAGGATGCCGCCGAGACCCTGTTCAACAACCTGTTCTTCAGTGCCGAGCGTTACGATCTGTCCGCAGTTGGCCGCATGAAGTTCAATCGTCGTATCGGTCGTACCGAAATCGAAGGTTCCGGCGTGCTGTCCAAGGAGGACATCGTCGATGTACTGAAGACCCTGGTCGATATCCGTAACGGCAAGGGCATCGTCGACGACATCGACCACCTGGGTAACCGCCGCGTGCGTTGCGTCGGCGAGATGGCCGAGAACCAGTTCCGTGTTGGCCTGGTGCGCGTTGAGCGCGCGGTCAAGGAACGTCTGTCGATGGCAGAAAGTGAAGGCCTGATGCCGCAGGATCTGATCAACGCCAAGCCGGTTGCGGCGGCAGTGAAAGAGTTCTTCGGTTCCAGCCAGCTTTCGCAGTTCATGGACCAGAACAACCCGCTCTCGGAAATCACCCACAAGCGCCGCGTCTCCGCACTCGGCCCAGGCGGTCTGACCCGTGAGCGTGCCGGCTTTGAGGTGCGTGACGTACACCCGACCCACTACGGTCGTGTGTGCCCGATTGAAACACCTGAGGGTCCGAACATCGGTCTGATCAACTCGCTGGCCGCCTATGCCCGCACCAACCAGTACGGCTTTCTGGAAAGCCCGTACCGCGTGGTCAAGGCAGGCAAGGTGACCGACGAAATCGTCTTCCTCTCCGCCATCGAAGAAGCCGATCACGTGATTGCCCAGGCTTCCGCTGCGCTGAATGAGAAAGGCGAGCTGGTCGACGAACTGGTGGCTGTGCGTCACCTGAACGAATTCACCGTGAAAGCGCCGGAAGACGTCACCCTGATGGACGTTTCGCCCAAGCAGGTGGTTTCCGTTGCGGCTTCGCTGATTCCGTTCCTTGAGCACGACGACGCCAACCGTGCACTGATGGGTTCGAACATGCAGCGTCAGGCTGTACCGACTCTGCGTGCTGACAAGCCGCTGGTGGGGACCGGCATGGAGCGCAACGTTGCCCGTGACTCCGGCGTCTGTGTGGTGGCCCGCCGTGGCGGCGTGATCGACTCGGTCGATGCCAGCCGTATCGTTGTGCGCGTCAATGACGATGAAGTTGAAACCGGTGAAGCCGGTGTTGATATCTACAACCTGACCAAGTACACCCGCTCCAACCAGAACACCTGCATCAATCAGCGTCCGCTGGTGAAGAAAGGTGATCAGGTAGCGCGTGGCGACATCATGGCCGACGGTCCGTCCACCGATATGGGCGAGCTGGCGCTGGGTCAGAACATGCGCGTGGCGTTCATGCCGTGGAACGGCTTCAACTTCGAAGACTCCATCTGTCTGTCTGAGCGCGTGGTACAGGAAGACCGCTTTACCACTATCCACATCCAGGAGCTGACCTGTGTGGCCCGTGACACCAAACTCGGCCCGGAGGAAATTTCCTCGGATATCCCGAACGTTGGTGAGGCTGCGCTGAACAAGCTGGATGAGGCCGGTATCGTCTACGTCGGTGCTGAAGTAGGTCCGGGCGACATCCTGGTTGGCAAGGTCACGCCGAAGGGCGAGACTCAACTGACTCCGGAAGAGAAACTGCTGCGCGCGATCTTCGGTGAGAAGGCCAGCGACGTGAAGGACACCTCCCTGCGCGTGCCGACCGGCACCAAGGGTACTGTCATTGACGTGCAGGTGTTCACTCGTGATGGCGTGGAGCGCGACAGCCGCGCCCTGGCCATTGAGAAGCAGCAGCTCGACGAGATCCGCAAGGATCTGAACGAAGAGTTCCGCATCGTCGAAGGCGCTACCTTCGAGCGTCTGCGTTCGGCTTTGGTCGGTGCTACTGCCGAAGGCGGTGCCGGCCTGAAGAAGGGCACTGTGATCACTGACGAGATCCTCGATGGTCTGGAGCGGGCTCAGTGGTTCAAGCTGCGCATGGCCGACGACGCGCTGAACGAGCAGTTGGAGAAGGCTCAGGCCTATCTCTCCGACCGCCGTCAGTTGCTCGACGACAAGTTCGAGGATAAGAAGCGCAAGCTGCAGCAGGGCGACGACCTCGCTCCGGGCGTGCTGAAGATCGTCAAGGTCTATCTGGCCATCCGCCGTCGCATCCAGCCGGGTGACAAGATGGCCGGGCGTCACGGTAACAAGGGTGTGGTCTCGGTGATCATGCCGGTCGAGGACATGCCCTATGATGCCAACGGCACGCCGGTGGACATCGTGCTGAACCCGTTGGGCGTACCGTCGCGTATGAACGTCGGTCAGATCCTCGAAACCCACCTGGGTCTCGCGGCCAAGGGGCTGGGTGAGAAGATCAACCGCATGCTCGAAGAGCAGCGTAAGGTTGCCGAACTGCGTCAGTTCCTCAACGAGATCTATAACGAGATCGGTGGCCGTCAGGAAAACCTCGACGAGCTGTCCGACAACGAGATTCTCGAGCTGGCGAACAACCTCAAGGGCGGTGTGCCGATGGCCACGCCGGTCTTCGATGGTGCCAAGGAGAAAGAGATCAAGGCCATGCTCAAACTGGCCGATCTCCCGGAGAGCGGCCAGATGCGCCTGTTTGACGGCCGTACTGGCAACCAGTTCGAGCGTCCGACCACTGTCGGCTACATGTACATGCTCAAACTGAACCACCTGGTGGACGACAAGATGCACGCGCGTTCCACTGGTTCCTACAGCCTGGTTACCCAGCAGCCGCTGGGTGGTAAGGCGCAGTTCGGTGGTCAGCGTTTCGGGGAGATGGAGGTCTGGGCGCTGGAGGCCTATGGTGCTGCCTACACCCTGCAGGAAATGCTGACTGTGAAGTCGGACGATGTGAACGGCCGGACCAAGATGTACAAGAACATCGTGGATGGCGATCACCGCATGGAGCCGGGCATGCCCGAGTCCTTCAACGTGCTGATCAAAGAAATCCGTTCGCTCGGCATCGACATCGATCTGGAAACCGAATAACACGACGTGAATCGGCAGCGGGGCTAGTCCAGCTCGCTGCCTGCTCCGCCAGGAGGAAAGGCCTTGAAAGACCTACTGAATTTGCTGAAAAACCAGGGTCAGATCGAAGAGTTCGACGCCATCCGTATCGGACTGGCTTCGCCCGAGATGATCCGTTCGTGGTCGTTCGGTGAAGTTAAGAAGCCGGAAACCATCAACTACCGTACCTTCAAGCCTGAGCGTGACGGCCTGTTCTGCGCCAAGATCTTCGGCCCGGTGAAGGACTATGAGTGTCTGTGCGGCAAGTACAAGCGCCTCAAGCACCGCGGTGTGATCTGCGAGAAGTGCGGCGTGGAAGTTGCGCTGGCCAAGGTGCGCCGCGAGCGCATGGCTCACATCGAGCTGGCCTCGCCGGTCGCCCACATCTGGTTCCTGAAGTCGCTGCCGTCCCGTATCGGCCTGCTGATGGACATGACCCTGCGTGATATCGAGCGCGTGCTCTACTTCGAGAGCTACGTAGTGATTGATCCGGGCATGACCACCCTCGAGAAGGGCCAACTGCTGAACGATGAGCAGTACTTCGAAGCCCTTGAAGAGTTCGGTGACGACTTCGATGCCCGCATGGGCGCCGAGGCCGTGCGTGAGCTGCTGGCGGCGATCGACCTGGATCACGAGATCGCCCGTCTGCGCGAGGAGATTCCGCAGACCAACTCCGAGACCAAGATCAAGAAGCTGTCCAAGCGCTTGAAGCTGATGGAAGCCTTCAAGGACTCCGGCAACCTGCCGGAGTGGATGGTGCTGACCGTTCTGCCGGTTCTGCCGCCGGATCTGCGTCCGCTGGTTCCGCTGGATGGTGGCCGCTTTGCGACCTCGGATCTGAACGATCTGTATCGCCGCGTGATCAACCGTAACAACCGTCTGAAGCGCCTGCTTGATCTGTCTGCGCCGGACATCATCGTACGCAACGAAAAGCGCATGCTGCAGGAAGCTGTCGATGCCCTGCTGGATAACGGCCGTCGTGGCCGTGCCATTACCGGCTCGAACAAGCGTCCGCTGAAGTCGCTGGCCGACATGATCAAGGGCAAGCAGGGTCGTTTCCGTCAGAACCTGCTCGGCAAGCGCGTGGACTACTCCGGTCGTTCCGTAATTACCGTGGGCCCGACCCTGCGCCTGCACCAGTGCGGTCTGCCGAAGAAGATGGCCCTGGAGCTGTTCAAGCCGTTTATCTTCGGCAAGCTGGAAGCCCGTGGCCTGGCGACCACCATCAAGGCCGCCAAGAAGATGGTTGAGCGCGAGCTGCCCGAGGTCTGGGACGTTCTCGCCGAGGTGATTCGTGAGCACCCCGTGCTGCTCAACCGTGCGCCGACCCTGCACCGTCTGGGTATCCAGGCGTTCGAACCCGTACTGATCGAAGGCAAGGCCATCCAGCTGCATCCGCTGGTGTGCGCCGCATACAACGCCGACTTCGACGGTGACCAGATGGCCGTGCACGTCCCGCTGACCCTCGAGGCCCAGCTGGAAGCGCGTGCGCTGATGATGTCGACCAACAACATCCTCTCGCCGGCAAACGGTGAGCCGATCATCGTGCCGTCGCAGGACGTGGTTCTGGGGCTGTACTACATGACCCGCGAGGCAGTGAATGCCAAGGGCGAGGGGCGTGTATTCGCTGACCTGCAGGAAGTCGACCGGGTATTCCGTGCCGGTGAGGCCTCCCTGCATGCCAAGATCAAGGTGCGTATCAACGAGACCATCAAGCACAAGGACGACAGCATCGAGAAGCGCACGCGCATCGTCGATACTACTGTCGGCCGTGCACTGCTGTTCCAGATTGTTCCGGCCGGCCTGCCGTTCGATGTGGTCAATCAGCCGATGAAGAAGAAGGCGATCTCCAAGCTGATCAACCAGACCTACCGAACTGTGGGTCTGAAAGACACCGTGATTTTCGCCGACCAGCTGATGTACACCGGCTTTGCTTACTCGACCATCTCCGGTGTTTCGATCGGCGTGAACGACTTCGTCATTCCGGATGAGAAGGCGCGCATCATCGACGCCGCCACCGAGGAAGTGAAGGAGATTGAGTCGCAGTATGCTTCCGGTCTGGTAACCCAGGGTGAGAAGTACAACAAGGTGATCGACCTCTGGTCGAAGGCCAACGACGAAGTTTCAAAAGCGATGATGGCCAACCTCTCCAAGGAGAAGGTGGTTGATCGTGACGGTAATACCGTCGAGCAGGAGTCGTTCAACTCCATGTACATGATGGCGGACTCCGGTGCGCGTGGTAGCGCCGCGCAGATTCGTCAGTTGGCTGGTATGCGTGGTCTGATGGCCAAGCCGGACGGCTCGATCATCGAGACTCCGATCACGGCGAACTTCCGCGAAGGTCTGTCGGTTCTGCAGTACTTCATCTCCACCCACGGTGCTCGTAAGGGTCTGGCGGATACCGCACTGAAGACCGCGAACTCCGGTTACCTGACTCGTCGTCTGGTGGACGTGGCCCAGGATCTGGTCGTGACCGAAACCGACTGTGGTACCGAGCAGGGTCTGCTGATGACTCCGCACATCGAAGGCGGCGACGTGGTCGAGCCGCTCGGCGAGCGTGTGCTGGGTCGAGTGATCGCCAAGGATGTGTTTAAGCCGGGTACTGATGAGGTTATCGTGCCGGCCGGTACTCTGATTGATGAGAAGTGGGTTGAGTTCATCGAGCTCAACAGCATCGACGAAGTCGTCGTGCGTTCGCCGATCACCTGTGAAACCCGCTACGGTATCTGCGCCAAGTGCTATGGCCGCGATCTGGCCCGTGGTCACCAGGTCAACATTGGTGAGGCGGTCGGTGTTATTGCTGCCCAGTCCATTGGTGAGCCGGGTACCCAGCTGACCATGCGTACCTTCCACATCGGTGGTGCTGCCAGCCGGACTTCGGCTGCCGATAGCGTCCAGGTGAAGAACGGCGGGGCAGTGCGCCTGCACAACCTGAAGTATGTCGAGCGTGTCGACGGTAACCTGGTGGCCGTATCGCGTTCCGGCGAACTGGCAGTGGCCGACGAGTTCGGTCGCGAGCGTGAGCGCTACAAGCTGCCATACGGTGCCGTGATCTCGGTGAAGGAAGGCGATAAGGTTGAGGCTGGCGCCATTGTGGCCAAGTGGGATCCGCATACCCACCCGATCGTGACCGAGATGAAGGGTACCGTGACCTTCGTCGGCATGGAGGAAGGCATCACCATCAAGCGTCAGACCGACGAACTGACCGGCCTGACCAACATCGAAGTAATGGATCCGAAGGATCGTCCGGCTGCCGGCAAGGACATTCGTCCTGCCATCAAGCTGGTCGACGACAGCGGCAAGGAGCTGCTGCTGCCGGGTACCGACGTACCGGCCCAGTACTTCCTGCCGGCTAACGCTCTGGTTGGTGTGGCTGACGGTGCGCAGATTGCGGTTGGCGACGTTATCGCCCGTATCCCGCAGGAAACTTCGAAGACCCGCGACATTACCGGTGGTCTGCCGCGCGTTGCCGACCTGTTCGAAGCCCGTCGTCCGAAAGAGGCTTCGATCCTGGCAGAAGTCAGCGGCACCATCAGTTTCGGCAAGGAGACCAAGGGCAAGCGTCGTCTGGTCATTACCCCGAACGATGGCAGTGAGCCGTACGAAGAGCTGATTCCGAAATGGCGTCACCTGAACGTGTTCGAAGGTGAGCAGGTCAACCGCGGTGAGGTAATCTCCGACGGTCCGAGCGATCCGCACGACATTCTGCGCCTGCTGGGTGTCAGCGCGCTGGCCAAGTACATCGTCAACGAGATCCAGGACGTGTACCGCCTGCAGGGCGTGAAGATCAACGACAAACACATCGAGACCATTCTGCGTCAGATGCTGCGCAAGGTGGAAATCACCGAGGCGGGTGATTCGTCCTTCATCAAGGGCGATCAGGTTGAGTTGACTCAGGTGTTGGTTGAGAACGAGCGCCTGGCTGAAGAGGACAAGTTCCCGGCCAAGTACACCCGCGTACTGCTGGGTATCACCAAGGCCTCGCTGTCGACCGAATCGTTCATCTCCGCGGCATCCTTCCAGGAAACCACCCGCGTGCTCACCGAAGCAGCGGTTACCGGTAAGCGTGATTACCTGCGCGGCCTGAAGGAAAACGTGGTGGTGGGGCGTCTGATTCCGGCTGGTACCGGCCTGGCCTATCACAGCGAGCGCAAGCGCAAGCGTGATGCCGACAAGCCGGTTCGTGTCAGCGCCAGTGAGGTGGAAGCCGCGCTGACCGAAGCCTTGAACTCAAGCGGAAATTGAGTCGAAGCCCGTCAGGTGACTGGCGGGCTTCGCCTTGACTGGGGGCTTGAGTCTCTTTAGACTCATGCACCCCTAAATTTGGCAGGGCGTTTGGCTCTGCCATCTTTGTTTATGTCGAAAGACAACAGTGGAGCTAGTAGATGGCAACTATCAACCAGCTGGTGCGTCAGCCGCGCAAGCGCGTCGTCGACAAGTCCGACGTGCCTGCGCTGCAGAACTGCCCGCAGCGTCGTGGCGTGTGCACCCGCGTGTACACCACCACGCCGAAGAAACCTAACTCGGCACTGCGTAAGGTGTGCCGTGTGCGTCTGACCAACGGTTACGAAGTTTCTTCGTACATCGGTGGTGAAGGCCACAACCTGCAGGAACACAGCGTGGTGCTGATCCGTGGCGGTCGTGTAAAAGACCTTCCGGGTGTGCGTTACCACACCGTGCGTGGTTCGCTGGATACCTCCGGCGTCAAAGACCGTAAGCAGGGTCGTTCCAAGTACGGTACCAAGCGTCCGAAATAAGGCCGTTTGATTCTTTTATTCTGTTGAGTCGATAAGAGTAAGGTCGGGCGCGGCATGGTCGTTGTCCCGGGCTAACCTGAAGACCGTTTGAGGGCTTATCAATGCCAAGACGTCGTGTAGCAGCAAAGCGTGAGATTCTGGACGATCCGAAGTATGGATCTCAGATTCTCGCCAAATTCATGAACCACGTGATGGAAAGCGGCAAGAAGGCCGTAGCCGAGCGCATCGTTTACGGCGCTCTGGAGACGGTTAAGGCACGCAAGAACAGCGATCCCCTGGAGATCTTCGAGAAAGCTCTCGACGCCATCGCTCCGCTGGTCGAAGTCAAGTCCCGCCGTGTAGGCGGTGCTACCTACCAGGTTCCGGTCGAGGTTCGTCCGTCCCGTCGTAACGCCCTGGCCATGCGCTGGCTGGTGGACTTCGCTCGCAAGCGTGGTGAGAAGTCCATGGCTCTGCGTCTTGCGGGCGAGCTGCTGGATGCTGCTGAAGGCAAAGGTGCTGCGGTCAAGAAGCGTGAAGACGTTCACCGTATGGCTGAAGCCAACAAGGCTTTCTCGCACTACCGCTTCTAATCTCAGCGACATTAACCTTGCGAGGGCTATATGGCTCGTACTACACCGATCAATCTCTACCGTAACATCGGTATCTGCGCGCACGTGGATGCAGGCAAGACCACGACCACCGAGCGCGTGCTGTTCTATACCGGTGTTAACCACAAGATGGGTGAGACCCACGATGGCGCTTCGACCACCGACTGGATGGTTCAGGAGCAAGAGCGTGGTATTACCATTACCTCTGCTGCTGTAACGGCCTTCTGGGCTGGTTCGCAGAAGCAGTACAAGAACCACCGCATCAACGTCATCGACACTCCCGGCCACGTTGACTTCACCATCGAAGTAGAGCGCTCCCTGCGCGTGCTCGACGGTGCCGTCGTTGTGTTCTGTGGTACTTCCGGTGTTGAGCCGCAGTCCGAAACCGTATGGCGTCAGGCCAACAAATACGGCGTTCCGCGTATCGTTTACGTGAACAAGATGGACCGTCAGGGTGCCAACTTCCTGCGCGTTGTCGAGCAGATCAAGAAGCGCCTTGGGCATACTCCGGTTCCGCTGCAGCTGCAGATCGGTTCCGAAGAGAATTTCGTAGGCCAGGTCGACCTGCTGCGCATGAAGGCCATCTACTGGAACGAAGACGACAAGGGCATGACCTTCCGCGAGGAAGAGATCCCGGAAGAGCTGCGTGACCAGGCTGAAGAGTACCGCTCGAACATGGTTGAGGCTGCTGCCGAGGCCAACGAAGAGCTGATGAACAAGTATCTGGAAGAGGGCGACCTCTCTCTGGAAGAAATCAAGGCGGGGCTGCGTCAGCGCACCATCGCTTGTGAGATCGTTCCGGCCGTTCTGGGTTCCTCCTTCAAGAACAAGGGTGTTCCGCTGGTTCTCGATGCCGTTATCGATTTCCTGCCGGCTCCGACTGATATCCCGGCGATTCAGGGTGTCCATCCTGATCACGTGGAACAGGGTGATGATGCGCCGAAAGTCGAGCGTATTGCTTCGGATGATGAGCCGTTCTCAGCTCTGGCATTCAAGATTGCCACCGACCCGTTCGTTGGTACTCTGACCTTTACCCGTGTTTACTCCGGTGTTCTGGCTTCGGGCGACTCCGTGCTGAACTCGGTCAAGGGTAAGAGAGAGCGCGTTGGTCGTATGGTGCAGATGCACGCCAATCAGCGTGATGAGATCAAGGAAGTGCGTGCGGGTGATATCGCGGCTCTGATCGGTATGAAGGATGTGACCACTGGTGACACCCTGTGCGATCACGAGAAGCCGGTTATCCTCGAGCGCATGGACTTCCCGGAGCCGGTTATCTCGGTGGCTGTTGAGCCGAAGACCAAGGCTGACCAGGAGAAGATGGGCATTGCGCTGGGGCGTCTGGCTCAGGAAGACCCGTCGTTCCGCGTCAAGACCGACGAGGAAACCGGTCAAACCATCATTTCCGGTATGGGTGAGCTGCACCTGGACATCATCGTCGACCGCATGAAGCGTGAATTCGGCGTTGAGGCCAACATCGGCAAGCCGCAGGTTTCCTATCGTGAGACCATCACCAAGGACAATGTCGAGATCGAAGGTAAGTTCGTTCGTCAGTCCGGTGGTCGCGGTCAGTTCGGTCACTGCTGGATCCGTTTCTCGGCTCCGGACGTGGACGAGAAAGGCAATATCACCGAAGGTCTGGTATTTACCAGTGAAGTCGTAGGTGGTGTGGTACCGAAGGAATACATTCCGGCTATCCAGAAGGGTATCGAAGAGCAGATGAAAAACGGCGTTGTTGCCGGTTATCCGCTGATCGGCCTGAAGGCTACCGTGTTTGATGGTTCCTACCACGACGTCGACTCTAA
Organism: Pseudomonas sp. NCCP-436; assembly: GCF_019656335.1. GTDB lineage: Bacteria > Pseudomonadota > Gammaproteobacteria > Pseudomonadales > Pseudomonadaceae > Aquipseudomonas. The sequence goes on along the minus strand of NZ_BPLZ01000003.1, from coordinate 341,873 downwards.
CGAGATGGCGTTCAAGATTGCCGCCTCCATGGCTACCAAGCAGCTGGCCCAGAAGGGTGGCGGCAAGGTGCTTGAGCCGATCATGAAAGTGGAAGTTGTGACCCCCGAGGATTACATGGGTGACGTGATGGGTGACCTGAACCGTCGTCGTGGTCTGATTCAGGGTATGGAAGATTCGGTTTCCGGCAAGGTTATTCGTGCCGAAGTTCCGCTGGGCGAGATGTTTGGTTACGCTACCGACGTCCGTTCCATGTCCCAGGGTCGCGCCAGCTACTCCATGGAATTCTCCAAGTACGCAGAAGCTCCGTCGAACATCGTCGAAGCACTGGTTAAAAAACAAGGCTAATCCCGCCCTTTAAGTAAGAGGTTTACTGTCGTGGCTAAGGAAAAATTTGAACGTAACAAACCGCACCTCAACGTTGGCACCATCGGTCACGTTGACCACGGTAAGACCACTCTGACCGCTGCCATCGCGACCGTCTGCGCCAAGACCTGGGGCGGTGAGGCCAAAGGTTACGACCAGATCGATAACGCGCCGGAAGAGAAGGCTCGTGGTATCACCATCAACACCTCGCACGTAGAATACGACTCCCCTGTTCGTCACTACGCGCACGTTGACTGCCCCGGCCACGCCGACTACGTGAAGAACATGATCACCGGTGCTGCCCAGATGGACGGTGCGATCCTGGTTTGTTCGGCTGCTGACGGCCCCATGCCGCAAACTCGTGAACACATCCTGCTGTCCCGTCAGGTTGGTGTTCCGTACATTGTCGTGTTCCTGAACAAGGCCGACATGGTTGACGACGCTGAGCTGCTGGAGCTGGTCGAGATGGAAGTTCGCGACCTGCTGAGCACCTACGACTTCCCGGGTGACGACACCCCGATCATCGTGGGTTCGGCTCTGAAGGCTCTGGAGGGTGACGAGTCCGAGATCGGTGCTCCGGCCGTGCGTAAGCTGGTCGAGACCCTGGATTCCTACATTCCTGAGCCGGAGCGCGCCATCGACAAGCCGTTCCTGATGCCGATCGAAGACGTGTTCTCGATTTCCGGTCGCGGTACTGTGGTAACCGGTCGTGTCGAGCGTGGCGTGATCAAGGTTCAGGAAGAGATCGAAATCGTTGGTCTGCGCGACACTGCCAAGACTACCTGTACTGGCGTGGAAATGTTCCGCAAGCTGCTGGACGAAGGGCGTGCTGGTGAGAACTGCGGTATCCTGCTGCGCGGCACCAAGCGTGACGAAGTAGAGCGTGGTCAGGTTCTGGCCAAGCCGGGCACCATCAAGCCGCACACCAAGTTCGAAGCAGAAGTGTACGTGCTGTCCAAGGAAGAAGGTGGTCGTCACACCCCGTTCTTCAAGGGCTATCGTCCGCAGTTCTACTTCCGTACCACTGACGTGACCGGTAACTGCGAACTGCCGGAAGGCGTAGAGATGGTAATGCCGGGTGACAACATCAAGATGACTGTCACCCTGATCAAGCCGATCGCCATGGAAGACGGCCTGCGCTTCGCTATCCGCGAAGGTGGTCGTACCGTTGGTGCCGGCGTGGTAGCCAAAGTTATCGAGTAATCGACTGATACTTTGGAAGGAAAGGGGCCCTTGAGGCCCCTTTCTTTTTACCTGTCTGTTTTGTCTGGTGCGCTAGGGCAAATGCGGGCGGTGATTTTTTGATCTGGTTAAAAGTTGACACCCCCGGGGGGCGTCCGTACAATTGCGCCTCCCTTGAGCGGGCGTAGTCCGTCCGGGGGAATTAGCAGCTTGGAATCTGAGGTCAAAATGCAAAACCAACAAATCCGCATTCGGTTGAAGGCTTTTGACCATCGCCTGATCGATCAATCTACCCAGGAAATCGTGGAAACCGCGAAACGTACTGGTGCTCAGGTGCGTGGTCCGATTCCTCTGCCTACTCGTAAGGAGCGGTACACCGTACTGATCTCTCCGCACGTCAACAAGGACGCGCGTGATCAGTACGAAATCCGCACTCATAAGCGTGTTCTGGACATCGTCCAGCCGACGGACAAAACCGTTGACGCGCTGATGAAGCTGGACCTTGCGGCAGGCGTGGAAGTGCAGATCAGCCTCGGCTAAAACCTGGCGGTTTTGGTCGTGTAACGCTCTGAAATGGGCGGCCATAGCGGGTGAAAGCCCCGTACACTCATGAGGTTTAAAACATGGCTATTGGTGTAGTCGGTCGTAAGTGCGGCATGACCCGCATTTTCACCGAAGATGGTGTCTCCATTCCGGTTACGGTCATCGAGATCGAGCCGAATCGCGTCACCCAGTTCAAAAGCGAGGAGTCTGATGGCTATCGCGCAGTGCAGGTCACTGTTGGCGAGCGTCGTGCTTCCCGAGTCAACAAGGCGCAGGCCGGTCATTTCGCCAAGGCGAATGTCGCGGCAGGTCGTACCGTTCTGGAGTTTCGTCTTGAAGAAGGCGAATACAAAGCTGGTGATCTGATCAACGCTGAAATTTTCCAAGCTGGTCAGCTGGTGGATGTCACCGGTCAGTCCAAGGGTAAGGGCTTTGCCGGTACCATCAAGCGTTGGAACTTCCGCGGTCAGGACAACACTCACGGCAACTCCGTCTCCCACCGTGTTCCGGGTTCCATTGGTCAGTGCCAGACCCCGGGTCGCGTATTCAAGGGCAAAAAGATGTCCGGTCACCTGGGCGCTGAGCGTGTAACCGTCCAGTCCCTGGAAATCGTGCGCGTAGACGCCGAGCGTAATCTGCTGCTGGTCAAGGGTGCCGTTCCTGGCGCTACTGGCGGTGACGTTATCGTTCGTCCGGCAGTCAAGGCGTAAGGGAGATTCTGAGATGCAATTGAATGTAAATGGCGCTCAGGCAATCGAAGTGTCCGATGCGACCTTTGGTGGCGAGTTCAATGAGACCCTGGTTCACCAAGCAGTCGTGGCCTACATGGCTGGCGGTCGCCAGGGCACCAAGGGGCAAAAGTCCCGTGCTGACGTTTCCGGCGGTGGTAAGCGTCCGTGGCGCCAGAAGGGTACCGGTCGTGCCCGTGCTGGTACCACTCGCGGTCCGATCTGGCGTGGCGGTGGCGTGACCTTTGCTGCGACCACTCGCAATCACGAGCAGAAGCTCAACAAGAAGATGTACCGCGCTGCACTGCGCTCCATCCTTTCTGAGCTGGTTCGTACCGATCGCCTGGTTGTAGTTGAGGACTTCTCCGTCGAGGCTCCGAAAACCAAGGCGCTGTTGAGCAAGCTCAATGGGCTGGGTCTGAACGATGTGCTGATCGTGTCCGACGCTGTCGATGAGAATCTGTATCTGGCTGCTCGCAACCTGCCGCACGTTGATGTTCGTGACGTCCAGGGTTCCGATCCGGTCAGCCTGATTGCGTACGAGAAGGTGCTGGTCACCGTTTCGGCCGTGAAGAAATTCGAGGAGCTGCTGGGATGAACCAGGAACGCGTATTCAAAGTGCTGGTTGGCCCGCACATCTCCGAGAAGGCCACGCTTCTGGCTGACAAGCAAGGTCAGTTCGTTTTCAAGGTCGCGACCGATGCGACCAAGCTGGAAATCAAGAAGGCTGTCGAAAGTCTGTTCGGCGTGAAGGTTGAGCGTGTTACTACCCAGAATGTTCTGGGCAAGAGCAAGCGCACCGCTCGCGGTCTGGGCAAGCGTAACGACTGGAAGAAGGCGGTTATTTCCCTTCAGCCGGGCCAAGAACTCGATTTCACCAGCAGTGCTGAGTAAGGAAGGGGAGCATCATGGCAATCGTTAAATGCAAGCCGACTTCCTCGGGCCGCCGTTTTGTGGTCAAGGTGGTCAGTCAGGAGCTGCACAAAGGCGCTCCGTACGCTCCGCTGCTCGAGAAGAAGTCGAAGTCCGGCGGTCGTAACAACAACGGCCGTATTACTACCCGTCACGTTGGTGGCGGCCATAAGCAGCACTATCGTCTGATCGATTTTCGCCGCAACGACAAGGACGGTATTCCGGCCATCGTCGAGCGTGTCGAGTACGATCCGAACCGTACTGCTCACATCGCCCTGCTGAAATATGCTGACGGCGAACGTCGTTACATCATCGCGCCCAAGGGCGTGGTGGCCGGCGATCAGCTGGTTTCGGGCAACATGGCGCCGATCAAGGCGGGTAACACCCTGCAGCTGCGCAACATTCCGGTCGGTTCGACCGTTCATGGTGTTGAGCTGAAGCCGGGTAAAGGTGCTCAGATCGCTCGTTCCGCTGGTGCTTCCGCTCAGCTGGTTGCGCGCGAAGGTGCTTATGTGACCCTGCGTCTGCGTTCCGGCGAGATGCGCAAAGTGCTGGCCGAGTGCCGTGCTACCCTGGGTGAAGTCTCGAACTCCGAGCATAGCCTGCGTTCGCTGGGTAAGGCCGGTGCCAAACGCTGGCGCGGTGTTCGTCCGACCGTTCGTGGTGTTGCCATGAACCCGGTTGATCACCCGCACGGTGGTGGTGAAGGTCGTACCTCCGGTGGTCGTCATCCGGTGTCGCCATGGGGCTTCCCGACCAAGGGTGCGAAGACCCGTGCCAATAAGCGCACCGACAACATGATCGTCCGTCGTCGCAAGTAAATAGAGGGATACGACAGTGCCACGTTCTCTGAAAAAAGGTCCTTTTATCGATCTTCACCTACTGAAGAAGGTCGAGGCGGCGGTGGAAAAGAACGATCGCAAACCGGTTAAAACCTGGTCGCGTCGTTCTATGATCCTGCCGCAGATGGTCGGTCTGACCATCGCTGTGCATAACGGTCGTCAGCATGTCCCGGTTCTGGTAAGCGAAGACATGGTCGGCCACAAACTGGGCGAATTTGCCGGCACCCGTACCTATCGTGGTCACGTGGCCGACAAGAAAGCCAAGCGCTAAGGGGTCAAGGAAATGGAAGTAGCCGCTAAGTTGTCGGGCGCTCGCATCTCCGCCCAGAAAGCCCGCTTGGTCGCCGACCAGATCCGCGGGAAGAAGGTGGGCGACGCGCTCAACCTCCTGGCTTTCAGCAACAAGAAAGCCGCCGAGATCATGAAGAAAGTGCTGGAGTCGGCCGTTGCCAACGCCGAGCACAACGAAGGCGCAGACGTTGATGACCTGAAGGTCAGCACCGTTTTCGTCAACGAAGGGCGTTCGCTTAAGCGCATCATGCCGCGTGCCAAGGGCCGTGCTGATCGCATCGTCAAGCGGTCTTGCCATATCACTGTCAAGGTTGCGGACAAGTAACGGAGTCGATCAGATGGGTCAGAAAGTACATCCCGTTGGCATCCGCCTGGGAATCGTCAAGGATCACACTTCGGTCTGGTACGCAGATGGTCGCAATTACGCCGACTACCTGAATGCCGACCTGAAGGTTCGTGCATACCTGCAAGACAAACTAAAAAGCGCGTCCGTTAGCCGTATCGATATCGCTCGTCCGGCTCAAACCGCACGCATCACCATCCACACCGCCCGTCCCGGTATCGTGATTGGCAAGAAAGGTGAAGATGTTGAGAAGCTGCGTCAGGACCTGACCAAGCAAATGGGTGTGCCGGTGCACATCAACATCGAAGAGATCCGCAAGCCGGAGCTCGACGGTATGCTGGTTGCGCAGAGCGTAGCTCAGCAGCTGGAGCGTCGCGTTATGTTCCGTCGCGCCATGAAGCGCGCTGTACAAAACGCCATGCGCATTGGTGCCAAGGGCATCAAGATCCAGGTGAGTGGTCGTCTCGGCGGCGCTGAAATTGCCCGTACCGAGTGGTATCGCGAAGGTCGTGTGCCTCTGCACACCCTGCGTGCCGATATCGATTACGCCACCTACGAAGCGCACACCACCTATGGTGTGATCGGCGTCAAGGTTTGGATCTTCAAGGGTGAGGTCATTGGTGGCCGCACAGAAGAGCTGAAGCCGCAAGCGCCCGCTCCTCGTAAAGCTGCTAAGAAATAAGGAGTACGCATCATGTTGCAACCAAAGCGTACGAAGTTCCGCAAGCAGATGACCGGCCACAACCGTGGTCTGGCTCAGCGCGGTAGCAAGGTCAGCTTCGGCGAGTATGCGCTGAAGTCCGTATCCCGCGGTCGTCTCACCGCCCGCCAGATCGAGGCCGCTCGTCGTGCCCTCACTCGTCACGTGAAGCGTGGCGGCAAGATCTGGATTCGCGTCTTCCCGGACAAGCCGGTTACCAAGAAGCCTCTTGAAGTGCGTATGGGTAAAGGTAAGGGTGGCGTTGAATACTGGGTAGCCCAGATCCAGCCAGGCAAGGTTCTGTACGAGATCGAGGGCGTTTCCGAAGAGCTGGCGCGTGAGGCTTTCGCCCTGGCTGCTGCAAAGCTGCCGCTCGCCACCACCTTTGTTAAGCGGACGGTGATGTGATGAAAGCGACCGAACTTCGTGAAAAAACAGCAGAGCAGCTGAACGAGCAATTGCTCGGCCTGCTGCGCGATCAGTTCAACCTGCGCATGCAGAAGGCAACTGGTCAGTTGGGGCAGTCTCACCTGCTCTCGCAAGTCAAGCGCGACATCGCTCGCGTGAAGACCGTGCTCAACCAGCAGGCAGGTAAGTGATCATGGCTGAAGTTGAAAAGACTGTCCGTACGCTGACCGGCCGTGTTGTCAGCGACAAGATGGACAAGACCATCACCGTTCTGATCGAGCGTCGCGTTAAGCACCCGATCTACGGCAAGTACGTGAAGCGTTCCACCAAGCTGCACGCTCACGACGAAAACAACCAGTGCAAGATCGGCGACAAGGTTTCCATTCGTGAAACCCGTCCGCAGTCCAAGACCAAGTCCTGGGCTCTGGTTGAAGTCGTTGAACGCGCCGTAGAAGTCTAAGAGCTAAGGGTCGGAGAAATTTTATGATTCAGACTCAATCCATGCTCGATGTGGCTGATAACAGCGGTGCACGTCGTGTCATGTGCATCAAGGTGCTGGGCGGCTCGCATCGTCGCTATGCCGGCATCGGCGACATCATCAAGGTGACCGTTAAGGAAGCAATTCCGCGCGGCAAAGTGAAGAAAGGTCAGGTCATGACCGCGGTGGTTGTTCGTACCCGTCACGGCGTTCGTCGTGCCGACGGCTCGATCATCCGTTTCGATGGCAACGCTGCTGTTCTGCTGAACAACAAGCAGGAGCCCATCGGTACCCGTATTTTCGGCCCGGTGACCCGTGAACTCCGTGGTGAGAAGTTCATGAAGATCGTCTCGCTCGCCCCTGAAGTGCTTTAAGGAGATCCGACATGCAAAAGATTCGTCGTGACGACGAGATCATCGTGATCGCCGGCAAAGACAAAGGTAAGCGTGGCAAGGTGCTGAAGGTTCTTGCTGACGACCGTCTGGTTGTCAGCGGGGTCAACCTGGTGAAGCGCCATACCAAGCCGAACCCGATGGCTGGCGTTCAAGGCGGTATCGTTGAGAAAGAAGCGCCTCTGCACGTTTCCAACGTTGCCATCTTCAACCCGGAAACCAGCAAGGCTGACCGCGTTGGCTTCAAGGTCGAAGACGGCAAGAAAATTCGTGTCTTCAAGTCCACCCAAAAGCCGGTTGGCGCTTGAGAATCCGTAGGTAAATACCATGGCACGACTGAAAGAGATTTACCGGAAGGAAATCGCGCCCAAGCTGAAGGAAGAACTGAAGCTGGCGAACGTGATGGAAGTTCCGCGCATCACCAAAATCACCCTGAACATGGGCCTGGGCGAGGCGATCGGTGACAAGAAAGTCATCGAGAACGCTGTTGCCGACCTCGAGAAGATCACCGGCCAGAAGGCTGTTGTGACTCACGCTCGTAAGTCCATCGCGGGCTTCAAGGTTCGTGAGGGCTGGCCGATTGGCGTCAAGGTCACTCTGCGTCGCGAGAAGATGTACGAGTTCCTGGATCGTCTGCTTTCCATCTCCCTGCCGCGCGTACGTGACTTCCGCGGTCTGAATGCCAAGTCCTTCGACGGTCGCGGCAACTACAGCATGGGTGTGAAAGAGCAGATCATCTTCCCGGAAATCGATTACGACAAGATCGATGCGCTGCGTGGTCTGGACATTACCCTGACCACCACTGCCCGTACCGATGATGAAGGTCGCGCGCTGCTGCGTGCCTTCAACTTCCCGTTCCGCAACTGACCGGAGTCTGGAAAATGGCTAAAACGAGCATGAAAAACCGTGAGCTGAAGCGTCAGCAAACGGTAGCCAAGTACGCCAAGAAGCGTGCCGAGCTGAAAGCGATCATCGCCAACCCGAACTCCACTCCGGAAGCTCGCTGGGAAGCGCAGATCGCTCTGCAAAAACAGCCCCGTGACGCCAGCCCTTCGCGCCTGCGCAACCGCTGCCGCGTAACGGGTCGTCCGCACGGCGTCTACCGCAAGTTCGGCCTCTCGCGCAACAAGCTGCGCGAAGCTGCCATGCGCGGCGACGTGCCGGGCCTGGTGAAAGCCAGCTGGTAAGAAGCAAGCAAAGCCGGCCTAGTGCCGGCTTTGTCTTTCATGATCAAGCCCCCTTTGGGGCTTGATTCATTTTTGAACGATCTCTAGAATGTCCGGCTCTCCTGAGCCCGACATTTTCGTGTCGAGCTTTGGGAAGATCCCACAGCCTTCGGGCTGTTCTATTTGTATCAGGAGCGTCTAGCCCATGAGTATGCAGGACCCGTTAGCGGACATGCTAACTCGTATCCGTAATGCCCAGATGGCTGAAAAGTCTGTCGTAAGCATGCCGTCTTCCACTCTGAAGGTGGCTGTAGCCAAGGTTCTGAAGGACGAAGGTTACATTGCGGGTTATGAAGTAAACGGCGAATCCAAGCCGCAGCTGTCGATCGAGCTGAAGTACTTCGAAGGCCGTCCGGTCATCGAGGAAGTCAAGCGCGTCAGCCGTCCCGGTCTTCGTCAGTACAAATCCGTCGATGAACTGCCGAAGGTTCGTGGCGGTCTCGGTGTTTCCATCGTCTCCACCAACAAGGGTGTGATGACGGATCGTGCTGCACGCGCTGCCGGTGTCGGTGGTGAAGTGCTCTGCACCGTGTTCTAAGGGGGGGGATAGGCATGTCTCGCGTTGCTAAGAACCCCGTCGTGCTGCCTGCCGGTGTCGAGGTCAAACTCGCTGGTCAGCAGCTTTCGGTCAAGGGCGCCAAGGGCGCTCTGGAGCTGAATGTTCATCCCTCCGTTGAGGTGATCCAGGAAGGTAGCGAGCTGCGCTTCGCTGCCCGCAATGGCGATCAGCAGAACCGTGCCATGGCCGGTACCACCCGTGCTCTGGTCAATAACATGGTCATCGGCGTCAGCCAGGGCTTTGAGCGTAAGCTGCAATTGGTAGGTGTGGGCTATAAGGCTCAGGCCAAGGGCCAGGTGCTGAACCTCGCGCTGGGCTTCTCTCACCCGATCGACTACGAACTGCCAGCAGGCGTCGTAGCTGAGACCCCGAGCCAGACCGAGATCCTGATCAAGGGTATCGACAAGCAATTGGTGGGTCAGGTGGCTGCGGAAATCCGTGACTTCCGTCGTCCTGAACCTTACAAAGGCAAGGGCGTTCGTTACGCGGATGAAGTTGTCCGTCGTAAAGAAGCCAAGAAGAAGTAAGGGGCTGAGAAATGACCGACAAAAAACTTACTCGTCTGCGTCGCGCGCGCAAGGCACGCTTGAAAATGCACGAGCTCGAAGCCGTGCGTCTGTGCGTGCATCGTTCTTCGCAGCACATCTACGCCCAGGTCATCTCGGCCGACGGCGGCAAGGTTCTGGCCAGTGCCTCTACCTTGGACAAAGCACTGCGTGATGGCGCCACCGGCAACGTCGACGCGGCCAAGAAAGTTGGTGCGCTGGTTGCCGAGCGTGCGAAAGCTGCCGGCGTTACTCAGGTAGCATTCGACCGTTCTGGCTTCAAGTACCACGGCCGCGTCAAGGCGCTGGCTGATGCTGCTCGTGAAGGCGGGCTGGAGTTCTAAGTTATGGCAAATAACGACCAAAAGCGCGACGAAGGCTACATCGAGAAGCTGGTTCAGGTTAACCGCGTCGCCAAGACCGTAAAGGGTGGCCGTATCTTCACTTTCACCGCGCTGACCGTGGTTGGTGATGGCAAGGGTCGCGTCGGCTTTGGCCGCGGCAAGTCCCGTGAAGTGCCGGCAGCCATCCAGAAGGCGATGGAAGCTGCGCGTCGCAACATGATTCAGGTGGATCTGGACGGTACTACTCTGCAGTACCCGATCAAGTCGGCTCATGGTGCCTCCAAGGTGTACATGCAGCCGGCCTCCGAAGGTACCGGTATCATCGCAGGCGGCGCCATGCGTGCCGTTCTGGAAGTTGCAGGCGTGCAGAACGTTTTGGCCAAGTGCTACGGCTCGACCAATCCGGTGAACGTGGTTCATGCCACTTTCAAAGGTCTGCAGGCCATGCAGTCCCCGGAATCCGTGGCGGCCAAGCGTGGCAAGAGCGTCGAGGAGATTCTCTAACCATGGCTAATACCGTCAAAGTGACTCTGATCAAGAGCACCAATGGCCGTCTGGCCAATCACAAAGCTTGCGTCAAGGGCCTTGGTCTGCGTCGCATCGGTCACACCGTCGAAGTTCAGGATACTCCTGAAAACCGCGGCATGATCAACAAGGCTTACTACCTGCTGAAGGTGGAGGGTTAATCATGCAACTGAACGATCTGCGTTCCGCGCCGGGTGCCCGTCGCGAGAAGCACCGTCCGGGCCGTGGCATCGGTAGCGGTCTGGGCAAGACCGGTGGCCGCGGCCACAAGGGTCAGACCTCTCGCTCCGGTGGCTCCATCGCTCCGGGCTTCGAGGGTGGTCAGCAGCCGCTTCACCGTCGTCTGCCGAAGTTCGGCTTCGTTTCCCTGAAGGCTCTGGATCGTGCGGAAATCCGTACTTCCGAGCTGAACAAGGTTGAAGGCGATGTCGTGACCCTGCAGGCGCTGAAGGATGCCAATCTGGTCGGCCGTAACGTACAGCGTGTAAAAGTCATGCTGTCCGGTGAGGTCACCCGTGCGGTCACCCTGAAAGGTATCGCTGCCACCAAGGGTGCGCGTGCGGCTATCGAAGCAGCTGGCGGTAAGTTCGAGGACTAAATGGCTAAGCAAGGTGCTCTCTCAGCGCTGGCAGGTGGCGGGTTGTCCGAACTCTGGGCTCGTCTGCGCTTCCTGTTCCTGGCGATCATCGTCTACCGGATAGGTGCGCACATCCCGGTTCCAGGCATCAACCCGGACCGTCTGGCGGATCTGTTCCGGCAGAATGAGGGGACCATTCTTAGCCTGTTCAACATGTTTTCCGGCGGCGCGCTGGAGCGGATGTCGATCTTTGCACTGGGGATCATGCCGTATATCTCGGCCTCGATCATCATGCAGCTGATGACCGCTGTCAGCCCGCAGCTGGAACAGTTGAAGAAGGAAGGTGAGGCTGGTCGTCGCAAGATCAGTCAATACACCCGCTACGGCACTCTTGTCCTGGCGTTTGTTCAGGCCATCGGCATGTCTGTTGGTCTGGCCAGTCAGGGCGTGGCGTTCTCGGTCGATTTCGGCTTCCACTTCGTGGCGGTCACCACTTTCGTGGCGGGCGCGATGTTCATGATGTGGCTGGGCGAGCAAATCACCGAGCGTGGTGTCGGCAACGGTATCTCGATGCTGATTTTCGCGGGCATCGTCGCCGGTCTGCCGTCGGCAATCGGGCAGTCGTTCGAGTCCGCCCGTCAGGGCGACATCAACATCTTTGCCCTGATCGCCATCGGCATGCTGGCAGTGGCGATCATTGCTTTCGTGGTGTTCATCGAGCGTGGCCAGCGCCGTATTGCGGTGCACTACGCCAAGCGTCAGCAGGGCCGCAAGGTCTTCGCTGCGCAGACCAGTCACCTGCCGCTGAAGGTGAACATGGCGGGCGTAATCCCGGCCATCTTCGCCAGCAGTCTGCTGCTGTTCCCGGCCTCGCTGGGAACCTGGTTCGGTCAGTCCGAGGGTCTGGGCTGGCTGCAGGACATCTCGCAGGCGATCGCTCCCGGCCAGCCGTTGAACATTCTGCTGTTTAGTGCAGGGATCATCTTCTTCTGCTTCTTCTACACGGCGCTGATGTTCAACCCGAAAGACGTAGCGGAAAACCTGAAGAAGTCCGGTGCCTTTATTCCGGGTATCCGTCCGGGCGAGCAATCCGCGCGCTATATCGATGGCGTGCTGACCCGCTTGACCATGTTCGGTGCTCTGTACATGACGGCCGTTTGCCTCCTCCCGCAGTTCCTGCAGGTGGCTGCCAACGTTCCGTTCTACCTTGGCGGGACCTCGTTGCTGATCGTGGTTGTGGTTGTGATGGACTTCATGTCCCAGGTGCAATCTCACCTCGTGTCTCACCAGTACGATTCCCTGATGAAGAAAGCCAACCTGAAGGGTTACGGCAGCGGCATGCTCCGCTGATCCGCCCGTAAGGTTCGAGGAGTTGGTAATGAAAGTTCGTGCATCGGTGAAAAAACTGTGCCGTAACTGCAAGGTTATTCGTCGCGACGGTATCGTGCGGGTGATCTGCAGCGCAGAGCCGCGTCACAAGCAGCGCCAAGGCTGAGTGTGAACCACGCGTGATGAGCCCGGCAGCTAGTGCGCTGTCGGGTTGATTATTTGTTTTTACAGCGTTAATATCTCGCGCCCTATTTCTTGGCTTCCGGGGCGTAGGTAGCTGTCAATTGGAGTTCCACTGAATGGCCCGTATTGCAGGCGTTAACATTCCGGATAACAAGCACACTGTTATCTCGCTGACCTACATCTACGGTGTTGGTCGCACCACTGCACAGAAAATCTGTGCTGCTACCGGCGTGAATCCGGCGGCGAAAATCAAGGATCTGACTGACGAGCAGATCGAACTGCTGCGTGGCGAAGTAGCTAAGGTGAATACCGAAGGCGACCTGCGTCGTGAAGTGAATATGAAGATCAAGCGCTTGATGGATCTGGGCTGCTACCGTGGTCTGCGCCACCGCCGTGGCCTGCCGGTTCGTGGTCAGCGTACCAAGACCAATGCTCGCACCCGTAAGGGCCCGCGTAAGCCGATCCGCAAGTAATCGCATTCGCGAATCGACAGGAATCTAGTCATGGCAAAACCTGCTGCTCGTACTCGTAAGAAAGTCAAAAAGACGGTGGTTGACGGCATCGCCCACATCCATGCGTCGTTCAACAACACCATCGTGACCATCACGGATCGTCAGGGCAACGCCCTATCCTGGGCTACTTCCGGTGGTTCGGGCTTCCGTGGCTCGCGTAAGTCCACTCCGTTTGCTGCCCAGATCGCCGCCGAGCGCGCTGGTCAGGCTGCTCTGGAATACGGTCTGAAGAACCTCGACGTCAACGTCAAGGGCCCGGGCCCGGGTCGCGAATCCGCTGTGCGTGCTCTGAACGCCTGCGGCTACAAAATCGCCAGCATCACCGACGTGACGCCCATCCCGCACAACGGATGCCGTCCGCCGAAGAAGCGTCGCGTGTAAACAGGAGACAGTGAAATATGGCTCGTTACATTGGTCCCAAGTGCAAACTGTCTCGCCGTGAAGGCACCGACCTCTTCCTGAAGAGTGGTGTTCGCGCGCTTGAATCGAAGTGCAACATCGAAGCAGCCCCGGGCATTCACGGCCAGCGCCGTGGCCGTCAGTCCGACTACGGCACCCAGCTGCGTGAGAAGCAGAAAGTCCGTCGTATCTACGGCGTTCTGGAGCGTCAATTCAGCGGTTACTACAAGCAAGCTGCCAGCAAGAAGGGCGCCACTGGCGAAAACCTGCTGCAACTGCTGGAGTGCCGTCTGGACAACGTGGTTTACCGTATGGGCTTTGGCGCTACCCGTGCCGAATCCCGTCAGCTGGTTTCGCACAAGGCTATCAGCGTCAACGGTCAGACCGTAAACGTACCGTCCTACCAGGTTAAGGCCGGCGACGTGGTTGCTGTTCGCGAGAAATCGAAGAACCAGCTGCGCATCGCTCAGGCTCTCGAGCTTAGCGCCCAGCGCGGCCGTGTCGAGTGGGTTGAAGTGGACGTCGAGAAGAAGTCCGGTGTGTTCAAGAGCGTACCGACTCGCGGCGATCTCTCCGCTGACATCAACGAGAGCCTGATTGTCGAGCTCTACTCCAAGTAAGGGCTAGAAAATAGGTGCATCCATGCAGATTTCGGTAAATGAGTTCCTGACCCCCCGTCACATTGATGTGCAGGAGGTCAGTCCGACCCGCGCCAAGATCACCCTCGAGCCTCTCGAGCGTGGTTTTGGTCATACCCTGGGCAACGCGCTGCGTCGCATCCTGTTGTCCTCCATGCCTGGCTGTGCAGTAGTCGAGGCCGAGATCGACGGCGTACTCCATGAGTACTCCGCCATTGAAGGTGTTCAGGAGGATGTCATCGAGATCCTGCTGAACCTGAAAGGTCTGGCGATCAAACTGCACGGTCGCGACGAAGTGACCCTGACTCTGTCCAAGAAGGGCCCAGGCGTCGTTACCGCTGCCGATATTCAGCTGGATCACGATGTCGAAATCGTCAACGGCGACCACGTGATCGCCAACCTAGCCGATAACGGCTCGCTGAACATGAAGCTCACCGTGGCTCGTGGTCGCGGCTATGAGCCGGCTGATGCGCGTCAGAGCGACGAAGACGAAAGCCGCAGCATTGGTCGCTTGCAGCTGGATGCTTCGTTCAGCCCTGTGCGCCGGGTTGCTTACGTGGTGGAAAACGCTCGTGTCGAGCAGCGCACCAACCTGGACAAACTGGTCATCGATCTTGAAACCAACGGCACCCTGGATCCTGAAGAGGCCATCCGCCGTGCCGCGACCATCCTCCAGCACCAACTGGCTGCCTTCGTTGATCTGAAGGGCGACAGTGAGCCGGTAGTGGTCGAGCAGGAAGACGAGATCGATCCGATTCTGCTGCGTCCGGTTGATGACCTGGAACTGACCGTCCGTTCGGCCAACTGCCTGAAGGCAGAGAACATCTACTACATTGGTGACCTGATCCAGCGCACCGAAGTAGAGCTGCTCAAAACCCCGAACCTGGGCAAGAAGTCTTTGACCGAGATCAAGGACGTTCTGGCTTCGCGCGGTCTGTCCCTCGGTATGCGCCTCGACAACTGGCCGCCGGCAAGTCTGAAGAAAGACGATAAGGCTACTGCCTGATCGTCATCATCACCGAACTTGAAGTTTGGTAAGGAATTGAACCATGCGTCATCGTAAAAGTGGCCGTCACCTCAGCCGCACCAGCGCTCACCGCAAGGCCATGTTCCAGAACATGGCGGTCTCGCTGTTCGAGCACGAGCTGATCAAAACTACCCTGCCGAAAGCCAAGGAACTGCGTCGCGTAGCCGAGCCGCTGATCACCCTGGCCAAGGAAGACAGCGTAGCCAACCGTCGTCTGGCTTTCGACCGTACCCGTTCGAAAGCTGCCGTCGGCAAGCTGTTCAACGACCTGGGCAAGCGCTATGCCACCCGCAATGGCGGCTACCTGCGCATCCTCAAGTGCGGTTATCGCGCTGGCGACAATGCTCCGATGGCTTATGTCGAGCTGGTTGACCGTCCGGTTGGTGGTTCGGTAGAAGCTGCCGAGTAAGTTGCTGGTTGTATAGAGAACCGGGCCTTGTGCCCGGTTTTTTATTGCCTGCAATTTATCGGAGGGTTCCTTGGTTTTCTCTATTTTTGAACCTTATCCGGAAGATTTTATCTATCGCTTTCTTGCACAGGCTAAATTGGCCCGGTTAGAGCGCTCCGTCTAGCCTTGTCTCATCGCCGTCAGCCAGAGGGCCAGGCGTGATCAAATCCAGAGAAGGAGAGCAGCATGTCGAATGAATCCAAATGTCCGTTCCATCAGGGGGGCGCAGGGGGTACCAGCAACCGTGACTGGTGGCCAAACCAATTGCGGCTGGATCTGCTGAACCAGCACTCGTCGCGCTCCAATCCTCTGGGGGAAGAGTTTGACTATGCTGAAGCGTTCAAGCAGCTCGACTATCGGGCGCTCAAGGCCGACTTGCACAAGCTGATGACCGACAGTCAGGACTGGTGGCCGGCAGACTTCGGTAGCTACGTTGGCCTTATGATCCGCATGGCCTGGCACAGCGCCGGTACCTACCGTAGTGGTGACGGCCGTGGTGGCGCCGGTCGCGGTCAGCAGCGTTTCGCGCCACTCAACTCCTGGCCGGACAACGTCAGCCTGGACAAGGCCCGGCGTCTACTGTGGCCGGTCAAGCAGAAGTACGGCCAGAGTATCTCCTGGGCCGATCTGATGGTTCTTGCCGGTAACGTTGCCCTGGAGCATTCGGGCTTCCGCACCTTTGGTTTCGCTGCCGGCCGCGAGGATACCTGGGAGCCAGATCAGGACGTCTACTGGGGGCGTGAGACTACCTGGCTGGGTGGTGACAAGCGTTATGCCAAGGACTCCAATGATGTCTCCAGGGGGCAGAACAGCAGCGTTCAGGTAAGTGAGGACGATACCGGCGGCAGGGAACACTCGCGTAGCCTGGAAAATCCGCTGGCAGCGGTGCAGATGGGGCTGATTTACGTCAACCCGGAAGGCCCCGATGGCAACCCGGACCCCTTGCTCGCAGCTCATGACATTCGCGAAACCTTTGCTCGCATGGGAATGAACGACGAGGAAACCGTTGCACTGATCGCCGGCGGTCACACGCTGGGCAAAACCCATGGCGCAGGCCCGGCGAGTCATGTAGGGGCTGATCCGGAGGCCGCCGATCTAGAGATGCAGGGGCTTGGCTGGGCCAACAGTTTCGGCAGCGGCAAAGGGGCTGACACCATCACCTCCGGGCTCGAAGTGACCTGGACCAGCACTCCGGCGCAATGGAGCAATGACTTCTTCAAGTTCCTCTTTGACTTTGAGTGGGAGCTGAGCAAGTCCCCGGCCGGTGCCCATCAATGGGTGGCAAAGGATGCCGAGGCCATCATTCCCGGGCCAGCTCCGGATTCGCCCAGGCGCAAGCCGACCATGCTGACTACGGATCTGGCGCTGCGTTTCGATCCGGAATACGGGCGCATTTCCCGGTATTTTCGTGACGACCCGCAGGCTTTCGCCAATGCTTTCGCCCGCGCCTGGTTCAAGCTGACCCACCGCGATATGGGGCCGAGGTCCCGTTACCTGGGGCCGGAAGTGCCGGCTGAAGAGCTGATCTGGCAGGATCCGCTACCCAAGGCTACACACAAGCCAGCGCCGCTGGATATCGCTGAAGCCAAGGCGAAGATCACAGCGCTGGGGCTGTCGGCAGGTGATCTGGTATCGCTGGCCTGGGCCTCGGCTTCCACCTTCCGCGGTGGTGACAAGCGCGGCGGGGCCAACGGCGCTCGTATTCGTCTGGCACCCCAACGCGATTGGCAGTCCAACCAGAGGGCAGTGCAGGTTCTTCCGAAGCTGGAGGCGATTCAGGCGGAGTCCCGACTGTCGCTGGCGGATCTCATTGTTCTGGCTGGCGGTGTCGGCATCGAACAGGCTGCCCGGGCAGCCGGCTTTTCTGTCGAGGTGCCATTCGCTCCAGGTCGGGTCGATGCGATTGAGGAGCAGACTGATGTGGAGTCCTTCAGCTTCCTAGAGCCGTTTGCCGACGGTTTCCGCAACTACCTGAAAGGGCCGAGTGCAATTCCGGCTGAGCATCTGCTGGTGGATAAGGCTCAGTTGCTGACCCTTACCGCTCCGGAAATGACTGCGCTGGTCGGCGGGTTACGGGTTCTGGATGCCAACTGGGACGGTAGCCGTCATGGTGTGTTTACGGAGCGTCCCGGTACTCTGAGCACTGACTACTTTGTCAACCTGCTGGACATGGGGACCGTGTGGAAGCGTGCCGGTGAGCTCTTCGAGGGACTGGATCGCAAGACCGGCATCAAGAAATACACCGCCACTCGTGTCGATCTGGTGTTTGGCTCCAACTCGGTGCTGCGCGCACTGGCCGAGGTCTACGCTCAGGCGGACGGGGCTGAACGTTTCGTACGGGATTTCGTCGCCGCCTGGACCAAGGTGATGAACCTGGATCGCTTCGATCTGCGCCAGGGTTGATGCTCTGATCCATGGCAATTAAGCACAACGCCTCCATCGGAGGCGTTGTGCTTTTTGCTTGACCGTATCTCGACGCAGGGGGAGCATTGAACCCTGCTGTGGACGCAACAAGGAATGCCGGCATGAAAGGCCATATCGAAGTCATCGACTATCTCAAACAGTTGCTCAAGGGCGAGCTGGCTGCCCGCGATCAGTATTTCATCCATTCGCGACTGTATGAGGACTGGGGCTTCAGCAAGCTCTACGAGCGCATTAATCACGAGATGGAGGAGGAAACACAGCACGCCGATGCCTTGCTCAAGCGCATTATTTTTCTCGAAGGCGTACCGGACATGACTCCGGAGCCCTTCGTGTTCGGCCAGACCGTGCCAGAGGCCCTTAAGCTTGATCTAGATCTGGAGTACAAGGTGCGCGGGGCTCTGAGCAAGGGTATCTCGCTGTGCGAGCGGCATCAGGACTATCAGAGTCGTGACATCCTGCTGGCGCAACTGAAGGACACTGAGGAGGACCACGCCTATTGGCTGGAGATTCAGTTGCAGCTGATCGACAAGCTGGGACTGGAGAAGTACCTGCAGAGTCAGATGTAAGCTGACTTGTCAAAGTAAGAGCCCCGCATGTGCGGGGCTCTTTCGTTTCAGCTGCGATCGCGCTCCAGCAGTGGCTTGAGGAAGTGGCCGGTGTGGGATGCCGGATTGGCAGCGACTTCTTCCGGGGTGCCGGTGGCGATGATCTGGCCGCCCTTGGAGCCACCTTCGGGACCAAGGTCGACGATCCAGTCGGCAGTCTTGATCACGTCCAGGTTGTGCTCGATCACTACCACGGTGTTGCCGTGGTCGCGCAGGCGGTGCAGCACGTCCAGCAGCTGCTGAATATCGGCAAAGTGCAGGCCGGTGGTGGGCTCGTCGAGAATGTACAGGGTCTTGCCGGTATCGCGTTTGGACAGCTCGCGGCTGAGCTTGACCCGCTGTGCTTCGCCACCGGACAGCGTCGTCGCGCTCTGGCCCAGTTTGATATAGGACAGGCCCACGTCCATCAGTGTCTGCAGCTTGCGGGCGATGGCCGGTACGGCATCGAAGAAGGAGCGGGCCTCTTCGATGGTCATGTCGAGCACCTCGGTGATGCTCTTGCCCTTGTACTTCACCTCCAGGGTCTCGCGGTTGTAGCGCTTGCCCTTGCACACGTCGCAGGGCACGTAGATGTCCGGCAAAAAGTGCATTTCCACCTTGATCACTCCGTCGCCCTGGCAGGCCTCGCAGCGTCCACCCTTGACGTTGAAGCTGAAGCGCCCCGGGCCGTAGCCGCGCGAGCGCGATTCCGGCACGCCGGCGAAGAGTTCGCGGATCGGCGTGAACAGGCCGGTGTAAGTGGCCGGGTTGGAGCGCGGCGTACGGCCGATGGGGCTCTGGTCGATGTCGACCACCTTGTCCAGGTGCTGCAGGCCGTCGAACGAGTCGTAGGGCGCAACCTCCAGGCTGGTGGCTCCATTCAGCGCGGTGGCGGTGATGGGGAACAGGGTGTTGTTGATCAGCGTTGACTTGCCCGAGCCAGACACGCCGGTGACACAGGTCAGCAAGCCGACCGGAATCTCCAGATCGACCTTGCGCAGGTTGTTGCCGCGTGCTCCTTTGAGTTTCAGCAGACGCTTCTTGTCGCGCGGAGTACGCTGGCTTGGCACCTCGATCTTCACCCGCCCCGACAGGTATTTGCCGGTCAGCGAGTCCGGGTGCTGCATCACCTCGTCCGGAGTGCCTTCGGCGACAATGCGCCCACCATGCACGCCGGCACCCGGGCCAATGTCCACCACATAATCGGCCAGGCGGATGGCGTCCTCGTCGTGCTCGACCACTATCACCGTGTTGCCCAGGTTGCGCAGGTGGGTGAGGGTGGCCAGCAGGCGCTCGTTGTCACGCTGGTGCAGGCCGATGGAGGGTTCGTCAAGGATGTACATGACGCCCACCAGACCGGCGCCGATCTGGCTGGCTAGGCGAATGCGCTGTGCCTCGCCGCCGGACAGGGTGTCGGCGCTGCGATCGAGGGTCAGATAGTCGAGGCCAACATTGACCAGGAATTGCAGGCGCTCGCGGATTTCCTTGAGGATCTTCTCGGCGATCTCTCCGCGGCGACCGGTCAGGTGCAGACCGGCG
Source organism: Pseudomonas sp. NCCP-436 (assembly GCF_019656335.1). Lineage (GTDB taxonomy): Bacteria > Pseudomonadota > Gammaproteobacteria > Pseudomonadales > Pseudomonadaceae > Aquipseudomonas. Next base: position 321,831 of record NZ_BPLZ01000003.1, on the reverse strand, counting down.
ACATAGTCGCAGGCTTCGCCCACCGGCAGGCCGGTGACGGCCGGCAGGGTCTTGTCTCCGACCCAGACGTGGCGTGCCTCGCGGCGCAGGCGGGTGCCACGGCAGTCGGGGCAGGGCTGGGTGCTAAGGTACTTGGCCAGTTCCTCGCGCACGGTGGCCGACTCGGTTTCGCGATAGCGCCGCTCGAGATTGGGGATGATGCCCTCGAAGGGATGAGAGCGCTTGACGATATCGCCGCGGTCATTGAGGTACTTGAAATCCACGCTTTGCGTGCCGCTGCCGAACAGAATCACCTTCTGGTGCTCGGCGGCAAGCTCGTCGAAGGGTACTTCCAGGCTGAAAGCATAATGAGCGGCCAGTGAGCCGAGCATCTGGAAGTAGTAGACGTTGCGCCGATCCCAGCCGCGAATGGCACCTTCGGCCAGGGTCAGCTCGCCGTTGACCAGGCGCTTGGCGTCGAAGAACTGCTTCACCCCCAGGCCGTCGCAGGTCGGGCAGGCGCCGGCCGGATTGTTGAAGGAGAACAGCTTGGGTTCCAGCTCGCTGATCGAATGGCCACAGTGCGGGCAGGCGAAGCGTGCGGAGAAGATGATCTCGTCACCTTCCTCATCGTCCATCGGCGTCACCAGAGCGATGCCGTCGGCCAGGCCGAGGGCGGTTTCGAAGGATTCGGCCAGGCGCTGCTGCAGGTCTTCGCGTACCTTGAAGCGATCCACCACCACGTCGATGGAATGCTTTTTCTGCTTGTCCAGCTTGGGCAGTTCGTCCAGCTCGAACAGCTTGCCGTTGACCCGGGCGCGGACGAAGCCTTGCGCGCGCAGCTCTTCGAATACCGATAGGTGCTCACCCTTGCGCTCGCGCACCACCGGGGCCAGCAGCATCAGCTTGCGGCCTTCCGGCTGAGACAGGACCTGGTCGACCATCTGGCTGATGGTCTGCGCCTCCAGCGGCACATCGTGATCCGGGCAGCGCGGAATGCCGACGCGGGCGTAGAGCAGGCGCAGGTAGTCGTAGATCTCGGTGATGGTGCCGACGGTCGAGCGCGGGTTGTGCGAGGTGGACTTCTGCTCGATGGAGATGGCCGGGGACAGGCCCTCGATGGTATCGACGTCGGGCTTCTCCATCATCGACAGGAACTGTCGGGCGTAGGCCGACAGGGACTCGACGTAGCGGCGCTGGCCCTCGGCGTAGAGGGTGTCGAAGGCCAGCGACGACTTGCCCGAGCCGGACAGGCCGGTGATCACGATCAGCTTGTCGCGCGGCAGCGTCAGGTCGATGTTCTTCAGGTTATGGGTGCGCGCACCCCGGATGAGGATCTTGTCCACTGGCAACGGCCTCGCTTGGCGAGCGGAAACGATCGATTATACGGGGCGCGTCAAGCCTGCGGCAAAGTGCGTGCCTGTGCCGTCGGCGTTGTGGCTGTTAGAATCGCCGGCTGGTTTTTCTGAGGCTTCAGCGATGCATGATTCGCAAACTGAGCGGATGAGCGGGGCCGAAACCCGTGCGGCCGGTGGCCTGGCACTGGTGTTCGCCTTCCGCATGCTCGGCATGTTCATGGTGCTGCCAGTGCTGGCTACCTACGGCACGGAGCTGGCTGGCAGTACGCCGGCTCTGATAGGCCTGGCCATAGGTGCCTACGGTCTGACTCAAGCCGTGCTGCAGATTCCCTTCGGTATGCTCAGCGACCGCATTGGTCGTCGGCCGGTGATCTACGCTGGGCTGCTGATCTTTGCTGCTGGCAGCGTGTTGGCAGCCAATGCCGACTCCATCTGGGGCGTGATCGGTGGGCGGGTGTTGCAGGGCGCCGGAGCGATTTCCGCGGCGGTGATGGCGCTGCTATCTGACCTCACTCGCGAGCAGCACCGCACCAAGGCCATGGCCATGATCGGCATGAGTATCGGCCTGTCGTTTGCCGTGGCCATGGTGGTCGGGCCGTTGCTGACCCGGGCCTTCGGCCTGGATGGGCTATTCTGGGCAACCGCCGCTATGGCTTTGCTGGGCATGTTGATTGTAGCCGGACTGGTGCCCAAGAGCGCAGGACCGTTGCAGCACCGTGAATCCGGCGTGGCGGCTCAGGCCTTGTGGCCGACGCTGAAGAATCCGGATCTGCTGCGTCTTGATTTCGCCATTCTGGCTCTACATGCGGTGCTGATGGCAAGTTTCGTTGCCCTGCCGTTGGCGCTGATGGAGCAGGGCGGGCTGGCTCGTGACGAGCACTGGTGGGTGTACCTGACTGCGCTGCTGATCGGCTTCTTTGGCATGGTGCCGTTCATCATCTATGGCGAGAAAAAGCGCCAGATGAAGCGGGTGTTGAGTGGTGCGGTGCTGGCGTTGCTGCTCTGCGAGCTGTATTTCGCCACGCTGGGGAACAGCCTGCAGACGCTGGTGTTGGGCTTCGTACTGTTCTTTACTGCCTTCAATCTGTTGGAAGCTTCGTTGCCCTCACTGGTGAGCAAGGTGGCTCCGGCTGGTGGCAAGGGCACTGCGATGGGGGTATACGCCACCAGCCAGTTCCTTGGTGCTGCGTTGGGCGGCATCCTGGGTGGCTGGCTGTATCAGCACGTGGGGCTGAATGGCGTGTTTATCGGCTGCGCCGTGCTCTGTACGATTTGGCTGGTCATTGCTGTTACTATGCGCGAACCGCCGTATGTCACCAGTTTGCGCCTGCCGCTTGATGTCACGGCACTGGCCGATGGCGGACTGGTCGAACGCCTGAAGGCAATGCCAGGAGTGGCGGATGCCGTGGTTGTGAGCGATGAAGCGGCCATCTATATCAAAGTGGACACCCAACAAGTGGATCGAACGACACTGGAGCGCCTGATCGCAGCGGCGCCGGTGGCGTGACGAGCCTAGGAGAACGTTATGGCCCGTGGGGTTAACAAAGTCATTCTGGTCGGCACCTGCGGTCAGGATCCGGAAACACGCTACCTGCCCAATGGCAATGCGGTCACCAACCTGAGCCTGGCTACCAGCGAGCAGTGGACGGACAAACAGAGCGGCCAGCGCGTCGAGCGTACCGAATGGCACCGCGTCGTGCTGTTCGGCAAGGTTGCCGAAATTGCCGGCGAGTACCTGCGAAAGGGTTCGCAGGTGTACATCGAGGGCAAACTGCAGACCCGCGAGTGGGAAAAGGACGGTATCAAGCGCTATACCACCGAAGTCGTGGTTGACATGCAGGGCACCATGCAGCTGCTCGGTGGCCGTCCGGGGGCTGACGATGGCGCTCCACGCCAGTCGCGTCCGGCTCCGCAACGTGAGCCGCAACCCGCGCGCCAGGAACGTCCGGCTCCGCAGCAGAGCCAGCCGGCTCCTGACTACGATAGCTTCGACGACGACATCCCGTTCTGATCTGACGGGAACCGGTCTATGCGAATGCGGCTGATGCTGCTGGGCGGCGGGAGTGCCCTGGGGCAAGCGCTGATCCGTCTCGGCGCCGAGGAGGACATCGGCTTTCTCGCCCCACGCCCGCCAGAGAGCGGCTGGGACGCGGCGAGCCTGACGGCCCTGCTTGATGATACCCGGCCGGATGCACTGATCAATCTGGCTTACTATTTCGACTGGTTTCAGGCCGAGTCGGTAAGCGAGGCTCGGCTGGCCATGCAGGAACAGGCTGTCGTGCGGCTGGCCGAACTCTGTCAGCACCACGAGATCATGTTGGTGCAGCCATCGAGCTACCGCGTGTTCGATGGTGCGCGCGCCACAGCCTACAGCGAGAAGGATGAACCCTTGCCATTGGGGGGGCGTGGCCAAGCGCTCTGGCGTCTGGAGCAAAGCGTTCGGACGTACTGCCCGAGGCATGTGTTGCTGCGCTTTGGCTGGTTGATTGATGACAGTCCGGAGGGGGTGCTCGGACGTTTCCTGCGCCGGGCCGAGCGTGACGAGGCGCTTTACCTGGCCGATGACCGGCGGGGCAACCCGACTCCGGTGGACGATGCGGCACGAGTTATCCTTGCGGTACTCAAGCAGCTGGACTGTGCCTCGCCGCTTTGGGGGACCTATCACTACGGCGGTCATGAGGCGACCACCTCACTAAGCCTGGGGCAGGCGGTGCTGGGCGAAGCGCATCAATACCGCAGCCAGCTCGTCGGAGAGGTTCTGCCGCAGGCTCATGCCGCGCGCCCGGACGCGGCAGACGAGCCCCAGCATGCGGTGCTGGTCTGCAAGAAAATTCTCCATACCTTTGGCATCAAGCCGCGAGCCTGGCGCTCCGGAGTGCCGGCACTACTGGATCGTTACTATCGTCATGGCTGAAGTTCTTGTGACCGGCGGGGCCGGCTTTATCGGCTCACACCTGGTCGACGCACTGCTGGCTGCCGGCTGGCGGGTACGCGTGCTGGACAACCTGTCCATGGGGCGGCGCAGCAACTTGCCGTCGGAGCACCTGCAGCTGCGTTTCATTGAGGGCGATGTGGCCGATGCGGCACTGGTGGCGCAGGCTGTTGCCGGCTGCCAGGCGGTAGTGCATCTGGCAGCAGTGGCCTCGGTGCAGGCTTCGGTCGAGGATCCGGTAGCTACCCACCAGAGCAACTTTATCGGCACCCTGAACGTCTGTGAGGCAATGCGTCAGCATGGTGTGCGGCGTGTGGTCTATGCCTCCAGCGCTGCGGTTTACGGCAACAATGGCGAAGGTGTGGCCATTCGTGAAGATGCGGCCAAGGCGCCACTGACACCCTATGCGGCGGACAAGCTGGCCAGTGAGCACTATCTGGAGTTCTATCGCCGTCAGCACGGCATTGAGCCGGCGGTTTTTCGCTTCTTCAACATCTTTGGCCCGCGTCAGGATCCCTCCTCGCCGTACTCGGGAGTGATCAGCATCTTCACTCAGCGAGCCCTGCGAGGCGAGCCGATCAATGTCTACGGCGATGGCGAACAGACCCGTGACTTCTTCTATGTAGGTGATCTGGTCGCTCTGCTGATGCAGGCACTGACAGCCGGTTCGGTCGAGTCACAGCCGGTCAATGTCGGCTGGAACCAGGCTGTCAGTCTCAATCGCCTGTTGGCGGAAATTGGTGAGCTGTGTGGCGCTCTGCCCGAGGTTGGCTATCTGCCGCCGAGGCCCGGAGATATCCGCCACTCGCGTGCCGATATTGCCCGTCTCAGCTCTCAGTACCGTTTGCCGGCGCAGACTCCGCTGCGTGAAGGACTTGCCCGATTGCTAGGCTTGTAGCGCCGCTGTCGCGTGCTGAGCGCAAATGCAGAAAAGCCGGCAGATGCCGGCTTTTCTGTTGTTCGGGAGGGCTTAGAACTTGTAGCCCAGACCCACCATGTAGACGAAGGGATCGACATCCACATCCACTTTGACCTTGTCACCGGCCAGGTAGGTAGTGCCGGTGGTCTCGATGTCGATATAGCGCACCTGGGCGTTGAGCATCAGGTTGTCGGTCAGCATGTAGTCCATGCCGATCTGGCCGGCCAGGCCCCAGGAGTCCTTCATGTCCAGGCCGCGGAAGCCCTTGCCTTCGGCTTCACTGCTCAGCTCGGTGTCGAAGAACCAGGTGTAGTTGATGCCGACGCCGACATAGGGCTGGAAGGCCGAGGTCTTGTCCAGCGGGTAGTAGACCGCACTCAGGGTCGGTGGCAGGTGTTTGAGGCTGCCGAGCTTGCCATTGAGGCCGGCGAATGCGCCGGGCATGCCCTTGACGCCTACGTCATGGCTGAAGGGGGTGGCGGCCAGCAGCTCGATGCCGAAGTGATCAGTCACCATGTAGGCGAAGTTCAGGCCCAACTGAGTATCGCTGTTCAGAGTCGCGCCGCTGCCGGCAACCTTGCCCAGCACTGCATGGTCGATATTGCCGCTGTCTTCACGCGGGTCGACGGTAATGGCTCCGGCACGGATGATGATGTCGCCGGCCTGGTGAGCCTGAGCGGCGGGGGCGGCGATGGCGAGGGCCAGCAGGGAGGCAGTGAACAGGGACTTGTACATGGCGTGCTCCAGTCGAGAGAGGTGTTTGGCTGGGTTAAATACTAAGCCATGCAACGATTGAGTTTTTGACCTGGCTCAATGCTTGTGCGAGCTGTTGCCATGAATTGCGCATTGCCTCGAATGCGGTTGTAGATGATAATGTTTCTCTTTTTGAGAATGCATCTGTCGAGGTTTCTTCGCGCATGAATCGCTTTTCACTTCGCGCCCTGGCCGTCGCCCTGACCCTGGCCAGCGGTTCGCTGATGGCCGCGCCGCTGGATGAGGCGCTGGACGAAAGTCAGCGCCTGGCAGCCGAGGCCAAGGCCTCTCAGGGACGTGTTGCGCAACTGGACGACGATAGCCGCGAGATGCTCAGTGAATACCGCAACGCCCTGCAGCAGGCTGAGGCGCTGAAAGGCTACAACAGCCAGTTGCGCGAACTGGTGGCCGCTCAGCGCGAGGAATTGGAAAGTTATCGGAAGCAGTTGGACGGCATCGAGCGTACCGAGGAAGCGGTAAGCCCGCTGATGGTGCGCATGGTCGATGTGCTCGGTCAGTTCATTGCTGCGGATCTGCCATTCCTGGCGGAGGAGCGCGAGGATCGCCTGGCCCAACTGCAGGATCTGTTGCCCCGTGCCGATGTCAGTGTGGCTGACAAATACCGCCGCATCATCGAGGCCTATCAGATCGAGAGCGACTACGGTCGCACCCTTGAGGCCTGGCGTGGTCAACTGCCTGCAGCCGAGGGGGAGAGTGACGGTCGCAGTGTCGAGTTCCTGCGCCTAGGGCGCAGCATGCTTTATTACCAGACGCTCGATGGTCACGAAAGCGGCTGGTGGAGCCCGCAGGCCCAGGCCTGGCAGGTGCTTGACGGTAGTGCCCGTCGTCCGCTGAGTCAGGCCATCGCTATTGCCCGCCAGCAGCAAGCTCCTGACGTACTGAATCTACCAATCAAGACCCTGGCCAAGGAGTCAGCCCAATGACTCGTCGTTTCATTGCCATCATGGCGCTCAGCCTGCTGCCGGGCGTGGTGACCTTTGCCGAATCCCTTACGCCTGATCAACTGCTGCAGCGTATCCGCAGCGAGCGAGCCGCCGAGACCAGTGCCATGCAGGAGCGCGAGCAGGCGTTTCTCGCGCGGCGCGGCGAGCAGGCCCGTCTGCTGGCCACGGCGCGGGCCGCGTTGAGCGAGCAGAAAGCCGAGGCTGAAAGGCTGAAGGCCGAATTCGACCGCCAGGAGGTGGAGCTGGCCGAGCAGGAGAAGTTGCTGGCGCAGCGTGTTGGTCATCTGGGGGAATTGTTCGGTGTGGTGCGCCAGAGTGCCGGCGACACTATTAGCCAGTGGCAGGACAGCCTGCTCAATGTGCAGTATCCCGAGCGTATGAAGCAGCTCAAGACCCTGGCCGAAAGCCGTAGCCTGCCTTCGGCAGAGGATCTCGACAGCTACTGGATGTTGCTGCTGGAGGATCTGGCTGCCAGCGGTCGAGTCGAACAGGTCGCGTTGCCGGTAGTGGCAGCCGATGGCCGGCGTAGCGAGCAGAACGTACTGCGCGTCGGCACTTTCGCGGTATTTGGCGAAAATGCCTTCCTGCGTTACGACACCGATGCTGGCGAGTTGATCGCGCCACTACGTCAACCTTCCGGCTTTGCCCAGGTGCGCGATTATCTTGGTAGCAGCGCCGCACTGGCGAGCCTGCCGATCGATCCGAGCCGGGGCACCCTGCTGGCGCAGCTTCAGCAGAAGCCGACTCTTTGGGATCGCCAACAGCAGGGCGGCCTGGTGGGCTGGGTGATCATTGCCCTGGGCGTGCTCGGCGTACTGATCGCGGCCTGGCGCATGATCTACCTCAGCCGTATTGCGCGCGGGGTCAAGGCCCAGATGAGCGACCTCGGTACGCCGCGTGACGACAACCCGCTGGGTCGAGTGATCGGCGTGCTGGGGGCGAAGCCGCAGCTTTCGGATCTGGAAACTCTGGAACTTAAGCTGGACGAGGCGATCCTGCAGGAAACCCCGCCGCTTGAAAAAGGGCACGGTCTACTCAAGCTGCTGGCGGCCGTGGCGCCGCTGCTTGGTCTGCTCGGCACTGTGACTGGCATGATCATTACCTTCCAGGCTATTACCCAGGGTGGTAGCGGCGACTCGCGGCTGATGGCCGAAGGTATTTCCCAGGCGCTGGTGACCACCGTGCAGGGGCTGATAGTGGCCATTCCGATGCTGTTCCTGCATGCCTTGCTGACCAGTCGCAGCAAGGGCCTGATTCAGATCCTCGAACAGCAGAGCGCCGGTCTGATTGCTCTGCATCTGTCTGGAGCCCCGCGCCGTGACTGATCTCTACGCGTTCTGGTTGCGTGCGGTCGACAGCGCCTATGCGCTGCTCGACTTCATGACCACCGGGGGTGTAGTGATGTGGGCCCTGGCCGGTCTCTGCGTGCTGTTCTGGACGTTGATGTTCGAGCGCTTCTGGTTCCTGCGACGGATTTTCCCGCGCTGGGTGCGTGAGCGACGCGAAGCCTGGCAGCAGGTGCTGGGTGACGCAGGGATCGGCAGTTGGCAGCGTGCAGTGCGCGATGCCTGGCTGGCCCAGGCCCGGCAGCAGTTGGCTGCACCTTTGCGGCTGGGCAAGGCGCTGGTGGCGCTATGCCCGCTGTTCGGCCTACTGGGCACAGTGACGGGGATGGTGGCCGTTTTCGATGTGCTGGCCATGAGCGGCAATGGTGACCCACGCGGAATGGCTGCCGGGGTTTGGCGGGCGATTTTGCCAACCATGGCCGGCATGTTGCTGGCGATTACCGGATTGTTCAGCCTGGCGCGCCTGGAACGGGATTCGCGCCGGGCGCTTGAGCGGCTGGCCGACCAGCTGCGGCACGATTGAGAGTCTTTGAAATGAGAATGCGCCGTCATCACCAGCCGGAAGAGGATACCAGCATCGATCTGACGCCGATGCTCGATGTGGTCTTCATCATGCTGATCTTCTTCATTGTCACCAGCTCCTTCATCAAGGAGGCTGGTGTCGAAGTGCAGCGTCCGCAGGCGGAAACCGCCAGCCCACAGGACAAGGGCAACATCCTGATTGCCGTGACCGCCGATGGCCAGGTATGGCTGGACAAGAAGCCGGTAGACATACGTAGCGTACGGGCCCACGTCGAGCGCATGCGGGTCGAGCAGCCCGATGGCGCGGTGGTGGTACAGGCGGATCGTGATGCGCGTACCGGTCTGGTCGTTCAGGTCATGGATCAGGCACGTCTGGCCGGCGTACGGGACGTGGCGCTGGCCGCTTCCAGCGGAGTCAACTGATGCGCGTGGCCGTGTCCTTCGTCTGTGCCTGCCTGATGGCGCTGGCGTTGTTTGCCCTGATGCTGTACATGGTTACGCCGCCTCGTGCGTCGCTCCAGCAGGAGCCGGTCAGTGTGGCCAACTTTGTGCGTATGGACGGCAATGCCAGCGAAACCTCCAGTCGTACACGGCAGCAGGCGCCACAGCCTCCGCAACCTCAGACCCCGCAACCACCAACCCCGCCCACTCCGATGGCGGCCAGCCCCAGTGCGCAATTGCCGGTGCTGGATATTCAACTGCCTAGCCTGGCAGGCGGTGTGACGGTCAATGCTGCTCCCGCACCAAGCCTGGCGGGTCTGGCACCCGGAGCCCCAGCCTCGGCGCCTGTTGCGGCAGTAACGGACGCTGGTGAGTCCGGCGGGCTGGCAGGCGGCATGGAAAGTGAAGTGGTACCGCTCAATGATGTGCGTCCGGACTATCCGCGCTATGCACTTCAGCGGGGTATAGAAGGTTTCGTCAAACTGGCTTTTACCATCAATCGCGCCGGCAACGTGGAGAATATCCGTGTGCTGGAGGCCAAACCGAGCAACGTGTTCGAGCGTGAGGCGCGCCGTGCTGCTGCCCGCTGGCGCTTCTCGCCACGCACCGAGGGCGGTCTGGCGGTAGATCGCGAGGCGGTGAAAACCCTCTACTTTCGTCTGGAAAGGAGTTGACCATGTACCGCTGGTTGCTGCTCGTGATGCTGAGTGTTGCTGCTGCGCCGGGGATGGCTCAGCAGACCGTCGACCCGACCGTATTCCGTGGCCTCAACGCGGCACAGGCTGCCCAGCAGAAGGGTGATCACGCCGCTGCAAGGCAGGCTCTGGATGCGCTCAACCCGATTCCCGGCAGTTTCGAAGAGGCGCTGGTCTGGCGTAGCAGGGCTTATCTGGCCTGGTCGGCAGGACAGATGCCGCAGGCTATCGACTGGCTGGACAAGGCCGTGCGCAGTGGCAAGCTGGATGAGTCAATGCTGGCTGAGGAGCGGCTCAACCTGGCTCGCATGAACTTGGGTGAGCGTCGCTATGCCAAAGTGGTCGAGCTGCTGTCGTCCAGGCAGGGACAGGCTTCGGAAGAAGTGCTGCAGATGCTGGTGCAGGCCTATCAGGGTTTGAATCAGCCGGCCAAGGCGTTGCCGCTGGCCGAACGCTATGTGCAGGCCAATCCGGCTGCGGCGGATGTCTGGCTGCAGTTCCTGGTGGGAGTCAATGCCGATCTCAAGCGTTATGCCCAGGCCGAGCGATGGCAGCGGCTGCTGCTCAAGCGCAAGCCTGACGAGATCGAACGCTGGCGACAGCTGGCCGCTTTGCAGCAGTTGGCCGGCAGCCATGACAAGGCTTTGGCCACCCTGCGTGCCGCGCATGCCAAGGGCTTGCGCTTCAAGGAGACGGAACTGGACAACCTGGTGCTGCTGGCTGGCGCGGCCGAGCAGCCGTGGCAGGGGGCCAAGCTGCTGGCCGGTATGCTTGATGGCGGCCTGTTGAGCAGCACTGAAGCGCGCCAGGAAAGACTGGGTCTGCTCTGGTGGCAGGCGCGCGAGCGGGCAGCTGCGGTGAAGGTGCTGCGGCCTCTGGCCGAACGTAGCGGTGCCGGCAAGCACTGGTTGTATGTGGCCCAGCTGGAACTGGAGCAGGCGCGCTGGAGAGCTGGTCTGGATGCACTGGTACGGGCTGAGCGTGGCGGTGCCGAGCGTGCCAAGATCCGTGCATGGCGGCAGTGGGCGGAAAGTGAGCTGCGTTTCGAGCGTGAGCACCAATTGGCCAGCCGTGGCTGAGCGAGATCACAGGCCGAACCTCCGGGTTCGGCTTTTTTCTGCTCAGCCGTCGCTCAATTCGTAAGGGTAGATCTTCTCGGCTTCCATCTGGTAACCGACCTCCGCCAGCTCGCTGCTGACGTGTTCAACTTTCAGCGGCCCCTCCACCCAAAATGGCTGGTACAGCGCATCGAGCAGCACGCCCAGTTCACTGGTGATATGGATGATCTGGTTCGATGGTGGCGGCGGTACATGAATGCAGGCACCGAAGTAGGGCACCAGCAGGAACTCTACCACCCGGCCTTCCTCGGTTACGTCCAGCGGCACGATATAGCCAGGCAGCTTCACCTGTTGACCATCGAGCGCCTTGACCACCGGCGCTGCCGGTGACTGCTGCACGGCCGCCGGGCCGGCTTCGGACAAGGCGTCGGCCAGTTGCGACAGGTCGTGGATAGGTGTCGGGTCGATCTTCTGCGGCGGTGCGTCCGGTGGAATCAGATCGGACCAGGTGATTTCGCGCACCTCGGCGGCAGACAGCGGCAGGCACAGCGTCAGCAGCAGGGTGGCGAGCAGGTGGCGTGACATGGGATACCTCGTTGAAGAAGCGCCCGCGCAGTCTACGCGAGGCGCTCCGTTCTTGCCTTACAGGCGAATCGACAGACCGTCGGCCAGCGACTGTCGATAGGCGCGCCAGGCCGGCACGCTGCCCATTGCCACGGCCGCGAGGAGAATGCTGCCCAGCAGTTTCCACTCGTAGCCGGATGGGGCATTGAGTGCCAGATACAGGCCGTAATTGGCCTGTACGAAGCCCTGGCTGGCGGCGATGCCCAGGTACAGCAGCGCGACGCCGAAAACCACGCCGGCCAATGCCAGAGCGAAGGCTTCCAGCACCAGCAGGCTGGCGATATGCCAGGGGCGTGCGCCCACCGAGCGCAGGATCGCCATCTCCCGGCGGCGTTCGTTGAGGCTGGTGAGAATTGCCGTGAGCATGCCGATCAGGCCAGTCAGCACGACGAACAGCGAGACCACGAACAACGCCTGCTCGGCAGTGCCCATCAGGCTCCACAACTCCTGCAGAGCCACGCCCGGCAGGATCGCCAGCAGTGGCTCGCCGCGAAATTCGTTGATCTCGCGCTGCAGGCTAAAGGTGGCGATCTTGCTGTTGAGGCCCAGCATAAAGGCGGTGATCTGCTTAGGCTGCAGCGCCTGTCCACAAGCTACTGCGCTTGACGCTGCTGCGTTGAAAGCGGGCTCGGAATGCTCATTGAGACTCGACTCAACTGCGCTTCCTCGCCCGCTTTCGCCTTGCCCCGTCTGCGCTCGCGACGCTTGTGAACAGGCGCTTGCCCACTCTCGCACCTGATCCGCGCTGACCTGCGCCGCGCCGCGTGCCGGCATGCCGTTGTGCCAGTCGATATGCAGCGCCTCCATCCCGGCCAGGGAAATGTGCAGGGTGCGATCCACCGGCGTGCCGGTGCGTTCGAGGATGCCGACCACGGTGAAGGGCTTGTCGTCGTGCTTGATCAGGCTGATGGTGGCAACGCCATGAGCCAGGACGATCTTCTCGCCAAGGCCGTAGCCCAGTGCCTGGGCCACTTCCGCACCGAGTACCACTTCGAAGGGATCGTCGGCGAAGGCGCGCCCCTGAGCCAACTGCAGCGTTTGGCTGCGGGCGTAGCGGTAATGCTCGAAATAGGCGGTGCTGGTGCCCATTACCCGGTAGCCGCGGTGCGAGTCGCCGAGGGAAATGGGGATGGCCCATTTCACCTGACGATGCTCGGCGAAGCGCTCGAAGCTGTCCCAGCGGATGTTGTTGGTGGCATTGCCGATGCGGAAAACCGAGTACAGCAGCAGATTCACGCTACCCGAGCGTGCGCCGACGATCAGGTCGGTGCCGCTGATGGTGTTGGCGAAGCTGGCGCGTGCCTCGGTTCGCACGCGCTCTACGGCCAGCAGCAGACAGACCGACAAGGCGATGGCAAATACCGTGAGTAGCGCAGTGAAGCGGCGGTTGGCCAGGCTGGCCAGGGCGATGCGGACCAGGTGCATGTCAGGCCTCGACAGGCTTGGCGGCGCGGTTGAGTTCGGCCAGTGACAGGTTGCGGTCGAACAGTGGAGCCAGACTCTGGTCGTGACTGACGAACAGCAGGCTAGCACCGGCAGCACGGCACTCGGCGAAGAGCAGTTGCAGGAAGGCCTCGCGGGCATCGAAGTCCAGGGCCGAGGTCGGTTCGTCGGCGATCACCAGTTCTGGTTGGCCTATCAGGGCTCGGGCGGCGGCGACGCGCTGTTGCTGGCCGATGGAGAGCTCATCGGCACGGCGATCAAACAGTTCGGCGCTCAGACCCAGATGCTCCAGCAGCGAGGAAGCGGCAGCAGCGATGCTGCCGTGACGCTGGCGAGCGCGTTCGGCGCGCAGGCGCGAGAAACGGCAAGGCAGTTCGACGTTCTCGCGCACCGAGAGAAAGGGCAGCAAGTTGAATTGCTGAAAGATGTAGCCAGTGTGGTCGACCCGGAAACGGTCGCGGGCGCCGGCTGAGAGCCGGCCCAGATCTTCTCCGAGCAGGCGGATGTGCCCCTGCTGGGCGAGCTGCACGCCGCCGAGCAAGCCGAGTAGAGTGGTTTTGCCACTGCCGCTGGGCCCCTTGAGAAACAGGGTTTCTCCCCATGCCAGGGTGAAGCTGGGAATATCCAGCAGTTTCGCCTGGCCGGGCCAGGCAAAACCGAGGTCGGCAAGTTCTAGCAGAGGTTGGGTCATATCGGCGGCGTATGTGATGTTGCGTTGGTATGAGCGCGGCGACCGCGGCCGCGCCCCGATTTGCTTCAGAAGCTCAGGCGCGGCTGTGACGGCGTCAGTATGAGGCCTTGCTGGCCTGCCGGGCCGATTAGTTGTACCTGAACTTTCTCGGTGGCGGGGAAGCGTTTGAACAGTTCCGCCAGGCTCAATTGTTTCAGTTCGTTGGTGCATTCGAACTGGTAGTGAGCATGGATTTCGCTGTGTTCATCGTCGTGCCCGTGGCTGTGGTGGTGCTCATGGACGCCTTCGTAGAACAACGGGCTGTGCAGCTCGATCCGGGTATTGCGGCAGTTGTTAGAGGAGAGGGCGAACAGCGTCAGTGGCTTTTCCAGCTCACGCCTGGCGTTTTCGAGCTGGGCCTTGTCCGCTTCGCTGCGGGCTGCATGCTCAAAGCCGATCAGGTTCATCGCCGGGCTTTCCAGCTGCACTTCCAGCTGCTTGCCATCCAGGGCTATGTTGAGGTTGGCGACACCATGCTCGTGGGCGCCGAGGCTACCGTGCTCGGCATGTTCGTGAGCATGATCATGGGCCTGGGCAATCAGTGGTAACCAGACAAAGGGTAGGGCAAGGAGCAAATGGCGCATGGGGGTTCTCCGGCAGGATGTTGTTTGTAATGTTATAACAATTTTTTTGTTGAGCTGGCCAGTGCGCTGATGGCATGGGAGTATGCGCGCAGCAAAACAGGAGGCGGAACATGGTGCGCATACGCGGACGGATCGGCGATTGGCCGGTGGATCTGACGGTTGAGCTGGAGCCGGAGGATTGGGCTTGTCTGGCCGCACATCTATCCGTCGAACCAGTGATTTCGACTGCCGCCACAGAGGCGCAGAGTGCTGCAGGGGATGCGTTGTGGCAGGCTGCACTGAAATTGGTACGGGAGGCTGGTGCAGTGGAAGGGCCGCAGCTGCTGGTGCAGTTGGCAGGACTGGCCGGCAGCGAGGCAGCGGGCAAGCGCTTGCTGGTGCGCCTGCGCCACTGCCCGCAGATTCGCATGGAAACCAGTACCGATGCGCCGGTTTATCACTGGGTCGGCTGAGCGCTGGGATAGCGTGCCGGCTGGCTGTCAGTAGATGGCCTGGTACAGCTTGCGACGGTAAGTGGTGACCAGCGGGTGGTCGTTGCCGAGCAGGTCGAATACCTGCAGCAGGGTCTTGTGCGGCAGGCCGTCGGCATAGCTGCGGTTGCGTACGAACAGCTTGAGTAGCCCGTCCAGCGCTGCTTCGTACTGCTGGCGCGCCAGTTGCTGCACCGCCAGTTGGTAGGCGGCTTCGTCATCATGCGGGTTTTGCGCCAGGCGGCTTTTCAGTTCGGCGACCTCCGGCAGGTCGGCGACCTGACGCAGGAAGGTCAGTTGTGCCCGGGCACCAGCCAGCGCCTGCTTATGCTCGTCGCCCTTCACTGCGTCGAGAACGACCTGTGCTTCACCCAGCTCGCCGCGTTCAGCCAGGCAGCGTGCGTAGAGAATCAGAGCTTCGGCGCGTTCGTTATCTTCCGTCAGAATCTGCTTGAGCAGTGCTTCGGCTTCGGCGAAACGTCCCTCGACGAACAGCGACTTGGCGGCTTCCATGGGATCGGCGGCAGCCGGTGCCGGTTCGGCAACATGCGGCTTGAGCATCTCGCGAATGGCCGCTTCCGGTTGGGCGCCGGCGAAGCCATCCACCGGTTGGCCGTCCTTGAACAACACCACGGTGGGCAGGCTGCGGATGCCGAAGCGCATCACGATGTCCTGCTCGATGTCGCAGTTGACCTTGGCCAGCAGCAGTTCACCGGAATATTCCTCGGTAATTTTCGCCAGCAGCGGCATCAGTGCCTTGCACGGCGCGCACCACTCGGCCCAGAAGTCCACCAGCACCGGCTTGTGGAAGGAGTTTTCAATCACCAGTTGTTCGAAGCTGGCGGCACCGGATACGTCAAAGATGTAGGGAGAGTCGCTCATGTTCGTCTCTAAAGGTAGGACAATGCTCTATTAATGCGGGCGGAAGGATGCACTTACAAGGGGCGCGCCGCGTGGTAAAGGCTGACCTGACGGAATTCTGCCGGCTCGGCCAGATCCGGCCAGGTGCAGCCCTCGAGCAGCGCCAGGCGCCGGTACAGCGGATGGCGGAAATCGCGAACCCGTGAGTCCGCTACCAGCGCTTCGCGACCGCGGCCGAGAAATTGATCGAGCAATGGCAGGTTGGTACGGTCGTAGAGCACATCGGCCACCAGGATCAGATCGTAGCGGTCGGTTTCGGCGAAGAAGTCTGTGGAGTAGCCCAGGCTCACGCCATTGAGCTCGGCATTGGCACGGCAAGCATCCAGGGCTAGTGGGTCGAGATCGCAGGCTATCACTTCGGCCGCGCCAGCGCGGGCAGCGGCAATGGCGGCAATACCGGAGCCGGCACCAAAGTCCAGTACCCGCCGGCCGCGCACCCACTCCGGGTGCTCAGCCAGCCAACGTGCCAGTACCAGACCGCTGGCCCAGCAGAAGCACCAGTAGGGAGGCTCTTCGAGAATGCGTCGGGTTTCCTCCGGATCGAAGGCACGCTGCATGTTTAGAGGGTCGATCAGCCAAAGGGCGATGCCTGTCCCGGGGAGCTGCTGACTGATCAGGCGGGCGTCACTGATGCACTCGCCGAGTGCCTGTTGCAGGGAATATGGTGCTGTCATGGCGCAGTCACCAGTGGCAGTGAGCCGAGATCCTGAGGCTGCGCGGCGGTGGCGATGGGGCGTGCCGGCAGGCGCTGCACCAGTTGTCCGGAAAGGCTGGCCCGGCCACGCAGTTCCAGGCTCAGTCCGGCGGCTGTGTCCGCTTTCACCAGTGGCAGATTGAAGGGTAGCGGGGTGCCATTGCCGCGCAGCTGCACCTGACTGAGCACTGCCCGTGGGCGGCCCCGGCTGTCGACGGCCAGCAGCGCCAGCTCGACCTCGGTGCCAGGCATTACTCCCAGCAGTTGGCCGCTGAGACCGGGGGACGTTGACGCAGCCACCGGTGCATCCTCCGGGACGGAGGCGGGAAGAGTGGTTTCAGGCTGGCCGGCGCAGGCTATGAGCAGACTGCAGAGCAGTAGAGGCAGGAGAGACTGATATCGTGGCATGAGCGTTCGATGGGCTTCGGCGGATGAGTCTATAGCTTAATTTGTCTTGGCATCGCTATGCGCTAACATGACGGCTTTATTGCCCGATAGCCAGCGCCTGCCATGCATTGCCCATTCTGCGACGCCAACGACACCAAGGTCATCGATTCCCGTCTGGTAGCCGATGGCGATCAGGTTCGCCGACGCCGCGAGTGCGTGGCCTGCGGCGAGCGTTTCACCACTTTCGAGACGCCCGAATTGGTCATGCCTAGGCTGATCAAGCAGGACGGCAGCCGTCAGCCGTTCGATGAGGAGAAGCTGCGCGCCGGGATGCAGCGGGCGTTGGAGAAGCGGCCGGTGAGTGTGGAGCGACTGGAGGAGGCCATTGCACGGATCAAGCAGCAGCTTCGTGCTACCGGAGAGCGTGAGGTCAAGTCGCTGGTGGTAGGTGAACTGGTGATGAACGAGCTGAGCAAGCTCGACGAGGTGGCCTATATCCGCTTTGCTTCGGTTTATCGGCGTTTCCAGGATCTCAATGAGTTTCGCGAAGAAATCGAAAGACTGGCGCGAGAGCCGGCGAAGAACTGATGGCCGGGCTCGATCACTCCTTCATGGCTCGTGCGCTGAAACTGGCGCGCAAAGGGCTTTATTCCACCCATCCGAACCCGCGGGTCGGCTGCGTCATTGTGCATGACGGCCGTATCGTCGGAGAGGGCTGGCATGCCCGGGCCGGTGAGCCGCACGCTGAGGTGCATGCCTTGCGTCAGGCCGGCGAACGGGCTCGCGGCGCCACTGCCTACGTTACCCTGGAGCCCTGCAGTCATCATGGGCGCACGCCTCCCTGCGCTGAAGCTCTGGTGGTCGCTGGAGTGCAGCGGGTGGTGGCGGCGATGCAGGATCCCAACCCACAGGTGGCCGGACGCGGCCTGGCCAGGCTGGCCGAGGCAGGCATCGAGGTCACCTGCGGCGTGCTGGAGAACGAGGCGCGCGAGCTCAACGCCGGATTCATCAAGCGCATGGAGCGAGGCTTGCCATTCGTGCGGGTCAAGCTCGCCATGAGCCTGGATGGACGTACCGCCATGGCCAGCGGCGAAAGCCAGTGGATTACCGGCCCGGCGGCGCGCTCCGAGGTGCAGCGCCTACGCGCTCGCTCCAGCGCGGTGATAACCGGCGCCGATACGCTGCTGGCCGATGATGCACGGCTGACCGTGCGTGCCGACGAGCTGGGGCTGGGGGCTGAGCTGACGGCGCTGGCGCAGTGTCGGCCGCCGCTGCGGGTGCTGGTGGACGGGCGTTTGCGGGTGCCGCTGGAGCGTGCCTTCTTCTGTGTTGGTCCGGCGCTGGTGGCGACCTGTGCCGCCGCAGCCGCCCGCGATCGCTATCTGGAGGACGGTCATGAACTGCTTGCCGTGCCAGGTAGCAATGGACACGTGGATCTGTCCCGACTGCTTCTGGAGCTGGCCGGGCGAGGCTCCAACGAGGTGCTGGTAGAGGCCGGGCCGCGTCTGGCCGGGGCCTTTGCCCGCGCCGGTCTGGTTGACGAGTACCGCATCTTTATCGCCCCCAAGCTGCTTGGCTCCGGAGCCCGTCCGCTTCTGGACTGGCCGATGAGCCGCATGGCCGAAGCTCATGAACTGCAGATTCTGGACATCAGGGCAGTGGGTGACGATTGGCAGGTTACGGCTGCACCTCGCCGCTAGCAGTGCTTGTGGTGATGGACGCGGGTAACTGCTGTCATGCAGCGAGGTTGCAAATGTGGTAAAACGCCGTGCAGCCACGGTAAGTGGCTGCAACGTTCTCAGGGCGGGGTGAAATTCCCCACCGGCGGTAATGGTAGCGAGAACCTTATATGGCGCGGCTGGATGTCGCCCATGCGGTGTCGAGACAGGATCCGGTTGTGTTGCGTCAGCGTACGACCAGCTCCGGATGCACCGATACAGCTTCTGCCTAGCCCGCGAGCGCTCGCCACGGCACCAGCCGCGCGAGGTCAAGCAGACCCGGTGGGATTCCGGGGCCGACGGTATAGTCCGGATAAAGAGAGAGCGGGATTCCCTCCCTGGGCAGGCTGCGTGCGTGCCTTAGAAATCCCTATCGATCGACATTGCCCTGTTTTTGCTCAAAACAGGAGATTGTCCATGCTGTGCAACTATATCCAAGATTCGGAGGGCGCATGTTCACCGGCATAATCGAAGCCATTGGCAGCATTCGCGCAATGACGCCCAAGGGCGGCGACGTGCGCCTTTACGTCGCCACCGGCAAGCTCGACCTGGGCGACGTCAAACTCGGCGACAGCATTGCCGTCAATGGCGTGTGCCTGACTGTCGTGGAGCTTCCCGGCGACGGTTTCTGGGCCGATGTCAGTCGCGAAACACTGGCGCGTACTGCCTTTGTCGAACTCAAGCCTGGCTCCGCGGTGAACCTGGAAAAGGCCCTGACACCTAGCAGCCGTCTTGGCGGCCACCTGGTCAGTGGCCATGTCGATGGTGTCGGCGAGATCATCTCGCGGGCCGATAATGCCCGTGCCGTCCAGTTCAAGGTACGTGCCCCGCGCGAGCTGGCCAGGTACATCGCCCATAAGGGGTCGATCACCGTCGATGGCACCAGTCTGACTGTCAATGCGGTCGATGGCGCCGAGTTCGAGCTGACCATCGTCCCGCACACCCTGGCGGAAACCATCATGGCCGACTACCGCCCCGGGCGCCGGGTCAACCTGGAGGTGGATCTGCTGGCACGTTATCTGGAACGTCTGCTGCTGGGCGACAAGGCAGCCGAACCCCGGGCCTCGGGACTGACTGAGAGCTTTCTGGCCGAACACGGCTACCTGAAGAATTGAGGAGACGCCCCGATGGCGCTCAATACCGCTGAAGAACTGATCGAAGACATTCGCGCCGGCAAAATGGTCATTCTCATGGATGACGAGGATCGCGAAAACGAAGGCGACATCATCGTCGCCTCAGAATGCATTACCGCCGAACATATCAATTTCATGGCCCGCTTCGCCCGTGGCCTGATCTGCATGCCGATGACCCGTGAGCGCTGTGAGCTGCTCAACCTGCCGCTGATGGCGCCGCGCAACGGCTCCGGCTTCGGCACTAAGTTCACTGTCTCCATCGAGGCGGCCGAAGGTGTCACCACCGGCATCTCCGCTGCCGACCGAGCACGTACCGTGCAGGCCGCAGTGGCGAAGGATGCGGTGGCCGAGGATATCGTCAGCCCCGGCCACATCTTCCCGCTGATGGCTCAGCCGGGCGGCGTGCTGGCCCGTGCCGGGCACACCGAAGCAGCCTGCGATCTGGCACGTATGGCAGGTTTCGAACCGTCCGGGGTGATCTGCGAGATCATGAACGACGACGGCACCATGGCCCGTCGCCCGGAGCTGGAGAAATTCGCTGCTGAGCATGGACTGAAGATCGGCACCATCGCCGACCTGATCCACTATCGGCTGATTCACGAGCGAACCGTCGAGCGTGTCAGTGAACAGCCGCTGGACACCGAACTGGGGCAGTTCAACCTGGTGACCTACCGTGACGGCGTGGAAAACACCGCGCATATGGCCCTGACCCTCGGCACTATCAGTGCTGATGAGCCGACTCTGGTTCGGGTACATAACATGGATCCGCTGCGCGACCTGTTTCTGGTCAAGCAGCCCGGCCGCTGGAGTATGCGTACGGCCATGGCCGAGGTGGCCAAGGCAGGCAGTGGCGTGGTGCTGCTGCTTGGCAACCCGCTGACCGGGCCGGAGCTGCTGGCTTTGGCCAGCCGCCAGCAGCCTGCCAGCCAGACCACCTACAGCACAGTCGGAGCCGGTTCGCAGATCCTGCGCGATCTCGGTGTGCGCAAGATGCGCCTGATGAGTTCGCCGATGAAGTTCAACGCGATATCCGGCTTCGATCTCGAGGTTGTAGAATACCTGCCGGCTGACTGATAGCGACCTGCAGGGCGCGTCTGCCAACCCTCTTCCCATGGCGGTAGAGGGGAGGAGCTGGTCTTCTGCCTGTGGCAGAGGCTATGTTGATCAACGAACCCTATTTTTTCGGGGCGCAGGCGCCCCGGCTCTTTAACCCATGTGAGACCCGTCATGACCCTGAAGACCATCGAAGGTACCTTCATCGCCCCGCAGGGCAAATACGCCCTGGTGGTAGGCCGTTTCAACAGCTTCGTCGTCGAGAGCCTGGTCAGCGGAGCCGTTGACGCGCTGGTGCGTCACGGCGTGAGTGAGAACGACATCACCATCATCCGTGCGCCGGGTGCTTTCGAGATCCCGCTGGTTACCCAGAAAGTAGCTCAGCAGGGTGAGTACGCGGCCATCATCGCCCTTGGCGCCGTCATCCGCGGAGGCACTCCGCACTTCGAATACGTTGCCGGCGAATGCACCAAGGGGCTGGCCCAGGTCTCCATGGAATACGGTGTGCCGGTCGCCTTTGGCGTGCTGACCGTTGACTCCATCGAACAGGCCATCGAGCGTTCTGGCACCAAGGCCGGCAACAAAGGTGCCGAGGCGGCCCTGTCGGCTCTGGAAATGGTCAGCCTGCTGGCACAACTGGAGGCCAAGTGAGCAACTCAGGTAACGGCCAGCCGGCCAAGAAGGCCCCGGGCGGGAAGGTTCTAGCGCGACGCGAGGCGCGTACCCTGGCCATGCAGGCACTGTATTCCTGGCACATTGCCGGGCAGTCGCTGAACGAGATCGAGGCGCAGTTTCGTGTCGACAACGATTTCAGCAAGGTCGATGGCGCCTACTTCCACGAGATTCTGCATGGCGTACCGCGGCAGAAGGGTGAGCTGGACGGGGCTTTTGCGCCGCTGCTCGACCGCCCCCTGGAAGAGGTGGATCCGGTGGAGCTGGCGATCCTGCGTCTGGCTACCTACGAGCTGAGCAACCGTGTCGATGTGCCGTATAAGGTAGTGATCAACGAGGCCATCGAACTGGCCAAGGTGTTCGGCGCAACCGACGGACACAAGTTCGTCAACGGCATCCTCGACAAGCTGGCGCCCAGTCTGCGCTCGGCCGAGGTCGGCGCCAGGCGGCGCTGAGCCGTTTGCATGGCGTTTCTGCAGACCGGGCCGGAAGGCAGCCGGGAGTGCCCGTCCATGGGTGAGTTCGAGCTGATTCGCCATTACTTCGCCACGGCGCCCTGTGCACAGGGCGGCGACGGCGTGGTATGCGGCATAGGCGATGACTGTGCGTTGCTGGCACTGGTAGCAGGCGAGCAGCTGGCGGTGTCGACCGACACGCTGGTGGCCGGGGTGCACTTTCCCGAATCCTGCGATGCCTTCTTGCTCGGCCAGCGTGCTCTGGCCGTCGCGGCCAGTGACCTGGCAGCGATGGGCGCTGCGCCGCTGGCCTTTACCCTGGCACTGACCCTGCCGGTGGCCGACGATGCCTGGCTGGCGGCATTCGCTCGTGGCCTGCAGCAGATGGCCGGGCTTTGTTCGCTGGCGCTGGTCGGAGGCGACACCACGCGCGGCCCGCTCAGTCTGACGCTTAGCGTATTCGGTCGGGTTTCGGCGGGACTGGCTCTGCGCCGTGACGGGGCGCGGCCCGGTGATCTGCTTTGCGTTGGTGGTGAGTTGGGCGATGCCGCCGGCGCTTTACCGCTGGTGCTGGGGCAGCGTGATGCGCAAGATGGTATCCGCGAGGCATTGCTGGCGCGTTACTGGTCGCCACAACCGCAGTTGGCCCTGGGGCAGGCGCTGCTCGGCCGTGCCACGTCTGCCCTGGATATTTCCGACGGGTTGCTGGCTGACTGCGGGCATATCGCGCGTGCTTCACAGGTCGAATTGCAAGTCGAGCTGGAGCGGTTGCCGCTTTCTGCAGCCTTGCTTGCCTTCGCCGGCAGGGAACAGGCACAGCTTTGCGCGCTGGGGGGCGGCGATGACTACCGCCTAGCCTTTACCCTGCCGCCGCAGCACCTGGCGGCCTTGCAGATTGAATGGCCTGACGTGCGGGTCATCGGCCGGGTGGTGGCTGGTGCTGGTGTGACGCTGCTGGATGCTGCCGGCCAATCGGTTGAGCCGCCGCGTGGCGGCTACCAACATTTCTGACAGGACACAATGCGCGTGACCGATCACTCCAAGCAGATTCCCGCCGAGTATGTGCCGCCTTCGATCTGGCGCAATCCCTGGCATTTCATTGCCTTCGGTTTTGGCTCCGGCACCCTGCCCAAGGCACCCGGCACCTGGGGCTCACTGGTCGCACTGCCTTTCGTGCCGCTGTGGCAGATGCTGCCGGACTGGGGTTACTGGCTGATGCTCGGGCTGACCATGCTGTTCGGCTTCTGGCTGTGCGGCAAGGTCGCCGACGACCTGCGTGTACACGACCATGAAGGTATCGTCTGGGACGAGATGGTCGGCATGTGGATCACTCTGTGGCTGGTGCCGGAGGGATGGATCTGGTTGCTGCTGGGCTTTGTCATGTTCCGCCTGTTCGACATCCTCAAGCCCTGGCCGATTCGCTGGATCGACCGGCATGTGCACGGTGGTGTCGGCATCATGCTGGACGACATTCTGGCCGGGGTCTTCGCCTGGCTGGCAATGCAGGGACTGGTCTGGGGCTGGGGGCAGTACGGACTGACGCTACTGGGTTGAGCGGGCTGTCTGCTGCGGGGAATGTCGGTGAATGTGCGCAACTGCCGCGACCCGTCTCGCCGACGCGGTATCCTCGACAGGTTTCCCTGAGGTGCGCGGGCAGAAGGCTGCGTGTCGCCTCGAGTCAGGAAGGACGTCATTTCGGCGTTTTTCTTCGTTAGTGCCAGGAGGCCGTTTCCCATGCAGCTTCGTTATTGTCTTGCCGGCCTTGTTCTACTGGTCTCGGGCTATTGTTGGTCGGCCTCTCAGGTTCAGGTGGTCGGTTTGTTTCCGGGAGCCGCGGTGCTCAGCGTCGATGGCCAGCGCAAGCTGGTGAAGGAAGGGGGCACCGGTCCTGGCGGGGTTCGGGTTATCAGTGTGGATCGCCAGGGGGCGTTGCTGAATGTCGACGGTGTGGAGCGTCGTTATGGCTTGAGCCGTGAGTACAGCGCCGGCTTTGCCGAGCCGCAGGTGAAGACCCTGAGCATTGCTCGCGGGATTGGCGGGCACTACTGGGTGGCCGGTTCCGTGAATGGCCAGACGGTGCAGTTTCTGGTCGATACCGGCGCCACTTCGGTGGCACTCAACGAGGTACATGCCGGTCGATTGGCTATCGATTACCGGGTTGTCGGCAAGCCACTGCAGGTGAGCACTGCCAGTGGCATCAGCCGCGGCTGGAAAGTGATGCTCGACCGGGTCAAGATCGGCGATCTGGAGGTGCTCGGCGTCGAAGCCGTGGTGCTTGAGGGGGGCGCTCCGCACGAGGCGCTGCTGGGCATGAGTTTCCTTGGTCGCGTGCGCTGGCGCGAGGAGCAGGGCATGCTGGTGCTTGAGTCCAAACTTTGAGGTGTAAGCCCGTCGGTGGTGTCAGGCTGATTCACTCAATAGCTAATTCCGACTGACCCGCAGCCGGAGGCTGCTGATACAATACCGCCCCTGTTTCGTACTCACTGCTAGGAGTATCCGGTGTCCGTCGTGTTCGTCGCCGCCTCCCAACTGCCCACACCCTTCGGTGTGTTCACCATGCATGGTTTTCTCGACGAGGCCACAGGCAAGGAACACGTTGCCCTGACTTTTGGCGATGTGGCCGATGGTGCTCCGGTGCTGGGGCGCCTGCATTCCGAATGTCTGACCGGCGATGCCTTGTTCAGCTTGCGCTGCGACTGCGGCGCCCAGCTCGAAGCGGCGCTAAAGGCCATTGCCAGAGAAGGTCGTGGCGTGCTGCTGTACCTGCGCCAGGAAGGCCGTGGTATTGGCCTCTTGAACAAGATCCGGGCCTACAAGCTGCAGGATGGCGGTGCCGATACAGTGGAAGCCAACGAGCGCCTGGGGTTCCGGGCTGATCAGCGGGACTACTCCATCTGTCTGCCGATGCTTGAGCACTTGGGCATCCACAGTCTCAAACTGATGACCAACAACCCGCGCAAGGTCAAGGCGTTGGGTGAGATGGGTATTTGCGTGGATCATCGTGTGCCGCTGCAGATTGCCCGCAATCCCTACAATGAACGTTATCTGGCTACCAAGGCCGGCAAACTCGGCCATATGCTGGGTGAAATACATCAGGGTGAAGCCAAAGAATCATGACGCGTAGCGGGGAAAGGCAGCGGCTGAATCGTTTCTGGTGGCTTGGGGTGGCGGCTTGCTTCCTGCCCTGGATCCTGCTGGGCGCTATCGACTTCAACCTCGGTTTGCCGCCCTTCGCGATATTCATTACTGGCCTGCTCGCCTTGTTTCCAAGCCTCAAGGCGTTTTCCTCGTACAAGCGAGCTCTCTTCGCGATGCGGGAGCAGGACAAAGCCGGTGAGCGCGAGCGTTGGGTCACCTTGCAACGTGCGCAGCTTGTGGGGATGTATTGTGCAGCGCTGCCGGCGTGGTTCGCGGCGTTGGGTTCGTTGTCGGGGCTTGAGGCTGTGGCCTGCCTTCTGCTGGTATCGGGCAGTCTGATGACCCTGACTCTCTATCGTGTCCCCAAACAGGTACTGGTCTCTCGGCTTGAGCCGTAACTCTTGCTGACGAAAGGCACCTCGTTGATTCCGCGGCGCTGGTTGATTACCAGCGTCAGCACAAAGAAGTAGTTCACCATCATGTTGCATAGGCGCGGCAGGATCACCGGCACTTCGAGGCCTTCCTGATCCACCCGAACCATTGCGCGTATGGCTTTTTTCGCGCAGGAACGGGCGTGGTGAAGTTGCGGCACCGGTGCGCTTCCCCGTGGTAACACGAACCCCTTCAGACGTTCGCTTACCTCTTGTTTGTAGTGGCCTAGGCGTTCCTGCAGCCAGGCCAGATCCGTTTCCTCCACGGCCAGTCGGCCGCGAATCGAGCCGTTCACATGAAAGGCCAAAGGTTGCAACCGTTCCAGATCAGCCCGCAGATCATCGAACGGTGTTAGTTCGATGATCTCACCGATATGGCCACACAGCTCATCGGTGAGCACTTCGAAATCGCAGAGCACCGAGGCTTCCAGAATGAAGGGGTAGCAGACCTCGTCGAGGTTCTTGCTCATTTTCAATGCCATGAATTCACCTCGGCTGGATGATGGGTGGGGTGACGCTGAAGTCCACGTGAACCTCGACGTTAAACACCTTGGCCAGATGTTCGGGCTTCAGCACCTTTTGCGTTGTGCCGGACTGGTAGATGCGGCCCTGGTGCATCAGGCACAGGCGATCGCAATAACGCGCGGCAAGTGTCAGATCGTGGATGGATACCAGCACGCCGCGTCCTTCGCTGGCATACGCGCGCAGCAGATCCAGAATGTGCCGCTGATAATAGAGATCGAGGCTGGCTACCGGCTCGTCGGCAATCAATACGCGGGGTTCTCCGGCCAGTACACGGGCCAGCCAGACGCGGGTCTGCTCACCACCGGAGAGCTGATCGATACGCCGTTTACGCCACTGCCAGATGCCAGCCTGATGCATGGCATGGTGAATCTTGTCGATGTCCTCATCGCCCCAGGGCAACCGGCCCAGGGTGACAATATTTTCCACGTTCAGCGCCCAGGCGCTCTGACTCGATTGCGGCAACAGCGCAACCTGTCGCGCTCGTTCTTTGGCGTTCAGATGCTTCTCGGGCTGGCCGCCGATAAGTACCTGCCCGTGATGAGCCTGGACACCAGCCAGGCAGTTGAGCAGGGTGGATTTGCCTGAGCCGTTGGGGCCGATGATGCCTATCACTTCGCCCGCGTTCAGGTTTAGGTCAACGTCTTGCAGGCGTTCTTCCACGCCCACGCCGACAGCTCGAATCAGCTCCATTTCTGCCGCTCCCGCCACACCAGCCAGATGAACAGCGGTGCGCCAATCAGTGATGTCAGCACCCCCAGTTTGAGTTCACGTCCCGGCGGCAACAGCCGCACCAGCAGGTCGGCACAGAGCACCAGCGTGGCGCCGGCGAACATGGCTGGAACCAGTAACCGATCCGGGCGATGCCGCACCAGTGGACGGATGAGGTGCGGCACGATCAGGCCGACAAAACCGATGGCTCCTGCCACGGCGACCGCTGAGCCCACCAACATCGCGGCCCCCAGCACAACCAGCCGGCTGCCGCGCTTGACGTTCAGGCCAAGGCTCTGTGCGGTGTGTTCTCCCAGGCTGAGGCCGTACAGAAGCGGGCGCTGGCGCAAGATCAGCATGCTGCCGATCAGCAGGGCGGGCAACAGGAGGCGCAGATGATCCAGGCCGCGCTCGGCCACCGAGCCCAGCAGCCAGAACACCAATTCCTGCATGGCATAGGGATTGGGCGCGAAATTCAGCACCATCGCCAGCATCGCGCCACTGACGGTGGAAATGGCGAGCCCGGCCATGATCACCATAGAAGGGCGTGAGGAACCGGCCAGTGCCAGCATCAGAACCAGTGCGATGCTGGCGCCAATCAGCCCGGCCAGGGCTGGGGCCATTTCGCCGGCAAACGACAGCAAACCGAAATAAAACACGGCTGCCGCACCCAGCGCCGCACCCTGGCTGACACCGATAAGGCCAGGGTCAGCCAACGGATTGCGCAATAGCCCCTGCAAGGCAGCTCCGGAAAGCCCGAGAGCTGCTCCGACGCAAATGGCCAGCAGGGTACGCGGCAGACGGATATCGCCGATCACGATGGCGGCGAGTGTATCCGCGCCGCGCAGCCAGTCGAGCAGTCCGTCGAGAACATTCACGGTAGCCGAGCCCAGGCTCAGCGAGAGCAGGGTCGCGATCAGCAGCAGAGCGCCGAGTAGGGGCGTGATCAGTCGAGCCATTGGTGCAATTGTCCTATCAGTTCCCAGGTCCAGGGGCCCGGGCATTGCCAGCGCCAGTAGTCGGTAACCAGCCAGCGCTCGGCAGGCACGGCCCTGGCCAGCGCCGGATGTTCAGCGAACTGGTTGGCTAATGCACGATGTTCCGGGGCGGCCCACAGGATCGCATCAGGAGGATCGCTGACCACCTGCTCCAGATCGAGGCGTTGATAACCTGGCTCGCGGAGGTAGTTGGTCCAGCCGGCATGTTCGAGAATTTCATGCTCCAGCGTGCCGGAGCCGGTGCCGATACCGTTGGAGCCGAGCAGCAGCAGGCGCTGCGTCCTGGTGGGGCGTGGTAGTGGCGGCGGAACTTCACTGGCACGGGATTCCGGCAGATTCAGATGCCACAGGAACTGTTTTTCGTAGTCCACTACCTGGGACAGGGTGGATGGCAGCGGCAGTACTGCCACGCGCATGCCCAGGCTTTGCAGGCGCTGGCGCAACATGATCGCGGCGAACTGGCCGACCAGTACCAGATCCGGTTGCAGCGCATAGACCCCCTCTAGGCTGCCGTCGTGCAATGGCCAGTCGGCACCGATCCAGTCGATGGGGTAGCGCTTTTGCAGGGGCGAAAGTGCCACGACCTTTTGCCGTTCAGCATGATGGGCAAGCAGCCAGTCCAGGCATAGGTCGAGGGAGAGAATGCGCTGAGGCGTGGCTGCATGAACCCGGCCTGAAAGCGTCAGGAGAAGGATCAGCATTAAGGGCGCCAGGCGCAGCATGGAGAAAGACCTTGTCGGAGTAGGCCCTGGCGTTTTACCAGGGCGGGGTCGTGGTTACCCGCTTTGCGGGGAACCACGACATCTTACAGTTGAGGTATCCAGGTCATGCCAAGCATCACGGTTGCAGGAGTTTCCTGATAGCCATGGTGCTGGCCTTGGTATTGGTAGAGCAGGCGGCTGTAGTCCTTATTCAGGACGTTGGCCCACTTCAGGTCGAACGCCAGATCGCTGCTGGCCTGCCAGGTCGCGCGCAAATCCAGCGTGCCGTAACCGGGGAGTTTCGTGGCAGTCGCGCCGGCGTACTGGACGCTGTCGCTGACGGCGGTAAAGGTCGCCCCCAGTCCGATGCTGCCGAACTGGCGATCCAGATTCAGGTTAAGCGTACGCTTGGCACGGTTGGGCAGCAGGCGGCCATTCTCGCGGTTGCGCGGATCAATGATGCTGACGCCCAGATCGCCGTGCCAGCCGAACAGCTCCTGCTTGAGGGTTGCCTCGAAGCCGTTAACCCGCGCCCGGTTGATGTTGTCCACCGTGCTCCAGTCGGCTGTGGTGGCGATCAGGTCGCGGAAGTCGGTGCGATACAGTGAGGCTTCCAGCTGGGTGCTTGGGGTGAGCTGGCTGCGCCATTGCAACTCGTAGCTGCGGGATTTTTCCGGCTTGAGATCCGGGTTGCCCTGGTAGAAGCCGTCGAATGGCCAGTACAGGTCGGCGAAGGTCGGTACGCGGAAGCCTTCGGAGTAGGACAGAATCAATTGGTTGTCCGCATCGAGCTGGTAGCTCAGTGCGCCATTGAACGTGTTCTCGGTGCCGAACTGCTCGTTGTCATCATGACGCATGCCCAGCTCGGTGCCGAATTGCTCGCCCTGGAAGCTGTGCTGGATGAACACGGCCTTGTTGTCGCGGTTTTCGACCGCAAATTCGTTGCTGCTGCGAACCTTATCCTTCAGGTAGTCCGCGCCCAGGCGCAGGCTGTGGCCGTTGCCGAGTGTCAGGGTATTGAGCCAGTTCAGCGAGTCGCGATAGGTATTGTTGACGGTGCTGCCGGGGAATAGCTTGTCGAAGTTCTCCTGTTTGTCCTCACTGTGACCGAGTTCGATACGGCTGCGCCAGATGTCGTTGATACGCCCGTCCAGCCATAGGGTGCTGGTGCTGATGCGGTATTCGTCGTATGGCTCGGCCGGAACGGAGGCGCCCCAGGGACCAGCCGTTGCGTCCCAACGGCCGAACGGGTTGTCGATTTCAGTTTTGCCGCGTTGATCCAGAACGGTAAAGCCTGCTTCCAGAGCTTCGTTGACGCGATGGCTCAGGCTGAGGGCCAGGGATCGGTTGCGGTAGGCATCGTGGTCTGCGTCACTGCCGAATGAGTTGCGGGTACGGTCGATGCCTGCGGTTTCATCCAGCCCGGCGGAGAGGTTGAAACGCGTGCGTTCATCCCCTCCGGAAAGGCCCAGGGTGCGTTCCCAGGTGCTGTCGCTGCCGCCGGCGAGGCGTACATAGGGGCGCAGACCTTCGCCTTCACCGCGGCGGGTGAAAATCTGGATCACGCCGCCCATGGCGTCGGCACCGTGGATGGCAGAGCGCGAGCCGCGCAGTACCTCGATACGCTCGATCTGATCCACGCTGAGAAACTGCAGTGCGGCGCCGCCAGCAGTGGCGGAGCCGGCCCGAACCCCATCAATCAGAATCAGAGTTTGGGCTGTGCTGGTGCCGCGGATGAAAAGACCATAGGCCGCGCCACGACCGCCATAGTTGGCCACTTGCACGCCGGGCACCTGAGCCAGCAGTTGAGGCACGCTGGAAGGACGCAGTCGCTCGATATCCGCGCGCGTGAATACGGTACTGGCTGCGCTGCTGTTGCCGCGCTGCTCAACATCGCGATTGGCAGTGATCAGGGTGTCGGACAGTTTCAGTGCGTCCTCGTGGGACGGCGTTTGAGCAAGTGCAAGGCTCGGCATCAGGGCGATGGCCAAAGCCAAAGGGGACAGTTTCATCGTGATAAATCCTCAAAAGATCGAAGCGCTTTTGAGGAGGGCAGGAACAAGCGGGAAAACCGGGAAGTGCAGGCTGCCGCGCTTGACGGTGCTGCCCTCCGCAACACCAGTCGAATCCGCTCAGGCCGGTCTCCGGGCTCTCGACTCTCATCGCACTCGCCTTCCCGTGTCGAAACACAGTGGCTGTTGAGCGGACGGCGATCACAAGGGTCGCGGTCGATTACCGTTGCGGGGGCAGCGCCGGAATTGTTCCATTGAACGCACCGGCTTCCCGTTTAATGCACGCCTTGCAGCAGCACACCTGAATGGAAAACGCGCGCACCATAGCCGGCAGGGCGCTGGTTGGCAATGACAGATGTTCAGAATGCGGGGTTCTGACCAACCCTTAGTGCTTCTCGTGCAAAGCCTGATCCAGAGGCAGAGTGAGCAGGTGGCCATGGTCTACGGGCCTTGCAAAGGCTTTATCCAGTGACTCGCCGACGACCAGGTGATGCAGCGCGCGAATCGGCCCGGCATGTGTGATCAACAGGACGTCACTGTGCGGGATGCTGCCGAGAAAACTCTGTAGTCGGGCAAGCAGCTCCGGCAGCGACTCCCCGCCAGGTGGTGCTGCGCTCTGCCAATGGTCGGCCCAGTGGCGGGCTTGCGGCGAGTCCAGTTCGGCCCAGGTGCGCCCCTCCCAGAGACCGAAGTTCAGTTCCATCAAGCGTGGATCGACCCGGTAGGGCACCAGCAGTGCATCGGCCAGAGCGCGGCAACGCTGGCTGGGGCTGCTCCATACCGGTGGCAGGCCCGCAGGGAACCGCACGGCCAGGCTTTCCCGCACAGCGTGCGCCTCCTCGGCAAAGCTCTTCGCCAGCGGCACATCCAGCTGGCCATAGCACAGGCCTGGCGCACAGCCGACGCGGGTATGGCGGATCAGATAAAGCGACACAGCGCGACGACACCCAGCAGGAAAGTCAGCTCACTCAATTGTTGCAGTGCGCCCAGGCAATCACCGGTGAAGCCGCCGATCCACTTGCGCAGCCAGCGGGCGAACCAGAAACGCAAGGCAACCAGCGGGAGCAGGGCCAGCCAGAACAGGTTCGGTAACTCGATCCAGATAAAGGGCAACAACGCCAGGGTCGCTGCAATCAGCAGCCCCGTAGGGGACATCTGAACTGCCAGTGGTTTCGCCTTGCCGTCCGGGCGGGCATAGGCCTCGGTGAGCATCATGCTGGCTGCATTGAGGCGGCTGACGGCATGGGCGAGGATCATTGCCGGGATGATCAGTGTGGGAGGCAGGGCGTTAAGCAAGAGAAACTTGCCGGCGAGGGCGCCGATCAGCGCAGTAGCTCCGTAAGTGCCCAGACGCGAATCCTGCATGATGGCCAGGATGCGTTCACGATCCCAGCCGCCACCCATGCCGTCCATGCAGTCGGCCAGGCCATCTTCGTGGAAACAGCCGGTCAGCAGCAGGCTGAATACCATGCTCAGCAAAATCGCGATCGGCACCGGCCAGAGCATAGACGCACCCCAGTAGACCTGTGCGCAGAGCATGCCGATCAGGGTGCCGATCAGCG
Source organism: Pseudomonas sp. NCCP-436 (assembly GCF_019656335.1). Classification (GTDB taxonomy): domain Bacteria; phylum Pseudomonadota; class Gammaproteobacteria; order Pseudomonadales; family Pseudomonadaceae; genus Aquipseudomonas. Next base: position 289,904 of record NZ_BPLZ01000003.1, on the reverse strand, counting down.
GGAAGTAGACCGCTGCCTGGTTGAGTTCGCTTTCCGAGTAGGGCACGCGGGCCGGAATCGGAATGCGCGTGAAGAATTGCAGTGAGAGCAGGAAACGATCGGTTTCCCGGCGCAGGGCGGAGCGATCGCTCATCGGTCGGATACTCCGGCAGACTCGAACGAGGCCATTTCGTTGAGGAAACCGCAGGCGGCCTGTAGCAGCGGCCAGGCCAGTACGGCGCCGCTACCCTCGCCCAGGCGCAGGCCCAACTGCAGCAGGGGAGTGGCCTGCAGATGCGCCAGCAACAACGGGTGACCGCCCTCCTGGGAGCGATGACCGAACACGGCATAGTCACGCACTGCAGGGGCGATCTGCATGGCGGTCAGCAGCGCTGCCGTCGCGATGAAACCGTCCACCAGGATCAGTGCGCCTTTCTCTGCTGTGCCGAGCATGGCGCCGGTCATCATCGCCACTTCAAAACCGCCGACCTCGGCGAGCACCGTCAGAGCATCGTGTGGGCCTGGGCCGACTCGTTCGGCCACCGCCTGCAGAATAGCCACCTTCCGCGCCAGGCCTTCGTCATCCAGGCCGGTTCCGCGTCCGGTGCAGGCAGCGATCGGCAGGTTGGTCAGCAGGTGGCTGAGCAGCGTGGCAATGGAGGTGTTGCCGATGCCCATCTCGCCGAAAGCCAGTACATTGCTGCCCTGGGCCACTTCTTCATGGGCGATGCGTCGGCCGGTCTCCAGGCATTGCAACGCCTGCTCGTGGCTCATGGATGGCCCTTCCAGGCAGTTGGCGGTGCCGTGGGCGATCTTTTCATGACGCAATGGCAGGTCGTTCGGGAAGTCGAAATTCACGCCGGCATCCACCACCTGAAAAGCGAAACCGTGCTGGCGTGCGAAGCTGTTGGTGGCGGCGCCGCCGGCGAGCAAGTTGTAGACCATCTGCGCGGTCACCTCGGCCGGGTAGAGGCTTACTCCTACACGGGTCAGGCCGTGGTCGGCGGCAAAGATGGTCAGGCTCGGGCGTCTCAGCTCGGGGCTCAGGGTCTGTTGTACCCAGCCGATCTGCAGCGCCAGGGCCTCCAGTTGACCAAGGGCACCCAGGGGTTTGGTCTTGCGGTCGATCTTATGGCGTAGCGCCGTGAGGATGGCGGAGTCAGGAGCGGAAATACTGAGGTGGGGAAGGGAAAACATCAAAGTGCTCGATAGCGCCGATGAGTCTCGGCCCGGAAGAATGGATAAAGGGAGGTTGCTGCGGTGAACCAGCGAGGGACAAGCGTACAGGTCGCCGAATCTCCACTCCTCTCATGAGAGGGAGTGGAGATGCGCAGGGGAGGGGCAATGTTACAGTTTTTCCAGTCGCGCCCGTACGGCAGCTTCGATTCCTGCCTGATCCAGCCCGCATTCGGCCAGCATTTCGCTTGGTTTGGCGTGTTCGACGTAGTAGTCGGGCAGGCCCAGGTGCAGCAGGGGCACCTGGCGGTTCTCGGTGGCGAGAAATTCGCCCACGGCACTGCCGGCACCGCCCATTACGGCGTTCTCTTCGAGGGTGACCAGCAACTCGTGGCTGTCTGCCAGTTCACGCAGCAGGGCTTCGTCGAGGGGCTTGACGAAGCGCATGTCGATTACCGTGGCATCGAGCCTCTCGGCTACCTGCAAAGCGTCACTCAGCAGTACCCCGAAGGCCAGCAGGGCAACCCGCCGGCCCTGGCGGCAGAGACGTGCCTTGCCGATTTCCAGTGGTTCCAGGCCTGGCTCCAGAGGGACGTTGGGGCCGCTACCGCGCGGGTAGCGCACCGCCGCCGGGCCGTTGTACAGGTAACCGGTGGTGAGCATGCGGCGCATCTCGTTCTCGTCGCTGGGCGCCATTACCAGCATGCCGGGAATGCAGCGCAGGTAGGACAGGTCGAAGCTGCCGGCGTGGGTCGGGCCGTCCTCGCCGACCAGGCCGGCGCGGTCGATGGCGAACAGTACGTCCAGGTGCTGTACCGCTACGTCGTGGATCAGTTGGTCGTAGGCACGCTGCAAGAAGGTGGAGTAGATCGCTACCACCGGCTTGGCGCCTTCGCAGGCCATGCCGGCTGCCAGGGTTACGGCATGCTGCTCGGCAATCGCCACGTCGAAATAGCGCTCCGGGAAGCGTTCGCTGAATGCCACCAGATCCGAGCCTTCCTTCATCGCCGGGGTGATGCCCATCAGGCGCGGATCGGCTTCGGCCATGTCGCACAGCCACTGGCCGAAGACGTTGGAGTATTTCGGGCCGGCGGGTTTCTTCGGTGCGGCTTGCGGCGTGACCGGTTCCAGCTTGGTGATCGCGTGGTAGCCGATGGGGTCCAGTTCGGCCGGAGCGAAGCCCTTGCCCTTCTTGGTCACCACGTGAAGGAACTGCGGGCCATCGAGGTCACGCATATTGCGCAGCGTGGCCAGCAGTGTCGGCAGGTCGTGGCCGTCGATCGGACCTACGTAGTTCCAGCCCAGCTCTTCGAAGAAGGTGCTCGACAGCAACATGCCCTTGGCGTGCTCCTCGACGCGGCGGGCGATTTCCCAAGCGCCTGGCAGGCGCGAAAGGATCTTCTTGCTACCTTCGCGCATGCTCCAGTAGGTACGGCTGGAGATGATCTTGGCCAGATAGTTGGACAGGCCGCCGACGTTCTTGGAAATCGACATGTCGTTGTCGTTGAGGATCACCAGCATGTCGGCGCCGACGTCGGCTGCATGATTGAGTGCCTCGAAGGCCATGCCGGCGGTCATGGCACCGTCGCCGATCACCGCCACGCTCTTGCGCTTCTCGCCCTTGAGCCGAGCAGCGATGGCCATGCCCAGGGCAGCGCTGATGCTGGTGCTGGAGTGGCCGACGCCGAAGGTGTCGTACTCGCTCTCGCTACGCCGCGGGAAGGCGGCCAGGCCGTCCTTCTGGCGTAACGTGTTCATGCGCTCGCGACGACCGGTGAGGATCTTGTGCGGATAGGCCTGATGCCCCACGTCCCACACCAGGCGATCCTCGGGGGTATCGAATACGTAGTGCAGAGCGATGGTCAGCTCGATTACACCGAGACCGGCACCAAAGTGTCCGCCGCTCTGGCCAACGCTGTAGAGCAGATACTCGCGCAGTTCGTCGGCGAGAGTTTCCAGGTCCGCTTCGGCCAGACGACGCAGTTCGTCCGGCGTGTTGGCGCTGTCGAGCAGCGGCGTCAGCGGGCGCTCGCGGGGGATCTCATGGAAAGTGGTCGGCATCAGGCGAATCGTTATAGGCACAAAAAGAGGCGACAGTTTACCTGATTGCCGGGGGAACGGCTCAATCGGCTGTCTGCTGCCGCTTATCGCTATTGTGGCTAATCAGCAGGGCAGGGGAAGTATTGGGTGGGGCTCCAATACCTGTGATTATGGAGCCCGTCTGGGGCGTTAAAGCAGGCCTGATGTGGTGATCATGGCGCCATACAGACAAATGATGATGGTCTAGCTGCGCCTTTCGACGATGTAGCGGGCCAGCTTGCGCAGCGGTTCGGCACTGTCGCCGAACGGCTGCAGGGCTTGCAGGGCTTGGTCACGCAGTTCCAGCGCGTAGCGCTTGGCCGCGTCAAGGCCAAGCAGGGCGGGATAGGTGGGTTTGTGGTTGGCCTCGTCCTTGCCTTGGGTCTTGCCCAGAGTGGCGGTATCGCTTTCCACGTCGAGGATGTCGTCCTGCACCTGGAAAGCCAGACCTATGGCCCGGGCATACTGCTGCAGAGCCTGATGTGCGGTGCTGTTGCGGTTGCCGCTGGCCAGCGCGCCGAGGCGTACACTGGCCTCGATCAGTGCGCCGGTCTTGTGCCGGTGCATGATCTCCAGTGCCTGCTGGTCGAGCTGCAGGCCAACCGAACCCAGGTCGATGGCCTGACCGCCGACCATGCCTGCCGGGCCAGCCGCCTGGCTCAGGAGTTCGATCATCTGCAGGCGGATCTCGGCGTCCTGCGGGTTGCTGCGATGTGTGCTGAGTACGCCAAACGCAAGGCTCTGCAGGGCATCGCCGGCAAGAATGGCGCTGGCTTCGTCGAATGCCTTGTGGGTGGTCGGCTGGCCGCGACGCAGGTCGTCGTCGTCCATGGCCGGCAGATCGTCATGTACCAGCGAATAGGCGTGGATCAGTTCTACTGCGCAGGCTGCTCCGTCTGCTTGTCCGAGGTTGCCTTCGAGGGCCTCGCAGGCGGCGTAGACCAGAAGAGGGCGCACGCGTTTGCCGCCGTTCATGACGCTGTAGCGCATGGCCTGGTAAAGCCGCTCAAGCTCCGCGTGCGGTGCCTGGAAGAGAGGCTCGAGGGATGCATCGACGCGAGCTTGGCAGCGCTTTTGGTATTCCAGGATCATGCCGGTTCGTCCGTGTCGAAGGGGGCGGCCTGCAGTTCGCCGTCGCGTTCCAGCAGAATCTGAACCTTCTGCTCGGCCTGGGCCAATGCAGCCTGGCATTCGCGGGTCAGGCCGATACCCTGTTCGAAGGCGCTCAGCGATTCTTCCAGCGACAGCTCGCCGCTCTCCAGGCGTTCGACCAGCGTTTGTAGCTGGGCCAGGGATTGTTCGAAGTCGGGGACGGCTTTCTTGCGGGCCATTGGGCGGTGTCTCGCTGGTTCCGGAACGGCGCGACACTAGCAGAGCCGCGCCAGACGGGCAAATCAGAGGGCCTCAGGCGGAGCCTGGCTAGGCAAGGTAGGTGTTCCAGAAGTAGTACAGGGTCATGCTGCTGCCCACCAGGATGACAAAGCCGCGCAGCAGTGTAGGGGGTAGTTTTTCGCCCAGGGCTCCGCCAGCGTAGCCGCCAAGGGTGGCGCCGGTCAGCAGGATTGCCAGCTCGTGCCAACTGACTCGTCCGGCGATGATGAAGGTGAGCGTGGCGATGCTGTAGATCACCGCCGAGATGAGATTCTTCAGCGCGTTGGCGCGGGTCAGCGGATGGCCTTCGATGGAGAAGGCTGCCAGTTGCAGAATGCCCATGCCGGCACCGAAGTAGCCACCATAGACCGAGACGCCGACATGCGCCGCCAACGACAGTGGCGTGTGCGGCGGGTGCTCGGCCTCGCACCGACGTGCGGCCAGCCAGGCACCCAGCCAGGGGCTGGCGGCGAACAGTGCGGTGGCAGCCAGTAGCAGCCAGGGAATCAGTACACGAAACATGTCATCGCCACCGGCCAGCAGCAACAGGCCGCCAAGCAGGCCGCCGGCCAGTCCGGCCAGTAGCAGTGGAATCAGGTAGCGGCCTAGTGGGCGCAGCGAGGCGCGCGCCGCCCAGGCGCCGGCCAGGCTGGCTGGCCACAGCGCCACGGCATTGGTGGCATTGGCGGTCACCGGCGGCAGGCCGGTGGCCAGCAGAGCAGGAAAGGAAAAGAAGGTGCCGCCGCCGGCCAGGGCATTCATGCCTCCAGCGGTAAAGCCGGCAGCCAGCAGCAGGGCGATAGCCGTTGCATCCATGATCCGCACCAGACAGTCAAAGGCTCCCGAGCATAGGGCTGTGCGCAGCGGGTGCCAAGGCTTGAGTCCCGGAGGTTGGCTTGGAATGACCGAAAGATTGCTTTCTAATGCCGCTTTTTAGCGAACTGGACAGCAGGTGTGGCGTGAGCGACTTTCCTCTGATCATGGCGTTGCCTGGTGAATCCAAGGGCTTGTTCGAGCAGGCCGGCATCCCGGTGCATTACAGCGGTATTGGCAAGATCAATGCGGCCTTCAAGGCCTTTGAGGTGATCCGGGCAACCGGCTGCAGCACTCTGCTCAATCTGGGGACTGCTGGCAGCAGCCGCTTCCCCGCTCATTCGCTGGTGGAAGTCACGCGCTTCGTGCAGCGCGATATGGATGTCTCACCGCTGGGCTTTGCCGTGGGCGTTACGCCGCTGGAGACGGACTGCCCGGCGGATATCGAATTGGAGCCTTATTTCGAGCACCTGTCTCATGGCTGCTGCGGCACTGGCGACAGCTTTGAAACCGCGGCGCCGAAAGTGCCCTGCGACCTGGTGGACATGGAGGGCTACGCCCTGGCCAAGGTCTGTCGACGCCTAGGGGTTCGACTGATTTCGGTGAAGTACATTACCGATGGCGCCGACGACAGCGCTCCCATGGACTGGGAGGAAAACCTGCTGCTGGGCGCACGCAAACTGCTGGCGCTGTACCAGTCGATTCGCTGAGGTTGCCATTTCGGTACCGGCTTGAACCCGGGCTGGGCGCCGAATCAATGCGGTCGCTTTAGCGCCAGCGGAAAAGAACTTCGGCATTGCGGCTGCTGGCCTCGGCCAGCGCTTGCGGAGACATGTCGCGCAAGGCCGCCAGTTCGCGGCAGATGTCGGGCAAAAATTGCGGGCTGTTACGCTGGTGCGGATGCATGGCCGGAGCCATGTCCGGTGCATCGGTTTCCAGCACTATGGCCTCCAGCGGCAGAGCAGCAACCACCCGGCGCAGCCGGTTGGCCTGGGGCCAGGTGGCAGCACCGCCCAGTCCCAGACGAAAGCCCAGGCGGATGTACTCGCGCGCTTCCTCCAGGCTGCCGGCAAAGGCGTGGATGATGCCACCACGGGGAGGACGAATGCGTTTGAGCGTGGCGATGGTGGCTGCATGAGCACGACGTACATGCAGTAGCGCTGGCAGATCAAATTCCACCGCCAGTTGCAGTTGCGCCTCGAACAACTCCTGCTGGCGTTGGCGGTCGAGCTGCTCAAGGAAGTAATCCAGGCCGAACTCACCCACCGCGCACAACCTGGGGTGACCAGCCAGCCGCTCCAGCCAGTGACGTAATGCCTCAATATGCGCAGGGTGGTGGCTGTTCAGGTAAACAGGATGCAGGCCCAAAGCGGCATGCAGACATTCGCTGGCCTCCACCAGTTGCCAAAGTCGCTGCCAGTGGCCCTGATCCACTCCCAGCACCACCATCTGTTCGATGCCCAGCTTCTGGCTCTGTGCCAGTACTGCAGCGCGATCGGCATCGAACTCGGGAAAATCCAGGTGGGTGTGGGTGTCGATCAGGCGCATGGGCGGCTCCATAGCTTGTCTGTGGCCAGGGTAGAGGCTTTTGTATTGGCGGCCAGTCTCCATTGAACCATGGGTACAAGTATTGGTCTTGTGCGCTTGCCACTGATGCATGTGCAACAGTGAGCGAGCTTTGCCGCCATAACCGAGTAGGCCGTTGCAGCGCCAGGAACGTGCGTCTGTCGCTGGCTCGGTTAAACTGCCGGGAACGGCGCCTGGTGGGCAGGAGTCCGGGTGCCTAGCTTCTGCTTGCAGAAGCGGATCATGGCCGGCTTCCGGGCGCGGTCGCCCTCTTTCATGAAAGGATCTTCCGTAGATGACTCAAGCTCTCGCGCATCGCTGGCGTTTTTTCCGCGCTGGCGGCTTCGATCAGGTACAACTGGATACCCCGGCCGATCTGGCGGCCCTGCGCGGCCTGGATCAGAAGCTCTGGGCCAGCCTGGCCTGCCCGGTGAACAATCTCGAGCTGGATCGGCGCATGCTCGACTATATCGACCAGAATCGGGATGGCCGCATTCGTGCGCCGGAAGTACTCGATGTGGTCGACTGGACGCTGGCACGTCTGGCCGATCCGGCCGTGCTGTTTGAGGATGGGCCGCTGCAGCTTGCTTCACTGACCGAGGATGCCGAAGGCGCCCGCCTGCGCCTGGCCGCGCGGCGCCTGCTGACAGTGCTTGGGCGTCCCGAGGCCGACAGCCTGACGCCAGCCGATACCGATGAGCTGGCTCTGCTGTTTCCGCCTCACGAATCCAACGGCGATGGCCTGGTGCCGGCGACACTGACCAGTGATCCGCAGTTGCAGGCCGCCATTGCAGACATCATCGCCTGCCTGGGCGCACAGACCGACCGCAGCGGCGAGCCGGCCATCGGCTCCGAGCAAATCGCTGCCTTCTTCGATCAGGCGCGGCAACTGCACGGTTGGCATGCCCGAGCGGCGGAGCAGGGCCTGAGCGCCTTTGGCGAGGGCACCGTGGCAGCGGTCGAGGCCTTGGGTGCAGTGCAGGACAAGATCGACGATTACTTCACGCGTGTGGCCATGTCCGAGTTCGACCCACGCGCCTCGGCATTGATGAATGCACAGGAAGAGGAGCTGGTGCGGCTGGCGGCACGTTCCCTGGCTGATGCCGGAGAAGTGGCGGAGCTGCCGCTGGCAGTGGTGCAGCATGGCGGCGAGCTGCCGCTGCGGCAGGGACTCAATCCGGCCTGGCGGGGCGCCATCGAGACTTTCCGCCTGCAGGTGGTGGTGCCGGTATACGGTGAACTGGACAGCCTGTCGCGTGAGCAGTGGCAGCATCTGGTCGGACTGTGCAGCAACTACCTGACCTGGCGTGCCGAGATGCCGGCTGTGGCAATTGCCGATGTGCTGGATCGTGCACGTATTCTTGAGCTGGTAGAGCAGGACGTCGAGGCTCGCCTGATGGCGCTGGTAGCGCAGGATCTGGAGGTGGCCGAGGCCGCAGACGGTCTTGTCGAGCTGGACAAGCTGATCCGTCTGCGGTACGGCCTGGTGCGTCTGCTGCGCAACTTCATCTCCTTCCAGAACTTCTACGCCCGCAAGGAAAAGGCCGTGTTCCAGGCCGGGATGCTGTATATCGACGGTAAAAGCTGCGAACTGGTAGTGGAGGTCGGTGATGTTGAAGCGCATGCCGCCGTCGCTGCCGCCAGCGACTGCTTCCTGCTGTACTGCAACTGCACTCGCCGCGGCGAGCCGGTGCGTGGCCGGGAAACGCTGAACATCGTGGTAGCGGTCACCGCCGGCAGCGAGGGCAACCTGCAGGCCGGCCGCCACGGACTGTTCTACGACCGTGACGGCAACGACTGGGACGCCACGGTGGTCAAGGTGGTGCAGAATCCGATCAGCATCCGCGAAGCCTTCTGGTCGCCTTATCGCCGTGTTTCCACTCTGGTTTCCGAGCAGATCCAGAAGTTCGCTGCCAGTCGCGATGCCGATATGGTCAACCAGACTGCTGCCCGGGTGGGGGAGGCCGGTGCCGCTCCGGCAGCGACTCCGGCTCCGGCCTTCGATATCGCCAAATTCGCCGGTATCTTCGCAGCCATCGGCCTGGCGGTGGGCGCACTGGGTACCGCCCTGGCGGCGGTGGTCACCGGCATTCTGTCACTGGCCTGGTGGCAGATCCCGCTGCTGCTGATCGGCGTGCTGCTGGCGATTTCCGGGCCGTCCATGCTGTTGGCCTGGTTCAAGCTGCGGCGCCGCAGTCTGGGGCCAATCCTCGATGGCAACGGCTGGGCGGTGAATTCCCAGGCAAGAATCAGCATTCCGTTCGGCACCGCATTGACGCAGATGGCCGCGTTACCCAGCGGCAGCGACCGCGCCCTGCACGATCCCTACGCCGACAAGCCGATGATCTGGCCCTGGGTGCTGGCTCTGCTGCTGGTGCTGGTGCTGGGTTACTACGCCTGGGATCAGGGTATGTTCAATCCGCAGCCGCCGGTTCCGGCCGAGACTGCGACAGCTGGCGAGGCGGCTGCCGACTAACAGGGCCTGCTGGAGCCGTTGCCCTGGGCGCGGCTCCAGCCCTCAGCTATCAGGTGGACAGTTGCTCCGCCACCCAGCGTGGCACCTGTTCGCTGGCCAAGCCATAGCGCCTCTCGGCAAACAGCGAATGGCCCTGACTGGGCTCCAGATTGATCTCCAGCGTGTGCGCACCAGCGCCCCGCGCCACCTCCACGAAACCTGCCGCCGGGTAGACATGGCCGGAAGTGCCGATGCTGACGAACAGCGCACAGCGCTCCAGTGCCTGATAGATACGTTCCATGTGATAGGGCATTTCACCGAACCAGACGATATCCGGGCGCAGCGTGCCGGCTTGGCCGCAGCAGGCGCAGGGCTGATCATCCGGCAGATCGCCAAGTAGCGGGAAGCGCTGTCCACTACGGCTACAGAGCATCGATTGCAATTCTCCATGCATGTGCAGCAGGCGTCGGGAGCCGGCGCGTTCGTGCAGGTTGTCGACATTCTGTGTTACCAGTAGAAAATCGCCTTGCCAGTTCGTCTCCAGCTCGGCCAGTGCCAGGTGGCCGGCATTCGGCGCAATGGCCGGGTCGAGCAGCTGGGCGCGGCGCATGTTGTAGAAGCGCTGTACCAGCTCCGGGTTGCGTGCGAAAGCTTCGGGCGTGGCGACATCTTCGATGCGATGCTCCTCCCACAGGCCGTCGGAGGCGCGAAAAGTGCGGATGCCGCTCTCGGCGGAAATACCGGCACCGGTGAGTATGACAAGATTCGGGTGAGGCATATTGGTAACTCACGGGGTGAACACAGTACCCGGATCCTAACGCTTTCGGCGTCGGATGCATCCACGGGCTTTGCTGCGGGAGCGGTCTATCCCGTTGGCACGTCGCTCCGCATTGTCAGATGCCGATGGTGCATGCATGGCGACATTCGTAGTATCTGGTACCAGGCTCGACAGCAGATGCTCTGAATGGAGAGCCTGAGGAGTTTTCCAAGTGGCAAGTGTTTTGACGCGCGATCAGCGTATTCGGTTGTGGTCGGCACTGTCGGATGCTTTTGTCGACAACGAAGTCGATTACAACCTCATAGCCCGGCAGTTGGCAGGATTTGACCTCGCCGCAATAGAGCGCGCCTTCTTCGAGGAGGTGGCTCCCGTTTGCTATTCCAACCTGCTGGCGCCTGTTCCTCCAATCTGGACGGCCTTTGAGAGCACGTGGCTTACCGAAACCATCGAGAGCACTTTGGGAGCCCGTCGCACCTCGACCTTTAGACGTCTGCGCGATCAGGTCTTCGTGGCCTATCTGCGTTTTCGACTCGGGGACGAATGGCTAAGCATTAAGCGCGAGCTGGAGTGCCCTGGTGCTGGTAAACGTTAACGACTGATCGGCTACGGGCCGAGCCGATTATGGCTCGATGCATGTACCAGAACAGCTTTATATCGTTAAGGGGGATGCATTGCGTAGCGGTCTCTATCGGCGCAACCAGATGGTCAAGCTCAATGCCGTTTCGTAGGCAGGAAATGCCGGGCGCTTCAGGTAAACTGCACGCCTGTTTCCCTGTCGACCTGGTTGTCTCATGACCTTTGCTTCCCTTGGCCTGATCGAGCCGCTGCTGCGCACGCTCGCTGACCTCGACTACCAGACGCCGACGCCGGTTCAGAGTCAGTCCATTCCCGCCGTGCTCAAGGGCCGTGATCTGATGGCGGCGGCACAGACGGGCACTGGCAAGACCGCCGGCTTTGCCCTGCCGTTGTTGCAGCGTCTGACTCTGGAGGGCGCGCAGGTGGCGGGCAATTCGCTGCGCGCGCTGGTGCTGGTGCCGACCCGCGAGCTGGCCGAGCAGGTGTTGCAGAGCTTCCGGAGCTACGGCGCCAACCTGCCGCTGTCGAGCTACGCAGTATACGGTGGGGTCAGCATCAACCCGCAGATGCTGCGGCTGCGCAAGGGCGTCGACATACTGGTGGCCACTCCCGGGCGGCTGCTCGACCTGTACCGGCAGAACGCAGTGAGGTTTGCCCAGCTGCAGACTCTGGTACTGGACGAGGCCGATCGCATGCTCGACCTGGGTTTTGCCCGTGAGCTGGACGAGCTGTTCAGTGCTCTGCCGAAGAGGCGCCAGACTCTGCTGTTTTCCGCTACCTTCTCTGATGTCATCCGGCAGATGGCCGGTGAGCTGCTGCGCGATCCGCTGTCGGTGGAAGTCAGTCCGCGCAATACGGCGGCCAAAAGTGTCAGACAGTGGCTGATTCCAGTGGACAAGAAGCGCAAGAGCGAGCTGTTCCTGCACCTGCTGAAGGAGCGACGCTGGGGGCAGGTACTGGTTTTCGCCAAGACCCGCAAGGGCGTCGATCAGCTGGAGCAGGCACTGCGGGCGTCCGGCGTGGCGGCCGACTCGATCCATGGCGACAAGCCGCAGCCAGCACGCTTGCGCGCGCTGGAGCGATTCAAGGCCGGCGAAGTGCAGGTGCTGGTGGCCACCGATGTGGCAGCCCGCGGGCTGGACATCGAGGCTTTACCGCTGGTGGTCAACCTCGACCTGCCGGTCAACGCCGAGGACTACGTACACCGCATCGGGCGTACAGGTCGTGCCGGCAGTAGTGGCGAGGCGGTCTCGCTGGTTTGTGCCGATGAGGTGGAGCTGTTGGCCGCCATTGAACGACTGATACGCCAGGTGTTGTCGCGCCGTGAGGAGCCGGGCTTCATCCCGGATCACCGCGTGCCGCAGACCACCCTCGATGGCCAGATACTGAAGAAACCGAAGAAGCCCAAGCAGAAGCTGATTCCTGGCGCCGCCAAGTCAGGCAGCAAGGGCAATATCCATCTTGGTCGCTGGTTCGAGGAGGACGAGGCCAGGCCCAAGGTCAAGGCGGTACGCAAGGTGCCCAGTTTCGGTAGCAAACCGCAGGGTGGGAAGCGATAGGCCATGAGCGAAAAGTGGCTGTGCGTGAAGCCCTGTTTCTGAAGGCGCGTTGAATCCTGGTAAGCCGGATTGCGAGTGTATTGCCCGATGCTTGTCAGTTGCCGTCGCGGGGTTGGTTGCTTGCCATTTCCCGCCTTCAAGGCAACGACTTAAGCACAGCCTACGGTACGAAACCGCCTGATCCCCGTTGTGAGGCCGGGCTCAGGCGTTTTTCAGTCTGCGCAGGTTGCCGATAACCGACTCCAGCGCCCGGTCGAAGAGCAGGGCGTCGTCCAGTAGGCGAATGGCGTTGCGGCGAAACTCCACGGCCAGAGCGTTGCGGCTCTTCTCCAGGACCTTTATGCCGGTGCGGTTGACGAACACGTACTTGCCGGTGGGTTTGATGATCGCCGCCAGCTTGCAGCGTAGCCGGTGCTCCTCGTCTTCTTGGAGCTCGACCCAGCTGCCCACACGTAGGCTGTCCACTTGCAAAAGGGCTTCATCGTCCTCCGGCAACACCACTTCCGGTTCGTCCGATCGGGTCTGCCCGGGAGCCAGCAGGATGATTTCCTCAACTACTTCGACCATGGCTGAAGCGGCTTCGGCCTCCTCGGCTGGCGGCAATACCAGCAGTGGCAGCGGCTCATCGTTTTCGTCCGGCTTGGCAGCATCTTCGACCGGCGCCGCAACGGTCTCGCCTGGAGAGTGCTTGAAACGCTGAAGAGCCTGGACGTGCAGCGCTTCCAGTTTGTTGAAGAATTCGCTGGTAGAGAAGGGGTCAAAGGCGGCACTGGTCATACCCTCTCGCAGGGCCTTGAGCAGCCCCGGCACCAGCTCCAGAAGACGCAGGCGTGCTTCCGGATCTTCGTGTGGCGCCACGCTCCAGATCAGATCATCCATGGTCTGCAGAGCCGCTTGCCACTCCGGGGAGTCCATACCGTGCTTGAGGCAGGTAAGCATCAGCACCTTGCTCCAGGCGTCCTGCAGCAGGCGTACTACCACCTCCGGCAGGGTCTTGCCCAGCAGGCGCTCATTGAGGGCCTGTTCTACCTGGAGGCGGGCCAGCTCGGCCCGCGCCCTGCCTTCCTCGGCATCGCGGGTGCGCTGTTCGAGCAGCTCGCTGCGACGTCGTTCGTCACCGGTGAAGGCTATAAAGTCGGTTAGAAGCTCGGAGAAGATTGCTGGATCGTCGACAAAGTCGCTGAGTAGACGCTGCACCACCTGCTCGATCTTCTGATACAGGGAGTCGCGCTGCATATCGTCCTGGTCAACCCAGCCGAGCGCTGCCGAGGCTATCTCGTTAAGCAGGCGGCGGGCCGGATGGCTGCCACGGCTGAAGAAGGTCTTGTCCAGTACCGCGACCTTGAGCATGGGAATCTGCAGGCGCCCGATCAGGGCCTTGAGCGAGTCTGGCAGCGTGCGGTCATCGAGAATGAACTCGAACAGCATTGACACCAGGTTGATTACATCCTCGTCGACTTCGCCAACGATGCGGGCCTTGCCACTCTTGGCGCTGACCCGGGCCAGCAGTTGTTCCAGTTGTTCGCGAAGGTCAAAGTCGGCCACTTCGACCGGCTCCTGAGTGCGCTGCTGGAGATGCGACAGCAAACGCATCAGGTCATTGCTGCTGATAGGCAGTGCATCGGTTCTCTGAGCATGTCGCGGCATGAGGCTGCCACGCACCTGTGCCAGCAGTGACTGCAGCGCGCCGAACACCTCCTGCACGCTCTGTTGTGAGTCGTCGGTGAGAGTATCCTCGGCTTCGGCTGATACGGTGGAGCCATTGTTTATCGGGCGTTGAGGGCGACGTGGCGGTGTGGATTTGAGCTCAGGCAGGATGCCGGCATCGATCAGGGTTTGGTTCGCCTCGGCGTAGAGGTTGTCGCAACCGGTCAGTACGTATTTCTCGAACAGTTTGAGAATGATCAGCTTGACCCGGATTTCGACACCCAGGTTGCTGCAGGCGCAGAGGAAGTACTCGCTGAGCAGGGCCGGACCGAGTGGATTGCGCTTGTCGTCCAGCTTCTGGCTGATCAGAGCATTGAAGCGCGTGGTGAGTTGCCCCAGTGCCTTGGCATCGCGGCTCATTACTCGGGCGACCATGGCGTCCAGCGCCACGGTTACCTCCAGTTCGTCGTTCTGTACCAGCGTCAGGCTGTCGAAGGAGACCACATCCAGATCCGGCTGCCTGCCGGTATCGTATTGATTGAGGTTGGCAAAAGCCTCGAATAGCTGCTGCAGGAAGCCGCGCTCAATGCTCTTGCGCTTGAGGCGCAAGTCTCGCATCGCCTCGAAAAACGCGTTCTGCTCGGCGTTGCTGGTGGCCCGATCCGCCATCTCGAACAGCGTGTCGTCGGCGTTTTCGAAAAGCCCTTGGAAGTTCTGCTTCAGCTGCTGTGCCGCCTGGTCGCGTACCTGAGCAAGCGCCGCAGGCAGTCTGGCAGCCGGCGAAGTAGGAGATTCTAGAACGGTGGCTTTGGTTAGCGGCACCACGTTCGCATCGGTTTTCATTCCACTCTCCCGCAGACGACCCGATCCCGAGTTCTCTAGTCTGCACAGCATCAACCGAGTGTCTTCCGTAACGTCAAAGGAATGGCGTCAATAAATTTAAAGTGAAGCCATTATAGGGAGCTTGCGCGCCATACCAAGTCAATTTTTTCTTGCAGACTTGATCTGCATCACAGATGGCCTCATGCCGCTATGGGCAGCCGCATTCAGGCCGCCTTCGGCAGAGCGCTGCATTCATCCATTCCGCCCTCTATAATCCTTCCCCCGCCCAAACCGGAGCCGACCATGCCCAATCTGACTCTCGCCGAACTCGGCAGTGAAATCGAAGCCAATGTTCGCCGTGCGCTGGCCGAGGATATCGGTAGTGGGGACATTACAGCCCAGCTGATTCCTGTCGAGCGACTGGCCAGCGCTCGGGTTATCACCCGGGAAGCTGCTGTCGTTTGCGGAACTGCCTGGGTCGATGCGGTATTTCGGCAGATCGATCCGCGCGTAGCCGTGCACTGGCGGGTGCACGATGGCGA
This sequence comes from Pseudomonas sp. NCCP-436, assembly GCF_019656335.1. Classification (GTDB taxonomy): domain Bacteria; phylum Pseudomonadota; class Gammaproteobacteria; order Pseudomonadales; family Pseudomonadaceae; genus Aquipseudomonas. The sequence continues at coordinate 274,541 of NZ_BPLZ01000003.1, read as the reverse complement.
GCGAGTGCAGCCGGATCAGATTCTCTTCAGTCTGGAAGGGCCAGCACGTGCGCTGCTCAGTGGTGAACGCAGTGCATTGAACTTTTTGCAGACGCTTTCTGCTGTCGCTACGCGTTGCCGTCATTATGCGGATCTGGTCGAAGGCACCGGAGTGCGTCTGCTGGATACGCGCAAGACCCTGCCGGGGCTACGTCTGGCGCAGAAGTACGCGGTCACCTGCGGCGGCTGTCACAATCACCGTATCGGCCTTTATGACGCATTCCTGATCAAGGAGAACCATATCGCAGCCTGTGGGGGGATCGCCCAGGCTGTCGAGACGGCTCGGCGCATCGCACCTGGCAAACCGGTGGAGGTGGAGGTGGAAAGTCTGGACGAGCTACACCAGGCGCTGGCGGCAGGGGCCGATATCGTCATGCTTGACGAGCTGTCGCTGGTGGATATGCGCGAAGCCGTAAGACTTACCGCCGGCCGCGCCCTACTGGAAGCATCCGGCGGCATTGATGACAGCAGCTTGCGTGCGGTGGCCGAGACAGGAGTGGACTACATTTCCCTGGGCACGCTGACCAAGGACATCAAGGCGGTGGATCTGTCGATGCGTCTGGCGCTGTAATCAAACTGCCGTGGAGCCCGGTCTGTAGCCGGGCTCCGCTCAGTGCTGCACCGAACGTGTGGCGCTCTCGAGGATGTTGAAGAACACGGTTTCCAGAGAAACGGCCGGCTTGATCGTCAATAGATGACCGCCAACCTGATTCAGTTGCGCGATAAACGCCGGCAGATCCGCCTGCAGCACCTCACACTCGAACTCGCCCTCGCGCAGTACACGCAGCGGTTCACCAATGGGTTGTGCGGCGTGATAGCGCACCAGCATATCGTCGGCACGCTCGGCGGCCAGCTCGCGCGGCGAACGCACGGTCAGCAACTCGCCTTTATTGATAAAGCCGAAACGGTCAGCGATGCGTTCGACATCGTGCAGTACGTGGGAGGTGAAAAAGATGGCGCCGCCCTGCTGCTTGAACTCGGTGAGAATCTCCACTACGTCCTTGCGCCCGACCGGATCCAGGCCCGAGAGCGGTTCGTCGAGAATCAGCAGTTTGGGCTGAACGGCCATGGCGTGGGCCAGTGCCACCCGCTGGACATTGCCCTTGGACAGCTCGCGAATGCGCCGCTTGGCATTTATGTGAACCGAAAAACGCTCCAACCAGTGCATGCACCAGGCATCGGCGTCCGAGCGACGGATGCCGTACATGGACAGGCCCATGCGCAGGATTTCCAGCGGCGTGAACTGCTCATAAAGGGCCGGCGACTCCGGGACGTAAGCCAGCGGCTGGCGCGCCTCGGCACGATGCGCATCCACACCATAGATGCTTACTTCGCCTTGGTAGTCATTGATGATATCCAGCATCACCTTGATGGTGGTGGACTTGCCAGCGCCATTGGGGCCGACGAAGCCGAAGACCTCACCCTCCGTGAGGGTAAAACTGACATCACGCAGCGCACGGACTTCCCGGCCCTTGCTGCGGAAGGTGTGACTTACGTTTTTGAACTCCAGCACATCGCTCACTGCTGACTCTCCATGCCTTCGATCTTCAGCGTCTTCATGTCGATATGACCATCCTGCAGTTCATAGCCTAAGCCAAGAGGGTCTTCGGGGATTGCTGTCAACTCACCCGTCTCGACAAGCTGACTAATGTCGTGGAGGTTACCGTGCTTTTTCTCGTATCGGCGCTGGGCTTCTCGAAGTTGAATGAGACCGTGCAAACGAGTGACACGTCTGCTTAGCATTTCTTGAAGCAGGGGGTCGGTTGCTGAATCGCGTTGCTGGGTCAGATAGTTCAATGCCAGATGTTCATCGGAAAACTGTTCGGCCCGAAGAGTAATCGCGAGTCTACGTAGAGCGGCTGAGTTTACTGGCCACCGCTCTGCTGCCAGTTCGAATGCCTGTATGGCCTCATCTTTTTCGCGGTCAAAGAACACTTTGTTGACCCCGTAAAAGAAGGGCGCCACGCCATCCCAGAAGCGACATTGAATCGCTGACTTCAATACTTTGTTGCCCTCGGATACTGCTCCTCCCCAGGTAAGAAGCGCGTTGGCCAGATAATAGTTGTCTTCGTGGCAGGGATTGAGCTTGCTGACTTCGTGTTGAGCCCGCGTCAGATAGGCAGTGTCAGTACCAGATTCATCAATTCCCGTAGAAGCTAGGCGAATTGCCTCCAGGTTGGCAGCGAGGTAATTGTCGCCGCCGTATAGAAACAGAAGGATCGGAGCGCTTACTACTACTCGGTCCTCTTTATTTCGCAGTTCTGGCTGAGTGTCCGGAGGCTGCTTCAGTTGCGTGCTCAGGGAAAAGCACGAGAAGAAAATCAGCGCAAGAACTAGAAAACAGTGGCGAGGGAGCATGTCAGGAAAAACGTTTGTGTCTGATGGCCCAGAGAGCCAGCGCTATAAAACCGAATGCATAGCTACCGGCAGAGGTCATCAGCCACATCCAGTCATTGGGAAAAAAGTACCATTGCCCATACAGGGATAGGCCGCGTATATCCAGGCTTGCCAGGTTGGGGAGCAGATAGCCAAGCACGCCTAGACTGTCCCGATAGCTTTCGGCATTGCTGACCAGATAGGCGTTCTGGGTAAGAAGCTCCGAGACGGCAGCATACGAACGGGCGATCAGCGTGAAGCCCAGTACGCCGATCAGAACAAAGCTAGGTGTTGAAGCGATAACTGCGAGAAAACCGGCGAGAGAGGCGAGAACGAGAAAATCCATTGCAATGAAGGCAATGACGCAGAGATAACCGACCCCCAGGTTTGCAGCTGTTCCCTGGGGTTGCATGGATTCCAGGGCGGCTACAGTTCCCGCCAGAGTGATGGCCATCACGCATAGCAGTAGCAGCCCCAGAAAAATCAGGGTGAGAAATCGGTTGAGGAAGAAGCGCTCGCGTGAAACGGGGTAACTCATAGAGTTGAGGAAGTAGCGACGGTCGAACTCTCTGGACAGCAGTTCTTGCGTCATGAAGATCATGACGAGTGGAAGCAGGATTCGAATGACGGAAAGGCCGACATCTAGGCCGACAGTGGCTGATTGTCGTCCGCTGAACTGGGCTGCCAGCAGGGTTGCGGTAATCAGTATTGCCAGGGAGCCAAGCAGAAACCCGGGGTAGCGTGCACGAATGGCAAGACGAAAAGCAGAGAAGAAACCTAGCATGGTGCCGGTTATCCGATCCTGAGAGATGATCAGCGTCTGAACGCAAGGGTCAGTATCGCTGTAGCGGCCTTGGCATCGGCCTGGGCAGAGGCGTCGCTGGCACGCCCTTTGTAATCGTTGAAAAGGGGAATAGCTATTGCGGTCAGTATGCCCACAATTGCTATAACGATCATCAATTCGATGAGGGTGAAACCTTTCGCGAAAACACGTGATGCCGACTTTTTCATGACCTGAAGCTCATGGATAGACTGCAGACGGCAAAGAAGCGGGGCACAGCAGACGCCACGCCCCGCTGGTGCCGCTTAGTTGGTCACAAGGGAGTTGACCGGGGTAGCGGAGTCGCAGATTGCGGTCAGGCTGCTTGCAGCCACGCTGCCACCGGCGGTCGAGGCCAGGTAGCCCTTGCCGAGGCTGTTGGACTGGAAGGTCACGCCTTCGTAGTTGGTGGTAGGGCAGCTGTCGTCGTTCATGACGATGGTGTCGTCAGCGCCGTTCTCACCGGGGATGATGTCGACCACGGCACAGGCAATGGTCGCCTGCTTGCGGCTGCCGCCCTTGTGGCAGGTGGCAACGCGGATGGTGTTGTTGGCTACGTTGCAATTGTATGCGCCGTAGACGTTGCTCGATAGGTTGATGGTTACTGCCTCACTCAGCAGGGCACAGCCCTGGTTGCCGGGCTGAATGGGGGTGCCGGACGAAATCGGGGTAGCAAAGGCAGAAGTACTGAAGATGCCAGCTACTGCGATGAAGGAAGCTACGATTTTTTTCATGGGTTCTACTCCGGATTAGAGCTGAGAAGCGGCCAGGACGCTGACGGCATTCTTGGCGTCGGCAGTAGCTACGGTGTCGTTGGACTTGGCACGGTATTCATTGAACTGTGGCAGGGCGATGGCAGCCAGGATGCCGATGATGGCTACTACGATCATCAGCTCAATCAGGGTGAAACCCTTTTGCTTTTTCAGAGACTTCATGGATTAGCTCCTGTTGTGGTTAAGGTCGGGGACCTGGTTTCGTTCTAAGCAGGTAGCGTGCCAAGTATGTTTTTCAGGCTGTCTGATGGTCTGAGACAGTGACTCTCGTCTTGCTTATCTGGTACAGGCCACCCGTAAACATCTTGAATCTTGATAGATGGAAGCGTTTGTTGAGAGGGAGAAAGGGCCTGCAAAGTCAGCAACTGACACTTTTGGTCACCCAGTTATAACCTGCTTGGGGCAGGGCATGGCTTTGGGCTATAAGAGTGGTTCAGTCATCCGTTTGATACCTGCCACCAATGAACGACACCGTGATCGCAACGGGCCTGGCCCGTCAACTTGTCAACGCCGAACTCCTCGATGAGCGTACGGCCAGTCAGGCTCAGGCCCAGGCAGCCCGCAACAAGATTCCCCTGGTGTCGTACCTGGTACAGAACCGGCTGGTAGGTAGTCGGGCTCTGGCGGAGGTGGCGGCCGAGCAGTTCGGGATGCCCTATTTTGATCTCGGGGCCATGGACAGGGAGAGCCAGCCTCGCGAGATTCTCAGCGAGAAGATCTGTCGTCAGCACCGGGTTCTGCCGCTGTACAAGCGTGGCAACAAGCTGTTTATCGCCTTGTCCGATCCGACCAATCACCAGGCGCTGACTGACGTCCAGTTCAGTGCCGGCCTGAGCACCGAGGCATTGCTGGTTGAAGATGACAAGCTCGGCGAGGCCATCGAGCGTTTCTTCGATACTGGCAGCAGCGGCATGGAGGAGCTGGCCGATGTCGATCTGGATGGCCTGGATGTAGAGGCTGTCGGTGACGAGAAGGAGGAGGCGGCCGGCGGTGATGCAGACGATGCTCCGGTGGTGCGCTTTATCAACAAGATGCTGCTCGATGCCATCAAGGGTGGTTCCTCCGATTTGCACTTCGAGCCTTACGAAAAGATATACCGCGTGCGCTTTCGTACCGATGGCGTGTTGCACGAAGTGGCGCGTCCGCCGATTCAGCTTGCCAGCCGGTTGGCTGCTCGCCTCAAGGTAATGGCGCAGCTGGATATTTCCGAGCGCCGCAAACCACAGGATGGCCGGATCAAGATGAAGGTCTCGAAAAACAAGGCCATCGACTTCCGTGTCAACACGTTGCCCACGCTGTGGGGCGAGAAGATCGTGATGCGGATCCTCGATCCGAGCAGTGCCCAGATGGGCATTGACGCGTTGGGTTATGAAGAGGACCAGAAGGCGCTTTACATGGAGGCGCTCAAGCAGCCTCAGGGCATGATTCTGGTGACTGGGCCGACCGGTTCCGGCAAGACGGTATCGCTCTACACCGGCCTGAATATCCTTAATACCCCGGGCATCAACATCTCCACGGCGGAAGATCCGGTGGAGATCAACCTGGAGGGGATCAACCAGGTCAACGTCAATCCGAGGCATGGGATGGACTTCGCGCAGGCACTACGCGCTTTCCTGCGGCAGGATCCGGACGTAATCATGGTGGGCGAGATCCGCGACCTGGAAACCGCCGAGATCGCCGTCAAGGCAGCGCAGACCGGGCACATGGTGATGTCCACTCTGCACACCAACAGTGCCGCTGAAACCCTGACTCGCCTGCGTAACATGGGCGTGCCGGCCTTCAATATCGCAACTTCGGTCAACCTGATCATTGCCCAGCGACTGGCGCGCAAGCTCTGCAGTTGCAAGAAGGAAGTGGTGGTGCCCGCCGAGGTGCTGATCAAGGAAGGTTTTCCGGAGAACAAGCTGGGTACCTTCAAGCTTTATGGCCCCAATGGTTGTGAACACTGCAAGGGCGGTTACAAGGGAAGGGTGGGGATTTATGAAGTAGTTAAAATCACGCCGGCGATGCAACGCATTATCATGGAGGAAGGCAACTCCATCGAAATCGCTGCACAAGCGAGAGCCGACGGTTTCAACGATCTTCGTACTTCCGGGTTGATCAAGGCGATGCAGGGCATCACCAGCCTGGAGGAAGTCAACCGAGTGACCAAGGACTAATCCATGGCGGAAAAAGCACTGAAAACCAGCGTATTCGCCTGGGAAGGCACTGATCGCAAGGGAGGCAAAGTAAAGGGGGAAATCAGCGGTCAGTCTCCCGCGCTGGTCAAGGCGCAGCTACGCAAGCAGGGCATCAACCCCATCAAGGTGCGTAAAAAAGCCGTTTCGCTGTTTGGCAGCGGCAAGAAGATCAAGCCGATGGACATCGCCCTGTTCACCCGGCAGATGGCAACCATGATGAAGGCCGGGGTACCGTTGCTGCAGTCCTTTGACATCATTGCCGAGGGCTTCGACAACCCGAACATGCGCAAGCTGATCGATGAGATCAAGCAGGAAGTTGCGGCAGGCAACAGCTTCGCTTCGTCGCTGCGCAAGAAGCCGATGTACTTCGATGATCTGTATTGCAACCTGGTCGAGTCCGGCGAGCAGTCCGGTGCCCTGGAAACTCTGCTGGATCGCATCGCCACCTACAAGGAAAAGACCGAGTCGCTCAAGGCCAAGATCAGGAAAGCCATGACCTATCCGATGGCGGTTATCGTGGTGGCGGTGATTGTTACCGCAATCCTTTTGATCGAGGTGGTGCCAGAGTTTGAGAGCATTTTTCATGGGTTCGGTGCTCAATTGCCCGCTTTTACTCAGATCGTGGTGAATCTTTCCCGTGGGTTGCAGCGCTGGTGGTGGCTGATTTTGTTCGGTCTCGTCGGCGGAGTATTCATTTTTGGCCAGGCCTATAAGCGCTCGGAGAAGTTTCGAAATTTCCTTGACAGAACTCTGCTTAAGACACCGATCATTGGAGACATCCTCTACAAAGCAGTAGTGGCGCGTTTTGCCCGAACCCTGGCGACGACTTTTGCCGCAGGTGTGCCATTGATCGATGCACTGGATTCGGTGGCCGGGGCTACGGGCAACGTGGTGTTCCGCAATGCTGTCAACAAGATCAAGGTTGATGTGTCTTCCGGCGTTCAGTTGAACTTCTCAATGCGCCAGGCAGACATCTTCCCCAGTATGGCTGTGCAGATGACGGCCATCGGCGAAGAATCCGGCTCGCTGGACGAGATGCTGGACAAGACTGCCAGCTATTATGAAGAGGAAGTGGATAACGCGGTGGACAACCTGACCACGCTGATGGAACCCATGATTATGGCCGTGCTCGGCGTGTTGGTCGGTGGTCTGATTATCGCCATGTACCTGCCGATCTTCCAGATTGGTATGGTAGTCGGTTAGGGTATGCCGTTTCAGTTTCTGGCCGACAATGCGTCAGCCTTTGTTTTGCTCTGCGCGTTGCTCGGACTGCTGGTTGGCAGCTTTCTCAATGTCGTGATCTATCGCCTGCCAATCATGTTGCAGCGTGACTGGCGGGTGCAGGCGCGAGAGGTGCTCGACCTGCCCGCCGAGCCGCAGCGTGCAACCTTCAATCTGCTCTTGCCCAATTCGTCCTGCCCACACTGCGGGCATGAGATCCGGTCTTGGGAAAACATCCCGCTGATTAGCTATCTGCTCCTGCGTGGCCGCTGCGCCGGCTGCCGGGTGCCCATCAGCAAGCGCTATCCGCTGGTGGAACTGACCAGTGGTCTGCTTGCTGCTTATATCGCCTGGCATTTCGGCTTTGGCTGGCAGGCTGGGGCCATGCTGCTGTTGGTCTGGGGCTTGTTGGCCATGAGTATGATCGATGCCGATCATCAGCTCCTGCCGGACGCGCTGGTGCTGCCCTTGCTGTGGCTGGGGTTGATCGTCAACCATTTTGGCCTGTTCACCAGCCTGGATTCGGCCTTGTGGGGAGCGATCGCCGGTTACCTGAGCCTGTGGTCTGTCTACTGGCTGTTCCGCCTGATCACTGGCAAGGAAGGTATGGGGCATGGCGACTTCAAGCTGTTGGCCATGCTGGGTGCCTGGGGAGGCTGGCAGATCCTGCCGCTGACTGTCCTGCTTTCCTCGCTGGTGGGGGCGGTACTGGGAATGATCCTGCTGCGCCTGCGCGGTAGTGACACAGGTACACCCATTCCCTTCGGGCCGTATCTGGCGATAGCCGGTCTGATTGCCCTGCTCTGGGGAGATGTGATCACCGGCAGTTATCTCCGTATCGCCGGTTTCTGAGGGCGCGGGGTTCGGCCGTCAGCGCCTGCCCCTCTGTCCTGCCAATACGGTTTTCCGTTTTTTGATGAAGTGGAAAGGCGGAAGAGTCTTGGGCTTTTGTCTGTTTTCATACTCAAGCGAAGGCCATCGCCTGAATAGCCCAGCTTCTGGCATGGTGCGGGAGTATGCCAGCGATTCTTCAGTTGTCGCGCTCGGTCTCATCTGGTGGGATGAGGGAGCGCTCCAGCTCCAGCAGTCGCTGCTTGCGCTGCAAGCCCCAGCGGTAGCCGCCAGGGCCTCCGTCGCTGGCGATCACCCGGTGGCATGGTAGCAACAGGGCAATGGTATTGCTGGCGCAGGCCCGGGCGATGGCGCGTGGATGGCTATGCAGCTGTTTGGCCAGTTCTCCATAGCTCCGGGTGGTGCCATGGGGGATGCGTTGCAGCGCTTGCCAGACACGCTCCTGGAAGGCTGTGCCACGAATGTCCAGAGGCAGGTGTACAGCGCGCTCCGGTTCCCGCAGTTGGGCCAGCACTTGCGTTAGCCAGGGCTGCAGGCCCTGAGTGTCCTCGACCAGTTTGGCAGCGGCAAAACGCTGCTGCAGTTCCTCGTAGAGTGCTTCAGGCTCTTCACCCAGTAGCAGAGCGCATATTCCCTTGCTACTGGCGGCCAGCAACAGCCAGCCCAGTGTGCTGAGGCTTATGGCATAGCGCAGGCGCTCCCCGGCTCCGCGTAGACGACGGCGAGCGGGCGCCATGCCGGAGCTGTCTTCATAAATGGCGCGGGTACCGGAATAACCGGCAGCCAGTGCCGCATCGAGCACGCTGGTAGCTTGTGGCAAGTGCTGCTCCAGGCGTCGCCGGCGTTCGGCGGCAGCCCAGGCGCGGGGTGTCAGTCCAGTTCGGGCTTTGAAAGCGCGTGCCAGATGGGAAGGCGACAGACCAATGTGTGCGGCCAGTTGCGCCAGGGTTTGCTGCGGTTGCTGTCTTAGCCGTTCGCAGGCTGCGGCGATCAGTTCGTCGAGCTGTTGTGCCGGACTGCGGGTATGCGGTGAACAACGTCGGCATGGGCGGAAACCGGCGGACTCGGCACTTGCCGCATCGGCGTGAAAACTGACGTTGTCGCGACGTGGGCGTCGGGCTGGGCAACTGGGCCGACAGTAGATGCCTGTGCTCTGTACGGCAAAGACGAAGCGCCCGTCGTATCCGGCGTCGCGAGCGCAGACAGCCTGCCAGCAGTGTTCCGGATCGAGCATCGGGGGCCTCGGCAAGAGTGGTCGTCGCAGGTGATTGTCGGCTTGGATGGCCGCGCTGCCAATCCGTATCGCACTTTCAAATACCAGAGTGGGGCCGAGCGGGCAGAAGTGCCGGACAGCGTCTTTACTCTCTTCATGAAGCCCCGGGGAGAGGGGCCAGGGCCTGCTCACTGCGCGCTCGAGCGCTGTGGGGGGCGTGGACAACGGCAGCCGAGGGTGAGTGTGATGCAGGATATGCTCGACAGGCCGGAACGGGAGCTGATCCTGGTGGTGGACGAATCGCAGGAGGCACGGCAGAAGCTTGGCCTGCTGCTGATGGAACACTATCAAATCCGCCTGACGTCAGAGCGAGAGGCCTTGGCCAAGGCCCGGGAAATGCCGCTGCCTGATCTGATCCTGCTGGGACTGTATAGCGACTACTATCTCTGCCGCCTGCTCAAAAGTGATCCTCTGCTGCGCGATATACCGCTGATTCTGGTGACTGCCAGCAATGACACGGCCGACGAACAGTTGGGGTTTGACCTGGGAGCAGCCGACTACATCGTCAAGCCGGCTAGTGCTCCCATTGTGCTGGCCCGGGTTCGCGCACAGTTGCAGCTCAAGGGGGCTGCCGACTACCTGCGCGATAAGAACGAATACCTGGAGCTTGAGATCCGGCGTCGTACCCGTGACATCCAGAACCTGCAGGACGTGACCATAGAGGCCATGGCCAGCCTGGCGCTGATGCGGGACAACCCCTGTAGTCGCCGGCTACGGCGTATCGAGCGCTACATGATTCGTCTGGTGGTGGCCTTTGCCCGCCAGCAGCCAGCCCTGTCACAAGCGCTGACGGCCGAGCGCATCACCCAGCTGGGCAAGTCCGCGAAACTGTACATGATCGACCGCCTGACCCTGCCGGATCGTATTCTACTGCGCCACGCTGAGCCGGATGAGACCGACCTTCGCCTGCTCCGGGAAGGGGTATTGGCTGGTCGTGACGCCCTGGAGCGGGCTGAGCGCCGGCTTGGTGGGGCGATCGACTTTCTTTCCGATGCCCGTGACATCGTCTACGGGCAGCATGAGCGTTGGGATGGCAAGGGCTATCCGCAGGGCCTGCATGGTGAGCAGATCCCGCTGTCGGCACGGCTGATGGCGCTGGTGGCAGCGTTTGAGGATTTGACCTGCCCGCATCCGTATCTGCCACAGGTGGCGCCTGAGCAGGCGGTGAAGCAGATCTGTGCCGACAGTGGTACGCGTTTCGACCCGATGGTGGTGCTGGCTTTCGTTGAAGCAGCACCGGCCTTTATCCGCATCGCCCGTGTGCTGGCTGACGCCGCCGCCGCCATGGACTGCGAATTGCAGCGGCTGGAAGATGCGCTGGCCGAAAGCATAGATCTGGCCGGGCCGCTGCCGGACTAAACCGGAGGCGGCCCGGAGGTCAGTTGCTGTGGCGCTCGACGTGGTGGCAGGCCACCTGTCGGGCGTCGATCAGGCGCAGCTCGGGGCGCTCGCTACGACAGCGCTCGTCGGCATGCGGGCAGCGCTTGTGGAAGGCGCAGCCGGAGGGTGGATCCAGCGGGTTGGGCAATTCACCGGCGATCTTCAGGCGCGGGCGGCTTGGGTCCGGATGAATGGCGGGAGTGGCTGAGAGCAGGGCGCGGGTATAGGGATGCAGCGGCTGGCTGTAGAGCGCCTCGGCCGGGCCGATCTCGACCGAGCGGCCCAGGTACATCACCAGCACCTCGTCGGCCACGTGGCGCACGACAGCCAGGTTGTGCGAGATGAACACGTATCCGGTATCGAACTGTTCCTGCAGATCCATAAACAGATTGAGCACCTGGGCCTGTATCGACACATCCAGCGCCGAGGTCGGCTCGTCAGCCACCAGCACCTTCGGGTTGAGCATCATGGCGCGTGCCAGGGCGATGCGCTGGCGCTGCCCGCCGGAGAACATGTGCGGGTAGCGCTGGTAGTGCTCGGGGCGCAGGCCCACCTGTTGCATCATCGCCTGCACCTGCTCGCGGCGTTCGGCGCGACTGAGGTTGGTGTTGATCAGTAGCGGCTCGGCCAGCTGGTCGCCGATCTTCTGCCGCGGGTTGAGCGAGGCATAGGGGTTCTGGAACACCATCTGCACATCGCGGCGCAACTGCTGGCACTCGGCCTTGCTGGCGCCGTTTACCTCGCGGCCACCGATGCGCAGGCTGCCGGAACTGGGTTGTTCGATCAGGGTCAGGGCCCGGGCCAGGGTGGACTTGCCGCAGCCGGACTCGCCGACCACCGCCAGGGTCTTGCCGGCCTGCAGGCTGAAGGATACGCCGTTGAGCGCCTGCACCGTGGCGGCGGGCTTGAACGGCCCGCGCGAGACGCTGTAGTGACGGGTCAGTTCGCTGGCTTCGAGAACACTGCTCATCGGGCCACCTCCAGGGGAAAGAAGCAGCGCGCGGCGCCGCGGGAATGTTCATCCAGTGTCGGGCGCTGCTGGTGGCAGCGCTCTTGCGCGTAGGGGCAGCGCGGTGACAGCAGGCAGCCCTGCGGGCGGTCGTAGCGGCCGGGGACGATGCCGGGCAGGGTGGCCAGGCGGCTGGCGCCTGCACTGTGCTCGGGAATGGCCTTGAGCAGGGCTTCGGTGTAAGGGTGGGTCGGGGCGTCGAACAACGTCGGCACGCGGCCCAGCTCCACCGCCTGGCCGGCATACATCACGCAGACGCGTTGGGCGGTTTCGGCCACCACGGCCAGGTCGTGGGTGATCAGCACCAGGGCCATGCCCTGGTCGCGCTGCAGATCCAGCAGCAGATCCATGATCTGCGCCTGGATGGTTACGTCCAGCGCCGTAGTCGGCTCATCGGCGATCAGCAGTTTGGGCTCGGCGGCGATGGCCATGGCAATCGCCACGCGCTGGCTCATGCCACCGGAGAGCTGGTGCGGATAGGCCTCCAGACGGCTGGCGGCGCCCGGGATCTCCACCCGCTGCAGCAGTTCCAGCGCCCGCTTGCGGGCTTCCCGGCCTTTCAGGCCGAGGTGCTGGCGGAGCACTTCCTCGATCTGGAAACCCACGGTATAGCTGGGGTTGAGCGCGGTCATCGGATCCTGGAAGACCATGGCCAGATCCTTGCCGACAATGTGCCGACGCTGCTTGCCCTTGAGCCTGAGCATGTCGTGGCCGTCGAAGCACAGGCTGTCGGCACGGACGATGCCCGGTGCGTCGATCAGGCCCATCAGGGCCATCATGGTCACCGACTTGCCGGAACCGGATTCGCCGACAATGGCCAGTACTTCGCCCTTGTCCACGGAAAGGTCGAGGCCGTCGACCACCGGCACGGCATCCTCGCTGCCGAAGCGCACGGACAGATTGCGGATCTCCAGCAGGCTCATGAACGGCTCTCCGTGAACGAGGATGGCATCCGCGAAAGGTTTGGCGAGAAGGCGCGGTGGATCATGCCCGCTGCGCCGATCCCTCTCCCGTGCAGGGGAGAGGAGATAATTTGCATGTTCATGACGGACTCCTTAGTGCGCATTCTTCAGTTTCGGGTCGAGCGCATCGCGCAGGCCGTCGCCCATCAGGTTGATGGCCAGCACGCTGAGCAGGATGGCCAGGCCGGGCAGCGAGACCACCCACCAGGCGCGCTCGATGTAGTCGCGGGCCGAGGCCAGCATGGTGCCCCACTCAGGCGTTGGTGGTTGTACGCCGAGGCCGAGGAAGCCCAACGCGGCAGCGTCGAGAATGGCCGAGGAGAAACTCAGGGTGGCCTGCACGATCAGCGGCGCCAGGCAGTTGGGCAGCACGGTGACGAACATCAGCCGCGGTAGTCCGGCGCCGGCCAGGCGGGCGGCGGTGACGTAGTCGCGGTTCAGCTCACCCATCACCGCGGCGCGGGTCAGGCGCACGTAGGACGGCAGCGAGACGATGGCGATAGCGAAGATGGTGTTGATCAGCCCCGGGCCGAGGATGGCGACGATGGCCACCGCCAGCAGGAGCGAGGGCAGGGCCAGCATGATGTCCATCAGGCGCATGATGCCGGGACCGAGCAGGCGCGGGAAAAAACCGGCAAGCAGACCCAGCAGAATGCCCGGAATCAGCGACAGCATCACCGAGGCCAGGCCGATCAGCAGCGACAGCCGCGCACCGAAGATCAGTCGGGACAGCAGGTCGCGCCCCAGTTCATCGGTGCCGAGCAGGAACGGCCACTGTCCACCTTCCAGCCAGACCGGCGGGGTGAGCAGGAATTCGCGGTACTGCTCGCTGGGATCATGTGGCGCGATCCACGGTGCGAACAGCGCGCAGAGCACCATCAGCAGCATGAAGAGGAGGCCGCACAAGGCGCCCTTGTTGTGGCTGAAGGCTTGCCAGAATTCCTTGAATGGAGAAGGGTAGAGCAGGCTCTGGTCGAGGGTGGTGGAGGTGCTCATGGGCGCACCTCTTGTAGGGTGGAGGACGCTTCACCCGTCCACCGACGGTTTTTCACGGTGGATGAAATGAGCGTCATCCACCCTACGCAAACTATGGGGCTGTGCATGGTGCGCTCCTTATTTCTGATGGCGAATGCGTGGATTGACCAGTCCATAGAGAATGTCCACGGTGAAGTTGACCAGAATCACCAGACAGGCAATCAGCAGGATGCCGTTCTGCACCACCGGGTAGTCGCGCGCGCCGATGGCTTCGATCAGCCACTTGCCGATGCCCGGCCAGGAGAAGATGGTTTCGGTCAGCACCGCGCCGGCCAGCAGGGTGCCCACTTGCAGGCCGAACACGGTCAGCACCGGGATCAAGGCATTGCGCAGGCCATGCACGAAGACCACGCGCGTCGGCGACAGGCCCTTGGCGCGTGCGGTGCGGATGTAGTCCTCGCGCAGCACTTCGAGCATGGCCGAGCGGGTCATCCGCGCGATCACCGCCAGCGGAATGGTGCCGAGCACGATGGCCGGCAGGATCAGATGGCGCAGGGCATCGACGAAGGCACCTTGCTCTTCGGAAAGCAGGGTGTCGATGAGCATGAAGCCGGTGACCGGTGGAATGTCGTAGAGCAGGTCGATGCGTCCGGACACCGGCGTCCAGCCCAGGCCCACCGAGAAGAACATGATCAGCAGCAGGCCCCACCAGAAGATCGGCATCGAATAGCCGGTCAGTGAGATGCCCATCACCCCGTGGTCAAACAGCGAGCCGCGCTTGAGTGCAGCGATTACCCCGGCGATCACGCCCAGGGTGCCGGCGAACAGCAAGGCAGCCAGTGCCAGTTCGACGGTAGCCGGGAACAGGGTGAGAAACTCTTTCCACACGCTTTCACGCGAGCGCAGTGACTCGCCCAGGTTGCCGCTGGCGAGCTGACCGATGTAGTCCAGGTACTGGGCGTACAGCGGTTTGTTCAGCCCCAGACGCTCCATGGCCTGGGCGTGCATCTCCGGGTCTACCCGACGTTCACCCATCATCACCTCCACCGGATCGCCCGGAATCAGGCGGATCAGTGCGAAGGTCAGTAGGGTGACGCCGAAGAAGGTGGGGATCAGAAGCCCCAGTCGGCGTGCGATGAAACTGAGCATATGGGCGAATCACTCCTTGTCTTTTGTTGTGCCGGCCAGCGTCCTGGCCGCTCCCCGCAGTTTAGGCTGTGTGGGTAAAGGCAAGCGGCTCCAGGCCGGTTGCCTTGCGTCTCTGGCAGGTGGGATTGGCCTCGTCCGGTCTTGGGTGCCGGATGGAGGGGGAGAGGCCGGTTGCCCGGCCTCCTTCACTCAGCGCTCATTGGCAACGCCGTAAAAACTGTTGCGTCCGAAGGGACTGATCTGGAAGCCCTTCACGCTGGCACGCATCGGCTGGTAGACCGTGGAGTGGGCGATCGGGGTGATCGGCACCTGCTGTTGCAGGACACGCTGGGCCTGCTTGTACAGCTCGGTGCGTTGCTCCACGTCGGAGGTGGCCTTGGCGGCTTTTACCAGCTTGTCGTAATCGCTGTCACACCACTTGGAGAAGTTGTTGCCATCCACCGAGTCGCAGCCGTAGAGGGTGCCCAGCCAGTTGTCCGGATCACCGTTGTCGCCGGTCCAGCCAATCAGCATGGCGTCGTGCTCGCCGGCATGGGCACGCTTGATGTACTCGCCCCATTCATAGCTGACGATGCGTGCCTTGATGCCTACCTTGGCCCAGTCGGCCTGGAGCATTTCGGCCATCAGCTTGGCGTTGGGGTTGTAGGGGCGCTGCACCGGCATGGCCCAGAGGGTGATTTCGGTACCTTCGGCAACACCGGCGGCCTTGAGCAGTTCCCGGGACTTCTCCGGGTTGAACTCGCGATCCTTGATGGTTTCGTCGTAGGACCATTGGGTCGGCGGCATGCCGTTGACCGCCAGTTGGCCGGCACCCTGGTAGACGGCATCGATGATGGCCTGCTTGTTCACCGCCATGTCCAGTGCTTGGCGTACCTCGAGTTTGTCGAAGGGGGCGCGGGTGACGTTGTAGGCGATGTAGCCGAGGTTGAAGCCCGGCTCGCTCGGCACCTGCAGGTTCGGATCCTTTTGCAGGGTCTCGATGTCGGCGGGGCGCGGGTTGAGGGTGATATGGCACTCGCCGGCCTTGAGCTTCTGGGTGCGCACCGAGGCATCGGTGTTGATGGAAAAGATCAGGTTGTCGATCTTCACATCTTCGGGATTCCAGTAATCCTTGTTGCCGCTAAAGCGGATCTGCGCATCTTTCTGGTAGCGCTTGAGCACGAACGGGCCTGTGCCGATGGGCTTCTGGTTGATATCGGAAGCCTTACCGGACTTGAGCAACTGCTCGGCATATTCGGCGGAGTGAATCGCGGCAAAGTTCATCGACAGGTTCTGGATGAAGGCGGCATCCACTTCGTTCAGGGTGAAGGCCACGGTCAACTCGTCGAGCTTCTCCACCTTGGCGATGTTCTTGTCCAGGCCCATGTCGGTGAAGTAGGGGAATTCGGTGGGGTAGGCCTTGCGGAAGGGATGCTCCTTGTCGAGCATGCGCTGGAAGGTGAACAGCACGTCGTCGGCATTGAAGTCGCGGCTCGGCTTGAAGTAGTCGGTGCTATGGAACTTCACGCCCGGGCGCAGGTGGAACACGTAACGCTTGCCATCGTCGCTGATTTCCCAGCTGCTGGCCAGGGCCGGTTCGACCTGGGTGCTGCCGCGCTGGAACTGGGCAAGGCGATTGAACAGGGTTTCCGAGGTCGCATCGAAATCGGTACCGGTGGTGTACTGGCCCGGATCGAAGCCGGAGGGGCTGCCTTCGGAACAGAACACCAGATTGCTGGCGGCCTGGGTGAAGCCGGAGCCGAGGATGAGACCTGCGGCAACCATGGAAGTGAGCGCGGTTTTCTGACGCATGCGAACCTCGTTGTTGTTTTTCTGAGGGGGCATATCAGGTGTTGAGCCTGTGCTGTCTTGTACACCTGATCCTGCGACTTCATGGGTCACAGGTTGCCCTGTTCTTCGCGGGCCGGGGCCGGAGAGCGGAGTTCCCGGGCGGGCGATGGCGGCGAAGGGGATAAGGAGCGCTTGCGCCTTCGCCTGCTGAAGGCGAAATTAAGTGATGCTGAAATTCAGGTCAACTGAAATTCAGCATCACTTACTTCCTGGAGCCGCCGGGTCAGGGGGCGGGATGGTCGTCGAACAGGCCCATGGTGGTGATGGTCAGTACTTCGGCCACCTCCTCGCCGGAGTTGGCGAGACAGTGCGGTTTGGCTGCGTCGAAATGCACCGAGTCTCCCGGTCCCAGGGGGTAGTTGCGGCCTTCGATGGTGTAGACGATCTTCCCGGACAGTACATAGGCGAACTCGGCGCCTTCATGGGAAATGAGTTCGGACTGATAGCCCACTGGCATGCTCATCTTCACCGCGTTGATCGGGTTGCCAGGGAAGTTGCTGGACAGTCGCTCGTAGGCCAGTGGCTGACCACCAATGGTGTAGCGCACGCGCTGGCCCTGGTGGGAATCGGGCTGGGGCTGGCTGGGCTGGTCGAACAGGGCGTTGAGGGGAATCCCCAGGGATCTGGCGATGCTTGCCAGGGAGGAGATCGACACGCCGGTGAGGTTGCGTTCGGCCTGGGACAAGAAACTGGCGGTGAGGCCTGATTCGGCGGCTACCTGGTTCAGGGGCTTGTTGGCGGCGCGGCGGTAGCGGCGCAACCGTTCGCCGATCTGTTCTACGGTCATTGGCGTGGCTCTGGTTTCGAGAGCACCAGTATAACGGGCGACGCATTGCAGGAAAGGCTTGTCGTTCTGTTGAAAATTAAGTTCTGCTGAAAATTGGTGTTGACGGTATTTTAAGTCGTACTTAAATTGACGCGCCATAACAGAACCCGAGAGAAGCATCATGACGGTAGGAGTTGGCGGCAAGACGTCGGAGCAGGCGCTGTCCGGTCTGTCGAACATGGCGGTGGGCATGGAGCCCATTGGCCTTGACGAGTATCGGGCCCGTATCGCCAGGGCCCAGGAGCTGATGCGTGATCAGGGCATCGCGGCCATCTACCTGAACGCCGGCAGCAACCTGCGCTACTTCACAGGTGTGAAGTGGAGCCCGAGCGAACGCATGGTGGGCGCCGTGCTGCCTGCTGCTGGCCCACTGGTCTACATCGCTCCGGCCTTCGAGGAGGGCACCGTCCGTGATTTCCGTGAGGTGGACGGGGCTATCCACACCTGGCATGAACATCAGAACCCCTACCGTTTGCTGCTGGACATGCTGGTCGGCATGGGCATCGCTGCCGGAGCCCGCATCGGTCTCTGCCCGTCCCTGGCCTTCTTTATGTACGACGGCATCCGTCGGCTGGGTTCCAGCTTCGACTTCGTCAATGCTGCCTGCATCCTCGACTGCTGCCGCTTCCACAAATCCGTCGCCGAGTTGGCGCTGATGCAGCGTGCCAAGGACATGACCCTGGAAGTGCACAAGGCCGCCGCCAGCATCCTGCGCGAGGGTATCAGCACCACGGAAGTCGCCGAGTTCATCCAGCAGGCGCACCGCAAGGTAGGAGCGCCGGGCTCCACCTTCTGCATCGTGCTGTTCGGCGAGGCCAGTGCCTTCCCCCATGGGGTGAAGCATGCGCAGGTGCTCAAGGACGGCGACATGGTGCTGATCGATACCGGCTGCCAGCTTCACGGATATCAGTCGGATATCACCCGCAGCTATGTGTTCGGCGTGCCGAGCGAACGCCAGCGCACCCTCTGGAATCTGGAGAAGGCGGCGCAACTGGCCGCCTTCGAGGCGGCGCGGCTTGGCGTGCCTTGCAGTTCGGTCGATGCCGCTGCCCGCCGTTGCCTGGAAGCTGCTGGCCTGGGGCCGGATTACCAGTTGCCGGGCCTGCCGCACCGTACTGGTCACGGCATCGGCCTGGACATCCATGAAGGGCCTTACCTGGTGCGTGGTGACGAAACGCCGCTGGCCGAGGGCATGTGCTTCTCCAACGAGCCGATGATCTGCGTGCCGGGCGAGTTCGGCATCCGCCTGGAGGATCACTTCTACATGACCGCCAGCGGGCCGCGCTGGTTTACCCAGCCTAGCCACTCTATCGACGATCCGTTCGGCCTGCAGGCCTGAGCTCAGGCTCCCGACCTGTCTGCGTGACTGGCGTCGCTCCGATGGGACGGCGGGTCTCAGTTGCGCACGGACAAGTCGGGAGGGGATGGATGCCCCTTCCACGCAAAGCACCAGGCCGGCCTACTGTGCCAGTTTCACCCGCGCGAAGTTGTTCGAGCCCATCGGACTCAACTGGAAACCTTCCACACCCTTGTGCATGACGACGAACTGTCTGGGATGGGCCAGCGGAATCCAGGGGGCCTGTGCGTGGAAGATTGTCAGTGCCTGGCGGTACAGCGCGGCGCGCTGATCCGGCCGGGAGACGCGACGGGCCTCGCGGATCAGTTGGTCGAACTTCTCGTGGCACCAGCCGGCCTGGTTCTCGCCGCTCGCGGCGGCGGCGCAGGACAGGTTGGGGGTGAGGAAGTTGTCAGGGTCGCCATTGTCGCCGGCCCAGCCCATGAACACCAGGTCGTGCTCGCCGTTCTTGGCGCGCTTGATCAGTTCGCCCCACTCGAACACGCGAATTTCGCTGCGGATACCGATGGCAGCGAGATCGGCCTGCAGCATCTGCGCGCCGATACCGGGGTTGGGGTTGGTCGGCCCGCCACCTGGGCGGGTCCAGATCGACAAGGCGAAACCGTCGGCGTGGCCGGCCTCGGCCAGCAACTGGCGGGCTCGTTCGGGATCGTGCGGCCAGTCCTGCAGTCTCTCGTCATGCCCCCACAGCGTGGCCGGGTAGGGCGCCACGGCGGGCGTGGCATTGCCCTCGCCATACTGCGCGCGAATGTAGGCGGCCTTGTCGAACGCCAGGTTCAGTGCCTGGCGTACGCGTACGTCGTCCAGCGGCGGGTGACGGGTATTGATGCCGATATAGGCGGTCAGCAGCGAATCCAGCTCCAGCACTTGCAGTTCCGGCTCGGCCTTGAGCGCCGGGATATCCACTGGCCGCGGGTAGAGGGCGATCTGGCAGTCGCCGGCCTTGAGGCGTTGCTGGCGCACGTTGGGCTCGGGGGTGATGGCCAGCACCAGGCGTTTGATCGCGGGTGCGCCGCCCCAGTATTCCGGGTTGCCGCGAAAGCGTACCTGGGCGTCCTTGGCGTAGCGCTCGAAAACGAAGGGGCCGGTGCCGATAGGGGCGTTGTTCAGCCGTTCGGGTTTGCCGGCGGCCAGCAACTGCTCGGCGTATTCGGCCGAATAGATCGAGGCGAAGCCCATGGCCAGGTTGGCCAGGAAGGGCGCCTCCGGATGTTTGAGAACGAAACGCACACGATGCTCGTCGAGCTTTTCGATGTGCTCGATCAGCTGCGCCAGTCCCATGGCTTCTGCATAGGGAAAACCACGTAATGACAGCTTGTGCCAGGGATGCTCCGTATCCAGCTGGCGGTTAAAGCTCCACAGCACGTCATCGGCGTTGAACGCACGGCTTGGCATGAAGTCCTTGTTGGCGTGAAATTTCACGCCCTGGCGCAGGGTGAAGGTGTAGTTCAGGCCGTCGTCGCTGATGTCCCAGCTCTGCGCCAGTGAAGGAACGATCTCCGTGCTGCCGGGGGCAAAGTCCACCAGACGTTCGAACAGGGTTTCCGCGCTGGCGTCGGCGGTGGTCGCCGCGGTGTACTGGACGATATCGAAACCTTCCGGACTGGCTTCGGTGCAGACCACTAGATCGTTCGCCGCCTGCACCTGTGCGCACAGCAAGGCGATCAACAGCAGGCTGCCGCGCTTAACGGGCATGGAAGACATGGGCACTCCTATCCAGGTGGAAACGGCGCACCGCGAGGTGCGCCGTCCTTCATCACTTGCCGATGCTTACACCATAGAAGGAGTTGATGCCGAATGGGCTGATGCGGAAGTCCTGCACTTCCTTGCGCATCGGCTGGTACACGGTGGAGTGCGCCAGCGGGGTGATCGGCACCTCGCGCTTGAGGATTACCTGTGCCTGCTTGTACAGCTCGGTGCGTTCGGCCACATCGGTGGTGCGCTTGGCGGCCTTGACCAGTTTGTCGTAGTCCTCGAAGCACCACTTGGAGAAGTTGTTGCCGTCCACCGCATCGCAGCCATAGAGGGTGCCGAGCCAGTTGTCCGGGTCACCGTTGTCACCGCTCCAGCCGATCAGCATGGCATCGTGCTCGCCGGCCTTGGCGCGCTTGAGGTACTCACCCCACTCGTAGCTGACGATGCGTGCCTTGATGCCGATCTTGGCCCAGTCGGCCTGCAGCATTTCGGCGATCTGCTTGGCGTTGGGGTTGTACGGACGCTGCACCGGCATGGCCCACAGGGTGATTTCGGTGCCTTCCTTGACCCCGGCGGCGTTGAGCAGCTCCCTGGCCTTTTCCGGATCGAAGGCCGGGTCCTTGATCTCCTCGTTATAGGACCACTGGGTCGGCGGCATGCCGTTGACGGCCAGCTGACCGGCGTTCTGGTATACGGCGTCGAGAATGGCCTGCTTGTTCACCGCCATGTCCAGCGCCTGGCGCACTTCCAGCTTGTCGAACGGCGGGTGGGTGACGTTGTAGGCGATGTAGCCGACGTTGAAGCCGGCCTGCTCGGGCATCTGCAGCTTGGCGTCCTTCTGCAGCGACTCGATGTCGGCAGGGCGCGGGAACAGGGTCACGTGGCATTCACCGGCCTTGAGCTTCTGCATGCGTACCGACGAATCCGTGTTGATGGCGAAGATCAGGTTGTCGATCTTCACATCGTCCGGTTTCCAGTAGTCCTTGTTCCCCTTGTAACGGATCACCGCGTCCTTCTGGTAACGGCTGAACACGAAGGGCCCGGTACCGACGGGCTTCTGGTTGATGTCGGCAGTCTTGCCGGCCTTGAGCAACTGGTCGGCATATTCGGCGGACTGGATCGAGGCAAAGCTCATCGCCAGGTTCTGCACGAAGGCGGCGTCCACTTCGTTGAGGGTGAAGCGCACGGTATGGTCGTCCAGCTTCTCCAGCTTGGCGATGTTGCTGTCCATGCCCATGTCGGTGAAGTAGGGGAATTCGGTGGGGTACGCCTTGCGGAAGGGGTGGTTCTTGTCGAGCATGCGTTCGAAGGTGAACAGCACGTCGTCGGCGTTGAACTCGCGGCTGGGCTTGAAGTACTCGGTGGTGTGGAACTTCACCCCGGAGCGCAGTTTGAAGGTGTAGATCAGACCGTCCTCGGACACGTCCCAGCTTTCCGCCAGGCCTGGCTCGACCTTGGTGCCGCCGCGCTCGAACTGAGTCAGGCGGTTGAAGATGGTTTCCGCCGACGCATCGAAGTCGGTGCCGGTGGTATACAGGCCGGGGTCGAAACCGGCCGGACTGCCTTCGGAGCAGAACACCAGGTTGGCGGCGCTGGCGAGAGGAGCGCCGGCGATCAGCCCAGCGGTAAGCAAAGCCTGGATAATGGCGTTCTTGCGCATCTTGACCTCATCGTTGTTGTGGTTGTGATCCTTGAGGAGCCTCTTATGGAGACCACCAGCGAAACTATGCAGGCCTTGTGCCGGGTGCAAGCCCGTTTCCCCGGGAAAGCCGGCTGGCGCTACGGCGCTGTAATTCACTGTCGCATTTATGCAAATCATGCAGTCAACGGATGGCAATATGCTGCTATTTTGCAATAGCGGCACTGCTCAGTGGTGGGGCGAACTCAGGGTGTCTGCACTTCGATGACACCATCGGCGCTGACCGTTACCTGGCTGGTTCCGGCTTCGATCTCCGGGCTCGCAGCCGCTTCCATCATGGCCATGCCCTTGGCTGCGGCGTAGGCATACATGGGTGGTTGGAAGCCACCGGCGTTCAAATTCAGGCTTACCAGCTTGTAGCCAGAGCCGCCGAGAGCCTCGGTAGCAAGGCGGGCGCGGGCACGGAAGGCCTCGATGGCGTCCTTGAGCATGGCGTCTTCACGGCTCTTGCGGGTGGGTGCGGCGACGCTAAAGTCCATCGAGGCCATTTTCAGCGTCTTCAGCAGTTCGCCGGTCAGGCCCGAGAGACGGGTGAAGTCGGCGCTTTCCAGACGCAGCTCGGCACGCTCGCGCCAGGCGGTGATTTTCTGTCCCTTTTCGTCGTAGACCGGGTAGCTGTGGCGGCTGCCCAGCTTGACGGCCACGCCGTCGACCTTGCGAACCTGTTCCAGGCTCTGGTTCAGGGTGCTGGTGATTTCTGCCGCCAGCCTGGCCGGGTCATTGCTTTGTGCTTCGGTATAGAGGGTAACGTGCATCAGGTCGTGCGCCACTTCCTGACTGATTTCGGCGCGCAAGGCAATCTGGTTGTAACGGGGAGCCTCTGCTAGCACTGCGGTGCTGGCAAGGCAGGAAAGAGATAGAGCGAGGGTGGTGGCGATACGGGACAGGGTTAGCATCTTCGGTTCCTTGTGATGAGGTTGTGTGGCCGTTTCCCGAGAGTAGACGAAGCTGACTGGTGATTCGGGTTAGAGCGGATGGAATTTTTGAAGCGGATCCGCTTTTCGCTGTGCGGCCGGTTGCCGCAGCGGCGGAAGGTCACGCGGGCCTTGGTTATACTCCTGCGCAATCAATGGAGGCGCGATGCTCGAGCCGGTGCAACTACTTTCTGCCAGCCGCCAGAACCTGTGGCGGCTTATCCTGATCCGTATGCTCGTTCTGGCCGCTCAGGCCGGTTCCGTCGGGCTTGCCTATAAGTCCGGGCTGGTGCCGTTGCCATGGCTGCCGTTATCCATCACCCTGGCTGTTTCCCTGGCGCTATGTCTGGCAACCGCACTGCGACTGCGCGGCCCCTGGCCAGTAACCGAGCTGGAATATGCCGCTCAGCTGGCCTGTGATCTGGTGATTCACAGTGTGCTGCTGTATTACTCCGGCGGTTCGACCAACCCCTTCGTCTCGTACTATCTGGTACCGCTGACCATTGCAGCGGCGACCCTGCCGTGGATGTTCACCATCGTCCTCGCCGGGTTGGCCTTGGCGGGTTACACCCTGCTGTTGGTGTGGACTCATCCGTTGGAGCTGCCGGCTGCGCGCGAGAGCCTGCTGATTTACGGCATGTGGCTGAGCTTTGCCCTGGCAGCGGCGCTGATTACTTTCTTTGTCGCCAAGATGGCCGAGGAACTGCGTCGCCAGGATGAGTTGCGTGCCGAGCGCCGCGAGGAAAGTCTGCGCGACCAGCAACTGCTGGCTGTGGCTACCCAGGCGGCGGGGGCCGCTCACGAACTGGGCACGCCCCTGGGCACCATGAGCGTGCTGCTCAAGGAGTTGCGTCAGGAATACCAGGGCAAACCGGCGTTGCAGGACGATCTGGCCCTGTTGCAGGAGCAGGTGCGGTTGTGCAAGTTCACACTGCAACAGTTGGTTCGTGCGGCCGAGAATGATCGCCGCCAGGCGGTGGTGGAACAGTCCTGCGTAGAATGGCTGGAGGCAACTCTCAATCGCTGGCATTTGATGCGCCCGGAGGCCAGCTATCGCTATCGCTGCCTGGGCCGTGGCACACCGCCGAAACTGATGCCGCCAGCCGACCTCACCCAGGCACTGCTCAACCTGCTCAATAACGCCGCCGATGCCTGTCCGGACAAGCTTGATATCTGCCTGGACTGGGATCACCAGTGGCTGCGTCTGAGCATTCGTGACCACGGCCCGGGCGTGCCGCTGGCGATTGCCGAGCAACTGGGCCGGCCGTTTTTCACCACCAAGGGCAAGGGATTCGGCCTGGGCCTGTTCCTCAGCCAGGCCAGTGTGACGCGCGCCGGTGGTACGGTTAAGTTGTATAACCACGAGGAAGGCGGCACCCTCACCGAACTAAAGTTGCCGCGTGCCTACGGCGTGGCCTGACAGGAAACCCAGCATGAGCGAAGAATCTTTGTTCGAAGGCGAAGAGCAGCCCCACCTGTTGCTGGTGGATGACGATCCCACCTTTACCCGGGTCATGGCTCGAGCCATGAGTCGCCGTGGCTTGCGTGTGTCCACCGCCTCCAGTGCCGACGAGGGGTTGGCGCTGGCCCGCGAGGATCTGCCGGATTATGCGGTTGTCGACCTGAAGATGGAGGGTGACTCCGGCCTGGTATTGCTACCCAAACTGCTGGAGCTGGATGCCGAGATGCGCGTGGTCATCCTTACCGGCTACTCCAGCATCGCCACGGCGGTAGAGGCCATTAAGCGTGGCGCCACCAACTACCTGTGCAAGCCGGCCGATGCTGACGATGTGCTGACTGCGCTGCTTTCCGAGCATGCCGATCTGGAGAACCTGGTACCGGAGAACCCGATGTCGGTGGATCGCCTGCAGTGGGAGCACATCCAGCGTGTGCTGGCCGAGCACGAGGGCAATATTTCCGCAACTGCGCGGGCTCTGGGCATGCACCGGCGCACCCTGCAGCGCAAGTTGCAAAAACGTCCGGTACGCCGCTAAGGCCGCCCTGGCGTTGTTTCGTGACGGGCTGATGCTTAGCCAGCTAACATGTGCCGACCGCCTCTTGCCTGGTCGCCGTCATGTTCGTCGTTGCTGCGCAAACCCTTGCCATCACTGCTCCTGTCTTTGCCATGCTGTTTCTCGGTGTGGCGCTCAGGCGTCTGCACTGGATAGATCAGTCCTTCATTGATACCGCTTCGAGCCTGGTATTTCGCGGCACCATGCCGACGCTTATGTTTCTTGGCGTGGTCAAGGCGGATCTGGATGCGGCGATGAAGCCGGAGCTGTTCGTCTACTTCTTTCTCGCCACTGTGGTCTGCTTTTTTCTGGCCTGGGGTTGGGCTGTGTGGCGGGTGCCGTTCGCCGACCGCGGGGTCTACACTCAGGGCGCCTTTCGTGGCAACAACGGTATCGTCGGGCTGGCCCTGGCTACCAGCCTGTATGGTGATTACGGTCTGTCGCTAGGCTCGTTGCTCGCGGCGCTGGTGATCCTCTGCTACAACGCCTTGTCGGCCGTGGTGCTGGCGTTGCATAGCCCAGGTGCCAAAACCGGCGTGCGGGCGATTGTCCGCAGCATTGCCGGCAATCCGCTGATCATCGGCGTGCTGGCAGCCATTCCCTTTGCCTACTGGCGGATTGACCTGCCGGCCTGGCTGATGACCTCCGCCGAGTATTTTGCGCAGATGACCCTGCCGCTCGCGCTGATCTGCATTGGTGGCACCTTGAGTCTGAGTGCCCTGCGTCGCAGCAGTGAGATGGCCATCAGCTCAAGCCTGATGAAGATGCTCTGGTTGCCGCTGCTCGCCACCCTGGGTGCCTGGCTGTGGGGCTTTCGCGATGCCGATCTGGCAATCCTTTTCCTCTACTTCGCCAGTCCCACGGCGGCGGCCAGCTTCGTTATGGCCCGGGCAGTGGGGGCCAATCACGAGTTGGCGGCATCGATCATTGTCATCACCACCCTGGCAGCGGTGGTCAGCATCAACCTCGGTCTGCTGCTGCTACAGTGGGGGGGCTGGATCTAGTCGGCGTTGCTCGCTGGTAGTCCTCGATCACTTCCTGAGCGGCACGGAAGGCGTCGATACAGGCTGGCACGCCGGCGTAGACCGCGCAGTGCAGCAGGGTCTCGCGGATTTCCTCCACCGTGCAGCCGTTGTTCAGTGCGCCACGCACGTGGCCCTTAAGTTCCTGCGGGCATTTCAGAGCGGTGAGTGCCGCCAGGGTGATCAGGCTGCGGGTTGCGCGCGGCAGGCCACTGCGTGTCCATACACCGCCCCAGGCGTGCTCGTTGACGAAGTCCTGGAGCGGCTGGGTGAACTCGGTAGCGTTGCCCAGTGCCCGGTCGACGAATGCGTCGCCCATCACCTCGCGCCGTACCTGCAGGCCGCGATCGTGGTTCTCGCTCATCGTCACACCGGCTCGCCACGCTGTTTGCGCCAGGCGCGTGCGGCAATGACCACCAGGGTGACGGCGGTCAATGGCAGCACGTAACCCAGCATGGCCTCGCCCATCACGTCAGCGAAGGGGCGCCCCGTGGAAGACAGAATCAGGTAGAGGGTGTAGGCCACGTAATACGCCAGAAACAGCAGACCTTCCCAACGGTTGATGCGGTAACCGGCGAAGAAGATCGGCAGGCATGCAACGGCGACGGCAATCATGACCGGGAAATCGAACGCCAGGGCATTGGGCGACACCGAAATGGCGGCCGGCGAGACCAGCGAGGCCAGGCCCAGTACGCAGAGCAGGTTGAAGATGTTGCTGCCGACGATATTGCCCACGGCGATGTCGCGCTCGCCCTTGATGGCGGCGAGAATCGAGGTGGCCAACTCCGGCAACGAGGTGCCGACCGCAACAACGGTCAAACCGATGACTAGCTCGGAAATGCCCAGTGCCCGTGCCAGTGTCACGGCGCCTTCGACCAGGAAGTTCGAGCCCACCACCAGCAGCACCAGGCCGGCGATGACCAGGCCCAGATTGATGGCCCAGGCGTAGGGCTTGGGTGCCTCGTCGAGGCCGAATTCCTTGGCGAACTCATCATCCTCACCGCCCTTGTCCTTGCGCGCGTTATAGATCAGGAAGGCGGTATAGGCGAGGATGCCTGCGAACAGCAAGGCGCCGTCGAGGCGGCTCAGCGAGCCATCCCAGGCCAGACCGAAGGTGAGCAGGCTGGCGCCGATCATGATCGGCACATCGAGGCGAATCAGCTGACGCGATACGATCAGCGGGGCGATCAGAGCTGTCAGGCCAAGGATCAGCAGGACGTTGGCGATATTGCTGCCAACGACATTGCCAATGGCTAGATCGCCACTGCCATCCAGAGCCGCCTGCACGCTCACGGCGGTTTCCGGGGCACTGGTGCCGAATGCCACCACCGTCAGGCCAATGATCAGTGGCGGGATGCCGAATTGCGCGGCCAGTTTGGCTGCACCGCGTACCAGCACTTCGGCGCCAGCGACCAGCAGCACCAGGCCTGCGATCAGGTAAACGAAGGTCATCAGAGTCATTGCAGGGTAGCTCCAGAAAAAGTGCGGCTAGTGTAGCGATGGCATTGTTGGCCGCTAGAGGCTGCAGAAAGATTTTGTTGCCAATTGTTGGTCAGTCCAGTCTTTCGACCCGTACCGGCACCACGCCGGCGCGTAGCATGTCCAGGCGTACCGCTGCAGCACGGGAAACGTCGATGATGCGCCCGCGCACGAAGGGGCCACGGTCGTTGATGCGCAGCACCACGCTGCGCTCGTTGTTCAGGTTGGTCACCCGTACCCGCGTGCCGAAGGGCAGGCTGCGATGCGCGGCGGTCAGCGCGTGCTGATCGAAACGCTCGCCGCTGGCGGTGCGCTGGCCGTGGTGACGATCACCGTAGTAGGAGGCCTTGCCGGTTTCGCTGCTGCCCGAGCCGCCGCCGAAGGTGGAGCAGCCGCCAAGCAGGGCGAGCGCGCCTAACAGAGCAAACGCCGGTAGCCCGGATGCAGTCCGGGGTGTTGTCGATTCCCGGATTGCATCCGGGCTACGGATCATCATCGTGTTTTCTCCAGATAAAAAGACGCCGGGCAAGCCCGGCGTCTTTCGCGTGGTGACGAATCAGCCTTCGAGTTTTTTCTTCAGCAGTTCGTTCACCTGGCCAGGGTTGGCCTTGCCCTTGGAGGCCTTCATCGCCTGACCGACGAAGAAGCCGAACATCTTCGCACGCTTGGCCTCGTCGCTGGCGCGGTACTGATCGACCTGGGCGGCGTTGGCAGCCAGCACCTCGTCCAGCATGGCCTCGATGGCGCCGCTGTCGGTGACCTGCTTGAGGCCCTTGCTCTCGATGATCGCGTCGGCGCTGCCTTCACCGGCGGCCATGGCCTCGAACACCATCTTGGCGATCTTGCCGCTGATGGTGTTGTCCTTGATGCGCAGGATCATGCCGCCCAGGTGCTCGGCGGAAACCGGCGACTGATCGATCTCCAGGCCTTCCTTGTTGAGCAGGCTGGACAGCTCGCCCATCACCCAGTTGGCTGCCAGCTTGGCGTCGCCGCAGACCTTGGCCACTTCCTCGAAGTATTCGGCCATCTCGCGGCTGGCGCTCAAAACGCTGGCATCATAGCTTGACAGGCCGTACTGGCTCTGGAAACGCTCGCGCTTCTGTGGGGGCAGCTCCGGCAGGCTGGCACGCAGTTCTTCCAGGAAGCTGCGCTCGATGACCACCGGCAGCAGATCCGGGCAGGGGAAGTAACGGTAGTCGTTGGCTTCCTCCTTGCCGCGCATGGAGCGGGTTTCGTCCTTGTTCGGGTCGTACAGGCGGGTTTCCTGAATAACCTTGCCGCCGTCCTCGATCAGGTCGATCTGACGCTGGATTTCGTAGTTGATGGCCTTCTCGATGAAGCGGAAGGAGTTGACGTTCTTGATCTCGGCGCGGGTGCCGAACTCGGTCTGGCCCTTTGGGCGTACAGAAACGTTGCAGTCGCAGCGCAGCGAACCTTCGGCCATGTTGCCGTCGCAGATACCGAGGTAACGCACCAGCGCGTGGATGGCTTTCACATAAGCCACCGCTTCCTTGGCACTGCGGATATCCGGCTCGGAGACAATTTCCAGCAGCGGCGTACCCGCGCGGTTGAGATCGATGCCGCTCATGCCCTGGAAGTCTTCGTGCAGGCTCTTGCCGGCATCCTCTTCCAAATGCGCACGGGTGATGCCGATACGCTTGGTGCTGCCGTCTTCCAGGGTGATGTCCAGATAGCCCTTGCCGACAATAGGGTGATCCATCTGGCTGGTCTGGTAGCCCTTGGGTAGATCCGGGTAGAAGTAGTTCTTGCGCGCGAAGACGTTACGCTCGGCGATCTCGGCGTTGATCGCCAGGCCAAACTGGCAGGCCATGCGCACGGCTTCGGCATTGAGCACCGGCAGGGTGCCGGGCATGCCAAGGTCGATCAGGCTGGCCTGGGTGTTGGGCTCGGCGCCAAAGGTGGTGGCGCTGCCGGAGAAGATCTTCGATTGAGTGCTGAGCTGAGCGTGAATCTCGAGCCCGATGACGGTTTCCCATTGCATGCTGTGGTTCCTCAGAATCCGCTCGGTGCTTGTTTGTGCCAGTCGCTGATCTGCTGATACTGGTGCGCGACGTTGAGCAGACGACCTTCCTGGAAGTAGTTGCCGAGCAGCTGCACGCCCACCGGCAGACCATCGACAAAGCCGGCCGGCATTGACAGGCCGGGGATACCGGCGAGGTTGGCGGTAATGGTGTAGATGTCTTCCAGATAGGCGGAAACCGGGTCGGCGTTCTTCTCGCCCAGCTTCCAGGCCAGGTTTGGCGTGGTCGGGCCGAGAATCACATCGACTTCCTCGAAGGCTTTGACGAAGTCGTTCTTGATCAGTCGGCGGATCTGCTGGGCCTTGATGTAGTAGGCGTCGTAGTAACCGGCCGACAGGGCATAGGTGCCGACCATGATGCGGCGCTTGACCTCGGCGCCGAAGCCTTCGCCACGGCTGCGCTTGTACAGATCTTCAAGGTTTTGCGGATTCTCGCAGCGGTAGCCGAAGCGCACGCCGTCGAAACGCGACAGGTTGGAGCTGGCTTCGGCCGGGGCGATCACGTAGTAGGCGGGAATCGCGTGCTGCATGTTCGGCAGCGAGATGTCCTTGATCGTGGCGCCGAGTTTTTTCAGCTCTTCGACCACGGCTATTACCTTCTCGCCAATACGGGCGTCCAGGCCGGTGCCGAAGTATTCTTTCGGCAGGCCGATGCGCAGGCCGGTCAGCGGCTGATTGAGGGCGGCGAGGTAATCATCGACCGGCTGATCCACGCTGGTGGAATCCTTGGCATCGAATCCTGCCATGGCGCTGAGCAGCAGGGCGCAGTCGAAGGCGTCGCGGGCCAGCGGGCCGCCCTGATCAAGACTGGAGGCGTAGGCGATCATGCCCCAGCGGGAGACTCGACCGTAGGTCGGCTTGATCCCGGTGAGGTTGGTCAGCGCTGCCGGTTGGCGGATCGAGCCGCCAGTGTCGGTACCGGTGGCTGCCGGCAGCAGGCGGGCGGCCACGGCAGCTGCCGAACCGCCGGAGGAACCGCCGGGAACGCGGCTGGTATCCCAGGGGTTCTTGACCGGGCCATAGTGGCTGGATTCGTTGGCCGAGCCCATGGCGAATTCGTCCATGTTCAGCTTGCCGAGCGTGACAGTACCGGCCGCAGCCAGTCTTTCCACCACGGTGGCGTCGTAGGGCGCATTGAAACCGGTGAGGATCTTCGAAGCACAGGAGGTCAGAACGCCCTTGGTGCAGAACAGATCCTTGTGGCCGATGGGGGCGCCGAGCAGGGCGCCGTTTTCGCCAGCGGCGCGGCGGGCATCGGCTGCCTTGGCTTGTGCGATTGCCAGCTCTTCGGTGACAGTGATGAAACTGTTGAGCTGCGGATCGAGCTGATGGATGCGTTCCAGCAGGCTGCGGGTCAGCTCTTCGGCGGAGAACTGCTTGGCTTCAAGGCCTTTGGCAATCTCTGCGAGGGTCAGTTGGTGCATGGGAACCCTTTTCCTTTTATTCGATGACTTTCGGCACGAGGTACAGGCCGCCTTCCACGGCCGGCGCGATGGCCTGGAAGGCGTCGCGCTGGTTGCTTTCGCTAACCACGTCGGCGCGCAGGCGCTGGGTGGCCTCCAGCGGGTGGGCCAGCGGCTCGATGCCTTGGGTGTCGACGGCCTGCATCTGGTCGATCAGGCCGAGGATGTTGTTCAGTGTGTCGGTAGTCTGCGGAATGTCGCCTTCGTTCAGACCCAGGCGGGCCAGATGGGCGATTTTTTCCACCTCGGAGCGTTCAAGCGCCATCGGGGATCTCCAATATAAGAGTGGAAGGTGGAGCTGGCCGGTCGTTGCCAGTGCGCCGGCTCAGGCGCAGTTGGGTGACGAGCGGCTTGAAATAGGTGCGTTTCCCCGGCATGCCGCGCCCGATTCGGTCGGCCTCAGCGGCCGCCAGTGGCTGCTGGCGGGGCGGGGAACGATTGCCGCAAGCTCGCAGTCAAAGGCCGCGAAGTGCGCCTGCAAGGCCCGTAAAGACAGGCAATCTACCATATTGCCGCCTTGCTCAAAATCCCTGCCGTTGTTAGAGTTTGCCGCACTTTTTCCTGCGCGTTCTTTTCCGCGCCTGGCCTAAACCCACGCGTTGCCTAGGGTCCCTCCGAATGTTCAAGAAACTGCGCGGCATGTTCTCCAGCGATTTGTCGATCGATCTGGGCACTGCCAATACTCTTATCTATGTGCGCGATCGCAGTATCGTCCTGAATGAGCCGTCGGTAGTGGCCATCCGCACCCACGGCAACCAGAAGAGCGTCGTTGCTGTCGGCACCGAAGCCAAACGCATGCTCGGCCGTACTCCCGGCAATATTTCCGCTATCCGGCCGATGAAGGATGGCGTGATTGCCGACTTCAGCGTCTGCGAGAAGATGCTGCAGTACTTCATCAACAAGGTTCACGAAAACAGTTTCCTGCAGCCCAGCCCGCGTGTGCTGATCTGTGTGCCATGCAAGTCGACCCAGGTTGAGCGTCGCGCCATTCGTGAATCGGCTCTGGGCGCTGGTGCCCGCGAGGTGTTCCTGATCGAGGAACCTATGGCCGCTGCCATTGGTGCCGGCCTGCCGGTCGAAGAGGCACGAGGCTCGATGGTCGTCGATATCGGCGGCGGCACCACCGAAATTGCCCTGATTTCCCTGAACGGCGTGGTGTATGCCGAGTCTGTACGCGTCGGTGGCGACCGCTTCGACGAAGCCATCATCACTTACGTGCGCCGCAACTACGGCTCGCTGATTGGTGAGGGCACCGCCGAGCGCATCAAGCAGGAAATCGGTACTGCCTATCCGGGCGGCGAAATCCGTGAAGTGGATGTACGCGGTCGCAACCTGGCCGAGGGTGTGCCACGCAGCTTCACCCTGAATTCCAACGAAGTGCTCGAAGCATTGCAGGAATCCCTGGCGACAATCGTCCAGGCGGTCAAGAGTGCCCTGGAGCAATCGCCGCCCGAGCTGGCCTCGGATATCGCCGAGCGTGGCCTGGTGTTGACTGGCGGTGGCGCGCTGCTGCGCGATCTGGACAAGCTTCTGGCTCAGGAAACCGGCCTGCCGGTAATCGTTGCCGAGGACCCGCTGACCTGTGTTGCCCGGGGTGGCGGCAAGGCTCTGGAAATGATGGATCGCCATGCGATGGATCTGCTCTCCACTGAGTAGGTCATCCCGCCGTGTCCTGTCGCGTGCCGCCTTCGGGCGGCACGCGCATCTTCGCGCGTTGCAGTAAACTCGCCCCACCAACTGCCGAGCCATTTGCTTTCTTGCATGACATCGCGCGCTTTCCTCCCATGTAGCGTACAAGGAGCCGGCCATTAAACCGCTCTTCGCCAAAGGACCCTCGCTGGGCATCCGCCTGCTGGTGCTGGCCGTGCTTTCGGCCGTGCTGATGGTCGTGGACGCGCGTTTTGAAGGGCTCAAGCCGGTACGCAGCCAGATGGGCCTGGTGCTGACACCGTTCTATTGGCTGGCCGATCTGCCCGTGCGTTTGTGGGAAGGGGCGACCCAGCAGATTTCCACGCGCAGCGAGCTGATGGCCGAGAATGAGAAGCTCAAGGCCGAAGCCCTGTTGCTGCAGCGTCGCTTGCAGAAACTGGCGGCACTGACCGAACAGAACGTGCGCTTGCGCGAATTGCTCAATTCGGCCGCGCTGGTTGACGAGGAGGTACTGGTCAGCGAGTTGATCGGCGTCGATCCCAATCCCTATACCCATCGCATTCTGATCGACAAGGGCGAGCGCGACGGCGTATTCGTTGGCCAGCCGGTGCTTGATGCCCGTGGTCTGATGGGGCAGGTGGTAGAAACCATGCCCTATACCTCGCGGGTGCTGTTGCTGACCGATACCACTCACAGCATTCCGGTGCAGGTCAATCGCAACGGTCTGCGTACTATCGCTGTCGGCACCGGCAATCCTGAGCGCCTTGAACTGCGCTATGTGGCCGATACGGCCGACATTAAGGAGGGCGACCTGCTGGTCAGTTCTGGTCTGGGACAGCGTTTCCCGGCTGGCTATCCGGTAGCTACGGTCAGTGAGGTGATTCACGATTCCGGCCAGCCTTTCGCCATTGTCCGGGCGGTTCCCACTGCTGCACTCAATCGCAGTCGCTATCTGCTGCTGGTGTTTTCGGA
The DNA here is from genome assembly GCF_019656335.1 of Pseudomonas sp. NCCP-436. GTDB lineage: Bacteria > Pseudomonadota > Gammaproteobacteria > Pseudomonadales > Pseudomonadaceae > Aquipseudomonas. The sequence continues at coordinate 240,572 of NZ_BPLZ01000003.1, read as the reverse complement.
TCGGCGTACTCCCGAACAGCGCGCCAACGACTCGGCTGAAGCGCAGGAGGCCGCGGATCGTCAGGCCAGCCAGCAGGCGACACCATCGGCTGCCGCCGAAAACCTAACGCCGGCCGCTGGGGAGGGGACTGATGAGCGCTAGCGGAACCCGCAATGGCTGGGTGATCTGGTTGAGCCTGGTACTTGGCCTGCTGCTCAGCGTTTCGCCGCTGCCTGAGTTCATGCAAATCGGCCGCCCGCTGTGGGTGGCGCTGATTTTGACCTACTGGCTGCTGGAACTGCCACATCGGGTTGGCATGACTACGGCCTGGGTGCTTGGGCTGGCTCAGGATGTACTGTTCGGCACGCTGCTCGGACAGCATGCTTTGATCTTGACCCTGGTGGCTTTTCTGGTGTTGAGCCTGCATCAGCGCCTGCGCATGTTCCCGCTGTGGCAGCAGAGCATGGTGCTGATGGTGGTGCTGGGGTTGGCTCAGTTGGTGCAGCTGTGGCTCAATGCTCTGACTGGCAGTCGCCCGCCGACTCTGGCGTTCATCCTGCCGGCCGTGGTCAGTGCGTTGCTGTGGCCCTGGCTGTGCGGCTTCCTGCGCGGCGTGCACCGTCGTCTCAACGTCAACTAGGTCTGGCTGGTGCTTTGCACCTGCTAAGCCCCTCCGATAGGGAGAGTACTCTTGGCCATGCTTTTTTTGGCCTCAGCTTCGCCCCGTCGCCGTGAGCTGCTGGCCCAGATTGCCGTACCCTGCGTGGTTCGGGGTGCTTCCATCGATGAAAGTCCCTTGCCGGACGAACCGGCTGCCGACTACGTAGTGCGTCTGGCGCGGGAGAAAGCGCGCAGCGCTCTGGAAACCCTGGCCGATCAGTCGGACGCGGTGGTGCTGGGTGCCGATACGGCGGTGGTGCTGGACGGACGAATTCTTGGTAAGCCGCAGGACTTCGACGACTTTCGCAGTACCTTGAGGTGTCTTGCCGGTCGCACCCATCAGGTGATGACGGCCGTTGCGCTGGCCTCCCGTCATGGCGAGGCTGCCCGGCTGGTCTGCAGCGAGGTCACATTCCGCCCGCTGAGCGAAGAGGAGATTGCCGCCTACTGGGCTAGCGGGGAGCCCCGCGACAAGGCCGGGGGATATGGCATTCAGGGACTGGCGGCGGTGTTCGTCAGTCGCATCGAGGGCAGCTATTCGGCAGTGGTCGGTCTGCCTTTGTGTGAAACCGCCCAGTTGTTGCGCGAGTTCGGCATCGCCTGCTGGCAGCCGGGCTGCGGGGAGTCAATCTAGGCCATGGCTCGGGGCGGGCGGCCAATCCATCAGGACGGATACATGAGTGAAGAGATTCTGATCAATATCACGCCGATGGAGTCGCGTGTGGCGGTGGTGGAGAACGGCGTGCTGCAGGAAGTGCATGTCGAGCGCACGCAAAAGCGCGGCATTGTCGGCAACATATACAAAGGCAAGGTGGTACGGGTATTGCCAGGGATGCAGGCGGCGTTCGTCGACATCGGTCTGGAGCGTGCGGCCTTCATCCATGCCTCGGAAATTTCCACTCGCGAAGGGGCGGCAGTGGAGCCGATCAGCGCCTTGGTGCACGAGGGACAGAGCCTGGTCGTGCAGGTGACCAAGGATCCCATCGGCAGCAAAGGTGCGCGTCTTACCACTCAGCTGTCGATCCCCTCGCGCTACCTGGTGTATATGCCGCGCACCAGTCATGTTGGTATATCCCTGAAAATTGAGGATGAGAGCGAGCGCGAGCGTCTAAAGCAGGTGGTGGCCGATTGCGTCGCCGCCGAAGGGATTGAGGAGGCAGGTGGCTTTATCCTGCGTACCGCTGCCGAAGGCGCCGGAGCCGATGAAATTCTCATCGACATCCGTTACTTGCGCCGGCTCTGGGATCAGATTGCCGCGCAGATCCAGAATGCAAAGGCGCCGACAGTGATCTACGAGGATCTGTCGCTGGCTTTGCGTACCCTGCGCGACCTGGTCAGTTTGCGCACCGAGAAGATTCGTGTGGACTCGCGGGAGACCTTTCAGAAGATCACCCAGTTTGTCGCCGAGTTGATGCCGGAAATTGCCGATCGCCTGGAGCACTATCCGGGTGAGCGGCCGATCTTCGATCTGTACGGCGTCGAGGACGAAATCCAGCGGGCGCTGGAACGCAAGGTGCCGCTGAAGTCCGGTGGCTACCTGATAGTCGATCAGGCCGAGGCGATGACTACCATCGACGTAAACACCGGTGCCTTCGTCGGTCACCGCACGCTCGAGGAAACCATCTTCAAGACCAACCTTGAGGCGGCTACCGCCATTGCCCGCCAGCTGCGTCTGCGCAACCTGGGCGGAATCATCATCATCGACTTCATCGACATGGAGGACGAGGAGCACCAGCGCCAGGTGTTGCGCACCCTGGAGAAGCAGCTGGAGCGTGACCATGCCAAGACCAACATCATAGGCATTACCGAGCTTGGCCTGGTGCAGATGACCCGCAAGCGTACCCGTGAGAGTCTCGAGCAGATTCTCTGCGAGCCGTGCAGTGCGTGTCAGGGGCGTGGCAGGCTGAAGACGGCGGAAACCATCTGCTATGAGATTTTCCGCGAGATCCTGCGTGAGGCGCGGGCCTACCAGGCCGAAAGCTACCGCGTGCTGGCCAATCAGAAGGTGGTCGATCGTCTGCTCGATGAGGAGTCGGGTAACGTCGCCGATCTTGAGGCTTTCATCGGGCGTACCATCAAGTTCCAGGTGGAAACCATGTATTCCCAGGAGCAATACGATGTGGTGCTGCTCTGAGCTCAGGATTGGCTGAGGTGCAAGCCGGCCGCCTGCTTCTGGTCCTGTTGCGTGCAGGCCTGGGACTTTGCGCCGCGCTGCTGGTGCTGGCGGCACTCTACGTCAGTCTGGGGCGCGAGTTGGTGCCGCTGGTGGCCGAATATCGCCTGGAGCTGGAGCGGCGTGCCAGCGACGAGCTGGGCTTGCCGGTGCGCATTGGCCGGCTGGAGGGGCGCTGGCAGGGGTTCGCTCCCCTGCTGGAGGCTCACGATGTGGTGATCGGCAGCGCGGAGGACGGGCTGAGTCTGCAGCGCGTACAGTTGAAGCCGGACATGCTCGGCAGCCTGCTGCAGCGCCAGCCGATCATTGCCCATCTGCAGTTCAACGGTTTACTGCTCGGTCTGCAGCAGGACGAGGATGGTCGCTGGCAATTGCAGGGTGTGCCGCAGCGCTCAGGTGGAAGTCCGGATGTGGCCCGGCTGCTGGAGCAGGCCACTGCTGTGCGGAAGATCAGTCTGCTGGACAGCCAGGTTGTGCTGCAGCCCCATGGGCAGGAGCCGCTGCTGTTCAGTTATGTCAATTTGAGTCTGGATTATGGCGTCGGCCGGCAGCGTCTGGATGGCCGCCTGTTGTTGCCCGATGGCCAGCCAGTGTCGCTCAGTCTGCAGACCCGAATGCAGCCGCAGCACTGGCGTGAGACCAAGGCCCAGCTATATCTGAGTTTGCCTCAAAGCGACTGGGCGGCATGGCTGCCTGCCGGGTTGACTGGCGACTGGCAGACCGAGCGCCTGCAGGCTGGCGGCGAATTGTGGCTAGAGGGCGTTGGTCTTTCGCTGCGCAAGGGCGCGTTGCGTCTGCACGGCAGCGAGCTGGTGCTGGGACTGTCCGGGCAGGCCCCGGCCAGCATTCGCGACCTGGCTTTTACTGCCCACTTCCAGAACGGTTCTTCCGGCTTGCAGGCTCAGGTCGATTCACTGGCGTTGAGTCATGACGACAGGCGTATTGGCGAACTGCACATTGGTCTGGTGCAAACTGCGGTCGGGCAGGCCGGGGAGCACTGGGCGCTGTCGGCCGACCGTGTCGACCTGGGAGCCTGGGCTCCTCTGGTACAGGCACTGGCACCATTGCCGGGCGGTGCTCGTGAGGTGCTTGCAGCACTGGCGCCTCAGGGCATGATGAGCAATCTGCTGCTGGACTACTATCCACATAGTCAAGGCGCTGAACAACTGGCATTTGCTGCCAACCTGGCCGGCGTAGGCTTTCAGGCCTATCACGGCGCCCCGGCAGCGGAGAATGTCAGTGGCAGCGTGGTCGGCAATTTGTTCGAGGGTGAGCTGCGTCTTGACAGCGAGGACTTCGCCCTGCACCTCGACCAGTTATTTCCGGCACCCTGGCGCTATCACCATGCACGGGCCAGGCTCGGTTGGCGCTGGGACGAGGAGGGGCTGGCCCTGTTCAGTCCGTACATGCGCCTGGATGGTGACGAAGGGCAGATTGCAGGGGACATGCTGATTCGCCTGCGCCGCGATCCGGCAGCCGAGGACTACATGGATCTGCGCGTCGGCCTGCGCGATGGCGATGCCAGTCATACCGGCAAGTATCTGCCAACCCGCTCTTCGGGCATGAACCCGGCGCTTAGCGACTGGCTGCTGGAGGCTATCCGAGGCGGACATGTGGAGCAGGGCTATTTCCAGTATCAGGGATCGCTGAACAAGGAGGCGATTGCGCAGGCGCGTAGCCTGAGTCTGTTTTTTCGCGTGCGAGATGCCGAGCTGGCCTTCCAGCCGGGCTGGCCGTCGCTGCGCGAGGGCAGTGCCGATGTACTGATCGAGGACGATGCCGTACGCGTCAGGCTGAAGCACGGTCGGCTGCTCGACAGCCAGGTAAGCGATGTGATGGCAGACATCCCGCTGCACAATGGCCGACCGCCACGCTTGAACCTTGTTGGCGACGTGCACAGTAGTCTGCCGGATGCGCTGAGGCTGCTGCAGGAAGCACCACTGGGTACGGCTGAGCTGTTCGCCGGCTGGCAGGGCGAAGGTGAACTGGCCGGTCGATTGCAGCTGGATATTCCTCTGCACAGTGGCGGTACGCCGGGCGTGGTCGTGGATTTTGTCACCGAGCAGGCCAGCCTTGACCTGCCCAGCCCGAAATTGCAGCTGCAGCAGATCAGCGGCGCGTTTCGCTACGACAGCGCTGCCGGGCTGAGCGCACCGCAAGTCAGCGCGCAGGTGTTCGGACGGCCTCTTCGTGGGCTGATCAGCGCCAGTGGGGCGAAGGGGAGTCCCTCCTCCACGTTCGATTTGCGTGGCCAGGTGCAGGTCGACACCCTGAGCCAGTGGCTGGGCGTTACCCAGGCGCTGCCGATCAAGGGCTTGCTGCCCTACCGACTGCGGTTGATCCTCGATGGCAATGACAGCCAACTGCGGGTAGATTCGAACCTGACCGGGGTCGCCATCGACCTGCCGGCGCCTTTCGGCAAGCGGGCCGCTGAAGAGCGCTATGCAGACTGGCGCATGACCTTGGCCGGCAGCGAGCGCCGTTATTGGGCAAGTTACGGCCAGCTGGCCCAGCTGAATCTGGCAGCCCCGCCGGATGCGTTGAGTCAGGGGCGTGGTGAACTGGTACTCGGTGGGGCCTCCGCCGGACTGCCGCCAGTGCCTGGACTGCGCCTGCGCGGCTGGCTGGATGAGCTGGATCTGGATGCCTGGCGCCAGCTTGGCGAACGCTACAAGGTCGCGCTGGATGTCGGCAACCAGCGCCTGCTGCGTAGCGCCCAACTGAGAATCGGGCGTTTCCGCGGCCTGGGCCAGCAGATTGACGACCTCAGTGTTGAACTGAGTCGAGAGGATGCTACCTGGAAACTGCAGGTTGATAGCCATCCGCTGGCCGGACAGGCGGTGCTGGCTGATGCCGAGGGTGTGCCAATCCGCCTCGAGCTTCAGCACCTGCGTATGCCGGCCCCGGAGCCACAGGTCGAGAATCAGCCTGATGCGCCGGATCCGCTGGCTGACTTCGATCCTCGGCAACTGCCGGCTCTGGATGTTCGTATCGCCAGCGTCGAGCGCGGCGAGCAGCGCTTGGGAGCTTGGGCTCTGAAGGTACGTCCGCAGCCACAGGGGGTCAGGTTCGAAGAGCTGGATCTGCAACTGCAGGGGTTGAGGATTGGCGGCAGCGCCGGCTGGACGGGCGAGCCCGGGAGCACTCGCAGTTGGTACAAAGGACGTCTGCAGGGCACTGACCTGGGCCAGGTACTCCAGGCCTGGGGCTACGCACCCAGCGTGACCAGTGAGCGTTTTCGCCTGGATGCCGACGGAAGCTGGTCTGGCTCTCCGGCCTGGTTCTCACTCAAGCGCTTTAGCGGCACTCTGGAGCCTTCACTGCGCAATGGCCAGTTCGTTGAGGTGCAGGGTTCGGCCCAGGCGTTAAGGGTATTTGGCTTGCTCAACTTCCACTCTATCGGCCGGCGGCTGCGCTTGGATTTTTCGGATCTATTGGGTAAGGGGCTGAGTTACGACCGGGTAAAGGGGCGCCTGCAGGCTGTCGACGGCTTGCTCGTAACCCGGGAACCGCTCACCATGACCGGGCCGTCTAGCAATCTTGAGCTTAACGGCTCGCTGGACATGGTCAGCGAGTGGGTCGACGCCAAGCTGCTGGTCACTTTGCCGGTGACCAATAACCTGCCACTGGCTGCACTGATTGTCGGTGCGCCGGCCATTGGTGGCGCGCTATTCATCGCCGACAAGCTGCTCGGTGACAAGGTGGCGCGCTTTGCCAGCGTACAGTACCTGGTCAAGGGGCCAATGCAGGATCCGCAGATCAGTTTCGACAAGCCGTTCGAGAAGCCGCGATGAATTCCTGGCTGGAGGTACCGATGAATCTTGCCGTGATCCAGATGGTCAGCCAGGACGACGTCTTGGCCAATCTAGCGTGCGCGCGCCGGCTGCTGGAGCAGGCTGCCGAACAGGGCTGCCGGCTGGCCGTACTGCCGGAGAACTTTGCCGCCATGGGCCGTCGCGATCTGGCTGCGATCGGCCGCGCCGAGGCTTTGGGGCAGGGGCCGATCCTGCCCTGGCTGTACAGCTGTGCGCGCGAACTTGACCTGTGGATAGTCGCCGGTACCCTGCCGCTGCCGCCGGATGATCGACCCGAAGAACGGCCACGGGCCTGTTCACTGCTGATCGATGCCGAGGGACAACGGGTTGCCCGCTACGACAAGCTGCACCTGTTTGATGTCGATGTGCACGACAATCGCGGCAGTTATCGTGAGTCCGACGACTTTGTCCATGGTGAGCGTATCGTGGTGGCGGATACCCCCGTCGGTCGTCTGGGTCTGACGGTCTGCTACGATCTGCGCTTCCCGGAACTTTACGTTGCACTGCGTGACGCCGGGGCCGAGCTGATCAGCGCGCCGTCAGCCTTCACTGCAGTGACCGGCGCGGCGCACTGGCAGGTATTGATCCGCTCGCGTGCCATTGAGACCCAGTGCTATCTGCTGGCCGCCGGACAGGGTGGCGAGCACCCGGGCCCGCGACGAACCTTCGGTCATTCGGCCATTGTCGATCCCTGGGGGCAGGTGCTGGCCGAGCGACAAGAAGACGGTGAGTCCGTACTTGTCGCTGCGCGCGATAGCGCTGAGCAGGCGGCAGTCCGCCAACGCATGCCGGTGCAGCAGCACCGCCGATTGTCTGTATCGGACGCATCGCGTCCGGTGGTTGTGGAGAAAGCATGAATACGCTGTTGCAATCCGTCAGTGAGCAGTTGCTCGCCCCTGGAGAACTGACCCTCGACAGCCTCGGGGCCGTGCTGGCTGAAGTGGCCGGACCGGGCATCGATGCCGCCGATCTGTATTTCCAGAGTCAGGTATCGGAAACCTGGGTGCTGGAGGATGGCATCGTCAAGGAAGGCAGTTTCAATCTCGATCAGGGCGTGGGTGTACGTGCCCAATCCGGGGAGAAAACCGGCTTTGCCTACAGCAATGCCATCTCCCTCGATGCCTTGCGCCAGGCTGCCCGTGCGGCCCGCTCGATTTCCCGTGCCGGTCAGCAGGGACAGGTGCAGGCATTTTCCGCTGCCCGGGTTGCCGCGCTGTATAGCGGCGAGAATCCTCTTGACGTACTCAGCCGCGCCGAAAAGGTCGAGTTGCTGCAGCGCGTCGACCGTGCCACGCGTGCGCTGGATCCGCGCATCCGCCAGGTAACGGTCAGTCTCGCCGGGGTCTGGGATCGGGTACTGGTGGCGGCTCACGACGGTAGTCTGGCGGCTGACATCCGTCCGCTGGTGCGTTTCAACGTCAGCGTTATTGTCGAGCAGAATGGCCGGCGCGAGCGTGGCGGCCATGGCGGTGGCGGGCGTGTCGATTACCGCTACTTCCTGGCTGAGGATCGGGCCATGAGTTATGCCCGTGAGGCGCTGCGCCAGGCGCTGGTCAATCTGGAGGCGGTGCCTGCGCCGGCTGGCACCTTGCCGGTGGTGATGGGTTCCGGTTGGTCCGGAGTGCTGCTGCATGAGGCGGTCGGCCACGGCCTGGAGGGTGACTTCAATCGCAAGGGCAGTTCCGCCTACAGCGGCAGAGTGGGCGAGAGGGTTGCCTCCAGCCTGTGCACCATCGTTGACGATGGCACCCTGACCGAGCGTCGTGGTTCACTCAGTGTCGATGACGAGGGCACGCCGACGCAGTGCACCACTCTGATCGAGAAGGGTGTGCTCAAGGGATACATGCAGGACAAGCTCAATGCCCGCCTGATGGGCGTGGCTGCGACCGGCAACGGCCGGCGCGAGTCCTATGCGCACCTGCCGATGCCGCGCATGACCAACACCTACATGCTGGCCGGTGAGAGCGATCCCGAGGAAATCATCCGTTCAGTAAAGAAGGGGCTGTACTGCGCCAACCTCGGCGGAGGCCAGGTGGACATCACCAGCGGCAAGTTCGTTTTCTCCACCAGCGAGGCCTACCTGATCGAGGATGGCAGGATTACCGCACCGGTAAAAGGTGCCACGCTGATCGGCAATGGCCCGGAGGCCATGAGCCGGGTATCCATGGTGGGCAACGATCTGACCCTGGACAGCGGTGTCGGCACCTGCGGCAAGGACGGACAATCGGTGCCGGTGGGCGTTGGTCAGCCGACACTGAAGATCGATGCCATTACTGTCGGCGGCACCGGTGGCTGAGATTTCGTTTCGCGGCCTGGCCTTAGCGTAGGCCGCGCTGGACTTCGTCGAGTTCGCGGAGGTACTTGAACAGCTTGCGTGCGGCAGCCGGCGGCTTGTTGTGGGCGGCTTCGTGCTGAGCATGGCGGATCAGCCCGCGCAGGTGCTGACGGTCGGTGTCTGGGTAGGTCTCGATGAAATTCTCCAGAGCACCATCGCCTTCACCGATCAGGCGGTCGCGCCAGCGCTCCAGAGCATGAAAGCGCTCGTTGTACTCGCGGGTGGAGCTGTCCACTTGGTCAATCACGGCGAGAATCGCCTCGACATCCTGATCGCGCATCAGCTTGCCGAGGAACTGGATGTGGCGTTTGCGCGCGGCGTTGGCCGTGTGCTTGGGCGCCTCGGCCAGAGCGCGTCGCAGGGCATCGGTCAGCGGCATGCGCGCCAGCAGATCCGGTTTGAGCGTGGTCAGGCGTTCGCCGAGTGCCTGCAGGGCGTGCAGCTCGCGCTTGATCTGGGATTTGCTCTTCTCTTCGGAGAAGTCATTGATAGTTTCAGGCATGGGGCAGATCCAGAGGAAAACGCCGCCATGATAGCAGTAAGCGGAACCGTCGGCCTGTGGCAGGCGGTGCGACTGCGGCTGTTGGAGGCCGCGCGTAAAAGCATTGGGAGTGGTTATGAGTGATGTTGAGTTGATCGGGCCCGAGGCCCTGCCGGTGCTGCAGGAGCAGGTTGAAGCGATTCTTGTCGAGGCGGCGCGTCAGGGGGCCACGGCCTGCGAGGTGGCTGTTTCCGCCGGTCAGGGGCTGTCTACCACAGTGCGTCAGGGAGAGGTGGAGACTGTCGAGTTCAATCGCGATCAGGGCTTTGGCATCACCCTGTACCTGGGCCAGCGCAAGGGCTCGGCCAGTACCTCGGCCACTGGCGAAGCAGCTATCCGAGAAACCGTAGCGGCAGCTCTGGCCATCGCTCGGCATGCCAGCGAGGACGAATGTGCCGGCCTGGCCGATGCATCCCTGATGGCGCGTGAACTGCCGGAGCTGGATCTTTATCACCCCTGGACGATTGGTCCCGAAGAGGCGGTGGAACTGGCGCTGAGCTGCGAGGCTGCGGCCTTTGCTGCGGATAAGCGCATCCGCAATGCTGATGGCACCACTCTCAATACTCATCAGGGTTGTCGCGTGTATGGCAACAGTCACGGCTTCATCGGCGGTTATGCCAGCACTCGACATAGTCTGAGCTGCGTGATGATTGCGGAAAGCGAAGGCCAGATGCAGCGTGACTACTGGTATGACGTCAACCGTCAGGGCGAGTGTCTGATGGCTGCTGCCGAGATCGGCCGGCAGGCAGCAGAGCGTTCGGTTCGGCGCCTTGGCGCCCGGCCGGTGGCGACTTGTGAGGTGCCGGTGCTGTTTGCTGCCGAGCTGGCCGGTGGACTGTTTGCCCATCTGTTGGCTGCGATTTCCGGGGGCAATCTATATCGTCATAGCTCCTTTCTCGAAGGGGCGCTGGGGCAGCAGTTGTTCCCGCAGTGGCTGAGCCTCGAAGAACGTCCACATCTGCCCCGTGCGTTGGGCAGCGCGGCATTCGATGGCGACGGACTGGCTACCTATGGCAAGTCCTTCGTCGAGCGGGGGGAGTTGGTGTCCTACGTGCTGGGCACCTACTCCGGGCGCAAACTGGGCATGCCCAGCACGGCCAATGCCGGCGGCGTGCACAATCTGTTCGTCAGTCATGGCAGCGAAGATCAGCAGGCGCTGATCCGGCGAATGGGGCGCGGTTTGCTGGTTACCGAATTGATGGGGCAGGGGCTGAACCTGGTCACAGGGGACTATTCCCGAGGGGCGGCCGGCTTCTGGGTGGAAAACGGCGAGATCCAGTTCCCGGTGCAGGAGGTGACCATCGCCGGTAATCTGCGTGACATGTTCCGTCAGATCGCCGCAGTGGGATGTGATCTGGAGCGGCGGGGCAATATCTGTACAGGTTCGGTTTTGATCGAGAAGATGACTGTGGCCGGTAGCTGAAGGCGGTGCCCGGGCCGTTGTCCTGCGGCCCGGGCAGGTTATTCACCTTCGTCGAAGTAGTTTTCCACCAGCGCCACGAGGGCGGTCATCGCTTCCTTCTCCTGGTCGCCCTCGGTGCTCAGGTGCAGTGTGGTGCCCTGGCCAGCTGCGAGCATCATCACGGCCATGATGCTCTTGCCATCAACCTGGTTCTCTACTGTGCGGCCGATGCGTACCTGGCAGGAGTGCAGGCTCGCGACTCCGACGAACTTGGCGGCTGCGCGGGCGTGCAGGCCAAGCTTGTTGATGATGGTGATCTCGCGGGTTTGCATTGCGGTTGGAATTCCTTACACGAGGTCGCGATGGCGAACCTGAACGTTCTTAAAGGACTGTTTCAGGGCAGTGCTCAGGCGGGAGGTCAGGTAGACCGAGCGGTGGTGTCCGCCAGTGCAGCCGATTGCGATGGTTACATAGGCGCGGTTGCTCGAGGCAAAGCGTGGCAGCCATTTGTTCAGGTAGGCAAGGATGTCCTGATACATCTCCTGTGCCTCGGGCTGGGCATCAAGGTATTCGATGACTGGCTGATCCAGCCCGGAAAAGTCACGCAGCTCGGGTTTCCAGTATGGGTTGGGCAGGCAGCGTGCATCGAATACCAGATCGGCATCGGTGGGCATCCCGCGTTTGAAGCCGAAGGACTGGATGAGGAACGAGGTACCGCTTTGCGACTGTCCCAGCAGACGCAGTTTCAGGGTGTCGCGCAACTGGTAGAGGTTCAGGCGTGTGGTGTCGATCCTCAGGTCTGCGCGATCAATGATCGGTGAAAGTAGCTGGCTTTCGTAGGCAATGGCTTCAGCCAGTGAGCGGTTCTCGTTGGTCAGCGGGTGTCGCCGCCGGGTTTCCGAGAAGCGCTTGAGCAGCGTGTCGTCCTCCGCGTCGAGGTAGAGTACATCGCACTGAATATTGCGCTGACGTACCTCATCAAGCAGCTCGGGGAAGCGGCGCAGCTGGCTGAGCAGGTTGCGGGCATCGATGGAAACGGCCACCTGTGGTAACAACATGTCGCTGTGAGGCAGAAAGCGTTCAGCCAGGTCGGTCAGTAGACCAGCCGGTAAGTTGTCGATGCAGTAGAAGCCATTGTCCTCGAGAACGTCCAGTGCGGTGCTCTTGCCGGAGCCGGAGCGGCCACTGACGATAACCAAACGCATGGCTATTGACCGTTCTGAATGTCGACGATGATCTGGTAGAGCTTCTCTCCCGTACTAGCCTGGCGCAACTGTGCGCAGACCTGCGGATTCTCCAGCAGACTGGCGATCTGGCGCAGGAGTTCGAGGTGGGCATCGGTAGCCGCTTGCGGTACCAGCAGGACGAACAGAAGATCGACCGGAGCACCATCGATTGCGTCGAAATCTACCGGTGTTTCCAGGCGCAGCACGGCGCCGATTGGGGCTTCGCAGCCGGGCAGGCGACAGTGGGGAATGGCAATGCCGCTGCCGAATCCGGTCGAACCAAGCTTCTCGCGAGCGACAAGGCTTTCGAATATGTCCTGGGCGTTGAGTTCGGGAATGTCTTGTGCGATTACGCTGGCGATTTGCTCTAGCGCACGCTTCTTACTGCCTCCCGGCACGTTCACCAGGGAACGGCCGGGAGTCAGGATATTTTCAAGTCGGATCATGGATGGGGAATGCCGGCTCTACGCGGTGCCTTGCAGGCGAGCGAGTTGTTTTTCTTTGTATTTGATGAGTTGACGATCGAGTTTGTCGGTCAGCAGATCAATGGCTGCGTACATGTCCTCATGTTCGGCATTGGCAACGATCTCGCCACCGGCAATGCGCAGGGTTGCCTCAATTTTTTGCTTGAGTTTCTCGACCTGCATGATCACCTGCACGTTGGTGATCTTGTCGAAGTGGCGTTCCAATCGCGAGAATTTCTCGCTGACATAATCACGCAGGGCGTCGGTCACAACCAGCTGATGTCCACTGATGTTGACTTGCATACCACTTTCTCCTTGTTGCCATGGATAAGAGGGGGTCATACGGCGACCCTCCATCGGAACAACTTGGCCTGTTCGCATACGCGATCAGTCGATCTTGCTTACATCAGACGCTTGCGTTCGCTGGACGGCGCGATCCCGAGGGATTCGCGGTACTTGGCCACCGTCCGGCGAGCGACCTGAATGCCTTGTGCCTCCAGTAAACCAGCGATCTTGCTGTCACTCAATGGCTTTTTGGCGTTTTCCGCTGCCACCAGTTTCTTGATGATGGCACGAATGGCAGTGGAAGAGCACTCTCCACCCTCGGAGGTACTGACGTGGCTGGAGAAAAAGTACTTCAGCTCGTAGATTCCACGTGGGGTATGCATGTATTTCTGGGTAGTAACGCGAGAGATGGTCGACTCGTGCATGCCCACTGCCTCGGCGATGTCATGCAGCACCAGTGGCTTCATGGCTTCTTCGCCGTAATCGAGGAAGCCGCGCTGATGTTCGACGATCTGCGTGGCGACCTTCATCAGCGTCTCATTGCGGCTTTGCAGGCTCTTGATGAACCAGCGTGCTTCCTGCAACTGATTGCGCATGAAGGTGTTGTCGGCGCTGGAATCGGCGCGTTTGACGAAGCTGGCGTACTGCGGATTGACACGCAGGCGCGGCATGGCCTCCTGATTCAGCTCAACCAGCCAGCGGTCGTTATGCTTGCGCACGATGACATCGGGCACCACGTACTCCGGTTCGCTGGACTCGATCTGCGAGCCGGGACGCGGGTTGAGTCGCTGGATCAGCTCGATGATCTGTTTGAGCTCGTCTTCCTTGAGTTTCAGACGCCGCAGCAACTGAGGGTAGTCGCGGCTGCCAAGGACCTCGAGATAGTCGGCGACCACGCGCTGGGCTTCGCTTAGCCAGGGGGTATTGGTCGGCAACTGACGCAGTTGCAACAGCAGGCACTCGCGCAGGTCGCGGGCGCCGATGCCGGCTGGTTCAAACTGCTGGATGCGGTGCAGCACCATTTCCACTTCGTCGAGTTCGATGTCCAGTTCGGGATCGAAGGATTCGGTGACCTCCTCGAGCGTTTCCTCAAGATAGCCATCGTTGTTGATGCAGTCGATCAGGGTGGTGGCGATCAGCCGATCCTTGTCCGACATGGGGGCCAGGTTGAGCTGCCAGAGCAGGTGACTCTGCAGGCTCTCGCCGGTGGAGGTGCGGGTGGTGAAGTCCCATTCCTCGTCGTCGCTGCTTGGCAGACTGCTGGCGCTGGTCTGGTAGATGTCTTCCCAGGCAGTGTCTACCGGTAATTCGTTGGGGATGCGCTCGCCCCAGTTGCCTTCCTCCAGGTTGTCTACCGTCGGTGTGTCCTGGGTGTGGCTGTCTTCCGCGATCTGGGGCTGCGGCGCGGCGCTTTCGGCGCCATCGGCCATTGGGTCGCTGTTGTCGAAGTCGTCGCCATCTTCCTGGCGCTCGAGCATGGGATTGGATTCCAATGCCTCCTGGATTTCCTGCTGCAGATCCAGGGTAGACAGTTGAAGGAGGCGGATAGCCTGTTGCAGCTGCGGAGTCATCGTCAGCTGCTGGCCCATCTTGAGGACTAGCGATGGTTTCATTGCAGACCTTAATTCACCGGCGAGTAATGCCTTCCACATCAGGGCGCCGAAGCGCCGCCAGGAAGCAAATTATATGCCTGATAGTCGTGTTCTTGCCTAGGGGCAGCCGTGAGCCTGGGATGAAACTGTCGAATGGTCTAGAGCTGGAACTCGTGCCCCAGGTAAACCTCCTTCACCGTCTGGTTGGCCAGGATGGTCTCGGCGTCGCCTTCGGCAATCAACTGTCCGTCGTTGACTATGTAGGCGGTCTCGCAGATATCCAGGGTCTCACGGACATTGTGATCGGTGATCAGGATGCCGATGCCCTTGGTCTTCAGGTGATGGATGATCTGCTTGATGTCGCCTACAGAGATCGGGTCGACGCCGGCGAAGGGTTCGTCGAGCAGGATGAATTTCGGGTTGGTCGCCAGAGCGCGAGCAATTTCCACGCGCCGCCGCTCGCCGCCAGACAGACTCATGCCAAGATTGTCGGCGATGTGGTGAATGTGAAACTCCTGCAACAGGTTCTCCAGCGCCTGCTGGCGTCCGGCACGGTCAAGATCCTTGCGGGTCTCGAGGATAGCCATGATGTTGTCGGCTACCGTGAGCTTGCGGAAGATCGAGGCCTCCTGCGGCAGGTAGCCGATTCCGGCGCGGGCGCGGCCATGCATGGGCTGATGGCTGACATCGAGATCATCGATCAGTACGCGGCCCTGATCGGCGCGAACCAGGCCTACGATCATGTAGAAGCAGGTGGTCTTGCCGGCTCCGTTGGGGCCGAGCAGGCCGACGATCTGCCCGCTTTCGATGCTTAGGCTGACGTCACGCACGACCTGGCGACTTTTGTAACTCTTGGCCAGGTGTTGGGCTTTGAGTAGGGCCATTATTGCTGCTGACCTGGTTTGTTCTTCGGTTGAATGACCATGTCGATGCGCGGACGGGGCGCGCTGACATTGGTGCCCGTGGCACGGCCGGCATTGACGATCTGGCGACGGGTATCGTAGACGATCTTCTCACCTTCGAAGGTGTTGCCTTCCTGAACTACCTTGGCGCGGTCGATCAGAACGATGCGTTCGTTGCTGGAGAAGTACTGGATAGTCCGGCCATAGGCCTTGACGATCGACTTGTCCACAGCGGGTTTCTGTTCGTAATAGGCCAGATTGCCTTGGGAGGTGAAAACATCAATGTCGCCGTTCTGATTCCGCGTGATGGTTACGGTATCGCCGGTAATTTTCAGGGTGCCCTGAGTGATGACCACGTCGCCGCGGTAAACCGCTACGCCCTGCTTGTCATCCAGTTCGGCACTGTCAGCCTGGATGCGGATGGGTTTCTCGCGATCCGATGGCAGGGCCCAGGCAGCAGCGCTTCCTAGCGCGACGCCGAGGCTGAAAATCAGGGGGAGGGTATTAACGAACCTCATGCTGGCCTCTTACATTGGACGGCAGGATCATCCTGCCGTCATTCAAGTACGCTTTCATTCCATGTGCCGTGGTCACCCCGTTGGCGGCCTCGATTCTAACGGCTTGATTGGTCTGCGCATATTCTTTGTCGGGGATCACCGTCATACGCGTACTGGTTACTACGGTGCTGCGCCCCTTCTCGTCGGTGCGGGCGATGCGTACGTCGGCGATCAGTTCAATTTCTTTGCCGTCGGGCGAGACTTCGGCGCGCTGGCTGGTGATCTTCCAGGGCTGTTTGCTCCCACGGTAGATGTCCATCTTCGGGGTGTCGAGCAGGCTGATGTCGGTGCTGCGGATGTGTTCGAGTCGTTCTGCGCTGAGGCTGTAGTGCAGTGTGCCGTCCTCCTGGAATTGCACGGTGTGGGTACCAAGGACATAGAAATCCACGGCGCTGTCGGCAGAGGCTTGCAGGCTCTGGCGGGAGCTGGGTGCCAGGTTCCAGTAGCCAAGCGCCGCGACGGCGACGGCGATCACTGCAAAGATCAGGATGTTGACGGCTTTGCGTAGCATAGAGTGCTCTACAGGTATGCGGCCTGGGCCGCGTCCAGCGTGCCCTGGGCACGCATGATCAGTTCGCAGAATTCGCGTGCGGCCCCTTCGCCGCCACGTGCCTGGGTAACACCGTGGGCATGTTGGCGGACGAAGCTGTCGGCGCTGGCGACGGCCATGCCCAATCCGACCCGGCGGATCACCGGAAGATCCGGCAGGTCGTCACCCAGGTAGGCCACCTGTTCATAGCCTAGACCGAGTTCGGCAAGCAGGCCGTCAAGTACTACCAGCTTATCCTCGCGTCCCTGGAACAGATACTGGATGCCGAGGTTGCGGGCGCGCCGCTCGACCACTGGGGTCTTGCGGCCGCTGATGATGGCGGTGCTTACGCCTGAGGCGATCAGCATCTTGATGCCGTGGCCGTCAAGGGTATTGAAAGTCTTGAATTCGCTACCGTCTTCAAGGAAATACAGACGACCGTCAGTCAGTACGCCGTCGACGTCGAAGATCGCCAGCCTGACGGCTCGGGCACGTTGCAGCAGGTCGTTCATCACATTACTCCGGCGCGCAGCAGGTCATGCATGTTCAGGGCGCCGACCGGCCGTTCCTGCTCGTCGACCACTACCAGGGAGTTGATCTTGTGATCTTCCATGATCTTCAGTGCCTCGGCGGCAAGCATCTCAGCTCGGGCGGTTTTGCCGCCCGGGGTCATTACTTGGTCGATCAGTGCCTGGCGTACGTCGATGCCGCGATCGAGGGCGCGGCGCAGGTCTCCGTCGGTGAAGATGCCGGCCAGACTGCCGTCAGCCTTGCTAACCACGGTCATGCCGAGGCCTTTTTGGGTCATTTCCAGCAGAGCGTCGCGCAGGCTGGTGCCAAGGGCTACACGTGGCAGAGCGTCGCCTTGGTGCATCACGTTTTCCACCTTCAGCAGCAGTCGGCGGCCCAGTGCACCGCCCGGGTGGGAGAAGGCAAAGTCTTCGGCGGTGAAACCGCGAGCCTCGAGAAGTGCAATGGCCAGGGCATCACCCAGTACCAGACTGGCGGTAGTGGAGGAGGTAGGCGCGAGATTCAGTGGGCAGGCTTCCTGCGAAACCCGGGCATCAAGGTTGACCTCGGCGGCCTTGGCCAGCGGCGATTCCGGGTTGCCGGTCATGCTGATCAGGCGGATGCCCAGGCGCTTGATCAGTGGCAGCAGGGTGATGATCTCGGCAGTGCTGCCGGAGTTGGACAGGGCCAGTACCACATCGTCGCGAGTGATCATGCCCATGTCGCCATGGCTGGCCTCGGCCGGGTGTACGAAAAAGGCGGCGGTACCGGTGCTGGCCAGGGTGGCAGCGATCTTGTTGCCGATATGTCCGGACTTGCCCATGCCTACCACCACGACGCGACCCTTGCAGGCAAGGATCAGTTCGCAGGCCTTGACGAAATTGGCGTCGATGCGAGGCAGAAGGGCCTGCACCGCTTCGACTTCGAGACGAATGGTGCGCTGGGCGGAATCGATCAGGTCGCGGGTCTGGTTCATGCTGGGCGAGGGGGCAGACGAAAAAGATGACGATTATAGCGGTAAAAGCGAGTTGCGCTCATCATTTGCCCGTCGACTCTCAGAGCCGAATCTGTCGCAAGTCTGAATATAGGCCAGTAGTGCTATTGGGTGGCCTGGGTAGCGAATGCTATAGTCCGCGCCCGTTTAGGCCGTGCGCTGACTGTCTTCGATCATGGTTGATCTGTATCGGCAGGTGTCAGTGTTGTTGCGTGCGGACATGAGCGGCCTTTTGTCGCAAGGCTAAGCTAATTCGGACGATCCGGCATGCCGACGCATCTTGTGCTGCAGCCTGCCTGGGGCGATTGCGCGTGTCCTCGCGAGTAGGGACAGAGTCAGCCAAGAGCCTGTTTTTTCAAGGAGTTCAGATGAGCGCCGAGCACGAATATGCGGTGGAGTTGCAGGGTGTCAGCTTTCGCCGCGGTACGCGGACGATCTTCGATCAGGTCGATATCCGTATCCCGCGGGGCAAGGTCACCGGCATCATGGGGCCGTCGGGCTGTGGCAAGACCACGTTGCTGCGATTGATTGCCGCCGAGCTGCGACCAGCGCAGGGCAAGGTGCTGGTCAATGGCGTCAACCTGCCGAAACTGTCCCGCGATGCTCTGTTCGACATGCGCAAGCAGATGGGTGTTCTGTTTCAGAGCGGTGCGCTGTTTACCGATCTGGATGTGTTCGAGAACGTGGCTTTTCCGCTGCGGGTACACACCCGGCTGCCGGAGGAAATGATCCGCGACATCGTGCTGATGAAACTGCAGGCGGTCGGCTTGCGTGGTGCTCTTGAGTTGATGCCGGACGAGCTTTCCGGCGGCATGAAGCGACGGGTCGCGCTGGCCCGGGCAATTGCGCTCGATCCGCAGATCCTACTCTATGACGAGCCTTTCGTTGGACAGGACCCTATCGCCATGGGCGTTCTGGTACGACTGATTCGTTTGCTCAACGATGCCTTGGGGATCACCAGTGTGGTGGTTTCCCATGACCTGGCGGAAACCGCCAGCATCGCCGACTACCTTTATGTGGTGGGTGATACCCAGGTGTTGGGTCAGGGCACGCCGGAGGAGCTGATGGCCTCCGACAATCCACGTATCCGTCAGTTTATGAAGGGTGTGCCGGATGGTCCGGTGCCGTTCCACTATCCGGCGCCGGACTTTCGCGAAGATCTGTTGGGGAGAGCCTGATGCGCAGAATTTCACCGCTCGAGCGGCTGCAGCTGTTCGGTCGTGCGGGTATTGACGTGGTGGCAACGCTGGGGCGTTCGGTGATGTTTCTGGGGGGCGCGCTGTTTGCCCGCAGCCGCGCCGGCAAGCCGCTGCAGTTGTTGACCCGGCAGTTGTTCGCCGTGGGTGTGATGTCGCTGGCAATCATTGTGGTGTCCGGCATCTTTATTGGCATGGTGCTGGCACTGCAGGGCTATAACATTCTGGTCAGCTACGGTTCCGAGCAGGCTGTCGGGCAGATGGTGGCCCTGACCCTGCTGCGTGAGTTGGGACCTGTAGTCACGGCGTTGCTGTTTGCCGGTCGTGCAGGTTCGGCGCTGACCGCCGAGATCGGCAACATGAAGTCCACCGAGCAGTTGTCCAGCCTGGAAATGATTGGCGTGGATCCGCTCAAGTACATCATCGCGCCGCGCCTGTGGGCCGGTTTCATTTCGATGCCGCTGCTGTCGATGATCTTCTGTGTGGTCGGCATTTGGGGCGGGGCGATGGTTGCCGTGGACTGGCTGGGAGTCTACGAAGGTTCCTACTGGAGCAATATGCAAAACAGCGTGTCCTTCCAGGAAGACGTTCTCAACGGGGTGATCAAGAGCGTCGTGTTTGCCTTCGTCGTTACCTGGATCGCGGTGTTCCAGGGCTATGACTGCGAGCCCACTTCCGAAGGTATCAGTCGGGCAACCACCCGTACCGTGGTATATGCCTCGCTTGCCGTGCTCGGCCTCGATTTCATTCTGACCGCTTTGATGTTTGGAGACCTCTGATGCAAAACCGCACGCTGGAGATTGGTGTCGGCTTGTTTCTCATGGCCGGGGTGCTGGCCCTGTTGCTGCTGGCCCTGCGTGTCAGTGGCCTGAGCGTCGGAAGCTCGGGCGATACCTACAAGGTGTATGCCTACTTCGACAATATCGCCGGGTTGACCGTGCGCTCGAAGGTGACTATGGCCGGGGTAACCATCGGCAAGGTAACGGCCATCGACCTGGATCGCGACAGCTACATGGGGCGTGTGACCCTGGAGCTCGATAGTGCCGTCAACAATTTGCCTGAGGACTCCACTGCGTCGATCCTGACTGCAGGCTTGCTCGGTGAGAAGTACATCGGCATCAGTGTCGGAGGCGAGGAGGCGGTGCTCAAGGATGGCGCTACCATCCATGACACCCAGTCCGCGCTGGTGCTGGAAGACCTGATTGGCAAGTTCCTGCTCAATTCGGTTAACAAAGACGAAGCCAACTGATGAGAGTGTCCGAGATGTTCAAGACTTTGCGTAATTCGTTGCTGGCGCTGCTGGCTGCCATGCCGTTGCTGGCTCTGGCTGCGCCGAGTGCCCATGAGGTAGTGCAGCAGACCACCGATACTCTGCTGGCCGACCTTAAGGCCAACAAGGAGCATTACCGCAATGACCCGAACGCCTTTTACCAGGCACTCAACGACATCCTCGGGCCGGTTGTGGACGTGGATGGCATTTCCCGTGGAGTGATGACTGTGCGCTACTCGCGTCAGGCCTCTGCCGAGCAGATGGCGCGCTTCCAGGAGAACTTCAAGCGCAGCCTGATGCAGTTCTATGGCAATGCGCTGCTGGAGTATGACAATCAGGATATTCGTGTGCTGCCAGCCAGCACTGTGCCGGAGGGCGATCGCGCATCGGTGGGCATGGAGATTCGTGACGGCAAGGGTGTGGTCTACCCGCTCTCCTACACCATGGTGTCGCTGGACGGTACCTGGAAACTGCGCAATGTGGTGATCAATGGCATCAATATCGGCAAGCTGTTCCGTGATCAGTTCGCCCAGTCGATGCAGAATCATCGTAACAATCTGGACAAGGTCATTGATACCTGGGCCGACACCGTGGCCAAGGCCCGTCAAGCTCGGGGCGAGTCGTGAGTCGCGCCAGCCTCGTCGAGCGTGCGCCGGGCCGCCTGCAGCTCGTCGGTGTTCTGGACTACGTCAGTGGCCCGCAACTGCGCGAGCAGGGTGCCCGGCTGATTGCCGGAAGCTGCGAATCGCATCTGTCGCTCGATTGCAGCGGTGTGGAAAAGTCCAGTAGTGTCGGTCTGGCGCTGCTGCTGGCCTTTATCCGCGACGCCAGCAAGGCCGGGCGGGAGCTGCGGATTGCCGCATTGCCCGAGGACATGCGGCAGATTGCCCAGGTCTGCGGCCTGCTGGAGCTGCTGCCGCTGGAATAACGGCGGCGCAGCATGCGGGGTTCGCAGGCGAGGGGCTTTTTTGTATGATGGCCGGCCCGCGGGCGCAGGTAGCCCGGATGCGTCAGTCGAGGTCGAGCATGCAGGCTGCAGAAGTGAAAAGCCTCCTAGAGGAAAAACTCCCGAATACCCAGGTGGAAGTCGAAGGCGAAGGCTGCAACTTCCAGCTCAACCTGATCAGCGACGAACTGGCCGCTCTCAGCCCGGTCAAGCGTCAGCAGCAGATCTATGCCCACCTCAACGCCTGGATCGCCGATGGCAGCATCCACGCCGTGACCATGAAATTCTTCAGCCGGGCCGACTGGGCCGCGCGTTCCTGAGCCTGCGGGCGACGAGATTGCTATGGACAAACTGATCATTACCGGCGGCGCCCGCCTCAATGGCGAAATCCGCATTTCCGGTGCCAAGAACTCGGCTTTGCCGATTCTTGCCGCCACCTTGCTGGGCGACGAGCCCGTCACCATCTGCAACCTGCCTCATCTGCACGACATCACCACGATGATCGAGCTGTTCGGGCGCATGGGCATCGAGCCGGTGATCGACGAGAAGCTGGCTGTGGAAGTCGATGCGCGGGCGATCAAGACCTTGGTCGCGCCCTACGAGCTGGTCAAGACCATGCGTGCCTCAATCCTCGTGCTTGGGCCGATGGTGGCACGCTTCGGTGAAGCCGAAGTGGCACTGCCGGGCGGTTGCGCCATCGGCTCGCGTCCGGTCGACCTGCACATCCGTGGCCTTGAGGCCATGGGCGCGATCATCGATGTCGAGGGCGGCTACATCAAGGCTCGGGCTCCTGAAGGTGGCCTGCGTGGTGCGCATTTCTTCTTCGACGTGGTCAGTGTGACCGGCACCGAGAACATCATGATGGCCGCGACCCTGGCCAAGGGCCGCAGCGTGCTGGAAAACGCGGCGCGCGAGCCTGAAGTGGTCGACCTGGCCAACTGCCTGATCGCCATGGGGGCGAAGATCCAGGGCGCCGGTACCGACACCATAATCATCGACGGCGTCGAGCGCCTGCATGGCGCGCGTTACAACGTGATGCCCGACCGTATCGAAACCGGTACCTATCTGGTTGCTGCTGCCGTCACCGGTGGTCGCGTCAGGGTCAAGGATGCCGATCCGTCGACCCTGGAGGCCGTGCTGGCCAAGCTGCAGGAAGCAGGTGCCGAGATCACCACCGGTCCGGACTGGATCGAACTGGACATGAAGGGCAAGCGCCCGAAGGCGGTCAACCTGCGTACCGCTCCGTACCCGGCATTCCCCACCGACATGCAGGCGCAGTTCATTGCCCTGAATGCCGTGGCCGAAGGCACCGGCACCATCATCGAGACCGTTTTCGAAAACCGTTTCATGCACGTGTACGAAATGCTGCGCATGGGGGCCAACATCCTGGTCGAAGGTAATACCGCCGTCGTCACCGGGGTAGAGAAACTCAAGGGTGCGCCGGTAATGGCTACGGATCTGCGTGCCTCGGCCAGTCTGGTGCTGGCAGCGCTGGTGGCTGAGGGCGATACGCTGATTGATCGCATTTACCACATCGACCGTGGTTACGAGTGCATTGAGGAAAAACTGCAATTGCTGGGCGCTGCGATCCGTCGCGTGCCGGGCTAAGGCTCGCCTTCCCTTAGCCGTCCGACCTTCGCCCAAGGAAAACCTTTCATGCTGACCATCGCCCTGTCCAAAGGCCGTATTCTCGATGACACCCTGCCGCTGCTGGCGGCAGCCGGCATCGAGCCGACCGAGAATCCGGACAAGAGCCGCAAGCTGATTATTCCCACCAGTCAGGACGATGTGCGCCTGCTGATCGTACGGGCCACCGATGTGCCCACCTATGTCGAGCACGGTGCTGCCGATCTTGGCGTGGCCGGTAAGGACGTGCTGATGGAATACGGCGGTGAGGGGCTGTATGAGCCGCTTGACCTGCAGATTGCCCGCTGCAAGCTGATGACGGCCGGCAAGGTCGGCGCGAGTGAGCCGCAGGGGCGGCTGCGCGTAGCCACCAAGTTCGTCAACGTCGCCAAGCGCTACTACGCCGAACAGGGCCGTCAGGTCGAAGTGATCAAGCTGTATGGTTCCATGGAGCTGGCGCCGCTGGTAGGACTGGCGGACAAGATCATCGACGTGGTCGATACCGGCAATACGCTGCGCGCCAACGGCCTGGAGCCTCAGGAGCTGATCGCAACCATCAGTTCCCGACTGATCGTCAACAAGGCATCGATGAAGATGCAGCATGCTCGCATTCAGGCGCTGATCGAAACGCTGCGCAGCGCTGTCGACGCGCGACACCAAGGCTGATTCCTCACGCGGCCAAATGCCGCGCAGCCCTATCCGTGTCATAGCCATTTTTCTCGGGTGCCCGCACGGTGGGCCTGCTACATTACGGGCGCCCGAGAAAACGCCATTTAGATGAGGCTTTCGCTATGACTGCTCCCGTTGCCATCCGCCGACTCAACGCTGCCGATACGGATTTCGCGCGTCATCTGGATCATCTGCTGTCCTGGGAAAGCGTGTCCGACGATGCCGTCAACCAGCGTGTGCTGGAAATCATCCAGGCAGTGCGTGCACGTGGTGACGAGGCGCTGGTCGAGTACACCTGCCGCTTCGACGGTCTGGAGGTTGCCTCGATGGCTGACCTGATCCTGCCGCGTGAGCGTCTGGAACTGGCCCTGACCCGTATCAGCTCCGAGCAGCGTCAGTCGCTCGAAGTTGCCGCCGAGCGTGTGCGCAGCTATCACGAGAAACAGCGCCAGGATTCCTGGCGTTACACCGAGGCCGATGGCACTGTGCTTGGCCAGAAGGTCACTCCATTGGATCGTGCCGGCCTCTATGTCCCGGGCGGCAAGGCCTCCTATCCGTCATCGGTGCTGATGAACGCCATTCCGGCCAAGGTGGCCGGCGTCCCCGAGGTGGTCATGGTGGTGCCGACCCCGCGTGGCGAGATCAACGAGATCGTTCTGGCCGCAGCGGCCATCGCCGGTGTTGACCGAGTATTCACCATCGGTGGTGCACAGGCCGTTGCCGCTTTGGCCTATGGCACCGAGAGCGTGCCGCCAGTAGACAAGATTGTCGGCCCGGGCAACATCTATGTGGCCACCGCCAAGCGCCATGTGTTCGGCAAGGTTGGTATCGACATGATCGCAGGTCCCTCAGAGATCCTCGTGGTCTGCGATGGCGGCACCGATCCGGACTGGATCGCCATGGATCTGTTCTCCCAGGCTGAGCACGATGAGGATGCCCAGGCCATTCTGGTCAGCCCGGATGCCGCCTTCCTCGACCGTGTTGCCGAGAGCATTGCCCGTCTGCTGCCGACCATGGAACGTGCGGAGATCATCCGAACCTCCATGGAAGGCCGCGGCGCACTGATTCAGGTTGCCGACATGGAGCAAGCCGTCGAGGTGGCCAACCGTATCGCACCGGAACATCTGGAGCTGTCGGTGGCCGACCCTGAAGCCTGGTTGCCGAAAATCCGCCATGCCGGCGCCATCTTCATGGGACGCTATACCGCCGAAGCGCTGGGTGATTACGTGGCTGGTCCCAACCACGTGCTGCCGACTTCCGGTACGGCACGTTTCTCTTCGCCGCTGGGGGTGTACGACTTCCAGAAACGCTCGTCGATCATCTTCTGTTCGGCCGATGGGGCCTCGGAGCTGGGCAAGAGCGCCTCGGTGCTGGCCCGCGGCGAATCGCTGACTGCGCATGCGCGTAGTGCCGAGTACCGTATCAAGTGACCGGGTGCGCTCGGCGCACCTCATGATTCCCTGTATTCGAGGAGAGAAGGGCAGATGAGCAAGTTCTGGAGCCCCTTCGTAAAAGACCTGGTGCCCTATGTGCCGGGTGAGCAGCCCAAGTTGAGCAAGCTGGTCAAGCTCAACACCAACGAGAATCCCTACGGCCCGTCGCCGAAGGCCATCGTGGCCATGCAGGCCGAGCTGAACGACAATTTGCGTCTGTATCCGGATCCGAACGGCGAGCGCCTCAAGCAGGCGGTGGCCGATTACTATGGGGTGCAGACCAATCAGGTATTTGTCGGCAATGGTTCCGACGAGGTGCTGGCGCATGCCTTTCATGGTCTGTTCCAGCACGGTAAGCCGTTACTGTTTCCGGACGTGACCTACAGCTTCTACCCGGTCTACTGCGGCCTCTACGGCATCGAGCCGCAGAGCGTGCCCCTGGATGAGCAGTTCCGGATCCGTGTCGAGGATTATGCCCGGCCCAACGGTGGCATCATCTTCCCCAACCCCAATGCACCGACTGGCTGCCTGCTGCCGCTGGAGGCCATCGAACGGCTGCTGCAGGGCAGCCCGGACTCGGTGGTACTGGTGGACGAGGCCTATATCGATTTCGGCGGTGAGACGGCAATAAGCCTGGTCGACAAGTATCCGAACCTGCTGGTGACGCAGACGCTGTCCAAGTCGCGCTCGCTGGCCGGGTTGCGGGTCGGCATTGCTGTCGGTCATCCGGACCTGATCGAGGCGCTGGAGCGGATCAAGAACAGCTTCAACTCCTACCCGCTCGACCGTATGGCGATTGCCGGTGCGGCGGCCGCCTTTGAGGATCGTGCCTATTTCGAGCAGACCTGCCAGCAGGTGATCGACAGTCGCGAGCGCCTGACGGCCGGCCTGCAGGCACTGGGCTTCGAGGTGCTGCCTTCGGCGGCCAACTTCGTCTTTGCCCGTCACCCGGCCAAGGATGCCGCCGATCTGGCGGCCAACCTGCGTGAGCAGGGTGTGATTGTGCGCCACTTCAGACAGGAGCGTATTGCTCAGTTCCTGCGTATCACCATCGGGACAGCAGAGCAGAATCAGGCGTTGCTGGAGGCGTTGCAGAGTTTGTAAGTGCCGGCCTCGGGTGCGGACTCACTTGCCGATGAATCCGCACCCGCGAGTCTGATCAGTGATGGTGATCCGATCCAGCAAAGGTCAGTGAGGTGAACAGGCCACGTGTTTCGATATCGGCATTATCTGTCACCGGCAGGTTCACTTCTGCGGCGATGATATTCAGTCCCTGGTTGCGCACCACGACTATGGCGCGACCTTCGTTATCGGTTGTGGCGCTGATCTCGTTTGGGGCGCCACGGTAGTCACCCACCAGTTTGACCCCGGCCATGGGCTTGCCGTCTACCAGGACGCGCACGGCAAGTGGTTTGCCCGGCTCAACCTCCAGTGGATCGACTTCCGGCAGAATGACCATTTTCAACTGCTTCAAGTCCGGTATTTTGGCGCCTTTGCTGTAGATCGCCAGGCTGTACTTGTAAGTGTGCAGCGACTGAGTGGAGTTCGGTACCTGACTGCGTCCCTGATTGATCCATTGGCCATTCGGGGTCTTCGACCAGGCGCCGTTATCCAGTGCCACGGCCATTACTGCAGGCGGCTTGATCGGTTGCAGGCGGGCGTGGTCGGCCAGACGTTCGACGGTTACCGGGATCATCTTGCCGGCGATATCGTAGGCCCAGGCACCACTGATTTTCTCCGCTTTGAAAGCGTCATCTTCGGCTCCGTGGCCGTAAATCACTTCGATGTTGCCGCGTCGCTGTTCGGTCCATAGGCCGTGGGCGCTGGCTTGAGCTGCCAGCAGGGCGATGCAGAATACACCTGTGACTAGGGGCAGGACTTTCATTTAGGGATTCCTTAGAGATCGAGAGTGAGGTTGAAACTGAGGTTGCGTGGCTCACCGGGCGTTACCCAGAGGCTGCTGTAGGAGCGTTCGTAGTATTTTTCGTCAAACAGGTTGTTGAGCTGGGCGCCGAGCCTGAGGCGCTCGTTGACCCGGTAATGCGCCAGCAGATCGACGGTCTGGTAGGCCGGTAATTGAAAGTCGCTGCCGCTTTCGCCGGAACGGTCGCCGACGTAGGTATAGGCTACCCCTACATCCGAGCCGCGCAGCCAGCCGTTCTGGAACTCGTAGACTGCCAGCAGGCTGCCGCTTCGCTTGGCCACACCGAGCAGACGGCTGCCGGGCGGCAGGCTGGCGTCTCCCTTGATGACTTTGGCATCGATATAGGCGAAAGCACCGATCACCCGCAGTGCATCGTTTAGCTGGCCGCTCAGTTGCAGATCGAAACCCTGACTTCGCGCCTCGCCGGCAGTGCTTTGAAAGGCCGGGTCGCGTGGGTCTGCGGTGAGTACGTTCTCCTTGGTCAGGTGGAAGGCAGCCAAAGTGGCGCTGAGACGATCATCCAGAAGATCCAGCTTCACTCCTGCCTCGTAGCCGATGCCTTCTTCCGGATCGAAGCTTGCGTTGCTGCTGTCCAGGCCATTGTTCGGCTTGAGCGAGGTCGAGGCATTGGCAAACAGGCCGAGCTGTGGTGTCAGTTGGTACAGCAGGCCGAGACGATAGGTCAGCGCATCATGCTGTTGACTGCTGTGCTGGCTGCTGACGCGATTGTCGATGTGCTGCTCGAAGTGCTCAAAGCGCAGGCCGATCAGGCCGTGAAAGCGCTCGCTGAAGCTGATCTGATCCTGCAGGTTGAGGGCGTGGCTCTTCACCTGTTCGTGATTGTCGCTGCCGGAGCGTGCGCCGTTTGGTCGGGGGCGGCCGTAGATCGGTTCGTAGATGTCGATGTCGCTACGTGGACGAACCTCGGTGACCTGTTCGTTCTTGCGGTAGTTCTCATGCTCGGCGCCCAGCAGCAGGCGATGCTGCAAGCCGGCGATGTTCAGGTCGCCGTGCAATTCGACCTGAGTGATGCTGTCATGCCAACTGGTATCGCGCTCTCGAAAGCGTCGTGTGAGCGTGCGGCCATCGTCTGCCAGCGCTTGGTTCTCCGATGCGTAGCCGCCCAGCGCGCCTTCTTTGAAATGGCTTGCCAGACGTACCTGCCAACTGTCGTTGAGGGTATGCTCCAGGCTGGCCTGCAGCAGGTTGTTATCGTTGCTGATATGGCCGTCGTTCGGCTCACCGAGAAAGGTGGAGCGCGACACGCTACCCAGTTTGCCGCCAGGGGCGGCGATGCCGCGGTCGAGCACCGAGCGGTGGCGCACCAGTTCTGCCTCCAGCAGCAGTCGGGTATTCGGGCTGAGGTGCCAGCTCAGACTGGGGGCGACGAATACCCGCTGGTTGTCCACATGGTCGCGGAAGCTGTGATTGTCTTCCACTGCCAGATTCAGGCGTGACAGCAGATCGCCGGCTTCGTCCAGTGGAGTATTGATGTCCAGCGCAGTGCGATAACGATCCCAGCTACCCGCGCTGGTCTGTAAGCGGGCAAAGCGTTCTACCAGCGGTTTCTTGGTCACCATGTTGACTGTTCCGCCGGGATCACCACGGCCATAAAGACTGGCTGCCGGACCCTTGAGCACTTCAACGCGTTCGATATTGGCGGTATCGGGCGTGCTCGGATAACCCCGGTTGGCGCTGAAACCATCCTTGTAGAACTCCGAGGTAGTGAACCCACGCACGCTGTATTCGTAGAGTGTCAGGCCGCCGAAGTTGTTTTGCTTCGATACGCCCCCGGCGAAATCAAGCGCGCGTTCGACATTGCTGCTGCCCAGATCTTCCAGAACGCTGGCAGGAATTACGCTGATGGCCTGAGGTATTTCACGCAGGGGGGTGTCGGTCTTTGTGGCGCTGGCCGAGCGGGTTGCACGATAGCCCTGTACTGGGCCATCGGCCGTTTCGGGACTGGCACTGACGATGCTGTCTTCCAGGTGTGCAGGGGATTCGGCAGCGAGCGCGCAGGGCGCCAGCAGGCTGGCGAGCAGGGCGGGTGTGGCACGCAGCAAGAGGGCAACTCCAAACGGATGAATTTAATGTAATAACATAACATAAGATTCAAGCGAGAAAATTCGCAGTTGGAAAAAGCTTGTTCAGTTGCCGTTGACGGGGGGACGAATGCCGACTTCGGCCGACAGGTTCAACTGTTTGCCGTTGCGCAGTACCTCGATGCGGATTTTCTCGCCAGGGTGTGTGCGCGCTACCTGGTTCATCGAGCGGCGGCCGTCGCTGGCGGGCTCTCCGTCGATACTGAGGATCAGATCGCCTGGCTGCAGCCCGGCGCGCTGTGCCGGGCCGTTGCGGTAGACACCGGCGACGACGATACCGGGCCGCCCTTCCAGTCCGAAGGATTCGGCCAGCTCCGGAGTCAGTGGCTGAACCTCTACACCTAGGTAGCCGCGGATCACCTGGCCGTGCTCGATGATCGCCTGCATCACTTCGATCGCCAGCTTTACCGGGATGGCGAAGCCAATACCCTGGGAGCCTCCCGACTTGGAAAATATGGCCGTGTTGATGCCCACCAGGTTGCCCTGGGCATCGACCAGGGCTCCGCCTGAGTTGCCCGGGTTGATGGCAGCATCGGTCTGGATGAAGTCTTCGTAGGTATTGAGCCCCAGTTGATGGCGACCAGTGGCACTGATGATGCCCATGGTCACCGTCTGGCCGACGCCGAAGGGGTTGCCGATGGCCAGGACAACATCGCCGATGCGGATGCTGTCCGAACGTCCCAGGGTGATCGATGGCAGATCCGGAAGATCGATCTTAAGAACTGCCAGATCGGTCTCCGGATCCTTGCCGATAACCCGGGCCAGGGTTTCCCTGCCGTCCTTGAGGGCAACGACGATCTGGTCGGCGTCGCTGACCACGTGGTTGTTGGTCAGCAGGTAGCCCTCTCGGCTCATCAGCACTGCCGAGCCCAGGCTCGATTCCATGCGCTGCTGGCGAGGCAGGTTGTCACCGAAGAAGCGGCGGAAGGCGGGATCCTCGAACAGAGGATGGGCCGGCTTGCTTACCAGCTTGGTGGTGTACAGGTTGGCCACTGCGGGCGAAGCCGTGTCCACGGCCTCGGCATAGGATACCGGGCCTTCCTGCAGGCGGCTGTAAACCGGGGCTTGAACGAGGTTTACGCTCTGATGCGGCAGCCCGACCCATTCCGGGTACTGCTTGATCAGCAGCAGAGCCAGAAGCACACCGACCAGCAGGGGCCAACCGAGAAAACGCAGAGCCTGGAGCATCGGGACAGTCCTGAGGGTTGCTAGGTCGCAAGGTGATCCTTAAGGTGGCGCATTATAGAGAGGTGCTTGCCAAGAAGGCAGCGGCCTGTAACAGCTTGAGAGGAATCTTCATGGCCATTGCCCTGTCCACGCTCGTCCGGGAAGCCGATGCTTTTCTGAATGCCGCACGTATCAGTGACTATTGCCCGAACGGACTGCAGGTGGAGGGACGGCCGCAGATCAGCCGTATTGTCAGTGGCGTTACCGCCAGTCAGGCGTTGATCGAGGCGGCCATCGAAGCTGAAGCCGATGTGCTGCTGGTACATCACGGCTACTTCTGGAAGGGCGAAAATCCCTGCGTCACCGGCATGAAGCAGCGTCGCCTCAAGGCGCTGCTGGCTCACGACATCAGCCTGCTGGCCTATCACCTGCCGCTGGACGTACACCCGGAGGTTGGCAACAACGTACAGTTGGCGCGGCGGCTCGGGCTGGTCGTCGAAGGGCCGCTGGAGCCGGACAATCCGCGCAGCGTCGGGCTGGTCGGAGCACTGCAGGAGGCCATGAGCCCGGCTGATTTTGCCGATCACGTCCATCAGGTGCTTGGGCGAGAACCCCTGCTGGTCGAGGGGGACGGCCTGATTCGCCGAGTTGGCTGGTGCACAGGTGGTGGCCAGGGTTACATCGACCAGGCAATTGCAGCCGGTGTCGACCTCTACCTGACCGGAGAGGCGTCCGAGCAGACCTTCCACAGCGCCCGGGAGAATGGCATCAGCTTTATCGCGGCTGGCCATCACGCCACCGAGCGCTATGGCGTTCAGGCACTTGGGGATTATCTGGCGCGGCGTTTTGCCCTGGAGCACCTGTTCATCGACTGCCCGAATCCGGTCTGAAGTCGCAGCTCGCCAGGTATAACGCTAGAACGTTTCGGTCTAACCAGCGTCCTGAGTATAAACAAGCCCTGTGTTAGAGTGCGCGCTCGTCCACGGCCCGCCGGCCCCAGAGAAAACGTGATCCGTGAGTAGCCATGCTCGATAAACTGACCCACCTGAAGCAGCTTGAGGCGGAAAGTATCCACATCATCCGCGAAGTGGCTGCTGAGTTCGACAACCCGGTGATGCTCTATTCCATCGGCAAGGATTCTGCCGTGATGCTGCATCTGGCACGCAAGGCGTTCTTTCCCGGCAAGCTGCCGTTTCCGGTGATGCACGTCGACACCCGCTGGAAGTTCCAGGAAATGTACCGTTTCCGCGACAAAATGGTCAGCGAGATGGGCCTGGAGCTGATTACCCACGTCAATCCGGACGGCATCGCTCAGGACATCAACCCCTTCACTCACGGCAGTGCCAAGCACACCGACGTGATGAAGACCGAGGGCCTGAAGCAGGCGCTGGACAAATACGGCTTCGATGCCGCCTTCGGTGGCGCCCGCCGCGACGAGGAGAAATCCCGCGCCAAGGAGCGCGTCTATTCGTTCCGTGACAGCAAGCACCGCTGGGATCCGAAGAATCAGCGTCCCGAGCTGTGGAACATCTACAACGGCAAGGTCAAGAAGGGCGAGTCGATCCGCGTGTTTCCGCTGTCGAACTGGACCGAGCTGGATATCTGGCAGTACATCTACCTTGAGCAGATCCCGATCGTGCCGCTGTACTTCGCCGCCGAGCGCGAGGTGATCGAGAAGAACGGCACGCTGATCATGATCGACGACGAGCGCATCCTCGAGCACCTGTCCGATGAGGAGAAGGCTCGCATCACCAAGAAAATGGTGCGTTTCCGCACCCTTGGCTGCTACCCGCTGACCGGTGCGGTGGAGTCCAGCGCCACCACGCTGCCGGAAATCATCCAGGAAATGCTCCTGACCCGTACCTCCGAGCGCCAGGGCCGCGTCATCGACCACGACGCCGCCGGCTCGATGGAAGAAAAGAAACGTCAGGGCTACTTCTAAGGATTCCGCATCATGAGTCACCAATCCGATCTGATCAGCCAGGACATCCTCGCCTACCTGGCCCAGCACGAGCGCAAGGAACTGCTGCGCTTCCTCACCTGTGGCAACGTCGATGACGGCAAAAGTACCCTGATCGGGCGCCTGTTGCACGACTCCAAGATGATCTACGAAGATCATCTGGAAGCCATCACCAAGGATTCCAAGAAGGTCGGCACCACCGGTGATGAGGTCGACCTGGCGCTGCTGGTCGACGGTCTGCAGGCCGAGCGCGAGCAGGGCATCACCATCGATGTGGCCTACCGCTATTTCAGCACTGCCAAGCGCAAGTTCATCATTGCCGATACCCCCGGCCATGAGCAGTACACCCGCAACATGGCTACCGGTGCTTCGACCTGCGACCTGGCCATCATCCTGATCGACGCCCGCTACGGCGTGCAGACCCAGACCCGTCGGCACAGCTTTATCGCCAGCCTGCTGGGCATCAAGCACATCGTCGTCGCAGTCAACAAGATGGATCTGAAGGACTTCGATCAGGGCGTGTTCGAGCAGATCAAGGCCGACTACCTGGCCTTCGCCGAAAAGATCAACCTCAAGCCCAGCTCGTTGCACTTCGTGCCGATGTCGGCGCTCAAGGGCGACAACGTGGTCAACAGATCCGAGCGCTCGCCCTGGTACACCGGCCAGTCGCTGATGGAGATTCTCGAGACCGTGGAAGTGGCGGGTGACCGCAATTTCGAGGATCTGCGCTTCCCGGTGCAGTACGTCAACCGGCCCAACCTGAACTTCCGCGGCTTCGCCGGCACCCTGGCCAGCGGCATCGTGCGTAAGGGTGATGAAGTGGCTGCGCTGCCTTCGGGCAAGACCAGCCGGGTCAAATCCATCGTCACCTTCGAGGGCGAACTGGAGCAGGCCGGTCCTGGTCAGGCGGTGACCCTGACGCTGGAAGACGAGATCGACGTGTCCCGTGGCGACATGCTGGTGCATGCCGATAACCGTCCACAAATCGCCGACGGCTTCGAGGCCATGCTGGTATGGATGGGCGAGGAGCCGATGCTGCCGGGCAAGAAGTACGACATCAAGCGTGCCACCAGCTATGTGCCGGGCTCGATTCCGAGCATTGTCCACAAGGTTGACGTCAACACGCTGGAGCAGAGCGCTGCCAGCAATCTGCAGCTCAACGAGATTGCCCGGGTGCGCGTCGCGCTGGATGTGCCCATTGCCCTGGACGGCTACGAACACAACCGCACCACTGGCGCCTTCATCGTCATCGACCGGCTGACCAACGCCACTGTCGGTGCCGGCATGATCATCGCCGATCCGGTGGCGCACGGTGCCGGTCCGCATGGCCGCCTGGCTCACGTTTCCACCGAGGAGCGCGCGCTGCGCTTCGGTCAGCGTCCGGCCACCGTGCTGTTCAGTGGTCTCTCCGGTGCAGGCAAGAGCACCCTGGCCTATGCCGTGGAGCGCAAGCTGTTCGACATGGGCCGTGCGGTCTATGTGCTCGACGGCCAGAACCTGCGTCATGACCTGAACAAGGGCCTGCCACAGGATCGCGCCGGTCGTGCCGAGAACTGGCGCCGTGCTGCTCATGTGGCACGCCAGTTCAACGAGGCCGGATTGATAGCTCTGGCTGCCTTCGTCGCTCCGGATGCCGAAGGGCGTGAACAGGCACGAGCGCTGATCGGTGCCGAGCGGCTGATTACCGTCTATGTCCAGGCTTCGCCGCAGGTCTGCGCCGAGCGCGACCCGCAGGGGCTGTATGCCGCCGGTGGCGACAACATCCCGGGCGAGTCCTTCCCCTATGACGTGCCGCTGAATGCGGATCTGCTGATCGACACCCAGACGCAATCGGTGGAAGAGGGCGTCAAGGCGGTGCTGGAGCTGCTGCGTCAGCGCGGTGCGATCTGATCCGGAACGGCTCCCGTCGGCTGTGCTGGCGGGAAGTCTGAATGAAAAACGGGGCCTCAGGGCCCCGTTTTTCCTTTCTGTGCGCTGTGCTCAGTTGAGGTTCAGCGCTGGAATCAGACTGGCATTGACCTCCTGCCCAGGCACCGGTACAGGTGCTGCCAGGCCCAGGTTGTTCTTCTCGAACACCCGGTCGGCGCGGTAGCTGGAGCGCACCAGCGGGCCGGCGGCGACTTCCATGAAGCCCTTTTCCAGGCCAATGTCGCGCAGGCGGTTGAACTCTTCCGGGCTGACCCAGCGCTGCACCTTGAGGTGGTTGCGGGTTGGTTGCAGATACTGGCCGAGGGTAAGGATGTCCACGCCGATGGCGCGCAGGTCATCCATGGTTTCGAGGATTTCCTCGTCGGTCTCGCCCAGGCCCAGCATCAGGCTGGTCTTGGTCAGGATGTCCGGTCGATGGCGCTTGGCATGAGCCAGCACATTCAGGGTCTTCTCGTAACCGGCGCGTGGATCGCGCACCACATGGGTCAGACGCTTGACCGTCTCGACGTTCTGTGCGAACACCTCAAGACCCGAGTCCACCACCAGCTCGATGGCCTTGTGGTCACCGTCGAAGTCCGGCGTCAGGGCCTCGACCACTACCTGTGGAGTGTTTTCCTTGATGGCGCGCACGCAGGCGGCGTAGTGGCTGGCGCCGCCGTCTTGCAGATCGTCACGATCCACCGAGGTCAACACGATGTAGCGCAGGGCCATCAGCTCTACGGAACGGGCAGTATTTTGCGGCTCTTCCGGATCGAGCCAGCCATTCGGATTGCCGGTATCCACCGCGCAGAAGCGGCAGGCCCGGGTGCATACCGAACCCATCAGCATGATGGTGGCGGTGCCGTTCGACCAGCATTCGCCCATATTCGGGCAGTGCGACTCCTGGCAGACGGTACTCAGGCGATGTTCGCCGACGTTGCGCTTGACGGCCTCGAAGCGGCTGCCGCCAGGGGCCTTGACGCGTAGCCACTTGGGCTTGGGTTCGAAAACCTGGGGCTCGGCCGAGGCGCGGCGCTTCTGGCCGTCCTTGATCGCGGTAATGCCCTGGGCGGTGCGGAACTTTTCGCCGCTGGCTACGGGTTTGGGCGAGGAAGTGTCGGACATTGGGAATCTGGACTCCGGTAGGGGTTCCACTGGCGGTGGCTCGTGGCCGTCCGGGAGTCTATCACAGAAGGGCGCCCGGGGCGTCGGCACCGCCGGTCGACTGCGCTCCGGCGCTGCCGGATTCAGCTGCAGCGCGATCTCAGCGCTGACGCAGTTTCAGTAGCAACTGACGTGTCGGATAGCCATCCGCCGGCCAGTTCAGCTGTAGCTGCAGGGCACGGATCGCTTTGCGCGTGTTGGCGCCGATGATGCCGTCGGCAGGCCCCGGGTCGAAGCCGTTGAGTGTCAGCAGTTGCTGCAGCTCAATGCGTTCGCTGCGGCCCAGTTGTTGCTCATCGCGCGGCCAGTTTCCGCTGACCTCGGTGGGACGCATCAGATTGTCGGAAAGCAGGCCGATGGCCAGAGCGTAGGAAGTGGAATTGTTGTACCTGAGGATGCTGCGGAAGTTGTCCAGCAGCAGGAAGGCCGGACCACGGTGACCGGCCGGCAGGGCCAGTTCGGCCCGCGCACTGGCGGCCGCGCCGGTGGGAACCAGCGGGCGCACGCCCAGTGCGGCCCATTCGGCAAGGCTGCGGCGCTCTTGCGGATCGGCCAGGGAATAGTCGAAGTGATCCGGCAGGCGCACTTCGAAACCCCATGGCTGGCCTGTTTGCCAGCCGGAAGCCTGCAGGTAGTGGGCGGCTGAGGCTAGGGCGTCGCTGGAGGAGTTCCATAGATCGCGACGACCGTCACCGTCAAAATCCACCGCGTGCTGGTTGTAGGTGGTGGGCATGAACTGGGTCTGCCCCATGGCGCCGGCCCAGGAGCCGATCATGCTTTCGGCGCTGATGTCGCCTTGTTGCAGGATCTGCAGGGCCGCCAGTAACTGGGTACGCCAGAAGTCCTGGCGGCGTCCCTCAAAGGCCAGGGTTGTCAGCGAGCGGATCACGCTGTGGCTGCCGATGTTATTGCCGAAGTTGCTTTCCAGGCCCCAGATCGCTACCAGAATCTGGGCATCGACACCGTACTGCTGTTCGATGCGCTGCAGCATCAGATGATGCTGGGCCAGTAGTACCCGGCCGCGGCCGATGCGGTTGCCGGAGACGGCGCCGTCGAGGTATTCCCACACCGGGCGGGTGAACTCCGGCTGGCTGCTGTCGGCCTTGAGTACCGCAGGGTCCGGGCTGATGTCGGCCATGACGCGGTCAAACAGGGCTGCGTCGATGCCGCTGGTCAGTGCTTCTTCGCGTAGTGTCTGGCGCCACTGGGCAAAGCTGGGAGTCGGTTCGGCCAGGGGGGCGACCGCTGATGCAGGTGTCGGCGCCGGCAGGGACTCGGCTGGAGCCTGGGCGCAGGCCGCGAGCATGATGAGGGGGATCAGGGCCAGCGTGCGGCGAGGAAACTGATGGGGCATGTCTGTCTCGGAGCGTTTAGCAGGTCGCTACATTAGCATGAGCATGGCATGCACTGGGCCATTGTGGATTTGATCCACCCCATAAAGTACGAAGCCTCCCAGTTGCGGGAGGCTTCGCGGCGGTAGCTGCCCTTGCCCTTGAGAGGGCGTTCTTCGCGGCTGCGGAACAGCGGCTGGGCAATAATGGACTTGGCCTTGTTCGGCCGCTTGCCGGCTTTCTTGCTCATGGGGCTTTCTCCTTGCATGCCTGCCCTGAGTGCGGGCGCGCGGACTATGCGCCTGCCTCCGGGAAAAGTCCAGCCAGCGCCGCCGTCAGCTCAGGCGCAGGCGCTGGCCGGCCAGTTGCAGGGTCAGCAGGGACAGGTCGTTCCAGGGATCGCCCGGCGCCTGCCCCTTGATCTGTGCATCGATGATCTGCGCCTGTTGCAGCAATTGGCCCCAGCGCTTGCTGCTGTGGCGCTGCAGAGCCTTGGAAAGTAGCGGGCGGCGCTTGTCCCAGACCGGTGGGCGGGCGCTTGAGAAGGCCTTGTCCAGCGGGATGCCCTGGCTCTGCTGGTGGGCGAGGCCGGCCAGCAGGCGGATCTCGCGTGCCAGTGCCCAGAGGATCACCGGCGTTTCCACGCCTTCGCCGCGCAGCCCTTCAAGCATGCGCAGGGCATGTACGGCATCCCCGGTAAGGGCGCAGTCGATCAGGCCGAAGACATCGAAGCGGGCACTGTCGGCAACAGCAGCCTGCACGGTTTCAGTGTCGATCTGGTTGCCTTCGGCCAGCAGCTTGAGCTTTTCCACCTCCTGGGCGGCAGCAAGCAGGTTGCCTTCAACCCGCGCGGCGATCATTTCCACGGCGTCAGCGCTGGCGTTCAGTCCGGCCTGGGCCAGGCGCTGGCGGATCCATTGCGGCAACTGATGTGCATCCACTGGCCAGATCTGGATGAACTGGCTGGTCTGGCCGTCGATCAGGGCCTTGGCCCACTTACTCTTTTGCGTGCTGCCGTCGAGCTTGGGCAGGCTCAGCAGCAGCACGGTGTCCTCCGGTGGGCGGGCGAGGTATTCAAGCAAGGCAGCAGCCCCCTTGTCGCCCGGTTTGCCGGAGGGCAGGCGCAATTCCAGCAGGCGCTTTTCGGCGAACAGCGAGAGGCTGGCGCCGGCCTGAAGCAGGTTTCCCCAATCGAAGTTGGCTTCGGCGTTGAACACCTGGCGCTCGCTGAAGCCCTGCTGGCGACAGGCAGTGCGAATGGCGTCGGCAGCTTCCTGGCAGAGCAGGGGTTCATCGCCGCTGACGGCATAGATCGGGGCGAGAGAGCCCTGCAGGTGTTTGCCGAGTTGAGCCGGAGCGAGTTTCATCGGAACGTTCGGGCCAGGGGGCCGCCTGGGCGGCCCGGCAGGCTCAGGGCAGCGGCAGTTCGATGGGCGATTGCAGCGGAGCGCTCTGTTCCTGTTGCATGCGCTTGGCAGCCCGGCGCGCCTCGATCTCCGCCTGACGACGGGCCTCGGCGGTCTGCTGCAGCTCGTCGAGCTGGGCCGGGGTGATCTGCTGCAGGTTCTGCGACAGGCGCTGAATCAGCTCACGGCGCATCTCACCGCGCAGTTGATTGGCTTCCTGATCGGAGCCGGCCAGGTTGTTGTCGTCCTGCTGGTAGTAGCTTTGTACATTCACCTGGTCGTTGAGCAGGCGCAGGTCGCGCGAGCCACGGATTTCGTACTGCAGAGCCATGTTCAGCTCGTATTCGGCAGTGCGGGCGCCGCTGTTGAAGCTGGCACTGCGGCGCTCTTCGCTTTCCTGGGTGATGACCAGTTTGTAGGGGGCGCCGGCATGCACGCGAACACCGTTGTGTTGCAGCACTTCGCGCAGCTCCTGGACGGTTTCACCATAGGTGTTGCGGGCGGTGACGTTGAGTTCGGTCAGAGCGAACTGCACGTCACCGGTGCCGCGCAGCTGGAAGCCGCATGCACCCAGCAGGCTGGCCAGACCGATCACCAGCAGATTCCGTTTCATCATTCTCATATCCCCTTGGCGGATCGCGGCGCCGCCACCGGACGGCGCCACTGGTTGTCAGTTGGCGACGATGTTGACCAGCTTGCCCGGCACTACGATGACCTTGCGGATGCTCAGTCCCTCGGTGAAGCGCTGCACGTTCTCGTTGGCGCGGGCAGCAGCCTCGATTTCCTCGCGGGAGGCAGACGCCGGCACCTCGATCTGCCCGCGCAGCTTGCCATTGACCTGGATAACCAGGGTCAGGCTGTCCTGCACCAGAGCCGACTCGTCCACCTGCGGCCAGGCGGCGTCAATGATCGCGTCATCCTTGCCCAGCTCGCGCCACAGTTCGTGACAGATGTGCGGGGTGATGGGGGCCAGGATAAGGGCGATGGTCTCCAGGCCTTCCTGAATCAGTGCGCGATCCTGCTCGGTGGCAGTGGGGGCCTTCTCCAGTACATTCATCAACGTCATCACTTGAGCAATGGCGGTGTTGAACTTGTGGTGCTGGCCGATATCGTTGCTGGCCTGGCGGATGGCCAGGTGAATGGCGCGGCGCACGGCCTTCTGCTCGTCATTCAGAGCGCTCACATCCAGCTTGCCCGGCAGGCCGGCGCTGATGTGGTTGTAGGCCAGGCGCCAGACGCGGCGCAGGAAGCGGTTGGCACCCTCAACGCCGGCATCCGACCATTCGCAGCTCATGTCGGGCGGCGAGGCGAACATCATGAACAGGCGGCAGGTGTCGGCGCCGTACTGATCGATCATCGACTGCGGGTCGACGCCGTTGTTCTTTGACTTGGACATCTTCTCGGTGCCGCCGATTTCCACCGGCAGGCCATCGGCCTTCAGCTTGGCGCCGATGACCTTGCCCTTGCTGTCGCGCTCGACATCCACATCGGCCGGGTTGAACCAGTCCTTGCCGCCGTTTTCCAGGGAGCGGTAGTAGGTCTCGGCGACCACCATGCCCTGGGTCAGTAGGTTCTTGAACGGCTCATTGGACGACACCAGGCCTTCGTCGCGCATCAGCTTGTGGAAGAAGCGTGCGTACAGCAGGTGCAGGATGGCGTGCTCGATGCCGCCGATGTACTGGTCGACCGGCAGCCAGTGGTTGGCCGCCTGCGGATCCACCATGCCCTTGTCGTAGTTCGGGCTGGCGTAGCGGGCGTAGTACCAGGACGACTCGACGAAGGTGTCCATGGTGTCGGTTTCGCGCTTGGCCGGCGCGCCACATTTCGGGCAGCTGCACTCGTAGAATTCGGGCATTTTCGCCAGCGGCGAGCCGGTGCCGTCCGGCACCACATCTTCAGGCAGCACTACCGGCAGCTGGTCTTCCGGCACCGGCACGTCGCCGCAGCTTGGGCAGTGGATGATCGGGATCGGGCAACCCCAGTAGCGCTGGCGGCTGATACCCCAGTCGCGCAGACGGAACTGGGTCTTGCGCGCGCCGTGGCCGCTGGCTTCCAGGTCGCCGACTATGGCGTCGAAGGCGGCCTGGAACTCCAGATTGTCATACTTGCCGGAGTTGATGGTGGTCAGCCCGCTCTTGTCGGCGTACCAGTCCTGCCATTCGCTGCTGCTGAATTCCTTGCCTTCGGCGGCGTAGACCTGAACGATCGGCAGGTTGTATTTGCCGGCGAACTCGAAGTCGCGCTCGTCATGTGCAGGCACAGCCATTACCGCGCCCTCGCCGTAGCCCCACAGCACGTAGTTGGCGACGAATACCGGCAGTTTGTTGCCGGTCAGCGGGTGGATGACGAACTGGCCGGTGGCCAGGCCTTTCTTTTCCATGGTGGCCATATCGGCTTCCGCGACCGATCCAGCCTTGCATTCGGCGATAAAGGCCTGCAACTCGGCGTTGTTCTCGGCGGCGCGGGTGGCCAGCGGGTGTTCGGCGGCCACGGCCACGTAGGTGGCGCCCATCAGGGTGTCCGGACGGGTCGAGTAGACCTTCAACTGACCCTCGATACCGATGCTTTCGACGTCATAGTCGAAAACGATGTCGGCACCAAAGCTCTTGCCGATCCAGTTGCGCTGCATGGTCTTGACCTGTTCCGGCCAGCCATCGAGCTCGTCCAGGCTGCTCAGCAGCTCCTCAGCGTAGGCGGTGATGCGGAAGTAGTACATCGGGATTTCGCGCTTCTCGATCAGCGCTCCCGAGCGCCAGCCGCGGCCGTCGATGACCTGTTCGTTGGCCAGCACGGTCTGGTCGACCGGGTCCCAGTTCACGGTGCCGTTCTTGCGGTAGATCACACCCTTTTCGAACAGTCTGGTGAACAGCCATTGCTCCCAGCGGTAGTAGTCCGGCTTGCAGGTGGTGACTTCGCGGGTCCAGTCAATGGCCAGGCCCAGCGATTTGAGCTGGGACTTCATGTAGGCGATGTTCTCGTACGTCCACTTGGCCGGTGCCACCTGGTTTTTCATCGCGGCGTTTTCTGCCGGCATGCCGAAGGCGTCCCAGCCCATCGGCTGCAGCACGTTCTTGCCGAGCATGCGCTGGTAGCGGGCGATCACGTCACCGATGGTGTAGTTGCGCACGTGCCCCATGTGTAGCTTGCCGCTGGGGTAGGGGAACATCGACAGGCAGTAGAAGGTGTCCTTGCCGGGCTGTTCGCTGACGACGAAGGAGTTGTGCGCGTCCCAGTGGGACTGTGCTGCGGCTTCTATTTCACGGGGTGAATACTGTTCGTGCATGGCTCTGGCGCTGGGAAGTGGGCTATGGGCCT
Organism: Pseudomonas sp. NCCP-436; assembly: GCF_019656335.1. Classification (GTDB taxonomy): domain Bacteria; phylum Pseudomonadota; class Gammaproteobacteria; order Pseudomonadales; family Pseudomonadaceae; genus Aquipseudomonas. The sequence continues at coordinate 199,190 of NZ_BPLZ01000003.1, read as the reverse complement.
GGCTGCGTTCAGCCCGGCAGGCCGTGGTCCGGATGGGAGCGGGAGGTGCCACCCTGCAAGCGGGTACGGCACGAGCCCGGTCGCTCCAGACCTGGTCTGACGCGAGTCTGATTGCAGAGAGGCCCTTGCGGAAAACGCCTTAGCATACATGAGCGCCGTCTATCGAGGGAAACCCAGATTGTGCCGGCTCCGCCGTTTGTCGTGCGGGCCTGCTGCTGTCTCGGCCTTCACTAAGCTTGAAGCAGAAGGCAGCCGGTGTCGGGTCTGTGAGGTGGCGGATGGGGGACGGATGGTACGCAAAACGCAGAGATGATCTCTACGAGCGTCTGTTGCGACGTTTGGCCCAGGCGCTGGAGCAGGTCGACAGCATTGGCCATCTGCAGAGCGGCTCAGCGCAGGAACTGGAGCTTGTCGGACTGACGACGGCCGAACTGGAGCTGATCCATGCCTACCTGAGGGGTGACTTGCAGCGGCTGCCTCGTCTGCAGCCGTGACAAGCTGCTAGGCTTGGGCGCCGCGGAGGTGCTCAATGCCGATTCGTTATATTTTCAAGCAGTTGTTGATGCCGCCGGGTGTCCTGTTACTGCTGATCTTGCTGGCCTGGTGGTTGCGGCGTGCACGTCCGCGGCTGGCCTGTCTGTGCCTGATTGCAGGGCTCGGCGGGCTCTGGCTGATGAGTCTGCCGGCGGTGATGCAGGGAGCTGCCAGGCTTCTTGAGCGGGAGCCGGTACTGACTCCTGCGGACTGGCCGGAGCTGGCCGGGCGCGCCGATGCCATCGTCGTGCTTGGCGCTGGCCGTCAGCAGCATGAGCCGGGCTGGGGAAATGTGGATCAGCCAGGACTGATGGCGCTTGAGCGGCTGCGTTATGCGGCACGTCTGGCGCGGGCTTCAGGGCTTCCGCTGGCAACCAGTGGCGGACTGCACTATGGGTGGCCACCCAGCGAGGCGGCGCTGATGGCCGAGGTGCTGCAGCAGGACTACGGTGTGCCGGTACGCTGGTTGGAAGAGGGCAGTCGAACCACCTGGGAGAACGCCCGTTTCAGTGCCGAGCTGTTGCAGCCGCAGGGTATCCGTCGGGTGGTGCTGGTGACCCAGGCCTGGCACATGCCTCGGGCGCGCTGGAGCTTCGAACAGGCCGGCTTTGACGTAGTCAGCGCGCCAACGGGGCATCTTGGCCGTAGTTACGAGCGGCCGCTGGGCGGCTGGTTGCCCGAGTCGCTGGTGATCTGGCAGAGCAGCCAGTTGCTCAACGAGGCCGCTGGACTGCTGCTCTATCCGTTGCTCTACGGTCGTGAATGACCAATTACAGCGTTTTCGCCATGCGCCCGGCCAGTAGTGCCCAGCCCAGCAGCAGAGCACAGAGCAGCGCCAGCGGCCAGATCCGCCACTGCAGATAGGGCGTCAGGCCCTGCATTGGGGTGGCCTCTCCGTACAGCACGCCCTGCTCGAACTGCGGCAGCCATTGCTGCACACGGCCATAGGGGTCGATGACCACGGTGACGCCGTTGTTGGTCGCGCGAATCATCCAGCGCCCGCTCTCCAGTGCGCGCATCTGCGCCATCTGCAGGTGTTGCAGGGGGCCGATGGAGCGGCCAAACCAGGCGTCATTGCTTACCGTCAGCAGGATGTCGCTATCGGCTGCAAGGGTTGCAGCAAACTCCGGATAGACCACCTCGTAGCAGATAAACGGGGCAATGCGGTAACCCTTGGCCAGCAGTGGCGACTGGTTAGCCGGCCCACGGGCGAAGTCGGACATTGGCAGATCAAAGAAGGCAATCAGTCCGCGCAGCATGTCCTGCAGCGGCACGTATTCGCCGAACGGCACCAGCTTCTGCTTGAGGTAGGTGCCCTGACTGTCACCGATGCCGATGATTGCGTTGTAGTAGCGCAACTCGCCGGCATCGTTGGCCTGACGCAGCGGCACGCCGGTGATCAATGCGCTTTGACGATCACGGGCGAAGCGATCCATCACGCCGATGTAGCCTTGGGCCATGTCCCGCAATACTGGAATGGCGGTTTCCGGCCAGACCAGGAGATCCACCTGCCGGGCGCTGAAGCTGAGGTCGCGGTACAGCGCCAACTGCGCATTGAGCTGCTGCGGATCCCATTTCATGTTCTGCTCCACGTTGCCCTGCACTGCCGCCACTGTCAGTGGTTTGCCTGCGGGCTGGGTCCAGGCGCGATCCTGCAGGGCCAGGCCGGCCAGCCAGGGGGCCAGCAGCAGAGCCAAGCCTGCGAAATAGCGGGATCTGTGCGGACGTAGCGCTTCAAGGTTGACGATCAGCGCGGCGCTCAGAGCAAGAACGAAGGAAATCAGCCACACGCCGCCGACCGGTGCGAGGCCGGCCAATGGGCCGCTGAGCTGGCTGTAACCGGCGTAGAGCCAGGGAAATCCGGTAAGGAACCAGCCACGGAAGACTTCCTGCAGCAGCCACAGGGCGGCAAAGGCCAGGGCATCGGCCAGTGGTGCCTCGCTGCGTCGCACCCAGCGGGCCCAGACGGCGCTCATCAGAGCGAAAAACAGCCCGAGTCCGGCAACGAATCCCAGGGTCAGCAGGCTGGCGAGTGCGGGAGAGGCGGCGCCGTAGTCATGGATGCTGACGTACACCCAGCTGGTACCGGCGGCGAAGGTGCCGAAACCGTAGCACCAGCCGCGCAGAGCGGCCTGGGCCGGGCGCAGTTCTCGCAACACCAGATACAGCAGGCCGATCGAGAGTACCGCCAGCGGCCAGATATCGAAGGGCGCGAAGGCTAGTGGCGAGATGGCGCCGGCAAGCAGAGCGAGGAGGTTGCCGGGCCAGCCCGGGCGAGTCATCCAGTGCAGCATGGGCAAGTCCTGGGAATGTGGTGGCGCAAGGTTAGAGCGCAACGGTCGCAGAGGGAAGCCGGCTGCTGCCTCGCCATGGGTGTGCCATGGCGAGGCCGGTTTTTTAGCGGTTCAGCGGCGTAACCCGTAGCAGGTGAATGCGTCGGCTGTCGGCGTTGAGTACGCGGAAGCGGAAATCGCCGATAGTGGTGATCTCGTTACGTTTGGGCAGGTGGTCGAAGGCGCTCATGACCAGGCCGCCTACGGTGTCGTAGGTGTCGTCCGGAAATTCGCTGCCAAAGGCCTCGTTGAAACTGTCGATAGGCGTCAGTGCCTTGATCAGGAAATCGCCGGAGGGAAGTGGCTTGATATAGCCGTTTTCCTCGACGTCGTGCTCATCCTCGATATCGCCGACGATCTGCTCCAGAACGTCTTCGATGGTTACCAGTCCGGCGACGCCACCGTATTCGTCGATGACTACGGCCATATGGTTGTGGTTGGCGCGGAATTCACGCAGGAGCACGTTGAGACGCTTGGATTCGGGAACGAAGGTGGCCGGGCGGAGCATCTTCGTCAGGTCGAAGTCCGGTTGCTCGCCGGAAAGAATCAGTGGCAGCAGATCCTTGGCCAGGAGAATGCCGAGCACGTCGTCAAGGCTCTCACCGATGACCGGGTAGCGCGAGTGGGCTGCATCGATGATGGCCGGCAGAAAATCACGGGGTGTCTGGCTGGCCTTGATGCTGATCATCTGCGATCGCGGCACCATGATGTCGCGTACCTGCAGATCCGCGACCTGGATGGCGCCCTCGACGATGGACAGCGCTTCACTGTCCAGCAGTTGGTTCTGATGGGCATCGCGCAGGACTTCCAGCAGTTCCTGGCGGTTTCTCGGCTCATGAGCAAAGGCCTGGGTCAGCTTGTTGAACCAGGATCTTTGCTCGTTGCTCGATCGATCTTCGCTCATGGCGTTTTACTCGGGGTTCCTTGTCAGGAGAAGGTTGCGGGCAACCCATTGGGAGAATGCCGCGTCGGCGGCGATCGTGAAGTTGTAACCTGTGGCTGCAGGCGCTGCTGCCCGCGACCTGTCAGTGTTCGTCGGCATAGGGGTCCGGGTGGCCCAGTTCAGCCAGTAAATGGCGTTCAAGGGCTTCCATTTCAAGGGCTTCCTCTTCCTCGATATGGTCGTAGCCAAGCAGGTGCAGGCAGCCATGGATGACCAGGTGCGCCCAGTGCGCCTCCAGTGTCTTGCCCTGTTCGGCGGCCTCTCGCTCGACCACCGGCACGCAGATCACCAGGTCGCCGAGTAACGGGATGTCGAGGATTCCCTCCGGCACGTCGGCCGGGAAGGAAAGGACGTTGGTGGCGTAGTCCCTATGTCGCCAGGTGCTGTTCAGTTCGCGGCCTTCGCCCTCGTCGACCAGGCGGATGGTCAGTTCGGAGTCGCCCTGGCGCTGGCGCAGCGCCAGTTCGCACCAGAGTCTGAACTGAGATTCGTCAGGATGGCGGCCGCTGCTGGCCAGTTGCAGATCCAGCTCAAGCATGGTCGTTCCCGCTGCTATTCTGCTGCTGGCCGTCGTGGCGTTCGTAGGCCTCGACGATGCGCTGTACCAGCGGGTGACGTACCACGTCCTTGGGCTTGAAGTGGGTGAAGCTGATGCCAGGCACCTCGCGCAGTACTTCGATGACATGGGCCAGGCCACTTCTGGTGCCGCGCGGCAGGTCGACCTGGGTAATGTCGCCGGTGATCACGGCAGTGGAGCCGAAGCCGATGCGGGTCAGGAACATCTTCATCTGCTCGACGGTGGTGTTCTGACTCTCGTCGAGGATGATGAAGCTGTTGTTCAGAGTCCGGCCACGCATGTAGGCCAGCGGAGCCACCTCGATCACCTGCTTCTCGATCAGCTTGGCTACGTGGTCGAAGCCGAGCATCTCGTAGAGCGCGTCATACAGCGGGCGCAGGTAGGGGTCGATCTTCTGTGCCAGATCGCCAGGCAAAAAGCCCAGCTTTTCACCCGCTTCCACCGCCGGGCGCACCAGCAGAATGCGTCGCACCTGTTCGCGCTCGAGGGCATCCACCGCGCAGGCCACCGCCAGGTAGGTCTTGCCGGTGCCGGCCGGGCCGATGCCGAAGTTGATGTCGTTGTCGAGGATCGCCTTGACGTAGCGTTGCTGGTTGGCGCCGCGCGGCTTGATCACGCCTTTGCGTGTGCGCAGGCTGACCTGAGGCAGATTGCTCGGGTTGACCAGCTCCTCAATGCCGGATTCCTGCAAATACAGATGCACCAGATCCGGCGACAGCTCGCTGCCTTTGGTCTCGCGATAGAGCTTGCGCAGCAGTTGCTCGGCGGCGCGGGCCTTGGCGTTGTCGCCAAGCAGTTCGAACTGGTTGCCACGGTTGCGGATCTCCAGACCGAGACGCTCTTCAATCAGGCGCAGGTGCTCGTCGAACTGGCCGCAGAGGTTGGCGAAACGTTGGGCCTCGAAGGGCTCAAGGGTGAAGCGATGGGGTTCTAGGGATGTGTTCAAGGTGTGTGTGAGTGGCCAATCGGCTGGGGAATGAAGGGCAAGCATAACGCTGTCCGCCTACCTGTGAAAGCATAGGCGGCTCAGGCTTTGGTCGAGGCTGCTCAGTGCCGGGTTGCCGACTCCAGCAGGGTGCCGCGCAGCGAATGGGGCAGGGCTTCGTCGATGTGCACGTCGACGAACTGGCCGATTAGTCGCGGGTTGTCCGAGCGGAAGTTGACGATGCGGTTGTGCTCGGTGCGTCCCTGCAGCATCCCCGGATCCTTCTTCGAGTAGTCGCTGACCAGGATGCGCTGGACAGTTCCTACCATTCGCCGGCTGTTCTCGAAGCCGTTCTGGTTGATGCGTGCCTGGAGGATTTGCAGGCGCTGTTTCTTCACCGCTTCCGGGGTGTCGTCCGGCAGGTCGGCCGCCGGGGTACCGGGACGGGCGCTGTAGATGAAGGAAAAGGAGAAGTCGAAACCGACGTCTTCGATCAGCTTCATGGTTTGCTCGAAGTCCTTCTCGGTTTCACCGGGGAAGCCGACGATGAAGTCCGAGCTGATCAGAATCTCGGGCACGGCGGCGCGCAGCTTGCGAATGCGCGACTTGTACTCCAGCGCCGTGTGGTTGCGCTTCATGGCCGCTAGGATGCGGTCGGAGCCGGACTGCACCGGCAGATGCAGGTATTTGACCAGTTGCGGGATTTCGGCATGGGCGGCGATGATGGCATCGGAGAACTCCAGCGGGTGGCTGGTGGTGTAGCGGATGCGCTCGACGCCATCAAGGGCGGCCACGGCATGCAGCAGTTCGGCGAAGTCGGCGATGCGACCGTCCGGGGTTTCACCGCGATAGCCGTTGACGTTCTGCCCGAGCAGGGTGATTTCCTTCACGCCCTTTTCGGTTAGTGCGCTGATCTCCATCAGTACGTCGACCAGCGGGCGGCTGACTTCCTCGCCGCGGGTGTAGGGCACCACGCAGAAGGTGCAGTACTTGCTGCAGCCTTCCATGACCGAGACGAAGGCGCTGGGACCGTCGACGCGCGGCTCGGGCAGTCGGTCGAACTTCTCGATCTCGGGGAAGCTGATATCCACCTGGGCGGTCTTGGTTGCCCGTGCGGCGTCGATCATCTCCGGCAGGCGGTGCAGGGTCTGGGGGCCAAACACCACGTCGACATAGGGCGCACGGTCGCGGATCGCCGCGCCTTCCTGACTGGCCACGCAACCGCCGACGCCAATCACCAGATCCGGCTTGGCATGCTTCAGTTCACGCCAGCGGCCGAGCTGGGAAAAGACCTTTTCCTGTGCCTTTTCGCGGATCGAGCAGGTGTTGAGCAGGATCACGTCGGCTTCTTCAGGATTGGCGGTGACTTCCAGGGCCTGATGCTCGCCCAGCAGATCCACCATGCGCGAGCTGTCGTACTCGTTCATCTGGCAACCGTGGGTTTCGATATAGAGCTTCTTGGTCATGGCAGTGTCTGGGTGGTTAAAAAATGACCGCGCATTATAGGGGGCTGCCCAGGAGGATGCTACTGTCGGCGCTTGGAAATAGCTTGCCAGGCGTACCGGATGCAGCCGCTTCAGGTGCTGCTGTGGTATGCTCCGCGCCCCGTTTTTCCTGGCTTCGAGAATCCATGAGCAAGCGTGATCCCATCTACAAGGTGATTTTTCTTAACCAGGGGCAGGTGTACGAAATGTACGCCCGGCAGATCTTCCAGAGCGATCTGTGGGGGTTCCTGGAGGTGGAGGAGTTCGTCTTCGGCGAGCGCAATCAACTGGTGGTCGACCCCAGCGAGGAAAAGCTCAAGGCACAGTTCGAAGGCGTAGTGCGCAGCTTTGTGCCGATGCACTCGATCATTCGTATCGACGAGGTGGAGCGCCTGGGCACGGCCAAGATCAGCGAGGCCAAGGGCGGCGGCAATGTGATGCCGTTTCCCATGCCAATGCCAGAGAAGTAGGCTGCTGCGCAAGCTCACCGCAAGCCGGGCGGGCTATCCGTCGGCTCGGCGTCAGGGTAGCGGCGAGAATGGAGAGCGGCCCTCGGCGGTCTGCAGTTCCAGCAGGTAGCTGCGGAAGATCTGGCCGAGTACCTGACTGGCAATTTCAAGCTCGTCGCGCCGCATCTGCGCTGAAACCAGGTCGGCGCTGTCCATGGCCTCGTCGGAGCCATTGACCGAGGCCATCTTCAGAATGATGTAGGCCTGCACGTTATTGGCCGGCACGCCTTCGCCGCGAAAGAACATGGTGCCCAAGCGCAACTGAGCCCCGGCATGGCCTTGCAGAGAAGCGCGTTCGAACCAGGTCAGGGCCTGCTTGAGGTCGCGCGGGATACGCTTGCCGTCGTAGTAGTACTCACCCAGTTCGAAGGCAGCCTGCAGGTTGCCGCCGTGGGCCATTTCCTGACAGCGGGCGAGCGCATCGGGCATTTCTTCCGGCTGGGCGTTGAGTGCGCAACTGCCGGAGGCCGGAATCAGCAGGGAATTGCCGCCTGCGTCTGCAAGCAGCGGGAGGAAGAGCAGCAGGCAGCCCAGGGACAGGCTACGGCCGGTGCGGTTCATCGGGATGGCGGTGCCTCAGCAGGTCGGGCGGATAACGGGCGCAGCCGGCCTGAAAGTGTGCCGGCCCCGGCATTATGAGGTAAACCGGTATCCAGTTACAAAGCCTTTGCCCGGCCCAACTGACTGCAGGCTGAACGTCCTGCCGGCGATGACCGGCAGGACGTATCCGGAGTTCCGGCAGGCAGGCTGCCGGAGGAGGGCGATCAGCCTTTTTTCAGCTCGGCAAAGGCTTGCTCGGCGGCGTCCAGGGTGATCTGCAGCTCGGCATCGCCGTGGGCGATGGAGGTGAACCCTGCTTCGTAGGCACTCGGTGCCAGGTACACGCCGCCTTCGAGCATCAGATGGAAGAAGCGGTTGAAGCGTACAGTATCGCTGGCCATGACATCAGAGAAGGTGACGATGTCGGAGGCCGAGCTGAAATACAGGCCAAACATGCCGCCGGCCTGAGTAGTGACGAAGGGAATGCCGGCGGCATCGGCACGCTGTTGCAGCCCCTTGAGCATGCGCGTGGTGTAGTTGGTCAGCTCGCTATGGAAGCCCGGACGGCTGATCAGCTTGAGGGTGGTCAGGCCGGCTGCCATGGCCAGTGGGTTGCCCGACAGGGTGCCTGCCTGGTAGACCGGGCCGAGCGGGGCGATCTTCTCCATGATCTCGCGCTTGCCGCCGAAGCAGCCCACCGGCATACCGCCGCCAATGATCTTGCCGAAGGTGGTCAGATCCGGGGTCACACCGTAGTGCGCCTGTGCACCGCCGAGGGCCACGCGGAAGCCGGTCATCACCTCGTCGAAGATCAGCACCACACCGTGCTTGTCGCACTGCTCGCGCAGGCCCTGGAGAAAGCCGGGCGCCGGCGGTACGCAGTTCATGTTGCCGGCCACCGGCTCGACGATGATGCAGGCGACTTCCTGGCCGACCTGCGCCAGGCACTCGGCCACGGCGTCGATGTCGTTGAACGGCAGGGTCAGGGTGTGCTTGGCGAAGGCCGCCGGCACACCTGCGGAATTCGGTACACCTTGGGTCAGAGCGCCGGAGCCGGCCTTGACCAGCAGGCTGTCGGAGTGGCCGTGGTAGCAGCCCTCGAACTTGATGATGCTGTCGCGGCCGGTGTAGCCGCGGGCCAGGCGAATGGCGCTCATGGTCGCCTCGGTGCCGGAACTGACCATGCGCACCAGCTCCATGGACGGCACGATGGAGCACACCAGTTCGGCCATCTCCACTTCCAGGGCGGTCGGCGCGCCGTAGGACAGGCCGTGTTCCAGCTGCTTGCGCACCGCATCGAGCACGTCCGGATGGCTGTGGCCGAGAATCATCGGGCCCCAGGAACCGACATAGTCGACGTAGCGCTTGTTGTCCTCGTCGATCACATAGGCGCCTTCGGCGTGTTTGAAAAACAGCGGGGTGCCGCCGACGCTGCGGAAGGCGCGTACCGGCGAGTTGACGCCGCCTGGGATGTGCTTCTGGGCGTTGGCAAAGAGGATTTCGGAGCGGGACATGGCAGGTTCTCTCTGAAACGGGATCAATCGAACAGCGCCGTGAAGGCGCGGGCGCGGTCTTCCACCTCGAGGGCGGAGTCCGCAGCGAACAGGGCGTGGATCACGGCGACCATGCTGGCGCCGCGGGCGATCAGACCGGGGGCGGTGTCCAGGGTTACGCCGCCGATGGCGACGATGGGCTGGGCGAAGCGCTCGCGGGCCTGATCCAGCAACTCCACGGTAGCCGCCGGCGCGCCGGGTTTGGTTTGGGAGTTGAAGAAGCGGCCGAAGGCGATATAGCTGGCACCATCGGCGACCGCACGTTCGGCCAGCTCCAGTTGCGCGTGGCAGGTGCCGCCGATCACGGCGTTTGCACCAAGGCGGGCGCGGGCTGCGGCCAGTGAGCCGTCCGTCTGGCCCAGATGCAGGCCGACGTTCAGGCGGGCGGCCAGCTCCAGGTCGTCATTGATGATCAATGTGGCGCCGTGGCACTGGCAGAGTTCGACCAGCGCCTGCGCTTCATCGAAACGGCGCCTGGCATCGCCTGACTTGTCACGGTACTGCAACAGACGTGCACCGCCACGCAGCGCCGCTTCTGCATAGGGCAGCAGTTTGCTATCAGCTAGCAGCGGTGTGTCGGTGATGGCGTAGAGGCCGCGCAGTGTCATGGGCAAAAGTCCAGGGGCAGGCGGCGCGGGATGTACTGGCCGTGGCCCGGGCTTTCGGCGTCACGCAGGGTGCGCCAGGTGTAATCGAGCGCGGTGCGTACGGCGCTGACCAGTTCCTCGCCCAGTGCCAGCCGGCCGGCCAGGGTGCTGGCCAGGGTACAGCCGGAGCCGTGGTAGCTGCCGGGCAGGCGCGGGCAGGTGAAATCGTGACGACTGCCGTCGCGGCAGTAGAGGCGGTTGTGTACTTCGGCTTCGTCGCCATGACCGCCGGTAATCAGCAGGTTTTCAATGTAGGGCAGCAGTTTTGCGGCACATTCGTCGGCCGTGCCATCGGGGAGTTCGGCAAGGATGCGCGCCTCCGGCAGGTTGGGCGTGGCGATGCTGGAGACGGCGAACAGCCGCTCGCGCAGGGCATAGCCTACTTCGTCCTTGCCCAGCGCGCCGCCGCCGCCGGCACGCAGTACCGGGTCACAGACCAGCGGTACGCCCGGCAACAGGCTCATCACTTCAAGCACGGTATCGACCATCTCCACCGAGCCGAGCATGCCCAGCTTGACGGCAGCTATGGGCACATCGGCGATCACGGCCCGGGCCTGGGCCAGTACCCAGTCGCGGTCGAGCACGCGGAAGTCGGAAACGTCGACGGTATCCTGCACGGTCAGGGCGGTCACAGTCGGGGCAGCGTGACAGCCTTGGGCCAGCAGGGCTTCGATATCGGCTTGCAGGCCGGCGCCGCCACTGGGGTCGTGGCCGGACATGCAGAGCACTACGGGACGGGAGTTTGGCGTTTTCATGGTGCGCGAGCTTATCACTAACCGCCTGTCAGTCGCTGCATGGCATGTCGGTGGTTAGCCTTTCTGATTCTCGTCCGTATTGGCCTTTAGCTGGCAGTAGATGTCATCATGCGCGCCCCATGCTGCCATGCCCGACTGTTGCCGATGACGCTGCGTACCTGTCTGATCATGATGACCGCTCTGGCGGTGATTACCGATAACCTGATCATCCCGTTCTATCCGCAGTACTTCGCCGAGCGCTTCGACAATCCGCCGGAGCAGCACGTTGGTCTTTATCTGGCGGTAGTCAGCCTTGTGGTGATGGCGGTTTTTCCGCTATGGGCACGCCTGGCCAGGCGTGTGCATCCTGTACGTATTCTGATCAGTGCGCAGTTGATGGCTGGCAGCCTGACTGCGGCCTGCTATTTCATTGACTCGCTGCCACTGTTCTGGAGCGTGTCGCTGCTGATGGTGGTGTTCAAAGGCAGTTACCTGCTGATGTATCCCTATGTGATGAGTCTGCAACAACAGGATGATCACACCCAGACCATCGGCACGCTGTCGGTGGTGGTGCACTTCGGCGCAATCCTCGGCGCCGCGCTGGGTGGTCTGATTTTGCAGGTCATGAATATCGGGGATGTGTTTCTGGTAATGGCGGCCGGTGATTTCATCCAGATGGCCATCTGTATGCACCTGGTTCGAGGCTATTTACCAGCGCCGGGCGAGCAATCCACAGGGGACGCGGTGCCGGCCCGCAACGAGACGCGCAGCCTGCCAGCCATTTATCGTCTGTGTCTGGTAATGCTGCTGTTCTATTTCGTCGGTTATGTCACGCGGCCGTTCTTCGCTGTCTACTGGCAGCAGGTAGCGCACTGGAATAGCGAAATGGTCGCCGGCTTTGTCTACTCGCTGCCTGGCGCGGTGGCTGTAGCGGCGCTGTGGTGGGGACGAAGTGCGAGCAGGCAGGGCAATACCCGTGACGGCATTCTTGCCGGTTTGCTGCTGGGAGCAGTAGCCACCTTTATCCAGGGCTTTGCTGACCAATGGCTGATTCTGCTGGGCCGCGTGCTGTTCGGCTGGGCGCTGTATCAGGTTACCGTGCGGCTTGATGCACTGCTGTTCGAACTCAGTTCGCCAGAGCACTACGCTGTAGATTTCAGCAAGATCAATATCTTTCAGTGTCTGGGCAATATGGCTTCGGCCTATGGTGCCGGACTGCTGGTCAGTCATTACGGCCAGGCGATGCCGTTCTGGGTCGGTGCTGGCGGCCTGTTGTTGACGGCGGCATTGTTCCCGTTGCTGGTGCGTAGGCAGCACAGCACTTGAGTCTTAGTGGCTAATGATAATTTGATGCACATGCGTATCGGTGATTAAATTCGCCCCCTGCACAGTCGCTGTTGTCCGGGTTCACCGCGATGCAAGATCACCATCATTTGCTCGATATCCTTTCCCGCAGCCTGCCCGGTTTACAGGGGCGGTTGGGGCACCCCGGGCCTGAGCTGCTGGTCTGTGGCCGCGAAGGCAATGCCGGGCGTATTGCCGGGCTTTATCAACACTGGCGCCAGGCGCATCCGGAAGCCGGCCCGCATTACTGGACGGCGCGCAGCTGGACTTATCTGGTCTGGCAACCCATCTACCTGACGTTGCTCGGAGTACATCTGGCGCGGCGTGTCCCTTGTCTGTCCAGTCTTGGTCAGGAAGTTCAGGACGGCGTGGTATCGGGGTTTTGTCTTGCCGAGGTTTTATCGCTGCCGGCTGTGGAAGATCAGGCCGTCAGTCTGGCTGCCCGTCGGCTGCAGGATTGGCTGTGTCGCCAGCATGTCGAGTTCTGCCAGGTACAGAACATTCACGGCAAGTTGGCCCAGCGCCTGGCAGCCGATTATGTGCTGGCAGCACTTTTGCTGGTGCAGCGCCAGCGGACGCTGGACAACCAGCGACTACGAGCGCTGGCGGCACGCTGGCTGGATGCGCTGGGCCTGCGTGGCAGCAGTGAGCTGCTGGAGATCCGGCTGGATGACGGGCGCGACTGTCTGTCTCTGGAGCGTAAGGCCTGTTGCCAGCACTTCCGTCGTTGCGACGGTGAGATGTGCAGCACCTGTCCAAAGCTGCGGCGTGAGGAGCGTCTGGTGCGTCTGCGTGAGGAGCTGGCTCAGGCATGCTGAAGTTGCGTGATATCGAAGTGCGCCGTGGCGAGCGGCTAACGCTGGCGCTGGATGAGCTGCACCTGGAGGGGGATCGTTTCACCGTGATCCTCGGCCACAACGGCTCGGGCAAGTCGACTCTGATGAATCTGCTGGCGCGTCAACTGCAGCCGACACAGGGTGTCCTGCAGCTCGATGGGCAGCCCTTGCAGCGCTTTTCCGCACGTGATTTTGCCCGGCGCGTGGCTTTCCTGCCGCAGCATCTGCCCGATGTGGCCGGTCTGACCGTGCGTGAGCTGGTGCGTCTGGGGCGTTTCCCCTGGCGAGGTTTGCTTGGTCGCTGGCGTGCCGAGGATCATGCGGCGGTGGAGCGGGCGCTGAGGCAGACCGATGTCGCTCAGTATGCCGATCATCTGGCCGACAGCCTTTCCGGCGGTGAGCGCCAGCGTGCCTGGATCGCCATGCTGCTGGCGCAGCAATCACCCTTGCTGCTGCTCGATGAGCCGACCTCGGCGCTCGATCTTGCGCACCAGTATGAACTGATGGGGCTGTTACGCCGGCTCAATCGCGACAGTGGGCGTGGAGTCGTGGCCATTCTTCACGACATCAACCTGACCGCGCGGCATGCCGATCGGGTGATCGCACTCAAGCAGGGTCGCATTTTCTTCGACGGCAGCCCGGATGAGTTGCTTGACGGCCTACTGCTTAGCCAGCTTTACGATATCGATATCCAGTTGATCGAGCAGCCTGGCAGCGTACGCAAGATCGCCGTGGTGGCCTGAGCATGATGTCCGTTTGGGCGCCAGCACGCCATGTCCTGACATTTCTCCTGCTGTTGCTTCTGACGTTGCTGCATCTGTGCCTTGCGACTGATCTCGGCCCGTTCGATCTATGGAGCATTCTTGGGGCGACCGGGGAGAGTTTCGAGCGTCTGCAATTGCAGTTGTCGGCGCTGCCACGACTCTGTATGGCCCTGCTGGTGGGCGCTGCGCTGGGGGTATCCGGCAGTCTGTTGCAACAGATCACTCAGAACCGCCTGGTTTCACCGATGACCATCGGCGCGTCTTCCGGGGCCTGGCTCGGGCTGGTGCTGGCGACCCTGCTGCTGCCAGCCTTTGCCGCCAATCACGGTCAGTGGGCTGCGCTCGCTGGAGCACTACTGGCGGTCGGTCTGGTTCTGTTGATTGCCGGTCGCAGTGGTATCGGCGGTTTGCCGCTGGTGCTAGGCGGCATGGCGATGAATCTGCTGCTCGGTGCGTTGGCTGCCGGGTTGGTGCTGATCAACAACCAGTACACCCAGGGTTTGTTCGTTTGGGGCGCAGGAGACCTGGCGCAGATCGACTGGCACTGGGTGCAGTGGTTATGGCCCAAGTTGCTGCTGATTGTGCCGTTGTTGCTGCTGGCGCCGCGACCGTTGAGCCTGCTGCAACTCGGCAGCGAAGCTGCCCAGGGACGTGGCCTGGCCCTGTGGCCGGTGATGCTGATGCTGTTTCTGGCAGCGCTTTGGCTGTGTGCGGTATCGATCACTGCGGTGGGGCTGATCGGCTTCATCGGCCTGCTCACACCGAATATGGCCAAGATGCTTGGCGCCCGTACGGCGCGTGATGAGCTGCTCTACAGCACCCTGCTCGGTGCCGTGCTGCTGCTCGGTACTGATGTGCTGGCTTTGCTGGGCAATCGTGTCAGTGGCCAATTGGTACCCAGTGGCGCCGCAGCCGCATTGATCGGTGCGCCGGTGCTGTTGTGGCTGGCGCGTCGGCATCTGGCAGCGGAAGATCCACACGGTCTGCAACTGCCGGCTGGTGCCGAATGCTTTGGTTGGCGCGGCGCGCTCCGGGTTGGGATTCTGGCCGGGATCGCACTGGTACTGGCTTTGGGGCTTGCCCGCGGCCTCGATGGCTGGCGTCTGGAATGGCCGTCGGCACTGCTCTGGTCACTACGCTGGCCGCGTGTGCTCACCGCTGCTTCTGCTGGTGCCGGGCTGGCGATTTCCGGCCTGCTATTGCACCGCCTGCTGCGTAATCCACTGGCCAGCCCGGATATTCTCGGTCTTTCCGCAGGCGCCACCCTGGCGGTGATGCTGGTGCTGATCCTTTTCGGTGGTTCTGCGTTCGGCGCGGTCGCTCCGCTGGCCGCGTTCATCGGCAGTCTGCTAGTGCTGGTGGTGTTGATGCTGCTGGGCCGGCGTCACCATTATTCCCCGGCTTTGATGGCGTTGCTGGGTATTTCCCTCGGCGCGTTGCTGAACGCTGCGCTGCAGTTTGTGCTGGCCAAGGGCACGGGGGATTCGTTCGCATTGCTGGGCTGGCTGGCGGGCTCCACCTATCGCGCCACACCTCAGCAGGCGTCGTGGCTGGCTTTGGGGGTGCTGCTTTTCGGCGCCTTGGCATTGTTGTTCCAGCGTGCGCTGACGTTGATCGGCATTGGTGACGGGGTGGCCGCCAGTCGCGGGCTTAACGTCCCGCGACTACGTCTGGTCGTACTGGTGCTGGTGGCGTTGCTTTGTGCGCTGGTCACCAGTCTGCTTGGGCCGGTGGCATTCCTTGGTTTGCTGGCGCCTCATATCGCGGCGTTACTCGGTGCGCGCCGGGTGGCTGCGCAACTGTTGCTCGCTGCCGGGCTCGGTGCAGTGCTGATGCTGCTGGCCGACTGGGTTGGACGCACGCTGATTTTCCCTTTGCAGATTCCGGTGGGCATCGTCGCCTCGGTGCTCTGCGGTGGATATTTCGTCTACCTGCTGGTTCGCGGGAGACTGTCATGAGTCGCTGGCTGTTGTGTGCACTGTTATTCTGGCTGCCCCCCGTGTGGGCCAGCGATACACCCCGGGTGGCGGCGCTGAGCTGGGAGGCCACCGAGCACCTGCTTATGCTCGATGTAACGCCACTGGCTGTGGCGGATGCCGGCGACTACCGGGCCTGGGTGGTACGTCCGCCGTTGCCAGATGAAGTGCCCTCGGTCGGCTCGCGCCTGGAGCCCAACCTCGAATTGCTGGCTGAGTTGCGGCCGCAGCTGATCGTTATTCCGCCGCTGCTTGAAGACATCCGGCCGTTGCTCGAGCGCATCGCGCCGGTTCAGGTATATCAGGGCTTCAGCCAGCAGCACGATAACCTGCAGGTGCAGCGCAAGGCGTTTCTCGACCTGGCACGCTCACTCGGGCGCGAGGCCTTGGCCGAGCAGCGCCTAAAGGTCATGGAGGCCGAACTGGCAAACTGGCGTGAGCGTCTGCACGCTCACTATGGTGAGCATTTGCCGGCAGTTACGGTGATTCGTTTCTCGTCGCCGACTGCGGCCTTTATCAACGGCCCCAATTCAATGCCACAGCACGCGCTGGAGTTGCTCGGTCTGCAGCCGGCGATCCAGCTGGAGCCGAGTCCGTGGGGTATTACCCAGGTGCCCATCACTACTCTGGGACGCATCGACCAGGGAGTGGTGCTGCATATAGAGCCCTTCGCTCAGGAAGCTCAACTGTTCGCCTCGCCCTTGTGGCAGGCGATGCCCTTTGTGCGTGAACAGCGCTTCGCCGGTATGCCGTCGACCTGGACCTATGGCGGGGTGTTCTCCCTGAAGTACCTGGCCGAGGCCATTGGCGAAGCGTTGCTCAATCTGCCGTCTGAATCTGGAAAAGCGAAACTCCTGCCCCTAGAGTAGGGCGCTTCAAATATAAGTCTGCCGTGCGTGACGACATCACAGAGGGGAATGGGGGCCCGATGTCGTTCGACAGGGCTTGTGGGGGCGTATGTACCGGCTGCTCTTAATCTTTCTGAGCCTCGTTTTTCCTTCGCTTGTGGGCGCCGTTACCTTTGACGAACAGATGCGCATGCTGCCGTTGGGGCAGAGCATGTACGTGTTTGAGGACGTGCGTGGCGATGCCAGTATCGACGACGTGGTGTCGCCTGCGCTGCAGGGCAGCTTTCGTCTGCATGACAAGCCAGTGCTCAATGCCGGTTACTCGCGTTCGGTGTTCTGGCTGAGGCTGGATCTGGAATATCGTCCACTGCGAGCGACGGGCGCGCGCGATTGGCTGCTGGAGCTGAGCTATCCGCCGCTCGACCATATCGAACTCTACCTGCCCGGTGCCGATGGCCGCTTCATGCTGGCACAGCGAACCGGCGATACGTTGCCGTTCGATAGTCGCCAGATCCGGCTGAACAACCACCTGTTCGAGCTGAGGCTGGAGCCGGGCCAGGCACAGCGTGTGTACCTGCGCCTGGAAAGCCAGGGTTCGCTCCAGGCACCGTTGACCCTGTGGTCGCCCAATGCGTACCTGGAGCACCAGCCGGGCCGTATTTATGTACTGGGCATCATCTACGGTGTGCTGCTGGTGATGCTGGTGTACAACCTGTTCATCTTCCTCAGTGTGCGTGACACCAGTTACCTCTATTACATCCTCTACATTGCTTCCTTCGGTCTCTACCAAATCTCGGTCAACGGTGCCGGTATCGAGTACTTTTGGCCTGACAGCCCCTGGTGGGCCAATGCCGCTACGCCCTTCCTGATCGGTTCAGCGGTGCTGTTCGGCTGCCAGTTCGCCCGTAGCTTCCTGCATACCTCCGAGCACAGTCCATGGATAGACCGTGCACTGATGCTGATGATGGCCGGTGGCGCGCTGGTAATGGTGCTGGCCCTGACCGCCAGTTACGCTCTCGCACTGCGCCTGGCCACTTATCTGGCGTTGAGTTTCACTGTGCTGATCTTCTCGGCCGGTATCCTTTCCTGGTTGCGCGGCATGCGTGTGGCGCGTTACTTCATCTTCGCCTGGACCGCCTTCCTGCTCGGCGGCATCATCAACACGCTGATGGTGCTCGGTTATCTGCCCAATGTCTTTCTCACCATGTACGCCAGCCAGATCGGTTCGGCTCTGGAGGTGGGACTGCTGTCGTTGGCACTGGCCGACCGCATCAACGCCATGAAGGAGGAGCGCACGCGCATCCTGCAGGATGCCGGTGACAAGCTGGAGGCGCTGAACCAGGAGCTGGCCGACAGCAACCGCTTCAAGGACGAGTTCCTTGCCACCGTTACCCATGAGCTGCGTACACCGATGAATGGCGTGATCGGCTCGCTGGAGCTGATGCAGACGGTGAAGATGGATGACGAGCTGGAACAGTACCATCAGACAGCATCGGCCTCGGCCCGCGACATGATGCGGATGGTCAATGACATCCTCGCGCTCACCGAGTTGCAGGCCGGCAAGCTTTACCCGCGACGCGAAGCTTTCAGCCTGCGCGGTCTGTTCGACGGATTGTGCGCGCAATACTCCGCGCGGGCTGAAGGCAAGGGGCTTTCATTCAGGATGCGGCTGGACGAAAGCCTGCCCGATACTCTGGAGGGAGACGCCGGCAAATTGTCCCAGGCACTGGGCTACCTGTTGGACAATGCCATCAAATTCACCAATGAAGGACAGGTGAGCCTGCGCATAGCTCCGCTAAGCCGCAACGAGCACAGCCTCATGCTGGCGGTGGAGGTTCGCGATAGCGGAATCGGTCTGGCCGACGGTGAGACTGATCTCTACCAGCGCTTTCTGCAGTTGGACGGCACCATAACGCGCAAATATGGCGGGCTGGGTATCGGCCTGTCGATCTGCCGGCAACTGGTCGACCTGCAGGGCGGGACGCTGACGCATGAGTCGGCGCCCGGCGCAGGCTGCTGCTTCCGCATGCAGGTGCCACTGGTACTGGCGCCCCAGACGTTGCTCGCTGCGTCGGCACGCTCGCAGCGGCGCGGGGACGGCGAGGTTGTGCGTCAGGCGCATCAGTGCACCGTGCTGGTCGTGGAGGACAATGCCATCAATCAGTTGGTCACGCGCGGCATGCTGCTCAAGCTCGGCTATCGCGTGCGCACGGCCGACAATGGCGCCGAAGCCCTTGAGTTGTTGCGTCAGGAGCATATGGACGCTGTTCTGCTGGATTGCCAGATGCCAGTGATGGACGGTTTTGCTACCTGTCGTGCATTGCGCGCCTTGCCAGGCTGTGCGGCTATTCCGGTGCTGGCGATCACAGCTCACGGTCACAGTGGTGACCGTGAGCGCTGCCTGGCAGCGGGTATGAGCGACTACCTGGCCAAGCCGGTGAAGTTCGATGAGCTGCGCGCTCTCTTGCACGACTGGGTACTGTGCCAGCCGGCCATCGTCTGATCCGCGAGTACACCCAGCTCCGTCGCAGTCACGTTCTCGGTGCTGGTGGCGTGCCGTTCACTCCATTTGGCACCTATCCAGCCGCAGTTTTGGCCGGATCGTCCCTTTAGCCATGATCTGAATCCTGATTCACTACTTGTCAGTGAATCAGGATTCAGATCATGGCCTACCGTATCACCGCCGCCCGGCTCGACCGTGACCAGGCCCTGCGCCGGCGCATCCTTGCCTGTGCTCTAGCGCGGGTCGCCGCCGGCGGCTTCGCGGCGCTCACCATGCAGGCGCTGGCCGAGGAAGTCGGTATCGCCACCGGCAGCCTCTACCGCCATTTCCGCAGCAAGGGCGAACTGGCCGCCGAGGTTTTTGCCCAGGCCAGCCAGCGCGAGGTCGATGCCCTGGCCGCAGCTTTGCGCGGCTCCGGCAGTGCCACGCAGCGCTTGCGCCAGGGACTGCAGCAGTTCGCCGCGCGCGCCTGGCACAGCCGGCAGTTGGCCTTTGCCCTGATCGCCGAACCGGTCGAGGCCGAGGTGGACGAGCAGCGTCTGCTGTACCGTGAAGCCTATGCCGAGCTGTTCGTCGAACTGCTCGAACAGGGCACGCACAGTGGCGAGTTTCAGGTTCGGCAGAGCAGCCTGGTGGCTGCCTGCCTGGTCGGCGCGATTGCCGAGGCCCTGGTCGGGCCGCTGTCACCGCCGGCGCGGGCTGCCCGCGAAGCCGGCCAACCCAGTCTGGAACTGGCCGAGGTCAGTTCCGGAATTGTCACCTTCTGCCTGCGCGCCGTCGGCGCCAAGGAGCCTCAGTGATGAAACCCAGCCTGCACGCCGAGACCCACCAAGTGTTCAACCAGGTGCCGTCGCTCGATGGCGCCAACCTCTATCGCCTCGACCTGCCACTGCAGGAGTGGATCCGCCGCTACCACGGCGACTGGGCCGAGGAGCGGCTGAACACCTACGGCGCCCTGGCCGGTGGCCCGCTGATGCAGGCCGGCTTCCTCGCCAACGAGAACAGGCCGGTGTTCAAGACTCATGATCGCTACGGCAACCGTATCGACCTGGTGGAATTCCACCCGGCCTACCACGAGCTGATGCGCACCGCCATCGAACACGGGCTGCCTTCGCTGCCCTGGGTCGACCCGCGCGCCGGTGCCCACGTCGCCCGCGCCGGCCTGACCTACCTGCACAGCCAGGCCGAGGCCGCCAGCGGCTGCCCGCTGACCATGACCTTCGCCGCCGTGCCGGCCCTGCGCCTGCAGCCGGACATCGCCGAGGTGTGGCTGCCGAAGATCCTCGCCAGCGAGTACGACCCGCGCAATGTCGGCATCGAGCAGAAGGCCGGCGTCACCATCGGCATGGCCATGACTGAGAAGCAGGGTGGCACCGACGTGCGCGCCAACACCACCCGCGCCTACCCGGTCGGCCTCGGCGGCCCGGGCCAGGCCTACGAACTGGTCGGCCACAAGTGGTTCTGTTCGGCGCCCATGTGCGATGCCTTCCTGACCCTGGCCTACACCGACAAGGGCCTGTCCTGCTTCCTACTGCCGCGCCACCGTCCGGACGGCACGCGCAACCAGTTCTATGTGCAGCGGCTGAAGAACAAGCTGGGCAACTGGGCCAACGCCTCCAGCGAGGTGGAATACCGCGGCGCCCTGGCCTGGATGATCGGCGAGGAAGGTCGCGGCGTGCCGACCATCATCGAGATGGTGGCCATGACCCGCTTCGACTGCATGGTCGGCTCCAGCAGCCTGATGCGCCAGGCGCTGACCCAGGCCGCGCACCACTGCGCGCATCGCAAGGTCGGAGGCAAGCTGCTGGCCGACCAGCCGCTGATGCAGAACGTGCTGGCCGACCTAGCGCTGGAGAGCGAGGCGGCTCTGGCGCTGACCATGCGCATGGGCCGCGCATTGGATCGCCAGCATGATGAACAGGAAGAGAAGTTCGCCCGCCTGGTCACGGCCGTGGGCAAGTACTGGATCTGCAAGCGCGCCCCGGAAATGATCTACGAGGCCAGCGAATGCATGGGGGGCGCCGGTTACGTCGAGGAAACCATCCTGCCGCGCCTGTACCGCGAAGCGCCGGTCAACTCGATCTGGGAAGGCTCCGGCAACGTGCAATGCCTGGACGTGCTGCGTGCCCTGTCCAAGGAACCGGGCGTGCTCGATGCGCTGTTCGCCGAATTAGGCGACGGCCATGGCGATGCCCGTCTCCGGGCGCATATCCAGCGCCTGAAGGCCGATTTCAGCGACACCGCCGATATCCAGTACCGCGCCCGCCAGCTGACCGAGGACATGGCTGTGGCGCTGCAGGCCAAACTGCTGCTGGAGGCGGGCAATGCCACCGTTTCCGATGCCTTTATCGCCAGCCGCCTGGAGGGCCGTGGCCGTGTCTACGGTACGCTGGCGCGTGGTGTCGATGTTGAGGCGTTGCTGGCGCGCAGCACGCCCCACCTGGCCTGAAGGAGGGCGCCATGCAGGCTCATCCGCGCTATCGCGAACTGGTCGAGCAGGGTTTCGCCGACGCCAACTTCATCAATGATCTGGGTATCCGGGCGACCGACTGCGGCCCGGGCTGGGTCGAAGCGGAGCTGGAGATCCTGCCACGTCACCTGCAGCAGA
This sequence comes from Pseudomonas sp. NCCP-436, assembly GCF_019656335.1. Lineage (GTDB taxonomy): Bacteria > Pseudomonadota > Gammaproteobacteria > Pseudomonadales > Pseudomonadaceae > Aquipseudomonas. The sequence goes on along the minus strand of NZ_BPLZ01000003.1, from coordinate 177,532 downwards.
ATGGCTACATCCATGCCGGCGTGCAGACCTCTCTGGCCGATCATGCCGCCGGCGCCGCAGCTGCTACGCTGGTGGCCGAAGGGCAGACGGTGCTGACCCTGGAGTTCAAGGTCAACCTGCTGCGCCCGGCGCGCAGCGCCCACCTGTTCTGCCGCGCCGAGGTGCTCAAGGCGGGGCGCCAGGCGACCGTGGTCGAAGCGGAGGTGTTCGGTGAGGAGAACGGACAGAAACGTCTGTACAGCAAGGCATCGGTGACCATGGCCGTGGTGACGCTGGCGGATCGCGCCTGAGCCCGTTTCGAGGTGCCAGCCGTGCTTGAAGGCTTGCCTGGAAGTTATTTGGGGGCGCTATTGGACTGCCTGAGATATCTTGATCTTTAACAAGGAAAAGTTGGTAGATTTTTAGCGGCCAATTTTCCCCTTTTGGAACAGTTGGTTACGCTAAGTATGTTCCCCGCGCCAGCGGGGATGAACCGGTATCGGTCGGCATGCGCACTCCTGAAGGCGTGTTCCCCGCGTCAGCGGGGATGATCGTGTAGTAATGTTCTCTGCACCGGTCGGAGTAACTTAGAGCGTAAGTGCTTGAGGTGTTGCCGGGGCCACAGAAAGTACAGATCACTGGATCAGTTCAGGCATGCTAGGTTTTCGTCATCTGATACAGGCAAGATAGAGCTGTCCGTTCACTCAGGAAGGTGTGCCGTGAAAAGCTGCTCAGATGACTTCGTCGTTGCCTACACCCCGGAGGAGGCGGTGGATCGCCTCGCTGCGCTGCATAAGGAGGCTACTGGTGCCCTGAGTCGTGCGCTCAGGCGTTATCTCAAGGAGCGCGTTCGCCCGGATGCCGCGGAGCATTGCCTGTTTCGTTATCCGGAGCTGCGTCTGATCTACCTGTGCCAGGGGGAGGTGCCGACCACGGTGCGGGCCTATGCCAAGGTTCAGGTGCCCGGTACCTATGCCATCACCGTCACTCAGCCGGAGGCCTTTCGGAAGTACCTGCTTGAGCAGCTGCGGCCGCTGATGAGCGACTTCACCGTGCGTGTTGAGGTCGGTCGCAGCCAGCAGAACATTCCTTACCCCTATGTGGTGGAGGGCGGTGATGAGCTGGCTGGCAGTGGTGTGACTGCCGCCGAGCTGGCACGGGTGTTCCCCAGCACCGATCTGTCGGCGGCCTCCGACGGCACGGCCGACGGTCTGTTCGACTGGGAGAATGTCGATCCTTTGCCATTGGCATTGTTTGATGCGGCGCGCACCGACTTTTCGCTCAAGCGCATCCAGCATTACACCGGCAGCGACTGGCGCCATGTACAGCCGTGGATTCTGCTGACCAACTACCACCGCTATGTGGATCAGTTCATCCGTCACGGTCTGGATATGCTGCTGGGGGATTCACGTTTCACCCGTCTGGTATTGCCGGGCAACGTGGTGGTCGAGCGTGGCATGGCCGAGGGCGAGATGCAGGCCATCATCGAGAATGTGCTCTGGCATCGTTATCAGATGCCGGCTTACCACCTGCTGGCCGAGGACGGCCACGGTATTACCCTGATCAACATCGGCGTAGGGCCATCCAACGCGAAAAACATCACGGATCACCTGGCGGTGCTGCGTCCGCACTGCTGGCTGATGATAGGCCACTGTGGCGGCCTGCGGCAGTCGCAGACCATCGGGGACTATGTGCTGGCCCATGCCTACATGCGCCGGGATGGAATCCTTGACCGGGTGCTGCCGCCACACATCCCGCTACCGGCGCTGGCCGAGGTGCAGCAGGCGTTGCAGGAGGCGGCCCGGCTGGTGACCGGCGAGCAGGGTGATGAGTTGAAGAAGCGCCTGCGTACCGGCACCGTGCTGACTTACGACGACCGCAACTGGGAGTTGCGCTGGGCTCAGGAGCGGCCACTGATCAACCTTTCCCGTGCCGTTGCGGTGGATATGGAAAGTGGCACCATTGCAGCCCAGGGCTATCGCTTGCGGGTGCCCTATGGCACGCTGCTGTGTGTTTCTGACAAGCCGCTGCACAGTGAGATCAAGCTGCCGGGGGCTGCCGGCGCCTTTTACGAGCGTGCCGTAACCCAGCATCTGCATATCGGCATCACCGCGCTGGAGCTGATGCGCAGTCAGATGAATTCGCTGCACTCGCGCAAGCTGCGCAGTTTCGACGAGCCGCCGTTCCGCTGATAGGGCCAGTGCTACTGGCTCGGCCATATCAATATGGTGGATCAGGCAGCGCTGGCCTCGTCGCGCAGCAGTTCGGCCAGTGCCAACCGGTCGATGTTGGCGCCGCTGAGTACCACGGCCACGCGCTGCCCGGCATTGTATTCGCCTTCCTGCATCAGCGCTGCCAGCGCGGCCGCACCGGCGCCTTCGGCAAGGTTGTGGGTGTCTTCGTGGTAGGTGCGGATGGCGGTACGAATTTCCTCGTCGCTTACACGCACGATCCGCGTTGCGCCGGTGCGGATGATCTCCAGTGCTTCGGGTTGAGGTTGGCGGCAGGCGATGCCATCGGCCAGGGTCTCGGCCCGTTCGGTGCTGATTAGCTGCCCCTGTTCGAAACTCTGCGCATAGGCGTCGGCACCGTGGGCGACCACGCCGATGATTTCGGTGTCGAGACCGAGCAGATCGCGGGTTCGGATCATGCCGCAGATGCCCGAGCCGAGTCCGATGGGCACGTAGACACGACGTAAATTCGGCACGGCTTCGAGCAGTTCCAGAGCGTAGGTGGCGACGCCGCGTACCAGGTCCTCGTGCAGCGAAGGCACCCAGTGCAGTCCGTGACGTTCGGCCTGCCGTGCTGCCTCGGCACGTGCTTCGTCGAAGTCGTGACCGTGTTCGATTACCTCGGCGCCGAGGGCGCGCATAGCAGCGTTCTTTTCGCGGGCGTTGCCATGCGGTACCAGGATACGAATCGGCAGGCCTGCGGCGCGGGCGGCCAGGGCCAGACTTTGGCCGTGATTGCCACGGGTGGCGGTGACCAGGCCGCGTACGTCCGGCTCGCGGCGCAGCAGGGCGTCGATGTAGACCAGTCCGCCACGTACCTTGAAGGCAGCAGTGGGCGCATGGTTTTCGTGCTTGACCCAGATCTCGCAGCCGAGTCTCTGGGACAGCAGCGGCCAGGCCAGTTGCGGGGTTCGGCTCATATGGCGGTAGACCAGTTGTGCGCTCTGGCGTAGTTGGGCGAGATCGAACATGGCGGGGGCTCCGGGTGGCATTGACCTGGATGCTAATCTCGAAGATTGTATGGGTAAATCTTTATATTGCATGGCAAGCAATGTGGCTCCCTGACTTTAAAGACAGTCCGCTGCCTACCTATCTCGCGCTGGTCGAGGCCATCGCTACGGCTATCGGATGTGGCGAGCTGAGGCCGGGAGAGCGACTGCCACCGCAGCGGCGTCTGGCCTGGGCTATGGGCATCAATCCGAGCACGGTGATGCTGGCCTACCGCGAGGCGGCCCGCCGGCATTTGGTGTCCGGCGAGGTGGGGCGGGGCACCTATGTGCTGGCTGGCAGTCGTGAGGCAAGCCTGTTTCGCCTGCGGCAGCCATCCGGGCTGATCGACCTTTCAACCAACGTGCCGGTACACGATCCGGACAACCGCGATCTGGCCGACAGCCTGGCGGAGCTGGCCGGGCGTGGCGAGCTGAATGCGTTGCTGGCTTACCCTTCGGCAGCGCTGGTCGAGCGGGCCCACCTGGCCGGAGCCAACTGGCTGCGTCAGCGCGGCCTGGAGCTGGAACCGGATGGTCTGGTGCTCTGTGCTGGCGCTCAGCAGGGTGTTTCGGCAGCGCTACTGGCGTTGTGCGAGGCTGGTGAGCCGATCCTGGTGGAGCGCTTCAGCGCACCCGGGATCAAGGCTGCAGCCCGCCAGTTGCGTCTGCCATTGCATGGCGTGGCGATGGATGAGCGGGGAATCCTGCCGGATGATCTGGATCGCCAGGCGCGCGCTACCGGTGCCCGGGTTGTGGTGCTGACGCCCTGCCTGCAGAACCCCACTGGTGCCACATTGGACGCCGAACGACGAGCGGCAGTGGCGGAGGTGGCGCGGCGTCATGGCCTGTGGCTGGTGGAGGATGATGTCTATGGTGTGCTGGGTAGTGAGGCTCCACTGGCGGCGCGGATACCGGAGCGTTGCCTGCTGATCAGCAGCCTGTCCAAGAGCGTGGCGCCAGGGCTGCGGGTTGGCTTCATTGGTGGGGCCGGCGAATTGCTCGAACGCATAGACCGTGAAGCACAGGCCACGCGTTGGGCGGTAGCGCCTTTGAGTCTGGCGCTGGCCTGCGAATGGATTGAAGACGGCACCGCTGCACGGCGCCTGCATTGGCAGCGACAGGAACTGCAGCTGCGCTGGCGTCTGACCGCACGGGTGCTGGGCGCGCGCATGCCGGCGGGGCGGGTGGTGGCGCCTCATTTGTGGCTCGACAACGCACCGCCCGGCTTGACTGAGGCCTGTCGGCAGCAGGGGGTGGAAGTCGTGCCGGCCTCGGTATTTGCAGTCGATGCCAGCCCGGCAACTGCCGTGCGTGTCAGCCTTGCCGCAGCAGCTAGCCGTGCCGAACTCAAGCAGGCGCTGGAGCGGATCGTGGCGGCCTGGCCTTTGTGAGGGCCGGCGTACTCAGACTGTGGTTGCAAGCCCCAGATGCAGGATGGGGAAAGGTCGGCCGCCGCCGTCCAGGCGCGAGCGGTCGAGCACCTCGAAACCGAGTTTCCGGTAGAAGGCCAGAGCGGCAGGGTTCTGCTCGTTGACATCGACCCGCGTGACGCCGAGTTGATCGATGGCATGGCGCATCAGGCGCGTGCCGATACCCAGGCCGTGCCGGGCTGGATCGACGAAAAGCATTTCCACCCGGTTCCCGGCGCAGCCGAGAAACCCTGTGATGCGTCCATGACTGTCGCGCGCGCAGGTCAGTTGCACCGCCGGAAAGTACTGGCTGGCCAGCAGAGGCTTGATCAGCAACAGGTCGGTGTCTGGCAGAAAGTGATGCGTGGCGCGCACCGCCGCCTCCCAGATATCCACCAGTACTGGCCATTCTTCCTGGGCAGGTGTTTCGAGTTGCAGTTGCATGGGGCGGCTATCGTTCATTGGCTAAGTCAAGGTAGGTGGTGCGGGCGGTATCTTGCCAGTCATGGGGTAAACTGTGCAGCTTTATTTCATAGGCCGCGAACGATGTCCCGACCACCCCGTAGCCCAGCAGCGCGCCGGCCCGGTATCAGCCGACGACAGGCCAAGCTGCCGCCCGCCCAGCCTCGTTTGATCCTGTTGAACAAGCCGTTCGACGTGCTGACCCAGTTCAGTGACGGACAGGGCCGTGCCACGCTCAAGGATTACGTTGACGTGCCTGGTGTGTATCCGGCCGGGCGGCTGGATCGTGACAGTGAAGGATTGTTGCTGCTGACCAACGACGGGCGACTGCAGGCGCGTATTGCCGATCCGAAGCACAAGTTGCCGAAGACCTACTGGGTGCAGGTCGAGGGCGAGGCTGGTGAGGAGCAGCTCCAGCGCCTGTGTGACGGGGTGACGCTCAATGACGGCCCGACCCTGCCGGCTGAGGCCCGCCGCCTGAATGAGCCGCAGTTGTGGGAGCGCAATCCACCGGTGCGCTTTCGCAAGACTGTACCAACCACCTGGCTGGAACTGGTGATTCGCGAGGGGCGCAATCGCCAGGTCCGGCGCATGACTGCGGCGGTGGGCCTGCCGACCCTGCGTCTGGTGCGCGTGGCTATCGGCCCGTGGCGACTGGGGCCGCTGCAGCCAGGGCAGTGGTGCGAAGTGCCGGCCCGGCTGGACTGAATCAGGCGTCTGACCTGAGGCGACGCTGTAGGCAGGCAGTGCCGGCAAACATGATTTGGATCAATATCCGGCCTTGATCACGGCGATACCTTTGTTCAGCACCTCGCGCCAGGCTTGACGAACTTCGGCGTTGCACTCCTTGTCATGCTCACTGATGGTCAGCAGCAGGGCATCGAGCCATAGGTCGTAGAGCTCGGGGCGGATGTCCAGACGGTGGCGTGAGTGTGATTCGCCCAGCGCGCGCAGCTTGGTGTCAGGCATCCCGCGGGCGTGCATCACCAGATTGAGGATGCCCTGACGCAGCAACTGCTTCTGTGCACTCATATCGGTGCTGACGAACTTTTCGCGGATGAGTGGGGAGCTGGCCAGAAAGTGCCGGTAGAAACTGTCGAAAAAATCAGGGCTGGCGCAGCAGCGTCCATAGCTCTGCATTACCACGCTGGCGGCGTTCATGTGTAACTCCTTGCATGTACGGGTGAACCGAGCCTTGGCGGCGGCTCTCGAAAACGGTCGGGCGCATCAAGTCGGTCTGGCGCTGCGTCGGTTTCAGGTGGTCAGATGCCTCGTACGCTTTCGATGATGTAGGTGATGACCGGTTTGGCCAGGAAGGCGAACAGGCACAGGCCCAGCCCGAGGAACAGAATCGCGGTTCCCAGGCGTCCAGCCTTGGACTTCTTTGCAAGATCCCAGATGATGAAAAACATGAAAAGAATCAGTCCGCCCACCAGGACGTACATCATCAGGGCTTCGAATTGTTCGGTTTCCATTTTTCCTCAGACCCGGACGGAAAACGCAGGGCGGCGATTATACCCGCCCTGCGTCAATCTGCAGCAGCTCCCGTCTGAGCCTGCGACTTTCAGTCGCGCAGGTGCTGCAGAGGTAGCTGGGTAGTAGAGAGGATCTGCTGCAGAACGAAACTCGAGCGCACGCTGGACACGCCATCAATGCGAGTCAGTGTGCCGAGCAGTAGTTTCTGATAATGCTCCATATCCGGCACTACGACTTTAAGCTGATAGTCGGCGTCCATTCCTGTCACCAGGCAGCACTCCAGTACTTCCGGGCACTTGCGGATCTGCTCCTGGAAGTGTTCGAAGCGCTCGGGGGTATGCCGATCCATGCCGATCAGTACATAGGCTGTCAGGCTCAGGCCCAGCTTCTTGCGGTCAAGCAGAGCAACCTGGCCCAGGATGTAGCCGTCGTCTTCCAGTTGCTTGACTCGTCGCGAGCAGGGCGAAGGGGACAGACCGATACGTTCGGCCAGTTCCTGATTCGACAGTGATGCATTGCGCTGCAGTTCAGCGAGAATGTTCAGGTCGTAACGGTCTAGTTTGTCCATTTCTCTCCTGGTTTGTTTTTTTATTGCTTTATTTGTGTCTAATTTAGCTGGTTGTTGCTAATTTGCTAGTGTGGAAAGGGAAATTAGCAATCATTTTTCAGGTCGCCTGGCGTAATATTTTTCTCAGTTTCACGGCCCGGACGACAAGTCCAACCGGCCTCATCCAACCAGATGAGCCGGCGCCAACGATCCTACCTGATCGTTCCGGCACCCGGGTCCGCATTGCCCAACCAGGCAGGCGACGAAAGCGGCGACATTAGCGCCAGCACCGGACAGATTTCCCGAGGGGGCCGCAAGGCCCCTTTTTTGTGGCTATCGTTCGCTACTTCGACAGTGCGTTCCGGCCGGTTTCAAGCTGTTGTCGGTGACTTGAGCACTTCGGGCGGGTCTGCATGCACCAGTACCTCGGCCTGCGGATAGTGGCGGCGGATCGCCTGTTCCGCCTGGACGCAGTGTTCGTGAGCCTCCGACAGGCTCATGCTGCCAGGCAGCTCCAGATGCAGCTGGACGAACCAGTGGGTGCCGGAGACCCGTGTGCGCAGGTCGTGTGCTCCGAGCACGCCGGGCACCGCGCAGGCCAGGGCGTGCATGTGTGTGCTGACTGCGACCGGCAGTTCCTCGTCCATCAGCACGGCCACCGCACCGCGCACGATGCTGACCGCGCTCCAGAAGATGTAGAAGGCGATACCTATGGCGAACAGGGCGTCGGTGCGCTGCCATCCGGCCAGAGTCAGTAGCAGGGCCAGCAGGATGCTGCTGTTGAGCAGCAGATCCGAACGGTAATGCAGTGAGTCGGCGTGGATGGCGGTGGAGCCGGTTTCGCGCACCACCTTGCGTTGGAACATCAGCAGAGCGGCGGTAAGCGCCAGTGACAGCAGCATCACTGCAATGCCGAGGGCCTCGGCCTGCAGTGGCTGCGGCGTCTGCAAACGTTCGAGTCCTTGCAGGCTGATAAGCAGGGCGCTGACGCCGATGAACAGTGCCTGGCCCAGTCCGGCCAGTGCCTCGGCCTTACCGTGACCGAAACGGTGCTCCTTGTCGGCCGGGCGCAGAGCGACATGCACGGCGATCAGGTTGACCAGCGAGGCGGCACTGTCGAGCAATGAGTCGGTCAGACCGGCCAGTAGACTGACCGAGCCGCTCAGCCACCAGGCTAAGGCTTTGGCCAGTACCAGGGACAAGGCAACGCCCAGCGCGGCCCGGGTGGCCAGCCGAAGCAGTCTGGCGTGCTCGGCACTGGCCATGTTCAGGCTGCCGGGCGCAGGCCGTAGGCGGCGAGTTGCTGGCTGCTGCCGCTATGCTGGATCAGGCGCGGATCGTCCAGCGGCAACTGCTGGCCGGTCTGTTGCTGGATCAGTGCTTGTAGCGCTTGGCGATCCACCTGGCCTTGGCTATCGAGCAGCTGGCGGAGCTGCTGTGGGTCGACCTGGGCGGTCTGTCCGTGTGGCAGATAGATGGCGCCGGTGGCGAAGTCCACGGCGAAGGCGATCAGCCCCGGAATGACGTAAAACAGCAAGCCGATGGCGTTGGCACCCACTATTACCGGGTCCAGCCGGCCATCGATCTGGCCTCGGCGTTCCGGGTAGAAGAGGCTGCCGCAGGCGGACAATTGAGTCAGCAGGGCGAGGACAAGCATGCCGCTTACAAGGCGGGATTTCGTGCGCATCGAGCACCTCCGGATAAATGGCGCAACTATAGCATTGCGATATGACAAAACCGCTGGATGGCGTGCTCCGGCTGCGCATCGGAGCATGCCGTACAGTTGTACTGAGACTGTTGTACAGGGCCGGAGGTTCGCTGCATCGCCGGTCAGCACTGCTGCTCTATAATCGCCGCCCCTGCCGTGGAGGTCTCATGAACGCCCTGCCTATCGATGCCCTGCTGCCCGCCCTCAATGCCGCCCTCGCCAGTCGTCATGAGGTGGTGCTGGAGGCTCCGCCCGGCGCCGGCAAGACCACCCGTGTGCCACTGGCGCTGCTCGACGCGCCCTGGCTGGCGGGACAATCGATCCTGATGCTGGAGCCGCGTCGGCTGGCTGCACGTGCTGCTGCCGAGCGGCTGGCCGCAGAGCTTGGCGAGCGGGTTGGCGAAACGGTGGGCTATCGGATCCGCCTGGAGAGCCGGGTCGGCCCTCTGACCCGTATCGAGGTGGTCACCGAGGGCATTCTTGCTCGGCGCCTGCAGGACGACCCGGCGTTGGAGGGAGTCGGCCTGGTGATCTTCGATGAATTTCACGAGCGCAGCCTGGATGCCGATCTGGCCCTGGCGTTGACGCTCAACGGCCGCGTCTTGTTTCGTGGTGAGGACAGCGGCGAAACACCGCTAAAAGTGCTGCTGATGTCCGCCACCCTGGAGGGTGAGCGTCTGTCCGCGTTGCTCGGTGATGCTCCGGTACTGCGTAGCGAGGGGCGTATGTTCCCGGTGGATATTCGCTGGGGTGCGCCCTTTCAGCCGGGTGAGTGGATCGAGCCAAGGGTTGTTCAGACGATACAGCAGGCGCTGGCCGATGAGTCTGGCAGTTTGCTGGTGTTTCTCCCCGGGCAGGCGGAGATTCGCCGGGTCGCCGAACAACTGGGCGAGGCCCTGGCCGGGCGTGAGGAGATTCTGCTGTGTCCGCTGCACGGTGAGCTCGACCTGGCGGCCCAGCGCGCGGCCATCGAACCGGCTCCAGAGGGCAGGCGCAAGGTGGTGCTTGCCACCAATATCGCTGAAACCAGTCTGACCATCGATGGCGTGCGGGTTGTGATTGATGCCGGTCTGGCGCGGGTGCCGCGCTTTGATCCGGCCAGTGGCATGACCCGCCTCGAAACCCAGCGCATCTCCCGCGCCTCCGCCACCCAGCGTGCCGGCCGCGCCGGCCGACTGGAGCCGGGGGTGTGCTATCGGCTGTGGTCGCAGGCCCAGCACGAACAGCTCAGCGCCCATGCCGCGGCGGAAATTCTTCAGGCGGATCTGGCCGGACTGGCCTTGCAGCTGCTGCGCTGGGGCGTGACCCCGGACGAGTTACGCTGGCTCGATGCACCGCCACCAGCCGCCTATGCCCAGGCGCTAGACCTGCTGGCGCGGCTTGGCTCCCTCGACGAGCGCGGTGCGCTCAATACCCATGGCCAGGCCATGGCCGAGTTGCCGACACATCCGCGTCTGGCGCACTTGCTGCTGTGCGCTCAGGCACTGGGACTGGGTGCACTGGCCTGTGACCTGGCTGCCTTGCTGGCAGAGCGGGACATACTGCGCGGCGGCGATGCCGATCTGCATGCTCGGCTGGCGCTACTCAGTGGGGAAAGCCGGGTGGCACGGAGCGCCATGGGGGCCGTGCAGCGTACCAGGCAGCTTGCCCGGCAGTTCCAGGGACTGTTGCGGGGGCAGCCGGTGATCCGGGCCGTCAGTGATCCGCAGCATCCGCGCTGGCTTGGCTGTTTGCTGGCGTTCGCCTACCCGGACCGGATCGCTCGTCAGCGTCGTGCCGGTGGCGCCGATTACCGGCTGGCCAACGGGCGTGCCGCGCAGTTTGCCGAGAGTGATGCGCTGATGAAGTACGAGTGGCTGGTGGTGGCTGATCTGGGCAGTCGTCAGGGACAGCGCGAAGAGCGCATCTATCTGGCGGCGGAGCTGGATCCGACGCTGTTCGAGGATGAACTGGCGGAGCAGGTCGAGGAGTTGGACGTGCTCGATTGGGATGAACGCGAAGGCGTGCTGCGCGCCGAACGCCAGCGTCGGATCGGTGAGCTGGTGCTGGAGCGTCAGGCCTTGCCTGAACTGGATGAACAGGCGCGCTGTCGGGCATTGGTCGGTCTGGTACGGCGCAAGGGACTGGAGCTGCTACCCTGGACGCCCGAACTGCGTCAGTGGCAGGCGCGCGTGGCGCTGCTGCGTGAGCTGGATCTGCAGCAGCAGAGGCAGAGCCTGTGGCCGGATCTTTCCGATGCTGCACTACTGGCGAGTCTTGATCAGTGGCTGGCCCCTTATCTGGGCAGAGTCAGCCGCCTCAGTCACTTTGCCGGGCTTGACCTGGCGGCGATACTTCAGAGCCTTCTGCCCTGGCCACTGCCGCAGCAGCTTGACGAGCTGGCGCCAAAATATCTGCAAGTGCCTTCCGGCTCGCGCATCGCCATCGACTACACGGAGCAGCCTCCGGTGCTCGCCGTGCGTCTGCAGGAGCTGTTCGGTCTGGCCACTACGCCACGCATCGCCGGCGGCCGGCTTGGCCTCAAGTTGCACCTACTGTCGCCTGCGCGCCGCCCGGTGCAGGTCACCCAAGACCTGGCCAGCTTCTGGGCCAACACCTATGCCGAGGTGAAGAAGGATCTCAAGGGGCGTTATCCCAAGCACTACTGGCCGGACGATCCGTTGATCGCCGAGCCTACGGCTCGGGCCAAACCGAGGAAATAGACTTGCAGCCGTGTATCAGTACTTCTATTCGCCGCCAGGCAGGAAGAAGCGTCCGATCAGTGGCAGGTGAGGTGTAATGAGGCTGGTATCGTTCTGTCGCACCTGGCTGGCAAAAGGTGTCAGGCGCGGGCTGTAGAGCAGGTAGTCGAGCGTGCGCGGCGTTCCTTCCAGGCGGGTGTGCCAGCTTGCCTGTCCGGTACCACTGGCCTGGTTCAGGCTGGGTATCAGCGGGTAGCGTCGGGCCAGCTTTTGCAGGGTAGTGCCGCTGCCATCAGGTGAGAAGGAGTGTGTCTGGCCGGGCGGCAGGAGGTTCAGGGTGCCGCCGAGTAGCCAGGTCATGCCGCTGCGTTGCAGCTCTTGCAGCAGTGCGTCGGTTGCCGCTGCCTGCTGTTGACGAGTCTCATGTGCCGCGTTGCCTTCGGCGAAATGAGTGTTGACCACGACCAGTTCGCCCTGGCCGCGTACCGGCAGATAGTTGACCAGCAGGGCGGAGCGTGGGCGGAAGGCGCGGATCCTCAGTTCATCCCCGGATGCCGGCAGTTGCAGGCGTTCGGCGCGGTTGATTTGAAAGCGGCTGAGGATGGCGAGCTTCAGTCCGGCGTTGCCGGGCAGACGCGGGTGTGCGATGTAGCCGCTCTGGCTGTAGAGCGTCTGGCTGAGGCAGGGATAGAGTCCGGCCAGCCGCGCCTGCAGTTGCGCGTCGGCGTTGCTGTTGTTGCGTAGGGCCTGCAGCAGCACAACGTCAGGCTGCTCGTCGCGCAGGATGCTCGCAATTGCCTCGAGGCTGGCCGTATATTCGGCGGTATCGTGTCCGGCTGCTTGTTGCAGGTTCCAGCTCATTACTTTCAGCGTCTGGCCTGGCCGCAGCAGTGGCGGGCGGGTGCTGCATTGCGCGGAGGCGCTCTCGCGCGCTGCCGGGCTCCAGCTGGCGGCCAGCAGTACAGTCAGCAACAGTATCGGCAGCAGGATGAGGGCAGACAGCAGGCGCAGGGAACGAGATCGGAGCATGGCACTGAATGATCGGAGCCGGATGTGGGCGAGCATACCCCAGACGGGCCGCCCGGAGCGCTTTCGTCAGTGCCGCCGGCAGTCTTCGATCAGTCGGTCAGTGGCGTGCTGCCTGTGTGACAAGGATCATGTACAGACGAAATACCACGACCAGGGCAAACAGTTGCAGGAAGCCATTACCAGCCTGATGCAGAATCCAGAGCAGGCTGTCGCCGGGTTTTGGCGTCGTCCACCACTCCAGCAGCCAAAGCGGCACCAGCAGGCCGGTCAGACAGGCGAACAGCGGCAGGAAGCGTCCACGGCTCATGGCGAAGCTCTGCTGCATGGCCTGCAGTGGTGCGGTCCGTTGCAGCACCAGGATTGGCTCGGAGAAGGCCAGGCGGATCATTACCCAGAGCCCCGGCAGGATAAACAGTGACAGACCTACGGCGATCAGCAGGGTGCTGAGTCCGGTAAGCAGGGCGAAGGCCGGCCACAGCTGCAGGCCGGCGCCGATCAGTTGCAGACTGCCGGGGTTGTGACCATTGCTGCGAGCATCAAGAAAGAGAATCAGCGGGCCGGCATACAACGGGTAGAACAGCGCGCCGAGCAGGATGGCGTAGGCCGGATTGGCATCTGCGCCGAAGTGTGCCGTCAGTTGATACTGGCAGAAGGCTTCGAGCAGCAGCAGTGGCAGGCACAGGCGGGCAATGGCACTGATGTGGTGAGTGAAGAAGAACCAGGCGTCGCGCACGGCGGGCAGTGGATTCATCGGCAGGTAACTCGATTCGGTAAAGGACGCTAAGGATACTCCAGCCGGGTATTGGGCTGGGCTGCCAGCAGGCGTGGCAGATGCGCGCCCGGCACTTCCAGGGTCAGCTGTGGCGGGCCGGGTGAGTAGAGCAGGTAGTCGCAGGCGAGGATCGTTCGGTCAATCAATAGGGTAATCGACGCGTCGTGCCCGAAAGGGCAGGCGCACATCGGTACGCAGCCGGTTAGGGCAGTCAGCTCTTCGTCTCTGGCCAGGCTCGGCCGGCGCCCGAGTAGCTGCTTCAGCCTTACCCAGTCGGAGCGGGCGCCCTCAAGGCTGACCAGCATGGCGTAGTGGCCGGCAGCGATACGCAGAAACAGGCTCTTGCTCTCGCTGCCTCGCAGATCGAAACGCTGGCGTACCGCGTGGGCAGTGGGGTAGTCCAGCACGGGCTCGTGCTCAACCAGGCGATGGGGAATTTCCAGGTTGTGCAGCAGGTCGAGATTGCGCTGGCAGAGATGTTCGAGCGGGGTCATGGGCGGCAGGATAGGACTTCACCGGCGCCTGCGCCAGCCCCGCAGGATGAATTCCTCTGGCATACTGGCGGCCCAGTCCGTTCCTCCGAGGAGCCGCGGTGAAGAAGATCGCCGTATTCGCCGATGTGCAGAACCTCTACTACACGGTGCGCCAGGCCTACGGTTGCCACTTTGACTATGCTGCGCTATGGGACGGGTTGAGCCGGCAGGGTCGGATCGTCGAGGCTTATGCCTACGCCATTGAGCGCGGTGATGCCCGGCAGCAGCAGTTCCAGCAGATCCTGCGCAGACTTGGCTTCACCGTTAAGCTCAAACCCTACATCCTGCGCAGTGACGGCTCGGCCAAGGGCGACTGGGATGTGGGCATCACCATCGACGTGCTGGATGCTGCCGAGCGGGTCGACAGCATCGTGCTGGCTTCCGGTGACGGCGACTTCGACCTGCTGTTCGAACGCGTGCGACGCCAAGGCTGCGAGGCCATCGCCTACGGTGTGCCCGGGCTGACTGCGCAATCGCTGATCCGTGCCGCCAGTCATTACGTGCCCATCGAGGGTGACCTGCTGTTGCACAACCCATGAGGCCGCCTTTGGAATCCATTGCCGTAATTGACTTTGAAACCACCGGCGTGTCGGTGTCCCGGGATCGGGCCACCGAGATTGGCGTGGTTATCATCGAGGACGGGGGCATTGTCGAGCGGTATCAGAGTCTGATGAACGGCGGCGTACGGATCCCGCCGTTTATCGAGCAGCTCACCGGTATCAGCAACGCCATGCTGGCTGATGCGCCGCCTTCGAATGTGGTCATGCAGGAGGTGGCGGATTTTATCGGCGAGCGACCGCTGCTGGCGCACAATGCCGCCTTTGATCAACGCTTCTGGGATGCCGAACTGGCACGGCTACGCCGCCGCCGCGTGCAGCCGTTCGCCTGTTCCCTGCTGCTGTCGCGACGTCTGCTGCCAGAGGCGCCGAGCCACAAACTGGGCAGCCTCAACGTCTGGGCCGGGCTGCCGGATGCTGGCCGGGCGCACCGTGCCCTGGCCGATGCCGAAATGGCGGCGAACCTGACGTTGCATCTGCAGCGTCTGCTGCGCGAACGCTACGGTATCGACGCCGATCACGGCTATCTGTGTGGTCTGCAGCGGTTGTCGGCAGCCAAGGTCCGGGCGTTGTTACGCCCGGCAGGCTAGCCTGGCCTCAATGGTGTTCGCGGGTAGCGCGGAAGCGGATTTCCGGCCAGCGCTCTTCCATCAGGCTGAGGTTGACGCGGGTCGGTGCCAGGTAAGTCAGATGGCCGCCGCCATCGAGGGCGAGGTTCTCAAAGGCTTTGTCTTTGAACTCTTTGAGTTTTTTCTCGTCATCGCATTCGATCCAGCGCGCTGACCAGACGTTGATCGCCTCGTAGGCGCACTCGACCTTGTACTCTTCCTTCAGACGGCTGGCGACCACGTCAAACTGCAGCACACCCACGGCACCGAGGATGATGTCGTTGTTGCGCTCCGGGAAGAACACCTGGGTGGCGCCTTCCTCGGCCAGTTCCTGCAGGCCCTGGCGGAGCTGCTTGGATTTCAGCGGGTCCTTCAGGCGCACGCGGCGGAACAGTTCCGGGGCGAAGTGCGGGATGCCGGTGAAACCGAGCACCTCGCCTTCGGTGAAGGTGTCACCGATCTGGATGGTGCCGTGGTTGTGCAGACCTATGATGTCGCCGGCCCAGGCTTCCTCGAGCATCTCGCGCTCGCTGGAGAAGAAGGTCAGGGCGTCGGCGATCTTCAGGTCCTTCTTGAGGCGCACGTGGCGCATCTTCATGCCCTTCTCGTACTTGCCGGAGCAGATGCGCAGGAAGGCGATGCGGTCGCGGTGCTTGGGATCCATGTTCGCCTGGATCTTGAACACGAAGCCGGAGAATTTCTCTTCTACCGGTTCGACCACTCGCTCGTGGGCGGCGCGCGACAGTGGCATCGGCGCCCAGTCGACGATGGCGTCGAGCACCTGGTCCACACCAAAGTTGCCCAGCGCAGTGCCGAAGAATACCGGAGTCATCTCGCCCCTGAGGAAGGCGTCCTGATCGAATTCGTGGCAGGCGCCCTGTACCAGTTCGAGCTGTTCGACGAACTCGTCGTACAGATCGCCCAGGTGGCTGCGGGCTTCGTCCGAGTCGAGCCCCACGATCACTCGCTGTTCGATGCGCTCATGGCCGTGGCCTGGCTGGTAGACGATGATCTTGTCTTCGCTGAGGTGATAGACACCCTTGAAGTCGCGATAGCAGCCAATCGGCCAGGTAATCGGCGCAGCCTTGATGTTGAGCACGGCCTCGATTTCGTCGAGCAGTTCGATGGGATCGCGGATGTCGCGGTCCAGCTTGTTGATAAAGCTGACAATCGGCGTGTCGCGCAGGCGGCAGACATCCATCAGGGCGATGGTGCGTGGTTCCACACCCTTGCCGCCGTCGAGCACCATCAGTGCGCTGTCCACGGCCGTCAGGGTGCGGTAGGTGTCTTCCGAGAAGTCTTCGTGGCCGGGAGTATCGAGCAGGTTGATCATGTGCTCGCGGTACGGGAACTGCATCACCGAGGTGGTGATGGAGATGCCGCGCTGCTTCTCCATCTCCATCCAGTCAGAGGTGGCATGGCGGTCGGATTTACGCGACTTCACGGTGCCGGCCACTTCAATGGCCTTGCCCATCAGCAGCAGCTTTTCGGTGATGGTGGTTTTACCGGCATCCGGGTGCGAGATGATCGCGAATGTACGGCGCTTGGCGACTTCGGCGGCCTGGGTGGTCATGGGTGTGTGCCTGGCTTGAATCGTGGAGGACGGCTTGGCGCCCGGAAAACTGGCGATTATACCGGCAATTGCGACGCCAGGCCGAGTGTCCGGACAGGCAGGATGATTGCCGTATGAAGGCGGTGAATATCCGTACCGCTGCAAATCGAGTGAGTCTGCAGTGTCGCGCCTGGGCAAAAGGGTCGGGCTAGAGAAGGTGTCAATGAGGGGTTGCGGGAGCTTGATGTTGACTGCTGAATTGATCTTATGACCGATTGGTTGGAATCTGACTTTTTATGCCGATGGGTTTTCTTCAGCTTTCAGGATAATCTCCTGGAAGCCACGCCCGTTCAGCATTTCAGGGCATTTCGTGTGATATCCGGAACGCTGCAATTTCCGGTTGATTCGGGGGGCGCATGGTCTTAAAGTCCGCGCCCGAACGTCCATGCTGGAAACGATCCATCCGGCTCAAGTACTGACGACGAGAGATCGCTGGTAGCCCGCCGCGATCAGTGATGCTCGGCGACATGCCTTGGGAAGTAGGCGAACCAAAGTGGGGAAACTGTCAGACGTTCAGGCCAATGGCGTTCGCGCCGGCCACCCCCTTGCGGTGTAGCGGAACCTGTAGAGGTTTGCGTTGCCCGATTGAATCTGAGCCCGGTTTTGCCTTCGGAGTCCCGAGCATGTCGATCAAGGTCGAAGACTATTACGCACCCGCCACCTTCCAGCGCATGAAGGCGTTTGCCGATCAGCACGAAACACCCTTCGTGGTGATCGATCGGCAGATCATCGCCGATTCCTATGATCAGCTGGTCAACTGTTTCCCGTTTGCCAAGATCTACTACGCGGTCAAGGCCAACCCTGCCACCGAGATCACCGAGTTGCTGCGCGACAAGGGCTCGAACTTCGATATCGCCTCGATCTACGAGCTGGACAAGGTGATGGCCACTGGCGTCGGCCCGGAACGTATCAGCTACGGCAACACCATCAAGAAGGCGCGCGACATCCGTTATTTCTACGAGAAGGGCGTGCGCCTGTTCGCCACCGACTCCGAAGCCGACCTGCGCAATATTGCCAAGGCTGCGCCGGGCTCGAAGATTTACGTGCGCATCCTCACCGAAGGTTCCACCAGTGCCGACTGGCCGCTGAGCCGCAAGTTCGGCTGCCAGCCGGACATGGCGCTGGATCTGCTGATCCTGGCCAAGCAACTGGGCCTGGTGCCTTACGGAGTTTCCTTCCACGTCGGTTCGCAGCAGCGTGACATTGATGTCTGGGACGCGGCCATTGCCAAGGTCAAGGTGATCTTCGAGCGCCTTAAGGAAGAGGACGGCATTGTCCTGCAGATGATCAATATGGGGGGCGGCTTCCCGGCCAATTACATCCAGCGCACCAACGATCTGGAGACCTACGCCGAGGAAATCACCCGCTTCCTCAAGGAGGACTTTGGCGATGACCTGCCGGAGATCATTCTCGAGCCGGGACGTTCGCTGATCGCCAACGCCGGTGTTCTGGTCAGTGAGGTGGTGCTGGTGGCACGCAAGTCGCGCACTGCCGTGGAGCGCTGGGTCTACACCGATGTGGGTAAGTTCAGTGGGCTGATCGAAACCATGGACGAGGCCATCAAGTTCCCCATCTGGACCGAGAAGAAGGGCGAGATGGAAGAGGTGGTGATCGCCGGCCCGACCTGCGACAGCGCCGACATCATGTATGAGCACTACAAGTACGGTCTGCCGTTGAATCTGGCCAGTGGCGACCGCCTTTACTGGCTTTCCACTGGCGCTTACACCACCAGCTACAGCGCGGTGGAGTTCAATGGCTTCCCGCCGCTGAAGTCCTTTTACCTCTAGGATTGCTGCCGGATATGTTCGACTGCCCCCTGCCGGTGCCAGACACCAGCAGGGGGGTGTTTATCCGGCCAATGACTTCGCCCTGCCTGGCTACTGACCGGCAGGCTATCACCGGTTGCATCAATAGCCTGTCGGACAACTGCGAGGACGGCGTCGTGGGCAGGGCTGCGCTTGTGAGCTGCCAGCCAGCCGGAAATAGCGACCAGCATGCGCAGCTGCCGGGCCGATGCTGTTGTTGGGAAATCATGCAGACATGAAAAAGCCGCCAGCGCGTGAGCGGTGGCGGCTTTGGTGCCTGCTTAAGTGTTAGAACTCATATACGGCCGACAGCCACAAGCGGCGACCTTCTTCCAGCGTGCCGGTGGCGGTAGCGCGCTCGAAGCGCACATAGTCCGATGCCCACACCGGGTTGCCTGCGGCATTGATGTAGGTCGAGCCGCTGAGGAAGTCGCGATCGAACAGGTTGTTGATCGCAGCATGAAGGGTCAGCTCCTTGCTGGCTTTGAAGCTACCGCCCAGGTGCCACACATCATAGGCCTTGAGGTCACCCAGCTGATCCATGATCTGCCGCTCGTCGGCGGTGTAGTTGACGCCGCGCTTGTTATAGCGGGCACGCTCGCCGCGGTATTCGCCTTTGAAATACAGGCTCAGGCGATCCGTGGCTTGCCAGTTCAGGCTGGCATGCGCCATGTGCAACGGAGTGTTGCTGATCGGCGCGCCCTTGTTGTTGGCTTCGTTGGTCTTCTGATAGGTATCGGTGTAGGTGTAATTGCCCGAGAGCGACCAGCCCGGGGCGAATTGCCAGCGGCTGCCGACTTCCACGCCCTGGCTGATGGCTTCACCCAGATTGACGGTCCAGGCGCAGTGATCCTGCGGAACGCTACTGGTGGCAGGGTTGCCCACGCACAGCGGATCTTGAACGGGATCACCGTCACCCAGCTTGTTTTTGTATTTGGTGTGGAACAGTGTGACGTTGGCGGTAAAGCCACCCAGGTTGTCGAAGTAGGCGCCGATTTCGGTGTTGGTGCTTTCTTCCGGTTTCAAATCCGGGTTGCCGATGGTCTTTGACTGTCCCTGCGAGGTGATGCCGTTGATGCCGTTATGCAACTCATCCGGATCCGGTGCTTTGAAGCCTTTGCTGATACCCCCCTTGAGGGTCCAGTTGTCGTTGGCATTCCAGACCAGATACGCCCGAGGGCTGACATGGCCGCCAAAGGTTTCGTGGTCGTCGTAGCGTGCGCCGACGGTCAGGGCCAGGGCGTCGTTGATGCGCCACTCGTTTTCCAGGAATACCGCCTTGATGGTCTGCTCGAAGGTGGTGAGCGCGACAGTGTCCTTGAGCTCTTGCTTCCACCACTGTCCGCCGACGGTCAGGATATTGGAGTCGCCAATGGGGGCGGTGAACTTCGTGTCGAAAACGGTGCTGACAGATTCCAGCTTACGATCCTGGCCTCCGATCAGAGCCTCATAAGGTGCGTCATAGGGAACCCCCAGGGTGCCGGGTACAGTGCGGCCCAGGGTTTCCGTCTTGTTGCGCATCAGGCTGGAGTCCCAGGTGCCCAGCTCGAAATGTCCGGTATGGCTCAGGGCAACCTGCTCGCGGATGAAACGCTGCTCATCGGTATAGCCGTTGATCTTGCTCGGGTTCAGCGTCGAGCAGCCGACGGTGTCGCTGCCGCCATTCCAGCCGTCGAGGTTGCCAAGCTGGCAATCGTCGTTGTTGTAGCGTTGAACGCCGCGCTCGACATCAAGCGCCAGTTCATGGGCTTCATTGGGGGTCAGCGTCAGGCGGCCACCCAGGCTGTAATTATCGCCTTCTACCGGAGCGGCGCCGCGGCGGCTTACGGTGCTGTCATTGTCGAATGTCAGATCCGAGGCCTTGCGATCATAGAAGCTGCCGCGCATCTGCAGGCCCAGAAGGTTCTCTACCAGAGGGCCGGAGGTGTAGAAGTTGGTCTTGCTGGATTCACCGTAGTCACGGTTTTCCTGGAAGGTGTGCTCGACGCCAACGGAGCCTGTCCATTCCTTGCCGACCTTGCGGGTGATGATATTGATCACACCACCCATGGCATCGGAACCGTAGAGGGTGGACATCGGGCCGCGGATGACTTCGATTCGTTCGATCGATGACAGCGGCGGGATGAAGTTGTTGGAGGTCTCGCCGAAGCCATTGGGTGCTACCGCGCCCGGGGCATTCTGACGGCGCCCGTCGATCAGCACCAGCGTAAACTTGCTGGGCATGCCACGAATACTGATGTTGAGCCCGCCGGTTTTACCGGTGCCTTGGCGCACATCGATACCTTCAACTTCCTCCAGTGCCTCAGCCAGGTTGGCGTAGCTTTTCTGCTGCAATTCCTCGCGGCTGATTACGCTGATGCTGGCCGGTGCTTCGGTGATCTTCTGCTCAAAGCCGGATGCACTGACGACCACATCGCCCAGGGCGATAGGTTCGTTGGCCTGAGCGCCGAGGCTGGTGACCAGTGCGATAGCACTGGCCAAGGCGGTACGGGGTGTGAAGGTGTACATCGATCTACTCCAGGCGTGAAAGGGGGGCTAAGTTTCTAATTGAGGCGGGATGATAGTGATTTGCATATAAGGTTCAATCGCGGCTATCGGGTGTATGCCTGCAACCACCCTGAAAGCCCCGTAAATACTGGAGTACGTGGGTGTGTAAATTTTGTAAATGAGAGATGTTCTTGAATAGAAGGCGGTTGACGGGTTTTGGTAGCAGGCAGGGATTCGGGTTGCGTCAGGGCAGAAGAGGTCAGACTGGTTGCCAATCCAGGGTCAGGGCTTCCCTCCAGGCAAAGCGCTGGAAATGGCTGGCGACTATGTCCTGCAGGCGGTTCAGTGCCTCGGTATCAGCGCTCTGCAACTGCAGGCGCAGTCCCTCGGGCTCGGCTTGCAGTGTGACCAGGCCTGCCGGGAACTCGATGCGCCCTTGTTGCTCGTCAAAGCTGACCGGGATCTTGTGTGCGAAGTGCTTGCACAGCCTGCCGATATAGCGAGCTGGGCTGTCGGTCATGACAAAGCTGCTACTGCTGAATGAAATCATGCGGTATCTCCTGAAAACGAAGGCTATGGCCTAGTAGGCCAGGGTGAAGCGTTGGCGGACATGCTGTGGTTGTTCAGCTTCATCAAGAAGCGCCACGGCCAGGTCGGCGACGGAGATGCTGCCCGGCTTGTCGCCGTTCATCAGCAGCTCGTCCCGGCCCAGGCGGAAGCGACCGGTGCGCGGTCCCGGCACGAGTTGGGCAGCAGGCGAGAGAAAGCTCCACTCCAGCTCCTGCTCGTTTTGCAGGATCGTCAGGAGCTGACGCGCACCTTCTGCGCCCTCCTTGTACTGAGCGGGGAAATCCGGGGTGTCGATCAGTTGGACGCCTGGGGCCACATACAGGCTGCCGGCCCCGCCGACTACCAGCAGGCGGCGCACGCCGGCTCGCTGGCAGGCTTCAATGATCGAGCGGCTGCCGGCGATGAACTGTTCGCGGATGTCCGCCAGGCCCCAGCCCGGGTTGAAGGCGCTGATTACCAGATCATGCCCGCGCAGTTGCTCGGTCAGTACCTCGGTGTCATGTACGTCGGCCTGTTGTGCGGCCAGTTGCGGGTGCGGCGCCAGGCGTTGTGGCTGGCGTACCAGAGCGGTGACTTGGTGGCCGCGATTGAGGGCTTCCTGCAGTAGGGGCGCGCCGACATAGCCGCTGGCGCCGATCAAAGCGATTTTCATGATGCGTCTCTAAGGTCGTTGAACGTGGACATATGATCGCTTCTGAATAAACTTGGGGAAAACCCCTTTGATTTACTTTGATAATTAAGTAGGGCTTCATAATGGAGCAGCTCAAGCGTATGGCATTGTTTGCCACCGTGGTGCAACGCGGTTCGATGGTGGGGGCGGCTGAAGCGCTTGGCATGAGTCCGTCGGCAGTCAGCCAGCAGATTCGTCGTCTGGAGGAGGTGGTCGGTGTCAGTCTGTTGCATCGCACCACCCGCAAGCTGACTCTGACCGAGGCCGGGGCGGTGTTCTATGACAGTTGCCGGCAAATCGTCGAGCTGGCGCAGCAAGCCGAGCAGCACCTGGCCGAGCAGCGCGAGGCTCCGGTTGGCGAGTTGCGCGTGGCTGCGCCGGTGGGGTTTTCCGGTCCGCTGCTGTGTGAGGCGCTGGCGCCACTGCTCAACTCCCATGCGGGGTTGAAACTGAGCCTGTTTTTTCAGGATGAGCAAATCGACCTGATCGAGGCGCGTATCGACCTGGCGATCCGGGCTGGGCGTCAGGAGGACTCCACTCTGGTTGCCCGTCACGTGGCCGACTGGCGCATGCTCTTGTGTGTGGCGCCTTCCTATCTGGCGCGGGTCGGTTGGCCGGGTGAGCCACGACAACTGCTCGGGCTGGACTGGATCAGCCTGAACCAGGAACGCAGCCAGCATCTGATCCTGCATGGCCCGGATGGGGCGCAGCAGCGCCTGCGTCTGGAAAGCCGCATCTTCTGCAACAACATCCTGGCGGTGCGCCAGTTCACTCTGGAGGGCATGGGCGTGTCGTTGCAACCTGAGCCGGAAGTGCGTGATCTGCTGGCCAGTGGACAATTGCTGTCGCTGTTGCCTGACTGGCAGGTCGAACCCCTGGGGCTCTATATCGTCACTCCGCGCCGTGACGCCCAACCGGCCAAAGTGCGCTATGCCATCGAGGCTCTGCGGCGTCATTTGAGTCGCAGCTGAATGGGCGGAGCCAATGTGCCTTTGACCGCACGTGCGGCTGTGCGACCATGGCGGCACATGTGCGCAGCCGGGAAGGGATCTGAGGCAGGTTGATGAAAACGCCCAAACGAATTGAGCCTCTGGTCGAGGATGGCTTGGTGGACGAGGTGCTGCGGCCGCTGATGAGCGGTAAGGAGGCAGCAGTCTATGTGGTGCGCTGTGGCGGGGAGCTGCGCTGTGCCAAGGTTTACAAGGAGGCTGACAAGCGCAGCTTCAGGCAGGCCGCCGAATACCGAGAGGGGCGCAGGGTGCGCGGTAGCCGTCAGGCACGGGCCATGGCCAGGGGCAGCAAGTTCGGCCGCAAGGAGCAGGAGCAGGCCTGGCAGAATGCCGAGGTGGCCGCGCTGTTTCGTCTGGCGGCGGCGGGTGTACGGGTGCCTAGGCCCTATGATTTTCTCGACGGCGTACTGCTGATGGAGTTGGTGGATGATGGCGAGGGGGATGTGGCGCCACGTCTTAACGATGTTGAGCTGCACCCGGATGATGCGCGAGCGTTTCATGCCGACATGATCCGGGAGATCGTCAAGATGCTTTGCGCCGGGTTGGTGCATGGCGACCTGTCCGAGTTCAACGTGCTGCTTGGCCCGGATGGCCCGGTCATCATCGATCTGCCTCAGGCGGTGGAGGCGGCGGCCAACAATCATGCCTTCAGCTTGCTAGAGCGTGATGTACGCAACATGGCCGAGTATTTCGGCCAGTTTGCTCCCGAGTTGAAGTACACGCGCTATGCCAAGGAAATGTGGGCCTTGTATCAGGCTGGTCGGTTGACCCCGCATAGCGTACTGACGGGCGAGTTCGCCGAGCCCGAGGATGCGGCCGATATCGATGCGGTGATGCGTGAGATCAAGGCCGCTTTGGCGGAAGAAAGCCGGCGTCAGGCCATGCGACAGGCTGCTGAAGATGGCGGTGACGCCGAGCCGACGCCGCCCTGGCTGCGCTGAAGCTCCGGTTACTTCACTCGCAACTCGCAGGTGAAGGTTTCGGCCGGCTCCACGTCTGGCTCCCAGGGTTGCTGGTAGGTCAGCAGCAGACGGCCTTCACCAGGCTCGCGGGCGCTGAAACGCCAGGTAGATATTCCGCCGGCACCGATCAGGCCGGAGTTTTCGGGGGCGCTGTATACCTCGGGGCCGAGGCTTTGCAGGGCCGGTTCGGCGGCGTCGCGCAGGTTCCAGCGAAAGCCGGTGCTGGGATTGCTGGGCAGGCTGAGGATCAGTTGCTGGCCAACGTTCAGGGTCAGCGGACATTGCCGCTCGCGGGTCAACTCCAGACTGCCGGGCTGATGGGCGCAGGCACCAAGCAGGGCCAGGGTGGGCAGGGCAAGCAGGCGCAAGGGGGGATTCATGACGCACTCCTGTCGACGAAACCTGCCCCCAGCATAGCCGCACCGGGGGGCGGCATGCGAGGGGCAGGGTGGGGCTCAGGCGGTGAGATCGTCGAACAGTACCTTGGCCACATCGCTGTAGCGCCTGGCGAAATGCACCGTCAGCCCGGTTTTGAGATAGTCCGGCAGCTCCTCGTAACTGCCACGATTGGCCTCCGGCAGGATCAGCTCGAAGATCTTCTGCCGGCGGGCAGCAATCACCTTCTCGCGCACGCCACCAATCGGCAGCACCTGGCCGGTCAAAGTCAGCTCGCCGGTCATGGCCACGCCCTTCTTGGGTGCCTGGTTGCGCGCCAGCGAAAGCAGCGCGCTGGCCATGGTGATGCCGGCGCTGGGGCCGTCCTTGGGCGTTGCGCCTTCCGGTACGTGGAGGTGGACGAAGGCCTGATCGAAGAAGGCCGGGTCGCCACCGAACTGTTTGAGGTGCGAGCTGACGTAGCTGTAGGCGATCTCCGCCGACTCTTTCATGACCTCGCCGAGCTGGCCGGTGAGCTTGAAGCCGCGGTTCAGCGTGTGGATCCGGGTTGCTTCGATCGGCAATGTGGCGCCGCCCATACTGGTCCAGGCCAGGCCGGTGATTACGCCAACGCCGGCCAGTACCCGTTCATTGCGGAATACCGGCATGCCCAGCGCCTGCTCCAGGTCCCGGGCGCCGATGCGGATTTTCACTTCAGGCTCTTCCAGCAGTTTTATCACCGACTTGCGCACCAGCTTGCCGAGTTGTTTGTCCAGCTGGCGCACGCCGGCTTCGCGGGCATAGCCTTCGATCAGGGCACGCAGGGCGGCTTCGCTGATGCCCAGACGTGCCTTCGATACGCCGGCCTTTTCCAGTTGTCTGGGCCACAGGTGGCGTTTGGCGATGGCGAGCTTCTCCTCGGTGATGTAGCCCGAAAGGCGGATCACCTCCATGCGGTCCAGTAGTGGGCCAGGGATCGAGTCCAGAGTATTGGCGGTGCAGACGAACAGCACCTTGGACAGATCCAGGCGCAGATCCAGGTAGTGATCAAGGAACTCGACGTTCTGCTCTGGATCCAGAGTTTCCAGCAGCGCCGATGCCGGGTCGCCCTGATAGCTGCTGCCCATCTTGTCGATCTCGTCGAGCATGATCACCGGGTTCATTACCTCGGCTTCCTTCAGCGCCTGCACCAGCTTGCCGGGCATGGCGCCGATATAGGTACGGCGGTGTCCCTTGATCTCCGCCTCGTCGCGCATGCCACCGACGCTGAAGCGATAGAACGGCCGGCCCAGGGATTCGGCGATGGACTTGCCGATGCTGGTTTTGCCAACACCGGGCGGGCCAACCAGCAATACGATGGAGCCGGCGATTTCGCCCTTGAAGGCGCCAACGGCGAGAAACTCAAGGATACGCGCCTTGATGTCATCCATGCCCGCATGGTGCTTGTCCAGAACTCGCCGTGCGCGTTTCAGATCGAGCTTGTCCTGGCCGTAGACGCCCCAGGGTAGGGTGGTGGCCCAGTCCAGGTAATTGCGGGTGACGGCGTACTCCGGCGAGCCAGCCTCGAGAATCGACAGCTTGTTCAGCTCGTCATCGATGCGTTTCTGCGCTGCCTGCGGCAGAGTCTTGCCTGCCAGGCGAGCGAGAAACGTCTCGCGGTCTGCGCTCTTGTCATCCTTGCTGATGCCCAGCTCCTGCTGGATCAGCTTGAGCTGTTCCTTGAGGAAGAACTCGCGCTGGCGTTC
Source organism: Pseudomonas sp. NCCP-436 (assembly GCF_019656335.1). Classification (GTDB taxonomy): domain Bacteria; phylum Pseudomonadota; class Gammaproteobacteria; order Pseudomonadales; family Pseudomonadaceae; genus Aquipseudomonas. The sequence continues at coordinate 151,315 of NZ_BPLZ01000003.1, read as the reverse complement.
GCCGATCTGTTTGTTCACCTCGGCCGACAGTTCCTTCTGCAGACGGCCGACTTCCACCTCCTTGCGCAGCAGCGGCAACACCTTCTCCATGCGCTTGAGCACCGGCACGGTGTCGAGAATTTCCTGTAGCTCGCGGCCGGAGGCGGTGGTCAGTGCTGCGGCGAAGTCGGTCAGCGGCGAGGGTTCGTTGGGGCTGAAACGGTTGAGGTAGTTCTTCAGTTCTTCGCTGTACAGCGGGTTGAGCGGCAGCAGTTCCTTGATGCCGTTGATCAGCGCCATGCCGTAAGCCTTCACTTCGTCGCGCGAATCCACCGGTGCCTGAGGGTAGTCCACCTCGGCCAGGTACGGGCCGCGCCGGCTCAGCCAGCCGCGAATACGCACCCGGGTCAGGCCTTGAGCGACGAACTGCAGCTTGCCGCCTTCCTCGCTGACGTGGTGGATGCGGACCAGTGTGCCGTGTTCGGGCAGGCTGTCGAGGTCGAACTCACCGTTCTCATCCGGTGGATTGTCGACATAGAACACCGCCAGGCAGCGGTGCTCGGTGTTTTCCACGCGCTGGAGCGTGCGGCCCCAGGGCTGTTGGTTGACGATCACCGGCAGCACCTGGGCCGGGAAGAACGGACGGTTGTGAATAGGGATGATGTACAGCTTGTCCGGCAGCCGCTGGGCGGGCAGTACCAGACCCTTGGCTCCTGCCTGCCGTGATTCGTCAGCTGTCTCGAAGGGATTATCCTGATCGTTCATGGCGCACCTTTGCTTGCACGTTGTCTGCTACATGGGGCGGTTTGAGCGGGATTTCAACATGGCTTTGCTGTAGGGCGGCGTGATGCGTCTGGTCTGGTAATTTCGGTGTTATGGTTGCTATAGGTGCAACCTTGTTTCGATGGGTGGTTGCGGCGTTTTCTCGTGGAAAATAGTAAAGTGCAACCCGTGTTTCGTGATGCCAGTCTTATGTCATGTTGCAAGCTCGTGTTATCCGCCTGGATGAACAGGCCCATGAACATGCCCATGGCCATCACCAACTGGTGATGTCCCTGGAGGGGCGCGCCGAATTCGAAGTGAGCGGGCGCGGTGGTGAAGTCTGCCGGATGCGTGCCTGCCTGGTGCCGGGTGAGGCGGCTCATCAGTTTGCCGGTATGGGCGACAATCGTATGCTGATCCTCGATCTGGATGAGTGCGACACTCCCAGTGAGGATCTGGAACTGCTCCATCGTCTGTTTGAAAGGCCGCGTTATCCGGCGTTGGATGTGGATTTCCTGCACCTGCTCAGTTATGCCGGGGCGGAGCTGGAGCGTTACGGTAGCGATTCAATCCTGGCCCGATCGCTGGGCGGCGTACTGCTGCGAGCACTGCATCTGCGATTGTTCGGCGAGCAGCGTCGGCATCCGCATGGGTTGATGGATCTGCAGCGGCTGGATGCCTACATCGCTTGCAACCTCTCGCGGCGAATCAGTGTGGCAGAACTGGCGGGGCAGATGTGTCTGAGCCCCAGCCATTTTCATGCACTGTTCAAGGACAGCGTCGGTCTTACGCCGCATCAGTACCTGCTTAAAGCCCGTCTCGATCATGCTGCTCGCCTGCTGCGTGAAAGCAACATGCCGCTGGTGCGGATTGCCGAAGAATGCGGGTTTTCCAGTCAGAGTGCATTGACGACTGCCATGCGCCGTTACATGGGGTTGACGCCGAAGCGCCTGCGGGCGGCCTGAGCCGGCACCGTTGAGGAAGGGCTCGCCGTCACCGGATATTCGCTGACGGCGTTGCGCTTCAGGCGTAGTTCTGCGGGCAGAGCCGGCGCTCGATCAGTTCGATGAGTATGTGCAGTACCTTGATGTGCAGCTCCTGCACGCGATCGGCATAGTCACCGCCCGGGGCGCAGATGCACACGTCGGCCAGGCTTTCCAGCAGCGAGCCAGGCTTGCCGGTCAGAGCGATCACCTTCACGCCCAGCGCTTTGGCTGCTTCGGCCGCCTTGACCACATTGGGACTCTTGCCGCTGGTACTGATGGCGATCAGTACGTCGCCCTCGCGCCCGTGGGACTCGATGTAGCGCGAGAAAATGTAGTCGTAGCCAAAATCATTGGCCACACAGCTGATATGGCTGGCGTCACTGATCGACACAGCGGCGATGCCCGGGCGGTTGTTGCGGTAGCGACCGGTCAGTTCCTCGGCGAAGTGCATGGCGTCGCACATGGAGCCGCCGTTGCCGCAGGAGAACGCCTTGCCCTTATTCTCAAAGCTTTGAATCAGCAGCTCGGCTGCCTTCTGGATATTGCCCAGAGTCTGCTCGTTGGCGAGAAAGGCCTCCAGAGCGCGCTGGGCTTCCTGCAGGCTGTTGCGGATATGTTCGATCATGGCGGGTTGGAAACCTCTTCTGTGCTTCCCGGGCTGCTGCCGGAAGGGGAAGCTGAGTTTGGGCGCTGCTGGTGTAGCCGGCAGCGCAGGTAAGGCCTCTGCGCAACAGCCGCAGGCCCTCAGGGTAGTTCAGAGCTGGAGTAGAAGGCTGTCAGTACCTTCAGCAGGTGCTCCAGATCATGGCTGCCGGCCAATTCGCGCACCGAGTGCATGGCGAAGGTAGGCAGGCCGATGTCTACGGTGCGTACGCCCAGCTGACTGGCTGTGATCGGGCCGATGGTGGAGCCGCAGCCCATGTCGCTGCGTACCACGAAGCTTTGTACCGGGACTTCGTTCTCCAGGCACAGATGGCGGAAGAAACCGGCCGTTTCACTGGTGGTGGCATAGCGCTGGTTACTGTTGATCTTGATCACCGGACCGGCATTGAGTTTGGGGCCGTGGTTGCTGTCGTGCTTGTCGGCATAGTTTGGGTGGATGCCGTGGGCATTGTCGGCCGAGACCAGCAGAGAGCGCTGGATGGTGCGAACGAAATCGTCACCTTCGGGCAGCACGCGGCGCAGCACCTGCTCAAGGAAGGCGCCGTCTGCGCCGCAGCTGGAGCAGGAGCCGACTTCCTCGTGATCGGTGCAGACCAGCACGCAGGTTTCCTCACTGTCCGCGTCGATCAGTGCCTGTAGGCCGGCATAGCACGACAGCAGGTTATCCAGGCGTGCACTGGCGATGAATTCCTGATTGAGGCCGACGATGGCGGCGCTCTGGGTATCGTAGAAGCTCAGCTCGTAGTCCAGCACGGCGTCCGGGTTGAAGTCGTGCTCCATGGCCAACTGCTCGGCGAGCAGAGCGCGGAAGTCGGCGGTTTCGCTGCTGGCCAGTTGGCAGATGATCGGTGGAAGTTCGTTCTGCGGGTTGATTGCCCATCCCTGATTGGCCTCGCGGTTGAGGTGAATGGCCAGACTGGGGATGACCGCAATGGGCTGGTAGAAGTCGATCAACTGGCTTTCCACCTTGCCGTCACGGCGATAGGTGACGCGGCCGGCCAGCGACAGGTCGCGGTCGAACCAGGGGGCGAGCAGGGCGCCGCCGTAGACTTCCACGCCGAGCTGGAAGTAACCCTGGCGCTGCAGTTCCGGGTTGGGTTTGACGCGCAGGCAGGGGCTGTCGGTATGTGCGCCAACCAGTCGTACGCCGCTCTCGACCGGGGAACGGCGGCCGAGTTTGAACGCGATCAGCGAGGAGTCGTTGCGGGTCACGTAGTAGCGCCCGCCGGGTTCGGTGTGCCAAACGGCGCGCTCGTCCAGATGCCGGAAACCGGCTGCTTCCAGACGCATGGCCAGGCTGGTGGTGGCATGGAACGGGGTGGGCGAGGCGTTGAGAAAATCGAGCAGGCCTTGGATCAGATCTTCGCGCATAGGGACTCCGGGCAACGATCGGGCAAGTTTAACCAATTTGCCCGCCTCTGTGCCCCGAAGCTGGGCGCAGGCTCTGATAGTCGCTCGCTATTGGGCCAAGGCCGGTGCCCGGAGGCTGGCTCAGAACGGTGCCGGGCACTCGAAGCGCAGGCGTTCACCGGTTTGCGGATGGCTCAGAGCGAGCATGCTGGCGTGCAGGCACAGGCGCCCATGGGCGGCCAGGGCTTGCTCGTGGGCGTAGAGTCGGTCGCCCAGCAGCGGATGGCCGATAGACAGCATGTGCACGCGCAACTGGTGCGAGCGGCCGGTGATGGGCGTCAGTTCCACCCGGCACCAGTCGGCGTAGCGCTCAATCACCCGCCAGTGGGTCAGGGCGTGCTTGCCCAGTTCGTGATCCACTACATGGCGTGGCTTGGTCGGCGGGTCGTAGCGCAGTGGCAGGTCGATGCTGCCACTGTCACTTTCCAGCTGGCCCCAGCACAGTGCGGTGTAGGCCTTCTCGGTCTCGCGGTCATGAAATTGCCGGGACAGTTCACGATGGCTGTCGGCATCGCGGGCCAGCACGATGATCCCTGAGGTTTCCCAGTCCAGCCGGTGGACGATGCGCGCCTCGGGGTAACCGTTTTCCTGCAGGCGGGTGACCAGGCAGTCCTTGTTGTCCTCGGCGCGGCCTGGTACGGACAGCAGCAGAGTTGGCTTGTTGATCACCAGCAGGGCGGAGTCCTGGTGGAGAATTTCAATCTGGCTTAGCGGCATGGTGTGGGCTGGTTTGGATGCGAACTGATTCGCGATGCTATGAACCGGCAGAAACCTCACGGATGACTTTGCTTCTGCTGGCATGTGTTGCTGCAAACGAACACGGCGGCCGAAGCCGCCGTGGACGCACCCGGTATCGCTTAGCGATCCGGCAGGGTGATGTTCAGTTCCAGGATCGAGCAGTTGCCCTGATTCTCAAGGGCCACCTGCACCTGCTCGGAGTCGATATTGACGTACTTGCGAATCACCTCGACCAGTTCCTTCTGCAGGGCCGGCAGGTAGTCAGGCTGGCTGCGTTGGCCCCGCTCGTGGGCAACGATGATCTGCAGGCGCTCCTTGGCGATGGATGCGGTGGTTTCCTTCTTGCGCGAACGCAAGAAGTCGAAAATGTTCATTCGCGACCTCCAAACAGGCGTTGCAGGAAGCCCTGCTTCTTCACGTCGAGGAAGCGGTGAGGCACTTCCTTGCCCAGCAGGCGCTCGACAGCATCGCTGTAGGCCTGGCCTGCGTCGCTTTGCTCGTCAAGGATCACCGGGATGCCCTGGTTGGAGGCCTTGAGCACGGCTTGCGACTCGGGAATCACTCCCAGCAGGCGAATAGCGAGAATTTCCTCGACGTCATCAACGCCGAGCATTTCCCCTTTGGTGACGCGCTCGGGGTTGTAGCGAGTCAGCAGCAGGTGTTCCTTGATCGGTTCCTCGCCTTTTTCGGCGCGGCGCGACTTGCTCGCCAGCAGGCCGAGCATACGATCGGAGTCGCGTACCGAAGAAACCTCAGGGTTGGTGACGACGATGGCCTCGTCGGCGAAATACATGGCCAGGTGAGCACCTTTCTCAATGCCGGCCGGGGAGTCGCAGACCACGTAGTCGAAGGTCTGCGACAGTTCGTTGATCACCTTTTCGACGCCTTCCTGGGTCAGGGCGTCCTTGTCACGGGTCTGGCTGGCGGCCAACACGTAAAGGTTTTCGAGGCGCTTGTCCTTGATCAGGGCCTGGCCAAGGGTGGCCTCGCCGTTGACCACATTGACGAAGTCGTACACCACGCGGCGTTCACAGCCCATGATCAGGTCGAGATTACGCAGGCCGACGTCGAAATCGACGATGACGGTTTTATGGCCGCGCAGGGCGAGGCCGGTACCGATGGCAGCGCTGGTGGTGGTTTTACCGACGCCACCCTTGCCGGAAGTGACTACGAGGATCTTGGCCAAGGTGATTCACCCCAAAGAAAGAAGAAAGCGGGAATCCATGGGCCTCAGCGAGGCTTCCGGATGCCTTGTTTATGTCCCTGAAAAGTGGCGGCAGTATCCGTTAAAGGCGAGTGATGTTCAACACGTCACCCGTCAGGTTTACCTGGACTGCATCGCCCCACAGAGGGTCGCGCCGCAGGTCTTCGGCGACCTTATAATGACCGGCGATTGACAACATTTCAGCGCCCATTTGCTGACAGAAAATCCGTGCTCCGGTGTTGCCTTTTACACCGGCCAGGGCTCGGCCGCGCATGGGGGCGTAAACATGGATGTTGCCATCGGCAAGAAGTTCCGCCCCGGCACTGACCGGCGCCAGAACGATCAGGTCGCCGCCCGGGGCGTAGATCTGCTGGCCACCGCGTACCGGGCTGGTGATGATGCGGCTGGGCCGGTGTTCGGGCTCGGCCGGTTTGGGCGCGGGCTTTGGCGGCGTTGGGTCGATGGGCCGTTCACGTGCGCCGGAGGGCGGCAGTACCGGCATATCCAGCGCCTCGGCAGCCGCGATGTCGCTCTCGCGTGCGGCGCGGATGGCCAGGGTACGCAGACCGTGACGTCGGCACACGGCCATTAGTTCGGCCAGCTCCAGCGAGCCCTCGGCTTCCGGCAGCTTGTCCAGAGCCAGTACCAGGGGCGTGTTGCTGAAGAAGGCCGGGGCCTGGGCGACCTTTTCCTGCAGTTGGGTGTCGAGGCGCTCCAGGTCGTTGTGGGTCAGTTCCATCACGGTGATGGCGAGCATGCTGCCCTTGAGCTGGAATACGGGGTCTTGAGCGAGAAGGTCGGATTGGCTCATGGGGCGCGGATGGGCCTTGTGACGAGTCGAGTTATGGCGGGACTTATAACCAGATCGCCTGGCACTCGCAAGCGCGTCGGATGGGAGGGCGAGGGTCAGGGCGTGGGATGCCGAAGCGTCCGGGAAAACTGGGGTAGAATGCACCGCTTTGCCAGTTTTCGGAACCTGTCCATGGATCGCCCACATTTTCGCGCCTATTTTCTTCATCCGCGCTTCTGGCCGTTGTGGCTGGGACTGGGGCTGCTGTGGCTGGTGGTGCAGTTGCCCTATCGCGTGCAGTTGTGGCTCGGACGTGTGCTGGGCTGGCTGATGTTTCATCTGGCCGGCTCGCGCCGACGCATTGCCAAGCGCAATTTGGAACTGTGCTTCCCTACGCTGGATGCGGCCGGGCGTGAGCGGTTGCTGCGTGAGAATTTCGCTTCCACCGGTATCGCTTTCTTCGAGATGGCCATGAGTTGGTGGTGGCCGAAGGCACGCCTGGCTCGACTGGCTCGGGTCGAAGGGCTGGAGCACCTGCAGCAGGCTCAGGCGGAGGGGCAGGGCGTGATCCTTATGGCTGCGCATTTCACCACCCTGGAGATCGGCGCGGCGCTGCTAGGGCAGTTGCACACCATCGATGGCATGTATCGGGAGCACGACAATGCGCTGTTCGACTACATTCAGCGCCGTGGCCGCGAACGCCACAATCTGGACGCTACCGCTATCGAGCGTGAGGATATCCGGGCCATGCTCAAGGTGCTGCGTGCCGGGCGCGCCATCTGGTATGCGCCGGATCAGGACTACGGGCGCAAGCAGAGCATCTTCGTGCCGCTGTTCGGCATCCCCGCCGCTACGGTTACTGCCACCAGCAAGTTTGCCCGTCTGGGCAAGGCTCGGGTGATTCCCTTCACCCAACGACGGCTGGCCGACGGCAGCGGCTACCGGCTGATCGTCCATCCGCCTCTGGCCGATTTCCCGGGCGACAGTGAAGAGGCGGACTGCCTGCGTATCAATCAGTGGGTCGAGCAGGTGGTCAGCGAGGTGCCCGAGCAGTACCTGTGGGCTCACCGCCGTTTCAAGACGCGCCCCGAAGGCGAACCCAAGCTGTACGACAGGCACGCTTAGCGCCGCTGAAGCTCACCCGGATAAGGATTTTGAAATGCCCGCCATTGCCCACCCAGAGCAGCCTGTTACCGGGTTGATCCTGTCCGGTGGCGGCGCACGGGCGGCCTATCAGGTCGGTGTTCTGGCCGCCATTGCCGATTTGCTGCCAGATGACTCGGACAATCCATTCCCCGTGATCGTCGGCACTTCGGCCGGGGCGGTAAATGCTGTCGGGCTGGCCTGTGGCGCGCTGCATTTTCGTGAGGCGGTGCGGCGTCTGACAGTGGTCTGGCAGGGCTTTCACACTCATATGGTGTATCGTAGCGACTGGTCTGGCGTACTCCGCCAGGCATCACGCTTCATCGGGCACAGCCTGCTTGGACTGCGTCGTGAAACGCCCGTGGCCCTGCTCGACAGTGCCCCGCTGCGCGATCTGCTGACGCGCGAGCTGGACTTCTCCGGGATTGCCGCTGCGGTGCGCCAGCGTCAGTTGCGGGCGGTGGCGGTGACTGCTTTCGGTTATGACAGTGGCCAGGCCGTGACCTTCTACCAGGGGCGTGGCAGCATCGATCCCTGGTTCCGCCACCGCCGGGTGGGTATTCCCACGCGCCTGCAACTGGAGCATTTGCTGGCCAGCACGGCGATTCCGCTGATCTTCCCCCCGGTGCGCCTCAGTCGGGAGTATTTCGGCGATGGTGCGGTGCGCCAGGCTGCGCCCATCAGCCCGGCGCTACATCTGGGCGCCAGCCGGGTGCTGGTGATTGGTGTCAGCGACAATCCCAACGCAAAGGCCGGGCAGCAGTTACCGTCTCCGCGCCCGGCCAGTACCCGGCCGCCAAGTCTGGCGCAGATTGGCGGTCATCTGCTCAACAGCACCTTCATCGACAATCTGGAAGCCGATATCGAGCTGCTCGAACGGCTCAACTACCTCTCGACTCTGGTGCCAGATGGACAGCGCCCGCGAGTTGCCGGGCTGAATCCGGTGGATGTGCTGGTGATCGCGCCGAGCCAGCCGCTCGATCGCATCGCCATGCGCCACCAGCAGGAGTTGCCGCGGGCGTTGCGGATGTTCCTGCGTGGGCCGGGGGCGACCCATAGTGGTGGTGCCAGTGTGATCAGTTACCTGCTGTTCGAGCGCGGTTACTGCAGCGAGCTGATCGAACTAGGCTATCAGGATGCTATGGCGCGCAAGGCTGATCTGTACACTTTTCTTGGCCTCAACGGGGCGCCGCAGCAGGGCTGAGGCTCAGGTCAGTTCACCGCCGCGGAAGTCTCGCAGAGCCTGTTCGACTTCCTCGCGGCTGTTCATCACGAACGGGCCGTATTGCACTATCGGCTCGCGCAACGGGGTGCCGGCGATCAGCAGAACGCGGGCGCCATCGCGGCTGCTCAGGTGCAGTTCGCCGCTTTCCGAAAGACGCAGCAGCCGGCCGGCAGCCACTGTCTCGTTGGTCGTTTCCAGCAGTTCCAGAATGCCTTCATAGACGTACAGCAACACTCGCTGGCCATCGTTCAGATGTGGTGCAATGCGACTGCCTGGCGGCAGGTGCAGATCGAACAGTTGGGGCAGGGTGCACGGACGCTGCACGGCGCCCGGCTGATGGATCCCGCCTTCCTCGAAGGTACCGGCGATGACCACTACCTCGACCCCTCCGGGGGTGACCAAACGAGGAATCTGTGCGGCCGGAATGTCGCGGTAGGCGGCCGGGCCGAGCTTGTCCCGCGCCGGCAGGTTCAGCCACAGCTGGAAACCGCGCAGGGTGCCGGACTGTTGCTCTGGCATCTCACTGTGAATGATGCCGCGTGCAGCGGTCATCCATTGCACGTCGCCGGGGTTTAGCAGGCCGACGTTGCCCAGATGATCCTCGTGGCGCATGCGACCTTCGAGCATGTAGGTGATGGTTTCGAAGCCTCGATGCGGGTGCGGGGGGAAACCGGCGATGTAGTCATCCGGGTCGCTGCTGGCGAACTCGTCGAGCATCAGGAAGGGATCGAAGGGAGCCAGGTTAGGCCCGCTGATAACGCGTTGAAGTTTCACGCCGGCACCGTCAGATGCGGGCTGACCGGTATGAATGCCGAGCAGGCGGCGGTATTGGGGCATGGCTGAAGTCTCCATCGAAAAGCCGATGGAGACATGTTAGGCCTAAGAATTGAATTTATGCGTTGAAAATTTTCCGCCACACAATCGAATTTGTCGATATTTTGGTGGGTGTTTTCAGTCTGCGATCTTTAACTTGCGCGATTCGTGATAGAAGTAGCGAATCTTTTCGTACTCGAATGGCGAGTTGAGCTGGCCGTACTGGAAGTTTGTGCTGGCCCGCGTGTCCACTGCACGTAGCAGGGTGATCCCTGGGTTGTCGCGGCTGGCATCGGCCACGTCAAGATAGTTGATGTGGTTTTCCAGGGCGAAGTCCGCCACCAGTCCGCTGCTGTCGCGCAGGTTCGACGGGCCCAGTAGCGGCAGCATCAGATAGGGGCCGGCAGGCACACCGTAGTAGCCGAGGGTTTGACCGAAGTCCTCGCGCATCTTCGGCAGCCCCATGCGTGTTGCCGGATCCCAGATGCCACCCACTCCAAGGATGGTGTTGAACAGCAGCCGCGCGGTGCTGTTCATCGCCCGCTTGCCCTTGAGCTGCAGCAGGCTGTTGGCCAGGGTGGGAATTTCACCGAGGTTTTCGAAGAAGTTGTGTATGCCGCTTTCTACCGGATCTGGGGTGACGTAGCGGTAGCCCTTGACCACTGGCAGGAATACCCATTGGTCGAAGCGGTAGTTGAAGTGATAGACCCGGCGGTTCCATGACTCTAGAGGATCGAACACCTGCAAGGCATCGTTGGAGGCGCGCTCGAACTCCTGCTGGTCAAGACTCGGGTTGAACTGCAGATGCTGCAGCGGGTTGGTAAAACCGTCCGGGTCGGCGTGGGAGGCCATGGCCGGGGAGGCAATCAGCAGTAGGGCAGAGAGGAGGATGCTGTGCTTAGCCACGGAAGAACTCCAGCATGGCGTCGCTGTTGACGCGATAGTTGAGGTTGCCGCAGTGCCCGCCGAGCGGATACAGGGTCAGGCGTTCGCCGAAGGTGCGGTGCAAAAAGCCCAGGTCGCCAGGGCCCAGGATCAGGTCGTCGGCATTGTGCATCACGGCAATCTTGTCGCTGCCCTTGAGGTAGTCTTCCAGCGCGTAGAGGCTGCTCTGCTGAATTAGCTGAGTGAGGCTGCCGCCATCGTAGCGGGCACGCCACATCGGCAGCAGTTGCTCGGTGATGTAGCAGTCGAAGTCGCAGCGCAGAGCCATCTGGAAGAAGGGGGTCAGGCGGGTTCCCTCGGTGATGCGGTAGTTGCGTGGAGTGATCAGTCCGCGGCGGTTGAGCAGATCGGAGGTGAACACGATGTCGGCCGAGGAGAACCGGAACGAGGCACCGATCAGCATCGCCAGTTGCTCATCGGTGAGCCGTTCCGATGAACGCTGGAAGTCGTAGAGCATGGCCTCGTTGATGTCCAGGTAGCCTTTGTCGTTGAAGTAGCGGGTCAGCTTGGCGAGGATCAGATCGTAGAAATTGGTGCTGTTGTCTATTCCCTGGACCCGGGTCTGCACAAGTTTGTCCAGGTTGCTGATGGAGGTGTACAGGTTCACCGGTGGATTGAGCATCAGCACACGCCTGAAATTGAAGGAGCGGCGGGTCTCGTCAAGCTGGCTGACGAAGGCGGCATTCAGGGCGCCAAGGCTGTAGCCGGTCAACAGATAGTCGCTGACCTCCAGGTTTGGATGGTGGGCCTTGATTGCCTGCATGGCGCGGTACAGATCTTCTGCATCGTCCGGGCTGTAGCCGGGGGTGGCGAAGCGCGAGGCCGAAGCCATGAAGTCGTAACTGGTCGGCGACGACAACTGCACCACATGAAAGCCGGCGCCGTAGAACAGCTTCTTCAGGTATTCGGGAGTTCCGCTGGCGTAATGTGCGCCTGTCCCGGCGATGATGAATACCAGCGGGGCGCGGCCTTTCTGACGGGCCAGGCGATAGTGCATGCGAGTAACCGGCCAGAAGTTGGCCAGCAGCTCGAACTCGCGGTCTGGGCGCAGCCGCACCGAGTAGTCGCGCTGGTCGATAGCCGAGTCATCCGGTAGCGCCGGGCGCAGCTCGGGCGGGGTGGTGGCGATGGTGGCCTCGAAGGGGTTGGTAAGAGGATAGCCGTAGCTTTCGGCATCCACGTCCGCGGCCTGCGCGGACACGGCAAGAACCAGGCCGCCGAATAGAACGGCGAGTCGGGCAAGGCAAGGCATTGGGCAAGTCCCTTTTGATTCACTGACGGCTGACATGAACAGCTGGCTTATGACCGTTGTATAGCCGGCTAGTGCCAGAGCTTTCCAGTGTTTTAGCGGATGCGGGGCGTGTCGTCTAATTTAGTCTCAGGCTTGGTGGTGAAGCCAGGCGTGGGCCGGTCGCTGTGACTGGGGCTGGCGACTCTGTCCGAAGCGCTGCCAGACCTTTTCGTGAAAGTAGAAGCCGACCGAGTTGCACAGTGGCTCGATGGCGGCGACCAGGCCGCTGGCGCTGACACTGCCGGTCAGTGCATAGGTTACGCCGAAGGCGATGCAGAAATGCATGATAGTGAATGTGAGTGTCTTGAGCATGGCGCACCTGGTTGAGAATCATTTTCCTTTGATGTTGAGCCTAGTGCGTCCGCCGCAGACGTGGAAATTTGCCCTGTGCATGGCGTTCATAGGCACCGTGCATGAGCCGCGCCGATTGCTTCTCAGTCATGGGCATGACGTGCAACCTGGCGTGGCATACAACACGGATTGTCTGGTGCATTCATAAGGCTGATGAAACGACTTGGCGGGCTCCTCCTTGGCTAGACTGCGCGCCATTGCAACTGAACGCTGAAGGCAGGCCTGCTATGCACAACCGCATGATGATTACTGGTGCCGGATCCGGTCTGGGCCGCGAGATCGCGCGGCGCTGGGCGCGGGAGGGCTGGCATCTGGCACTGGCCGATGTCAATGAGGCGGGCCTGGAGGAAAGCCTGCGGTTGGTGCGCGAAGCCGGCGGGGACGGTTTTATCAGGCGCTGCGACGTGCGCGACTACAGCCAACTGACGGCGCTGGCGCAGGCCTGCGATGAGCAGTTCGGCGGCATCGACATCATCGTCAACAATGCTGGCGTGGCGTCGGGCGGGTTCTTCGGCGAGTTGTCGCTGGAGGACTGGGACTGGCAGCTTTCCATCAACCTGATGGGAGTGGTCAAGGGCTGCAAGGCCTTCCTGCCTCTGCTGGAGAAGAGCCGTGGGCGAATCGTCAATATCTCCTCCATGGCGGCCCTGATGCAGGGGCCGGGGATGAGCAACTACAACGTCGCCAAGGCCGGTGTGGTAGCTCTGTCGGAGAGTCTGCTGGTGGAGTTGCGTCAGTTGGGCGTTAAAGTTCACGTGGTTTGTCCATCGTTCTTTCAAACCAATCTGCTCGACTCCTTTCGCGGGCCAACGCCGGCGATGAAGGAACAGGTCGGGCGGCTGTTGGAAAGCTCGCCGATCAGTGCTGCCGAGATTGCCGAGTACATTCATGCGGAAATGGCCCGCGACAGTTTCATGATCCTGCCTCACGAGATGGGGCGTATGGCCTGGGCCGTCAAACAGAAGAACCCACAAGCCATCTATGACGAGATGGCCGGCATGGCAGAGAAGATGCGCAGTCGTAACGCATTGTCCTGACCTTTTGGTCAGCTTGAGCGGTCGGCAGGGTTGCCCCTTGCCGCTGCCGGGGGTAGGGTGTTCGCCCTGACCTGTCTGCCTCCCCCGAATATGGACTGCCTGTGAAAACCGTTCCACGCGCTTTGCTGTTGCTGGCCCTGGTGCTGGCGGCGATCAATCTGCGCCCCGGCATCACCTCCCTCGCTCCGCTGATTGAGCGTATCGCCGCTGAACTGTCGCTCAGCCGCAGTTTCATCAGCCTGACAACTGCCTTGCCGGTCTTGTGCATGGGCCTGCTGGCGCCAGTGGCTCCGCGTCTGGCGGTGCGTTGGGGCCTGGAGCGCACCATCGTGCTGTGTCTCGGCCTGATTACCCTGGCCTTGCTGTCACGGGTGGCAGCTCACCAGAGTCCGGTTCTGATCGGCAGCGCCATTGTTATGGGGGCCGGGATTGCAGTAGCAGGGCCGCTGCTGTCGGGTTTCATCAAGCGTTACTTTGCCAGTCAGATGAGCCGCGTGGTGGGCTGGTATTCGCTTGGCATGGCCATTGGCGGCGCCTCCGGCTCTGTGCTGACCGGCCCGGCCACTGCGCTGTTCGGTGATGCCTGGAACCTGGGCCTGGCGGTCTGGGCACTGCCGGCGCTGGCTGGTGTATTGCTGTGGCTGGCGCTGCCTAGTCAGACCGGCAACGCCAGCGAAGAGGAGGCTGGCGGGCTGCCCTGGGGTGAGCCGCGAGCCTGGCTGGTCAGTGCTTTTTTTGCGCTGCAGGCGGGGCTCTTCTATGCCATCGCCACCTGGGTGGTGGCTCGCTATCACGAAGCCGGACTGAGCATGCTGCGCAGCAACTCGCTGCTGAGCATCATCATGCTTATGGGGCTGCCCAGTTCCTTCGTCGTGCCCTGGTTGGCGCAACGCTTCCAGGCACGCTATGTGCTGTTGCTGGCCTGCGGCCTGATAACCACGCTGGGGTTGTCCATGGTGACTTTCGCGCCACGCCTGCTTCCGGAGTTCTGGGCGGTGCTGCTGGGGTTCTCGTTGGGAGGATCCTTCTCCCTGTCACTGGTGCTGCCACTTTACGAAGCCGGTACGCCGCTGGCGGTGAGCCGCTGGACTGCGATGATGCTGTTCACCGGCTATGGCCTGGGTTGCCTGACGCCCATTCTTACCGGTCTGGCGCGTGATCTGTCGGGCAGCTACCGGTTGCCGTTTGCGGTGCTGACCGGCATGGCGCTGCTGATGATGCTGATGGCCTGGTTGCTGAGGCGCCGCCGCTGCGCTTGAGTAGAGAAGAAATCGAGCCAGTTCCTTTTTTGCGCGGCGTGGCTGTGTTAGAAGGCAGCCTGTTTTCTCTGGAGTGCCGGTGTGGAATCCGAATCCATTGTATACGGCTGCATCCGCGACTGGCCCTCGGATGATCCCGAGCTGCGCCGGATGCGCCGCGACAGTAATCGCAGTGTGCTTGACGAACTGCCGGCCGGTGATCTCTGGCCGTTTCTCGGTCGCGAGATGTTCTCCTTCTGTGAACAGCCGGGTGCCGGGATGTATCAGACCCAGGTGATTCACTTCGGTGCCAGCTACGGCACGGTGGAGTACGAATGGAACCTGTGGATAGAGGCCTTTGAGGCGCTGCTCAAACGTCTTTACTGGGCTACTGCGGTGGTTCATCTGGAGACCGAACTCAATGGCATGCACACTTTCCGCTGGGAGTCCGACAACGGATTTCACAGCCCACATGAAGGCGCACTGCGGGTGCGCTGTGCCTGGGAGCGCGAAGGTCTTCTGCGTGGCTAGGCAGGGCATTTGGGCGGACTGGAAAGTTCCGCTGTCATCAAATGTTTATCCAGCGGAAATCTCGCTGAAATAACCCCCCGCCAAGATTCCCCCGACACGAACGAGCCACCGGCTCGGGTGTTTCCAACACTCAAAGTCCAACAGGGGAATCCTCGATGATCCGCAAGCACCTCGCCGGTTTCGCAGCCAGCGCTCTGGCACTGGCAGTTTCCGCCCAGGCTTTCGCCGGTACCGTCAGCACCGACGGTCCCGATCTCGTGATCAAGACCAAGGGCGGCCTGGAAGTCGCGACCACCGACAAGGCATTCAGTTTCAAGTTGGGCGGCAAGCTGCAATGGGATGCCACCCAGTTCGACGGGCTGATGGCTGCCGACCAGAACAAGCCCTTTGATGACACCTTCAATACCTTTATCCGTCGCGGCGAAATCAGCCTTGAAGGCACCGCCTACAGCGATTGGGACTGGGGCCTGCGCCTGAGCTATGACGACACCGATACAACCGAAGTTGACCGTGCCTTCATCGCCTACACCGGCCTGGATGCCGGTACCTTCACCATCGGCCGTTTCGGCGGGGACTACGGCCTGGAAAATACCACCAGCTCGTCGTGGATCACCGCCATCGAGCGTCCGTTCATGTACGACTTCCTCAATGGCGACGAAGACACCAAGTTCGGTGTCAACTTCAAGCACTCCGGTGACAACTACGGGCTGATGGCCCAGATCGGCCACTACGACACCTACGAGTCGGCTGACAGCGGCAACGACGAGGCCTACGGCTATACCCTGCGTGCCCACTGGGCGCCGTATCTCAACGGCACCGACGTGATCCATCTTGGCGCCAACTACCACAGCTCCAATCCGGATGACGACCGTGCCCGCGCCCGCACCCGCATGGGTATCCGTAGTGACAACGATTTCCGCCTGACCTTCGGTGACGTGCGAGTGGCGGACAAGGACGTGGAGTGGGTGCTGGAATCCGGTGCCCAGTTCGGCGCCTTCCGCGCCCAGGCCGAGTACTTCCAGCGCCAGATCAGCGGTGAGAATCAGGCCGGGGTCAAGTCTGATGTCGATCTCAGCGGCTACTACGCTCAGGTTTCCTACATGTTCAACGGTGTGCGTCAGTACAAGGCGGCTGATGGCAAGTGGGACAAGCCCGACAATATGAAGGGTTCCTGGGAGATTTTCGCGCGTTACGAGAGCAGCACCATCGATGCTGATGCCGCAGCCATTCCGGGCAATCTGGGGTTGGCCGGGATCGTTGCCGAAAATCCCAATGACGAGTTCAAGACCAAGGCCATGGTGGTGGGTGTCAACTACTTTGCCACCCCGGCGGTACGCATGAGCCTGAACTACGTCGACTATCAGGTGGACAACATCAACACCTCTGCTCTGGTAGGCGGCAAACGCGTCGAGGATGACGGCAAAGCCATCATCGGTCGCCTGCAATACGTGTTCTGATCCACCTTAGCGTCTATTGCTTTCCTTTTCGGCCCCGCCTAGTGCGGGGCCTTTTTCTTCAGCGTTCATGGGGGACTCCATGCATAAATTTGCCTTGCTGATTCTGGCCGCCGGCCTGGGCCTGACCGCCAATGCTCAGGATTACCAGGATGCGCGCCCGGGCGACCTGCTGCAGGTGACACTGCAGCAATTGCATCCGACTCAGGCCGTGCTTGGTCACGATCAGGTTTTCTACAAGCTAGGCCGCTTCGCCCGGGAGCCTAAGCGGCTGTTCGACGAATATTGCGAGCTTAACGGCCAGGGTGAAAGCCGTCAGGTGCCGGATGATGCCAGTCTGCAGCGGCCGGACAGCTTCACCTGTAGCGAAACGGTCGGTTCGCGCCGCGACGATATGAAAACCGTGGTGGTTGGTCCTGATGGCCAACTGTTTCTCACCGACGGGCATCACGGCTTCACCGTGCTTCAGGAGCATCCGGGCGGCGGCGAGCAGCTTCGGATGTGGGTAAGGGTGACTGACAATTTTAGTGACAGCGCGGGTCTGCCAGTGTTCTGGCAGCGGATGAGCGAGGCTCGCCGAGTCTGGTTGCGTGATGCCAAGGGGCAGGCCATTACCCCGGAGAAACTTCCGGCGCGGCTGGGTTTGCAGCAGTTGGAAGACGATCCTTACCGGTCGCTGGTGTATTTCACCCGCGAGGTGGGATACGCCAAGCCGCGCCAGCAGGAGGGGGTGCCGGCGTTTCTGGAGTTCTACTGGGCTGACTGGCTGCGCTCTGTGCTGCCGCTGGACGACTACGACCTGACGGATCGCAGTGATTACCGCGACGCAGTTCTGGCGGCGGCTAAGCGAATGGTGTCGTTGGCGCCGGACGAGGTGGTCGGTGACAGCGGCTTCAACGCACGTCAGCTTGGTGTGTACACGGCCGTCGACCGCAAGGAGCTGGCCAAGGTGGCCGGCCGCAAGCTGAGCTACGCCACTGTCTACCGGCAGGAGCGGCTGGCTGGGCGCTGAGTTCGGATACTCGCTACGCTCCGCTCGGCGCAAGAGCGGGGCTCCTGCGCAGTCTCTGTAAGCGCCCGCTCCGGAGAGCAAGATCGGGCAGTACCACTCGGTTCTGCCCGGAATATGAAGCCTACAGAGGCGTTATGCGGGTCAGGCGCCGGCCTTGGCCTTGAAACCGTCCAGTGCCTGTTGAATCAATTGACGAGCCTCTTCGGCGTTGCCATAACCGTCGAGTTCGACTTTCTTGCGGCCTTCAGGCAACTGCTTGTACACGCGGAAGAAGGCCTCGATGCGCTGCCGTTCAATGCTCGGAAGATCGTCGATATCAAGAATGTTGTCGTAACTCGGATCGATATCGCTGCTGGGAACGCCGATTATTTTCTCGTCTGCTTCGCCGCCGTCGATCATCTTCAGGTAGCCGATGGGGCGGAATTTGATCAGCACACCCGGATGCAGCGGCGCGCGGGTCAGTACCAGGCCGTCGAGGGGATCGCCGTCACCGGCCAAAGTGCGCGATAGGGAGCCGTAGTTCGCCGGATAGACCACAGGCATGGACTGAAAGCGGTCGACGAAGACCAGGCCCTCATCGTTGATTTCGTATTTAGTGTAGCTGCCCGCCGGTATTTCAATCGCCATATGCACGTCGTGCGGGGCGTTTTCAGCCTGTGCGGCATAGAAAGGGTGAACGATAGAGCGCTCGGCCAGCGCTGCACTGCTGCAGAGACTCAGGGCAACACCCAGGGCGACAAGCGATTTGTACATGGAAACTCCTATAGAAGATCAAGGTTGGCGCGCCCATACTGAACCTCTTTTGTTAGAGATATATTGCAGCGTCCGGGCGCCTGCCCTGATTGCCGGACCTTGTCATGCCGCTTGAATGCATCTCCTCCATCCGCCAGTTGCCTGCTGCTCAATGGGATGCTCTGCTGGCCACCTCCCAGCCCTTCCTGCGTCACGGTTTTCTCAGTGCACTGGAAGACAGCGGCAGTGTCGGTCCCGGCACGGGCTGGCAGCCTGTGCACAGGCTCTGGCGGGATGAGCAGGGGCGGCTCCAGGCAGCCCTGCCGGCCTATCTCAAGCAGCACTCCTACGGAGAATATGTATTCGACCACGCCTGGGCCGATGCCTGCAGACGCGCCGGTATCGCCTACTACCCCAAACTGCTGGTAGGCGTGCCTTTCTCTCCGGTGGGTGGCGAGCGACTGTTGGGTGAGCGTCAGGCCTGCGCCAGCTTGCTCGATCAACTGACGGCAAGGTTGGAGGGCGAAGGTCTGTCGAGCATGCATGTCAACTTCACCCGCCCTGAGTGTGATGCGCTGCTAGATGGCCGTGAGCACTGGCTGGAGCGGCTGGGCTGCCAGTTCCATTGGCACAATCGGGGCTATCGTGATTTTCAGGACTTCCTCGACGCACTCAGCTCGCGTAAGCGCAAGCAATTGCGAAAGGAGCGTGAGCAGGTGGCAGGTCAGGGCATAGAGTTCGAGTGGCTGGAGGGTAAGGCGCTGAGTCAGACGCTGTGGGACTTCGTCTACCGTTGCTATGCCAATACCTACCGGGTGCGCGGGCAAATGCCTTACCTGACGCGTGATTTCTTCAGCCTGTTAGCCGAGCGTTTGCCCGAGGTGATTCGCGTGGTGCTGGCACGTCAACAGGGACGACCGGTAGCCATGGCCTTCAGCCTGCAGGATGGTGATACCCTTTACGGTCGCTACTGGGGCTGTCTGGCCGAATTTGACCGACTGCACTTTGAGACTTGTTTCTACCAAGGCATGGAATGGGCCATGGAGAGCGGGGTGGCACGTTTTGACGCCGGTGCCCAGGGTGAGCACAAGTTGATCCGCGGCTTTGAGCCGGTTCTGACCCGTTCCTGGCATTACCTTTGTCATCAGGGGTTGCGTGCGGCGGTGGCCGATTACCTGCAGCAGGAGCGTGACGAGGTGCGCAGTTATGCCCGGGCAGCTGCCGATCATCTGCCATATCGTCGCTCGTGAGCCCAAGCAACAATGGCGGCACTTGCTTGGGAGGTTTCCGTGCTCGGAGCTTTGTAAAAAAACTCCGGAGCTTTCTGTAAGAAGATTTTGGCGTGATGCCACTACATTCGATGATTCGCGTTTGCTGTATCTGCTGGCGTGCTTGCGTATTGGTAAGGCTGATCCAACTGGGCTAGACCGATACATAAGAGCATGCCTGAGTGAAGCCGATGCGATGCAATGGTCGCAGGTGCCGGCAATATGGGTGTGGCCGGTCATACAGAGGCACAGAGGGCAGCTGGAAGCCGAAGAGCAAACCTGCCTGGCCACCCCTTCGGGTTGCCAGCGCAAGCAGGGAGGTGGCTGTTGTCTGGTGCTCGCTGTATGCGTGCGTATTGCAGCAGATCAGGACATGCGGGGCTTTTCCCGTTATCCGATAACAACAAATGAGAGGGGAGCCCCCCAAATGACAGCTAGTACTCCGATGCTCGTCACCTTCGTGGTGTACATCCTGGCTATGGTGCTGATTGGATTCATTGCGTACCGAGCCACCAAGAACTTTTCCGATTACATCCTCGGTGGCCGCAGCCTTGGCAGCGTCGTCACTGCGCTGTCAGCCGGAGCCTCCGACATGAGTGGCTGGCTGCTGATGGGGCTGCCCGGAGCGATTTTCGTTGCCGGCTTATCCGAAAGCTGGATCGCCATCGGCCTGATCATCGGCGCCTATCTGAACTGGCTGTTCGTTGCCGGCCGCCTGCGCGTGCACACTGAGTACAACAACAACGCCCTGACCCTGCCGGACTACTTCACCCACCGTTTCGAGGACACCAGCCGCCTGCTGCGCATCTTCTCGGCACTGGTGATCCTGGTATTCTTCACCATCTACTGCGCCTCGGGCATTGTCGCCGGGGCTCGTCTGTTCGAGAGTACCTTCGGCATCTCCTATGACACTGCGTTGTGGGTCGGCGCAGCGGCCACCATCCTCTACGTGTTCATCGGTGGCTTCCTGGCGGTGAGCTGGACCGATACCGTGCAGGCGGCGATGATGCTGTTTGCCCTGCTGATCACCCCTGTGTTCGTGATTCTCGCGCTGGGCGATGTCGGGGCGGCGCTGAACACCATCGAGCAGGCTGATCCGGCCAACTTCGACATGTTCCGCAACCTTTCCTTCCTGGCGATCATCTCGCTGATGGGCTGGGGCCTGGGTTACTTCGGCCAGCCGCACATTCTGGTACGTTTTATGGCCGCCGATTCGATGCGGACCATCCCTTCGGCCCGTCGCATCGGCATGACCTGGATGATCCTCACCCTTGGGGGCGCGGTCGCGGCTGGCTTCTTCGGTATCGCCTACTTCAACAGCCACCCGGAGCTGGCCGGTGCGGTCAACCAGAACGGTGAGCGCGTATTCATCGAGCTGACCAAGATCCTGTTCAATCCCTGGATCGCCGGCATCGTGCTGTCGGGCATCCTGGCTGCGGTGATGAGTACCCTGAGCTGCCAACTGCTGGTTTCCTCCAGTGCGCTAACCGAGGACTTCTACAAGGCTTTCCTGCGCAAGGATGCCTCTCAGCGTGAACTGGTATGGGTCGGTCGTTTCATGGTGCTGGCTATCGCCCTGGTTGCCATCGCCATCGCGCAGAACCCGGAAAGCAAGGTGCTGGGGCTGGTGGCCTATGCCTGGGCTGGCTTCGGTGCCGCCTTCGGTCCGGTGGTGATCTTCTCCCTGCTGTGGAAGCGCATGACCCGCAATGGCGCTCTGGCCGGGATGGTCATCGGTGCCGTCACCGTGGTGGTGTGGAAGGAGTTCATCGGCCTAGGCCTGTACGAAATCATCCCGGGCTTCATCCTCGCCAGCCTGGCCATCGTGGTCTTCAGTCTGCTGGACAGGACACCTTCTGCGTCTATGCAGAAGCGTTTCGAAGAGGCCGACCGGCAATACCGGGCCGGTTAATTCGCAAAGGGTTAAATGAAGACGGTGATCGCATGGCGGTCACCGCCTTTTTCATGTCCGGGTATCGGGCTTCATTTAACGCCGCATCACTGACAGGTTAAAGAATCAGGCATCAATGGCCGGCTGCGCCCTGTTGGCTCCTGCGGGGACTTGGAAGCGAGCACCATACTGCTATTCATGGCTTTGCGCCGGGTTTTCGTTGATGGTATCGGTTGGCGAGGCGGGCCTGTTAGACTCGGGCGCAACGCAGACGGCAGGGAACCGTGATGCAGCGCGATCATCGAGAGCAGCTTCAGCAGAGTTGGCAGGCTAATGCCGATGCCTGGGCTGCTGCAGTGCGTGAGCAGCGCATCGAAAGCCGGCGCCTGGTTACCGATGCGGCCATTCTGCAGGCCGTGCTGGCTTTGGCGCCACGGCGTGTGCTGGATATCGGATGCGGCGAAGGCTGGCTGTGCCGCGGTCTGGCCGAGCAAGGCATTGAGTCGGTCGGAGTTGATGCCTCGGCGCCGCTGATCGAAGCGGCGCGGGCAGCCAGCGGCGGGCGTAGCCAGTATCGAATCTGCGGCTATGCGGAGCTTGAGGCTAACGCTGATCTGTTGGGGCGCTTCGAGGTGCTGGTGTGCAATTTTGCCCTGCTTGAGGAGCCTTTGGAGCCGGTGATGCGCAGTCTGCATGCCTTGCTGGCGCCAGGCGGCAGCCTGCTGATCCAGACCCTGCACCCTTGGCGTGCCTGCCATGGTGAGCCCTACCAGGATGGCTGGCGGGTAGAGGATTTTGCCGGTTTCGGTGAAGGCTTCCAGGCGCCCATGCCTTGGTTTTTCCGAACCCTGCAGTCCTGGCTAAAGCTGATCGGCGAGACCGGCTGGCGTCTGGAGTGGTTGCAGGAGCCGCTGCATCCGGAGAGCGTGCAGCCGGTGTCCTTGCTGCTGCTGCTAAAGCCTCTCTGAGCATATCTTCAATCCATGTGTGCAGGCATGGCTCGCACGCAAGCTGTTTGTTGCAACAGAAAGGGACGAATCTGCCTCCGGGAAGTCGTTGTATTGTGGCGCCTGTTGTTCTTGGCAGCAGTAGTATGCTGCAGATTGTGATCTGGATAGTGAAATTACTGGAGAACGGTATGCGGACGATTGAACTGGCGGGCACCCAGGTGCCGGTGGTGGGCCAGGGTACCTGGCACATGGGCGAAGATCCGCGTCAGCGTGCACAGGAGGTTGCTGCTCTGCGGCAGGGGCTGGATCTGGGATTGCGTCTGATTGATACCGCTGAGATGTATGGCGAAGGCGGTGCCGAGACTGTGGTCGGCGAGGCAATTGCCGGGCGGCGCGATGAGGTCTTTCTGGTCAGCAAGGTGTATCCGCACAATGCCAGTGTGCAGGGTATACAGGCGGCCTGTGAGCGTAGCCTGAAGCGCCTGCGCTGCGAGCGAATCGATCTTTACCTGCTGCACTGGCGTGGACGCTACCCGCTGGCCGAGACTATCGAGGGGTTCGAGCGCTTGCGTGAGCAGGGCAAGATAGCTGCTTGGGGCGTATCCAACTTTGATCTCGACGACTTGCAGGAACTGGCCGCGCCGGACTGTGCAACCAATCAGGTGTTGTACAACCTCGAGGCACGGGGCATTGAGTTTGACCTGCTGCCCTGGCAGCAACGCCAGTGTATGCCGTTGATGGCGTATTGTCCGCTGGGGCAGGCCGGTGCCATGCTGTGCGAGCCGGCGCTGAGCGAAGTAGCGGCCCGCCATGGCGTGACCTCGGCACAGGTGGCCCTGGCCTGGGCGCTGCGGCAGCCCGGTGTGATAGTGATTCCTAAAGCCGTGCGCCCGCAGCACCTGCAGGACAACGCAGCTGCCGAGGCCCTGCGCCTGAATGAGGAGGATCTGGCGCTGCTGGATGCGGCCTTCATGCCGCCGCGCCGCAAGCAGTCACTGGAGATGGTCTGACGACCACTAGAGCCGGGCGCAGGGGGATCCTCAGTTGGCCGGATCGGCTACCAGTCGGCCGGCATCCTTGAGCAGTGCCTTGAGAAAGCTGTCCTGCAGTTCCGGATCGTTGCGGGTCAGCTCGATCAGGCTCTGCTCCAGCTCGCTGGCTTCCTCTTCCAGGCCGAGATCGGAGAGGCGCTTGACCCTGTGTACCCACTGTGCCACGTCGCCATTCTCCAGGTCGTCGTAGATCAGGTTGTGTGCCTCACGCAGTTTGCCGCGCAGGTTATGGCTGACGGTCAGACGAACCTCATCCCGGGCCCTGCTGTCACCCTGGCTATCCTCTACGCTCAGTTGCAGGCTGTTCAGGCGCGCCAGGTCGTATTCGCTGAAGGGACTGTCCAGCAGGTTCAGACGCAGGACGCCACCGCGATCCGTGAGTAGCTCGAACTGCTGGTCGAGAGCGCTGATCGTTACGGGGCGTTCGATCCAGGGCAGGTTGACGTACTCCACGCGGCGGTCGCGCTGCACCTCTTCGATGCTGGCCAGGTTCTGCTCGGCACGGCCGTTGGACTCTACGTTCATGAAGGGGTTGAGGCCGGCCATGCCATAGCTGATCCAGTCACGTGTCGCTGTATCGGGCAGACTGCCGAGCATTACCACATTGAGCAGATTGGCGCCGACACCGGCCACAACGGCAACAGCTCCCAGAGGTACCTCGTATAGCTCGCGCCAGGGCTGGTAGGGGGTGTAGCGGTCGTAGCGGCGGGTCACCGCAAAGGTGGTGACCTCGTAGCTTTTCTGTTCATGCACACGAATCCGCCGTTGTGGCAGTTCCAGTACGCTGCTGGGGCCTGCATCGATCTGCAGCTGGTGATCCAGCAGCTTGCGCTCGGCTCGTTCTTCATGCTCGCTGCGCTGTGGCAAATGGTTGGCGCAGCCGCTAGCCGAAAGAAGGATGGCGCCGCACAGGGCGGCGCAGATCAGGCGAAGACAGTAGCTGGTGTGCATGATATCTCGGGCAGCCTGATGATCAGCAACTGATACGGGCTTTCAGGAAGGACACGATTTCATTCAGCGGCACGGCCTGGGTCTCGGTATCGGTACGGCTCTTGTACTCCAGATTACCGTCGGCCAGGCTGCGGTCGCTGACCACCACGCGGTGCGGAATGCCGATCAGCTCCATATCGGCGAACTTGATGCCGGGGCTGGTCTTCTTGTCGCGGTCGTCGAGCAGTACTTCGAAACCGGCGGCGGTCAGTTCGGCATACAGGCGATCGGTGGCCTCGCGCACCTGTTCGGTCTCATAGCGCAGTGGTACCAGGGCGATGTGGAAGGGCGCCAGGGCGTCGTTCCAGATGATGCCGCGCTCGTCGTGATTCTGCTCGATGGCCGCGGCCACCACGCGGGAGACGCCGATGCCATAGCAGCCCATGGTCAGCGTTACCGGCTTGCCGTTCTCGCCCAGTACCTGGCAGTTCATCGCCTCACTGTACTTGGTGCCCAGCTGAAAGATGTGTCCTACCTCGATACCGCGTTTGATCTCCAGGGTGCCCAGTCCGTCAGGGCTGGGGTCGCCAGCCACGACGTTGCGCAGATCCGCTACTTCCGGCAGGGGTAGGTCGCGCTCCCAGTTGACGCCGAAGTAGTGCTTGTCGTCGATATTGGCGCCGGCGGCAAAGTCGCTCATCAATGCCACGCTGCGATCAACAATGCAGGGGATTGGCAGGTTCACCGGGCCCAGTGAGCCGGGGCCGGCGCCAATGGCTGCGCGAATCTCGGCTTCACTGGCCATCTGCAGGGGGCTGGCAACCTGCTCGAGGTTGGCGGCCTTGATTTCGTTCAGCTCGTGGTCACCACGTACGATCAGGGCGATCAGCTTGCCTTCCTCGGCCGCATGTACCACCAGCGTCTTGATGGTCTTCTCAATGGGCAGGCCAAAACCCTTGACCAGAGCGTCGATGGTCTTGGTATCCGGGGTGTCGACCAGGCGCATCTCTTCCGTTGCCGCGCTGCGCTCCTTCTCGCGAGGGATTGCCTCGGCCTTTTCAATGTTGGCCGCGTAGTCGGAACCGTTGCTGAAGGCGATATTGTCTTCGCCGGACTCGGCCAGTACATGGAACTCGTGCGAGCCGGTGCCGCCGATGGAGCCGGTATCGGCCTGTACTGGCCGGAAGTTCAGACCCAGGCGGCTGAACACGTTGCAGTAGGCCTGGTGCATGCGGTCGTAGGTTTCCTGCAGTGAGGCCTGGTCGGCGTGGAAGGAGTAGGCGTCCTTCATGATGAACTCGCGGCCGCGCATCAGACCGAAGCGTGGACGAATCTCGTCACGGAACTTGGTCTGGATCTGGTACATGTTGATAGGCAGCTGCTTGTAGCTGTTGAGTTCGTTGCGCGCCAGCTCGGTGATTACTTCTTCGTGGGTCGGGCCGACGCAGAACTCGCGGTCATGGCGATCTTTCAGGCGTAGCAGCTCCGGGCCGTATTGCACCCAGCGGCCGGACTCCTGCCACAGCTCGGCCGGCTGGATGGCCGGCATCAGCACCTCCAGAGCGCCAGCGGCGTTCATTTCCTCGCGTACCACCTTCTCGACCTTGCGCAGTACGCGCAGGCCCATCGGCAGCCAGGTGTACAGGCCGGAAGCCACCTTGCGGATCATACCGGCACGAAGCATCAGCTGGTGGCTGATCACCACGGCATCGGAGGGGGTTTCTTTGAGGGTCGAGAGCAGGAACTGACTGGTACGCATGTTTGGCCGTTCTGTCGGTTGCTAGGGCGTGAAATAGGTAGGCATTGTACGGTGCCTGTACAGTGGCGTACAGGATGGGGCGTTGCGCCTTGGGCACACGCCGGATCATTGTGAAGACTGGAGACGCAGGATGGGGGAATTGACCGCACTGGAGGTTCAGACGCTGATTCGTGCAGGCCTACCGATGGCTGAAGACCTTGACCTGCGCATCGATCGTCTTGACGAAAGCGGCGTGCTGGCACGGGTGCCCTTTCAAGGTAAGCTGGTTCGCCCGGGCGGTACGCTTTCCGGGCCGACCATCATGGCACTGGCTGACGCGGCAATGTACGCGGTAGTGTTGGGACGGCTCGGGCGGGTGGAAATGGCGGTGACCTCTAATCTCAACATCAACTTCCTGGTCAAGCCCGGGCCAGTTGACCTGCTGGCCGAGGCGAGCATATTGAGGCTGAGTCGGCGGCAGGCCGTCTGTGAAGTTACGCTGTATTCGTATGGGAATGAGAGTGAGCTGGTTGCGCATGTAACCGGAACTTATGCGCTACCTCTTTGAGTGGGCTCTAAATAAAGAAACCCGGCCGAGGCCGGGTTTCTTTTTATTACCGCTATCGAACTTCGCTGAAGTTACAGAACGCTCAGCGGGTATTCGACGATCAGGCGGAAGTCGTTCACGTCGCCTTGAGCGTTGTCGCGGTAGAAGGCGTTGCGGATACGGAAGGACAGATCCTTCGCAGCACCTTCCTGGATCACGTACTTGGCTTCGATGTCCAGTTCGCGCTCAGTGTAGTTGTCGGCAGCAGTACCGCGGATGTAACGGGTCATGAAGCTCAGGCCCGGTACGCCGTAGGAAGCCATGTTCAGGTCGTAACGAGCCTGCCAGGACTTCTCGTCTTTCTGGTTGAAGTCGGAGTACTGAACGGAGTTGGCCAGCCAGATGGTGCCGCCGCCGTCTACGCCGTAGTCGTAGCCACGGTCGCCGCTGGCACGCTGGTGAGCCAGGGTGAAGGTGTGAGCGCCCAGGGAGTAGGCAGCTGCCAGGCTCCAGATGGTGTTGTCTTCGCTCTTGCCAGTACCGGTGTACTTCTTGTCGTAGTCGGTCTTGTAGATGTTGAAGTCGAAGTTCAGCGCCTGCTCTTCAGCCAGTGCCAGGTTGTAGTTCAGGTTGCCGTAATACTTCTTCCAGACATCGTCGACGTCGGAAGCAAACAGAGCGCCGCTGAAGTCGTCGGTGAAGCTGTAGCTGGCGCCAGCGAAGTTGATTTCTTTCAGCTCGAGGCTGTCACGACCAGTGTATTCCTGGGCGTTCAGGGCGGTGAAGCGACCAGCGGTCAGCTCCAGGCCTTCGATTTCATTGCTGGTCAGCAGGGTACCGGTAGCAACTTCCGGCAGGATGCGGCTGTCGTCGGTGGAGAACACCGGGTTGGCCACGAACTGGTTGCCGTACTTCAGAACGGTGTCGGAAACACGGAACTTGATGGCGCCGCCTACTTCGGTCTGGGTGTCGTCACCGCGGCCGTCGTCGGTCCGGGCGAACTGGCCAGTGCCGTAGCGGCCGCGGCCGCTGTCGATCTTGATGCTGGTCAGCGAGTGAGCGTCGAAGCCTACGCCTACAGTACCTTGGGTGAAGCCGGATTCGAACAGCAGGCGAATGCCCAGGCCGGTCTCTTCACGGTAGCCCTTGTCGCCAGTGCCGGCAGTGTTCGGACCATTACGGAAGTCGCGGTTCATGTACAGAACGCGGTTGAAGATGTTGAAGCTGCTGTCTTCGATAAAGCCGTTCGACTCGGACTGGCTGGACGCCACGGCCATTTGGCTGGTGCCCGCGGCTACTGCCAGGGCGATTACGCTCCACTTCATCACTTGCATCGTGATTGCTCCTTTGGTTTAGAAGAGTTGCGCTGCCCACTTTTTTGTTGTATGGGCGGCTCTTTCTTTTTGTGTCGGCGGTAACTTATAGCATGTCACCACTATTGGCGATAGTTGCTATCTATTCCTTACGACATGGTTTAGGGGTATGTCGCACGTGACTATGAAGAATGTCGCAAATCTATAGGTGGCTGCTTGCCTTTCGATCCTCTAAGGTTTTCGTCGCTTTCGAGTTCTGCTGGCGTCGTCGGGAGGTGACTGTGCGGGGTGCCGTGCATTGGTCGGATTAAAGCAAGAAGCGTGCTCAAAATTGATTGCAGGCAATGTGCGGCTACACACCGTCCTTGCTTTTCCGTGTTTTTCTTTCCGTTCTGCATGCCAAGGCGCCTGGTGGGACAAGTGGGGGCTTCTGTTATTGGCGGGTGCTTTTCATTGTGGCAGGTGCTACAGAATGGATGGGGCCAGAAGTCAGGCATTACCAGAAGAAACACTTTGTGCACGCTTGTGGTGCGCCAGGGTGGTGGCTGATGTGTGCTGGTGCGGTTTGGAATGAGGTGAATTGTGCTTGGCGGCCACGTATGCTTCACCCTTTTATGTGCTGTGCGTATCGCCTGGCGTGCTTGATGTGACTGGAGTGGAGGAGGCCCTCATGTTTATCCTGGATTCGCGTTTGCAGCAGGACTGCCTGCCGATTGGGGATTTCCCCTTGTGCCACCTGCTGCTGATGAACGATGCCCGCTATCCTTGGTTTGTTCTGGTTCCGCGGCGTGAAGAGGTGACTGAGGTGTTCCAGCTTGATGCTGCAGATCAGCGTCAGTTATGGCATGAAACCACGCTGCTGGCCGAGACCCTCAAGGATACCTTCGTCGCTGACAAGATGAATGTCGCCGCCTTGGGCAATGTTGTCAGCCAGCTGCACATGCATGTGATAGTCCGTAAGCGTGATGACGCAGCCTGGCCAGCGCCGGTTTGGGGGCGACATCCAGCTCTGCCATATGCTGAAGAGCAGGTGCGGCAGCTCAAGGAGCGTCTTCGCTTGGTGCTGACTAGGGATGTCGTGTTTGTGGAGGAGGGCGCGTGAGCCTGGAAAGCCGCATTACGGAGCTGGAAAGTCGTTTGGCCTTTCAGGACGACACCATACAGGCGCTGAACGACGAGTTGGTCGAGCAGCAGCGCCGTATCGAGCGTTTGCAGTTGCAGCTTGCCCATTTGGCGCGCCGTCTCGAAGAGGCCCAGGGAACGCTGGGGCAGGCGCAGGACGAAGCGCCCCCGCCCCATTACTGAGCCGGCCCCGCTCTGAGGCTTGGGCCGGCTTCGGGGCTGTTTCAGTAACGTGCCGAGGTCAGGGGGGTGACGTCCTCGGCCTGCAGGCCCTTGTCGCGCTGCATTACCGAAAACTCCACACGCTGGCCTTCGATCAGGATGCGGTGCCCCTCGCCACGAATGGCGCGAAAGTGCACGAAGATATCTTCGCCGGAGTCGCGGGAAATGAAGCCGAATCCTTTGGAGGTGTTGAACCACTTGACGGTGCCGGTCTCACGCTTGTCCTGTGCGCTACCTGTCGAAGGAGGTGTTGCTATTGTGCGAGATGTCTTGCTGCTGGTTTGTGGCCATGTCCTGCTGCCGAGTAGTGCTGCGATGGCTGCGACGCTGACCAGCAGGCTCAGCCAGACGGCTGGCTGGCCGGCGAACACGGGGAGTGGGGCAAGCAGAATCAAGCTTTGGACGACTGCCGCGAGTATCAGTAGTGCCGAGGCCAGTTTGTCCAGTGTCAGGCGTTTGTTTTCAAGCTGTGCTGCCAGTAGGTTGAGCAGGCCGATGAAGGTCAGGTAGACGGCGTCAGGCGTGGTCAGAAAGGCAGAAGAAAAACTCGGTACGGCGGAGAGCAGCAGGGCGGTGAAACCCGCGACAAGATGGGCAATTCTCAACATCTTCAATGAACTCACTGATTGAATGGTGACTCGGGGCTTTGCGGAGCAGGCGCTGGCTGTCGGTAGTTGGGTAAAAACGACGATGCGCTGCGTTGACGTACCTGGCGACCCTCGGGTGGAAAGCGGGGCGCCTGCGTATTTAACAGCAAAGGGAGTGTGTACTCAAATCAGGTGCTTGGTGCGCTTAGGTGGGTAGGCGTGTCGTGATGGTGAGTGTTGATTGGGTTGGAAATTGAGTGGTTTCTGACTCTGCCGACATTGTCTGTCAGGCAGGTCGGCAGAGTCAGGTCGTCGTCAGGCAGTGAGTAGGCTGCGCAGCATCCAGGCGGTTTTTTCATGGACCTGCATGCGCTGCGTCAGCAGGTCGGCAGTGGGCTCGTCACTGACCTTGTCCAGTAGCGGGAAGATGCCGCGTGCAGTGCGCACCACGGCTTCCTGGCCTTGTACCAATTGCTTGATCATGTCTTCGGCGCTTGGGACGCCTTCTTCTTCCTTGATCGAGGAAAGGCGTGCGTAGGCGGCATAGGTGCCCGGCGCCGGGAAGCCCAGAGCGCGGATGCGCTCGGCGATGGCATCTACCGCCAGAGCCAGTTCGGTGTACTGCTCCTCAAACATCAGGTGCAAAGTGTTGAACATCGGGCCGGTGACGTTCCAGTGGAAGTTGTGGGTTTTCAGGTAAAGGGTGTAGGTGTCAGCCAGCAGGCGCGACAGCCCTTCGGCGATGGCAGCGCGATCCTGTTCGGCGATGCCGATGTTGATTTCCATGATTATTCTCCTCTTTGGTGAGCTTCGAATCCTGGGAATAGGGCAAGACTAGCACGATGCTGCCCGGGCAGAATTGGCTTGAGTCAATGGGGGAGGATGCTAGGACACTATAATGTGGGCGGGGTTCCGGGGGGCTTCGCTAGGTCTATTGTTGTGAGGGCGGGCTGTTCTCTGTGTGCTTGCTGCCTCGATGCAGTGGTTCATGTTTCGCGTTGCGACCGTCGGGCGGCTGCGTTGTGCCGATTTACGCTATATAATCCCGCTCTTTATCAAAGCGGGGCGCGCGTCGGAGTGCCCGCCGCGGCGAGGTATCTGCTGAATGTGCAGCGGGCCGCCTGACCTGTCCACGACCTTTATAGAGAAGCGAAACACGATCATGATGCGCAGCCACTATTGCGGCCAACTGAACGAGAGCCTAGATGGCCAGGAAGTCACTCTTTGCGGCTGGGTTCACCGTCGCCGCGACCATGGCGGGGTGATCTTCCTCGACATCCGTGACCGTGAAGGTCTGGCCCAGGTGGTCTTCGATCCGGATCGTGCGGAAACCTTTGCCAAGGCCGATCGTGTGCGCAGCGAATATGTGGTTCGTATTACCGGTAAGGTGCGCCTGCGCCCGGCCGGTGCGGTCAATCCGAACATGGCCAGTGGTGCCATCGAGGTGCTGGGCTATGAGTTGGAAGTGCTCAATGAAGCCGAAACTCCGCCGTTTCCGCTTAATGAGTACACCGACGTGGGTGAGGAGACCCGCCTGCGTTACCGTTTTGTCGATCTGCGCCGTCCGGAAATGGCCGAGAAACTCAAGTTGCGCTCGCGCATCACGTCGAGCATCCGCCGTTATCTCGACGACAATGGCTTCCTTGATGTCGAAACGCCGATTCTGACCCGCGCCACTCCGGAAGGTGCGCGAGACTATCTGGTGCCGAGCCGTACTCATGCCGGCAGCTTCTTTGCTCTGCCGCAGTCGCCGCAGCTGTTCAAACAACTGTTGATGGTGGCCGGCTTTGACCGCTACTACCAGATCGCCAAGTGCTTCCGTGATGAAGACCTGCGCGCTGATCGTCAGCCAGAGTTCACCCAGATCGATATCGAGACCAGTTTCCTCGACGAGGCGGACATCATGGGTATTACCGAGACCATGATCCGCAACCTGTTCAAGGAGGTGCTGGGCGTCGAACTCGGTGAGTTGCCGCATATGACCCTGGCCGAAGCCATGCGTCGTTTTGGTTCGGACAAGCCGGACCTGCGCATCCCGCTGGAGCTGGTGGACGTTGCCGATCAGCTCAAGGACGTGGAGTTCAAGGTGTTCTCCGGCCCGGCCAACGACCCGAAAGGTCGTGTCGCCGCCCTGCGCGTGCCAGGTGCCGCCTCCATGCCGCGTAGCCAGATCGACGACTACACCAGGTTCGTCGGCAACTACGGTGCCAAGGGGCTGGCCTACATCAAGGTCAACGAGCGCGCCAAGGGCGTCGAGGGCCTGCAGTCGCCGATCGTCAAGTTCATTCCAGAGGATAACCTCAAGGTCATCCTCGATCGTGTCGGTGCGGTCGACGGCGACATCGTATTCTTCGGCGCCGACAAGGCCAAGATCGTCAGCGACGCCCTGGGCGCGCTGCGTGTCAAACTGGGTCACGACCTCAATCTGCTCACCTGCGAATGGGCGCCGCTGTGGGTAGTCGACTTCCCGATGTTCGAGGAAAACGACGATGGTAGCCTGACTGCCATGCACCATCCCTTCACCGCGCCGAAGTGTACACCCGAGGAGCTGGAGGCCAATCCGGCCGCTGCCCTGTCACGCGCCTACGACATGGTGCTCAATGGCACCGAGCTGGGTGGCGGCTCCATTCGTATCCACGACAAGGCGATGCAGCAGGCGGTGTTCCGTGTACTTGGCATCAGCGAGGAGGAGCAGCAGGAGAAGTTCGGCTTCCTGCTCGATGCGCTGAAGTTCGGTGCTCCGCCTCATGGCGGTCTGGCCTTCGGTCTGGATCGTCTGGTCATGCTGATGACCGGTGCCAGCTCGATCCGTGAAGTGATCGCTTTCCCGAAAACTCAGAGTGCGGCCTGCGTCATGACCCAGGCGCCGGGTATCGTGGACAGCAAGTCGCTGCGCGAGCTGCATATTCGCCTGCGCGAGCAAGTCAAGGCTGAATAAGCCGCCCAAGAAGCCTGGTTTTCCAGGCTTCTTCGTTATGGGGCGCGTTGTTTGCGCTCCTGCAATTCTCATTGGAAAAAATGGAGTGAGTTATGGCTGGTCATTCCAAATGGGCCAATATCAAGCACCGCAAGGGGCGCCAGGACGCCAAGCGGGGCAAGATCTTCACCAAGCTGATTCGTGAACTGACCGTGGCAGCCAAGCATGGCGGCCCGATTCCGGCGGACAATCCGCGTCTGCGTCTGGCTGTGGACAAGGCGTTGACCGCCAACATGTCGCGCGAGGTGATCGACCGCGCCATCGCCCGGGGCGCCGGCACCAATGAGGCGGACAACGTCATCGAACTGAGCTACGAGGGCTACGCACCCAGTGGCGTGGCCATCATCGTCGAAGCGATGACCGATAACCGCAATCGTACTGCCGCCGAAGTGCGCCATGCCTTTACCAAGTGTGGCGGCAACCTCGGCACCGACGGCTCGGTGGCCTACATGTTCGAGCGCAAGGGGCAGATCAGCTTTGCTCCCGGTGTAGACGAGGAGGCTCTGATGGAGGCGGCGCTGGAAGCTGGTGCCGACGACGTGGAGATGGGCGATGACGGTTCGGCCGTGGTATCGACCAGCTTCGCCGAGTTTCATGCGGTCAACGAGGCGCTGACGGCCGCCGGATTCAAGGGTGAGGAGGCGGAAATTGCCATGATCCCGTCGATCAGTGCGCCGATCACTGATCTGGAAACCGCGCAGAAGGTCTTCAAGCTGATCGACATGCTGGAAGATCTGGACGACGTGCAGAATGTCTACCACAACGCCGAAGTGCCTGACGAGATCATGGAGCAGCTTGGCTGAGACCGGCTTGCATGGCGTGTCTTATAGGCCGGAAGCGCGCAGAGGGCTTTCGGCCTTTTTCATATGCGGATCTGTCGTGCCTCGGCGCGGATGACGGCATGCGCAGCGCCCCGTATACTCGTCAACTGGATAAATAGACAGTTGGTGGTATGACTCTGATCCTGGGAATCGACCCTGGGTCGCGCATTACCGGTTACGGCGTGGTGCGCGATACCGGACGTGGTTGCGAATACGTGGCTTCCGGCTGTATTCGCACCGGTGATGGACCGCTTGCTGAGCGCCTGCAGCTCGTCTTTCGTGGTGTCAGCGAGGTGATTCGCATCTATGGGCCGGTCACCATGGGGATCGAGCAGGTGTTTATGGCGCGCAATGCCGACTCGGCGCTGAAGCTGGGGCAGGCGCGTGGTGCGGCCATTGTTGCGGCGGTAGAGGCCGGGCTGGAGGTTAATGAGTACACCGCCACCCAGGTCAAGCAGGCAGTGGTCGGTACCGGCTCTGCGGACAAACAGCAGGTGCAGATGATGGTTATGCACCTGCTCAAACTGGTGCAAAAACCGCAGATCGATGCCTCCGATGCTCTGGGTATCGCTCTCTGCCATGCACATCACCGGCAGAGCCTGATTCCGCATGGACTGGCCGGCGCCAGGCGCCGTGGTGGTCGTCTGCGGCTCTAGAGAACAGTGGAAGGAACTATCCGTGATCGGACGTTTGCGCGGTACTCTGGCGGAGAAACAGCCGCCGCATTTGCTTCTGGATGTGAATGGCGTCGGTTATGAGCTGGAAGTGCCGATGACTACCCTTTATCGTCTGCCTGCCCTGGGCGAGTCAGTGACTCTGCACACCCACCTGGTGGTGCGTGAGGATGCGCAGCTGCTCTACGGCTTTGCCGAGAAGCGCGAGCGCGAGTTGTTTCGCGAGCTGATCCGGCTTAATGGCGTCGGGCCGAAGCTGGCTTTGGCGCTGATGTCCGGGCTGGAGGCGGATGAGTTGGTTCGCTGTGTTCAGGCTCAGGACGCAAGTGCGTTGGTGAAGGTGCCGGGGGTGGGTAAGAAGACGGCGGAGCGCCTGCTGGTCGAGTTGAAGGATCGCTTCAAGGCTTGGGCGGCGATGCCGGCCATTGCGCCACTGGTGGTTGAACCTCAAGGGGCTCCGGCAGTCTCAAGCGCGGAGAATGATGCCGTCAGTGCTCTGATTTCGCTGGGCTACAAGCCGCAGGAGGCCAGTCGTGCGGTCGCTGCCGTCAAGCAGGACGGTCTGAGCAGCGAGGATCTAATACGTCGCGCGTTGCGTGGCATGTTGTGACAGGCGGCCCGTTGGGGAAGGTGCCTGTGCGCCCTGTGGATCACCCTGGACCGCCGATCCAAAAGGCATTCTTCAATACCCTGCCGATGGAAAGATTGTGATGATCGAAGCCGATCGACTGATTACCGCCAGCCCGCGCGAACGTGAAGAGCAGCAGGATCGTGCCATCAGACCGCTACGCCTGGCCGACTACATCGGTCAGGCAGGTGTGCGCGAGCAGATGGATCTGTTTATCCAGGCTGCCCGGGGGCGCAAGGAGTCGCTCGATCACACCCTGATATTCGGTCCGCCCGGCTTGGGCAAGACCACGCTGGCCAACATCATCGCCCAGGAAATGGGCGTGTCGATAAAAAGCACGTCCGGCCCGGTGCTGGAGCGTCCCGGTGACCTGGCTGCACTGTTGACCAACCTGGAGGCAGGCGACGTACTTTTCGTCGATGAGATCCATCGCCTTTCGCCTATTGTCGAAGAAGTGCTGTACCCGGCGATGGAGGACTTCCAGCTCGACATCATGATTGGTGAGGGGCCGGCGGCTCGCTCCATCAAGCTGGATCTGCCGCCCTTCACTCTGGTCGGCGCCACCACGCGCGCCGGGATGCTGACCAACCCGCTGCGCGACCGCTTCGGTATTGTGCAGCGGCTGGAGTTCTACGGCATCGACGACCTGGCGACCATCGTCACCCGCTCGGCCGGCATTCTTGGTCTGCCGATCGAGGCGCAAGGCGCCTACGAGATTGCGCGGCGTGCGCGCGGTACGCCGCGTATCGCCAACCGACTGCTGCGTCGTGTGCGGGATTTCGCCGAGGTGCGCGGTCGCGGTCATATTACCCGGGAGATTGCCGATCAGGCCTTGAACCTGCTGGATGTCGATGAGCGTGGCTTCGACCACTCTGATCGACGTCTATTGTTGGCCATGATCGAGAAGTTCGACGGCGGGCCGGTGGGCATCGACAGCCTGGCTGCAGCCATCAGCGAGGAGAGACATACCATCGAGGACGTTCTGGAGCCTTACCTGATCCAGCAGGGCTACATGATGCGTACGCCGCGTGGACGCGTGGTCACCCGCCATGCCTACCTGCACTTTGGTTTGAATGCTCCCGGACGTGTGGCCGAGCAGCCGATCGGCGACCTTTTTTCCGCAGGTGACGAATGACCGAAAAATTGTTGGCGGGCCGGATTGGCAAGCGGCAGGCCGGGGACTAGAGTATGCGCGCGCACAACGGAGATCAGCCGTTCAGCCACCGCTGTCGGGTCTACTATGAAGACACCGATGCAGGCGGCATCGTCTACTACGTCAATTACCTCAAATTTATGGAGCGGGCTCGCACCGAGCGCCTGCGCGAGTTGGGTTATGCCCAGTCGACGCTGGCCGGTGAGGGCCTGTTGTTCGTCGTCCATTCCGCGCAGGCCCGTTACCACGCGCCGGCACGACTTGACGACGAACTGGTGATTAGCGCCGATGTAATCGAATTGAACCGTGCCAGCCTGTGTTTCCGTCAACAGGTCAGGCGGGCTGCGGATGATGTGCTGCTCTGCGAGGGGCAGTTTCTGGTGGCCTGTGTGTGCGCCGACAACTTGAAACCCCGGGCCATTCCCGACTCACTGCGACAGGCGTTCGCAGGGGCGCAGGTGCCGGGTCCAATTGCAGCAGGAGAGTAAGCGTGGAAGCTAACGCCGTTGACCATATGTCGATGTGGAGTCTGATCAGTAACGCCAGCTTGCTGGTGCAACTGGTGATGCTGACCCTGGTGGCTGCCTCGGTCATTTCCTGGGTGCTGATCTTTCAGCGCAGCAATGCACTGCGTGCCGCCAAGCGTGCGCTGGACAGTTTCGAGGATCGTTTCTGGTCCGGCATCGACCTATCCAAGCTGTACCGTCAGGCCGGCAGCAACCCGGATCCGGATTCCGGCCTGGAGCAGATTTTTCGCGCCGGCTTCAAGGAGTTCTCCCGCCTGCGCCAGCAACAGGGCGTCGATCCGGACGCCGTGATGGACGGCGTGGCGCGTGCCATGCGCGTAGCCATCTCGCGCGAGGAAGAGAGGCTGGAAACGGCATTGCCGTTCCTGGCCACCGTCGGCTCCACCAGCCCGTATATCGGTCTATTCGGCACCGTATGGGGCATCATGAATTCCTTCCGCGGTCTGGCCCAGGTTCAGCAGGCTACCCTGGCCACCGTGGCCCCGGGTATTGCCGAGGCGCTGATTGCCACTGCTATCGGTCTGTTTGCGGCGATTCCGGCGGTCATTGCCTACAACCGCTTCTCCGCCCGTGGCGAGATGCTGATCGGCCGTTACTACACATTTGCCGACGAGTTCCAGGCGATTCTGCACCGCAAGGTGCATACCTCGGAAGACTAAGGCGCGCGAGAGAATAGGTTCAGCCATGGCGAGAATTCGCAATAGACGCAAGCCGGTCGCCGAGATGAACGTGGTGCCTTACATCGATGTGATGCTGGTGCTGCTGGTCATCTTCATGGTCACCGCGCCGATGCTCAACCAGGGCGTCAAAGTGGATCTGCCGCAGGTCAGCAGCGATGTGCTGCCGCAGGATAACGATGCGCAGGTACTGACCATCTCCATCAAGGCCGACAAGACCTACTATTGGAACATGGGTAGCGAGGTTGACGTCGATACCGAGCAGGAACGAGCCTCCACGCTTGAGCAGATGACCCAGGCAGTGACGGCAATCGTGGCCGAGAACCGCCGTCAGGGTAAGAAGGTGCAGGTGTTCGTGCGCGGCGACAAGTCGGTGGACTACGGTACGGTGATGGCGGCCATGGGTGGTCTGCAGCAGGCCGATGTGGGCAACGTCGGATTGATTACCGAGGCGCCCTGATGCAGCACACCGAGCGCTCGCAATCGGAAAGCTACTTCTGGCCTGTCGTCTGGGCTGTTGGGCTGCACGTGCTGATGTTCGCGATGCTGTTCGTCAGCTTCGCCTTTACGCCAGAGCTACCGCCGGCGCGTCCGGTGGTGCAGGCTACTCTGTATCAGCTCAAGTCGCAGAGCCAGGCTACCACTCAGACCACACAGAAAGTGGCAGGGGAGGCTCAAAAAACGTCGGCACCGCAGTTTGAGACCGAGCGGCTTGAACAGAAAAAAGCCGAGGAGCAGAAGCAGGCTGAAGCAAAGAAGCTGGCAGAGGCTAGAAAAGCCGAGGAACAAAGGAAGGCGCAAGAGGCTCGAAAGGCCGAGCAGGCCAAGGCGGAAGCAGCGAAGAGGGCAGAAGCTGAAAAGGCTGCGCAGCAGAAACGCCAGGCGGAGATCGCGAAAAAACGCGCTGAGGAAGAAGCGAAGAAGAAAGCCGCTGAAGAGGCCAAGAAAAAGGCCGCTGCAGAAGAGGCGAAGAAGAAGGCGGCAGCTGCCGAGGCAGCGAAGAAGAAGGCCGCCGAGGATGCCAAACGCAAGGCTGAAGATGCACGGCGCAAGGCCGCCGAGGAGCAGAAGGCTGCAGCGCTGGCCGAGTTGCTTTCGGACAACGTGCAGAATCAGCAGGATTTAGCACAGACCCATGGCGATCAGGTGGCGGGTAACTATGACCATTTGATCATCAAGCTGATTACCGAGAACTGGCAGCGGCCGATGTCGGCGCGTCGTGGCATGAGCGTCGAGTTGCTGATCCAGATGTTGCCCGATGGCACCATCACCAACGCCAGCGTGGTTCGCTCCAGCGGTGATGCGCCGTTCGATACCTCGGCGGTGGCTGCGGTGCGCAATGTCGGTCGTATTTCTGAGTTACAAGAATTGGATCGCGCTACCTTCGACCGTATGTACAGGCAGCGTCGCGTTATTTTCAAACCGGAGGATTGAACTCTGTGAATACTCTGATTCGTCTTGCCCTGCTGGGGCTGGTCTTGCTAGTTGGTCGTGTCCAGGCGGCCGACCCGCTGGTGATCTCCCATGGCGCCGACCGTGCTACGCCGATTGCAGTAGTGCCGTTCGGCTGGCAGGGCAGCACCGTGCTGCCGGAGGACATGGCCGAGATCATCGGCAACGATCTGCGTAATTCCGGCTATTTCGAGCCCATTCCGCGGCAAAACATGATCAGCCTGCCGACCCAGGCTGGCGAAGTGATCTATCGCGACTGGAAAGCCATTGGCGCTCAGTACGTATTGGTGGGCAGCATGGTTCCCAATGGTGGGCGTCTGCAGGTGCAGTACGCGCTGTTCAACGTCAGCACCGAGCAGCAGGTATTGACCGGCAACGTTGGTGGCGGAACCGACCAGTTGCGTGACATGGCTCACTACATCGCCGATCAGACCTTCGAGAAACTCACCGGCGTCAAGGGGGCATTCTCCACCCGTCTGCTGTATGTCACTGCCGAGCGCATGGGCGTCAACAACACCCGTTATACCCTGCAGCGTTCCGACTACGACGGTGCTCGTGCGGTGACGTTGCTGCAGTCCCGTGAGCCGATCCTGTCGCCGTCCTTCGCGCCCGATGGTCGCCGCATTGCCTATGTATCCTTTGAACAGCGCCGACCACGCATTTTCGTGCAGCATATCGATACCGGTCGCCGCGAGCAGATCACCAACTTCGAGGGGCTCAACGGTGCGCCGGCCTGGTCGCCGGATGGCAGTCGTCTGGCCTTCGTTCTGTCACGTGACGGAAACCCGGAAATCTATGTGATGGACATGGCCAGTCGTCAGCTGCGCCGCGTTACCAACCATTATGCAATCGATACCGAGCCTTTCTGGGGCAAGGATGGCCAGACGCTATACTTCACCTCG
This sequence comes from Pseudomonas sp. NCCP-436, assembly GCF_019656335.1. Classification (GTDB taxonomy): domain Bacteria; phylum Pseudomonadota; class Gammaproteobacteria; order Pseudomonadales; family Pseudomonadaceae; genus Aquipseudomonas. The sequence continues at coordinate 111,580 of NZ_BPLZ01000003.1, read as the reverse complement.
GATCGTGCGGGCAAGCCGCAGATCTACAAGACCAACATCAACAGTGGCGCTGTTGAGCGGGTAACCTTCGTTGGCAACTACAATGCCAACCCGAAACTGTCGGCAGACGAGAAGACTCTGGTAATGATCCATCGGCAAGATGGTTTTACCGTGTTCAAGGTGGCTGCGCAGGATCTGGAAACCAATCGCCTGCGCATACTTTCCGACACAAGTTTGGATGAGTCGCCCACTGTTGCGCCCAATGGCGCCATGCTAATCTATGCAACCCGCCATCAGGGGCGGGGAGTCTTGATGTTAGCGTCCACCAACGGCCGCGTGAGGCTCCCTCTTCCTACCGCTCAAGGCGAAGTTCGAGAGCCTTCTTGGTCCCCATTCCTGAAATGATGCGGTGCTTTCTGTTTAACATTGCTTGACACAACTGGGGTTCATTAGGAGTTATATGATGGAAATGCTGAAATTCGGTAAGTTTGCTGCACTGTCCCTGGCTCTCGCCGTTGCCGTAGGCTGTTCCTCCAAAGGCGGCGACGCTGCTGGTGAAGGTGCTGTTGACCCGAACGCTGGCTACGGTGCCAACACTGGTGCTGTCGACGGCAGCCTGAGCGAAGAAGCTGCTCTGCGTGCTATCACCACCTTCTACTTCGAGTACGACAGCTCCGATCTGAAAGCCGAAGCCATGCGCGCTCTGGACGTTCATGCCAAGGATCTGAAGGCCAATGGTGCTCGCGTGGTTCTGGAAGGTCACGCCGACGAGCGCGGTACCCGTGAGTACAACATGGCTCTGGGCGAGCGTCGTGCCAAGGCCGTTCAGCGCTACCTGGTTCTGCAGGGTGTCTCCCCGGCTCAGCTGGAACTGGTTTCCTACGGTGAAGAGCGTCCGGTTGTTACCGGCCACGACGAGCAGTCCTGGGCCCAGAACCGTCGCGTAGAGCTGCGCAAGTAAGCTGCCATGCGTGATTGCCGTCGTACTCTGACCCTTTTGACACTCGCCCTGCCGCTAGTGGCAATGGCGGAGGTTCCCGTACTGGAGAGCAGTGCCATGCAACAGGGCAGCAGCTATCCGCCGGCGGGTTATGGTACGGCTGGCACCTATGCCGGTGCGGGAGCTGCGGCTCCCGCTACCGCGCAGGGCTTGCTGTTTAATCAGCTTGAGCAGATGCAGCAGGAAATCGCCCAGCTGCGTGGCATGCTCGAGGAACAGCAGAATGAAATCCAGCGCCTCAAGCGGGAAGGGCTGGAGCGTTACCAGGAACTGGATCAACGTATCGCATCCGGCGCTGCTGCCGGTGCTTCCGCTCAGAATCAGGCAGATGGCACCATCAATGCCAATGCCGTTCCTACGCCGCCAGCGGGCAATCAGTCGCAGGCAGGTGCCGAGCCGGGGGATCCGGCCAAGGAAAAGCTCTACTACGATGCAGCCTTCGATCTGATCAAGAAGAAGGATTTCGACAAGGCGTCACAGGCTTTCACGGCCTTCCTGAATCGCTATCCCAATAGCCAGTACGCCGGCAATGCGCAGTACTGGCTGGGTGAGGTGAATCTGGCCAAAGGTGATCTCCAGGGAGCCGGTCAGGCCTTTGCCCGAGTTAGCCAGAGTTATCCGCAGCATTCCAAGGTGCCGGATTCTCTGTTCAAGCTGGCCGATGTCGAGCGCCGCCTGGGTAATCTGGACAAGGCTCGCGGCATCCTGCAGCAGGTTATCGCGCAGTACCCGGGGAGTTCGGCTGCCCAGCTGGCACAACGGGATCTGCAGCGCCTGTAGGTTTCTTCGGAACATGAACCCGCGCCTGGCGCGGGTTTTTTGTCTTTACGTCAGTGCTATCCCGATTAGAATGCACGTCTGCTCATGGCAGGGTTTCAGCTCGGCTGATGTCCTTGCCGGCACGCATTTCCCGAATGCGGGTTTACCTCGGCATTCGTCCGATTAACGCAACGGAGGCGGATGGCCTGTTTCGTCATCACGCCCGTGGCTACCATGCAAGATACCCTGCGCATTACCGAGATATTCCACTCGTTGCAGGGGGAGACGCGTACCGTTGGCTTGCCGACGGTGTTCGTACGCCTGACCGGCTGTCCCCTGCGCTGTCAGTACTGTGATACGGCCTACGCCTTCAGTGGCGGGGAACTCCTTGATCTGAGCGGTATTCTCCGGCGTGTAGCCGCCTACCGCCCGCGCTACGTGTGCGTCACCGGTGGTGAGCCGCTGGCCCAGCCCAACTGCATTCCCTTGCTTGGTCACCTTTGTGATGCAGGCTATGAAGTTTCTCTGGAAACCAGTGGTGCCCTGGATGTGTCGGCCGTAGATCCGCGAGTCAGTAAGGTGCTCGACCTGAAGACTCCGGGCTCCGGCGAGCTGCGGCGCAATCGGTACGAGAACATTTCCTGGCTCACCTCCAATGATCAGGTGAAGTTTGTCCTCTGCTCTCGCGAGGACTATGACTGGGCGGTTTCCCAGCTAATTCGTCACGACCTGATTGAACGGGTTGGCGAGGTACTGTTTTCCCCTTCTCACAGGCAGTTGGATGCGCGTGTCCTGGCCGATTGGATTGTTGCTGACAACCTGCCTGTAAGGTTGCAGTTACAGCTGCACAAGCTTCTCTGGAACGACGAACCGGGGCATTGAGCATGAACGAAAAGAAAGCGGTAATTCTCCTTTCCGGAGGACTGGATTCGGCTACGGTGGTGGCTATGGCCAAAGCCGAAGGATTTAGTTGCTACAGCATGAGCTTCGACTATGGTCAGCGTCACCGTGCTGAGTTACAGGCGGCTGAACGCGTGGCTCGCCAGTTGGGTGTGGTCGAGCATAAGGTGATTGGCCTTAGCCTTAATGGTATTGGTGGGTCGGCGCTGACCGATAGCCGCATCGCGGTGCCCGAGGCGCCGGCAGAAGGTATTCCTGTCACCTACGTGCCGGCACGTAACACCGTATTTCTTGCACTGGCCCTGGGCTGGGCAGAGGTGCTTGGAGCGTGGGACATTTTCATCGGAGTCAATGCCGTGGATTATTCGGGTTACCCTGACTGCCGACCCGAGTTCGTTGCTGCCTTCGAGCATATGGCTAATCTGGCTACCAGGGCTGGTATCGAAGGGCAGGGCTTTACCATCCGGGCACCACTGCAGTACATGAGCAAGGGGGAAATCATTCGCACCGGTATGCGCCTGGGAGTGGATTATGCGCTGACCGTTTCCTGCTACCAGGCCGATGCCGATGGCCGGGCCTGTGGCCGATGTGACAGCTGCCGCTTGCGTGCTATGGGATTTGCTGCAGCCGGAGTGGCAGATGTGACTCGTTATTTTTATAAAAAATCTCGCAAAGTGTTGATTTGCTGAAATAAATCGGTAGAATTCGCCTCGCGTTGGGTCGTTAGCTCAGTTGGTAGAGCAGTTGGCTTTTAACCAATTGGTCGAAGGTTCGAGTCCTTCACGACCCACCACTCTTTCCCTCCCGCAGCGTCACCTCTCCCCCTGATTCCCGTATCCCTCCTGACTTCCCGGTTTCTCGGGGAGGTATAATCGATGCGCCGGACAATAATCAGAGCCTGAAGACATGACGCAAATCTCCGAACGTCTCCTCGTTCAAGCCCATCTCGATGCCAAGCAGCCTAGACGGTTGACGGCAGAAGAAGAAGCCTTCCATCGGCGAGAGATCGCCATTGAGTTGAAGCGGCAGAATGCCGTACTGGTGGCACACTACTATTGCGATCCGGTGATTCAGGCGCTGGCGGAGGAAACCGGTGGCTGTGTGGCTGACTCGCTGGAGATGGCTCGTTTCGGTACTCAGCATCCGGCGCAGACCGTGGTTGTTGCCGGTGTGCGTTTTATGGGAGAGACGGCAAAGATCCTCAATCCGGAAAAGCGCGTGCTGATGCCGACACTGGAGGCCACCTGCTCGCTCGATCTTGGTTGCCCCGTGGAGGAGTTCTCGGCGTTCTGCGACCAGCATCCGGAGCGCACTGTGGTGGTTTACGCCAATACCTCGGCGGCAGTGAAGGCGCGGGCCGACTGGGTCGTGACTTCAAGCTGTGCGCTGGAGATCGTCGAAAGCCTGATGGACAACGGCGAGAAGTTGATCTGGGCACCGGACAAGCACCTGGGTAACTATATCCAGCGTGAAACCGGTGCGGACATGCTGCTTTGGGATGGTGCCTGCATCGTCCATGAGGAGTTCAAGGCCAAGCAGTTGCTGGATATGAAGGCTCTGTACCCGGATGCGGCGGTGTTGGTGCACCCTGAGTCACCGCAGAATGTGGTAGAGCTGGCGGATGCTGTAGGCTCCACCAGTCAGTTGATCAAGGCAGCGCAGACGTTGCCCAACAGCTGTTTTATCGTCGCTACCGACCGCGGCATCTTCTACAAGATGCAGCAGTTGTGTCCGGAAAAGACCTTCATTGAGGCTCCTACCGCTGGCAATGGTGCGGCCTGCCGCAGTTGCGCGCATTGCCCGTGGATGGCGATGAATACGCTGGAGCGTGTGCTCCAGGGGTTGCGTGAGGGAGCTGGCGAGATTCAGGTGGATCCGGCGCTGATACCCAAGGCAGTCAGGCCGCTCAAGCGTATGCTCGACTTTACCCAGGCAGCACGCCTGAAGGCTGCCGGAAACGCCTGAATGGCGATTGCCGTCTTTGCAAAGCCGGCTTGCGCAGCTATGCGGCCGGCTTCGCCAAAGCACGGGCATTTCTGATACGGCACTGCGTGCTGGTGGCAGCTAGCAATCCGGCTGCAGGCGTAATTTTGAATAGGCATGAAAAATCCGATGTCGGTTGCCCGAACATCGGATTTTTCAAATGGGTTGGCTTGGCGGCAATGCCTTTATTGGGCATTGCCGCCAGGCGCTGGCTTACATCATGCCCATGCCGCCCATGCCGCCCATGTCAGGCATAGCTGCTGGAGCTTTTTCTTCCGGGGCGTCGGCTACCATGGCTTCGGTAGTGATCATCAGACCGCCAATCGATGCAGCGGCTTGCAGGGCTGAACGGGTGACCTTGGCCGGATCCAGAATACCCATCTCGATCATGTCGCCGTAGGTGTCGGTAGCGGCGTTGAAGCCGAAGTTGCCCGAACCCTGTTTGACCTTGTCGACTACCACGCTCGGTTCGCCGCCGGCGTTGGCGACGATCTGGCGCAGCGGAGCTTCAACGGCGCGACGCAGCAGGGCGATACCTACGTTCTGGTCTTCGTTGTCACCTTTCAGCTCGGAGATGGCCTGCAGGGCGCGAACCAGAGCCACACCACCGCCAGGCACCACGCCTTCTTCCACGGCAGCGCGAGTGGCGTGCAGGGCGTCTTCGACACGGGCTTTCTTCTCTTTCATTTCCACTTCGGTAGCGGCGCCGACTTTGATCACGGCAACACCACCAGCCAGCTTGGCCAGACGCTCTTGCAGCTTCTCTTTGTCGTAGTCCGAAGAGGTTTCTTCGATCTGCTTGCGGATCTGAGCCACGCGGGCTTCGATGTCAGCCTGGGCACCAGCACCATCGATGATGGTGGTGTTGTCCTTGTTGATCACGACGCGCTTGGCGTTGCCCAGGTGCTCCAGGGTGGCGCCTTCCAGGGACAGACCGACTTCTTCGCTGATGACGGTGCCGCCAGTCAGGATGGCGATGTCCTGCAGCATGGCCTTGCGGCGATCGCCGAAGCCCGGGGCCTTGACGGCAGCGACTTTAACGATGCCGCGCATGTTGTTCACAACCAGGGTAGCCAGTGCTTCGCCTTCAACGTCTTCAGCAACGATCAGCAGCGGGCGACCGGCCTTGGCAACGGCTTCCAGAACCGGCAGCAGTTCGCGGATGTTGCTGATCTTCTTGTCAACCAGCAGCAGCAGCGGGCTTTCCAGCTCGGCAACCATGGTGTCCGGTTTGTTGATGAAGTACGGCGACAGGTAGCCGCGGTCGAACTGCATGCCTTCTACGACGGACAGTTCGTTTTCCAGGCCCGAGCCTTCTTCAACGGTAATCACGCCTTCTTTGCCGACTTTGTCCATGGCTTCGGCGATGATTTCACCGATGGAGCTGTCGCTGTTGGCGGAGATGGTGCCCACCTGAGCGATGGCTTTGGAGTCGGCACACGGCTTGGCCAGTTCCTTGATCTGGGCAACGATGGCTGCGGTGGCTTTGTCGATGCCACGCTTCAGGTCCATCGGGTTCATGCCGGCAGCAACCGACTTCAGACCTTCGTTAACGATGGCCTGGGCCAGAACGGTAGCGGTGGTGGTGCCGTCACCGGCTGCGTCGTTGGCCTTGGACGCTACGTCCTTGACCAGCTGGGCGCCCATGTTTTCAAAGGCGTCTTTGAGTTCGATCTCCTTGGCAACCGATACACCGTCTTTGGTGATGGTCGGGGCGCCGAAGGATTTGGCCAGAACCACGTTACGGCCTTTCGGGCCGAGGGTGGCTTTTACTGCGTCAGCCAGTACGTTGACGCCAACGAGCATTTTCTTGCGGGCGGAATCGCCGAATTTGACTTCTTTAGCTGCCATTTTCTTGCTTCCTCAATTCTTTGACGATTTAAAGGGAAATCGTGGGTGATCAGGCTTCGATGACTGCGAGGATTTCGTGTTCGCCCATGACCAGCAGGTCTTCACCGTCGACCTTGACGGTATTGCTGCCGGAGTAGGGGCCGAAGACCACCTTGTCACCGACTTTCACCGCCAGAGGGCGAACTTCGCCGTTGTCCAGGACCTTACCGGTACCGACGGCAACGACCTCACCCTGGTTCGGCTTTTCGGCGGCCGAGCCCGGCAGCACGATACCGCCAGCGGTTTTGGTCTCTTCTTCGCTGCGACGGATCACGACGCGGTCATGCAGAGGACGAAGCTTCATTGTCGATCTCTCCTAACAATTTATGGCCAACTTGCCGACGCCTACGCGGTCGGCGGGTTTGAAAAATCCGGCGTAGCCGGAAGCGGTACGCTGGGCGTACCGCGAAAGTCGGACTGCCTTGGGGGCAGGCACCTTGCGGTGACTGCTACATGTGGGCGGGGAAATGCATTTCAAGGGGGCGATTGAAAATTTTTACGCCGCCTTTGTCAGGTAATGACTCTGCTTCAGTCTCGGCGCTCATACTCGCCTTCGAGCACGTTGGGTTGCGAGGTGCCGGGCCGGCGTACCGAGACATCGTCGAAGAAGGCGCGTTGACGCATGGCTTGCTCCTCGACCCGCTGACGGATCTTGCCCAGTAGCAGGCGGCGGCTAAAGGGTACCAGGCAAAGCAGGCCGAATAGGTCGCTGATAAAGCCAGGCAGAATCAGCAGGCCGCCACCGACGGCGATCAGCAGTCCTTCGAGCATCTCCTGTTCGGGCAGTTCGCCGCGAGCCAAGCGTTCACGGGCGCGCCAGGCAGTGGTAATGCCTGCGATGCGTAGCAGGAAGCTGCCGATTACTGCGGTGCCGATCACCAGCAGCAGGGTAGGAAGGACGCCAATGGCACTGCCGACCTTGATCAGCACAGCCAGCTCAATGACGGGGAAGAGCAGCAGAAGAAACAGGAATGCACGCATGGTGGGAAATATCCTTGACGGAAGCAGGCTTCCAGTAGGGATTAAGTATGGGCTCCGGGACTGAATTCAAGCTGAAGCAGCGGTTGCTTGCGGCCATCGGTCGGCCCGGGCCAGTGCGACCAGTGCGGCGCGAACCTGTCCGGGGTTACGGCATGGCTCGGGAAAGGCCAGCCAGTGCAGGCTGTGGCCGATGCGCAGGTGGAACCCCTCGCTGTCGATGCTAACCAGTTGTGCCGGTTTGTGGCGCGGCAGATCGGCCAGTTCTACATAGTGAGCGATAGCTGTGGCGTGGTCGGCGTTCATGTGTTCGATCATGCCGGTTTCGCTGTCGTCGGCGGCAAAGGGGTTGTCCAGACCGATACTGTCGAGCCAGTGGATTGCACCGAAGCCGCCGATGAAGCGCCAGCGTACCGGCTCCAGGCACCAGAAATCGAAGTCATGAGTCTGGTGGTAGTCATGCGATTGCGGAAAAAAGCGGTAGTAGCGCCGGGCGGCTGCCTCGATCTCTGTGCTCTCGTGCAGTTGCCGAGCCTGGGCGAGTAATGTCAGGCGCCCGGCAGCCTGGATGTCCTCGGCGCCGCGCTCGCCTACCAGTAGCGAGCACTTGGGATCCTGTAGCAGGTTGTGAGTGTGCTGGGCGAGACGGCTGATCAGTATGAGTGGTCTGCCGGCGGCATCCAGACAGTAGGGCGCCACGGAGCCAAAGGGATATCCCGGCATGGCCCGGGAGTGGGTGCTGAGCACGCCGTGGTATTCCTTGAGCAGCAATTCTCGTGCATGCTTGCCGGCCTTCACGCTCACCTTGTGAATCCTCGCAGAAGATCCGTCAAAAACGGACAGACGCCCTAGCATAGCGGTTGACGGGCATCGCGGGGCCAGAAAAGCTGTATCTTGAGGGCATTGACAATGCAACTGAAAGACAAAGTCATCATCATCACTGGCGGCGGGCAGGGCCTGGGGCGTGCCATGGGCGAGTACCTGGCGGCCAGGGGGGCGAAGCTGGCGCTGGTGGACCTGAACCAAGAGAAGCTCGATGAGGCTGTGGCTGCCTGCAAGGTGGCCGGTGGTGACGCTCGGGCCTATATCTGCAACGTGGCCAGTGAAGAGCAGGTGACCCATCTGGTTTCTCAGGTAGCCGAGGACTTCGGCGCTATCAACGGCCTGGTCAACAACGCCGGCATCCTGCGCGATGGTCTGACCATCAAGGTCAAGGATGGCGAGATGAGCAAGATGAGCCTGGCTCAGTGGCAGGCGGTGATCGACGTCAACCTGACAGGTGTGTTCCTCTGCACCCGTGAGGTTGCGGCGAAGATGATCGAGCTGAAGAACGAAGGAGCGATCATCAACATCTCCTCCATTTCTCGGGCCGGCAACATGGGGCAGGCCAACTACTCCGCAGCCAAGGCCGGTGTGGCGGCCGATACCGTGGTCTGGGCCAAGGAGCTGGCGCGTTACGGCATTCGTGTGGCAGGTGTTGCACCGGGCTTTATCGAGACCGACATGGTTGCCAGCATGAAGCCGGAGGCTCTGGAGAAAATGACTTCCGGCATTCCGCTCAAGCGCCTGGGGCGGCCGCAGGAAATTGCCCACTCGGTGGCCTATATTCTGGAGAACGACTACTTTACCGGTCGTATCCTAGAACTTGATGGTGGTCTGCGTCTGTAACTGATCCAGACAAAAACGCCCCGACTGGTTCGGGGCGTTTTATTTTTCAGGCTGCCTGTCAGTGTGTGCGGGCTACGGCAAAGCGGCTCAGCTCTACGAGAGCGTCCCGGTATTGGCTGGGCGGCAAGGCGTCGAGGCTGGCAATGGCCTGTTCGGCGAACTCGCGGGCTCGCCGGGCGGTATAGTCTAGGGCGCCGGCAGTCTCCACGGCATTGCGGATGCTTTCCAGATCTTCGATGCCGCCCTTCTGGATGGCCTGGCGCACCAGGGCAGCCTGCTCGGGGCTGCCTTCGCGCATGGTGTAGATCAGTGGCAGGGTCGGTTTTCCCTCGGCCAGGTCGTCACCAACGTTCTTGCCCAAAGTGGCGGCGTCGCCCCTGTAGTCGAGCAGGTCGTCGACCAGTTGGAAGGCAATGCCCAGGTGGTCGCCAAAGGTGCGCAGTGCTTCCCGCTGAGCCTCGCTGGCTCCGGCCAGAGCCGCGGCGCTATGTGTGGAAGCCTCGAACAGCATGGCAGTCTTGGCGCGAATGACTTCCATGTATGTGTCTTCGGTGGTGCTGGCATCGCGTACCTTGGACAGCTGCAGTACCTCGCCCTCGGCGATTACCCGGGTAGCATGCGAAAGGATGCGCATCACTGGCATGGAGCCCAGCTCCACCATCATTTCGAATGAGCGGGAATAGAGGAAGTCGCCTACCAAGACGCTCGGGCCGTTACCCCATTGGGCGTTGGCGGTACTGCGGCCGCGGCGCATGTCGGACATGTCGACCACGTCGTCGTGCAGCAGGGTGGCGGTGTGTAGAAATTCGATGGTGGCCGCCAGTAGGCGCAGATCACTGCCCTGGTAGCCCAGTGCCTTGCCGCTGAGTAGTACCAGCAGTGGGCGTAGGCGTTTGCCGCCGGCAGAGATGATATAGTCGCCGATCTTCTCTACCAGTGGTACGCGGGAAACCACTTGCTGGCGGATGATGCCGTCGACGGCGGTGAAGTCGTCCGCCACCACGCGGTAGAAAGCCTGGGGTTGCATCAACGAAGGGAGCTCCAGTGGTTAGCGGTTGCTGTCGTTTCGCCTGCGACCATGGCGCAAGCGCCGACCTGGCCTGGCGGACGAAAAGGTGCATGCCTAGGGCTGCGCGGCATGCTAGGTGGCGGGCCAGGGCCTGTCAAGGCAAGGTGCAGCGGGCCTTGCACAGGCTCAAGGCGTTGCGTACAATCGCGCACCCTGAACTTTTCCTGGGCAATTTCCCTGCCTTACGCAATTGCAAGGGTGTCACTTCCGGCCCCGAGCAGCCATGCCAGCCCATAACTATTCTTCCAAAGCGCTGGGTGAGCAGGATTAACGGAGATTAAACATGTACGCAGTAATTGTTACCGGTGGCAAGCAATACAAGGTTGCCGAAGGCGAATACCTGAAAGTCGAGAAGCTCGAAGTTGCCACCGGTGAATCCATCACCTTCGACCGCGTTCTGCTGGTCGGCAACGGTGATGACGTCAAAGTCGGTGCTCCGGTCGTGGACGGTGCCAGGGTTGTCGCAGAAGTCGTTTCGCAAGGCCGTCACGACAAGGTGCGCATCATCAAGTTCCGCCGTCGTAAGCACCACATGAAGCGTCAGGGCCACCGTCAGTGGTTCACCGAGATCAAAATCACCGGTATCCAGGCCTGATTCGTCGGCCCGACCACTTATTTGGAGTATTGACTCATGGCACACAAAAAAGCTGGCGGTTCTACCCGTAACGGCCGCGATTCCGAAAGTAAACGCCTTGGCGTGAAGATGTATGGCGGCCAGGCCATCAAGGCCGGCAACATCATCGTCCGTCAGCGTGGCACCCAATTCCACCCGGGTGTAGGCGTGGGCATCGGCAAGGATCACACTCTCTTCGCCAAGGTTGAGGGCGTGGTCAAATTCGAAGTGAAGGGCGCTTTCGGCCGTCGCTACGTGAGCGTTGTCCAGGCCTAATCGCCTGCACGCTGGAAAAGCCCTGTCCGTAGGACGGGGCTTTTTTATTGGGCCACCGTTTATTCCGCAATCAGCGGAGTGCTGGAAGGCGTTGGCCATTTCTGTATCCTTGGGTTCTTGCCCGATTACCCAGCTCTCCATGCCTTCGGCGTGGGGTCATCCGGCAAGGGCCTGTGTGTTGTACTGTTGAGCCGCACTGCCTGCGGAAGGCATATCCATGAAATTCGTCGACGAAGTTTCCATTTTTGTAAAAGCCGGTGACGGCGGTAACGGCATGATGAGCTTCCGCCGCGAGAAGTTCATCGAGAAGGGCGGTCCCAATGGCGGTGACGGTGGCGATGGCGGCTCGGTGTTTCTTGAGGCTGATGAAAACCTCAACACCCTGATCGACTACCGCTACACCCGCAAGTTTTTTGCCCAGAACGGCGAGAAGGGTGGCAGCAGCGACTGTACCGGGGCCAAGGGTGAGGATCTGATCCTGCCGGTACCAGTAGGCACTACGGTAATCGATGTGGCCACTCAGGATGTTATCGGTGACCTGGTCAAGCCGGGACAGCGCTTGCTGGTAGCCCAGGGGGGCTGGCACGGGCTGGGCAATACCCGCTTCAAATCCAGTACCAACCGTGCGCCGCGGCAGACTACGCCAGGTAAACCGGGTGAAGCGCGTGATCTCAAGCTGGAGCTGAAGGTGCTGGCCGATGTGGGTTTGCTTGGTCTGCCCAATGCCGGCAAGAGCACATTCATTCGGGCTGTGTCGGCGGCCAAGCCGAAAGTGGCGGACTATCCCTTCACTACCCTGGTGCCGAATCTGGGTGTGGTCAGTGTCGACCGTTTCAAAAGCTTCGTCGTGGCCGACATTCCGGGCCTGATCGAGGGTGCCTCGGAAGGTGCGGGATTGGGTATCCGTTTCCTCAAGCACCTGGCGCGCACCCGTCTACTGCTGCATCTGGTTGACATGGCTCCGCTGGATGAGAGCGATCCGGCCGAGGCGGCCAGGGTCATCATCGACGAGTTGGCGCGCTTTAGTCCGGCGCTGGTACAGCGTGACCGCTGGCTGGTGCTGAACAAGATGGACCAGGTGCCTGAAGAGGAGCGTGAGGCGCGTCAGGCCGATATTGTCAGGCGGTTGAACTGGGATGGGCCGGTCTACGTGATTTCAGCCATCAGTCGTGACGGCACTGAGCGAATCTGCCGCGACATCATGAATTATCTGGAGGCTCGTGCCGAGCGCATGGCCGAGGATCCGGCGTTCGCCGAAGAGCTGGCCGAGCTGGATCAGCGCATCGAGGGCGAGGCGCGGGCTCGCCTGCAGGCGATGGACGATCAGCGTGCGCTGCGCCGGGCAGGTGTGCGTAGTGTCGACGATCTCGAGGAGGATGACGACTTCTTCGATGATGAGGATGACGATGGCCCGGAGATCATCTACGTCCGGGATTAAGCAAAATTTCCAACGCCGCTTAATTGCGGCGTTTTTGTAGGTGGGGTGGAACCCATCGTTTTCTGACTAAGGTTGGGAGATCATGCGTGACAAGGTGACCAGTGCACGGCGCTGGGTGGTGAAGATCGGCAGTGCGCTGTTGACTGCCGACGGGCGTGGCCTGGATCGTGCGGCCATGGCGGTGTGGGTTCGGCAAATGGTCGCCTTGCGCGAGCAGGGTGTCGAGTTGGTGCTGGTGTCCTCCGGGGCTGTTGCAGCCGGTATGAGCCGACTGGGCTGGAGTAGTCGACCTAGCGCAATGCACGAGCTGCAGGCTGCCGCCGCCATTGGTCAGATGGTCCTGGTGCAGGCCTGGGAATCGAGCTTTGCCGAGCATGGGCGGCGCACTGCGCAGATTCTCCTGACTCACGACGACCTGTCGGATCGTAAGCGATACCTCAATGCGCGCAGTACATTGCGTACGCTCGTTGACCTGGACGTGGTGCCGGTAATCAACGAGAACGACACTGTGGTGACCGACGAGATCCGCTTCGGTGATAACGACACCCTGGCAGCGCTGGTGGCCAACCTGGTGGAGGCGGATCTGCTGGTGATCCTCACTGATCGCGACGGTATGTATGACGCTGATCCGCGACATAATCCGGATGCCCGGCTGATTCATGAGGCACGCGCTGACGATCCGGCTCTGGACGCGGTCGCTGGCGGTGTCGGAGGTGCTCTGGGGCGTGGCGGGATGCAGACCAAGCTGCGTGCGGCGCGTCTGGCTGCGCGTTCTGGAGCGCATACGGTGATTGTCGGCGGCGCCATTGATCAGGTGCTGACGCGACTGAGGGGCGGTGAGCGACTTGGTACGTTGCTGGCTCCGGAACGTGGCTTGCTGGCGGCACGCAAGCAGTGGCTCGCTGGCCATCTGCAGACGCGTGGTACCCTGATCCTGGATGACGGTGCGGTCAAGGCGTTGCGTCAGGATCACAAGAGCCTGTTGCCGGTGGGTGTCAAGGCTGTGCAGGGTAACTTCCGTCGTGGCGAGATGGTGGTCTGCGTTGCGCCGGACGGGCGCGAGGTGGCTCGAGGGTTGGTCAATTACAGTGCCGCGGAGGCGCAGAAGATCATCGGCCAGCCTTCAGATGCCATTGAACGGCTGTTAGGGTATGTGGACGAGCATGAACTGGTGCATCGGGACAATCTCATTGTGGTATAGCCCATAGCGGGCCGGGGGCGGAGCATGCAGTCATTCAGGGCGTGTGTGGCAGGGTTGTTGATGTTGCCCGGGCTGCTGCTGGCCGAGACCATTGGCGAGGTTTCGACGGTATTCAAGTGGATCGGGCCAAATGATCGAATCGTCGTCGAGGCGTTCGATGATCCCAAGGTTGAAGGCGTTACCTGTTACCTGTCGCGAGCCAAGACCGGAGGTGTCAAGGGCGGTCTCGGGCTGGCCGAAGATCGTGCCGAGGCTTCCATTGCCTGTCGGCAGGTCGGTCCGATCAGCTTTCGTGGCGAACTGCGTGACGGCGAGGAAGTGTTCCGCGAGCGCACTTCGTTGGTGTTCAAGACCATGCAGGTGGTGCGCTTCTTCGATCGCAAGCGTAACGCGCTGGTGTATCTCGTCTACAGTGATCGGGTTATTGAAGGCAGCCCGCAGAATGCGGTGACGGCGATTCCAATCCTGTCCTGGGGGAAACCCTGAAGCATAAAAAACCGCCCCGAAGGGCGGTTTTTTATGCTTTTCGTCAGGCGCTGGGAGTATCCAGTTGCAGTCGTTTGTTCGACTGCTCCTGCACGGCGCGGTAGCGTTCGGCATCCTTGGACAGGACGTCGGCCATGGCAGGGAAAATCTCGTCCAGTTTGCTGCGCCAGGCATCGCTGGCGGCCTGCTCGGGGAAGCAGCGACGGATCAGGTCGAGCATGATCGAGACGGTCACCGAGGCGCCGGGGGAGGCGCCCAGCAGTGCGGCGATGCTGCCGTCGGCAGCTGCGACCAGCTCGGTACCGAACTGCAGGATGCCGCCTTTTTTCGGATCCTTCTTGATGATCTGTACGCGTTGCCCGGCAATCTCCAGGCGCCAGTCTTCGGCCCGGGCTTCCGGGTAGAAGCCACGCAGGGTCTGCAGGCGCTGTTCCTGGGATTGCAGTACTTCCTTGATCAGGTAGCGGGTCAGATCCATGTTGTCGCGCGCCACCGCCAGCATGGGGCCCAGGTTGTTGGGGCGTACCGACAGTGGCAGGTCAAGGAATGAGCCGTGCTTGAGGAACTTGGTGGTGAATCCGGCGTACGGACCGAACAGCAGGGATTTCTTGCCATCCACCACGCGGGTGTCCAGGTGCGGTACCGACATGGGCGGCGAGCCTACTTCAGCCTGGCTGTAGACCTTGGCCTGGTGTCTGGCGACTACTTCCGGGTTGTCGCAGCGCAGCCACTGACCGCTGACCGGGAAGCCGCCGAAGCCCTTGCCCTCCGGGATGCCGGAGAGCTGCAGCAGGGGCAGGGCACCGCCACCGGCGCCGAGGAAGACGAAACGGCTGCTGATTTGGCGGGTAGCACCGGAGCGGGTGTCGCGCGCGCTGACTTGCCAGCCCTTGCCGTCGCGCTTGAGGTTGGTCACTTTCTGGTTGCAGGTGACCTTGGCGCCCGGCTGGTTAGTCAGGTAATCCAGCATCTGCCGGGTGACGGCGCCAAAGTTGACATCGGTGCCGGCCTGTACGCGGGTCATGGCCAGAGGCTCGTTGCTGTCCCGGCCGGGAATCAGTAGCGGAGCCCATTCGCCGATGGTGGCGCGATCCTCGGTGTACTCCATGCTTTCGAAGGCATGGTGCTGGCGCAGGGCCTCGAAGCGTTTCTTCAGAAACGCGATGCCGCTGTTGCCGCGCACGAAGCTCATATGCGGCACGGGGTTGATGAAGGATTTGGGGGAATGGATCGCGCCCTTGTCGACCAGATAGGCCCAGAACTGCTTGGATTCCTCGAACTGGGCGTTGATGCTCACCGACTTCTTGATATCAATACTGCCGTCGGAGCCTTCGGGCGTGTAATTCAGCTCGCACAGCGCGGCGTGGCCGGTGCCGGCGTTGTTCCAGGGGTTGGAGCTTTCCACTGCGCCGGATTCGCGCATTTCAAGCACTTCCAGCGTGATGCCGGGGTTGAGTTCCTTGAGCAGCACGCCCAAGGTCGCGCTCATGATGCCGGCGCCAACCAGCACCACGTCTACGCTTTGGGAATCGTTTTGCGCCATTAACCTTTCTCCAAGAAATACTGCACCAGATAACCGACCGACAGGGCCTTACCGTTGGGTTCAGGCTGTACGCCGGGCTAAATGTGTGGAGGGGTCGGGGCTCCGATTCACGGACGCAATGTTCTTCATCTGTTCGCCACACTCTTGTGAAGTTGTTAAACCCGTTTTTTCACGCTCTTTTGGAGCGGTGAACCTCAAAGATTCGGCTACCTTGGCCTGCTTCGCGTCCTCTGACCATTCGACATAAGGCGGCATCTATTAGTGCCGAGTGAGGAGGCGAGCTGCAGGTGGCAGCGCGAAGTGGGCGACTCTCTGAGGCGGGACCGATGCCGGAGCATCGCTGAGGTGGTGCGACCCGATCAGGAGGCGTCCTTATAATCGGGGCGCGATTATAGCGGGAATCGGGCGAAATTGTTGCCTTGCGTGACTTTTCTTGCTGTGACAGTCAGGGTGCAAATGCCTGTGTCGTTGTCGATGACTGGCTGACTCGAGAGATCCGTGCGTCAGCAGGGAGCGATTGACCCAGCCAGGCGGGGCTGGTGCTGCTGACCTCGACCCAGTGGGTTTCCAGTGGTGGTTCGCTGCACTGGCGCAGGGCGCGGCACAGACCCTGTTCGTCAAGCAGGACAAAATGGCGCTTGAGAGGGCGGCGGAACAGGCGTTGCAGTCGGTTCATCATGTTCGGCCTCAATGCTGAAAAGAGAGTTTCCCTTATGCACTGTTCAGGTGACATCCGTATGACAGGAACCGCCGGATTGCCCTGTCAGTCTCATGCTGGAGTGCTGTTGGCGCCCGCTGCTGCTGGGTATACTGCCGGGCACTTTTCATTCCCCCTTTCTTGGAGAGATCGAGCATGCTGCATCGTGCGTTGTTCGCCTTGCTTGCCGCGGCAAGCCTGACTCTGGCCGGTTGTGCCCATAGTCCCCAGCAACTGGATCCGCAACCCAAGCTGACCAGCTCGCTGACTCCGGTCGGTCAGGGGCAGCCGGTGGTCGTGCGGGTGGTTGATGGCCGCTCCTCGCCGATTCTTGGTACGCGTGGCGGACTTTATCCGGAAACCAGCTCCATCAGTGTTAATGGCGAGAGCCTGTTGCCGAAACTGCAGGCGGAGGCGGAGGCCGCGGTACGTCTGCTGGGCTTTACGCCAAGTGCCGGTGCCTATAACGCGCCGCAACTGACCATCACGCTGGCGGAGCTGAAGTATCAGTCGCCTAAGGAAGGCGTATACGTGACCGAGGCGGATATTTCGGCCTCTATCCGTGCCGAAGTGAAAGGTGCTAGTCGCCGTTACACCGGACGTTATGGGGCGTCGCTGAATCAGCGTTTCGGTACGGCGCCGAACCAGCAGACCAATACCCGGCTGGTGAGCGAGGTGTTAAGCGATGCGCTGACCCGTGCCTTCAAGGATCCGGCAATCGGCCAGATACTCGGGGAGTAAGAGGCGGGGCGCTGGCCGGCTTCGGCCGGTCGGTGAAACAGGAAAAACAGACACGAATAAAAAGCCCGCATCAATCGATGCGGGCTTTTTGGCAAGAACCTTGTGGCAATCAGGCAGCAGCGGCTTCGCCGAGTGCCTTGATATGCGCATTCAGACGGCTCTTGTGACGAGCGGCCTTGTTCTTGTGGATGATGCCTTTGTCAGCCATGCGGTCGATGACCGGTACGGCTGCGCTGTAGGCGCTCTTGGCAAGCTCGAGATCCTTGGCTGCAATAGCCTTGACCACGTTCTTGATGTAGGTACGAACCATGGAGCGCAGGCTGGCGTTATGGCTACGGCGCTTCTCAGCCTGTTTGGCGCGTTTTTTGGCAGAAGGTGAGTTGGCCACCGTCAAGCTCCTCGAAAACTGGGGGGTTACGACAAATAAGGTCGCGAATCATGCCGATCCCCCGAGCGGCTGTCAAGTCTGATCGCGTGTTGTCCGGCTGGTCTGGACGCGGGTGGCTGGTTAAACTCGTTCCCTTCGCTCGCTGCGAATTGTCCTCAGCCCGTCCCGCCGAGAAGCCGCCATTTATGAATTTGCTCAAATCCCTGGCTGCCGTCAGCTCCCTGACCATGGTGTCTCGTGTGCTGGGTTTCGTGCGCGACACCATCATCGCCCGCACCTTTGGTGCCGGCGCGGCATCCGATGCCTTTGTGGTGGCCTTCAAGCTACCCAACCTGTTGCGTCGCATCTTTGCCGAGGGCGCCTTTTCCCAAGCATTCGTGCCGATTCTTGCCGAGTACAAGATGCAGCAGGGCGAGGAAGCCACACGCACCTTTGTCGCCTTCGTATCAGGTCTGCTTACCCTGGTGCTGGCACTGGTTACGGCGACCGGCGTACTGGTGGCACCCTGGATTGTCTGGGCCACCGCGCCAGGCTTCGCTGTGGAGGCTGAGCGCTTCGAGCTGACCGTGGATCTGCTGCGGATCACCTTCCCTTATATATTGCTGATCTCGCTATCGTCATTGGCCGGAGCCATTCTCAATACCTGGAACCGTTTTTCAGTGCCGGCCTTCGTGCCGACCCTGCTGAATCTCAGCATGATCGTCTTCTCTTTGTGGCTGACGCCGTATTTCGATCCACCGATCAAGGCACTGGGCTGGGCGGTGCTGGTTGGCGGACTGTTGCAACTGCTCTGGCAGCTGCCGCACCTGAAGAAGATCGGCATGCTGGTTCTGCCGCGTCTGAACCTGCGTGACAGCGGTGTGTGGCGGGTGCTCCGACAGATGGGGCCGGCGATCTTCGGGGTTTCGGTGAGTCAGGTTTCGCTGATCATCAACACCATCTTCGCCTCTTTTCTTGTGGCTGGTTCGGTATCCTGGATGTACTACGCCGACCGTCTGATGGAGCTGCCTTCGGGGGTGTTGGGGGTAGCGCTGGGGACAATCCTGCTGCCGGCGCTTTCCAAGACTTACGCCAGTGACGATGTCGAACAGTACCGCCGCCTGCTCGACTGGGGGCTGCGTCTGTGTGTCCTGCTGGTGTTGCCGGCCGCGTTGGCGCTGGCAGTTCTGGCTGAGCCGCTGACGGTGTCGCTGTTCCAATACGGCAGATTTAGCGCCACTGACGCGGCGATGACCCAGCAGGCGTTGATCGCGTATTCCGTGGGGCTTTTGGGCATCATCCTGGTGAAGATTCTGGCGCCCGGCTTCTATGCCCGGCAGGACATCCGTACACCGGTGAAGATTGCCGTTGTAACGCTGCTGTTCACCCAGTTGATGAACCTGTTGCTGATCGGCCCCCTGGCCCATGCCGGCCTGGCGCTGGCAATCAGCCTGGCGGCCTGTCTGAATGCCGTTCTGCTGTACTGGCAGTTGCGCCGGCGTGGAATCTTCTGTCCGCTGCCGGGTTGGGGGCTGTTCCTGTTTAAGGTTGGGGTAGCAGTCGCGTTGATGGTGGCAGTACTGCTTGGTCTGATGGCATATATGCCGGCCTGGGCCGAAGGCAATATGGCTGAGCGTCTGCTGCGACTGACGGCGCTGGTAGGTGCCGGTCTGTTCGCCTACTTCGCCATGTTGTTGCTGCTTGGGTTTCGCCTGCGCGACTTTGCCCGCCGGGCACTGTAATGCGGATGGGGATAACGGCCGGTATCCGGATGTTGTAACGCCTGTTGTGCGTGGCCTGCTGTGCGTATAATCGGCCACTTTGTGAACAAGAAGCGTGCTATGCAGCTGGTTCGAGGTATTCATAACCTGCAGCCCCAGACGCGGGGCTGCGTGGCCACCATCGGTAATTTCGACGGCGTTCACCGTGGGCACCAGGCAATCCTGGCGCGCCTGCGCGAACGGGCTGCGGAACTGGGCGTGCCCAGTTGCGTGGTGATCTTCGAGCCACAGCCACGCGAGTTCTTCGATCCGACCCATGCGCCGGCGCGCCTGACCCGTCTGCGTGACAAGCTTGCACTGCTGGCCGCCGAAGGTATTGATCAGGTGTTGTGCCTGGCCTTTAACCGCCGCCTGCGAGAGCTGTCGGCAGCCGAATTTGTCCAGCGCGTACTGGTGGATGGCCTGGCGGTGAGAGATCTGGAGATCGGTGACGATTTCCGCTTCGGCTGTGACCGCGCCGGGGATTTTGAATTTCTCAAGGCCGCAGGGCAGCGCTACGGTTTCAGCGTCGATGCCTCCACCACGGTCGAGGTACGCGGTGCGCGGGTCAGCAGTACGCGGATCCGTCAGGCGCTGGCCGATGCCGATTTCGAACTGGCCGAAGCGCTGCTCGGACGGCCGTTCCGCATTGCCGGGCGCGTGCTGCACGGACAGAAGCTCGGTCGCCAGCTTGCTGCGCCGACCGCCAACATTCAGCTCAAGCGCTGCAAGGTACCGCTTATTGGCGTTTACTTGGTGAGCTGTGAGGTGGCCGGAGTGATTCAACCGGGCGTTGCCAATATTGGTGTGCGCCCCAGCGTTGCCGGCAATGGCAGCGCCCATTTGGAGGTACACCTGCTGGATTTTGCCGGCGACCTGTATGGCCGGCGTCTTTCGGTGGCTTTCCACCACAAGCTGCGTGATGAGCAGCGTTTCGCCTCGCTGGAGGCCTTGAAGGCGGCCATTGCTGCCGATATTGCCGCTGCCCGTGATTACTGGCAGAGCCACCCGCTGATGAAGAGCCCGACATGACCGACTACAAAGCCACGCTGAACCTGCCTGATACCCAGTTCCCGATGAAGGCTGGCCTGCCGCAACGCGAGCCGCTGACCATCCAGCATTGGAACGAGATTGGCCTGTATAGCAAGCTGCGCAAGGCTGGTGAGGGACGTCCGAAGTTTGTTCTGCACGACGGCCCTCCCTACGCCAACGGCAGCATTCATATCGGTCATGCGGTTAACAAGATCCTCAAGGACATCATCACCCGCTCCAAGACTCTGGCCGGCTTTGATGCCCCCTACGTGCCAGGCTGGGACTGCCACGGTCTGCCCATTGAGCACAAGGTCGAGACCACCTTCGGCAAGAATCAGCCGGCGGATTTGACCCGTGAGCGTTGCCGCGCCTATGCCAGTGAGCAGATTGCCGGGCAGATGGCCGATTTCATTCGTCTCGGTGTACTGGGTGACTGGGAAAATCCTTATAAGACCATGGACTTTGCCAACGAGGCCGGCGAGATCCGCGCGTTGGCCGAGATGGTTCGTCAGGGTTTCGTGTTCAAGGGGCTGAAACCGGTGAACTGGTGCTTCGATTGCGGCTCGGCGCTGGCTGAAGCCGAGGTGGAGTATCAGGACAAGAAATCCGACGCCATCGACGTTGCCTTCCCGGTCGAGGATGCCGAGAAACTGGCGGCCGCCTTTGGCCTGAGCAGCTTGAGCAAACCTGCTGCCATCGTCATCTGGACCACCACGCCGTGGACCATTCCGGCCAACCAGGCGCTCAACGTCCATCCGGAGTTCAGCTACGCCCTGGTCGATACCGGTGAGCGCCTGCTGGTACTGGCTGAGGAGCTGGTGGAATCGTGCCTGCAGCGCTACGGCCTTGAAGGGCAGGTGATTGCCACTGCCGCCGGTGCGGCACTGGAGCTGATCCGCTTCCGCCATCCATTCTACGAGCGCTTTTCGCCGGTCTACCTTGCCGAATACGTCGAGCTAGGGGCCGGTACCGGCATCGTCCACTCGGCTCCGGCCTACGGTGAGGATGACTTCCGTACCTGCAAGGCGTACGGCATGAGCAATGACGAGATTCTCAGTCCGGTGCAGAGTAACGGTGTCTACGTGGCGGATCTGCCGTTCTTCGGCGGCCAGTTCATCTGGAAGGCCAACGCGGCCATCGTCGACAAGCTGAGTGAGGTCGGCGCGCTGCTCAAGCACCAGCCGATCCAGCACAGCTACATGCACTGCTGGCGCCACAAGACTCCGCTGATCTACCGTGCTACTGCGCAGTGGTTCGTCGGTATGGATCGCGCCGGAAAAGCTGTCGAGGACGGTGATAGTGCCACCCTGCGTGAGCGGGCTTTGGCTGCCATCGAGCAAACCCAGTTCGTTCCGGCCTGGGGCCAGGCGCGCTTGCACAACATGATTGCCGGTCGCCCGGACTGGTGCATCTCACGCCAGCGCAACTGGGGCGTACCGATTCCGTTCTTCCTGCACAGGGTCAGCGGTGAACTGCACCCACGTACCGTTGAACTTATGGAGGAAGTGGCCAAGCGTGTCGAGAAGGAAGGCATCGAGGCCTGGTTCAAGCTGGATGCTGCCGAACTGCTTGGTGCCGAGGCGGCTGACTACGAGAAGATCAACGATACCCTGGATGTCTGGTTCGATTCCGGCACCACCCACTGGCACGTGTTGCGTGGTTCGCACCCGCTGGGGCACACCAGTGGTCCGCGCGCCGATCTGTATCTGGAAGGTTCGGATCAGCACCGTGGCTGGTTCCATTCCTCGCTGCTGACAGGCAGCGCGATTGATGGCCATGCTCCCTACAAGGCGCTGTTGACCCACGGTTTTGTAGTCGACGAGAACGGTCGCAAGATGTCCAAGTCCCTCGGCAATGTGGTTGCGCCGCAGGAGGTCAACGATAGCCTGGGCGCCGACATTCTGCGCCTGTGGGTGGCTTCTACCGATTACTCCGGTGAAATGGCGGTATCCAAGGTGATCCTCCAGCGCAGCGCCGATGCTTATCGACGCATCCGCAATACCGCGCGTTTCATGCTGGCCAACCTCAACGGTTTCGACCCGGCACGCGACCTGCTGCAGCCTGCGCAGATGCTCGATCTGGATCGCTGGGCGCTGGATGCTACCGCCCGCCTGCAGGACGAGATCGTTGAGGCTTACGCCGAATATCGCTTCTGGAACGTCTATTCCAAGGTACACAATTTCTGCGTGCAGGAGCTGGGTGGCTTCTATCTGGACATCATCAAGGATCGTCAGTACACCACCGCGGCTGACAGCATTGCCCGTCGCTCCTGTCAGAGCGCGCTGTATCACATCAGTGAGGCGCTGGTACGCTGGATTGCGCCGATTCTGGTGTTCACCGCCGAGGAAATCTGGCAGTACCTGCCGGGCGAGCGCAATGAATCGGTGATGCTCAACATCTGGTACGAAGGTCTGAGTCGTCTGCCGGAAGGCTTCGAGCTGGATCGCGCCTACTGGGATCGCATCATGGCGGTCAAGGCAGCGGTGAACAAGGAGTTGGAAAATCTCCGTGCGACCAAGGCCATCGGTGCCAGCCTGCAGGCGGAAGTCACCCTGTTCTGCGACGAGGCCAAGCAGGCGGATCTGGCCAAGCTCGGCGACGAACTGCGCTTTGCCCTGATCACCTCGGCGGCGCAGGCTGCGCCGCTGGCCGAGGCTCCGGCTGATGCGGTGGTTACCGAGGTGGAAGGGCTGAAGCTGAAGATCGTCAAGTCGACCCACGCCAAGTGCGGACGTTGCTGGCACTTCCGCGCCGATGTCGGCAGTCATGCCGCACATCCGGAGCTGTGCGGACGCTGCGTCAGCAACATCGAAGGCGAAGGTGAGGTGCGCAAGCATGCCTAATGCGGCTCGTTTCGGTCATTTGCCCTGGTTGCTGCTGAGCCTCCTGATCCTGATCGGCGATCGCCTGACAAAGGTGATCGCCGAAGGCAGTCTGGCCATGTATCAGCGGGTTCAGGTGATTCCGGGCTATTTTGACTGGACTCTGGCCTACAACACCGGAGCCGCCTTCAGCTTTCTGGCCGATGCGGCCGGCTGGCAGCGCTGGTTCTTCGCTGCCATAGCCGTCATTGTCAGCGCTGTGCTAGTGGTCTGGCTGAAGCGTCTGAAACCGCAGGAAACTCTGCTGGCCGTGGCACTGGCCATGGTGCTTGGCGGGGCGCTGGGCAATCTGTACGACCGGGTAGTGCTGGGACATGTAGTCGACTTCATCCTGGTGCACTGGCAGGATCGCTGGTTGTTCCCGGCCTTTAACCTGGCAGACACCTTTATCACTCTCGGAGCCATCCTGCTGGCGTTGGATATGTTCAGGGGTGACAAGTCTGCGAAGGAGGCAGCACGATGACAGACCTGCGTATCGGCCCGGATCGGGAAGTAACCCTGCATTTCGCCCTCAGACTGGAAAGTGGCGAAGTAGTCGATAGTACCTTCGATAAGCAACCCGCCACCTTCCAGGTCGGCGACGGCAATCTGTTGCCGGGATTCGAGCAGGCGCTCTACGGCTTCAAGGCCGGTGACCGGCGGACGATCCGGATTCAGCCGGAGCAGGGCTTCGGCCAGCCCAACCCGCAGAACGTGCAGGTTATGCCGCGTAGTCAGTTCGAGGGTATGGAGCTTTCCGAAGGTTTGCTGGTGATCTTCAACGATGCCGCCAATGCTGAGCTGCCAGGTGTGGTGAAGGCCTTCGATGAGACCCGGGTAACCGTGGATTTCAATCATCCGTTGGCTGGCAAGGAGCTGGACTTCGAGGTGGAAATCATCGCGGTGCGGGCGCTCTAGCCGAAAGACCTGGACAGTTCGAACCTTCATCTCTGACAGCCGGCATCCTTGATTGCCGGCTGCAGCCTTCCGGAATCGTTCAGGCCGATTCCTATCAGTAGCGGGACAGCCAGTATGCATATCAAACTTGCCAATCCACGCGGCTTCTGCGCCGGGGTCGACCGGGCCATCGAGATCGTCAACCGTGCTCTGGAGGTATTCGGCCCGCCCATCTACGTGCGCCATGAAGTCGTGCATAACAAGTTCGTGGTCGAGGATCTGCGTGCCCGTGGGGCGGTGTTCGTCGAGGAGCTGGATCAGGTGCCGGATGACGTCATTGTCATTTTCAGCGCCCATGGTGTGTCCAAGGCGGTGCGCGACGAAGCCGCACGACGCGGGCTGAAGGTGTTCGATGCCACCTGTCCGCTGGTTACCAAGGTGCATATGGAAGTGGTCCGCTACAGTCGCGAAGGGCGCGAGTGCATTCTGATCGGCCATGAAGGGCACCCGGAAGTCGAGGGCACCATGGGCCAATACGACGCCAGCAACGGTGGCGCCATCTATCTGGTCGAGAACGAGGACGATGTGGCCGAGCTACAGGTGCGTGACCCTGAGCATCTGGCCTTTGTCACCCAGACGACCTTGTCCATGGACGATACCAGCAAGGTGATCGATGCGCTGCGCAGCCGCTTTCCCGCCATCGGCGGCCCGCGTAAGGACGATATCTGCTATGCCACACAGAACCGTCAGGATGCAGTCAAGCAGTTGGCCAGTGTCTGTGATGTGCTACTGGTGGTCGGCAGTCCCAACAGTTCCAACTCCAACCGCTTGCGTGAGCTTGCCGAGCGTATGGGTACGCCGGCCTATCTGATCGATGGTGCCGAGGATCTGCGTCGTGAATGGTTCGAAGGGGTCGGCCAGGTCGGTATCACGGCGGGTGCTTCCGCGCCGGAGATTCTGGTGCGTGGCGTCCTGGAACAGTTGCGCGCCTGGGGCGCAGAGGCTGAGACCGAGCTGGATGGCCGTGAAGAGAACATAACCTTCTCGATGCCAAAGGAGTTGCGTGTTCGCCAGCTTTGACTGCTGTGATCCAGGGGCTGAATCAAGAAAGCAGAGATAGTGAATCAAGCAAAAAAGAAAACCGGCCATTTAAGCCGGTTTTCTTTTTTGCAGAGGGTTATTTCCAGCATTGCTCCACGGTTTTGGCATCTGAGCCAGTGGCACTTCGTCCCTTCACTCCAATCGCGTTGAGTGTAAGGTTGCCACAGGGGCTATCACCGATCTGCTGTTCTGCTGTAAGCGTGTAACCGCCATCTCCAGCCTGACTGGAAACCGCAACATGGTAGTAGCCGTTCTCCGAGCGGATCCGCTGACTGCTTCCGCTGCCTGTAACCTGGCTGGTACTGCTGGCCAGACGACCGATATCGTTATTGCTGGTTACATAGCGACCGTTCTGGGCATAGAAACGCTCCTGAAGGGCGGCCATTTCCTGAAGCAGCGCCATGCCTTCGGCGCGTTTGCTCCGGGTGATGTAGTCCTGATAGTTGGGAATGGCGATCGCCGCCAGAATGCCGACGATGGCTACTGCCAGCATCAGTTCGATCAGGCTGAAAGCCTGCTGTTGCCTTTTCATTGGTACTCCTCGGGAATGATATGCCAGCTCTGACGGCCGCGACTGTTGGGATCGTCGCCTACCAGCGTGGGATCCGCCGCTCCGGTGCTGCCGAAAAGCGTGTTGCCCGGGGCCAGGGTAAAGCCACCCACGGCAGGGAAACGCATGCCTGATATTGTTTTGCCGCCATATTCGTCGCGTGAGCTGATCATCTTGTCGGCGTTGAGATCCAGGACATTGAAGCGAGTACGGCCACCACTGTAAGCATCGACGGCATAGAGCCAGGTATCTGCTCCTGCCTGGCAGGGATCCTGATTGGGGGTCAGGCTGCTGAGGAACAGAATGGAGCCGCTGGCGGTCATGTTGCTGACGATCATCTCGCCAGTCAGCTTGGCTTCCACGGTCATGTCGAGTTTCCAGCCCCAGTCGATGACGTTTCGGTCGTCCTGCATGTCGACCTGGCCAGTTGCTGTCAGATAGACCCCTTCGTCCTTGAGGGTCTTGTACCACTTCGGTTTGTTCTCGCTGAGCAAACGAATATCCCGGCTAGTTGTAGCTGTATTTTCCTCGTTGGTGAACTGGGCTCCGTCGTGTTGAGACGCGAAAGACTGTTCAAGCAGCTTGGTGCGGTTTTCGGCTACCAGATGGTTTGCCGTAGTCTTTTGCCTTTTGGTATTGCGATCCCAGATGCCATAGAGCGTCATGGCCCGGCTGGTATCGACGTTGGCGTCACTGTTTTCGAAGTACTTTCCAGTGCCTACCAGCACGAGATAGCCATGACGAGTCGGATGACGCACCAGCGACGGCTGAATGGTGATCGGCTGTCGGCGCTTGGAGTTATCGTTCTCATCCCTGGCAGTGAACAGTGGCTTGCCACCGTAAGCCAGGGTGAAATCGGACACTTTGGTGGATTTGACATCTTCCAGGTAACGGCTGAATGGGTCGTTGGTTTTGACTGGAACGCCCTTCTCATCAAGATATTCCAACTCGTTTGGGTCAGAGCTGGTGGTTTTTACCAGGTCGAAGCGCCAGAGGTTGCCGAGCAGGTCGCCTGCGTAGGCGTAGTCCACCAGGCCGTCGCCGTTGTTATCGGCACCACGTACGCTGGAGAGCCCGTTGGGCAGGGTAATGTTGTCTTCGGTAATTTCCGGGATAGTGATCTTCTTGATCAGATCTCCAGTCTTGATATCGATGATCAGCAGCGCTGCTTTGTCTTTTGCGCTGTCATAGCCATTACCCTGCAATACCGCCCACTGACCGGTATGCAGTCGCACGATTTCCGGCTGGGCAAAGGTATAACCGAGATCCTCGTCACCACCCTCGGCAGTGCTGTCGAATTCCCAGAGCAGCTTGATGGCGTTCGGATCCGTGATATCCAGAGCAAAGAGTGCCTTGCCACCTGCACGCAGCGTGCCGACCAGCACGGTTCGCCAGCCGTCGGTATCGCTCAGGTAGACATCCCGGACAATCGGGGTTCCGTCGACAAAGAAGCGGTGCTCACCCCCGATGTAGTTCTTGCCGGTAAGGCGATGAAGGTTTTTGAACACTTCGCTGGGGATAAAGGCAAACTCCTCGACCCCCGTCTCAGCATTGAAACCGTGCAGCATGCCGTCATTGGAGCCGACGTAGATCATCTCCTTGCGGCCAGCAGTCTGCCCGTCCTTATTGGTATATGCCTTGCGGTTTTGCTCGCGGAAAGTCGCATAACTCTGGTAGTTGCTACGATCCGGTTGCTCTATCGAGTCGGCCAGATAGGCCAGGTAGGCAGGGGTTCCCACCACCACGGGGCTGGAGTTGACGATATCGCCGATAACTGTGTTGGCATTGCGTTTGCGGAAGCTGCTAGCGCTCTCGCCTTCCTGAGCCCGGCTTCCGCGGATATAGGCAAGCCGTTGCTCGCCTCGTCCGTCCAGTTTGTTCACCAAGCTTTCCGGATCCGTATTGAGAGCTGTCTGCTGCTCGCTGGAAAGGTTTTTCCAGGTAAAGGCCTTCAGTTTGCTGTCGCTCAGACCTGGATTGGCCATAAGAATGTTTCGGCTATCGGGATTGACTCCCTGGTTGGCCGTTCGAGTGTTCCACAAAGTGGTCAGCTTATCTTGGGTTACCAGTGTTTTACTGAGCTCGCCACTCCAGTCCTCGCTGGAAAACTGGGTGGCGTAGACGTTGCTGTGCAGGCTGCCGCCAGCACCGTCGGCCACAAAGGCCGCTGAGACCGCAGGGCGTGCCGAGGTGGTGGTACGGTCGGCAATCCGGTTCAGAATGTCCTTGAATGCCTTGACCATATCGTCGGGACTGTCAACGCTGAAGAACTCGCCGCGGGAGTTGATTGCCGCGTGCCAGAGGTCATAAACCTTTTTGGGGTCATCGGTGCCCGTATTGATGCTCGGCCACGGGACGGTTCCGTTCTTGAGATTCTCGTAGCCATTGCCATTCGAAGCACTGGCGAAGGTACTGCCCTGCCATTCGATTCCCGCTTCGCTAAGGCTGCGGGTCAGGCCCAGGCCCATGGTGAAGTTGACCATGTGCTGCCAGGTCGCGGGGTTGTTCCGCGGGTCCCAGAACTGTGTGGTGGCGTCCTCGTTCTTGAACTGGATATAAGGATTCAGGTCGTTCTTGAGGTTGGTATTCAGGTCGGTAGCCCAGTAGTGCATGGCGAGGTCGGCAAGCGTGTTGTTGGTGCTATCCGCATAGGGCGTTATCGAGGTGGTATAAGTCCTGTTGTTGGGCAGGGTGAAAGACGCACCATCGCTTTTCCGCGGGTCTGACGGAGAGCCGTCATTACCGTTCCATATGCCGTCGGTCATCATGACGTGATAGCTCGGACGGCAGCTGTAAGTGTTCGCGGTGGTATTGGTCTTGCTGTTGTCATTCGGGTACTTGTGCCAGGCTACAGGCTTCTTCAGAAACTCGCCCGCACGTCCCATTGCTGTACGTAGCGGCGTACCGGAGTTGAAGTCCAGAGTGTCAAGCCAAGAGAAAAAACGACCGCGCTGAGCTGCCGAAA
This sequence comes from Pseudomonas sp. NCCP-436, assembly GCF_019656335.1. GTDB lineage: Bacteria > Pseudomonadota > Gammaproteobacteria > Pseudomonadales > Pseudomonadaceae > Aquipseudomonas. Next base: position 82,826 of record NZ_BPLZ01000003.1, on the reverse strand, counting down.
ACTCCCGGAAGCGGTTGTCGTTGCAGTTGCTGGAGCTGTCCAGAGTGGTGCACTTGTTCAGGCTCTGCCAGGTTAGTCGAGCCGACGGTGACATGTTGGCAAAGGCGATACGCGCGGCCGTCATGGTGGCGAGGGCACGGTTGCGATAGAACGAGTACCAGATGGCGAAGTTCTGGCGCTCGTCGGTGCCTCCTATGCCGGAGGTCTCCGAGACGAACACCAGTCTGTAGCAGGCGTCGTCCGTGGTCAGCTTTGAGGTGCATTGTGCAGGATTGAAGGTGTAGTAGTAGGCGGGGACGCCTGTCTGCGTCGAGTTACTTGCCCTTCTTACCCTATAGGTATTGTTCGTTCGGGTACAGCTGACGTTGTAGGGCGTAGTGTGGGCGAAACTAACCGTACAACCGCTGCTTGTGCGGGTTACGGTGTACGTGTGTCCTCCGGAGGTTCGTGTATGCGATTGGCCATTTGTGGCGGGGCCGTCGAAGTTTCCGCTATCGAAATTGAAGTCAGTCGTGGGGTTATCGGCGAACTGACGGTAGCTATAGTCGGGATCGTTTGCCGTGAACGTGTTGCTATGAGCCACAGTGGGTTTGTACCACCAGGACACGCGATAGCCGGTGCGCAGGTCGAGACCGCCTAGATTCGACTTGTACCCGTTATAGTAGGCATTCGTAAACGAGGTGCTGTAGGTACCGTTCTCAGTGCCGTTGGCATCGTATTTTCTCGGGATCTGGTACGTGACCGCCGGGTTGTAGTACATCGAGTTGAAGGTGGATGACTTGGCCCGACGCGTGTCTCTGTTTCCATCGATCGATTCGGGAGTAAAAGCCTCGCGCATACTGCCGGAGTCGTCCAGCGTCACAATCAGGTTTGGCGGAACGGTTTCCGTCAGCATCAGCGGCTTCTGGCTGACGTTAAGCGCTGCAGCGCTGGCTTGCATGACACCAGAAAAATAAATAAAGAAGCCTAGTGTGCTCAGAAGGCTTTTTGTGAAAGCTGGGGATACGCTCATGGCAGTGTTCCGTGTATATAACATGACGGGCATGATCATTACTCTCGTTCAATCCGACCCTTGGCATTCAGTGCCACAGTCGAGCGAACGGCACTGTTGAGGCCGTTGCTACTGGCTGCTCCGGTAATCTCATAACGGAATACGCCGATACCCAGAAGCATGTTGCCGTATTCCGGATTTTCCGACTCGCCCTGCAACTCTCCACCAGGGGCTATCTGCGCATACCAATTGGCAGAGGCGTAATCGGAAAGAACCGTGTCATCACCAGGGGAGTACTTTTGGGCGCCATCATCGGTGTTGACGGCATAATCCGGGGTGCGATGCAGCAGGCATAACTCGCCCGGCTCCAGATCCTTGCAATCCTCCGCAGGTTCGTGTGGACCAAGGAACAGGGTGCGCCGCTCTCCGTCCCGAACGCTGGCTTCAGCGATATTGAGCAGTTGTTTTTGCTCGATCATATTGCCGGTAATACGTGCTTCCAGGCTGACCTCACGCATGTTGGCAATGGCAATAACGGTAATTACCAGAAGAAAGACCAGAGCTACCAGGAGGCTGACTCCCCTCTGGCTGGCGCGCCGGCCAAGGTACTGAAAGTTGTTCATGGCATCAGGTTCCTCATGCTGGTGCTGCTGGAGAGCATGGTGTAGAGGCGCTTGTCATCCGGCTCTTCTCCGAACCAGTGCTTGTAGACGACGCTGCCTGCAGTCTTGCCGACTTCCGCATCACTGGCGGCCATGATGGAAAACTGCACGGCACGAATGTTTCCTGTTCCCGGCTCGTCGTTGTACTGGCGGATTTCCTTTTCTTCGTTCTGGTTGTAGCCGTAAAGAAAGTTGATAGCAGTGATGCCGCTGGCAATGGTCTGCCCATTGCACCGAAGTTCCCCTGTTTGCAGATCAAATACTTCGACGAAAGCCTCACGAGGCTGATAGGGGCTTTTACTTGCATTGGCCGCATCCGGAATGTTGCCGTCGCAGCTGCGTGTCGAAGGAAAAGCTGGCTGGTACCGGACACAGAAGGATGTTGCACTCAGTTTTTTGGCTGTTTGACCCGCTTCCATTGCGCAGGGGGTGCTGATTTGGGGAAATGCAGATTCCATGGAATCATCGGGGCGCCGACGATAGCCTGTCTTGGCCAGGGTTTGCTCCAGAATCAGAATGGAATATCGCGTATTCTCGATATTGCTGCCCTGGCTTTGCTGGAACAGGGTGTTTTGCCGGTTGTCCAGATAGACTTGGGTGATACCCAGGATCAGAAAACTGCTGATGAGCAGGGCGACCATCATTTCGATGATGGAAATGCCGTGTTGCTTGTGCATGTTCAAAGCTCCCCGCGCAAAGTGAAGCGACAAATGAAGCGAGCATCGTTGTTTTCGGTGCCGCAGGCCTCGCCATTTGAGCGCCAGGCGACCTGGATCTCGACTGCTGAGCCGTCACTGCATTCACCTGGCTTTTTCGAGCGACAGACCCGGAACGCCTGGCGTACGGCTTTGGCGTCTTCCCCATTGCCGTCCGTGCCGGGCAGGAGGGTGCGTACCTGCTGACTCCAGCAGGCCAGTTGCCGCTTGACATCATCGGCCTGGATCGGGGTATTGGGTTCTTCGCCTTCGCAGGCTCCTGCGTCCGGGAGTTCATCCAGAACAAACTGCGTCATACGAGCCGGGTTGGCGCGCATTTTTTCCAGCAGATCCGTGGCTAGCATGACTGCGTTGTTGCGGGCTACCGAGTCTGAGGTGAGCTGGATACCCCGACCCTGCATGGCCACCATGCCAAGTACTCCGATGGTCAGCAGTACCAGAGTGACCAGCACCTCGATGAAGCTGAAGCCCCGGCTGTTGCAATTCATCTGTTTCATAGTGCGCAGCCTTTCCATGTTGCCGGATCAAGGGGGGTCTCCTTCATGTCGCTCTTGCCGCGTGGCATTAGTCGAGTACTGCCGCTTGGCTGGATGGCGATAAGGTAGGCGAAAGCGAGCTTGTCACCCTGGCAGATGACCAGATTGTCGGCAGTTTCCACAGAGCCACTGCTGGTGTAGATGACCTTCACTTCGACAGACGCATCGTTCGGGTTGCCTGCACTGAGCACCCGGGCGTGCCCGGCGTTCAGCTGTTCCCGGCGCAACACGCTGTTGTCGGAAAGATTGGTCACTACCCATTCCGGGCTGGGAGTGGAAGAGGTCGCTGCATCTCTACTCAATTGCACCGAGGATCGGCGGACAATCGCCTGGGAACGTGCGTATTGCAGAAGGCTGTTGAGAGTCTGCGCCTGCGCTTCAATCCGGTTGTTTTCGATCATGCGGGTAAAGCCTGGAAGCGCGACTCCGGCAGCGATCGACAGCAAGGCCACTACGATCAGCAGCTCGATAAGGCTGAATCCGTGCATGCCATGAGGCCGTGACATGATTTGCTCCTTGTGGAAATCCGAGCAAATACTGCTGCAGGTCATTTGGGATGTCTGCCGTAGCGGGACGGTTGGTCGCCTGGGGGCGATGAGCTGCAGGTTCACTGGCACCATGTCAGTTTGGTGCAATGATCTTCAGGACGAGCAGCGATGAGCCTCGGCCTTGTTCTCGGCATGTCTGGCTTGTCTTACACGGCCCTGACGGTTGATGATCAGTTGCCAGGAAATTTCCGAATCCCGGCACTGAAAGAAGCGTCCATTGCCCGTAGGTGTTGTGCCATTGCTGTAAAAATTCAGGCTGCTTTCGAAGCCACTCCAGCGCAGTGTCGAAGAGGTTTCGAAGCGCTGGATCTGTAATGTTTGTTCGGTTTTGCCGGGCAGGTATATGCGCCAGCCCCGGCTCCAGTTGTTGTCGCAGGTCAGGCCGTCAGCCGATCCGCAGAGTCTGACGTTGGTGCGGCGTAGCACGGCCTGGAGCCGGGCGTGGTTGAGTGAGGCATGCAACTGTTCGCGCAGAGCGTTGTGCTGGCTCTGCAGCTTCAGTGTGGAGTAAGCCGGAACGGCTATCGCCAACCCTGCACTGAAAATAGCCAGGGTTACGAGCAGTTCGGTCAGGCTGAGAGCATCCTGAAAGCGTCCTTTCATCGGTATAGTCCCTTATGTGCTACTGGTGCCTTCCTGGCGCCAGCCTTAAGGATGTAGTCGCTGTTCTAGGTCTTTGCAAATCGGGGGTCAGGTGAGTCGTACCATTGTTGTGGGAGGGGGCGCGTTGGGGCTGCTCTCGGCTAGGTTGCTGGCGCAGGCAGGTGAGGAGGTTCTGCTGCTGGAACGACAGGGCAGCGGACGCGAGTCCTCCTGGGCCGGAGGAGGGATTGTTTCGCCGCTCTATCCCTGGCGCTATAGTCCGGCCGTGACGGCATTGGCGCACTGGTCGCAGGATTTTTACCCAGACCTTGGACGGCAGTTGCTGGATGAAACCGGCTGCGATCCGGAGGTGCATGTCACTGGCTTGTACTGGCTGGATCTGGATGACGAGTGCCAGGCGTTGACTTGGGCCGAGCGCGAAGGGCGTTTGCTACGGCGGGTGGATATCGCCGAGGTGCGCCGTCAGGTGCCGGTTCTGGGGGATGGCTTTGCCCGAGCCATCCATATGCCGGATGTGGCCAATGTACGCAACCCGCGTCTGGTCAAGGCACTGAAGGCGGCTCTGACCGTCATGCCTGGTGTCGAGTTGCGTGAGCACTGCGCGCTAACCGGGTTTGTCAACAGGGGAGGGCGGATTTGCGGCGTGCAGACGGCGGATGGTGATCTGCTGGCTGAGCGCGTGGTGCTGGCCACAGGAGCATGGAGTGGCGAGTTGCTGCAGCAGTTGGGTCTGATGCTGCCGGTCGAGCCGGTCAAGGGGCAGATGATCCTCTACCGCTGCGCCGAGAGTTTTTTGCCAAGCATGGTGCTGGCCGGCGGACGCTATGCGATTCCGCGGCGTGACGGGCATGTACTGGTTGGCAGTACCCTGGAGTATGCTGGGTTCGACAAAACGCCGACGGAGGAAGCGCTGGCGAGCCTGAAGGCATCGGCCGAAACCTTGTTGCCGGCGCTCGCCACGGCCGAGGTGGTAGGGCACTGGGCGGGCCTTCGGCCAGGCTCTCCGGAGGGTATACCTTTTGTCGGTGAGCTGGCCTCGCATCCCGGTTTGTGGCTCAACTGCGGGCACTTTCGCAATGGACTGGTGCTGGCTCCGGCGTCCTGCCGACTGCTGGCTGACCTGATGCTGGGACGTGAGCCTGTCGTGGATCCGAGTCCTTACGTACCGAGTCGACGTCTGGCAGTCGGCTAGGTATCTGTACGGCTACTGTCGGTGCGTTGCCACTCCGGCTGGCTCAGTCGATTCCGAGCTTTTTCAGACGGTAGCGCATCGAACGAAAAGTAAGGCCCAGGCGTTGGGCGGCGGCGGTGCGGTTCCAGCGGGTTTCCTCCAGAGCCTGCATGATCAGCTTGCGTTCGATGTCCTCAAGGTAGTCCTCGAGGTTGTCGATCTGTGCCAGGCTGGCCTCATTGCTGTCACTGGCAGTTGCATAGGCGTCGGCCAGGCGCAGATCGCTGGCAGTGATCTGGTCGTCCTCGCACAGGGTGTAGGCGCGCTCTAGCATATTTTCCAGCTCCCGTACGTTGCCCGGAAAGCGATAGTTCTTCAGTTTTTCCAGGGCGTCAGGGTGCAGCCGGGCAGGGGGCTGGCCGCAGGACTCAGCCAGGCGAGCGAGCATGACGCTGGCCAGGTGGGCTATGTCTTCGCGGCGTTCACGAAGCGGTGGCACGCGCAGCTCGATCACGTTGAGGCGGTAGTACAGATCCTGGCGGAAGCGGCCGGCGGCTACCTCGGCGGCCAGATCCTTATGGGTGGCGCAGAGAAGGCGTACGTCTACCACCACTTCCTGCTGGCCGCCGACGGCGCGCACGGCCTTTTCCTGGATCGCGCGTAGCAGTTTGACCTGCATCGGTAGTGGCAAATCGGCCACTTCGTCGAGGAACAGGGTGCCGCCATGAGCGACCTGAAACAGCCCCTGTTTGTCCTCGATGGCGCCGGTAAAGCTGCCTTTCTTGTGGCCGAAGAACTCACTTTCCATCAGTTCCGACGGAATCGCACCGCAGTTCACCGGCACGAAGGGCTGCTCAGCGCGCGGGCCCTGTTCATGGATAAGCCGGGCCACCAGCTCCTTGCCACTGCCTGATTCGCCACTGATGTATACAGGTGCCTGGCTGCGTGCCAGTTTCTGGATCTGCTTGCGCAGAGCCCTCATCGGTGGCGAGTCGCCCAGCAGGCGACTGTTGATCGGTTCTTCTTCGCCCTCCGGGGAGCGAATGCGCAGTGCGGCGGTCACCAGCTCGCGCAGGCGGGCGAGGTCGACTGGCTTGGTGACGAAGTCGAAAGCACCAGCCTTGAGTGCGTGGATCGCAGTATCCAGGCTGCCATAGGCGGTAATCATGGCCACCGGAACTTGCGGATGACGCTGTTGAATGTATTGCACCAGCTCCAGACCGGTGCCGTCGGGCAGGCGCATGTCGGTAAGGCACAGGTCGAAGGGTTCGCGCGACAGCCACTCACGGGCTTCCTTGACGTTACGGGCGCTACGAGTATCCAGCTTCATCCGTCCTAGGGTGATCTCCAGCAGCTCGCGGATATCGGGTTCGTCGTCGACGATCAGGGCTCTCTGGCGTGTCATGGTCAGCTCAGTTTTCGCGGATGAGCGAAGGTGATGCGGAAGCAACTGCCGCCCTCTTCGCGGGGTTTGTAGTCCAAACGGGCCTGGTTGCTTTCACAAAGCTCCCGGGAAATGTACAGGCCCAGACCAGTGCCCTTGTTCTCGGTGGTGTAGAAGGGTTCGAATAGGTGCTGTTCAAGTTCTGGCGGTACGCCTGGACCGTCGTCGGTGATTTCCAGTACTGGCAGATCGTTGTCCGGGTCGCGGAACAGGCGCAACCAAACCTGGCCGGTCCGGTGTTTTTGGGCACTGTAGCGCAGGCCGTTCTGTACCAGGTTAGTCAGCACCTGGGTCAGCTGGTGTGGATCCATACGGGTCTGCAGGCTGCCGCCCTGGGTTTCCAGGTGGATTTGCCGATCGTTCGGGGCCGAATTGCGAAAGTCACTGGCAAAGCGGTGCAGCCAGTATTTCAGATCCAGTAGCTGGGGTTCGGCATGGCGCCTTCGAGATAGCTGCAGGACGTTCTCAATCACCAGATTCATGCGCTTGGAGTGATCCTGGATGATCTGTGCCAGGCGTAGATCCGGTCCTTGCAACTCCTCGGACTCCTGCAGCAGTTGTGCTGCATGGCTGATCGCACCTAGTGGATTGCGGATTTCATGGGCGATGCCGGCAGTCAGGCGACCGAGCGAGGCGAGTTTGAGTTGCTGGGCCTGCTGGGCAATCTGTGAGATGTCGTCGAGGAATACCAGCGTGTGTTGCTGTTTGCCGCGCTGCAGGGCAATGAAGCTGGGTTGCAGCACGGGGCCGTCGGCCCGGCCCTGCAGGTTGTCCGGGCGCAGGATAGGGTTGTGCTGCCACTGGTGCAGGCGCTTGACCAGATCGGGACTCAGCGGGTCGATGATCTTGCCGGTCAGCTCCTGATGTCCGAGTAACTGCTTGGCGCCCTGGTTAGCCAGCAGCACGCGATGCTGGCTATCCAGCACCAGAATGCCGGTACGCATGCGCTGGATGATCTGCTCGTTGAGCTCTTCCAGATTTGCCACGACGGCAGCCCGTTGTTCGGCCAGGCTTTCGCTCAGTTGCAGGCGGCGGGTGATGCCCTGGATGAACAGTGCGCCGGCAAAGCACAGGGCGCCCAATGCCCCGGCTTGTACGTATTGAGCGGTAGCTTCAGGGCGGCTGAGGCTGAGGTAGAAGGTCAGGTAGATCAGTGCAATGGCGGCGATCGCGGCGATCAGCAGGCCAATGCGGCCGCGCAGCAGGATGTTGGCGATGGCCACTGCTACCACCAGCAGGTTGCCGATGCCGCTGGGTGTGCCACCTGCTGCGTAGAACAGCGCTGAAAGAAAGATGATGTCGACCAGCGCCAGGCTGAATAGTTGCATCAGGTGCCTGGGCTGTTGCACCAGTACGGCAATCAGGATGTTAAGGATCAGGTAGATCCAGCTTCCGGCGCGAAACAGCTGGATATGTGCGACATCCAGCAGTTGCTCGTCCAGGTTGCTGGAAATCAGCAGGATCAGCGCCAGTCCGATGCTCAGGCGATAGAAGTGATAGAGCCTGAGGATGCGCAAGCCCTGGGCTCGGTTGCGCAGGTTGCCGTCAGCGATCACCAGTTTGTGGACCCTGCTCAAGATGCTGCCGGCTGCAGTACCAGCGTTGATCCAGTTCCAGCGCCTGATGCTGCGGTACATGCACACCGCAATGGGCGCAGCGAACCATTGGTGATGCTTCCTCGCCGGATGTGGCTCGGCTTGGGCGCTTGGGGCCGCGGATGTAGCGGCGCCAGATCCAGATCGCGGCGAAGATCACAGCGACCCAGAACAGCAGGCGGAACAGACCCATGATGCACTCTTGATGGTTGGTGAAAGGTCGTCAGTTTAGCCAAGCTGGTGCGGCCGGCACAGTAGTGTGCGGACAGGCTGTGCGCTGATTCCCGTACCTTTGCCGGGCGCAGCTACGAAAAGGGAGGCCGTAGCCTCCCTGATGTACTGCTGTGCCGGTCAGTCGAATAGGCCGAAGGTCAGATAGCTCCAGATCGAGCGCTTCTTCGCGGTTTCGCCGGTTTTGGCGTCCTGCTGTAGTTCTGCCGGGATCTGCTGCTCGGCGTCCTCGTATTGGCGGATCACGTCTTGGCTGGCACGGGTTTCACCCGGTGGCAGGGGCGTGTCGGTTTCGATCAGGCCGAGGGTGGCCTTGGCCAGCCAGGAGCGGTTGTCTGCCTCTTTTTCGCGGGGTACGAACTGGCCGCTTTCCAAGGTCGGGTGATCGGGGTAGTTGAGCTTCAGGGTTTCCAGGCTGTTGGCAGCCAGGTCATCCAATGACAGGCGCTGATAAGCCTCGGTCATGATCGCCAGGCCATCGGCAACGGACGGAGTTTCCTGGAAGTTTTCCACCACATAGCGGCCGCGGTTGGCGGCGGCCACGTAGGCCTGACGCTTGAGGTAGTAGTGGCCAACGTGAACTTCGTAGGCAGCCAGCAGATTGCGCAGGTAGATCATGCGCTGTTTGGCATCTGGCGCGTAGCGGCTGTTCGGAAAGCGGCTGGTGAGCTGGGCGAATTCGTTGTAGGAGTCGCGGGCGGCCCCGGGGTCGCGCTTGGTCATGTCCAGCGGCAGAAAGCGCGCCAGCAGGCCGCGATCCTGGTCGAAGGAAGCCAGCCCCTTGAGGTAGTAGGCATAGTCGACGTTGGCGTGTTGCGGGTGCAGGCGGATAAAACGCTCGGCAGAGGATTTGGTGGCCTCCGGCTCGGAGTTCTTGTAGTAGGCGTAGATCAGCTCCAGCTGCGCCTGCTCGGCGTAGCGGCCGAACGGGTAGCGCGATTCCAGCGCCTTGAGCTTGGAGATGGCCTGGGTATAGCTGCGGTTGTCCAGATCGGCCTGGGCCTGCTGGTACAGCTCCGCCTCGCTGAGGTTTTCGTCGACCTCCGGCTGCTTCGAGGAGCAGGCGGCGGTAAGGGCGAGGATGGCGATCAGCAGCAGGTGTTTCACTTGCATGGCGGCTTGCGTCCCTGTGACGGCTGCGCAGCCGTCCTGTTATGATGGGCGCCCCTGGCAAACCCTGGGGCAAAGACGCCGTATTTAACCACAAGCCTGTCGCCGAAACCAAAGGCCAGGCGCCCGCCGCTGCCGACGATGACTTCTATAGACAAACAGCTGATCCAACTCCGGGCCGAAGTGCCGTTCGAACAGGGCGGGCAACGCCTCGACCAGGTCGCAGCGCAGCTGTTCGGTGACTATTCGCGCTCGCGCCTGTCCGGCTGGATCAAGGATGGCCGGCTGACGGTCGATGGCGCCGTGGCGCGCCCGCGTGACATCGTGCATGCCGGTTCGCTGCTGGTGCTTGAAGCCGAGCAGGAGGCTCAGGGCGAGTGGGTGGCGCAGAACATTGCGCTGAATATTGTCTATGAGGATGAGCACCTGCTGGTCATCGACAAACCGGCCGGCCTGGTGGTACATCCTGCTGCCGGGCATGCCGACGGTACTTTGCTCAATGCGCTGCTGCACCATGTGCCGGATATCGTCAACGTGCCGCGTGCCGGCATCGTGCACCGTCTGGATAAGGACACCACCGGGCTGATGGTGGTAGCCAAGACCCTGCAGGCGCAGACCGCTCTGGTCGAGCAACTGCAAAAACGCAGCGTCAGTCGTATCTACGAATGCGTCTGCATCGGCGTGATCACTGCCGGCGGTACCATCGATGCACCCATCGGGCGTAGTTCCAGCCAGCGTCAGCGCATGGCCGTTACCGACGGCGGCAAGCCGGCCGTCACGCATTACCGGGTGTTGGAGCGTTACCGCTCGCACACCCATGTGCGGGTCAAGCTGGAAACCGGGCGTACCCACCAGATTCGCGTGCATATGAGCCATGTGGGTTATCCGCTGGTGGGTGATCCGCTCTACGCCGGGCGCTTCCGTATTCCGCCGGCCGCCAGTCAGACTCTGGTGCAGAGTCTCAAGACCTTTCCTCGTCAGGCGTTGCACGCACGTTTCCTCGAGCTTGAGCACCCTGCCAGCGGGCAGCGTATGAAGTGGGAGTCGCCGCTGCCGGAGGATCTGGTCTGGCTACTGACCCTGCTGCGTCAGGATCGTGAGGCCTTCGTCGGGTGACGACGCATGACTGGCTGATACCCGATTGGCCGGCGCCGGCCAATGTGCGTGCCTGCGTCACTACGCGCAGTGGCGGTGTCAGCGTCGCGCCTTTCGATACGTTCAACCTGGGCGATCATGTGGGCGATGATCCGGCGGCGGTAGTCGCCAACCGTGGACATCTGCTTGAAGTGTTTGGCTGTCGTCCGGCCTGGCTGCGCCAGGTGCATGGTATCTGCGTGGTCGAGGCCAATCCGGCTCAGGTTGCCGAGGCTGATGGCAACTGGACGGCAACGCCTGGTGTCGCCTGTACGGCGATGACGGCCGACTGTCTGCCGGCACTGTTCTGTGATCGTGCCGGAACCCGTGTGGCGGCCGCGCATGCCGGCTGGCGCGGGCTAGCCGGCGGCGTACTGGAGGCCACCGTCAGGGCGCTGGATGTTGCACCAGAGGAGCTATTGGTCTGGCTTGGTCCGGCCATCGGCCCGCAGGCTTTCGAGGTCGGTGCCGAAGTGCGTGAGGCCTTTGTCGGGCGTCATGCCGATGCGAAGTGCGCATTCGTTCCGGGTATCGCGCCCGGCAAGTTCATGGCAGACATCTATCAGTTGGCACGTATTCGCCTGGCCGCCGTGGGCGTGACCGCGGTCAGCGGTGGCGGGCTGTGCACATATGGCGATCCGCGTTTCTATTCCTATCGCCGCAGCGCCCGCACCGGGCGTTTTGTCTCGCTGGTCTGGCTGCAGCCCTGACGCGTTCTGCGCTTGTCATGTTGGTCCGTGTTGACCTGTGACGCCTGATCAACCTTATCAATAGTGCTGGGTTGGGTGAGACGACCGGTCATATCCTTGCCTTCATGAACAGCATTCGATCCGACAAGCGCGACCTGATCCTGAGTAGGGGCTCGGCGGCGATGATCCGCCACGGCTACCATGGAACCGGGGTACAGGAGATTGTTCGGGCGGCGGGGATTCCCAAGGGCAGTTTCTATCACTACTTCGCCAGCAAGGAAGACTTCGCCCTGCAGGCGCTGGCCTTTATCTATCGGCCGCGCCTGGCACGTTATGCCAAGGCGCTGAACAACCCGGCGCTGAGTCCACGGACGCGCATTCTCGATTATTACCGTGACCTGCTGGCGTATTTCGCCCGCTAGGAGATAGCGCAGTATCACTGTTTTATCGGTAGCCTGAGCTTTGAAATGAGCGAGATGCTGCTGGCCATCGGTGCCGAGGTCGAGGCCATCCAGCAGGCTGCGGTGGATATCCTGCGCGATTGCCTGAATCAGGCACAGAGCACCGGTGAACTTCCGCTCGACGAGGATTGCGACAACCTTGCGATCTTTATCAGCAATGCCTGGCAGGGTGTGCTGGCACGGCTCAAAGTCAGTCGTAGTCTGCAGCCACTGGAGGCTTTCATCATCCGTCTGGAGCGTTTGCTGCAGGCTGATCACTCAGAGGATCCTTCATGAACGCATCCGTACAAGCCCTGTTCGTTCCGTTTCGTCTCGGTAGCCTGGAGTTGCCGAGCCGTGTGGTCATGGCACCGATGACCCGTTCCTTCTCGCCCGGCGGCGTGCCCAACGCCAAGGTCGTCGAGTACTACCGCCGTCGTGCTGCTGCCGGCGTGGGCCTGATCATCACTGAGGGCACCACCGTTGGGCACAAGGCGGCCAATGGCTACCCGAACGTGCCGCGATTTCATGGCGAGGATGCTCTGGCCGGCTGGAAGCAGGTGGTCGAGGCGGTGCACGCCGAGGGCGGCAGGATAGTTCCGCAGCTGTGGCACGTGGGTAACGTGCGCCGTCTGGGCACCGAGCCGGATCCGGCCGTACCCGGTTACGGCCCGATGGAGAAGGTCAAAGACGGTCAGGTAATAGTGCAGGGTATGACCCAGGCCGACATCGATGAGGTGATCGCCGCCTTCGCCCAGGCTGCGCGCGATGCCAAGGCCATCGGTATGGATGGCGTAGAACTCCATGGTGCGCACGGCTATCTGATCGACCAGTTCTTCTGGGAAGGCAGCAACCAGCGTAGCGACCAATACGGCGGTGACCTGGCTGCGCGTTCGCGTTTTGCCATCGAGCTGATCCGGGCTGTGCGCGCGGCGGTTGGGCCAGACTTCCCGATCATATTTCGCTTCTCGCAGTGGAAACAGCAGGACTACAGCGCGCGCCTGGTACAGACCCCGGAGCAATTGGAGGCCTTCCTCAAGCCTTTGTCCGAGGCCGGTGTGGACATCTTCCATTGCTCGACCCGTCGATTTTGGGAGCCGGAATTCGAAGGCAGCGACCTCAATCTGGCTGGCTGGACGCGCAAGCTCACCGGCAAACCGACCATCACCGTCGGCAGCGTCGGGCTGGATGGCGAGTTCCTGCAGTTCATGGTCAATACCGACAAGGTGGCCGAGCCGGCCAGCATCGAGAACCTGCTGGAGCGCCTGAACAGGGAGGAATTCGACCTGGTGGCGGTGGGCCGGGCGCTGCTGGTCGATCCGGACTGGGCTCTGAAGATCCGCGAGGGGCGTGAACGGGAAATTCTGCCGTTTAGCCGGGAGGCGCTGAAGACGCTGCGTTGATAGGGGTTGCCCGCGCCAGCAGAACATCGAACAGGCAGCGCTCAAAGCTGCTTACGAAGGTCTCCCAGCTAAGTGGTGCGGCGTGCCGGCGGGCGTTCAGGCGAACCTGGCGGAGCAGCTCCGCCTCGCTCAGCAGCTCGGCGGTTGCCTCGCCGAAGCCCTGTGCATCGCCGGGGCGTACGAGCATGCCGTTGTGTCGGTGAGCGATGTGCTGGGCTGCAGCGGCCTGATCGAAGGCTACCACGGCCAGGCCGGAGGCCAGGGCTTCCAGCACCACGTTGCCAAAGGTTTCCGACAGGCTGGGAAACAGAAACAGATCTCCTGAGGCGTAGTGCCGGGCTAGCACCTCGCCGTGTTGCATGCCGCAGAACAGGGCGTCCGGCAGTCGAGTCTGAAGCTGTGCGCGCAGCGGGCCATCGCCTACCAGAATCAGGCGCAGACGGCGCTGGGGGTAACGCTGGCGCAGCATATGAAAGGTCTGAACCAGCAGGCCGAGGTTTTTCTCCGCTGCCAGTCGGCCGACATACAGCAGCGCCAGGTCGTCGGGGTGCAGTCCCCAACTGGCACGCAGAGCATCGCAGCGGCGGCCGGGATGAAACAGCTGACTGTCGACGCCACGAGCCAGTAGCGCCAATCGCTGGAAGCCGCGCCGCTCCAACGCAGTCATCTGGCTACTACTGGGTACCAGAGTCAGTTGCGTGCGGTTGTGGAAGTGGCGCAGGTAGTGTGTCAGCAGTCGCGTGAGGGCAGTGATGCCGTAGAGTCCGGCGTACTGCTGGAAATTGGTGTGAAAACCGCTCACCACTGGAATTGCCAAGTGTTTCGCAACTCGCAGTGCGGACAGGCCAAGCGGGCCTTCTGTGGCGATGTAGAGCAGATCCGGTGGTTGTTGTCGCCATTCTCGCAGCAGCCTGCGTCGAGCTGGAAGCCCCCATTGCAAGCCTGGATAGCCCGGCAGCGGGCAGCCACGGGTCAGCAACTGATCCGCGTCCTCAGATGCTGCCGGATCAGCCTTTTGCCGGGGGCGTATCAGTTGCACCCGGTGGCCGCGGGCACGCAAGCCGCGAACCAACTGGCCGAGGGTATTGGCCACGCCGTTTATCTCGGGAGCGAAGGTTTCGCTGACCAGAGCCAGATGTAGGGATGAGCTGTTCATCCCCGCAGTGTCTGGTAGGTTGGTGTCGTCTGTGTGATGTTCTGGTTACGCTTGCGTGTCAGGTGAGTCGTTGTTCGCCGCGTTCACGCACCCAGAACAAGGTCGCGCCGGCCACCGCCGCCGGCATCATCAGGACATTCAGCCCCGGTACCAGCAGGGCGGCGTAGGTGATGCCGCCGAAGCTCAGGCTCTGCCAGCGTTTTTCGCGCAACCAGGCGAGCATGTCGGGCCAGCTCATCTTGTTGTTGTCCGCTGGATAGTCGATGTACTGCACGGCCATCATCCACACGCCGAACAGCAGCCATAGCGGTGCCGCCAGCAGATTTACCACCGGGATAAAGCTGAGGATCAGCAGGCCGATTGCTCTTGGCAGAAAGTAGGCCAGCTTGCGCATCTCTCGGCCCATGGTGCGTGGCACCATGGCCAGCAATTCGGCCCAGCTAAATGGTGGGAAGTGATCCTCGCCACGCGCCACCACCTCTACCTTTTCGGCAAGAAAACCGTTGAAAGGTGCAGCAATCAGGTTGGCCAGCAGGGTGAAGGTGAAGAACACCATCAGGATCACCAGCGCCACGAACAGCGGCCAGAGCAGGTATTCGAGAAAACCCAGCCAGTTCGGCAGAGTCGGCATGAAGGTGTGAACCCAGCCGCTGAACTGCTGGACGGCAAAACCGATCAGCGTGGCGAAGAGGATCAGGTTGACCGCCAGAGGTAGCAGGACGAACAGCCGCAAGCCGGGGCTGAGTACCAGTTTCAGACCTTCTCGCAGGTATTGCGGGCCAGAGAGGACAGGGACTGCAGGCATATGGGGCTCCTGGGAGATGGATGCGCGCGACCATACCGACTTCGCCGGTCTGGCGAAAGTTCAGCCGCCGGTCATGCTCGATAGAGTCATTCTATGTCAGGTATCGGTCATGGAGACCTCCGCTGGCGAGACGGCGTGATCCTGCGGAAATGACTTCACCCGAGAACAACTCAGCCGGCCCAGTTCTGCGGCTCGTTAAGCACGTCCAGCAGGCCCCGCAGACGTCCGTAATCTCGGCCGTTGAAGGCGAAGGCCAGGCGCGGCAGGCCGAGCAGTTCCGGCTCGTCCTGTTCCTGCTCGAAGGCCGGACGCTGGATGAAGCCTTCCTTCTTGCAAAGACTGGCGAAGTCCTTGTGCAGACTGGTCAGCGCTGCCTCGCTAAGCGGGTGGTTGAGGCGAATGACGAAATATTCGTTAAGCCAGCGACTGGAGTGGACGTTGCGATAGAAACGGGCGATCTCCTCGACGGCTTCTTCGGCGCTGTAGACCAGGCGCATCAGGTTGAGGTCGCTGGACAGGATGTAGGCATTGTCGGCCAGTTGCCGGCGAATAAAGCCCAGAGCATCTTCCCAGTAACTGCCGCCGGGTTCGTCGAGCAGTATCACGGGGACCAGCGGGCTTTTGCCCGTCTGCATCAGTGTCAGCACTTCAAGGGCTTCGTCTAGGGTGCCGAAACCACCCGGGCAGAGCACCAGGGCGTCGGCTTCCTTGACGAAGAACAGTTTGCGCAGGAAGAAGAAGTGAAACGACAGCAGGTGATGGCTGCCGCGTACTACCGGGTTGGCGTTCTGCTCGAAGGGCAGGGTGATATTGAAGCCCAGGCTGTTCTCTACTCCGGCACCTTCGTGTGCGGCAGCCATGATGCCTCCGCCGGCGCCAGTGATCACCATCAGCTCGCGTTTTGCCAGCAGAGCGCCCAGCGTGCGGGCCTGGTGGTACAGCGGGTGGTCGACCGGCGTGCGTGCCGAGCCGAATACCGTAACCTTGCGTCGGCGCTTGAGCCGCTCTAGCAGGCTGAAGGAATGCTCCATTTCGCGCAGAGTCTGCAGCATGATCTTGGCGTCCCAGCGGTTGCGGTCGGCCTGGGCCATGTGCAGGACCGTGGTGAGCATCTCCCGGTACAGCGGCTGGTTGGGGCTGCCAGCAGGGCTCGCCAGCCGTAGCAGTTCATCAAGCTTGCTACTCAGCTCAGTGTCGCCGGGCCGGACATGGCGGTTCAGATAGTCGTCCGCATTGTAGGGCATGCAGGCTCTCCTGTTCGCAACACACAAGGTGTGCCCGGTGCGATGACGGCATCCGGGCGTTGATCTGCAGAGCTTGCCACAGTCAGACAGCTGCGGACGTATCCGGCGTTGCTTTAGAGGGCGATGCGTTCGCCCGGCTCGGGAATGTGTGCGTGCCAGTCGAAGCGTTTGCGCAGCGCTTCCTGCAGAGCCTGCATCTTCTCCAGTTCGCCATGCACCAGATGAAGCTCCGGGCGGTGGGCGAAGTTGCCCGCCCACTCCAGCAGTTGCGACTGGCCGGCATGGGCGGAAAAGCCGCCGAGAGTGTGAACCGTGGCCTTCACGGCGATGCGCTGGTGCAGCACCTTGACCATGTCGGCGCCATCGACTATCTGCCGGCCCAGGGTGCCCCGAGCCTGGAACCCCGGGAAGATCAGGTGGCAGTTCTCGCGCCAGAGGTTGTGCTTGAAATGGTGGACGATACGCCCGCCGTTGCACATGCCGGCGCCGGCGATGATGATCGCGCCGCTCCTGATCCGGTTGATCGCCATCGAATCCTCGGCGGTCGGTGTGCAGCGCAGGACCGGCAGCCAGTCCTCGATCCGCCGAACGCACCTGGCCGCAAGGGCCGCTCGATCCTGCTCGGCGAACTGGTGATGGAAATGGCTGTAGATGGCGTTGGCGCGAATGGCCATCGGGCTGTCGAGGAACACGGCCTGCTGGGGCAGTCGGCCTTCCTGGTAGAAGCGACCGAGGTAGTAGATCAGATCCTGGCTGCGCCCCACTGCGAACGAGGGGATCAGCACGTTGCCGCCTTCCTCGTGCGCCTGCTGCAGGATTGCCGCCAGTTGCTCCAGTGTGTCCTCGCTGCTGCGGTGGTCGCGGTCGCCGTAAGTGGACTCCATCAGCACTACATCAGCTTCGCTCAGACGTGCCGGGGGCTGCATCAACGGCGAGCAGGTGTTGCCAAGGTCACCGGAGAATACCAGGCGACGGTCGTCTACCTGTAATTCCACGATGGCCGAGCCGAGAATGTGCCCGGCGTTGTGCAAGGTCAGCCGCACTCCGGGTGCCACTTCCTGCGTTTTGCCATAAGCCAGGGGCTGCCGCTGGCTGAGTGCCTGCTCGGCATGGGCGGTAGTGTACAGTGGGGTAATCGCTGGTTTGCCTTGGCGGGCTCGCCAGCGGTTCTCCCATTCGGCGTCCTTTTCCTGGAGAAAAGCCGAGTCGAGCAGCATCAGCTCAAGCAGCTCGCAACTGGCCTCGGTGGCATGGATCGGCCCGCGATAACCTTCTGCTGCCAGGCGCGGTAGCAGACCGCTGTGGTCGAGGTGGGCGTGGGAGATGACCACTGCGTCCAACTCACGCGGGGCGAAGGGAAAGGAAGACCGGTTGAGTTCCTGCTGTTCGCGGCGGCCCTGATGCATGCCGCACTCCAGCAGCACCTTGGCACCCTGGCGGCTTTCGATCAGATAGCAGGAACCAGTGACCTGCTGGACAGCGCCAATAAAGGTAAGCAAGGCCATATAGGTATCCTTGTCATGAGTAAGCTGTGAGTCTGCTGCATCAGGGACCGGGAGGTCTTGATGCAGGTCAGGAGCTACTTTTTTCGGCAGGCTAGACTAGCAGGGATTGTTCAGGAGAGTGCCGATGACCCAGCTACTGCCCGATGTCGCCACCTTGGCCCGTCATGCTCAGGATTGTCCCGAGTTTGCCTTGTGGCAACGAGGCCATGGCCCCGTTCAGCATAGTCCGCAGAGTGCGGCGGCGGTTTACCGCCTTGCTCATCAGCTGGTGCAGGGAGGCCGGCAGCCGGATCTGCCTAGTGTCTATCGACTGTTGCGGGCGCTGGATGTATTGACGGCGGCCGGGCTCTGGCTGGTGGTGCACATGACCTATGCGCAGCGCGTTCGCCTCGACGGCAAGCCACTACAGCCCGAAGACTTCAAGGAGATTCCCGAGGGGCACACTGGCGGGGCGCTGAACATGGTACCGGCCTATGCCGGCTACCTGGCGCTCAATGCCCTGACCGGTGAGACCCGTGGCTGGCTGATGGGGCAAGGGCACTGCGTGGCCGCTATAGAGGCGCTCAACCTGCTGACTGCCAACCAGCATCCGGAGCAGGTCGCCCGCTACAGTTGTGACGAGGCCGGTATGAGTCGCCTGGTGGCGGACTTCTACAGCTACGCTCAGGCGCCTGACGGCAGCGCCGGCGTGCCGCTGGGCAGTCATGTCAACCCGCATACTGCCGGCGGCATTGCCGAAGGCGGCTACCTGGGCTTTGCCGAGTTGCAGTATGCCCATCTGCCGTTGCCGGGGGAAAAGCTCGTGGCTTTCCTTTCCGATGGAGCTGCAGAGGAGCAGCGGGGCAGCGACTGGATGCCCCGCTGGTGGCGGGCCGAGGACTGCGGCGTGGCGCTGCCGGTAATGATCGCCAACGGCCGACGTATTGAACAGCGTACCGAGCTGGGCACTCTGGAAGGGGTGGAAGGCTTCCGCCGCCACCTGCGTGGCTGCGGTTTCGATCCGCTGACCTTCGATGGGCGCGACCCGGCCGCGTTCGTCTGTGCCCTGTGGGAAATGGAGCAGCGCCTGGAGCGGAGAGTCGACGAGTTGAATCGGCAATTGCTCAGCTACCCACTGCCGATACCCTACGGCATTGCTGAAACGGTCAAGGGCTATGGCTTCTACGGCGCAGGCAGTAATGCTGCTCACAACCTGCCGCTTCCGGCCAGCCCGGCGAATAATGCGCAGGCGCGGGAGCTGTTCAACCAGCATGCTGCTGCCCTGTGGGTGGAGCCGCAGGTTTTGGCCGAGGCCTGCCAGATGTTTTCCGCTCGCTCGGCTCGTTTGCCGGAGCGGGACAACCCGTTGGCTGTGCGACAGCCGCCGCTGCCGGTACAGCCGGAGCTGCATTTCCATGACTTGCGCTGCTCACCGATGAGCGCGCTGGATCGCTATTTTGTCGATCTGGTGCGGGCCAACCCGCAGTTGCGGCCCCGGGTTGGCAATCCGGACGAACTGGCCAGTAACCGCCTCAGTGGTGTGCTGGCGGCCCTGCGTCACCGGGTTTGCGAGCCGGAGAGCGAACTGGAGTCGGTGCATGGTGCGGTGATCACGGCGCTCAACGAAGAAGCGGTGGTCTCTGCCTGTCTGGCCAACCAGGCTGGCCTGAATCTGGTGGCCAGCTATGAGGCTTTCTGCGTAAAGATGCTGGGTGCGGTGCGCCAGAGCCTGATATTCGCCCGCCAGCAGAAAGAGGCGGGACGCCCGGCAGGATGGCTGGGCTGGCCGCTGGTGGCCACATCGCACACCTGGGAGAACGGCAAGAATCAGCAGTCGCATCAGGACACCACCTTCTGCGAAGCCCTGCTTGGTGAAATGCACGATGTCATGCGGGTGCTGCTGCCGGCCGATCATAACTCGCTGCTGGCGCTGCTGCCCGGCATCTACGAGGAGCGTGGCCGGCTGGCCTGTCTGGTGGTGGCCAAGCGTGAGCAGCCGGCCTTCTTCAGTGCCGATCAGGCCCGGCAACTGGCTCGCGATGGCGCGCTGCTGATTGATGGGTATGGCGAGGGCGAGCCGTTGCTGCTGGTCGCCAGTGGCAGCTACCAGTTGAGTGAGATGTGTCGGGCTGCTGCCCGTTTGACTGAGCAGGGGGTGTCCTGGCGACTGGTCTACCTGCAGGAGCCCGGGCGCTTCCGCCAGCCGCGCGACAGCTGGGAGGCAGCCAGCCTGGCCTCCGCCCAGCAGTGCGAAGCACTGTTCCCGGAAGCTTGGCCGAAGCGTGTACTGCTGACTCACATGCGTCCGGAAGTGGCTGCCGGACATCTGGCAGCAGTGCTGGGCAATGCCGACAATTGCCGTGTACTGGGCTATCGCAACCGCGGCGGTACCTTCGACGAAGCCGGCATGCTGTTCGCCAATGGCTGCAGTTGGGCGCATGTGCTGCAGCATGCCGCCGAGCTGCTGGGCGTTGCCGTGGAGGCATGGTTAAGCGCTGAAGAATGTGCTGCCCTGGCAGGGCAGGGCGATCCGCGCGTCCTGCGCTGAAGAGGGAGGGGCTGCGACCTTAGAGGCCGCAGTCGCTGCGCTCGAATACTTCCACGGTGACCGGGCGGTTGCTGCGGTATTCGCTGAACTGGTAGCGCAGCTGAGCTCCCTGGCTTAGCAGGTTGCGATAGCCCGGGTTGCTGCAGACACTGGCGGCCAGCTGCGCACGCACTGCGTCAGGATGGCCGCGCATCTGTGCGGCGTGAGCTTCGCGCACGCTCAGATGGTTGACCAGGGTATGCCCTTCGACGGTATAGCCCTGATCGAGAATATCCTCGTTGATTGCTCGCGGCGTACCTTCACTGCTTTGCCGGGCCACCTGCTCCAGGGTGCGGGTCAGCTCCAGCTCTTTTAGTGAAGCGGCCTGGGCTGCCGGAAGCAGAAGGCTGCACAGGAGAGCGGGAAGAATGTAGCGCTGCATGTCATCGGACTCCGGAAAAGATGGACGAGGGTTGGACAGGGCCGTAGGGTGATTGTTTCGTCTCCGCTGTCGATGCACGAGCCGTGTTGCCGCCGGCTCGGCGCGATGGCCGGGCAGCAGTCTAGCGCTTTTCCGGGTGGAGGCCAGCGGCAACCGGGCGCAGGGTGATAGACTGGGCGCCCGTCTGCAGCCGCCGTTCCCGATGACCCAGCCAGTCCCCCATGCCGTCGCCCGTCTGCGCGCAGAGCGCCTGGCGCGCAGCCTGAAACCCTTTGTCGCCCGCGGTTCCCGGGCCGAGCGCTGTCCGCATTGCCGGATTCAGCCGAGTCACTGCCTGTGTGCCTGGCGCCCGCGGGTGTCGAGCACGGTAGGAGTGTGCCTGCTGATGCACGACATCGAGGCGCTCAAGCCCAGCAATACCGGCTGGCTGATTGCCGACGTGATCGCAGCGACCCATGCCTTCGGCTGGGCGCGCACAGCGGTCGATCCGGCGCTGCTGGAGCTACTGGGTGATCCGCAGTGGCAGCCCTACCTGGTTTTTCCGGGTGAATACGCCTCGCCTTCGCGGGTAGTGGAGACGGTAGCGCCGCAGCCCGGGCGCAAGCCGCTGTTCGTACTGCTCGATGCCACCTGGACAGAGGCGCGCAAGATGTTCCGCAAGAGTCCTTATCTGGACTCGCTACCGGTGCTTAGTCTGACGCCGGCGCAACTGTCACGCTATCGTCTGCGACGCTCCACCCGTGGTGAGCATTTGTGCACCGCCGAGGTGGCGGCGTTGTGCCTGGAGCTGGCCGGCGACAGCCATGCCGGTGCAGCGCTGGATGACTACCTGGATGCTTTCAGTCAGCACTACCTGGCGGCCAAGCGGCGTCTGCCACTGGATCTCAGCGACGCGCTGCATCAGCGTCTGCAGCTTTACCGCTGAGTACTTTGGCCGCAGGATTTGGCCACAGTTGGGCCAGCAGCATGCCGGCGAACATCAGTGCGCAGCCCAGGTAGCCGCGCATCGGCAGCGATTCGCCGAGCAGCCAGGCGCCGGCGATAGCGGCAAACACCGCTTCCAGCGATAGGATGATGGCCGCATGTGAGGCGATCGCGTGTTGCTGGGCGATGACTTGTAGGGTAAAGCCGATTGCAACTCCAAAGATGCCGCCATAAAGGATGGCCGGAGCTGCGGCGAGAATGCCGTCGAGCGTTGTGCTTTCAAGCAGTAGCGCCAACGCCAGGCTCACCACTGCACAGGTGATGAACTGAACCAGTGCCAGGCGCAGTGGATCGTGTCGGCTGGCGAAGAAGCCCACCAGCAGCACATGGAGGCCCCAGACGAAGGCGCCAGCCAGTTGCAGCCAGTCACCGGAGGCTACCGTGAAGCCTTCACCGACACTGAGCAGGAACATGCCGACCACGGCCAGGCTGGCGCCCAGCCAGATTCCCAGGCCGCTGCGCTGGCCAATGAACAGACCGAGCAGCGGCACCACGATCACGTACAGCCCAGTGATGAAGCCGGAGTTGGTGACCGTGGTGAACAGCAGGCCGACCTGCTGCAGGTTGATCCCGATGGCCAAGGCCAGACCCATGATGATGCCTCCCAGCAGCAGGCCGCGGCTGGGCGCCGGGCGCGGCTGCCGACTGCCGCGCTGCATCAGCAGGATAACTGGGATCAGTACCAGGCTGGCGAGCGCGAAACGCAGTCCGGAATAAAGGAACGGACCGATGTTCTCCATACCCAGTTGCTGGGCGACGAAGACGCTGCCCCAGATCATCGCGGTGATCAGCATCAGCAGGTCGGCTCGCAGGGCTTGGCTTGGCATTGCAATCTCTCGACGGATAAAGCAGCGCATCGTGCCGCAAAGCATTGAGCTTGACCACCCCGGCATCGCTCGGCATGCTGGGCGCCGCCATCGATCCGTGTGGGGCACCTGCGGTTTCAACGAGCGGGCCTGAACGGATAGCGGGCAACCCGAGCACTGCCATACTCACTCCAGTGCATTGATAACAAAAACAGGATCCGCCAATGGCCGCATACGAAATCCTGATTGCCGATGATCACCCTCTGTTTCGCAGTGCCCTGCAACAGGCCCTGACCTTGGGGTTGGGGCCCCAGGTACGGCTGGTGGAAGCCGCCAGCATCGCTGAACTGGAGGCCTGCCTGGCCGATAAGAGCGACTGGGATCTGGTACTGCTGGATCTGAATATGCCCGGCGCCTATGGCTTTTCCGGGCTTGTGCTGTTGCGCGGACAGTATCCGCAGATCCCGGTGGTAATGATTTCTGCCCAGGAAGAAGCCTCGGTAGTCAATCGTTCCCGCGAGTTCGGTGCCAGTGGCTTCATTCCCAAGTCAAGCTCACTGGAAGTGATCCAGCAGGCGGTTCGCCAGGTTCTCGACGGTGACACCTGGTGGCCGCA
Source organism: Pseudomonas sp. NCCP-436 (assembly GCF_019656335.1). GTDB lineage: Bacteria > Pseudomonadota > Gammaproteobacteria > Pseudomonadales > Pseudomonadaceae > Aquipseudomonas. The sequence continues at coordinate 59,489 of NZ_BPLZ01000003.1, read as the reverse complement.
GTCGGCTGAGGAGAGCCCGCCAGTGTCGGATGAGGCGCTGGCTGCCAGTGCCGGGTTGGCCAGCCTGACACCGCAGCAGTTTCGGGTGTTGACCATGGTCTGCGAAGGCCTGCTGAACAAACAGATTGCCTACGAGCTGAGCGTTTCCGAGGCGACCGTCAAGGCTCATGTCACGGCGATCTTCCGAAAGCTAGGGGTGCGCACACGAACCCAGGCAGCCCTTCTGCTCCAGCAGATGGAGTCGATTCCCTCCCAGTGAGCGAGAGGTGCCTCAGACTACCGGGGGCAGAACGATCTGGTCGCTGCGGCTGACCCCGGCAGTCAGAGCCCGGCAGCGTTCGAGGAATTCGCGCATGGCCGAGGTTCGGTATTTCTGCCGATGCCAGATGAAGTAGAACTGCCGGCGCAGATCCAGTTCGGGTGTGCTCACTGGTACCAGGCTACCGCGGCGGAAGGCATCGCGCAGGGCCAGGCGGGAAATACAGCTGATCCCCAGACCGGATTCCACTGCACGCTTGATGGCCTCAGTGTGTTCCAGCTCCAGGCGGATATTCAGACCATAGGGATGATGGCGCATGGCCTGGTCGAAGGTCAGGCGCGTACCCGAGCCCTGCTCGCGCAGAATCCAGGCCTCCCGGGCGAGTTCCTCCAGTGTGGCGGTGCCCCGGCTGGCCAGCGGATGCTGGGGGGCGCAGAACACTGTCAGCTCGTCTTCTACCCAGGGCTGCACCTCGATGTCCGGATGCTGGCAATCACCTTCGATTAGACCCAGATCAAGTTCGTAATGGGCGATCTGGTGGACGATGTGTGCGGTGTTGCGAACATGCAGGCTGACCCGGCATTCGGGATGTGCCTGCATGAACTCGCCGATCAGCAGCGTCGCCAGGTAGTTGCCTACGGTCAGGGTCGCCCCCAGGTTGAGCGAGCCGAAGCTGCTCTTGCCGCCCAGCAGGCGCTCGATTTCCCGGGCCTGGTCGAGCAGGGCCACGGCCTGTGGCAGCAACTGGTGGCCGAGCGCGTTGAGGCTCAGGCGCTTGCCGACACGGTCGAACAGCAGGCAGTTGGACTGGCGCTCCAGTTCGGTCAGCGCGGTGCTGGTGGCCGACTGTGACAGTGCGAGGGATTCGGCCGCACGGGAAACGCTTTCTTGCTGTGCCACGGCGACGAACACCTGGAGCTGTCTGAGAGTAAATCGCATATCGATATAACCGATAACCTATATCGTGATAACCCACTTAACAGATATTGTCGGTGCAATTAGAATGCCGCGCAATCGCGCCTACCGGTGCCCGAGCTTTCCGAGGAAGTCATCATGAGCAATATGAACGTCGAGCGTGTGCTCAGCGTCCACCACTGGAACGATACCCTGTTCAGCTTCAAGTGCACCCGCGACCCGGGCCTGCGCTTCGAGAACGGCCAGTTCGTGATGATCGGTCTGCGCCAGCCTGATGGCCGCCCGCTGATGCGTGCGTATTCCATTGCCAGCCCGAATTGGGAAGAAACTCTTGAGTTCTTCAGCATCAAGGTGCCGGACGGCCCGCTGACTTCGCAGTTGCAGCACCTGAAGGAAGGCGACGAGATCATCATCAGCAAGAAGCCCACCGGCACTTTGGTGCTCGACGATCTCAACCCGGGCAAGCACCTGTACCTGCTGAGCACCGGCACCGGCTTGGCGCCCTTCATGAGCGTGATTCAGGATCCGGAAACCTATGAGCGCTTCGAGAAGGTGATCCTGGTGCACGGCGTACGCTACGTAAACGAAGTGGCCTATCGCGAGTTCATCACCGAGCATCTGCCGAAGAACGAATACTTTGGCGACGCGGTGAAGGAAAAGCTGATCTACTATCCGACCGTGACCCGCGAGCCGTTCGAAAACCAGGGCCGTCTGACCGACCTGATGCGTAGCGGCAAGCTGTTCGAGGACATTGGTCTGCCACCCATTAATCCGCAGGACGATCGGGCGATGATCTGTGGTAGCCCGAGCATGCTGGAAGAGACCAGCCAGGTGCTCGACAGCTTCGGCCTGAAAATCTCCCCGCGCATGCGTGAGCCGGGCGACTACCTGATCGAGCGCGCCTTCGTCGAGAAGTGAGCCCGGTTTTGCCGTAGCACTGGCCTAAACGAAAAAGCCGACCATTAAGGTCGGCTTTTTTGCTTCCGGTATTACTCTACCCGCTTGGCTTCGAGAATCAGCACCGGCTCGCGTGGCACGTCACGATGCATGCCGTAGGTACCGGTGGGAACCTGGGCGATCCGGTCAACCACATCCATGCCGCGTATCACCTTGCCAAAAACGGCATAGCCAAAGTCGCGGCTACCGTGGTCGAGGAAGGCATTGTCCTTGTGGTTGATGAAGAATTGGCTGGTGGCTGAGTCGCGTACCTGGGTGCGGGCCATGGCCAGGGTGCCACGAACGTTATGCAGGCCGTTATCGGCCTCGTTCTTGATCGGAGCATCGGTTTCCTTCTGCCGCATGTTCGCGTCGAAACCTCCGCCCTGGATCATGAAACCGGGGATCACGCGGTGGAACTGGGTGCCGGCATAGAAGCCGCTGTCCACGTACTTGAGAAAGTTCTGCGTGCTGATCGGTGCCTTGTCGGCGGCCAGTTCCACTTCCACTTCGCCGAGGCTGGTGGTCAGCAGCACTCTGGGGTTATCGGCCGCCAGCAGGGTGGTCGAGAGCAGCAGGGCGCCAGTGGCAATCGCGAGTTGCTTGAGCATGATGGTCAGTTTTCCTTGTTGGCAGTGATTTCGAGCCCGCCGAGAAAGGCGAGCAGGGCGCTATTGAAGCGTTCCGGTTGATCCAGCGGTGTGGCGTGGCGCGAATTTTCGATCACCAGCAAGCGCGCGTTTGGCAGTCTCGTCACGTACTCGCGCTTGCGCTCGACCGGGGTGTAATCACGGTCGGCGCTGATCACCAGAGTAGGACAGGTGATGCGCTGCAGGTGTTCCTGCACGCTCCAGCCGATGATGGCGTCAAGGCTGGCCAGGTAGGCGCGCTTGTCGTTCTGTGGCCAGCGTTGTTCTACCTTGCGACGCAGTTCGGCCTGCTCGGGATGGGGGAACAGCAACTTGCCGAGCGCACGGGCCAGGGTTTCCAGGCTCATTACGCGGGCCAGAATTCGCCGTCGGGAAATTTCCAGATGTTCGCGCAGTTTGCGGGCCCTGACTTCGGGGGCGCTGTTGACCACGCTCAAGCTGCGTAGCAGCTCCGGGTGATCGACTGCAAGCTGGAAGGCGATCATGCCGCCCATGGATATGCCGAGCAGATGCACGGGGGGCAGTTGCAGGTGTTTGATCAGGGCGGCTGCATCGGCGGCAAAGGTGGCGATGCGGTAAGCGCCGCGCGGTTTGTCCGAGTGTCCGTGGCCGCGCACGTCGAGAGCGATGACCCGGTAGTGATGGCTGAACACCGGAATCTGGTATTCCCAGTCGCGGATGCTTGAGCCCAATCCGTGGAGCAGCAGGAGCGGTTCGCCTTGACCCTGTTCCTGATAGTGCAGGCGGCAGCCATCGTGGTCGAAATAGGGCATGGTGCGCGGCTCAGATGGAGGACTGCGGAGCGGCGAAGGGAACATCCAGCAGCGTGCCATCGAAGCTCTTGATCAGCTCGATGAGTATCTGCGTAGCCGGGCCGAGCACGCGATCCTTGTTGCTGTAGAGGAAGAAGCGCGGCCGGCGGACGGCCCCCTGTGCTATCGGCAGGGGCTTGAGCAGGCCTTCCTGCAGTTCCCGGGCGATCAGGTGGCTCGGCAGCCAGGCAAAGCCCAGGCCATTGCTGACAAAGGTACGCGCGGTGGGCAGGCTGCCGACGGTCCAGCGCTGTTCGGCACCGAGCCAGCCGGCGTCGCGTGGCTGCAGACGGCCGCTATCGCGCGTGACCACCTGCATCTGGCTTTCCAGATCCTGGAAGCTCAGCTCGCGCTGCAGGCGGTGCAGCGGGTGTTCGGGATGGGCGACAGCGATGAATTCCACCTCGCTCAGTTCGATACCGAGGTGGCCGGTAATATTCAGGGCACTGATGGCCAGATCCGCAGTACCTTCGAGCAGAACTTCCTCGACCCCGGAAAGCACCTCTTCGCGTAGGCGCACACGGCATCCGCGGCTCTGCGGCATGAAGGCACTGAGGGCTCGGACAATGTTGGCAGTAGGGTAGGCGGCGTCCACCACCAGCCGGACTTCCGCTTCCCAGCCTTGCTCCATGTGGTGTGCCAGGTCTTCCAGTTGACTGGCCTGTTTGACCAGATGCCGCGAGCGACGTAGCAGCACTTCGCCAGCCTCGGTGAGTACAGCCTTGCGTCCGTCGATACGCAGAAGCGGAACGCCTAGCTGCTCCTGCATGCGCGCCACGGTGTAGCTGACAGAGGATTGAGAGCGATGCAGGACTTCGGCGGCCTGGGCGAAACCGCCCTGATCCACCACGGCTTGCAGGGTTCGCCATTGATCCAGGGTTACGCGAGGTGCCTTCATCTCATTTTCCTGCCTGCATGGAGAGTCCCGATGCTCGGGCTGCCTGCCACTGCCTCGTCGCCGGGGCAGACGGCCTGTTACACTGGTGCCTCGCGGAGGAGAGCACTGATGAAAAAAATAATCTGCCTGTTGTTCGCCTGTCTGCCTCTGGGGGCCTATGCCTACCCGATCGAACTGGAGCGGCAGCTCAATGGCGCCGAACTGTCGGCCACGACCCAGGAGATAGACCACAACATCGCTGCTCTGCGGCTATATAACTATGGCCAGAGCGCTGCGGAATGCACAGCCATATTCCGCAACGGTCCGGAAGCGCCGCGAACCCGCCGGGCAGTGCTGGAAGCGGGGGCCAGCAGCAATATGGTGGTCAAGTTCACTCGCAGTGTGATTCGTCTGCGCATCAGTCTGGAGTGTGGCCTGAAGTAGGTACAGCCTAGTTCTGGGGAGCTGACAAATCAACTTGTTCGATAGATTTAGGCGAAAAGTTTCGCTTTTTTATCGAGTATTAAGACTTTAGCCTTGGCTCCATTGATCCCTTTCATCAATGGAGTCCTGACTATGTCCCGTGTCTTGGTTATTGAAAGCAGTGCCCGTCAACAGGGTTCGGTTTCACGCGAGCTGACCCGTCAATTCATCACCAACTGGCAGGCCGCGAACCCTGCCGATCAGATCCAGCTGCGTGACCTGGCCGCTGAGCCGGTGCCGCACCTGGACGCCACTCTGCTCGGAGGCTGGATGACCCCCAGCGAGCAGCAGAGTGAGGCTGAGAAGGCGGCGCTGGCACGCTCCAATCAGCTTACCGAGGAGCTGCTGGTGGCTGATGTGCTGGTGCTGGCCGCGCCCATGTACAACTTTTCCATTCCCAGCACGCTGAAGGCCTGGCTGGATCATGTACTGCGTGCCGGCATTACCTTCAAGTACACGGAGACCGGCCCGCAGGGGCTGCTGAACGGCAAGCGCGCTTTCGTTCTGACAGCCCGTGGTGGTATCTACGCTGGCAGTGCGCTGGATCATCAGGAACCCTACTTGCGCCAGGCTCTGGCCTTCATCGGCATCCATGACGTGCAGTTCATCCATGCCGAAGGGCTGAACATGGGCGGTGAGTTCAGTGAGAAGGGGCTGGCCCAGGCCCGTGCTCGACTGGCCGAGGTGGCCTGAGTCTGCGTTACGGCAGGCGTGCCTCCGTTTTCATTCGCAGGCCTGCCCGGTCGCTGCAACACGCACCGGATCGACATGAGCGTGCCCGTTGGCGACGGACTTGCCGAACGGGCCGTCCCTGATGCCTGCTGTCGATTGTGTGCCTGTGACGAACGCGCTAAGGTCGCCGCCAGTCTCCGAGGTGACCATGCGCTATCTCCTGATCGTTACACTGCTATGGGCCTTTTCCTTCAGCCTTATCGGCGAGTACCTGGCTGGCCAGGTTGACAGCTACTTTGCGGTGCTGACGCGCATCGTCATTGCCGGCTTGCTGTTCCTGCCTCTGACGCGCTGGCGAGGTCATCCGGCGGCCTTCGTCCGAGGCATGCTGCTGATCGGTGCGCTGCAGTTCGGCATCACTTATGTTTGTTTGTACCTGAGCTTCTCAGTGCTGACCGTCCCGGAGGTGCTGCTATTCACCATCCTCACGCCTCTGCACGTGACCTTGATCGAGGATGCGCTCAATCGCCACTTCAATCCCTGGTCGCTGCTGGCGGCGACCGTAGCAGTGCTGGGGGCCGGCATCATTCGTTATGACGGTATCAGCAGCGGCTTTCTGCTGGGCTTCTTGCTGCTGCAACTGGCCAACTTCACCTTTGCTGCCGGGCAGGTGCTGTACAAGCATCTGTTGAGTTGGTACCCCTCGTCAGAGCCGCAGTATCGCCGTTTCGGATTCTTCTATCTGGGCGCGCTCTTGATCGCTTTGCCGGCCTACCTGCTGCTTGGTGACGAACAGCGAATGCCAAGCTCCGCGCTGCAGTGGGGGGTGCTGCTCTGGCTCGGGATAGTGGCCTCTGGGCTGGGACTGTATTGGTGGAACCGGGGGGGCAGTCTGGTCGACGGTGGCACTCTGGCGGTCATGAATAATGCACTGGTTCCGGCCGGGTTGCTGGTCAACCTGTTGATCTGGAATCGGGATGCCGATCTACTGCGTCTGGCCATTGGTGGCGCAGTGATCATTCTGTCTTTGCCGCTGGTGCATCTGGGGCGCAAGCCATCGTCGATTGCAGGAGTACGCTGATGCAACTGTCCGGGCGTGGTGTAGCCCTTTCCGTTGGTGCTTCACTGCTGTTTGCCACCATGCCCGGCTATGTTCGCTGGCTGACGCCGCTTGATGGTGTGCAGGTGTTCGCCCAACGTGTGCTCTGGTCGATTCCGCTGGTACTTCTGCTGGTGCTGCTGGCCCGACAGACGACGCAGTTGCGCGAAAGTTTCCGGCGACTGGCGCGTGAGCCGCTGCTGCTGGCGGCCTGTCCGGTGGCGGCTGCTCTGATCGGTCTGCAGTGGGGGCTGTTCGTCTGGGCGCCGTTGACCGGTCACATGCTGGAAGTTTCCATGGGCTACTTCCTGCTGCCGTTGGCTATGGTGCTGACCGGCCGACTGTTTTATGGCGAGCGTCTGCGTCCGCTGCAGACGCTGGCAGTCACGTGTGCGGCGCTTGGCGTGCTGCATGAGCTGTGGCGTACCCAGGCGTTTTCCTGGCTGACTCTGGTTACCGCACTGGGCTACCCACCTTACTTCATGCTGCGGCGCTGGATGCGTCTGGATGCGCTGTCGGGTTTTACCCTGGAAATGCTGATGCTGGCCCCGCTGGCGATCTGGCTGGTTCTGGCATTCGGCCCGGAGAATGCCTTTGCCGAACGTTCTGTGCTCTGGCTGCTGGTGCCTGGCATGGCGCTGATCGGCACTCTGGCGTTTGCGGCCTATATGGCTTCCAGTCGACTGCTGCCGCTGGGGCTGTTCGGCATTCTCAGCTACCTGGAGCCTGTGCTGCTGTTCGCTGTGTCACTGCTGGTGCTGGGCGAGGCGTTTGATGCCGGGCAATGGCTGACCTATTTGCCGATTTGGGCGGCTGTGCTGCTGGTGGGCTGGGATAGCGCCCGGCTTTTGCAAAAGCAACGGGGGAGCGGAGCAGGTCGTGTCGGTGGGTAGCACTTCGGCCGGTTCAGCTCCTTATGCCGGATCGGCGAGTATGAGGCTCATGCCAGGGTTTCCCTGGCAGTAGCGACTTGTCGCAGGCGGGGCTCCGGGCGCAGGACATGCAAAGATGCTCGGTTCCGGCAGCAGAAACCGTTAGGCTATGCAGCGTTTTTTCGATTCTTCGAGGTGTATCCCCGTGTTTGCCCAATTCGCCCTGCATGAACGCCTGCTCAAGGCCGTGGCCGAACTTGATTTCGTCGAGCCGACTCCGGTGCAGCTGGCGGCGATTCCGCCGGCGCTGGAGGGCCGGGATCTACGGGTGATTGCCCGCACCGGAAGCGGCAAGACCGCCGCTTTTGTGTTGCCGCTGCTGCATCGCCTGCTCGGTGATGGCAATGCCCGTAAGCGCTTGAGCATTCGCGCACTGATCCTACTGCCGACCCGTGAACTGGCGCAGCAGACCCTGAAGGAAGTGGAGCGTTTTGCTCAGTACACCTTCCTTAAGGCCGGGCTGGTCACCGGAGGGGAGGACTTCAAGGTGCAGGCGGCACTGATGCGCAAGATCGACATCCTGATCGGTACTCCCGGTCGTCTGATCGAACATGCCGATGCGGGCAACCTGCCTCTGGATGAAGTGGAGGTGTTGGTATTCGACGAGGCCGATCGCATGCTGGACATGGGCTTTGCCGAGGATGCCCAGCGCCTGGCCGACGCCTGCAGGCCGCACCAGACGCTGCTGTTCTCCGCCACCACTGGCGGCAGCGCTCTGCGCGCGATGGTTGCCCAGGTACTGAAGGATCCGCAGCACCTGATGCTCAACAGTGTCAGCGAGCTTAATGAGGGTACCCGTCAGCAAATCATCACAGCCGACCATAACCATCACAAGGAGCAGATGGTCGAGTGGCTGTTGAGTCACGAGCAGTACGACAAAGCCATCGTTTTCACCAATACCCGGGCCCAGGCCGACCGGCTCTACGGCAAGTTGGTGACTGCCGGCATGAAGGCCTTCGTGCTGCATGGCGATAAGGATCAGAAGGACCGCAAGCTGGCCATCGAGCGTCTGCGCCAGGGAGCGGTGCGGGTGCTGGTAGCTACCGATGTGGCCGCGCGCGGGCTGGATGTTGAAGGGCTGGATCTGGTGATCAACTTCGACATGCCGCGTTCGGGAGACGAATACGTGCACCGCATCGGCCGTACCGGCCGGGCGGGTGCCGAGGGCCTGGCGGTGTCGCTGATTGCTCATAGCGAATGGAACCTGATGTCCAGTATCGAGCGTTACCTCAAGCAGCGCTTTGAGCGGCGTGTCATCAAGGAGCTGAAGGGTTTCTATCAGGGGCCGAAGAACCTCAAGGCATCGGGCAAGGCAGCTGGTAGCAAGAAGAAAAAGACTGACAAGAAAGACCCGAAGAAGGCCGCCGCGCCTAAGCGCAAGGCCGGCCCACGCCCGGCCGGCAAGCCTTCCGCGCTGGTCAGCGCCGATGGCAGCGCGCCGCTCAGGCGCAAGAAGCCGGCGGCGGAGTAACGGAGTAGGGTGGACGGTGCTTCATCCGTCCATTGCTCTGTTCGCAATGGTGGATGAAAAGAGCGTCATCCACTCTATACCTGCGGGAGGCGCTTCAGTGGCTCAGGCTTCTCCCTCAGGATCTTCAATCCCGACGAAACCGCCGGTCTGGTGCCGCCAGAGACGTGCATACAGACTGCCACGGGCTATCAGCTCGGCGTGGCTGCCGCTTTCGATTACCTGCCCCTGATCGATCACCACCAGTCGGTCCATGCGGGCGATGGTCGACAGGCGGTGGGCGATGGCGATCACCGTTTTGCCTTCCATCAGGCTGTCCAGGCTTTCCTGAATGGCTGCTTCGACTTCGGAGTCCAGCGCCGAAGTCGCTTCATCCAGCACCAGGATCGGGGCGTTCTTCAGTAGCACCCGGGCGATGGCGATACGCTGGCGCTGGCCGCCCGAGAGCTTGACCCCGCGCTCGCCCACTTGGGCGTCCAGGCCACGGCCACCCTGGCCATCGTCCAGTTGCCGGATGAAGGTGTCGGCGCGGGCCTTGCGGGCGGCCTCCCAGAGCTCCTCGTCGGTGGCACCGGGTTTGCCGTAGAGCAGATTGTCGCGGATCGATCGGTGCAGCAACGCGGTGTCCTGGGTGACCACGCCGATGTGCGCGCGCAGACTTTCCTGAGTCACCGTGGCAATATCCTGGTTGTCGATCAGAATGCGTCCGCCCTCCAGGTCGTAGAGGCGCAGCAGCAGGTTGACCAGGGTTGACTTGCCGGCACCGGACGGGCCAACCAGGCCGATCTTCTCGCCTGCACGGATAGCCAGGCTGAGATCGCTGATCACCCCATCCTGCTTGCCGTAGTGAAAGCGGATGTTCTCCAGGCGAACCGTGCCTTGGCTCACCTGCAATGCTTGAGCGTCCTCGCGGTCGCACACCTTGCGTGGGCGTGCGATGGTTTGCATGCCGTCCTGTACGGTGCCGACGTTCTCGAAGATGCCGTTGACGACCCACATGATCCATTCGGCCATGTTGTTGATGCGGATGACCAGACCAAGCGCCAGGGCAATGGCACCGGTGTTGATCAGTGCCTGACTCCACAACCACAGAGCCAGGGCGCCAGTGCCGACGATCAGCGCGCCATTGAAGCTGGTAATGAGGAAGTCCAGAACCGTGATGGTACGGGACTGCAGACGGAATTTATCCAGCAAATCCTGCATGGCTTCGCGGGTGTAGCTTTCTTCCTTCCGGGAATGGGCGAACAGCTTGAGGGTGGCGATGTTGCTGTAGCCGTCGACTACCCGGCCCATCACCCGCGAGCGTGCCGCTGAGGCCGCTGCTGAGCGTGACTTGATGCGCGGCACGAAATACCACAGTGCCGCGCAGTAGCCGAGGATCCACAGTCCCAGCGGCAGTACCAGACGCAGATCGGCCTCAGCGAACAGGTACAGGGCGCTGCCGGCGTACACCAGTACGTGCCAGAGTGCATCTATCACCTGCATGGCCGAGTCGCGCAGTGCCGGACCGGTCTGCATTACCCGTTGGGCGACTCGGCCGGCAAAATCGCTGTGGAAGAAGCCCAGACTCTGCTTGAGGACGTAGCGATGGTTCTGCCAGCGGATCAGGTTGGTCAGACCCGGGGTGATTGTCTGATGGATCAGCAGGTTGTGCAGGCCGAACAGCAGTGGCCGAATCAGCAGTGCCACTAGGAGCATCCAGAGCAGTTCGCTGCGGTGTTCGGTGAAGAAACTGGCGGCGTCACTACTGGCCTGGGCCATGTCGATCAGTCGGCCAAGAAAGCTGAATAGGGCCACTTCGATTACGGCGACAAAGAAGCCGACTACCAGTACCAACAGCACCAGCGGCCAGACCTGTTTCAGATAGTGGCCGTAGAACCGCAGCATGCTCGTCGGCGGAGTTACGTCTGGCGCGGGTTTGAATACGTCGATCAGCGATTCGAAATAGCGGAACAGCATGGCGGGGCATCCTGCCTCGGCTATGGGATGCCCATGTTAACCTCGCTAGTGGGAGTGAGTCTCAATTGATAAAGGTTTTTTCAATTCGCTGGCCCAGGCCAGTAGCGGAACTTTCAGTTCCGGCTGCCAGATGCGCTTTAAGAGCAATATCAGTTGCTGTGGCTCACCACGTTCGAAGGGGAGGCGTTCGACTGCCGCGGCGTTCTGCCAGCGGCCATCGTGGAATCGGGCAAAAACGAAGCGGAAGGGATGGAAACCGGTCATGCCCAGGCGCAGATCCGTGGCGATCAGCTTGTCGCCAACTCGGTCGTAACGCAGTACTCCGCCGCTAAACCAGTCCAGGCGTGCATGCATGGGCGAATCGGCCAGCGCTTCGCGTAGGTGCAGGCCACGGGGCAGGCGCAGCAGCTGCGGGGGTTGACGGTCGAACCAGCCGACCAGAGTCTCGTGATAGTACTCGCCGTCGAGCACGATCACCCGCCAGAGCAGGGTATTGAATGGTGTGGGAGTGACGAACAACTGCTCGGCCTGGATGCCCAGGCGTGCCAGCTCGCGTTCGACACGCTGCTCGGCCATGAACTTGCCGGCTAGACTGAAGCAGATGTACAGCGTCGACAGTGCCAGGGCCGCAGCAGGCACTCGCCAGGCCTGCTCGCCGCGTAGCCCCCGGGCCAGGCCGATAACTACAGCCAGCAGCAGTGGCAGGGTGTACAGCGGGTCGATGATGAACAGGCTCGACCAGGCTGTTGGTGTAGGGGGCAGCGGCCAGAACAGTTGGGTGCCATAACTGGTGAAGGCATCCAGCAGGGGGTGGGTGATCAGCACCAGCCAGAGTGTCAGGAGCAATCGCCCACTTGAGTAACCAGGGTGAGGACGCCAGCGCCTGGCCATCCAGGTCAGCAGCAGAGCCAGACCACTGAGGACGAACAGCGAATGGCTGAAACCCCGGTGATAGGTCATATTTGCCACGGCGTCGCCGTATTCGATGACCACGTCGAGATCCGGCACGGTAGCCAGCAGAGCGCCGTAGAGTAGGGCCTTGCGTCCTTGCCAGCGACCGAGCAGCGCGCCCTGGATGCTGGCACCAAGCACTGCCTGAGTAATGGAGTCCATGAAGAATTTCCGCAGCGAAACGAAGCGCTAAGTTAGCCGAGCCGGATTGGCGGTGCCGCGATGAAATTTCAAGCAAAGATTACAGGCAGCGGTATGCTTGGTTTTCTGCGGTATCTGAGGTCATTTGCATGCTGATCGTTTCTGACAGTGTCCGACTACCGCTCGAAGAAATCGAGCTGACGGCCATCCGGGCACAGGGTAGCGGTGGACAGAACGTCAACAAGGTCGCCAGCGCAGTACATCTGCGTTTTGACAGCCAGGCCTCGTCTCTGCCTGCATTTTACAAGGAGCGTTTGTTGGCGTTGGCTGACAGCCGGATCACCGCTGCCGGCGTGGTGATTATCAAGGCTCAGCAATTTCGCACCCAGGAGCAGAATCGCCTGGAGGCACTGGAGCGCTTGGCCGGGCTGATTCGGCAAGTCGGCCGCGTGGAGCGCAAGCGTCGTCCTACCAAACCCACTCTTGGCTCGAAAAAGCGCCGGCTCGCTGACAAGAGCCGGCGGGGAGCGATTAAGGCCGGGCGGGGGCGGGTGGATTTCTAAACTCTGGCGTGGTGGGATCGTGCGATCTGTACCTGCAAGGGCCGGCTATTGCCGGCCGGCCAGATAGCTCTCGTAGTCGGGGATGCGATACTCGTGCTGCTGTTCCAGCAGGCTGCTGCTCAGCAGATAGTCGGCGCTGCTCTCGTTACAGGCAACCGGAATGTTCCAGACTGCCGCCACGCGCAGAAGAGCCTTGATGTCCGGGTCGTGCGGTTGCGGCTCGAACGGATCCCAGAAGAACACCAGCATGTCCACACGCCTTTCGGCAATGCGTGCGCCTATCTGCTGGTCACCGCCGAGCGGGCCGCTGATCATGCTTTCCACCGGCAGTTCCAAGCGCTGGCTCAGCAGCAGACCAGTAGTGCCGGTGGCAAGCAGTTGGTGGCGAGCCAGCCGTTCGCGTTGGCGCTGGCACCAGTCCAGCAGGTAGCTCTTACAGTGGTCGTGAGCCACCAGAGCAATACGCTTGCGCGCCGGCAACTGGGCACGAGTAAAGCTGATACGACTCATCGAGCCTCCGGGGTCAGTTCAGGCGCGCCAGAACCAGGCAGTTGTCCAGCATGCGGTTGGAGAAGCCCCATTCGTTGTCATACCAGGCCAGTACCTTGAGCAGCCGGCCGTTGGCGCGGGTGTGGTTGGCATCAAAGATCGACGACAGTGGATTGTGGTTGAAGTCGCAGGACACCAGGGGCAGGGCGTTGTAGCCGAGAACCGGGGATTGTTCGCTGGCGGCCTTGAGCAGAGCGTTGACTTCTTCCGCGGTGGTGTCGCGCTTGAGCTGCACGGTCAAGTCCACCAGCGAGACGTTGATCACCGGTACCCGGACAGCCATGCCGGTGAGCTTGCCGGCCAGTTCCGGAAGCACCAGCCCCACTGCCTCGGCCGCGCCGGTCTTGGTCGGAATCATCGACTGGGTTGCCGAGCGAGCACGATAGGGGTCGCTGTGATAGACATCGGACAGGTTCTGATCGTTGGTATAGGCATGGATGGTGGTCATCAGGCCTTGCTCAATGCCCAGCTCGCGATGCAGTACCTGAGCCACTGGAGCTAGGCAGTTGGTGGTACAGGAGGCGTTGGAGATGATCTGCATGTCCGGGGTCAACACCTGCTCATTGACGCCGAACACTACCGTGGCATCGGCTCCCTTGGCCGGGGCGGAGATCAACACCTTGCGAGCTCCGGCGGTCAGGTGGGCTGCAGCCTGGGCACGATCGGTGAACAGGCCGGTGCATTCGAGCACCACATCGACCTGCAGGTTTTTCCATGGCAGTTCGGCCGGATTACGAATGGCGCTGACAGCAATGCGGTCATCTCGAACCCACAGGCTTTCACCGTCCACCTTCACCGTTTCGGGAAAGTGCCCGTGCACGCTGTCATATTGCAGCAGATGGGCATTGAGGGTGCTGTCACCAAGATCGTTGATTGCCACTACCTGAAGGTGCTTGCGGTAGTCCTGAGTGTAGAGGGCGCGCAGAACGTTGCGCCCGATGCGGCCGAAACCATTGATGGCGATACGTAGGGTCATGACGATGGACTCTCGATTTGTTGTTTTAATAACAAGATTATCTGGCTTTTTTCGGAAATCAAGTCACGAGACCATGAATTTTTGTTGTTTAAATAAAGTATTTTTTGGGGTGGGCGCGCTTGATCCTGGCGCAGGTATGAAGCTGCGGATAATGCCGGGGGAAGGGAGTGTGCGGGGGGATATACGGGAGGAGACAGCGTGCGCCGCCTGCGGGCGGGCGCACGCGATAGCGTCAAATGGCCTGTGGGATCTCTTCACCGCCAAGGGCCGTGAAGAGTTCGGGAAGAAACTCCATCAGGGTCATCATCATCAGGGTGAAGCTGGCGTCCTGCTGGGCCAGAGCATCGTCACCACCATCCTGTTCAGCCTGCTCCTGCAGGATATCTTCGAAGCGCAGGCGCTTGATGGTGAGTTTGTCATCGAGCATGAAGGACAGCTTGTCCTGCCAGGCCAGCGACAGTTGAGTGACTTGTTTTCCGGTGGACAGGTGTAGCTGGATTTCTTCGCCGGTCAAATCCTGGCGCTTGCAGCGCACCACTCCGCCATCCTCGTGAGTATCGCGTAGTTCGCACTCGTCGAGGACGAAGAAGCCCTCGGCCGCCTGCTGGTTTTTCAGCCAGTCGGTCAGGGTGGCGGCTGGAGCGATTTTTACCGACAGTGGGCGAACCGGAAGCGAGCCGATGGCCTCGCGCAGGGTTGAGAGCAGATCTTCGGCTTTCTTCGCGCTGGCGCTGTCCACGAGAATTAGCCCCTGCTTCGGTGCGATGGCGGCGAAGGTGGCGGAGCGGCGAATAAAGGCGCGGGGCAGGAAGGACTGGACGATTTCGTCCTTGAGTTGGTCGCGCTCCTTCTTGTAAACCTTGCGCATCTGTGCGTTTTCGATTTCCTCGACTTTCTCCTTGAGTGCGTCACGTACCACCGAGCCGGGCAGGATGCGTTCTTCCTTGCGAGTGCTGAGCAGCAGGAAGTCACCGCTGACGTGTACCAATGGTGCATCGGCGCCCTTGCCGAAGGGGGCGCTGAAACCGTAGGTGGTCAATTCCTGACTGGCGCAGGGGCGTGCGGGTTTGCCGGCCAGCGCGGCCTCCAGCGCATCGACAGCAAAGGGGATGTCCTGGGTGAGACGGTAGACCAGCAGGTTACGGAACCACATGAGCGGATGACTCTCCATTGGTGTTGGTAGTCGCGGGACGGGTTAGCCTTGTGCCTGGTTTGCAGGAAGGTGGCGTGTCGCGACGGATGAAAGGTGGCAGGCTGCTTGCGGGGCGCATTCCGTCCACCGGGCAGGTTGAGCGCATTATTCCCGCCTCGCAGGTTCAGGCCAACCCTGACCACCAAGCAGCGGGAAAATTCATCGTTTTGCGCTAAGTCGTTGCCGGTGCGGAAAAAAAATTTAAAGGGGGCTTGCCAAGGTGCAGGAGGCTCTCTAGAATGCGCCCCACTTCGAGAGTGAATGGGGTGGTTAGCTCAGCCGGGAGAGCATCTGCCTTACAAGCAGAGGGTCGGCGGTTCGATCCCGTCACCACCCACCAATCTCGCAGTCACGCGCAGCGGTAGTTCAGTCGGTTAGAATACCGGCCTGTCACGCCGGGGGTCGCGGGTTCGAGTCCCGTCCGCTGCGCCACTTATTCCTAGCTTCATCCCCTCCTGTGACATTCCTTGGACATTCGTCCTAAATGCTCAAAAATCCTTGTTTTGCTTGAACTTGTGCGCATCGTTCAACCTCCTATGGCGTAGCCAGTGAGCGGGTTCGACTGCTAAGCTCGCGCTTTCACTCGACGGCCTTCGGGCGCATCTACAAGGAACAAGCATGAAACAGCATCGTTTGGCGGCGGCAGTTGCCCTGGTCGGCCTGGTGCTCTCTGGTTGCGACACGCCAACCAGCGAGGCCGAGCTCAAGAACACGGCGCAGGAAGTCGAATTCAAGAGCCCGGCACAGAAGGCCTCCTACGGCATCGGCCTGAACATGGGCCGCAGTCTCTCTGAGGAAGGGATGGACGATCTGGATTCCAAGGCTGTCGCCCAGGGTATTGAGGATGCGCTGGCCAAGCGCGAACCTCGTATCAAGGACGAGGAGTTGTTCGAAGCCTTTACCTTCCTGCAGAACCGTGCCGAAGAACGCATGGCTGAGCTGAACAAGGCTGCGGCCGAAGCTGGACGCAAGTTCCTTGAGGAGAATGGCAAGCGTGAAGGGGTGGTCACTACCGAGTCCGGCCTGCAGTACGAAGTGTTGAAGAAGGCCGACGGCCCTCAGCCCAAGGAAAGTGATGTGGTGACCGTTCACTACGAAGGCAAGCTGACCGATGGTACAGTGTTCGACAGCTCGGTGGCTCGCGGTACTCCCATCGATTTGCCGGTCGGTGGTGTGATCCCCGGCTGGGTAGAGGGCCTGCAACTGATGCATGTGGGTGAGAAATACAAGCTGTATATCCCCAGTGAACTGGCTTATGGCGAGCAGAGTCCAACTCCGGCGATCCCGGCCAATTCGGTGCTGGTGTTCGACCTGGAGCTGATTGGCATCAAGGATCAGGCTGCCGCCGAGGAGTAACATCTCATAAGTGTTCAGCAACGCCCCGTACAGACGGGGCGTTGTCGTTTCTACATGCTCCCATGCATGGCGAGTGTTACGCTTATGCACATTTCTCGCAGATTTACCGTCACCTTTGAATAAGCACCATGCAGATGCCATTAAAATCTTCAAGTTATTGATTTATTTGATTTTTTTGCGTCTGTATAAAAAGTGCGCGATCTGTCGGAAAGGCCCATGGCACGGGCGTTTGATAGGCTTGTCTAATCGCTTTTCACAGATTTATCCACAGCTTCGGTGGATAAGCGATGTGAGCCCCGGTGCTGATTGAGCTGTCGAGGAAAGCCGATGAAAATCCCTTGGAAACTGGTGCGTTACCTACCGATAGCGGCTCGCCTTCTGCGCGAAGGACGGTTGTCTGAACTGCTGCATTCGCTGGCCGGCAAGCGTACGCCGGAAGGAGGGCGTTTCGCCTCGCTGAAGACTGACCTGGCTTTGCTGCGAGCGCTCTGCCTGGCCTGGATGAAGGGGGAGTACCGTCAGATCAGCAGCCGGACGATGCTAATGGTGGTGGCTGCGCTGGTGTACTTCGTGACACCGCTGGACGTAATCCCTGACTGGCTGCTGGGGGTTGGCTTTCTTGATGACCTGGCGGTGCTGGCCTGGCTGATGCGGACCTGGCAGGGCGAGCTGGACGCGTTCCGGGCCTGGCGTGAACGGCAAGCTCCCGAGCAACTGGAGCGTATCGAGCAGTTGCCGGTGTCGACAGATGAGCCCCGCTGAGCCAGTCGTGCGTACCGGGACGATCGGCAGAGCATGCGCCTGTTAAGATGGCCTCAGACAGGGGAGGCAACGAGCATTCCCGGAGTGTTGTGTGATAAGGAGAGCTTCATGACTGTACAGGTCATAACCCGCGATGGCGAGCCGGAATATGCCGTGTTGCCCTGGGCTGATTACCAGGCCCTGTTGCGTGCTGCCGGATCTGAGGAAGCCGCTTCAGCGCCAGTATCCGCTGCGGCCCCGGCAGCGCCTCGTGCCGCTTTGACGGAGCTGCGAGGCCTGCGCGAGGCGCGCGGCCTGTCGCAGCAGGAACTGGCCCGCAGTGTCGGCATCAGCCCTCATTACCTGGCCATGATCGAGCAGGGCGAGCGTCAGCCTGATACGGCCATTCTGCGCTCGCTGGCCTGGGAGCTGGGGCTGGAGGGATGGATTTGAGTGCGCGCATCAGTCGTCAGAACTGGCAGGCTCTGCTTGGCGAACTGGACGATGCCCGCCGGCAGAAGCATCTGGTTACCTACCGCGCACTGATCGAGCGGCTCGATTTGCCGGCACCGGCGATGCAGACACTGACAAGCGCGCTGGAATACCTGGCCGCGCTGGATGCACAAGCGGATCGTCCACTGCGCAGCGCACTGGTTATCAGCCAGAGTGCCAGCCGTCTGCCACGTACCGGTTTTTTTGATTGTGTGACCCGCCTGGGACGTTTTGCAGGGGCATCCGATGGACTGGCCGCAGCCTCATGGCATGCGGCAGAAGTGGCGCGAGTGTTCGAATTCGAGTATCCCGCCGATGTCTAGACTGCTTTGGAAACTACGTGCCCGCCTGGGCTACTGGCTTGCCCGGCGTCTGTTCCACTGGGCGTGGGCGTTACGCCAGCCGAGTCTGTGGCAGTGGATGCAGGGGCAGTACGGACGCATGGCCAACCTGGGCGATGTACCGGCGCAGAGTTTCTATGGCCATATTCTGCTGTTTCGCGGCCAGGGGCTTGGCGCGCGTGAGGAGGGGCTGAGGCTGTTGCGCCTGGCCGCCAACGGCGGCGATAGCAAGGCTGCCTATCAGTTGGGCGTGCAGGCGCTGCAGGGGGATACCCGCCAGGCGGCGGATGCCATGCAGGCCGTGCGCTGGTGGGAGATGGCGCTGGCGGCTGGCCATCCGCTGGCCGCTCGTCGCCTCAGTCAGCTATATCGTGAGGGCGGGCCCGGCCTGGAGGCTGATGCGCAGGCTGCCGAACGCTATGCCAGCATGGCCGATTCAGGCCGCTGAGCCTGCGAGGATATGCAAGCTGTAACCGGGCACGGCCTTGGCCTGACGCTTGGCTTCGGAAGCCATTTCGGCCAGGCGTGAGGCATCGAGCTGCGCGCAATCTTCAGCTTTCACATGCACCACGCCGATCGACAGTGACAGCAGCGCATATTCCTGACGTTGCCCGTTGCGGTTGTGGGCAATGAAACAGCCGGCTTGCAGGTGCTCATCGCGATAGAAGCGCCGACACTGATTCTGGAAATCCTCGAACAGCCTGCCAAGCTTGTCGCGCCAGTCGTTCGAGCCCAGTACCAGCATGAAATCGTCACCACCGATATGCCCGACGAAGTCGCGCGCCGGGTCGATCCGCTCGTTCAGGCATTGCGCCAGGCACAGCAGTACCTCGTCGCCCTTGGCGTAGCCGTAGAGATCGTTGAAGGGCTTGAAGCTGTCGATGTCGACGTAACACACCGCCGCTTCACGTTGCTGCTGCAGCAAGCGGCTCAGGCACTGCTGAATCGGTACGTTACCTGGCAGCAGAGTCAGTGGGTTGGCGTGGCGTGCCTGCTGCAGCTTCTGCTCGGTGATCAGCTTGAGTACGTCGATCACCCGGCCCAGGCCCAGGTAGCGGCCGTGCTGGATGATGATGAAGTCTTCCTCGATACGTTGGCGTGCGCGGCTGGTAAGCAGGCGGCTGACCTTTTGCAGTGACTGCGTCAGCTCTACGGCGAGAAAGTCCCGGCTCATCAGGCGGCTGATCGGCTTGCGCGCGAACAGGTCAGTGGCGAAGGGTTTGAGCAGCGCCTCGGACAGCGAGTGGCGATGAACGATACCGACCGGCTGGTGCTGGTTGTCCAGTACGGCCAGTGAATTGAGATTGGCCTGGGCGCGAAAGACCTCCAGCACCTCGGCGATGGCAGTGTGCTGGTCGACGGCGATCTGTTCGTTGAGCAGAGGGCTCAGGTCATGGCTGTCTTCGTTGAGGGTGGTCTGGTTACCTGGTATCCGAGGCAGCAACTGACGCGCATCGCGCGGCGGCTTTTCCTGCGGTCGACTGAGCAGATAGCCCTGCACCAGATCGACACCCATCTCCGCCAGCACCGCCAGCTCTTCGGGCAGCTCGATGCCTTCGGCGATCACCTGGGCGCGCGAGGCTTCGGCCATTTTCAGGATGGAGCCGACGAACTCGCGTTTGACCGCATCCTGGTGGATGCCGTCGATGAAATGACGATCAATCTTCACGTAGTCCGGGCGTAGTTCCGACCACAGACGCAGGCTGGAGTAGCCGGCACCCAGATCATCCAGGGCGATGGAAAAGCCCATGGCACGATAGTGGTGCAGCGCGTTGTCGAGCAGGGCGAAGTCTTCGGTGGGCGATTGTTCGGTGAGCTCAATCACCACCTGGCTGGGCGGGATGCCGAAGGTTTGCAGCAGCTTCAGGGTGCGCCCGGGCTGGTGGCTGGGGTCGAGCAGCGACTCCGGCGAGACGTTGAGAAACAGCTTGCCTTCCAGGCCCAGATCACTGAAGCCTCTGCAGGCGCTCTTGCGGCAGGCCATTTCCAGCTCGCTGAGGCGACCCGCATGGCGAGCCACGGCGAACAGTGTCAGCGGTGAATGCAGCGGGCTGTTGGACGGGCCGCGAGTCAGTGCCTCGTAGCCGAGAATGCGCTGTTCGGAAAGCGAGACGATAGGCTGGAACAGGCTGCTGAGGTCGCCGTGAGCGAGGATGTTGCCCAGTGCGCTCAACTGCTCGGTGACGGTCATGGTGGTCTCGATCTGGCGGAAACGAAAGGGCCGGTGTTTAACCGGCCCTTGCATTTCACGACAGCTCGATGACGTTTTGATGACGTTGGTTGAGGCGTCTCAATGCAGCGCCAGCGAGGGGTTCAACCCCAGATAGTCGAGCAGGATGCGCCCTGACTCGGCGAGATAGGCATCATCCTCGGGGCTGCTTTTGTCCTCGGTCAGCGGCAGGCTGTCCTCGTCTTCCCTTTCCAGTTCCTTGAGCGGTTCTTCGCCCTTGGCCTGGCGCCGGTTGTTTTCCAGCGCCAGTTGCTTGGCCTCGATTTCCGCCTGGCGGGTGCGGCGGGTCTGCTCGTTGAGGCTGACAGTGGTTTCAGCCATCAGCTTCTTGGTCAGTGCCAGCCGCTCGCGGGTATACACGAAGTCCGGATCTTCGGCTGTACGCTGTGCATGGCGAGCCTTGAGCTGGTCAAGGAACGGGCGGATCGGATCCAGCTCGGGCCGGATCGCCGGACGGATGCTGTCCCAGGGCAAAGCAGCCGGCAGGGCGCTTTCGCCGATGTCGCTGGTGTCCATGACATCCGGATAGAGGATGTCCGGAATTACCCCCTGGTGCTGGGTGCTCTGCCCGGAAACGCGGTAGAACTTGGCCAGGGTCAGCTTCAGTTCGCCATGGTTGAGCGGCTGTATGGTCTGCACAGTACCCTTGCCGAAGGTCTGGCCGCCGAGAATCAGGGCGCGGTGATAGTCCTGCATGGCGCCGGCAAAGATCTCCGAAGCGGAGGCCGACAGACGGTTGACCAGCACTGCCAGCGGGCCGGCGTAGTAGACGCCCTTGTTTTCATCGGCCAGTACGTCGACGCGCCCGTCGGCGTTGCGCACCAGTACGGTGGGACCCTGCTCGATGAACAGGCTGGTCAGTTCGGTGGCTTCCTGCAGGGAACCACCGCCGTTGTTGCGCAGGTCGATGACCACGCCGTCGACCTTCTCGGCTTGCAGTTCATCAAGCAGGCGTTTTACATCGCGGGTGGTGCTCTTGTAATCCGGATCGCCGGCACGGTAGGCCTTGAAGTCTAGGTAGAAGGCCGGTAGCTCGATGACTCCGAGCTTGTAGTCGCGCCCCTGATGACTCAGTTGCAGCACCTTTTTCTTCGCGGCCTGCTCTTCCAGTTTTACTGCCTCGCGGACGATAGTTACCACCTTGCTGGTCTGGTCGCCCGGCGGGTTACTTGCCGGAATGACTTCCAGGCGCACGGTGGAACCCTTCGGGCCGCGAATCAGCTTGACCACTTCGTCCAGGCGCCAGCCGATTACGTCCACCAGCTCACCGTTACCCTGGGCGACGCCAATGATCTTGTCGGCAGGTGCGATCTGCTTGCTCTTCTCCGCAGGGCCGGCCGGCACCAGGCGCACCACCTTGACGTGCTCGTTGTCACTTTGCAGCACCGCTCCAATACCTTCGAGCGACAGGCTCATGTTGATATCGAAGTTTTCTGCGTTATCCAGCGACAAGTAGGTGGTATGTGGATCATAGGTGGTGGCAAAGGCATTGATATAGGTCTGGAACACGTCCTCGCCACGAGTCTGCTGCAGGCGCTTGAGCTGGTTGCGGTAGCGCTTGGTCAGCAGCTCCTGGATATCGGCAGTTTCCTTGCCGGCGATCTTCAGGCGCAGTACCTCGTCCTTGACACGCTTGCGCCAGAGCTCGTCAAGTTCGGCGCGATCCTTTGCCCAAGGCGCGTCCTCGCGGTCGATCTGCAGGCTTTCGTCGATGCTGAAATCGATCGTTCCAACACCCTTGTCGAGTTCGGCCAGGGCGTAATCCAGACGCTCCTGCAGGCGGGTGAGGTAGCGCCGGTAGATGGCAAAGCCGGGTTCGAGGTTACCGCTCTTGAGCAGGTCATCGAAACGGGTGCGCCACTGGGCGAACTCGGTGATGTCTGCGCTGGTGAAGTACAGACGGGCCGGATCGAGCAGTTTCAGATAGTTGTCGTAGATCTGAACCGAACGCTCGTCGTTGAGCGGAGGCTTGTTGTAGTGGTGACGTTTGAGCAGTTCCACCACGTTGAGACTGGCAATCACCTGCTCGCGATCCGGCTGCAGATAGTCCCATGTGGCGGCGGAAGAACTCTTGGCCGCTAGCGGCAGGGCGCTGAAGCCAAGGACAAGGGCGAGGGCGGTGCTTGCGAGGGAGCGCTTCATGCTGATTCGACGTAAGGGCAGGTGATAACGCATATTAGGCCGTAGTTGAGGGCGCCAGGTTCCGTTGGCGCTTGCGGTAGCCCGGGAAGATGCGACGGGCATGTACACTTGCACTATGGAGGCACTATGAAGGCATTGCAAGGCGTCGAAGGGCGGCCGCAGTGGCTGGAGCAAACGACGCAGGCCTGCGATGCAGGTCAAATTCGCGTTCAGGTGGCGGCTGCGGGTCTTAATCGGGCCGATCTGCTGCAACTGGCTGGGCTGTATCCGCCACCGCCGGGCGCCAGTCTGGCTCTGGGGCTGGAATGTGCAGGAGTCGTGAGTGAGGTGGGCGCCGGTAGTGCCTGGCAGGTGGGCGATCGGGTCTGCTGCCTGCTGGCTGGTGGCGGTATGGCCGAAGAGGTGGTGCTGGATGCGCGGCATGCCTTGCCGGTACCCGAAGGGCTTGGCCTGGTCGAGGCAGCAGTGCTGCCGGAAGTTTATGCCACGGCCTGGCTCAATCTGTTCCAGCTAGGCGGACTGCGTCCCGGCGAGAAGGTGTTGCTGCATGCCGGTGCCAGTGGCGTCGGCACGGCCGCGATCCAGCTGTGCAAGGCTTTTGGTAATCCCTGCTGGGTCAGTGTCGGTTCGGCCGAGCGACTGGCCTATTGCGTGGAACACGGGGCGCAGGGCGGCGTGGTGCGCAGCGAGAATCTGGATGGTTTGAACGATTTCGGTCCATTTGACGTGATTCTCGACCCGGTTGGCGGTCGCTATGCTCAACTGAATCTCGACCTGTTGGCGCGCGATGGTCGCTGGATCAACATCGGACTGATGGGCGGCCGTGAGGCTCAGCTGGATCTGGCGAAGGTGCTGGGCAAGCGTCTGCAACTGATCGGCTCGACCCTGCGCAACCGGGATGATCGCTTCAAGGCGGAGCTGCTACACGAGTTGCACCGACAGGTCTGGTCGCTGTTTGCCGAATGCCGGCTGAAGCCGCAACTGGAGCGCAGTTTTGCGGTCAAGGATTGCGAGCAGGCTTTCGAAATGCTCGCCAGCAATAAGGTGGCGGGTAAACTGGCGCTGGTGATCGATGCCTCTCTGGCCTGAGGCAGGGGCACCAATGTCGATCATCCGAATGTCGCGATCGATTAGTGGATTCAATCGATATGATTCCACTAATCAATAAGCTTTTTCTCGGTGGGGCGTTAATATAGGTCCCGTCGATTTAAACCCTCGTAGAAAACCAGAAGGAGTCAGAAATGTCCCTCATCAATACTCAGGTTCAGCCGTTCAAGGTCAACGCCTTCCATAACGGTCAGTTCATCGAAGTGACCGAGCAGAGCCTGAAGGGCAAGTGGTCGGTTCTGATCTTCATGCCGGCAGCCTTCACCTTCAACTGCCCGACCGAGATCGAAGACGCCGCCAACAACTACGCCGAGTTCCAGAAGGCCGGTGCTGAGGTGTACATCGTCACCACCGACACCCACTTCTCCCACAAAGTCTGGCATGAAACTTCGCCGGCCGTGGGTAAGGCTCAGTTCCCGCTGATCGGTGACCCGACCCACCAGTTGACCCGCGCTTTCGACGTACACATTGACGAAGAAGGCCTGGCGCTGCGCGGCACCTTCATCATCAACCCGGAAGGCGTGATCAAGACTCTGGAAATTCACTCCAACGAAATCGCTCGTGACGTTTCCGAGACCCTGCGCAAGCTGAAGGCCGCCCAGTACACCGCCGCCAACCCGGGCGAAGTCTGCCCGGCCAAGTGGAAAGAAGGCGAGAAGACTCTGGCTCCGTCCCTGGACCTGGTCGGCAAGATCTAAGATCTGCCTGGGGGCGCAAGCCCCCGCTCGGCCCCGCGCTTCGCTGGCTGCAATCCAGCCACAAGTGCCCGAACGCCCGGGCGCAATCCGTCCGGGCGTTTTTTTGCCTGAAATTCGCTATTCGTTAGAGGATTCACCGTCATGTTGGACGCCAACCTTAAAGACCAATTGAAGGCCTACCTGGAGCGGGTCAGCCTGCCGTTCGAGATCGTTGCTTCCCTCGATGACGGCGAAAAATCCAAGGAACTGCTCGGCCTGCTTACCGACATCGTAAGCCTGACCGACAAGATCACCCTCAAGACCGACGGCACTGACGCCCGCCGTCCGTCCTTCTCTCTGGTTCGTCCGGGAGCCGATATCGGCATCACCTTTGCCGGTATCCCCATGGGCCACGAGTTCACCTCGTTGGTACTGGCCCTGCTGCAGGTCGGTGGTCACCCGTCCAAGCTGGACGCCGAGACCATCGAGCAGATCAAGTCCATTGAAGGCAAGTACGAGTTCGAGACCTACTTCTCGCTGTCCTGCCAGAACTGCCCGGACGTGGTCCAGGCGTTGAACCTGATGGCGGTGCTCAACCCGAACATCCGCAACGTCTCGATCGACGGAGCGCTGTTCCAGGAAGAGGTCGAGAGTCGTCAGGTAATGGCGGTGCCCAGCGTCTACCTGAATGGTGAACCCTTCGCCAACGGCCGCATGGAAGTGAAGGAAATCCTTGCCAAGATCGACACCAAGGCCGGCAGCCGTGATGCCGAGAAGATGAACGCCAAGGAAGCCTTCGACGTGCTGGTGGTCGGCGGTGGCCCGGCCGGCGCCGCAGCGGCCATCTATGCCGCACGCAAGGGTATCCGTACCGGCGTGGCGGCCGAGCGCTTCGGCGGCCAGGTGCTCGATACCATGGCCATCGAGAACTTCATCTCGATCAAGGAAACCGAAGGCCCGAAACTGGCCCGCGCCCTGGAAGAGCACGTGCGTGAATACGAAGTTGACATCATGAACCTGCAGCGCGCCTCGGCCCTGGTTCCGGCCAGCAGCGAAGGCGGCCTGCACGAAGTGAAGTTCGACAACGGCGCCAGCCTCAAGGCCAAGACCGTGATCCTCTCCACCGGTGCCCGCTGGCGTGAAATGGGCGTGCCGGGCGAGCAGGAATACAAGGCCAAGGGCGTGTGCTTCTGCCCGCACTGCGACGGCCCGCTGTTCAAGGGCAAGCGCGTGGCGGTGATCGGCGGCGGCAACTCCGGCGTCGAAGCGGCCATCGACCTGGCTGGTATCGTGGCTCACGTGACCCTGCTGGAGTTTGCCGACACTCTGCGTGCCGACCAGGTGCTGCAGAACAAGCTGAACAGCCTGCCCAACGTCACCGTGATCAGGAGCGCGCAGACCACCGAGGTCAAGGGCGACGGTCAGAAGGTCACCGGGCTGGTCTACAAGGACCGCACCACTGAGCAGCTGCACACCGTCGAGCTGGAAGGCATCTTCGTGCAGATTGGCCTGCTGCCCAACAGCGACTGGCTGAAGGGCACCGTGGAGCTGAACCGCTTCGGCGAGATCGTGGTCGATGCCAAGGGCCAGACCAACATCCCCGGCGTGTTCGCCGCCGGTGATGTGACCACCGTGCCGTACAAGCAGATCGTTATCGCCGTAGGCGAAGGTGCCAAGGCGTCGCTCTCTGCCTTCGATCACCTGATCCGCAACAGCTGATCGACTCGCTGCAACGAAAAAGGCCATCCCGGGGATGGCCTTTTTCATTCTGTCGCCGGCTGCCGGGACTTCAGCAGACCTGGGCGATCCAGTCGTTGAGGTTGTAGTAGTTGCTGATGCGCGTCACCTTGCCGTCCTTGATTTCGAAGAAGGCGCCGGCCGGCAGTACGTACTTCTGGCCGCTGGCTGGCGGCAGGCCCTCGTCGTCGGCCAGGTACTCGCCGTTGACCACGAACTCGGCGGCGGCTCGGCTGCCGTCGGCGGTCTGCATTACCACGATATCGGTAAGGCGCTCGCGGTAGCAGCGGTTCATCTTTTCCATGAAGCTGGCAAAGGCGGCCTTGCCGGTCTGGCGCTCACCCTGGTTGATGTCGTGCACCACATCCTCGGCCAGCAGGTCGAGGAAAGCGGCCATGTCGCCGGCATTGAAAGCAGCGTAGTAGGCCTGAACCAGTTCGGTGGCGGTCATGGGCAAACTCCTTTCGTTGGTAGGTTAGTGGTTTGGCTGGCGAACATGATAAGTTCGCCGCACTTCGCCGGCATAGCTGCCGGCGTCAACCTGCTGTTGGCGAACGACTCCTTATGGACATTCAGTTGCTCCGGGGGCCCGAGATAGCGCCCTACATTGATGATCTGGCGCGGCTGCGCATCAATGTGTTCCGCGAGTTTCCCTATCTCTACGAGGGCAGCCACGCTTACGAAGCCCAGTACCTGGCCACCTATCTGCGCAGCGCCGACAGTCTGTGCGTGCTGGTGCGTGATGATGGGCAGGTTGTAGGCGCCTCCACCGCGCTGCCGCTGGCCAATGAAACCAGCGAATTCCAGCAGCCCTTCGTTGCTGCCGGCTGGGATATTGAGCGGATTTTCTACTGCGCCGAGTCGGTGGTGTTGCCGGCCTGGCGTGGCCTGGGCCTGGGCGTGCGCTTCTTTGCCGAGCGCGAGGCCCATGCCCGGCGCCTGGGGCGTTTCGACTGGTGTGCCTTCTGTGCCGTCGAGCGTCCGGCCGATCACCCGCGGCGGCCGGCCGGCTACCGGCCGCTGAACGAATTCTGGCAGCGGCGCGGTTATCGCCACCACCCGGAATTGCACACTCACTATCACTGGCGTGACCTGGACGAAGTCGAGGAATCAGCCAAGCCCATGTCTTTCTGGTTGAAGGAGCTTGCCCCGTGATCAAGGTTGCCGCCTGTCAGTATCACATCGATCTGTTCACTACCTGGGAGGCTTACGCCAGCCATCTTACGGCCCTGTGTGAGGAGGCCGCCGGGCTCGGTGCCGAGTTGCTGTTGTTGCCGGAATACGCCGGACTGGTACTGACTGGCCAGTTGCCGGAAAACGAACGTGCGGATCTGCATGCCTCCATCGCCGGCATTCAGCCGCTACTGCCGCGCTGGCTGGAACTGTGTGAAGAGCTTGCCCGACGTCTCGCTATCCATTTGCAACCAGGCTCGGTGGCGGTGCTCGATGAGGACGGCTGCTATCGCAACCGCGCCTGGCTGTTTGGCCCGGACGGCTGCCTGGGCAGCCAGGACAAACTGATCATGACCCGCTTCGAGCTGGAGCAGTGGCACATCGCTGCTGGCAACGGCCTCAAGGTGTTCGACACGCCGCTGGGCAAGCTGGGCATCCTGATCTGCTACGACAACGAATTTCCGTTGTTGGCGCGGACCCTGGCCGATGCCGGAGCGGACTTGATCCTGGCGCCGAGCTGCACCGATACGGTGGCCGGATTTCACCGAGTGCGCATTGGCGCTCAGGCCCGGGCTCTGGAAAACCAGATTGCCGTGCTGCATTCGCCCACGGTTGGTCTGGCGCCCTGGTCGCCCTCGCTGGATGAAGGCTATGGCCGCGCCTCACTGTATGTACCGTCAGACTACGGTATGCCGCCCAGCGGTATTGTTGCCGAGAGTATGGAGTTGTGCCCGTCGCGCAGCCACTGGCTGGTTTGCGATCTTGATCTGGACCAGGTGCGTCGGCTGCGCGAGCAGGGACAGGTGTTCACCCGGCGCGACTGGCCCCGGCAGTTCGACGACGGTCGACTGGTGTTGCGTTGACGACACAGCAGCCAGCGGATCCGCGTGCTGCCTACGAGCTTGCGCTGACCAGCGGCTTTGTCGCTGATGTGGCGCAGCAGCAGGCCGTGGAAGCACTGCAACGCTGTCACACAGCCATCCAGCGTGGCGAGCGGACACAGGGTATCTACCTCTGGGGGCCGGTAGGACGTGGCAAGACCTGGTTGATGGACAGTTTCTACGGAACGCTGCGTGTACCAGCGCGCCGCCAGCACTTTCACCACTTCATGCAGTGGGTGCATCGGCGACAGTTCCAGCTCAGTGGCAATCCGGATCCACTGCGCCTGCTGGCCGAAGAGCTGGGTCGCGAGCTGCGTGTGCTGTGCTTCGACGAGCTGTTCGTCAGCGATATCGGCGACGCCATGTTGCTTGGGCCGCTGCTCAGTCGGGTTGTGGCGCAGGGCGTGGTACTGGTGGCGACGTCCAACCAGCCGCCGGAACAGTTGTATGCCGGAGGCTACAACCGTGAACGCTTTCTGCCGGCCATAGCCGCACTGCAGCAGCACATGCAGGTGGTGGCGGTAGATGGCGAGCAGGATCACCGGTTACACCCGGGGTTGCAGGCGCCTCGCTACTGGGTGCGGCAGCCGGCGGCGCTAGGCGAGCTCTTTGCTCATCTGAATGACGGGCGCGAAGTGAGTCGCGGCGTACTTGAACTTGCCCGGCGCCGTATCGAGATCCGGGGCTTCAGTGATGCGGCGCTGTGGTGCCGTTTTGCCGACCTTTGCGAACAGCCACTGGCGGCTCCCGACTTTATCGAATTATGCGAGCGTTTCCCGGCCATCCTGCTGGACGAGGTGCCGCGTCTTGGTGGTGCGCAGCGTGAAGGGCGTATCGCCCGCGGCACCGAAGATGGTGTTCGGCGGGTCGATGCGGGGGATCGCCAGTTGCCAGCTCTGGCACCTCATGACGATGCGGTGCGCCGCTTCATTGCCCTTGTCGATGAGTGCTATGACCGGCGCGTACCGCTGTACATTCAGGCCGAGGTCGCGCTGGAAGATCTGTACACCCAGGGCTACCTCGAATTTCCTTTCCGCCGCACCTTAAGCCGGCTGCGCGAGATGCAGCTGGCGCGTTTTGGCGCTGGCTGATCAGCCGGCCAGGTACTGTTCGGTGGACAGCAGCTTGGCGTAGGCGAAGGCCAGCGAGGCCATGTAGGCGGCGTGTACTTGCGGCGCTGCAATCACCTGGCCGCCGAACTCCTGGTCGCGGGTCGCACAGGCATCGTGTACTACCGTGGTGGCATAACCGAGGTCGCTACTGGCGCGGGCGGCGGCATCGATACACATGTGGCTCATGGCGCCGACCAGTGTCACCTGCTCGATGCCTGCTTCATCCAGCAGGGATTTCAATTCCGTATCGAGGAAGGCATTGACTTTATGCTTGAGCACTACCGGCTCGCTCTCCAGTGGCTGAACACTGGCATGCAGGCGAGCGCCCTCGGAGCCCGGAGTGAAGAAAGGCGCGTCTTCGCTCTGGAATTCATGACGCACGTGGATTACCCGATCGCCTTCTCGGCGAGCTGCGTGGAGGATACGTGCGGCATTGGCGGCGGCGGCCTCCATTTCGTGCAACGGCCATTTGCCGGCGCTGAAATAGTCGTTCTGGATATCGATCAGGATTAGGGCACGCTTGCTCATGAGAGTCTCCATGGGATGAAATTGGCGCCCACCATAGCGCCCTGGAGCGCTTGCCGGGATGGGCGTGGCTGACAATTTGCGGGGAAAAACTGACAATGAGCGGGCATTGCCTTGAGATTGGTCTGTTGCTGTATCCCGGCGTGCAGCGTGCTGCCGTCTACGGGTTGGAAGATCTGTTTGAGGTGGCCAATCGCATGGCTGCTAGACAGGGGCGCGAAGGGCTGCAGCGACTGTGCACCAGTCACTGGCAGGCTGACGAGGCGGGCAGCCTGCGACGTGTTCAGGGGGATTCGGGGCTTGATGGCGAGGCGCTGCCACAGGTAGTGATTGTGCCGCCCAGCCTGGAAACTAATAGTGACTATCGTCTGCCGTCCTGCTACGGACTCTGGCTGCAGCGTTTGCACCGATCTGGCGTGACGCTGGCTTCGGTCTGTGCTGGCGCCTTTCCCCTGGCCGAAGCAGGTTTGCTGGATGGGCGCACGGTGACGACTCATTGGGCGCTGGCAACCGAGCTGGCGCAACGGCATCCTCGTGTGCGGCTACTGCCCGAGCGCATGGTGATCGATGATGGCGATCTGATCACTGCTGGCGGTCTGATGGCCTGGACGGATCTCGGACTGGCGCTGGTAACGCGTCTGCTCGGACCAACCATTTCGGCGGAAACCGCGCGTTATCTGGTGGTGGATCTGAATCGACAGTCGCAGCGCCAGTTCAGCAGTTTCTTGCCCAGTTTCGACCATGGTGATGCGGCGGTGCTGAGTGTTCAGCACTGGCTGCAGGGGGCAGCGCTGGCCGAGGCTAGCCTGGCAGAAATGGCGGCCAAAGTTGGTCTGGGAGAGCGTACCTTTCTGCGGCGCTTTCGTGCGGCTACCGGCTTGCGGCCTACGGAGTACTGCCAGCAGGTGCGGGTTACCCGGGCTAGAGAGCTGCTGGAATTCAGTCGCGACAGCATCGATCAGATCGCCTGGCAGGTGGGCTATCGCGACACAAGCGCCTTTCGCAAGGTGTTCATGCGTCTGGTCGGCTTGTCTCCTGGCGAGTATCGGCGGCGCTTCGCCGTTCGCCCGCGCTGATCCGGAATGGAATCCTCGCCAGGCGTACGGAGCGCTGCGGTTTACTTCTTGTGAACGTTCTTCGGCAGTTGCACGACGATGCTGTCGGAGTAGATGTCATGCCAGGTGCGCTTACGCCGATCCCACAGCATCCAGAGAAAGCCCAGGCCGGCAAACAGCCAGGAGCCTATGGCGACCACGAAGCGTAACAGGGCCTGCCAGAGGTCGAGAGCGCTGCCGTCGGTGTTCTGCACGCGCAGCCCCCATACCTGCATGCCCAGCGTTTGACCATTATGCGTCCAGAACTTGGCGAAGAAGGCAAACAGGCTCAGCAGTAGCAGGCTGGCCAGTACCGGGTCATTGTCCAGCGCACCTGCCTCGGACATCGCCAGCAGGGTATCGCCGCCGTGAATCAGGCGCAGGATGCCCTGCTGGTAGATCAGCGTGATTACCATGATCAAAGCCACACAGAGCAGGAAGTCGTAGAACATGGCAGCCAGGCGGCGGAACAGTCCGGCAGCAGGAAAATCGCCTGCCGGGCGTAGCTGGTGTTTCGGCATGATGGACTCGCTGTGACGATGAAGCGCCTATTCTAACGGCGACTTTTCTGCGGGCATAAAAAACCCCTGATAAAAATCAGGGGTTTTCAGAATGGCGGCGATTAGCCCAGGATCTGAACCTGGTCGGCCTGCATGCCTTTCTGACCTTGCACGGCGATGAAGCTGACTTTCTGGCCTTCTTTCAGGCTCTTGAAGCCGTTGCCTTCGATCGCGCGGAAGTGCACGAACAGATCCGGACCGCTCTCGGGAGTGATAAAACCAAAACCTTTCTCGTCGTTAAACCACTTGACGGTACCGTTCTGACGATTCGACATGTCTTTTTCCTTGAAACTAGAGTTGATGACAGCCTCCAGCCTACTTGCCGAAGGGCTGAAACTGGTTGCAAGGAGTAATAGAAGTCGAACGGGATGTAGCGGATCTTGATGATCTGCTGCACCAGAGTCACGATTCACGGCGACCCATGCAAACAGTTGGGCCACTCTACGCTAACTTTTACGCAATTGCCAACCCCCGCTGATGCGCTTTCCGGCCAGCGCTCATGCGGGCTTCGGTGATTAACACAGGGGGGGGCTGCAACCTGTTTGCAACAATCGATCCGCTCGTTCCAGGGAGGGGCAAGCAGAAGGGGCGGAACCGCAGGATGACCGCCTGCAGAGAGGCAATGTGCAAAATGTGCCGGGCACGAAAAAGGCCTTGATGATCAAGGCCTTTCGTTTGTTTCGTGGTGCCCCGGGGGAGACTCGAACTCCCACTCCTTTCGAAAACGGATTTTGAATCCGCCGCGTCTACCGATTCCGCCACCGGGGCACGATGGCGGCGCAGTATAGGGGGGAGCTCTGATCCGGTCAATTGTCGCGCGTGGTCAGTTCATGGGAATTCCGGTAAGCTTTGCCGCCCTGCACAACAGCTGCCTCATTCATGCGTGTTGCCGATTTTCACTTTGATCTTCCCGAATCGCTGATTGCCCGGCACCCCCTGGCTGAGCGTCGGGCCAGCCGTCTTCTACTGCTTGACGGGAAGACCGGCGAACGTCGTCATGGGCGCTTTGCCGACCTGCTTGAGCAGCTGCATCCGGGCGACCTGATGGTGTTCAACAATACCCGGGTGATTCCGGCGCGACTGTTCGGCCAGAAAGCCTCTGGCGGCAAGCTGGAAATACTGGTGGAGCGTGTGCTCGATCAACATCGGGTGCTGGCCCATGTGCGCTCAAGCAAGTCGCCCAAGCCGGGTTCGCAGATTTTCATCGAAGGGGGAGGGGAAGCCGAGATGCTGGCGCGTCACGGTGCGCTCTTCGAGCTGTGCTTTGCTGAGCCCGTGTTGCCGCTGCTCGAACGTGTCGGGCATATGCCTCTGCCGCCCTATATAGACCGTCCGGATGACGAGTCGGATCGCGAACGTTATCAGACCGTTTATGCCGAAAAGGCCGGAGCAGTGGCCGCGCCTACTGCCGGTCTGCACTTCGATGAGGCGCTGCTTGCCTCCATCCGCGCCAAGGGGGTGGAAACCGCCTTCGTTACCCTGCATGTGGGGGCCGGCACCTTCCAGCCGGTGCGGGTCGAGCGTATCGAGGATCACCACATGCACAGCGAATGGCTGGAGGTGAGCCAGGAAGTGGTCGATGCCGTAGCCGCCTGTCGTGCCCGCGGCGGACGGGTTATCGCTGTCGGTACCACCAGCGTGCGCTCGCTGGAAAGTGCGGCGCGTGATGGCGAGTTGAAGGCATTCAGTGGCGACACCGACATCTTTCTCTATCCGGGCCGGCCCTTTCATGTGGTCGATGCGCTGGTGACCAACTTCCATCTGCCGGAGTCTACGCTGCTGATGCTGGTGTCGGCGTTCGCCGGTTATCCCGAAACCATGGCGGCCTATCGTGAGGCTGTGGCCGAAGGTTATCGCTTCTTCAGTTATGGTGATGCCATGTTCATCACCCGTAATCCCGCCGCGCGCGGGCCCGAGGTTTGAGTATGTCGCG
Organism: Pseudomonas sp. NCCP-436; assembly: GCF_019656335.1. Classification (GTDB taxonomy): domain Bacteria; phylum Pseudomonadota; class Gammaproteobacteria; order Pseudomonadales; family Pseudomonadaceae; genus Aquipseudomonas. Next base: position 25,954 of record NZ_BPLZ01000003.1, on the reverse strand, counting down.
CACCTGTCGCATGTCCTTCGAGTTGCTGGCCACCGACGGCAAGGCCCGTCGTGGTCGTCTGACCTTCCCGCGTGGTGTGGTTGAGACCCCTGCCTTCATGCCGGTGGGTACCTACGGCACGGTCAAGGGCATGCTGCCGCGTGATGTCGAAAGCATCGGCGCGCAGATCATCCTCGGCAATACCTTCCATCTATGGTTGCGCCCGGGCATGGAAGTGATCAAGAAGCACGGCGATCTGCACGACTTCATGCAGTGGCAGGGGCCGATCCTCACCGATTCCGGCGGCTTTCAGGTGTTCAGCCTGGGCGCAATGCGCAAGATCAAGGAAGAGGGCGTGTACTTCGCCTCGCCGGTCGACGGCGCCAAGGTGTTCATGGGGCCGGAAGAGTCGATGCAGGTTCAGCGAGACCTGGGCTCGGACATCGTGATGATCTTCGACGAGTGCACGCCCTATCCGGCGGACTTCGACGTGGCCAGGCGCTCCATGGAGTTGTCGCTGCGCTGGGCCAAACGTTCCAAGGCTGCTCACGGTGAAAATACTGCGGCGCTGTTCGGCATCGTCCAGGGCGGCATGCATGAAGAGTTGCGCATGCGCTCGCTGGAGGGCCTCTGCGAGATCGGCTTCGACGGTCTGGCCATCGGCGGTCTTTCGGTAGGTGAGCCGAAGGAGGAGATGATCCGCGTGCTGGACTTTTTGCCGCCGCAGATGCCGGCCGACAAGCCACGCTACCTGATGGGCGTCGGCAAGCCGGAGGACCTGGTAGAGGGCGTGCGCCGCGGCGTGGACATGTTCGACTGCGTGATGCCGACGCGTAACGCACGCAATGGCCACCTGTTTGTCGACACCGGGGTGATCAAGATTCGCAATGCGGTGCACAAGCACGACGATTCGCCACTGGATCCGAGCTGCGACTGTTACACCTGCAAACACTTCTCCCGGGCCTACCTGCATCATCTGGACAAATGTGGAGAAATGCTCGGCAGTATGCTCAATACCATCCATAACTTGCGGCATTATCAGCAGGTCATGGCTGGTTTGCGCGAGGCTATCGGACAGGGTAAATTGGCCGCCTTCGTCGAATCCTTCTATGCCAAGCGCGGTCTTCCCGTGCCGCCGCTGGACTGAGATGACATCTCTTTAAATCCGAGTTTTACAACAGGAGTTGTTCTATGAGCTTTTTCATCCCAGCCGCCTATGCCGACACCGCCGCGGCTGCCGGCCCTGCTGGCAGTGGCTTCGAGTGGGTCTTCCTGATCGGTTTCCTGGTCATCTTCTATCTGATGATCTGGCGTCCGCAGGCCAAGCGTGCCAAAGAGCACAAAAACCTGATCGGCGGCCTGCAGAAGGGCGACGAGGTGGTGACCAGCGGCGGCATCGCCGGCAAGGTGACCAAGGTGACCGATGACTTCGTCGTGGTCGAAGTTTCCGACAATGTCGAGCTGAAGTTCCAGAAGCAGGCTGTTGCAGCAGCTCTGCCCAAGGGTACGCTGAAAGCCATCTGAGCGGCTCTTAGTTTTTCCATCGGCGGGGCGCAAATTAGCGCCCCGCGTCATAAGCGGGTGGCTTGATTCATGCTCAACAAATACCCCCTGTGGAAATACCTGCTGATTCTGGCCGTGCTGGCCGTTGGCCTGGTTTATTCCATTCCCAATCTCTACCCGGACGATCCGGCTATTCAGATCAGCGGCAGTAGCAGTGCTCTGACCATCGAACAGGCTGATCTGGATCGTGCCGCCAAGACGTTGCAGGACGCTGGCATCGCGGTTAAAGCAACCAGCGTCGACGAGCGCGGCCGTGGCGGCCTGATCCGCCTGACCCGTCAGGACGATCAGTTACCGGGCAAGGACATCGTGCGCCGGACCATGGGTGACGACTATGTGGTGGCGCTGAACCTGGCGCAGACCACGCCCGAATGGCTGCGCAAACTTGGCGCCAGCCCGATGAAGCTTGGCCTCGACCTGTCCGGTGGCGTGCACTTCCTGCTGGAGGTGGACATGGACAAGGCGCTGGACGTGCGCCGCAAGGTTTACGAAGGCGAGATCAAGACCCTGCTGCGCAAGGAGCGTGTGCGCTACCGCAGCATGCCTGAGCAGGATGGCCGCATTCAGCTGGGCTTTGCCGACAGCGAGGCTCTGGAGAAGGCTCAGCGCCTGATCCGCAAGGATTTCACCGATTTCGAGCTGAGCACCGTGACGCGCGGTGGTCAGCAGGTACTGCAGTTGGCATTGACCCAGGCGAAGATCAGCGAGATTCGCGAATACTCGATCCGTCAGAACCTGACCACTGTACGTAACCGTGTCAACGAACTGGGCGTAGCCGAGCCGCTGGTGCAGCGCCAGGGCGCCAACCGTATCGTGGTCGAGCTGCCGGGTGTGCAGGACACCGCTGAGGCCAAGCGAATTCTCGGCAAGACTGCCAACCTGGAGTTCCGCCTGCAGGCTGAATTCGATGCGCCGCGTGCCGCTACCGAGACCTTTGGCTTCCGCGAGGAAGGGCGTCCACCGGTACAGCTTGAGCGTGAGCTGATCATCACTGGTGACTCGGTCACTGACGCCCAGGCCAGCTACGACGAAAACGGTCGTCCGCAGGTCAATATTCGTCTCGACGGCCATGGCGGCGAGTTGATGAACCGGGCCACCCGCAACAACGTTGGACGCAGTATGGCGGTGGTTTTCATCGAGCAGAAGCCGGTGACCCGCTATGTGCGCCAGACCGTGGACGGTGTCGAGCAGGAAGTGGTGGTTTCCTCGTTCGTCGAGGAGAAGAAGATCATCAGCTTGGCGACCATCCAGTCGCCGCTGGGTAGCCAGTTCCGCATCACCGGTCTCAACGGTCAGGGCGAGTCCTCCGAGCTGGCTCTGCTGTTGCGTGCCGGTGGCCTGGCCGCGCCGATGTACTTCGCCGAGGAACGCACTATTGGTCCGAGTCTGGGGGCGGAAAACATCGCCAAGGGCATCCAGTCGACCGAGTGGGCGATGGTGTTCGTGGCCATCTTCATGATCCTGATCTACCGCTTCTTCGGTGTACTGGCCACCGTGGCGCTGGCGTTCAACCTGGTGCTGCTGGTGGGGCTGATGTCGGCCATCGGTGCCACGCTGACCTTGCCGGGTATCGCCGGTATCGTGCTGACCCTGGGTATGGCGGTGGACGCCAACGTGCTCATCTACTCACGGATACGTGAGGAGCTGGGCAACGGCTTGTCGGTGCAGCGTGCCATTCACGAGGGCTTCGACCGTGCCTACACGGCGATTCTCGACAGTAACCTGACCACATTGCTGGTCGGCGGCATCCTGTTCGCCATGGGCTCCGGGCCGGTCAAGGGCTTCGCGGTGACCATGTCCCTCGGGATCATCACCTCGATGTTCACAGCCATCATGTTTACCCGCGGCATGGTCAACCTGATCTTCGGTGGCCGTGACTTCAAGAAGCTGTGGATCTGAGGCAAGCCATGATCAAGTCAACTATTCGTTTCATGGCGATCCGCAACATTGCGTTCGCCATTACCGTGCTACTGACCCTGGTCGGCCTGGGAGCCCTGTTTTCCAAGGGGTTGAACTTTGGCCTGGACTTCACCGGAGGTACGCTTATTGAGCTGCAGTACGAGCAGCCGGCCGATCTCGAGCGGATCAAGCAGGAGCTAGGGGAGGCCGGCTATAACGATGCCGTGGTGCAGAGCTTTGGTGCCACCACCGACGTGCTGATCCGTTTGGCCGGTGATGACCCGCAGCTTGGCAACCTGGTGGCCGAGGCGCTGCGCAAGATCGATGTGGATACCCGCTTCGAGCTCAAGCGTGTGGAGTTCGTCGGCCCGCAGGTGGGTGAGGAACTGCGCGATCAGGGTGGCCTGGCCATGCTGCTGGCGCTCGGCGGCATCCTGCTGTACCTGGCTTTCCGCTTCCAGTGGAAGTTCGGTGTCGGCGCAGTCGCCTCGCTGGCGCATGACGTGGTGATCACGCTGGGTGTGCTGGCATTCTTCCAGGTGCCTTTCGACCTGACCGTGCTGGCGGCGGTGCTGGCGATGATCGGTTACTCACTCAACGACACCATCATCATCTATGACCGCATTCGCGAAAACTTCCGCATGCTGCGCAAGACCGGCCTGGAGGAGAACATCGATATCTCCGTGACCCAGACGCTGCTGCGTACCATCGCGACGTCGTTGTCCACCGCCCTGGCGTTGATTGCTCTGCTGGTGTTCGGTGGCGACGTGCTGGCAGCATTCGCCCTGACCCTGCTGGTCGGTGTGGTGGTTGGTACCTACTCTTCGGTCTACATCGGTGCTGTGGTGCTGATCTGGCTCAAGCTGGGTGTCGAGGATCTGATCCCGCCGGCGGTTGAGGCAGAGGGTGACGACGGTCGTCCATGACTCTGTGATACAGGTCATGAACAGACTTCAAAGCCGCGGTGGAGTAGAACCTGCCGCGGCTTTTTGTTGTCTGAGGCTGCATGAAAGGCGCATGTGCCATATGCAGGAGATAACACAATGAACAAATCGATGCTGGTTGGCGCTGTATTGGGTGCTGTGGGTGTGACCGCAGGTGGCGCTGTTGCCACCTATAGCCTGGTCGACCGTGGCCCGGAGTACGCCGAGGTGCTAGCGGTTAAACCGGTCAAGGAAACCATCAAGACACCGCGAGAGGAATGCCGAGAGGTCACCGTCACTCGTCAGCGGCCGGTGAAGGATCAGCACCAGATCGCCGGTACGGCCATCGGCGCGATTGCCGGTGGTCTGCTGGGTAACCAGATTGGGGGCGGCAACGGCAAGAAGATTGCCACCGTGGCTGGCGCTGTCGGCGGCGGTTATGCTGGCAACAAGATTCAGGAAAACATGCAGCAGCGTGACACCTATACCACCACTGAGACTCGCTGCAGCACGGTCATGGATACCAGTGAGAAGCTGGTCGGCTACGATGTGAAGTACCAATTGGGTGATCAGGTCGGCAGCGTGCGCATGGATCGTGACCCGGGGGCGCGTATTCCGGTCAATGCGCAGGGTGAGCTGGTGCTGGTGCAGCAGACCCAGTAAGCAGGGATGTGCGCCACTGGCGTGTAAGGTGTGAATGAAAACGCCCCGACAGTTCGGGGCGTTTTCTTTTCCGGTAGCAGAGCCGGAGCCTGAAACGACAATGCCCGTATCGCAAGATACGGGCATTGTGCGGGAGATCCGGCGCCACGGTGGGATCGGATCAGACCAGGCAACGCGGAAGTTAGGCCGCGTAGTTCTGGGCAACGAAGTCCCAGTTGACCAGGTTCCAGAACGCCTCGACGTACTTCGGACGCAGGTTGCGGTAGTCGATGTAGTAGGCGTGCTCCCACACATCGCAGGTCAGCAGCGGGGTGTCACCGCTGGTCAGTGGGCAGCCGGCGCCAATGGTGCTGGCCAGATCCAGAGAACCGTCGGCCTTCTTCACCAGCCAGCCCCAGCCGGAACCGAAGGTGCCGATGGCCACTTTGCTGAACTCTTCCTTGAACTTGTCGAAGGAGCCCCACTTGGCGTTGATGGCGTCAGCCAGAGCACCGGTAGGCTGGCCACCGCCGTTCGGCGACAGGCAGTTCCAGTAGAAGGTGTGGTTCCACACCTGGGCTGCGTTGTTGAAAATGCCGCCCGAGGAAGTCTTGACGATCTCTTCTAGGCTCTTGCCTTCGAATTCGGTGCCTGGCACCAGGTTGTTCAGGTTCACCACATAGGTGTTGTGGTGCTTGTCGTGGTGGTATTCCAGGGTCTCGGCAGAGATATGCGGCTCGAGAGCATTTTTTTCATAAGGCAGCGGCGGCAATTCAAAAGCCATGGTCAATCTCCTACTCAGGTCGTGTGCGGTATGCGCATGAGGCCGATCACGGGCGGCCGGGATAGCAGAACCGTGCGGTTGTCCGCTACAGACTGCAGGCGGCGGGAGTTTCCGACTCCTTGCGCCGCAGAACGGGGATCATAGCACCAGCACCCTGGCTTAACCACGCAACAACTGTGTGGAAAAGCTGATGCCAGGGCCTTTGCGTTTGGTACTGGGGAGTTAGACTGCGATCTGACGGCGTTGTTTCTACAGCGCGCCGGCTTTCTTCCAAGCCAGGTAGCGACTGACCAGATCCGGACCCAGCTGGGCAGGACGAGCATCGAGCACCGGCACGCCATGGGCGATCAGGCGCTCGTGCAGATTGCCGCGGGCATTGAGGTAATCCACTGTGCCGCAGTAGGCCAGGGCCTGTTCAAAACCATCCACCGGAGTCTGACGCAGCCGATCCAGCACCTCCTCGCGCAGGCTGGCGATCAATACCTGGTGCCGGCGTGACAGGCGTCGTACCGCGCTTAGCAGCTCTTCGTCGTCCTCGTCGCGCAGATTGGTGATCACAACTACCAGTGCGCGGCGCTGCTGGCGGGCCAGCAACAGGTCGGCGGCGGCGTTGAAGTCGACCGGCTGCTGGCTGGTATCGAGGTCATAGACACTGTTGAGCAGCACGTTGATCTGGTTCGAACCCTTGGCCGGAGCCAGGTAGCGCGACTGATTGCCGGCGAAGGTGGCCAGGCCGACGGCGTCGCCCTGGCGCAAGGCCACATAGGCAAGCAGCAGGCTGGCGTTGAGGGCGTGGTCGAAGTGAGACAGCTCGTCATCCTGACTGCGCATGCGGCGGCCGCAGTCGAGTAGTAGCAGCAGTTGCTGGTCGCGTTCGTCCTGGTACTCGCGGGCAATTGGCGTGCGTTTGCGCGCCGTGGCCTTCCAGTCGATCTGGCGCAGAGTGTCACCATCGCGGAACTCGCGCAGCTGGTGAAACTCAAGGCCCAGGCCGCGTCTTGGCTGTTGGCGCACGCCGAGCTGGCTGAGCCAGTCATCGACAGCCCTGAGCTGAGCGCCGTGGAGGCGGGCAAAGTCCGGGTAGACGCGACTCTGGGCCGGTAGTTCGAGCAGGCGTCTGGCCTGCCACAGGCGCATCGGGCTCGGCAGTAGCAGCTCGCAGCGCTGAAAAAGGAAGTGACCGCGTACCAGTGGCTTGAGGCGATAGGCGATCTGCGTCTGCTGGCCAGGACGCAGGCCGACGCGCTGCGGCAGGTGTTCGACATCCATGCCCTCGGGGACGTGGTCGAACAGCTCGATGTCAACGTTCTGCTTGTAGTCATGGTGCAGCGTCAGTTGGACTTCGCTCCAGCGGCCCAGTGGCAGATTTCCGGGCAGACTGCGTTGCACCTGTGGCGAGGACTGGCGGTGCAGCCGTAGCATGTCGAGCAGTGCGAGCAGTATCACAGCCAGCAGCAGTCCCCAAGCTGGCGCTATGATCGGCTCGGTTTCGGCGATGTCGAGCAGGGGCAGGGCTTCCAGCAGCACGGCAGCAGCGAACAGGGTGCCCAGTAGCCCGAGGAACAGACGTGAGGGTCTCATAGGCGTGGTGCCGGTACCTGATCGAGCAATTGCTGCAGAACCTGATCTACCGACAGGCCTTCTATGTCCAGTTCCGGTGCCAGCCGCACCCGGTGGCGCAGCACTGCCAGGGCGCAGCCCTTTATGTCGTCCGGAACGACGAAATCACCGCCACGCAGCAGGGCGCGGGCTCGTGCTCCGCGCACCAGGGCGATGCTGGCGCGTGGCCCGGCGCCGATGGCCAGGCCCGGCCAGTTGCGAGTAGCGCGGGCCAGACGCACAGCGTAGTCGAGCACTTGGTCGTCGACCGGAAGATCGCTGGCGATCTTCTGCAGTGCCAGTACGTCGCGGGCCTGCAGCAGGGTGCGCAGCGGACTGACTTCGAGCATGTCGGCCCTGGCCGAACGGGTCACCTGGCGTACCATGCCGAGTTCTTCATCCAGCTCGGGATAGTCCATGCGCAGCTTGAGCATGAAACGGTCTAGTTCGGCCTCGGGCAGCGGGTAGGTGCCTTCCTGCTCGATCGGGTTCATGGTCGCCAGCACCATGAACGGCTGCTGCACGGGCAGGGCACGACCTTCCAGGGTCACCTGGCGTTCCTGCATCACTTCCAGCAGGGCGGCCTGGGTCTTGGCCGGAGCACGGTTGATCTCGTCCGCCAGCAGCAGGTTGGTGAACACCGGGCCCTTGCGCAGTTTGAACTGCTCGCTGGCGAGGTCGTACACGGCGTGGCCGGTGATGTCGCTGGGCATCAGATCCGGGGTGAACTGGATACGCGCGAAGTCACCACCGAAGCAGCGGGCCAGAGCACGAACCAGCAGGGTCTTGCCAAGGCCGGGCACTCCCTCGACCAGCACGTGGCCGCCGGCGATTAGCGCGGTCAGCACGTCGTCGATTACCGCTTGCTGACCGATCACGGCCTTGCTCAACTCGTTGCGTAGGGCCTGAGCCAGCTGGCTGGCGCGCTGGCGTTGCTGGGCTTGCGGGTTGCCGCTGGCAGACGGCTCGGTTGCGGGGCTGTGTTCGGTCATCGCGGGCGCTTCCCTGCCGGAGGTGTCGTGCGTTTTATCTTCCATAACTCAATCACTTGTCGGGTTCTGTTGGGGCGGGTTGGCGCGCCCGGAGCAGTTGAGCCGCCGCTATCCGGCGACTCGTGCGCAGGCGGGACTGGCAATCAGGTGCCGGCCGATTGTATATCCAGATGGGGCTGGCGCAGCGATTTCATCTGTCAGTAATGCGAAGCGGGTTTATTCGCCGTGCAGATATGCCTGTTCCTTGCAGTAGGGCTGGCTGCAGCAGAGCGGGTTTGCTTGCCGGCAGGAAGTGGCGTACCGGGCTTGCCGTCATATAGGGAGCGCGGCTGCCCTGGTTATTCTGCCAACAGTATTTGCTCGGGGTTCTACTGAACTTTTTCCTTGTGGTAGGGTCTTGCCCTCGTCGGGAAGGGGAGCTGCCCCCTCCCGGTGTTATTGCGGCCTGCGCTCAATGAGTGGTATCGCTGGACGCAGGCGCTTTCGCTACGGTGAGAGGCCATGATTGAAATAAGAAACCTGACCAAGCGTTTTGCACAGCATACGGCGGTCGACGACCTGTCGTTCACGGTCCAGCCCGGGGAGGTGCTGGGCTTTCTCGGCCCTAACGGGGCCGGCAAATCCACCACGATGAAGATGCTGACCGGTTTCCTCGCGCCTACTTCGGGCACCGCGAGTATCTTCGGCTGCGACATTCGCACCCGTACTCTGCAGGCTCAGCGGCAGATCGGCTATCTGCCGGAAGGAGCACCCTGCTACGGCGACATGACGGTGCGCGGCTTCCTTGGCTTTATTGCCGAGGTGCGCGGCCTGCGCGGCGCGGAGAAGAAACAGCGAGTCGACCGTGCGGTGGCCCAGGTAGAGCTGGAGAAGGTGCTGGAACAGAGCATCGAGACACTGTCCAAGGGCTTCAAGCGCCGAGTCGGCCTGGCCCAGGCGATCCTCCATGATCCGCGCCTACTGATCCTCGACGAGCCCACCGACGGCCTCGATCCCAACCAGAAGCATCAGGTACGCCAACTGATCCAGGGCTTGGCCCGTGACAAGATCGTGATCATTTCCACTCACATCCTCGAAGAAGTGACGGCCCTGTGCTCCCGCGCCGTGGTGATCGCCCAGGGCCGACTGCTGGCCGACGGTACGCCGCTGGAGCTGGAGAGCCGCTCTCGCTATCACCAGGCGGTGACGCTGGTAGCAGACGAATTGCTCGACCAGGCGGCGCTGGCGGCGCTGCCGGGTGTTGCCGGCATTGAGGAAAACACCCGCGAGGGCAGCCTGAGTGTGCTGGCTCGACCGGGTGAGGTGATCTTCCCGCAGGTCAGTGCGTTGATTGCCGAGCGCGGCTGGAAGATCCGCGAACTGAATGTGGAACGAGGGCGGCTCGACGAAGTGTTCCGCAGCCTGACCCGTGGAGAGCAGCAATGACCCAGTTGTCCGTGATCTTCAAGCGCGAGCTGGCGAGCTATTTCGCCACGCCGCTGGCCTATGTGTTCATCGTAATTTTCCTGGTGCTGTCCGGGGTATTTACCTTCTACCTGGGCGGCTTCTTTGAAAGTGGCCAGGCCAACCTGTCGGCCTTTTTCAATTTCCACCCCTGGTTGTATCTGTTCCTGGTGCCGGCGGTTGCCATGCGCTTGTGGGCCGAAGAACGCAAGTCCGGCTCCATCGAACTGCTGATGACCCTGCCGATCACCCGCTTCGAAGTGGTCGCCGGCAAGTTCCTGGCAGCCTGGGTGTTTGCCGGCATCGCGTTGTTGCTGACCTTCCCGATGATCATCACGGTCAACTATCTGGGGGAGCCGGACAACGGCGCGATTATCACCGGCTACCTGGGCAGTTGGCTGCTGGCCGGGGCCTATCTGGCCATCGGCTCATGCATGTCGGCACTGAGCAAAAACCAGGTCATCGCCTTCATCCTGGCGGTCAGCGCCTGCTTCTTGTTTATCGTCAGCGGCTTTCCGATGGTGCTCGATGCCTTTGCCTGGGCACCGCAGTGGCTGGTGGACGCAATTGCTTCGCTGAGCTTCCTGGTGCGTTTTGACGCCATCAGCAAGGGCGTAATCGATTTGCGCGACCTGCTGTTCTTCCTTTCGCTGATCGCCGCCTGGCTGACCGCCACCGCCGTGGTTATCGACCTGAAGAAAGCCGACTGAGGAGCGCCCATGAAAAAGCTGATCTATTCCGGCGCCGGGTTGCTGCTGATTGCGGTGGCTTTCGTCGCCTTCAACCTGCTGGCCGGTCTGGGGCTGGGCGGTGCTCGCCTTGACCTGACCGAGCAGAAGCTCTACACCATCTCCGATGGCACCCGGCAGATCCTTGCCGAGCTGGACGAGCCGATCAATCTGTATTTCTTCTACTCGGACAAGGTGGCCAAGGACCTGCCGGTACTGCGCAACTATGCCCAGCGCGTGCAGGAAATGCTCAAGGCCTACCAGATGCATGCGGATGGCAAGATCCGTCTGCACCTGATTGACCCGGAGCCCTTCTCGGAAAACGAGGACAAGGCCGCCGAGTTCGGTCTACAGAGCATTCCGCTGCAGCAGGGTGGGGATTCCATCTACTTCGGCCTGGCCGGTACCAACGCGCTGGACGACGTGCAGGTGATCCCGTTCTTCGCTCTGGATCAGGAAGAACACCTGGAGTACGAACTGAGCCGGTTGGTGCAGACCCTGGCCAAGCCGGAGCTGCCGGTAGTCGGGGTGCTCTCCGGGCTGCCGATGACCGGTGGCTTCGACATGATGACTCGCCAGCCCAGTGCGCCCTGGATGGTGCTGGAACAGGTTCGCCAGTTGTTCGAGATCGAGACGCTCAAGCGCGATGTGGACGAGATCCCGGAAAAGGTCTCGGTACTGTGGCTGGTACATCCGAAGAACCTGCCCGAACAGACTCTCTACGCCATCGATCAGTTCGTTCTGCGCGGCGGCAAGCTGATGGTATTCGTCGACCCCTACGCCGAGGCTGACACTGGCGACATGCCCGGCGAGCCGGCCATGGATCGTTCGTCGAATCTGGAGGAACTGTTCAAAGCCTGGGGCCTGCGGCTGGTGCCGGGCAAGGTGCTTGGCGACGGCGCCTATGCCATGTCGGTAAGCATGAGTCGTGGAGAGCGTTCGGTGCGTCATGCCGGTTGGCTCAACCTGCCGCGCAAGGCGCTGGACTCGACCGACATTGCCACTGCGGGACTGGAGAGCATCACGCTGGCCACTGCCGGTATTTTGGAGCAGGTCGAGGGGGCCGAGACGCGTTTTACCCCGCTGTTGCAAAGTTCCGAGTACGCCATGCCCTTCGATGCCCAGCGCTTTGCCATGTTGAGCAACCCGGAGGAACTGATCCGCGAGCTTGAGCCCACTGGCGAGCGCTACACCCTTGCAGCGCGTATCGACGGTCCGGTTCGCAGTGCTTTCCCGGAGGGCATCGAAGGTCGAAAGGATGGTCTCAGGCAGGCCGACAACATCAATGTGATAGTGGTCGCCGATACGGATCTGCTGACCGACCGCATGTGGGTGCAGGTGCAGGACTTCTTTGGCCAGCGCATTCCGCAGCCCTGGGCCGACAACGGCAGCTTCACCATCAACGCGCTGGATAACCTGGCAGGCTCTGAAGCACTGATCAGTGTGCGCTCGCGTGGTCGCTTCAGCCGGCCGTTCGTGGTGGTGGAGGAGTTACAGCGAGCGGCTGAGCAGCGCTTCCGCGACAAGGAGCAGGCGCTGCAGGCTCGTCTGGCGGAGACCGAGCAGCAACTGGCTGCTCTGCAGCGCAGCGACGATCCCAACAAGGTGCTGGAACTGACCGCCGAACAGCAGAGCGCGCTGCAGCGTTTCATCCAGCAGAAGCTGGAGATCCGCAAGGAGCTGCGCGAGGTTCGCTACCAGCTCAATGCCGACATCGAGGCGCTGGGCCGCACCCTGAAGATCATCAACATCGCCCTGGTGCCCGCACTGCTGACGCTTGGCGTGCTGGCTCTGTGGCTGTGGCGCCGCCGTCGTCGCGCCTGACGATAGGTGATGGATGGCCGGCTTGCCGCCGTGCCATCCATTTCACCGATGGTGCAAGCGTGCGCTTCGTGACTATCGATTGAGAGAGGAGACCATGGGACGTAAAGGCCTTATCGCACTGATCGTCATCGTGCTGCTCTGCGTACTGGGCTACCTTGGCCTGCAGCAGCACCAGCAGCAAAGCATCGCGCAAATTGAGAGCGCCCCCTGGTTGGCTGCGGAACAGAGCTATCTGGGCAGTCTGCAGGCGCTGGAAATCGAACATCCGGGGCAGTCGGCGGTGCGCATCGAGCGCCGCGGCGATGGCTGGGTGGTGCCGGCGAAGGCGGATTATCCGGCCGCGCCGCAAGTCTTGGCAGATTTGCTGCGGGGGCTGCGCGAGGCGCGCACGGTCGAGGCCAAGACGGCCAATGCCCAGTGGCACGGCCGCCTAGGGTTGGCCGAGGAGGGTGCAGAGGGCGAGCAGGCACTGCGCCTGAAACTGCAGTTTGACGGACATCCCGAGCTGAGTCTGCGCTTGGGCAATCCTTCGTCTCAGGGCAGTGGTCAACTGGTGCGCCGAGCTGGCGAGAATCAGGTTTGGCGAATTGACCAGCAACTGGATCTGCCTGACGGGCAACTGCAATGGCTGGACCGTCGGGTTACTGCTATTCCCTACGCCAGTGTGCAGCGCCTGGAGCTGAAGTATGCAGATGGCCAGACGCTGACCCTGAGCCGGCCGGATGAGCAGCAGTACAACTTTGCCGTGGAGCAGATGAAGCCAGAGCAGAAGCTCAGCTACGAAGGCGCGGCCAATGGCATGGTTACCCTGTTCTCCAGTCTGCTGTTTGCTGATGTTGTTCCGCTGGCGCAGCTCGACCGAGCGCAGGTGCCGGAGCTGACCCTGCAACTGAGTGGTTTTGCCGAGCAGTCGCTGCGAGCGGCGCTGTACCGGCAGGACGAGCGTCACTGGTTGATCATCGAGCAGCAGCAGGGCTTTGCCGACGGCCAGGTGAGCGCCCGCAACGACTGGGCCTATGCGCTGGACGAGGAGCAGTTCAAGCGCCTGGCCAAGCGACTGGATGACCTGCTGGCCAAATCTTAGATTTTGTAGCGACAGTCGTCGAACGAAGGTCGAGCGCGGCAAGCGGCTAAGGCCGCGAAGGTAAATGGCTGCTCGTTTCGCTCACCTCGCCGGCCGCGCCAGGGCGCGCTCGCCGCAAGCGGCTCCGAACTTGTTTTTAGGGGATGCGCCCAGCCTGCAGCCTGATGCTGCAGGCTGGGCGAGGATGGCCAATAAAGTCCTTTTCAGCAGCGGAGCATGCTTTATACTCGGCCTTCGGCTACAGCAAGAACGCCATTTTCCACACTCGATAGACAGAGAGTGGCGAATGATAAGAAAGGACGTTTTTACCGAGCCGTCAAAGCGCCTACGGGACAATAAAAATACACAGCGAGTTTGGAGAAGTTGGTAATGGCAGATCGTGAGACCGGAACCGTCAAGTGGTTCAATGATTCCAAGGGTTACGGGTTCATTCAGCGCGAAAGCGGCCCGGACGTGTTCGTTCACTACCGTGCCATCCGTGGCGAAGGCCACCGCACTCTGGTCGAAGGGCAGAAGGTCGAATTCGGTGTGACCCAGGGCCAGAAAGGCCTCCAGGCGGAAGACGTTTCCGCACTCTGAGCTCCAGCTCGCAAACAAGAAGGCCCGTCATCGACGGGCCTTCTTGTTTGTGCGTTGCAAGATGTCGTGCTGGTTCTTACTTGCGACCTTCGGCGCGGCCGGCCAGCTCGTCGGTGCGTGCCGCCATGATGAAATCGTTGCGGTGCAGGCCGCGCAGCTCGTGGCTCCACCAGGTCACGGTGACCTTGCCCCACTCGGTCAGCAGGGCCGGATGATGACCGACTTCCTCGGCGATGGCACCCACCGCATTGGTGAACGCCAGGGCATGGCGAAAATTGCGGAACCGGAACACGCGCTCCAGCTCCATGTGGTCGCCACGCACCTCGATGTTCCACTCGGGAATTTCGCGAATCAGTTCGGCCAGTTCTTTGTCGCTGACCTTGGGTGCATCGGCGCGACAGGCTTCGCATTGGGCTTGGGCAAGGCTCATGAGGTTCTCCTTCTGGTCATCTGCGGGGGCGGTCTAGGCTGCCTTGGGTGGAAATTTCGGTGCGTGCAGGCCCAGCTCCCGGGCGCGTTGCACCAGTCCCATGATGTCCTCATGAGCCAAGGCCGCCAGACGCTGCAGATCCGGCAGGACGTAGTACAGCGGTTGCAGGATGTCGATGCGGTAGGGCGTGCGCATGGCTTCCAGCGGATCGAACGACAGATGCTCCGGCTCGTCGGACAGGGCATACAGCGTCTCTTTCGGCGAGGAGAGGATGCCTCCGCCATAGATGCGCCGGCCGGCAGGAGTGTCGACCAGGCCAAACTCGATAGTCATCCAGTACAGGCGGGCGAGGAACACGCGTTCCTCCTTGCTGGCATTCAGACCGAGACGGCCATAGGTGTGGGTGAACTCGGCAAACCACGGATTGGTCAGCAGCGGGCAGTGACCAAAGACCTCGTGGAAGATGTCCGGTTCCTGCAGGTAGTCCAGTTCCTCCGGTGTGCGGATGAAGGTGGCCACTGGAAAGCGTTTGCTGGCCAGCAGCTCGAAGAAGGTCTGAAAGGGAATCAGCGCAGGTACTCGCTGCACATTCCAGCCGGTGGTGCGCTCCAACACACGGTTGATTTCCTCCAACTGGGGGATGCGTTCGAGCGGCAGGCCGAGTTGCTCGATACCGTCAAGGTATTCCTGGCAGGCGCGTCCCTCGATAAGCGCCAGTTGGCGGGTAATTAGCTGGTTCCATACCTGGTGCTCGCTGTCCGGGTAACGGATGAAACCCCGCTCGTCCGGTTCGCGCGCCTGATACTGCGTCTGCTTCATCGCCGACTCCTGTTGTTCTTGTGCTGTCACTGAGCATGGCGCCAGCGAACCATTCCTGTGTGCCCTGAATCAGCCGAGCTATAAGGAAAGAGACGGCAAATCTGTAAAGCCAGGCTTACGATTTCTGCCTTTGGTGAATCCATCAGCTTGCTGGAATCCAAAGCTGTCACATATTCTTGACGGAAAAATCGCCGCGTCCGCCGATTGTCCGGTGCAGGCGTCACTCTCCAGCCGTGCGAGCCCCGTTATGCGTATCAAGATCCACTGCCAGAACCGCGTCGGTATCCTGCGCGACATCCTCGAACTGCTGGTGGACTACGGCATCAACGTAGCCCGTGGCGAAGTTGGGGGAGAGCATGGCAATGCCATCTATCTGCACTGTCCGAATCTGATCAATCTGCAGTTTCAGGCCCTGCGGCCGAAGCTTGAGGGCATTGCCGGGGTCTTTGGCGTAAAGCGTGTGGGGCTGATGCCCAGTGAGCGCCGTCATCTGGAACTCAATGCTCTGCTGGGGGCGCTGGATTTTCCGGTGCTGTCGATCGACATGGGCGGCTCCATCGTCGCCGCCAACCGCAGGGCGGCTCAGCTTCTTGGCGTTCGTGTGGATGAGGTGCCGGGTATTCCGCTGGCACGCTATGCCGAGGATTTCGATCTGCCGGAGCTGGTGCGCGCCAACAAGGCGCGGATCAATGGTTTGCGAGTCAAGGTCAAGGGTGATGTGTTCCTTGCCGACATTGCTCCGCTACAGTCCGAGCACGACGAGAGTGAGGCGCTGGCCGGCGCGGTGCTTACCCTGCATCGCGCCGACCAGGTCGGCGAGCGCATTTACAACGTGCGCAAGCATGAACTGCGCGGCTTCGACTCGATTTTCCAGAGTTCGAAGGTGATGGCGGCCGTAGTTCGCGAGGCGCGGCGCATGGCGCCGCTGGATGCGCCGCTGCTGATCGAGGGCGAGACTGGCACCGGCAAGGAGTTGCTGGCGCGAGCCTGTCACTTGGCCAGCCCGCGCGGGCCGTCGCCGTTCATGGCGCTCAACTGTGCCGGATTACCGGAATCCATGGCCGAGACCGAGCTGTTCGGCTATGGCCCGGGAGCCTTCGAGGGAGCACGTCCGGAAGGTAAGCTCGGCCTGCTGGAGTTGACCGCCGGCGGCACCCTGTTCCTTGATGGTGTGGGCGAAATGAGCCCGCGTATGCAGGCCAAGCTGTTGCGTTTTTTGCAGGACGGCTGCTTTCGCCGGGTGGGTAGCGATGAAGAGGTCTATCTGGATGTGCGGGTGATCTGCGCAACCCAGGTTGACCTGTCTGAGCTGTGTGCCCGTGGCGAGTTCCGTCAGGATCTGTATCACCGCCTCAACGTGCTGAGCCTGCACATTCCCCCGCTGCGCGAATGTCTTGACGGCCTGGCACCGCTGGTGGAGCACTTTCTCGATTCGGCCAGCCGGCAGATCGGTTGTGCCTTGCCGAAGCTGGCGCCGCAGGCCTTTGAACGCATGACGCAGTACCACTGGCCGGGCAACGTGCGGCAACTGGAGAACGTGCTGTTCCAGGCCGTTTCACTGTGCGATGGCGGTGTGGTTCGACCGGAGCACATCCGCCTGCCGGACTACGGCGCGCCGCAGCCGTTGGGCGAGTTTTCGGTAGAAGGCAGTCTCGACGATATCCTCGGGCGCTTCGAGAAGGCGGTGCTGGAGCGGCTGTTTCGCGATCACCCGAGCAGTCGCCAGCTGGGCAAGCGGCTCGGTGTTTCCCACACCACCATCGCCAACAAGCTGCGACAGCACGGCCTGGGCAAGGAGTAGGTCCTCAGCGGCCTCCGCGCCAGGCCGCGACCACGCGCTCGCGCATGGTCCTGCGATCCTGCAGGCGGTCGATCATCCGCTCGGCCAGGTCGAGCCAGTAGGTATCGGCCTCGGCCTGCACCACGGTAAGGCCCGAAGCCAGATTGGCCCAGGCCGCTGGCAGGCGGCCGTGACGCAGAGCGAAGCCGCCGTCGCGGTCGCGTGCCAGATAGCGTACGCGGGTGATGCCGGCCAGCAGGATTCGGCCGTAGCACATCAGGCAGGGTTCGAGGCTGACGTAGAGCGTCAGACCGCGACGGTCGACCTGTGCATGCCCGGTTTCGAGCTGATCGAGCACCTGCATCTCGGCGTGGGCGGCGCTGGCGTAGGTCGAGGCGAACACCTGGTTGCGCCCGCTGCACAGTAACTCGCCCGCCTCATCCACCAGCAGGGCGCCGACTGCGTAACAGCCGTCCTCTATTGCCAGCAGGGCCTGCTCGCAGCACAGCCTGGCCCAGGTGTCATCGGCATGAGTGCTGGCGGGCGCCTGCTGCAACAGGGCCAGATGCTCGGGGGTCATGGCGTCTCCGGGGCCGTGAATGTCGCCGGAGGATTATGGCCCGCGCTGCGTGCGCTGCCCTACGACCTTGGTGCAATAGGCAGGTTGTGCAGGTGCAGCGACACTGGGCACGTCCCGATCATCCTGCGTGATATGGGTGCAAGCGTTTCCGCATTCCTCTCTGGGAATGCATTGAATGGGCGGGCGACCAATTGGTCGCCCTTTTTTTGTCTCCCGATTTCTCGCCGGGCCGCCCTAGACGCCCTGATTCAGCCGGTCGATCAGCGCCCGCACGCTCCCTGGCAAGGCATCCAGCTCGCGCACCAGCATGCTGCGCTCGCGTACCGCCCAGGCTTCATCGAGCTGCAGTATCGCCAGCTGCATGGTACGGCTGTGGCGGCGTGCTGCCGACTCGGGAATGATGCCGATGCCGACGCCGCCCTCGATCATCCGGCAGATCGCCTCGAAGCTAGATACCTGGATACGCAGGGCCAGATTGCCGCCGAGCTTCTCCACCTTTTCGCGCAGGAAGCTCAGCAGCGTGCTGCCTTCGTGCAGGCCGATGTGCTGGTAGGCCAGGGTGTCGTGGAAACTCACCGACTGCCGTTGCGCCAGGGCGTGGCCCAGCGGTACCGCCAGCACCAGACGGTCGGTGCTGAAATGCAGCACCTGCAGGCCAGGCGCCTGTACCGGGCCGGCAATGATGCCCAGGTCGGCGGCACCATCGAGTACGCCACGGACGATGTCGCGGCTGAGCTTTTCCTGCAGGTCGACGGTTACACCGGGACGGTCGGCAAGAAAGCCGGCCAGCACTTCCGGGAGGAATTCGGTTACCGCCGTGGTGTTGGCGAAAATCCGGATATGGCCGGCAGCGTCGGTGCCGTACTCGGTGAACTCGCTTTTGAGGTAGTCGACCTGACGCATGATCAGCCGCGCATGCTGCAGTAGCCGCTGCCCGGCAGGTGTCAGCTCGACGCCCCGGCTGTCGCGGTAGAGCAGGCGGCTGCCGAGCTGGCTCTCCAGGGCTTTGATCCGTGCACTTGCCGCCGCGGGCGAGAGGAACGCCTTGCGCGCGCCCTGAGTCAGGCTGGGCGACTCGGCGATATGGATAAACAGGCGCAGATCGGGCAGATCGAAATGCATGGCAGTCCTCGCAGGTTCTCATGCTGCCCTGATAGGGCTTCGATAACAGTATTGGTGTTCAGAATATCCGAACGCTGGATTAAATAAATGCAGATTCTCTGAACGCGTGCTGCGGTTGCATCCTCGGCTCACACAAAAACCGAGTTGGAACTGCCTTATGAGTGATTCTGCCTTTTCCGCCTGGATCGGTCGTAGCGAAGAGATCCACGACCAGATCAGTCGCAATCTGGTCAAGCGCATTGCCGCTACCCTCGGTGAAGCTACCCCGGCTCATGGCGAGGCGCTGCCGCCACTGTGGCACTGGGCGTTCTTCCAGGAGCCGGTGGCTGAAAGCGGTCTGGGCGAGGACGGCCACCCGGCGCGTGGCGGCTTCCTGCCGCCGGCAGACGACCGCAACCGCATGTGGGCCGGCGGCCGTCTGGAGTTCTTCACGGCGCTGCGCGTGGGCGCTGAAGCCTGCCGCGTCTCCACTATCAAGCACATCGAGGAAAAGCGCGGCCGTACCGGTGCGCTGCTGTTTGTCACCGTGCAGCACGACTACCTGCAGGACGGTCAACTGGCCATCCGCGAGGAGCAGGACATCGTCTACCGCGAACCCACACCGCCCAAGGCCGGCAGCGGCGAGCCGATGACCGCCGGGGACTGGCGCGAGGCGGTGACCCCGAGCAGCACCATGCTGTTCCGCTACAGCGCGGTGACCTTCAACGGCCATCGCATCCATTACGACTGGCCCTACGTCACCGATAGCGAAGGGTACCCGGGCCTGGTGGTGCATGGCCCGCTGATGGCCACCCTGAACCTGGGCGCCTTCTGCCGCGCCAACCCGCAGGCGCGCCTGCGCCGCTTCGCTTTCCGCGGGCTGCGCCCGTTGATTGCGCCGAATCCGTTCGAGGTGGGCGGGCGCATCGCCGGCGAGGGTTGCGCCGAGCTGTGGGTCGGCAACGAGGCCGGCCTGGCACAACGTGCGAAAGTGCAATTCGACTGATTACAAGTGAGCCGGAGCCGAACCGGGGCAGCGCCCTGGAGAGCATCCTGGCCATGACTTACCGAGGACCTGTGATGAACTACAACAACAACGAAGAACTCAATGCCATCCGCGAAGGCGTGCGCGCCCTGTGTGCCGAATTTCCTGCCGAGTACTGGCGCAAGATCGACGAAGAGAAGGGCTTCCCGGAAGAGTTCGTCAAGGCCATGACCGAAGCCGGTTGGCTCTCGGCGATGATCCCGGAAGAGTACGGCGGTTCGGGCCTGGGCCTGGCCGAAGCCTCGGTGATCCTCGAGGAGGTCAACCACTGTGGCGGCAACTCCGGCACCATCCACGGCCAGATGTACAACATGTTCACCCTGCTGCGTAACGGCAGCGAGGAGCAGAAGCGCTACTACCTGCCGAAGCTGGCCAACGGCGAGCTGCGCCTGCAGTCGATGGGGGTGACCGAGCCGACCACCGGCACCGACACCACCAAGATCAAGACCACTGCGGTCAGGAAGGGCGACAAGTACGTCATCAACGGCCAGAAGGTGTGGATCTCGCGTATCCAGCATTCCGACCTGATGATCCTGCTGGCGCGCACCACGCCGCTGGCCGAAGTGCAGCGCAAGGCCGACGGCATGTCGATCTTCCTGGTCGACCTGCGTGAAGCCATCGGCAACGGCCTGACCGTGCAGCCGATCGCCAACATGGTCAACCACGAGACCAACGAGCTGTTCTTCGACAACCTGGAAATCCCCGCCAGCAGCCTGATCGGTGAAGAGGGCAAGGGCTTTCGCTACATCCTCGACGGCCTCAACGCCGAACGGACCCTGATCGCCGCCGAGTGCATCGGCGACGGCCGCTGGTTCACCGAAAAATCCGCCCAGTACGCCCGCGACCGCGTGGTGTTCGGTCGCCCGATCGGCCAGAACCAGGGTGTGCAGTTCCCCATCGCCGAAGCCCATATCGAGCTGGAAGCGGCGGACCTGATGCGCTGGCGTGCCTGCGAGGAATACGACGCCGGGCGTAATGCCGGTGCCGCAGCCAACATGGCCAAGTACCTGGCGGCCAAGGCTTCCTGGGAAGCGGCCAACGCCTGCCTGCAGACCCACGGCGGTTTCGGCTTCGCCAACGAATACGACGTCGAGCGCAAGTTCCGCGAGACCCGTCTGTACCAGGTGGCGCCGATCTCCACCAACCTGATCCTGTCGTACGTGGCCGAGCACCTGCTCGAGCTGCCGCGTTCGTTCTGAGGAGCCTGTCATGAGCACGGATACCCAGAAACTCGCGGCCTTCCTCGCCGAGCTGCGTTACGACGATCTGCCGGCCCACGTACTGGATCGCACCGAAGACCTGTTCCTCGACTGGCTGGGCTCGGCCCTGGCCAGCGAGGGCGCGCGGCCGATCCCGCTGTTCGAGGCCTACGCACAGAAGATGGGCCCGGCCGATGGTCCGGCGCGCATCCTGGTCAACGGTCGCGGTACCTCGGCGTACTTCGCCGCGCTGGTCAACGGCGCTTCTTCGCACCTGGTGGAACAGGACGACCTGCACAACAGCTCGGTGCTGCACCCGGCCACCGTGGTATTCCCGGCGGCACTGGCGGCCGCGCAGGATCTCGGCAAGTCCGGCCGCGAGCTGCTGCTGGCCTCGGTCGCCGGCTACGAGGCGGGCATACGCATTGGCGAGTTTTTGGGGCGATCCCATTACCGCATCTTCCACACCACGGCGACGGTGGGCACGCTGGCCGCTGCGGTGGCCGTGGGCAAGCTGCTGGATTTCGACCAGCAGCAGTTCATCCACCTGCTTGGCAACGCCGGCACCCAGGCCGCCGGTCTGTGGGAGTTCCTGCGTGACGCCGCTGATTCCAAGCAGCTGCACACCGCCAAGGCGGCGGCCGACGGCCTGCTTGCGGCGTACTTCACCGAGCAGGGCCTGACCGGCGCGCAGAACATTCTCGAAGGCGAGCAGGGCATGGCTGCGGGCATGTCCAGCGACGCCAATCCGGCCGCGCTGTCCGACCGTCTCGGCAGCCGCTGGGCGCTGGTGGAAACCTCGTTCAAGTTCCACGCCTCCTGCCGCCACACCCATCCGGCCGCCGATGCGCTGCTCGACCTGATGTGGCGCGAGGGCCTGCGTCACAACGATATCGCCCAGGTGATCACTCACGTGCACCAGGGCGCAATCGACGTGCTCGGCCGCGTGGTGGTGCCGCAGACCGTGCATCAGGCCAAGTTCTCCATGGGCACCGTGCTCGGCCTGATCGCCGTGCATGGCAAGGCCCAGCTCACCGAGTTCGAGAACCTGGCGCTGACCGATGCCGATGTAGCCGCCTTCCGCGACAAGGTCAGCATGCGCCTCGATCCCGAGGTCGACGGCGCCTATCCGGCGCGCTGGCTGGGGCGCGTTGAGGTGATTACCACCGACGGTCGTACCCTGCGTGGCGCCATCGACGAGCCCAAGGGCGACCCGGGCAACAGCCTCAGCCGCGCCGAGCTGGAGGACAAGTTCCGCCGCCTGCTGGCTTTTGCCGGCAAGCGCAGCAGCGACGAGGCGGGTGTGCTGATCGAAAGGGTCTGGCGTTTGCGCGAGACCGATGACCTGAGCCAGCTGGCCTGACCGAGGACGCGGATATGAACAATGCACAACAAATCCGGCCACTGGACGGCATCACCGTGGTCAGCCTGGAACACGCCATCGCCGCGCCGTTCTGCACCCGCCAGCTCGCCGATCTCGGTGCGCGGGTGATCAAGGTCGAGCGTCCCGGCAGCGGCGATTTTGCCCGTGGCTATGACGAGCGCGTCGACGGCCTGGCCTCGCACTTCGTCTGGACCAACCGCTCCAAGGAAAGCCTGACCCTCGACCTCAAGCAGGACGATGCGATGCAGGTACTCGGCAGCCTGCTGGCCAAGGCCGACGTGCTGGTGCAGAACCTGGCACCGGGCGCCGCCGCGCGCATGGGGCTGTCGTTCGAAGCGCTGCACGAGCGCTTCCCGCAACTGATCGTCTGCGACATTTCCGGCTACGGCGAGGGCGGCCCCTACGAGCAGAAGAAGGCCTACGACCTGCTGATCCAGAGCGAGGGCGGCTTCCTCTCCGTTACCGGCGGACCGGGCGAAGACGAGATGGCCAAGGCCGGCTGTTCCATCGCCGATATCGCCGCCGGCATGTACGCCTACACCGGTGTGCTGTCGGCGCTGATGCTGCGCGGCAAGACCGGTGTCGGCAGTCGTGTCGACGTGTCGATGCTGGAAAGCCTGGTGGAGTGGATGGGCTACCCGCTGTACTACGCCTACAAGGGTGCCACGCCGCCAGCACGTGCCGGGGCGGCGCACGCCACCATCTATCCCTACGGCCCGTTCCCCGCCGGTGACGGCGGCACGGTGATGCTCGGCCTGCAGAACGAGCGCGAATGGCAGGCGTTCTGCGCCAAGGTGCTGGAGCAGCCGGAACTGGCCGACGACGAGCGTTTCTCCGCCAATTTCAAGCGCTCGGCTAACCGCAGTGAACTGCGCGCGCTGATCGTCGACGCCTTCTCGCGCATGAGCACGGCGCAGGTGATCGAACGTCTGGAACTGGCGCAGATCGCCAATGCCCAGGTCAACGACATGGCCGGCGTCTGGGCTCATCCGCAACTGCAGGCGCGCCAGCGCTGGCGCGAGATTGACAGCCCGAGTGGACGCCTGCCGGCGCTGCTGCCGCCAGGGCGCAACAACACCTTCGAGCCGCGCATGGACGCCATTCCGGCGCTGGGGCAGCACACTGATACGCTGCTTGCGGAACTGGGCTACGACGCCGGTGACATTCAGCGCCTGCATCAACAGGGGGCCGTGTGATGAACCACTCCATCATTCGCAGTGCCCTGTTCGTGCCGGCCAGCCGGCCGGAGCGCATCCCCAAGGCGCTCGCCGTGGGCGCCGATGCGGTCATCGTCGATCTGGAAGATGCCGTGCAGGAAAGCCTCAAGGTCCAGGCACGGGGCAATCTCGATTCCTTCCTGCGTGATAACCCCGAGGCACGTTTGCTGGTGCGCATCAACGCCCCCGAGCACGCCGAGCACGCGGCCGATATCGAACTCTGCGGCCGTCATCCCGGTGTCATCGGTGTGCTGCTGCCGAAAGTCGAAAGCGCGGCCCAGGTCGCCACGGTGGCCGCTTGCGGCAAGCCGGTGTGGCCGATCATCGAAAGTGCGGCGGGGCTGCTGGAACTGGCAGACATCGCACGGGCCTCGGGTGTCGAGCGCCTGTCCTTCGGTGCGCTCGATCTGGGCCTGGATCTTGGTCTGAGCAGCGGCAGCGCCGCGGCTGAACGCATGCTCGATCAGGCTCGCTACGCCCTGTTGCTGCATTCGCGCTCTGCCGGTCTGGCGGCGCCGCTGGACAGCGTGTTTCCGGCCATCGAAGACCGCGACGGTCTGGCCCGCACCGCGCGCGATGCCCGAGACATGGGCTTCGACGGTTTGCTGTGCATCCATCCGACACAGGTCGAAGTCATCCATCGTGCGCTGCACCCGGCCGATGAAGAGCTGGCCTGGGCGCGCCGCGTGATGGCGGCGGCCAACAGCGGCGAAGGGGTCTTCGTGGTCGACGGCCAGATGGTCGACGCCCCGGTGCTGGGCCGTGCCCGCCGCCTGCTGCTACGCGCCGGGGAGAGCCCGGCCTGAATACCGACCGGCTGCCGAGCGCGGCCGGCCATTCGCACCACGTACCGCCTTACAAAAACAACGAGGTAACGTTATGTTCAAACTCACCGCCAAGGCACTTGCCTGTGCCGCCATCATCTCCTGTGCAGGTCTTGCGCAGGCTGCAGAACCCATCGTGATCAAGTTCGCTCACGTAGTGGCCGAGCACACGCCCAAGGGGCAGGGCGCGCTGCTGTTCAAGACGCTGGCTGAGCAGCGTCTGCCGGGCCGGGTCAAAGTCGAGGTCTATCCCAACTCGTCACTGTTCGGTGACGGCAAGGAAATGGAAGCGCTGCTGCTCGGTGACGTGCACATGCTGGCGCCGTCGCTGGCCAAGTTCGAGCACTATGCCAAGCAGATCCAGATCTTCGATCTGCCGTTCCTGTTCGACAACATGGAGGCGGTCGATCGTTTCCAGGCCAGCTCCGCCGGCAAGGCGCTGCTGACCAGCATGGAGGGCAAGGGCATCACCGGCCTGGCTTACTGGCATAACGGCCTGAAGCAACTGTCGTCGAACAAGCCGATGCATGAACCCAAGGACGCCCGAGGCATGAAGTTTCGCGTGCAGGCTTCTGCAGTGCTCGACGAGCAGTTCAAGGCATTGCGCGCCGCACCGCGCAAAATGAGTTTTGCCGAGGTCTATCAGGGGTTGCAGACCGGCGTGGTCAACGGTACCGAGAACACCTGGTCGAACTACTACAGCCAGAAGGTGCATGAGGTGCAGCCGTACTTCACCGCATCCGACCATGGCCTGATCGACTACATGGTGATCACCAATACCAAGTTCTGGAAGGGCCTGCCGGATGACGTACGCAGCGAACTGGAAAGCATCATGGTCGAGGTGACTGCCGAGGTGAATCGCCAGGCCGATGATCTGAACAATGAGGCACGTGCGGCGATAATCAAGGCCGGTACCAGCGAGATTATCGAACTGACGCCTGAGCAGCGGGCGAAATGGCGCGAAGCCATGCGCCCGGTATGGAAGAAGTTCGAGCAGGACATCGGCAAGGAGCTGATCGAGGCCGCCGAGGCTGCCAACAAAGGCTGATTGGCCAGACAGCACGCCAGCCGAAGCATCCTGAATGGAAGCTGGCGGTGGGCGTGGTGTAAAGAGAATGCCTCCATCAGTCGATGGGGGCATTCTCTTGTATGGGATGTAGAAGGACGACGTATCAGGGCGCTTTGACGGCTGAAAAGGCAGGTTGCCTGAGGCAGATTTCGCCTCTTTGGGCTGCATTTTTGTCATGCATGGATGGCGCAAATACCATGGTCTTAGTCTGGTAAGACCATGGTCGAATGGCTTCGGTAGGGGGTGGGGGATACAAAAGGCAGTATAGAAAAACAACTACTGGAGAGGTTCCCCGATGAGTGCTGCGTCCCTGTATCCCGTGCGCCCCGAGGTGGCTGCCACGACCCTGACCGACGAGGCCACCTATAAGGCCATGTATCAGCAGTCGGTGGTCAACCCCGAAGGCTTCTGGCGCGAACAAGGCAAGCGCATCGACTGGATCAAGCCTTACACCAAGGTCAAGCGGA
>NZ_BPLZ01000002.1 GCF_019656335.1 Pseudomonas sp. NCCP-436 | reverse complement strand
CGAAGTCGGTCTTCATGCTGGTACTGACTCGCCACCCCACGATACGCCGCGCAAAGGCGTCGATCACGAAGGCCACATACAGCCATCCCTGCCAGGTCGACACGTAAGTGAAATCCGACACCCACAGCTGGTTGGGGCGGTCGGCCTGGAATTGGCGCTGGACACGATCCAGCGGACAGAGCGACTTGTCTCCGGCCACCGTTGTCCGCACGACCTGGCCGCGCCTTATGCCCTGCAACCCAGCTCGACGCATCAACCGCTCCACCGTGCATCTGGCTGCCTCGATGCCTTCTCGCCGGAGCTGCTTCCAAACCTTGACCGCGCCATAGCACTGCATGCTGGTATTCCACACGCGCTGGACTTCCAGACTCACTGCCTCGTCGCGCCGAGCACGGCAGGAGCGCAATGCCGGATTGCGCAGGCGGGCCGCATGCTTGCGGTAACCGGACGGGACGACCTGCAAGACACGGCAGATCGACTCGACCCCGAGACGGTCACGGTACTGATCGACAAATGCCCTCAGGACTTGGTGCGGCGGTCGAGCTCCGCCTGGGCAAAATACGCGCTGGCCAGACGCAGGATCTCGTTGGCCTTGCGCAATTCGCGACTCTCGCGCTCCAGGGCTTTGATGCGCTCACGCTCTTCGGTGGTCGCCCCGGACGCTGGCCGGCGTCGGTCTGATGGCGACGAATCCAGCCATGCAGGGTTTGCGCCGCGCAGCCGATCTTCGGCGCTATCGCCTCGATGGCCGCCCACTCGGATGGGTAGTCGTTCAGGTGCTCCAGAACCATGCGCACGGCACGTTCACGGACTTCAGGGGAGTAGGTCGTGGTCTTTCTCATGGCCTCATCTTCTCAAGAGTTGAGGCCTCCACGAGGCCCGGGGCGATTCAAAGCGTTATTCCCAAAGCTTGGAGAGTGTCTAGGAAAACCGGGGCGATTCATTACCCAGCAACGACAATTCCTAACCAGTACGCGCGTTGAGCATATAATGCGCAACAAACTGACCACCTGCACCTTATAGCCATATTATCGGCACCTCATGATTTCCCCTCAGAAGCTCCAGAGCCCGTCACCATCTGCGCGCATCGCTACAGGGCTAACTCAAATGAAAGCAGCGCAGACAGTCCAAGCGTCGTTGCGTGCCTGGCAGCAGTGGGAAGCAGGAGACCGCACAATGCTTACTGGGATCTTCGAGCTATTTATGCTCAAGACCGGGCAATGGCCACTCAACAGCAGCGACATCACGCAGTGAATACTCAAGGGCTAGTCGGTGTTGGGCAGAACCTGCCCATGGGTAGATTTGGCGTTCCCAATAGTGCCGGAACGATTCAGATGGGGCCGAGAAGAATGTATCAAAACAGCCTCAAACTTACCCAAAAATCCAGTTTATATAATTTCAAGTGATTGATTTAAATGGATAAAAACGATTACTCATCGCACACCCCGATGATGCAGCAGTACTGGAAGCTGAAGAACCAGCACCCGGATCAACTGATGTTCTATCGTATGGGGGACTTCTATGAAATCTTCTATGAAGACGCGAAGAAGGCCGCCAAATTGCTGGACATAACCCTGACCTCTCGGGGCCAGTCGGCCGGTCAGGCGATTCCGATGTGTGGCATCCCTTTCCACTCGGTCGAAAGCTACCTGGCCAAACTGGTTAAGCTGGGCGAATCCGTGGTGATCTGTGAACAGATCGGTGATCCTGCCACCAGTAAGGGGCCGGTGGAGCGTCAGGTGGTGCGCATCATCACCCCCGGCACCATTAGTGACGAGGCGCTGCTCGACGAGCACCGAGACAACTTGTTGGCGGCGCTTCTTGGCGACGAGCGCCTGTTCGGTCTGGCGGTGCTGGACATCACCAGCGGCCGCTTCAGCGTGCAGGAACTTGCCGGCTGGGAAAACCTGCTAGCCGAACTGGAGCGTCTGAATCCGGCTGAACTTCTGATCCCGGACGACTGGCCGCAGGACCTTCCCGCAGAAAAGCGCAAGGGGGCTCGCCGCCGAGCCCCGTGGGACTTCGACCGCGACAGTGCGTTCAAGAGTCTCTGCCAGCAGTTCGGCACTCAGGATCTGAAAGGCTTCGGCTGCGAAAACCTCACCCTGGCCATAGGCGCGGCCGGCTGCCTGTTGGCCTACGCCAAGGAAACCCAGCGCACTGCACTGCCCCACCTGCGCAGCCTGCGCCATGAGCGACTCGACGACACGGTGATCCTCGACGGAGCCAGCCGCCGTAACCTTGAGCTGGACACCAACCTCTCCGGCGGCCGCGACAACACCCTGCAATCTGTAATGGATCGCTGTCAGACGGCCATGGCCAGCCGCCTGCTCGGTCGCTGGCTGAACCGCCCGCTGCGTGACCGCGCGGTTCTTGAAGCACGCCAGGAAGCTATTGCCTGTCTGCTTGACGGCTATCGCTTCGAGGCACTGCAACCGCAGCTCAAGGAAATCGGCGACCTGGAACGGATCCTGGCGCGCATTGGCCTGCGCAATGCCCGTCCACGCGACCTCGCCCGCCTGCGCGACGCCCTTGCCGCACTTCCAGCACTGCAGCAGGCCATGCAGGCACTCGATACCCCGCACCTGCGCCAGCTTGCCGTCAACATTGCCACTTATCCGGATCTTGCCGATCTGCTGAGCCGCGCCATCATCGACAATCCGCCAGCAGTGATCCGCGACGGTGGAGTACTGAAGACGGGCTATGACGCCGAGCTGGACGAACTGCAGGCCATGAGCGAGAACGCCGGTCAGTTCCTCATAGACCTGGAAGCACGGGAAAAGGCCCGCACCGGCCTGGCCAACCTCAAGGTGGGCTACAACCGCGTTCACGGCTACTACATCGAGCTGCCGACCAGACAGGCCGAATCGGCGCCTGCCGACTACATCCGCCGACAAACTCTCAAGGGTGCCGAGCGCTTCATCACCCCGGAACTCAAGGAATTCGAGGACAAGGCTCTTTCGGCCAAGAGCCGCGCCCTGGCGCGAGAGAAAATGCTCTACGACGAGCTGCTGGAAAAGCTCATCGACCACCTTGCACCACTGCAGGACAGTGCCGCTGCCCTGGCCGAGCTGGACGTACTGAGCAACCTGGCCGAACGAGCGCTGAACCTCGACCTGAACCGGCCGCGCTTCGTCGACGAACCCTGCATGCGTATCACTCAGGGCCGCCACCCGGTGGTTGAACAGGTGCTGACCACTCCTTTCGTCGCCAACGACCTGGAACTTGACGAAAACCGCCGCATGCTGATCATCACCGGCCCGAACATGGGCGGTAAGTCCACCTATATGCGCCAGACCGCCCTGATCGTTCTGCTGGCCCACATCGGCAGCTTCGTACCTGCCGCGTCCTGTGAACTGTCGCTGGTTGACCGCATCTTCACTCGCATCGGCTCCTCTGACGACCTGGCCGGCGGACGCTCAACCTTCATGGTAGAGATGAGCGAAACCGCCAACATCCTGCACAACGCCAGCGAACGCAGCCTGGTACTGATGGACGAAGTCGGCCGAGGCACCAGCACCTTCGACGGCCTGTCACTGGCCTGGTCAGCAGCAGAACACCTGGCTCGCCTACGCGCCTTCACGCTGTTCGCCACCCACTACTTCGAACTGACCGTACTGCCGGAAAGCGAGTCGGTGGTGGCCAACGTGCACCTGTCGGCCACCGAGCACAACGAACGCATCGTCTTTCTGCACCATGTCCAGCCCGGCCCGGCCAACCAGAGCTACGGCCTGGCCGTGGCTCAACTGGCGGGCGTCCCCAACCCGGTAATCAGCCGTGCTCGTGAACACCTGGCACGACTGGAAGCCACCAGCCTGGTCCATGATCTGCCAGCGCAAATCCCCTCCCAGACACAGGTGCCGGTGCAAAGCGACCTGTTTGCCAGTGCCCCGCACCCACTACTTGAAGAACTGCACAGGCTTGATCCAGACAACCTGACGCCGCGCCAGGCCCTCGAACTGTTATATGTATGGAAAACTCGCATCTAACGCTGCCGCCCACAAACTGTTAGAATCGCGCGCATTTTTATGACAGCCCGGTTTACAGCCTGAGCCGCGGCACCGATAAAGCGCCGGCAGCCCTCACAGAAAGGGCTCAGATCGCCGCCCGAGGAGAGAATCAGAAATGACCTTCGTCGTTACCGACAACTGCATCAAATGCAAATACACCGACTGCGTGGAAGTGTGCCCGGTGGATTGCTTCTACGAAGGCCCGAACTTCCTGGTAATCCACCCGGATGAGTGCATCGACTGCGCCCTGTGCGAACCGGAGTGCCCAGCCCAGGCGATTTTCTCGGAAGACGAAGTACCGGACGACATGCAGGAGTTCATCGAGCTGAACGCCGAACTGGCTGAAGTCTGGCCGAATATTACCGAGCGCAAGGATCCGCTGCCGGACGCCGAGGAATGGGACGGCGTCAAGGAAAAGCTCAAGCACCTGGAGCGCTAAGCATCCGCAGCCACTCGGAAGACCCGCCTCGGCGGGTCTTCTTGTTTCTGCCCCAGGAAAATCGCAGGCAAAAAAAGGGGCGGCTTGCGCCGCCCTGCTTCGTCCCTGATTTCCTTGTTTCCTCGCTCATCATCCTGATGAATCGCATCATGCGATGATCCTGATTCTCTCCCTGAGAACCTGTGCTCGTCCTTGAACACGAGGTCAGTATTAGACAGCCAGGCAGAACCGGCAACTCGCCGATATCAGCATCCGCCCATCATCAACCCGTTCAATGTCGATTTATTTCTTATTTAAAAACAACAAGTTACCCTTAGCCCACCAATCAAAACCTGAAAAGTTCTGCACAGTTTCAACCTGAAGTCTGACATCAACTGTAAGCAATAACTGACATGAAGAGACGGTAAATAGCCAGCTTGTGACAAAGCTGCGCCACCTGAAAGGCCGCGCAACAAATCGAATAAAAGACAAAAGCAAAGCCCTGACGGCAGTACCGGCAGGGCCCTGTTCAAAAGATCGCGCTATTGAAACAACGCGTCACCGGACAAGCCGTTCTTCTCAAATATCTCGCGAAGACGCTTGAGTGCCTCGACCTGAATCTGTCGTACCCGTTCACGGGTCAGACCGATTTCCTGACCAACTTCCTCCAAAGTGCAGCTCTCATGACCGCGTAGACCGAAGCGACGCACCACCACCTCTCGCTGCTTCTCGGTAAGATCCGACAGCCATTGGTCAATGCTCTGAGAGAGGTCGTCATCCTGCAGCAGTTCACAAGGGTCGGTAGGCCGGTCATCGGTGAGGGTGTCGAGCAGGGTCTTGTCCGAGTCCGGCCCGAGCGAAACATCCACTGAAGTCACTCGCTCATTGAGACCGAGCATGCGCTTGACCTCACCCACCGGTTTTTCCAGCAAGCTGGCGATTTCCTCGGCGGATGGCTCGTGATCAAGTTTCTGAGTCAACTCGCGGGCTGCGCGCAGGTAAACGTTCAGTTCCTTGACCACGTGAATGGGCAAGCGGATGGTGCGAGTCTGATTCATGATGGCCCGCTCGATAGTCTGACGGATCCACCAAGTGGCATAGGTAGAAAAACGGAAGCCGCGCTCCGGATCGAACTTCTCCACGGCACGGATCAGACCAAGGTTACCTTCCTCGATCAGATCTAGCAGGGAGAGACCACGATTAACATAGCGACGGGCGATTTTTACCACCAAGCGCAGATTGCTCTCGATCATGCGTCGGCGGCCGGCAGGATCGCCTTTCTGCGCCAAACGCGCGAAATGTACTTCCTCTTCGGGAGTCAGCAGAGGCGAAAAGCCGATTTCATTGAGGTATAGCTGAGTGGCATCCAATGCCCGGGTGTAGTCGATGTGCTTGTGCTGCCTGGAGAAGGCGGTCTGCCGGCTCTGCGAGTACGCCGACGGCGCTTGCGCCTCATCACTCTGGTTCACAGCAAGAACGATGTCCGGCTCCATCAGGAGCACTTCATCGTCAACGTCAAACTCCGGCACTTGTTTTTTTTTGAGAGCCATTGTTGTTGTCCCTATCTGAGTTCGACAACAGACTCCGGCTGTGCCCTCCTGGCCATGCCTGAGTCCGCCCCTCCTACGGTTGGACGAACTGACGGCGGATCAACGACGAGGCAGGTACTGTAGGGGATCGACAGGTTTTCCCTGGCGGCGAATTTCAAAATGCAGCTTGACCCGATCCGCCCCCGTAGACCCCATTTCAGCGATGGTTTGCCCGGCCTTGACCTGCTGCCCCTCCCGTACCAACAACCTGCGGTTATGTCCGTAGGCACTGACGTAGGTGTCGCTGTGCTTGATGATGATCAACTCGCCGTAGCCCCTCAAACCACTCCCGGCGTACACCACTGTCCCATCAGACGCAGCTAAAACAGGCTGTCCTAATTCCCCGGCGATATCAATGCCTTTATTCAAACTACCGTTTGAGGAAAATCGACTAATAACAGTCCCTGATGCAGGCCACGCCCAACCAGTGGATGAACGAGCCACAGGTTTGACCGGCGTATTCGCCGCCGTTGTCGTAGCCGCCGGTTTGGCTACCTGCACCTGGCTGCTACCGGTGCTTGAGGTTTGCGGCCGGGCGACACTGGCAGCCGGCTTGGTGGTCGTAACTGCCGGCGCCGCCGGGTTCGGCCTTGCAGCCGCCTGTTGCTGAGCAATCGGAGCCCGGTTATCGAAGCGAATGACCTGCCCAACCCTGATCAGGTAGGGATCACGCAGACCATTGTGGGCGGCCAGGGCCTTCCAGTCCCAGCCAAAGCGGAAGGCGATGGAATAGAGCGTATCGCCACGCTGCACTACATACTGACCGGTACGCACTGGCTGACGCTGCGCCACCTGCGCCCGGCCCTGGCTGCGGTCGACCACCTCCACCCCACCGGGCGGGGAACTGGCACAGCCGCCCAGCAAAGTCAGCAGCATGACAGACGCCAACACATACAGATGGTTCGATATCCGTTCGACCGAGCGAATCACCCCAGACTCCCTCTCAATTGCATCGCCCATTCAGGATACCGGTTGTCCGAGCGAAGCGGCACGCCGCCGCGCCAGCCATTCCAGCAACAGCACCAGCACAACCGCGCTGGCAGCCAGACAGATGGCAAGGCCTAGCTGATGGGCTTGTCCGGTCACCTCGACAAAGCGCTGCGGCAACAGATTCTCCTGAAGCAGCGGATAGGACTCACCGTGGCGATTGGTCTGCCAGGTCAGTGTCTGCTTCCAGGGCCAGACCTTGACCAGCGAACCGAGCATGAGCCCTGCCATGAAGGCCATGGTCAGATCACGCAGTCGCGACAACAACCAGGTCAGAAAGCGAGAGAAGACCAGCAGGCCCAGTGCACAACCTGCACTGAAAAGGGCCAGCACCGGGATGTCGAGATTCTTCACCGCCCCCAGTACAACCGGATACAGTCCCAGCAGCACCAGGATGAAACTGCCGGAAATTCCTGGCAGCAGCATGGCGCTGATGGCAATGGCACCCGCAATAAAGAGGATCAGCGGATCTGCGGCCAGCTGCATGGGCGCCGACAGAGTGATGAACAACGCCAGCGCAAGGCCCAGCGCAGCAACCACCAGGCAGACAGGTCGCCAGACGCTCACTTCACGCCCCACCAGATAGACCGAGACCAGCACCAGGCCGAAGAAAAAGGCCCAAAGCAGCACCGGATGTGCCGCCATCAGATAGCTGATCAGTTTGGCCAAGGTAAAGATGCTGGTCAGAATGCCGAGCATCAGCACCAGCAGGAAGGTAGCGTCACAACGTCTCCAGGCATCACTGATACGGCCGCGAAGCAGCAGCAGAAATGCCTCCGGCATCGCAGCGAAGGCAGCCAGCAAGCGGTGATAGATGCCAGTGATCAGCGCCACCGTGCCCCCGGAGAAGCCTGGCACCACATCCACGGCCCCCATAGCCAGCCCCTTGCAATACAACAGCAGGTTATCCTTGATCATCCCTGGCACAACCTCACGATAATGGCCCATTGAGTAGCGGCACGAAGCGCACCATATCCAGTTCATGGCGGGTGAAACCGCCATGCTCATCGCGCACGATCAGCAGCAATTGCTGCAAGTCGCCACTGCCCACCGGGATGACCATCCGCCCACCGGGCGCGAGCTGATCCAGCAGAGCCTGAGGCACATTGGCGGCAGCCGCCGTAACGATAATGCCGTTGTACGGCCCCAGCGCATTCCAACCCTCCCAGCCGTCACCCCAGCGAAAGACCACGTTGCGCAGGTTGAGTTCGGCCAGGCGCTCCTTGGCGCGATCCTGCAAAGCCTGGATTCGCTCCACGGAGAATACCCGCTCCACCAGCTGTGCCAGAACGGCTGTCTGATAGCCGGAGCCGGTGCCGATCTCCAGCACCTTGTCAAGCGGGCCAGCTGCCAGCAGCAGTTCAGTCATGCGCCCAACCATGTAGGGCTGGGAAATGGTCTGGTTATGGCCAATAGGCAGCGCCGTGTCCTCGTAAGCGCGATGCGCCAGGGCCTCGTCGACAAACAGATGGCGCGGCGTGCGCCGAATCACCTCAAGCACGCCCGGGTTCGACAACCCCTCCTCATAAAGACGCTGAATCAGTCGCTCGCGGGTGCGCTGCGAGGTCATGCCGATCCCGTGGCGCTGCAGATCATCCTGCCTGCGCATCAAAAGATTCCCTCCAGCCAACCATCCATGCTCTCCAGAGCCTCATTGAAAGTACGGTTGAGCTGCAGAGGCGTGATCGAAACATAACCCTGCATGACCGCATGAAAATCAGTTCCCGGGCCACCATCCTCGACATCGCCAGCCGCGGCAATCCAGTAACCTTCCTTGCCTCGGGGATTGACCACCTTGACCGGCGCCGCAGCCCGGGCTCGGTGACCAAGGCGGGTCAGTTGCACGCCACGAATGTTCTCCAGCGGCAGGTTGGGTACGTTGACGTTGAGCACCGTACGCGGCGGCAGCGCCAGACGTTCATGCGCTTCGACCAGCCGTCGCGCGAAGTAGGCGGCGGTTGGCAGATTGTCGGCCTGGCGTGAAAGCAGCGAAAAGGCAAACGCCGGCCTGGTCAGGAAGCGCCCCTCCAGCGCGGCGGCGACCGTGCCGGAATAAAGCACGTCGTCACCTAGATTGGCACCCAGGTTGATTCCCGATACCACCATCTCCGGCACCGGTTCCAGCAAGCCGTTGAGGCCCAAGTGGACACAATCAGTCGGCGTACCATTGATGCTCAGGTAACCGTTGGCCAGGCGCATGGGGTGAAGCGGGCGATCCAGGGTCAGAGCGCTGCTCACGCCACTGCGATCTTCCGCCGGCGCGACCACCACGCAATCGGCATAATCAGCCAGCGCCTGGTGCAACGCGGCGATCCCGGGTGCATTCACCCCGTCGTCATTGGAAATCAGAATTCGCATGGAGTATCCGTCTGCCCTGTCGGCACCAGATCGACGAGTTCACGCACCACAACGGTGGCGAAACACCCGGCCGGCAGGACGAATGCAAGTTGCAGAATATCGGGTTCCGGATAATGCCACGTCAGACCCTGGATGGGGAGGCGCAGAATACGCCGTTCGTGCGTCATTCCCGCACTGACCAGCCAATCGACCAGGGACTGCTCGGCAATTGCCAGTTGCTGTTCCATCTGCCGGACGGAGCCGCCGGCTGGAGATTCGCCCTCCCCCCATAACGGCCCGGTAGGATGCAGATCAAGCACGGCTAGGCGCGGATCCATGCAATCCGCCTCACAGGCCATGAAAAAGCTGCGACTGCCGCTGAAGGCCAGCAGATCGCCAACCTGCGCCCGGTTCCAGCTACCGTCGACGACTCGTTCAGCCAGCAGCCGGTTGAACAGATAGCTGCGTGCAGCTGAAAGCAGACGAGAACGCAGATTGCGCGATCCCGGCAGAGCCTGCCGGACGGCATGTTCACGTGCCTGCAGCAGGTTACCCCCATCGAACCCGAAACGCTGCAGACCGAAATAGTTGGGCACGCCCTGCTCGGCAATGCACTGCAGACGCTGCTCAAGCGTCTGACGATCGGCCTGCAGACCGGTCAGGCGCAGGGTGAAACCGTTGGCAGCATGCGCGCCACGCTGCAGCTTGCGGCTGTGTCGCTGACTGCGCAGGATGGCCAGTTGATCGTCTTGTGCAGCGGCCAGATCTGGATCGACCTTACCCGGCAGATGCAGGCTGAACCACTGCCGGGTCAGCGCCTGCCGATCCTTCAGTCCGGCATAACTGACCGCGCGCAACGGCAGGCCGGCCGCCCGGGCGATACGCCGAGCCGCATCTTCGGTATTCAGCCCTCGCTTTTCCACCCACAGCCAGAGGTGCTCACCCTGCCCGGCCAGAGGGATGTCGAGCACTTCGTCGACCTGAAAATCCTCGGCACTCGCCTTCAGTACGGCCCGGCCACAGGCCTGGCCATGGGCTCGCGGGCCGAGCAACTGCAGCTCGCTCATGCCCTTACCAGCAAGGCAACAGCATGCACCGCGATGCCCTCCTCGCGCCCGGTGAAACCGAGCTTCTCGGTAGTGGTGGCCTTGACGTTTACCTGATCCAGCTCAACACCGAGATCCTCGGCGATGTGCGAGCGCATGGTCTCGATATGCGGCGCCATTTTCGGTGTCTGGGCGATGATGGTGGCATCGACATTGCCCACTCGATATCCCTTGTCCTGTACCAAAGCCAGCACATGTCGCAGCAGCACACGACTGTCGGCGCCCTTGAAGGTCGGATCCGTATCGGGAAAATGTCTGCCGATATCGCCCAGGGCCACGGCTCCGAGCAACGCATCGCTCAGGGCGTGCAACAACACATCACCGTCGGAATGGGCAACCAGACCGAATTTGTGTGGAATACGTACTCCGCCGAGCGTGATGAATTCGCCCTCGCCAAAGCGGTGCACGTCGTAACCATGGCCGATACGCATGAGCCAGCATCCTGAAAAATTGCCGATTCTACCGCAAACGCCGTCCATTGGTGTCCGGCAGCACTGCTGCAACTTTCTGGATGGATCGAATGAAAACAGCCCGGAAAGCACTCTGCGTGCAGTCCAGGCTGTCATGGGTAGGTCTGTCAGACCAATGTCTGCGCGTGGTGACGCAAATGATCCTCAATGAAGCTGGCGATGAAATAGTAGCTGTGATCGTACCCTGGCTGCATACGCAAGGTCAGCGGGTAGCCTGCCGCCTTGGCCGCTGCCTGTAGAGCCTCAGGCTTGAGCTGCCCTTCAAGGAAGTCGTCGCGATCGCCCTGATCGATCAGGATCGGCAGCCGCTCGCTGGCCTCTGCTATCAACACGCTGGCATCCCACTCGCGCCAGCGCGAGCGATCCTCTCCCAGATAACGACCAAAAGCCTTCTCACCCCAGGGGCAGTTCATCGGGTTGCTGATCGGCGCAAAGGCCGAAACCGAATGGTAACGCCCGGGATTCTTCAGCGCACAGATCAGCGCACCATGCCCCCCCATGGAGTGACCAGCGATGCCACGCCTGTCCGAAACCGGGAAATTGGCCTCAATCAGCGCCGGCAGCTCCTGTACCACATAGTCGTACATCCGGTAGTGACGAGCCCAGGGCTCCTGGCTGGCGTTAACGTAAAAGCCCGCGCCAAGGCCAAAATCATAGGCGCCCTCGGCATCGTCCGGCACCCCCTCGCCACGCGGACTGGTGTCCGGCGCGACGATAATCAGCCCCAGCTCGGCCGCCATACACTGAGCGCCGGCCTTCTGCATGAAGTTCTCGTCGGTACAGGTCAGGCCCGAGAGCCAGTACAGCACCGGCAGACGAACGCCCTGCTCGGCCTGCGGCGGCAGATAAACAGCGAACACCATATCGCAGTTCAGGGCGGTGGAGCGGTGGCGGTAGCGCTTGTGCCAGCCGCCAAAACTCTTGTTACTGGAAACAATTTCCAGAGTCATGAGATTACCTCGCACTAGGCGGATGCGAGGCACAAAGCGCATCCGCCACCGGATCAGAAGTGGATGACGGTCCGGATGCTCTTGCCTTCGTGCATCAGCTCGAACGCCGTGTTGATCTCGTCCAGGCCCATGGTGTGGGTGATGAAGGTATCCAGCGGGATCTCGCCTTGCTGCGCCTTTTCCACATAGCCGGGCAGCTCGGTACGCCCCTTGACGCCGCCGAAGGCGCTGCCGCGCCAGACGCGACCGGTGACCAGCTGGAACGGACGGGTGCTGATCTCGGCACCGGCCGGCGCCACGCCGATGATGGTGGATTCGCCCCAGCCCTTGTGACAGCACTCCAGCGCGGCGCGCATCAACTGCACGTTGCCGACGCACTCGAAGCTGTAGTCGACGCCGCCATCGGTCATCTCGACGATGACTTCCTGGATCGGCTTGTCATGGTCCTTCGGATTGACGAAGTCGGTCGCGCCCAGCTCACGAGCCACGTCGAACTTCGCCGGGTTGATGTCAATGGCGATGATCCGCGCGGCCTTGGCCATCTTGGCACCGATGATCGTCGCCAGACCGATGCCACCGAGACCGAAGATGGCAACGGTCGAACCCTCTTCCACTTTGGCGGTGTTGAGCACCGCACCGATGCCGGTAGTCACGCCGCAGCCGAGCAGACAGACCTTCTCCAGCGGCGCCTCCTTCGGGATCACCGCGACCGAGACTTCCGGCAGCACGGTGTACTCGGAGAAGGTCGAGCACCCCATGTAGTGGTAGACCGGCTGCCCCTGATAGGAGAAGCGGGTGGTTCCGTCCGGCATCAGGCCCTTGCCCTGGGTAGCGCGCACCGAGCTGCACAGATTGGTCTTGCCGGATTTGCAGAACTTGCACTGGCGACATTCGGCGGTGTAAAGCGGAATCACGTGGTCGCCGACCTTCACCGAGGTCACCCCCTCGCCCACCGCCTCGACGATGCCACCTCCCTCGTGACCGAGGATGCACGGGAACACCCCCTCGCTGTCCTGACCGGACAGGGTGTAGGCATCGGTGTGGCAGACGCCGGTGGCGACAATGCGCACCAGTACCTCGCCGTCCTTCGGCGGCTCCACGTCCACTTCAACGATCTTCAGCGGCTCGTTGGGTGCAAAAGCCACGGCAGCGCGGGACTTGATCATGTGAGTACTCCATTGGGTTGAGCAATAGCCTTGCAGTGTATTGCCATTCCCCAGCGAGATAATCAGCACAAAGGCAAAACATTATTGCCATACAGGGATAATAAATCGACACTTCATGACCATGTTCTTTGTCGAGATAACCCCATGAATCGCTGGGAAGGCCTGGACGAATTCGTCGCAGTAGCCGAATGCGGCCAGTTCACTGCTGCCGCCGAGCGGCTCGGACTATCCCCCTCACAGGTCAGCCGGCAGGTGGCGCGCCTGGAGGAAAGACTGCAGAGTCGGCTTTTTTATCGCAGCACCCGGAGCGTAGTGCTGACCGAAGCTGGCCAACTGTTCTTGCAGCACTGCCAGCGTCTGCAGGATGCTCGCGAGGAGGCGCTGAGAGCGATCAGCGACCTCGGCTCCGAACCTAAGGGGCTGCTGCGCATGACTTGCGCCGTGGCCTATGGCGAGCGCTTTATCGTGCCGCTGGTCAACGACTTCATGGCCCGCCATCCGCAACTTCGAGTGGAGATTGAACTGACCAATCATCAGCTCGACCTGCTCCACGAAGGACTGGATCTGGCCATTCGCCTCGGACGCCTGCAGGACTCGCGGCTGATGGCTACACGTCTGGCACCCCGGGAAATGTACCTGTGTGCCGCGCCGCGGTACCTGCAGCGCTACGGCCGCCCGCACTCACTGTCGGAACTGGCGCGGCACAATTGCCTGATCGGCAGCAGCGATCACTGGAGCTTCGCCGAGAACGGCCGGGAAGCCCAAATCCGGGTACAGGGCAACTGGCGCTGCAACAGCGGCCAGGCAGTGCTCGATGCAGCCTTGCGCGGCTTCGGCCTGTGCCAGTTGCCGGACTACTACGTCCTGGAGCATCTGCGCAGCGGTAGCCTGGTATCCCTGCTCGATCAGCACCGCCCCCCCAATACCGCAGTCTGGGCACTCTATCCGCAGCAGCGCCACCTCTCTCCCAAGGTACGCCAACTGATCGACGCCTTGCGCAGCGGTCTTGGCAGCTGCAAAGAATACGCCGGGGCAACCTGAGTTATTGAAAAGTCTTTTCACCAAACCAAGCGAATGCTGCCAACGCAAAGATCCGCACACTTCAGGCTTCTGGAGTCGCCAGAAAATCCGATTCGCCCAGCCAGAAGTAAATAGGATCCGCAGACTCAGTCACTACCTGGAACACCAGATGCGTTGCAGATAGTGGAGATCCTCTGGCCGGGTTACCTTGAGATTGTCCGCCCGGCCTTCGACGAGTCGCGGTTGATGGCCGGCCCACTCCATGGCCGAGGACTCGTCGGTCACCGTCACACCTTGCCGGAGCGCCTGATCAAGCACCTGACGCAGCGTCCCGAGGCGAAACATCTGCGGCGTGTAAGCCTGCCAGATCACGCTGCGATCAACGGTCTCGCACACCCGGCCATCGCCCCCGACACGCTTGAGAGTGTCGCGCACCGGTACCGCCAGCAGCCCACCGACCGGATCAGTCGCCAGACTTTCGAGCAGACGATGCAAGTCTTCCGCTGCCAGGTTGGGGCGCGCGGCATCATGCACCAGAACCCAGTCCTGCTCTGCCGCGCCCTCCTGTATCAGGGTCGTGAGCCCGGCCAGCACCGAGTCGGCGCGCTCGCGCCCGCCATCGGCCCGGCGAATACGCGGGTCACTGGCAACTACCAGCTGCGGCCAGAAAGGGTCATCCGGCGCCACGCAGACCACCGCTCCAAGCAGCCCCGGGTGGTCAAGAAAGCAGTCGAGGGTATGTTCGAGAATGCAGCGTCCGGCCACCCGCAGGTACTGCTTGGGACGGTCAGCGGCCATGCGCGCGCCAACACCGGCAGCCGGAACCACCAGCCAGAATTTCGTGTTCATTCGGTCAGCAGGTAGAGGGTCTCGCCCTCTTTGAGCATGCCGAGCTCCTGCCGTGCACGCTCCTCCACGGTTTCCATGCCGCGCTTGAGTTCCATTACCTCAGCCTCGAGGATCCGGTTACGCTCCAGCAGGCGCTCGTTCTCGCCCTGCTGTTCGGCAATCTGCTGCTGCAGACGGCTCGCCTGGGCGAAGCTGCCCTCGCCAACCCACAGGCGATACTGCAGACCGGCCAGCAACAGAATAAGTACAACGAACAGCCAATAGGGACTACGCATGGAGCGGCTCGCAGATTGAGTCATCGGCATGGTAGGGGCTGCGTTCATGCTTGAAAAGAAGCCGACTGATGAGTGACATGGGCTTTCTGTACCTGCATCCGTGCAATGGTTCCCAAAGATCGACGAAGCGTCCACGAAAAAGGGCGACTTGCGTCGCCCTTTTCTACCACGCAGATTTTAGCCACGGAACTCGGCACGGCCCTTGTAGGGCGCCTTGCCAGCGAGCTGCTCTTCGATACGCAGCAGCTGGTTGTACTTGGAAACACGGTCAGAACGGCACAGCGAACCGGTCTTGATCTGGCCGGCAGCGGTACCCACGGCCAGGTCGGCGATGGTGCTGTCCTCGGTTTCGCCCGAACGGTGCGAAATCACCGCAGTGAAACCGGCAGCCTTGGCCATCTGAATGGCTTCCAGAGTCTCGGTCAGCGAGCCGATCTGGTTGAACTTGATCAGAATCGAGTTGCCGATCTTCTCTTCAATACCGCGCTTGAGGATCTTGGTGTTGGTGACGAACAGAT
This sequence comes from Pseudomonas sp. NCCP-436, assembly GCF_019656335.1. GTDB lineage: Bacteria > Pseudomonadota > Gammaproteobacteria > Pseudomonadales > Pseudomonadaceae > Aquipseudomonas. The sequence goes on along the minus strand of NZ_BPLZ01000002.1, from coordinate 386,512 downwards.
CGTCGCCGACCAGTTGCACCTTCTCGCCAATCTTGTCGGTCAGCACCTTCCAGCCGGCCCAGTCGGACTCGTCCATGCCGTCCTCGATGGAGATGATCGGGTAGCGCTGGGTCAGGCCGGCCAGATAGTCGGCAAAACCGGCGGCATCGAATGCCTTGCCTTCGCCAGCCAGATCGTACTTGCCATCCTTGTAGAACTCGGAGGAAGCGCAGTCCAGAGCCAGGGTGACATCCTCGCCCAGCTTGTAGCCGGCGCTAGCCACGGCCTCTGCGATGGCGCCCAGGGCGTCTTCGTTGGAAGCCAGGTTCGGCGCGAAGCCACCTTCGTCACCGACAGCAGTATTCAGGCCACGGGCCTTGAGCACGGCTTTCAGGTGATGGAAGATTTCGGCGCCCATGCGCAGGGCATCGGCGAAGGTCTTGGCGCCTACCGGCTGAATCATGAACTCCTGGATATCGACGTTATTGTCGGCATGCTCGCCGCCGTTGATGATGTTCATCATCGGCACCGGCATGGAGTAGACGCCCGGGGTGCCGTTGAGATCAGCGATATGCGCGTACAGCGGCACGCCCTTGGCCTGAGCGGCAGCCTTGGCAGCGGCCAGGGACACCGCGAGAATGGCGTTGGCACCCAGCTTGGCTTTGTTCTCGGTGCCATCCAGTTCGATCATGGCGCGGTCAAGCGCTTGCTGATCAGCAGCGTCCTTACCCAGCAGCAGATCGCGAATCGGGCCGTTGATGTTGGCCACAGCCTTCAGCACACCCTTGCCCAGGTAGCGGCTCTTGTCGCCGTCACGCAGCTCCAGTGCTTCACGTGAGCCGGTGGACGCACCAGACGGTGCACAGGCACTGCCTACGATGCCTCCTTCAAGAATTACATCGGCCTCCACAGTGGGGTTGCCACGGGAGTCGAGAACCTCACGACCCTTGATGTCGACGATCTTTGCCATTCTTGTTAACACTCCAAAGGTTGACGATAAGAGGGAAGCCGGGCTGCGCGAGACCGCCGCCGCCCGGAGGCAGATCGGCGTCACGCCCTGACCAGCGGGTCAGGATAAATTTTGCTGGGCCGGTACTTTACCGGAATATGGCTGGATCAGGCAGTCTCGATCGGAGAAAAGCTCTTCACCAGATCGTCCAGCTGCTTGAGCTGAGCAAGGAAAGGTTCCAGCTTGTCCAGACGTAGCGCACAGGGGCCGTCGCACTTGGCATTATCCGGATCCGGATGGGCTTCAAGGAACAGACCGGCCAGCCCCTGGCTCATCCCAGCCTTGGCCAGATCCGTGACCTGGGCGCGGCGACCGCCAGCCGAATCGGCACGACCACCAGGCATCTGCAAGGCATGGGTTACGTCGAAGAACACCGGGTACTCGAACTGCTTCATGATGCCGAAGCCCAGCATATCGACTACCAGATTGTTGTAGCCAAAGGACGAGCCACGCTCACAAAGGATCAGCTGGTCATTTCCGGCTTCCTCACACTTGCGCAGGATATGCTTCATCTCCTGCGGAGCAAGGAACTGTGCTTTCTTGATATTGATCACCGCGCCGGTCTTGGCCATGGCCACCACCAGATCGGTCTGCCGCGAGAGGAAGGCCGGCAACTGGATGATGTCGCAAACCTCAGCCACCGGAGCCGCCTGATGCGGCTCATGCACATCGGTAATCACCGGCACACCGAAGGTCTTCTTCACTTCCTCGAAGATCCTCATGCCCTCTTCCAGGCCAGGACCACGGAACGAGGTGATGGAAGAGCGGTTGGCCTTGTCGAAGCTGGCCTTGAATACATAGGGGATACCGAGTTTTTCGGTCACCTTGACGTATTCCTCACAAGCCTGCATTGCCAGATCACGCGACTCCAGCACGTTGATCCCGCCGAACAGCACGAAAGGCTTGTCGTTGGCGATCTCAATGTCGCAAACCTTGATGATCTTCTGCGTCATGCCTTAGGCCTTCTTCACTTGGTGAGCCAGAGCGGCGTTGACGAAACCGCTGAACAGCGGATGACCGTCACGCGGCGTGGAGGTAAATTCCGGGTGGAACTGGCAGGCCACGAACCAGGGGTGATCCGGCGCCTCGACCACCTCCACCAGCGCACCGTCACCGGAACGACCGGTTACCTTCAGGCCGGCATCGGTCAGCTGCGGCAGCAGGTTGTTGTTCACTTCATAGCGGTGGCGATGGCGCTCGACAATCACGTCCTTGCCGTAGCACTGGTGAACCAGAGAACCGGCCTGCAACTGGCACTCCTGAGCTCCCAGGCGCATGGTGCCGCCCAGATCCGAGTCCTCGCTGCGGGTTTCCACTTCGCCGGTGGCGTCCTGCCACTCGGTGATCAGACCAACGACCGGGTGGCTGCTGGCAGTATCGAACTCGGTGGAGTTGGCATCTTCCCAGCCAACCACATTGCGCGCGTATTCGATCACGGCGACCTGCATACCCAGGCAGATACCCAAGTAGGGAATCCGGTTTTCGCGTGCGTACTGCACGGTCTTGATCTTGCCTTCCACACCGCGCAGACCAAAGCCGCCAGGAACCAGAATGGCGTCCACGCCTTCGAGCAGGCTGGTGCCCTTGTTCTCGATATCTTCGGAATCGATGTAGCGCAGATTGACCTTGGTGCGGTTCTGGATGCCGGCGTGGCTCATCGCTTCGATCAGCGACTTGTAGGCGTCCAGCAGTTCCATGTACTTGCCGACCATGGCGATGGTGACTTCTTTTTCCGGGTTGAGCTTGGCATCAACCACCCGCTCCCACTCGGACAGGTCGGCCGGGCCACACTGCAGGCCGAACCGCTCGACGACGAAGTCGTCCAGGCCCTGAGCATGCAGCACGCCCGGGATCTTGTAGATGGTGTCGACGTCTTCCAGGCTGATCACCGCGCGCTCTTCGACGTTGGTGAACAGGGCGATCTTGCGACGGGAAGACACGTCGATCGGATGGTCGGAACGGCACACCAGCACATCCGGCTGCAGACCGATGGAACGCAGCTCCTTGACCGAGTGCTGAGTCGGCTTGGTCTTGGTCTCGCCAGCGGTAGCGATATAGGGCACCAGGGTCAGGTGCATCAGCATCGCGCGCTTGGCACCTACCTCCACACGCAGCTGGCGAATGGCTTCAAGGAACGGCTGCGACTCGATGTCACCGACAGTGCCGCCGATTTCCACCAAGGCCACGTCGGCGTCACCGGCGCCCTTGATAATGCGACGTTTGATTTCGTCGGTGATATGCGGAATGACCTGAATGGTCGCGCCCAGGTAATCACCACGACGCTCCTTGCGCAGCACGTCTGCGTATACGCGACCGGTGGTGAAGTTGTTGCTTTTGCTCATCGTGGTGCGGATGAAGCGCTCGTAGTGACCCAGGTCGAGGTCGGTCTCGGCGCCGTCGTGGGTGACGAACACCTCACCGTGCTGGAACGGGCTCATGGTGCCCGGATCGACGTTGATATAGGGGTCGAGCTTGAGCATGGTGACCTTCAGGCCCCGCGCCTCCAGGATGGCCGCCAGTGAAGCCGAGGCGATGCCTTTCCCCAATGAAGAAACAACACCACCCGTGACGAAGATGTAGCGCGTCATGAAAAACCCTAGAAGTCTGCGTTAAGCGGTCAGTGCCGCCGGGGAAAGCGAAGAAACGCCATCACTCAAGAACAATAGCAGGCTCGCCAAGCTCCTGAAGGGACTCGGCAAAGCACTGTTAAGACGGGAGCGTAGTCTACCCTAAAGGCCTTACCAGCTCAAACGTTGCGCGCCGGTCGGCGGCGACCAGCAGAGTTGCACGCCACGGTTCTGCAGGCGCGCCGAGCAGGCCAGGTTGGCCACGGCAACCAGTTCCTCGCCGTCGAACAGTAGCGGCAGGCGACCACGCACAAAGGCCGGCACCCGCCATTCGTTGAGCAACCGCTTGAGTTCGCGACGCCCGCGACCGGCCAACTGCATGCTCTCGCCACCTGATCGGTAACGCAACTGCCAGCGCCCTGCCGGCAGCTCGCCCAGCAGCCAGACACGGCCATTACCCGGCAGCAGACTGCTTCCTCCGCTCGGTATCCAAGGCAGTCGCAACGGCGCCGGCATATCGAGCCAATCGCCGCTGAGCCACCACAGCCGGTCATCGGAACGATGCAATTGGCCATCCTCCAATTGCCAGACCGGCTCGGCATCGATGCGCGCATCACGCAGGTTCTGCCAGCCAGCCCAATGTTCGCTGTCCGGCATCCGCGTCAGGTCTGCCAGCCAGTGACGCAGCAGGTTACGCTGACGGGCCTCGCCAAGGGCGGCAACGGCCGAAAGCTGCAGCGATGGCAATGACAGCCAGGGCAACGATGACGAGCCTCTCGCAACGGCCAGATCCAGCTCTGCCAACTCGCCCAGTAGCTGCTGCGCTTCGGCGCAGTGCCCGGCACTGCGCGCCAGCGTGGTAGAGGCCTGCGGCCAGCGCTGCTGCAACAGAGGAAGTACTTGCCGGCGCAGGAAGTTGCGACTGAAGCGCTCATCAGCGTTGCTCGGATCTTCGACCCAGCTCAGGCCATGCTGGCGGGCATAGGCCATCAGCTCAGCGCGCGAACTGTCGAGCAGCGGACGTAGTAACTGCCCCCGCCCCAGCGTCCTCCTTGCCGGCATCCCGGACAGCCCGCGCACACCTGCGCCGCGCAACAACCTAAACAGTAAAGTTTCGGCCTGATCGTCACGATGCTGGGCACAGATCAGCAACTCACCGTTCTGCAAGTGCCGGGCAAAAGCAGCGTAGCGGGCCCGACGCGCAGCCTGTTCGAGGCTGGCGCCCTCCTCCACAGAAACCTCCAGCACCTCCAGACTAACGCCAAGCTGCTGGCAGAAACGCGCGCAATGGGCCGGCCAAGCTTGGGCGGCCGCCTGCAGTCCATGCTGTACGTGCAGCGCCCGCAGTGGTGGCAGCTTTTCCTGGCGAGCCCAGCTGGCGAGCAAGTGCAGCAGCACGGTGGAGTCCAGGCCACCAGAATAGGCAATGCACCAGGCCGGAGCCCGGAGCCAGGGCTGCAGCATTAGACGCAGGCGGGTTTCGAGAGCATTCATTGGTCAAGCTTAAACAACAACGGGCCCGAAGGCCCGCTGCAATACCGGTTGACGCGATCAGGCTATGCCGTAGCTCATCAGGCGCTGGTAGCGGCGCTCCAGCAGAGCGGCGCTGTCATGCTTCTGCAGCTCGGCCAACTGTCGGATCAGCGCCTGACGGATGGACTCCGAGGCGGCAGCCGGGTCACGGTGAGCGCCACCCAGCGGCTCAGCGATCACCTCATCGACAATGCCCAGATCCTTCAGACGCTCTGCAGTAATGCCCATCGCCTCGGCCGCTTCCGGTGCCTTCTCGGCGGTACGCCAGAGGATCGAGGCACAACCTTCCGGCGAGATCACCGAGTAGGTGGAGTACTGCAACATGTTGAGCTGGTCGCAAACACCGATAGCCAGTGCCCCCCCCGAGCCACCTTCACCGATGACGGTGGCGATAATCGGGGTTTTCAGGCGCGCCATCACCCGCAGGTTCCAGGCAATGGCCTCGCTCTGGCCGCGCTCTTCGGCATCGATGCCCGGGTAAGCCCCCGGCGTGTCGATAAAGGTAAGGATCGGCATCTTGAAGCGCTCGGCCATTTCCATCAGGCGGCAGGCCTTGCGATAGCCTTCAGGACGCGGCATACCGAAGTTGCGACGCACCTTTTCGCGCACGTCACGCCCCTTCTGGTGACCGATGACCATCACCGGCTGCTCCCCCAGACGCGCCACACCACCAACGATGGCGGCATCGTCGGAGAAGTGGCGATCACCGTGCAGCTCATCGAACTCGGTAAAGATATGCTGGATATAGTCCAGGGTATAGGGACGTCGCGGATGGCGTGCCAGTTGAGCGATCTGCCAGCTGCTCAGGTTGCCGAAGATGCTTTCGGTCAGGGCGCTGCTCTTATCCTGCAGACGGGCAATCTCGTCACTGATATTCAGCGCGTTGTCGTTGCCGACCAGGCGTAGCTCTTCGATCTTGGCTTGCAGGTCGGCGATCGGCTGTTCGAAATCGAGGAAGTTCGGGTTCATAGTCATCCGTCTTGCGTCGACGGCCAAGTGGCCGGGGAGCTGTATCCAGTGGGACGGCTGAGAAACGCAAGCGAGGCGAAAGACCGCATTCGCAGGCTGCAACGCAGCGCCCGGTCGGGCGACAACGACAGCACAGATCGTTCTTCAGCTGTTTTCAGGCGCCCTACCTTAAGGGATCGGGCGCAACGGGTCGACACCCGTAGGTGTCTTTGCCGACACAAAGAGGCTTTACCCCTCGCAATCAGCGGTAGTGCAAAAAGACGTTGTCGCGCCCTAACTGGTCACGCAATGCCTGAATCAAAGTATCAGCCGGCTCGATGCGCCAGTCGTCACCGAACTGCAGCAGCGCTTTGGCCTCCTCGCCCTGATAGTCGACTGTGACCGGACAGGCACCACGATATTTGCTGCACAGATCAGCCAGCCAACGCAGCCGGTCTCCCCTGAACGACTCGCGATCCACTCTCAGGCGCAGGCTTTCAGCCAGGCTGGTGCGCGCCTCCTCAAGACTCATCACGCGCTTGGCGCGCAGGCGCAGACCGCCAGAAAATTCGTCGTTACTCACCTCGCCCTCGACCACCACCAGCGCGTCGTTCTGCAGCAGCGCCTGGTTGCTGGCAAAGGCATCGGCAAACAGCGAGGCCTCGATGCGACCGGAACGATCATCAAGGGTGATGAAGCCCATCTTGTCGCCCTTCTTGTTCTTCATCACTCGCAAGTTGACGATCATCCCGGCGACAGTCTGCAGGTCACGCGCCGGCTTGAGCTCGACAATGCGCTGACGAGCAAAACGACGAATCTCACCTTCGTACTCATCGATGGGATGCCCCGACAGGTAGATGCCCAGGGTGTCCTTCTCCCCCTTCAGGCGCTCCTTGATCGGCAGCTCGCGCACCTTGCGATGATTGGCATAGACATCCGCCTCGGGCTCGGCGAACAGGCCACCGAACAGATCCATGTGGCCGCTCTCGGCGCTGCGCGCAGTCTGCTCGGCGGACTGCACCGCCTCCTCCATCGACGCCAGCAGCACTGCGCGGTTCTTGTCGACGCTGGCCTGGTAAGCCTTGAGTTCGTCCTGATAGTACGGTCCGAGACGATCAAGTGCGCCACAACGGATCAGCGCCTCCAGAGTACGCTTGTTGATACGCTTGAGGTCTACGCGATTGCAGAAGTCGAACAGATCCTTGAACGGGCCACCTTCCGCACGGCATTCGACGATGGCCTCCACCGGCCCTTCGCCGACGCCCTTGACCGCGCCGAGACCGTAGACAATGCGACCGTCATCGTTGACGGTGAACTTGAACTCGGAAACGTTTACATCCGGCGGATCGATGCGCAGCTTCATGTTGCGACACTCTTCCACCAGAATCACCACCTTGTCGGTGTTGTGCATATCCGCCGAGAGCACTGCAGCCATGAACGGGGCCGGGTAATGCGCCTTGAGCCAGGCGGTCTGGTAGGAAACCAGACCATAGGCAGCCGAGTGCGACTTATTGAAACCGTAACCAGCGAACTTCTCCACAAGATCGAAGATGTTGCCTGCAAGATCAGCATCGATTCCATTTTTCGCACAGCCTTCGATAAAGCCGCCGCGCTGCTTGGCCATCTCCTCAGGCTTCTTCTTGCCCATGGCACGACGCAGCATGTCCGCGCCGCCGAGGGTGTAGCCAGCCATCACCTGGGCAATCTGCATCACCTGTTCCTGATACAGGATCACCCCATAGGTAGGCGCCAATACCGGTTTGAGGCCGTCGTACTGATAATCCGGGTGCGGGTAGGACAGCTCGGCACGACCGTGTTTACGGTTGATAAAGTCGTCCACCATGCCCGACTGCAACGGCCCCGGACGGAACAACGCCACCAGTGCGATCATGTCTTCCAGACAGTCGGGCTTGAGCTTCTTGATCAGCTCCTTCATGCCGCGTGATTCAAGCTGGAAGACCGCAGTGGTTTCCGCCTTCTGCAACATGTCGTAGGTTTTCTTGTCATCCAGCGGGATGAAGTCGATATTGACCAGTTCCTCGTCCGAAGCGCCCTCGCGCTTCTGGATGCGGTGAATGGTTTCCATCGCCCACTTGATGATGGTCAGGGTGCGCAGGCCAAGGAAGTCGAACTTGACCAGGCCGGCCTGCTCGACGTCGTCCTTGTCGAACTGGGTCACCAGACCGCCACCCTCCTCGTCACAAGCGATCGGCGAGAAGTCAGTGAGCTTGGTTGGCGCGATCACCACGCCACCAGCGTGCTTGCCGGTACCACGCACAATACCCTCGAGCTTGAGCGACATGTCCCAGATTTCCTGGGCTTCTTCGTCGTTCTTGAGGAACTCGCGCAGCGGTTCCTCCATCTCGTAGGCTTTTTCCAGGGTCATGCCCACTTCAAAGGGAATCATCTTCGACAGACGGTCGGCCAGACCGTAGGACTTGCCCTGAGCCCTCGCCACATCACGCACCACCGCCTTGGCCGCCATGGAACCGAAAGTGATGATCTGGCTCACCGCATTGCGCCCGTATTTCTCGGCCACGTAATCGATCACCCGGTCGCGGCCGTCCATGCAGAAGTCGACGTCGAAGTCGGGCATGGAGATCCGTTCCGGGTTAAGGAAGCGTTCGAACAGCAAATCGTAGGCCAGCGGATCAAGATCCGTAATCTTCAGCGCATAGGCCACCAGCGAGCCGGCACCCGAGCCACGTCCCGGACCTACCGGCACGCCGTTGTTCTTGGCCCACTGGATAAAGTCCATCACGATCAGGAAGTAACCGGGGAAGCCCATCTGGATGATGATGTCCAGCTCGAAATTGAGGCGGTCCACATAGACCTGCCTTTTCGCCTCATAGTCCGGAGTGTCCTTGGGCAACAGCACACGCAGGCGCTCTTCCAGCCCTTCAAAGGAGGCATGCCGCAGATAATCGTCAATGCCCATGCCATTGGGTGTAGGGAAATCGGGCAGGAAGTACTTGCCCAACTGCACTTCGATGTTGCAGCGCTTGGCAATCTCGACCGTGTTTTCCAGCGCTTCGGGCAAGTCTGCGAACAACTCCCACATTTCCGCCGGCGTTTTCAGATACTGCTGATCCGAGTAGTGACGCGGCCGGCGCGGGTCGTCCAGCGTGCGTCCCTCACCGATGCAGACGCGGGTTTCGTGCGCCTCAAAATCGTCCTGCTTGATGAAGCGCACATCATTGGTCGCCACCAGAGGCGCCTCCACACGCTCGGCCAGTGCCACGGCGGCATGCAGGTACTCTTCATCGCCGATACGGTTGGTGCGCTGCACCTCGAGATAGAAACGCTCCGGGAAGACCGCCAGCCACTCGCGCAGACGCGTCTCAGCCAATGCCTCGTCACCGGCCAGCAGCGCCTGCCCCACCTCGCCCTCGCGGGCGCCGGACAGGGCAATCAGCCCCTCGGCCGCCTCCTTGACCCAGTCACGCTGGATGATGACCAGACCGTTGCTCTGCCCCTCGGTCCAGCCGCGCGAGATCAGTTCGGTAAGGTTGCGGTAGCCCTGGGCGTTCATCGCCAACAGCGTCATGCGCGTCAGCGGGCCGTCCTCCTCGGCTGCGGCCAGCCAGATGTCGGCACCGCAGATCGGCTTGATCCCGCCACCCATGGCCGCCTTGTAGAACTTCACCAGCGCGCACATATTGCTCATGTCGGTGACTGCTACTGCTGGCATGCCAGCCCCGGCCACCGCCTTGATCAGCGGTTTGACCCGTACCAGGCCATCGACCAGGGAGTACTCGGTGTGCAGACGCAGGTGGACAAACGCTTGGGACATGGGCTGCCTTGCTGATCAGAACGACAAAGCGGCGATTGTAGCCCAACCGCTTCGGCTGAGGGCCAGCTTCAGTCTTCCAGCAGAGCCCGTACCGGGGCGAAGGAACGCCGGTGGATCGGCGTCGGCCCGAGCCGGCGCAGCGCCTCGAGGTGAACGGGCGTGGGGTAACCCTTGTGTCCGGCAATGCCATAGCCGGGATAGTGCCGATCCAGTTCCAGCATCTCCCGGTCACGGCTGACCTTGGCCAGGATGGACGCCGCGGCTATCGCCGGCACCCGGCTATCCCCCTTGACTACAGGGGCACAGGGGACCGCCAGCTTCGGGCAGCGATTGCCGTCGATCAGTGCCAGCTTCGGCGTCACCGCCAGCCCCTCGACAGCCCGCTGCATGGCCAGCATGGTGGCGTGCAGGATATTCAGCCGATCGATCTCCTCCACCTCGGCGCGAGCAATGCACCAGGCCAGGGCCTTTTCCCGGATTTCCTCGAACAGAGCCTCGCGACGGGCTTCAGAGAGTTTCTTGGAATCATTCAGGCCACGAATCGGTCGCGCCGGATCGAGAATTACCGCAGCCGTCATCACAGGCCCGCACAAAGGCCCACGGCCTACTTCGTCAACGCCCGCGACCAACTCCTCTACCGGAGCGAAATCCAGCCCCAGATTCTGCTGTCCCCTCACCGCAAGCGCTCCACCAGACCGAGCACCGCCTCAGCGGCCGACTGCGAGGCGTTGCGTCGCAGCGCCCGGTGGATGACATCAAAGCCCTCGGTCTGTATCTGACCGCCATCGATCAGCGGCACCAGTGCCTGAGCCAGTGCATCGGGCGTGGCCGCCTCCTGGATCAGCTCGGGCACCAGCATGCGCTCGGCCAGCAAATTGGGCAGCGAAATATAGGGGCTTTTCACCAGACGCTTGAGAATGCGATAGGTCATCGGCGCCACCCGGTAAGCCACTACCATCGGCCGCTTGTACAGCAGGGCTTCCAGGGTAGCAGTGCCGGAAGCAATCAGTACCGCATCGCAGGCTGCCAATACCTCATGGGAGCAACCGTCATACAGCGTCAGCGGCAGGTCGCGACCGGCCAGCATCTGCTCCAGCTGTTGGCGTCGCTCAGGCGTGGCGCACGGCAACAGGAAACGAATGCCCGGCCGCAGCGCACGTATCCGTGCGGCGGCCTCCAGAAACAACTCGCCAAGACGCGCCACTTCCCCCCCCCGGCTACCCGGCAGCAGGGCGATGACCGGCTCATTTACGGGCAGATCCAACGTCCGACGGGCAGCTGTGCGGTCCGCCTCCAGCGGAATGACATCAGCCAGTGGATGGCCGACGAAACGCACCGGCACCTGATGCGCCTCGTAGAACTGCGCCTCGAAGGGAAACAGCGTCAGCATCAGATCGCAGGCTTCGCGAATCTTCAAAACGCGCTTCTGCCTCCAGGCCCAGACCGAAGGACTGACATAATGCACGGTACGAATGCCTGCACGGCGCAGCCTGTGTTCAAGATCCAGATTGAAGTCCGGCGCATCGATGCCGATGAACAGGTCGGGCTGGACGGCGATCAGGTCTCGCGCCAACTGGCGACGACGGCCGAGCAGCTCAAACAACCTTCCCAGCACCTCAACCAGGCCCATTACCGCCAGACGTTCCATCGGGAAGTAGGACTTCATGCCCTCAGCTTCCATACGCGGGCCGCCAACGCCGATGAACTCTGCATTTGGATGGCGAGCCTTGATCGCCTGCATCAGCCCGGCGCCGAGAATATCGCCGGATGCCTCACCAGCTACCAGTGCGACACGAAGGGGTCTACTCATGGACATTGGAAACCTGTCGGAAATCGGCGGCCCGAGCCGGAAGACCAAGGGCGGGCGGCACACCGGGCCGATTGTAGCTAGCGGGTAATACCGCGCGTAGAAGCCTGGATGGAGTCACGGAACAGCGCCACCTCGGGAAACTGTGCAGCCGACTCAGCCAGCTCGGCCAGCGCCTGCTCGACAGTCAGGCCCTGACGATAGACCAGCTTGTAGCCGCGACGCAGCGCAGCGATAACCTCGGCGGAGAAGCCGCGCCGACGCATGCCCTCGAAGTTCATACTGCGCGCCTCGGCCGGATTGCCAAATACCGTGACAAAAGCCGGTACATCCTTGCCGATGGCAGTGCCCATACCGGAGAAGCTGTGCGCACCGATGCGGCAGAACTGATGCACCAGGGTATAACCGGAGAGAATGGCCCAGTCGTCCACCCAGACATGGCCAGCCAACGCGGTGTTATTGACCAAAATGCAGTGGTTGCCAATCACGCTGTCGTGGCCGATATGAGCATAGGCCATGATCAGATTGTGATTACCGATAGTGGTCTCGCTACGATCCTGCACGGTACCGCGGTGAATAGTGACACCCTCACGGATAACGTTGTGGTCGCCAATCACCAAGCGGGTCGGCTCACCCTTGTACTTCAGATCAGGAGTGTCTTCCCCAACCGTGGAAAACTGGTAGATGCGGTTGTGCTTACCAATGACGGTGGGACCCTTGACCACCACGTGCGGACCGATCACGGTCCCGGCACCGATCTCCACATCGGGCCCGACAATGCTCCACGGACCGACGACAACGTCGTCGGCCAGTTTGGCACTGGGGTCGATGATGGCTCGAGGATCCACAGAACTCATAGTTTGCGTTCCGCACAGATGATTTCAGCGGAGCAGACTTCCTTGCCATCAACCGTAGCACGGCATTCGAATTTCCAGATACTGCGGCGGTCGCTCAGGTACTGGGCCTCCAGTACCAACTGATCGCCCGGCAACACAGGGGAACGGAAACGCAGCTTGTCCGAACCGACGAAATAGTACAGCGTGCCATCGGCAGGCTTGGTATCCATCATCTTAAAGCCGAGGATTCCGGCTGCCTGGGCCATGGCCTCAATGATCAGCACGCCCGGCATGATCGGGTGTTCGGGGAAGTGGCCATTGAAGAACGGCTCATTGATGCTGACATTCTTGTAGGCGCGAATCTTCTTGCCTTCGACGTCCAGGTCCACCACACGATCCACCAGCAGGAAGGGATAGCGGTGCGGCAAATATTCACGAATTTCGTTGATGTCCATCATGTCCGGGTTCAGCCTGTAAAAGAGGAAAGGAGTACGGCAAAACCGCACTCAGGCATCAGATGAGTCATCGGCGCCCTGGGTCACGGCAGCCAGCTGTTTTTCCAGCTCACGCAGCCGCCTGGCCATCTCGTCCAGTTGCCGGATACGCGCCGCGCTCTTCTTCCATTCGCCAGCCGGCTGCATGGCAGTGCCGGAAGAATACGCTCCCGGCTCAGTAATCGAGCGGGTCACCATGGTCATGCCGGTGACGAATACGTTGTCGCACACCTCAATATGGCCAACCATGCCCACACCGCCGGCGATCATGCAGTTGCGACCGATCTTGGTACTGCCGGAGATGCCGCAGCAACCGGCCATGGCGGTGTTGTCACCGATCTGTACGTTGTGCGCGATCATGATCTGGTTGTCGAGCTTGACGCCATTGCCGATCAGGGTATCGGACAGGGCACCGCGGTCAATCGTGGTGTTGGCACCGATCTCGACATCATCGCCGATGCTCACCCCTCCGATCTGGGCGATCTTCTGCCAGACGCCCTTGTCGCTGGCAAAGCCGAAGCCCTCGCCACCGATCACAGCACCGGACTGGATAACCACGCGTCTGCCGATCTTCACATCGTGGTAAAGCGTCACCCGCGGAGCCAGCCAACCATCCTCGCCGATCACGCTGCGGGCACCGACCACACAGTGCGCGCCGACCCTGACCCCGGCACCGATACGCGCAGCGCTCTCGATGACCGCATAGGGGCCGATGCTCGCGCTGGGATCTACCTCGGCATCGCCCGCTACCTGTGCAGTGGGATGGATACCGGCAGGCGCAACAGGCTTGGGATCGAACAGATGCGACAGGCGGGCATAAGCCAGATAGGGATTGGCTACAATCAGCGCATCACCGGCATAGCCTTCGGCATCCGTCGCGGTAAGCAGAACCGCACCTGCGCCAGTATTTGCAAGGTATTTGCGGTACTGCGCATTGGCGAGAAAACTCAGTTGCTCGGGGCCGGCATCCTGTAGAGTGGCCAGCCCGGTAATGATCCTGCCTTCGGCGCCACGCAGAGCAGCTCCCAGGCGCTCGGCCAACTGGCCAAGAGTGAATGCGGCACTCATGCTCAACGCATCTGATTCATGCGCTCGATGACCTGGCGGGTAATGTCGTACTGGGGTTTGACATCAATCACCGCACCGCGCTCAAGCACCAGATCATAGTTGCCCTGCTTGATGACTTCCTCGACGGCCTTGTCCAGGTTCGGCTTGAGCTTGGCCAGCATCTCACGATCGGAAATGGCCTTGGCCTCGTTCAGCTCCTTGGACTGGAACTGAAAGTCGCGGGCCTTCTGCTTGAACTCAAGCTCAAGACGCTCGCGCTCAGCCTGCTGCATCTTCTCGCCTTCCTTGATCATGCGATCCTGTATGCGCTTGGCGTCACTTTCCAGGGCCTTGAGCTTGTTCAGCTGGGGACCGAACTTCTTCTCGGCGTCGACGGCATAACGCTTGGCTGCATCGGACTCCAGCAGCGCCATCTGATAGTTCAGCACGGCCACCTTCATTTCAGCGAACGCCGGAGTGGCGATCAGAGCGGCGGTGAACAGAACCAGTTGAGTCAACTTACGCACAATGCACTCCTGCAACAAGACTGTTGGCTTTCGGTGGTACGGTTTTAGAAGGTTTGCCCAAGGGAGAACTGGAAGACCTGGGTATCTGCATCATCCGGCTTCTTGATCGGCATGGCCAGGCTGAAGCTCAGCGGGCCGAGTGCGGTGATCCAGGTCAGGCCGACACCCACGGAGCTGGCCAGGTTGCTGAAGTCAATGTCGCAGCTGTCGCTGTTTTTCTTCTGCCGGGAGGTGCAGTTGGTATCGAATACGTTGCCCACATCCCAGAACAGCGCGGTACGCAGTGAACGCTGATCCTTGACGAAAGGCATCGGGAACAGCAACTCAACCCCACCCTGCACCAGCACGTTGCCACCAAAGGGCAGCGGATCCTGATCCGGGTCGGTCAGACGACCGTATTTGTCCCGGTAGCCGACAACAACATCGTTGCCATCCTTGTCTTTGCCCATAATGGGCTTGGCGCCCGGAGAGTTGGCATCGATCTTACTCGGGGTACTGCGAGGGCCGAGACTGTTGTCCTCGAAGCCACGCACCGAGTTGAAACCACCAGCGAAGTAATGCTCGTAGAACGGCAGCTCGGCAGTACTGCCGTAGCTGTCGCCATAGCCCAGCTCGGTATGGAAGCGCAGGGTGTACTTGTCGTTGATCGGGGTAAAAATCTGGCCACGGTAGTCAATCTTGTAGAACGACAGGTCACTGCCCGGCAGAGTAGTTTCCAGCACCAGACTCTGCGAATAGCCGCGATTGGCCAGCACACCACGGTTCAGGGTCGATTCGGACCAGCCGATCGAGCCCTTGAAGTTCAGGTAGCGGTCGCCCTCGTTCTCCATAAAGTCGACGATCTCGTCAACGGTATAGCGTCCTGTATCGATAGTGTCCTGCTGCACGCTCAGGCCATAGCTCAAGCGCGAGATTTCACTGATCGGGTAGCCGATATTGATACCGGCGCCAAGGCTATCCACCGCATAACTGGACACATCGACATCCAGTTCGTCGTAGTCGGTAGTCCGGTAGAAGGCGTTATAGCCCAGGCTGACGCCATCTTCGGTCCAGTAGGGATCGACGAAGCCGAAGCTGTACCGGGTCTGGTATTCGCTGCGGGTCAGACCGATGTTGACGCGGTTACCAGTACCCAGGAAGTTGTTCTGGCTGATCGAGCCGCCAAGGATCAGACCGGCGTTCTGAGCAAAACCGACGCTGGCAGTAATGGAACCCGACGGTTGCTCCTCAACGCTGTAGTTGACGTCAATCTGGTCATCACTACCCGGCACCTGCGGCGTCTCGACGTTGACTTCCTTGAAGAAGCCAAGGCGCTCCAAGCGCACCTTGGACTGGTCAATCAGGTATGTCGAGGCCCAGCCACCTTCCATCTGGCGCATTTCCCTACGCAGCACCTCGTCCTCAGTCTTGGTGTTGCCGCGGAAGTTGATGCGGTTGACGTAGGCACGCTTGCCCGGATCCACAAAGAAGGTGATCGATACGCTCTTGTCTTCGTCATGTGTCTCGGGCACGCCGTTGACGTTGGCGAAAGTGTAGCCCTCGTTGCCCAGGCGGCGAGTGATCAGCTCACTGGTAGTAGTCATGATCTTGCGCGAGAACACCTGACCTTCCTTGACCAGCAGCAGCGCGCGCACGTCTTCTTCCGGAACCTTGAGATCACCTGAAAGCTTCACTTCGCGGACGCTGTATTTGTCACCTTCCTCGACGTTGACGGTGATATAGACGTGCTTCTTGTCCGGCGTAATGGACACCTGGGTAGAACTGATGTCCATGTTGATATAGCCGCGATCCAGATAATAGGAACGCAGACGCTCAAGGTCGCCGGAGAGTTTCTCGCGGGCATACTTGTCGTCGTTCTTGAAGAACGACAGCCAATTGGAAGTCTTGAGCTCGAACAAATCGATGAGATCTTCATCAGAAAAGACGGTATTGCCCACGATGTTGATGTGGGAAATAGCCGCAACAGTACCTTCGTTGATGGTGATCTTCAGGGCCACGCGGTTGCGCGGCTGAGGGATCACTTCAGCCTCAATCTCGGCCGAATAGCGACCTTGGGCTACGTACTGACGCTGCAACTCGTTACGTACCCCCTCAAGGGTGGCGCGCTGAAAAATCTCGCCTTCGGCCAGACCGGACTGGTTCAGTCCCTTGAGCAGATCCTCGGTGGTGATGGCCTTGTTGCCCTCGATCTCGATACTGGAGATGGAGGGGCGCTCGACCACGGTAATCACCAGCACATCACCGTCGCGGCCGAGCTGGATGTCCTGGAAGAAGCCGGTACGAAACAGGGAGCGGGTCGCCTCCACCAATTGGCGCTCATCGACGTTTTCGCCGACGTTCAGCGGCAGCGCACCGAAAACGCTACCGGCGGAAACCCGCTGCAGGCCATTGACGCGGATATCGGAGATGGTGAAGGACTCGGCGTGAACTTCGGCGATCATCAATGCGGACATTACCGCAGGTAGCAGCAGACGTTTCATGAAGTCCTTTCTTATTCCAACTGACGATAAAAACTGCCGCGTATGACGGCACTTCTTGTGAATCTCAAGCGCGCATTCGGCAACATTCAAAGGCGGCTGAGGTCGTTGACCAAGGCCAGCAACATAACCCCGATGACCAGACTAATGCCGATCTGCATCCCCCAACCCTGAACCCGCTCAGACAAGGGGCGACCACGCACCCACTCGACCAGGTAAAACAGCAGATGCCCACCATCCAGCACAGGAATAGGCAGTAGATTGAGAACCCCCAGACTGATGCTCAGGTAGGCCAGGAATTTCAGGAAATCCCCCACCCCCGACTCAGCTGAAGCGCCCGCCACTTTAGCAATGGTTATCGGCCCACTCAAGTTTTTTACCGACAGCTCGCCCAGCAGCATTTTCTTCAGTGAATCGAGGGTCAAAAGGCTCATGGCCAGGGTCTGACGAGCACCTTCAACAACTCCCTCAAAGGGGCCGAAGCGTACCACGCGCAGCATTTCCGCAGGCCACTCAGCACGCTGCGGGCCAGCCCCCAGATAACCACGCTGCTCTGCTCCATCGCCACGCACGGCCAGCGTCAGACGCAGGTCACGCACTTCGCCGGAGCGTTCGTAACGCAGCACAATCGTTTCACCAGGCAGTGCACGCAAGCGCTCGACCAGTTCCAGCCAGTCATCCAGCGGTACGTCATTCAGTGCCAGCAGCCGGTCACCGCTCTGCAGTCCGGCGGCCCGTGCAGGCCCCTCCGGATCAAGCTCGCCAAGCACCGGCTCTATCAGCGGCTGCCAGGGACGAATGCCCAGTGAAGCCAGTGGATCGGGCTCATCCACCCCACGCAACCAGTTGTCCAGTATCAGCCGGTGGGCCACCTCGAGACTGGAACCTGGCTCCAGCACCCGCAATTCCAGCGTGCCACTCTCGCCCAGACGGCGCACCAGTCGCAAATTGACTGCCGCCCAGCCACTGGTCGCCTCTCCATCAATGGCCACAATCTCCTGCCCGGCGCGCAGGCCCGCTGCCTCAGCCAGACTGTCAGGCTGCACGGCACCAATTACCGGACGCACCTGCTGACTGCCGAGCATGGCGACACACCAGAAGAACAGCAGAGCCAGCAGGAAGTTGGCCAGCGGCCCGGCAGCCACTATGGCTATCCGCTGACGCACGCTCTTGCGATTGAAGGCCTGGCCGGCCAGTTCGGGCGGCACATTGCCTTCACGTTCGTCGAGCATTTTCACATAGCCACCCAAAGGAATGGCGGCCACTACGAATTCCGTGCCCTGACGGTCATGCCAGCGCAGCAAGGGCGTTCCAAAACCGACAGAGAAACGCAGCACCTTCACGCCACAGCGACGCGCCACCCAGAAGTGCCCGTATTCGTGAAAGGTGACCAACACCCCGAGCGCAATCAGAGTGCCAACCAGCATGTACAACCCACTCATTTCACTTCTCCAGCCCGGCTGGCCACTGTCCGGACACCACCACGTTGAATTCGGTCTGCTAGTAGCTGGCGAGCCACTCGCTGGCCAGCGCACGAGCGCGACGATCCACCTCGAACACTGCATCGAGCGCTTCGACTGCCTGCACCGGCTGTGCGTTCAATACGGACTCAATCATACGCGCGATATCAGTGAAACCAATGCGTCCCTGCAGGAAGGCCGCCACAGCTACCTCATTGGCCGCATTCAAAGCCGCCGGCGCGCCACCACCGACACTGGCGGCCTCGCGAGCCAGACGCAAGCAGGGGAAACGCTGCTCGTCCGGGCGTTCGAAATCCAAGCGCGCCAGGCTGAACAGATCCAGCGGCGCCACTCCGGAGTCGATTCGCTGCGGCCAGGCCAGAGCATGGGCGATGGGCGTGCGCATGTCCGGATTACCCAGCTGTGCCAGCACCGAACCGTCGACATAATCGACCAGTGAATGGATCACGCTCTGCCGATGGATGACCACCTCAATTTGCTCGGGGCGGGCATCGAACAGCCAGCAGGCCTCGATCATCTCCAAACCCTTGTTCATCATGCTGGCCGAATCGACGGAAATCTTGCGTCCCATCGACCAGTTGGGATGAGCACAAGCCTGTTCCGGAGTCACGTGCTCCAGATCCGCCAGCGACGTTTCGCGGAAAGGCCCACCGGACGCCGTCAGCAGTATCCGACGCACTCCCACCATCTCAAGACCGCGAGCATAGTCGCCCGGCAGGCACTGGAAGATGGCATTGTGCTCGCTATCGATCGGCAACAGCAGCGCCCCACTGCGCCGCACCGCCTGCATGAACAGCGCACCGGACATCACCAGCGCCTCTTTGTTGGCCAGCAGCACCTTCTTGCCTGCCTCCACCGCCGCTAGCGTCGGGCGTAGCCCAGCCGCCCCAACGATGGCCGCCATCACGCAATCGACTTCGGGAGCCGCGGCGATGCTGCACAAGCCCTCCTCACCCACCAGCACAGCGGTATCCAGACCGGCTGCACGCAGACGTGCCTGCAGCGACCTTGCAGCATCGGCATCAGGCACCACGGCATATGCCGGGCGATGTCGATGACACAATGCCTCCAATTCAATCAATCGCGAGTAGCCACTCAGAGCGAATACCTGATAACGCTCGGGGTGACGTGCAATCACATCCAGGGTACTGAGACCAATGGAACCGGTAGCCCCAAGAACCGTGACCCGCTGTGGCGCCATCAGGCCACCCCCCAGCCAGCCAGCCAGAGCAACGCCGCAAACAACGGAATGGCTGCGGTCAAGCTGTCGATGCGATCGAGAACACCACCATGGCCGGGCAGCAGGTTGCTGCTGTCCTTTATCCCAGCCTGACGCTTGAACATGCTTTCAGTCAGGTCACCAACCACCGAGACCAACACCACCAAGGCTGCGCCCCCCAACGCCAGCAGCAGACCAGAGCCCTCCCAGCCCTGCTGCAGGCCGATCAGCAGGGTAATCAGCAGACTGCTGGCCAACCCGCCATACAATCCCTCCCAGCTCTTGCCCGGACTAACCCTGGGCGCCAGCTTGCGTTTGCCAAAAGCCTTGCCGGCGAAGTAGGCGCCGATATCAGCCCCCCAGACCAACAACATCACCGCGATGATCAGACCGTTGGCCTGCGGCCATTGCTTTAGCAGCACCAGCCCCTGCCAGGCAGGCAGCAGAATCAGCAGACCGATCAGTAACTTGCCGGGCAGACCACCCCAGTAACGGCTGCTGTCCGGATAGGTCAGCACCATCAGCGTGGCAAGCGCCCACCAGGACACCGCCGCCCCCAGTAGCCAGGGTGCCAGCACAGGCATGCGATACAGGCCCAACAGCAGCAGCGCCACCAGAGTTGCATAGGCTATGCGCAGTGACTGGCTGGAAAAACCTGCCAGACGCGCCCACTCCCAACCACCCAGTACAACTACCGCCGCAATGAACAGTGCGAAGGCCGCGCCATCGAGAAAAAAGAAACCGCCCAGCGCGACAGGCAACAACACCAGTGCCGTGATGATTCGTTGTTTCAACATTGAGAGCGCGCCTCGGCTTCCACCTGCTCGCTGGTCTTGCCGAAGCGACGCTGGCGGGTAGCGAAATCGGCCAGCGCCTGGCGCATGGCATCGTGCTTGAAGTCCGGCCAATAAAGGTCGGAGAAGTACAACTCGCTGTAGGCCAGTTGCCAGAGCAGGAAATTGCTGATGCGATACTCGCCGCCGGTTCGGATACACAGATCCGGCAACGGCAGATCACCAGTA
Source organism: Pseudomonas sp. NCCP-436 (assembly GCF_019656335.1). Lineage (GTDB taxonomy): Bacteria > Pseudomonadota > Gammaproteobacteria > Pseudomonadales > Pseudomonadaceae > Aquipseudomonas. The sequence goes on along the minus strand of NZ_BPLZ01000002.1, from coordinate 365,773 downwards.
GCGAGACAGCCCTGCAACAGCTCAGGAGTGATGTCCTCGGCCTGCAGATGCCCGGCCTGCACTTCGCGAGCCAGACGCTGAGCGGCCTGGGCAATATCCCACTGACCACCGTAGTTGGCAGCGATTTGCAGCGTGAAACGGCGCTCGCCTGCCGTCATCAGCTCAGCTTCGCGCATGGCAGCCTGCAGCTCCGGATGAAAGCGCGAACGGTCACCAATGATGCGCAGGCAGATGTCGTTTTCCAGCAAGCGCCGCGTCTCACGACGCAGCGCCCCCAGGAACAGCTCCATCAAGGCACCGACCTCTTCAGCAGGCCGCTGCCAGTTTTCACTGGAGAAGGCGAACAGGGTCAGCACTTCGACACCCGACTCGGCACACACCTCGATTACTGCACGTACCGCATCGACGCCGGCCTTGTGTCCGGCCACACCTGGCAACAGGCGCTTTTTCGCCCAGCGGTTGTTGCCATCCATGATGATGGCGACATGCCGGGGCACCGCCCCCTGCTTATTCTTATCCATGTCTGGTGCTCAGCCGTCAGACGGCCATCAGATCCGCTTCCTTGAGCTCCAGCGCCTTGTCCACGTCGGCAATGAACTTGTCAGTGATTTTCTGCAGCTCGTCGGCCGCGCGACGCTCTTCATCCTCGCTGATCTCCTTGGCCTTGGACAGCTTCTTCAGCTCGGCCAAAGCGTCCCGACGCACGTTGCGCACCGCAACCTTGGCTTCCTCGGCGACACCGCGCGCCTGACGGGTGTAGCCCTTGCGGGTTTCCTCCGTCAGAGCCGGCATCGGCACACGGATGGTGGTGCCTGCACTGCTCGGGTTCAGGCCCAGATCCGAGGTCAGGATGGCCTTCTCGATAGCAGCGCTGAGGTTCTTGTCATGCGCGACGATCTTCAAAGTACGAGCGTCCTCAACGGTAATGGAGGCCACCTGATTCAGCGGCATTTCGCTACCCCAGGCCGGAACCTTGACGCTGTCCAGAATGCTGGGATGGGCGCGACCGGTACGAATGGAGGCCAGGTTGCGATCCAGCGCTTCCAGGGACTTGCTCATGCGCGCCTGGGCGGCTTTCTTAATATCGTTGATCATTGTGCATCCTCCTCGATCAGAGTTCCTTCGGCGCCACCTACAACCACGTTGAGCAGGGCGCCCGGCTTATTCATGTTGAAGACCCGCAGCGGCATGTTGTGATCGCGGCACAGGCAGATAGCTGTCAGATCCATCACACCCAGCTTGCGATCCAGCACCTCGTCATAGGTCAGCCGTTCGAACTTCTCGGCATGCGGATCCTTGAATGGGTCGGCAGTGTACACGCCATCAACCTTGGTCGCCTTCAGAACGACGTCCGCGTCGATCTCGATGGCCCGCAGGCAAGCAGCCGAATCGGTGGTAAAGAACGGGTTGCCGGTACCGGCGGCAAAGATCACCACCTCACCACTTTTGAGGTGGCGCATGGCCTTGCGACGATCATAGTGGTCAGTTACGCCCACCATGGAGATTGCCGACATCACGATGGCGGGGATGTTCGATCGCTCCAGCGCATCACGCATGGCCAGCGCGTTCATCACAGTCGCCAGCATGCCCATGTGGTCGCCGGTAACGCGATCCATACCGGCCGCCGACAGTGCGGCACCACGGAACAGGTTGCCACCACCGATCACCAGGCCAACCTGCACGCCAATGCCGACCAACTGGCCGACTTCAAGCGCCATGCGATCCAGCACCTTGGGATCGATGCCGAAGTCCTCGGATCCCATCAGAGCTTCGCCGCTCAGTTTGAGCAGAATGCGTTTGTAGCGAGGTTGGCGACCCGTCGTCTGCTGAGCCATTGCAAGTCTCTCCTGCGGCGATTGGAAATTCGTGAGCAGCCAGTGCTGCTGATTACTCGGCACTTCGATTGTGCCACCGACCGTTGGTTGCACGGCCGCTAATGCATTGTCACCCCGCTATTTGGCAAAGAGGCCGCACGCGCAAGCGAGCAGCCTCTTAGGGGACCGGATTGCTGATCACACCGGCAGTGTCGCGGACAAGACCAACGTCACGCCCGCAGCCGACTCGGCGACCAAACCGCAGTCGCGGCAAAATGACCAGCAACCCTCTGGCCGAACCGCTTACTGCTGGCTGGCAGCAACCTGAGCGGCAACTTCGGCAGCGAAGTCGGTCTCGACCTTCTCGATGCCTTCGCCCACTTCGAAGCGTACGAAGGAAACGATTTCGGCACCGGCCTTCTTCACCAGATCACCAACCTTGACTTCCGGATCCATGACGAAGGCTTGCTCGACCAGGCTGGCTTCGGCCAGGAACTTGTTGATGCGACCCTTGACCATGTTCTCAACGATGTTTTCCGGCTTGCCGGCGATCTTCTCGGCGTTCAGCTGCAGGAAGATCTCTTTCTCCTTGGCGATCAGCTCCTCGGAAACCTGATCCGGAGTCACTACGGCCGGGTTGGAGGCAGCCACGTGCATGGCCACATGTTTGGCCAGCTCTTCGTTGCCGCCCTTGAGAACAACCAGAACGCCGATACGGTGACCGTGCAGATAGGAACCAACGGTTTCACCGGCAACAGCACTCAAGCGACGGATGTTGACGTTCTCGCCGGTCTTGGCCACCAGAGCCTCACGGGCCGACTCACGGGAAGCAACCAGCGGAGCGACGTCGGTCAGGTTTTGCTCGAAGGCTTCGTCGATGCTTTCTTTGACGAAGTTCTTGAAGTCGTCCTGCAGAGCGAGGAAGTCGGTCTGCGAGTTGACTTCGATGATCACACCACGGCCACCTTCAACGCGAACAGCGATGGCACCTTCAGCAGCAATGTTGCCAGCCTTCTTGGCGGCCTTGATGGCACCGGAGGCGCGCATGTCATCAATGGCTTTCTCGATGTCGCCGCCGGCAGCAACCAGGGCTTTTTTGCACTCCATCATGCCTTGGCCAGTACGCTCGCGCAGTTCTTTAACCAGGGCTGCAGTAATTTCTGCCATCTTGAAAATCCTCTCGGTAGGTCTTCAACCAAATCAAATCTGTGGGTGGCAAAAAGGGGGCCTAGCCCCCTTCTTGCACAAGCGCATAACGCCAGATGCCTGACGCGGACGCTTAGCCTTCAGCGCTCTCGGCAGCCGGGGCTTCTTCGACGAACTCTTCGGTGGCGCCACCAGCATTGCTGCGACCACGAATCACAGCATCGGCCATGGCACTCATGTACAGCTGGATGGCGCGAATGGCGTCATCGTTACCCGGGATGACGTAGTCAACACCTTCCGGGCTGCTGTTGGTATCGACCACACCAATAACCGGAATACCCAGCTTGTTGGCTTCGGTGATAGCGATACGCTCATGATCAACGTCGATCACAAACAGAGCGTCCGGCAGACCACCCATGTCCTTGATACCACCCAGGCTACGATCCAGCTTTTCCAGATCACGGGTGCGCATCAGAGCTTCTTTCTTGGTCAGCTTGGCAAAGGTGCCGTCCTGGGACTGGGTTTCCAGCTCGCGCAGGCGCTTGATCGAAGCACGAATGGTCTTGTAGTTGGTCAGCATGCCGCCCAGCCAACGGTGATCGACGAACGGCGAACCGCAACGAGCAGCTTCTTCACGAACGATCTTGCCAGCGGAACGCTTGGTACCGACGAACAGGATCTTGTTCTTGCCGGCAGCCAGCTTTTCAACGAAGGACAGCGCCTCGTTGAACATCGGCAGGGTCTTTTCGAGGTTGATGATGTGAATTTTGTTGCGCGCACCGAAAATGTATTTACCCATTTTCGGGTTCCAGTAACGGGTCTGGTGGCCGAAGTGCACACCGGCCTTCAGCATATCGCGCATGGTGACTTGGGACATGATAGTTCCTTAAATAAGTCGGGTTAGGCCTCCACGCATCCCAGTTTCCAACCCTTTCAGGCACCCAGGAAACCGTGTCGATACGTGTGTGGGTTCAGGCTTGGAGGGCGCACTGCCCGCAAAGCGGCGCGTTTTATACCACAAAAAAGCGCAACAGGCTATAAAGCTTCCCCCTTAAGACGCTCCCGCACTGTCGACCACCAAGGGAGCTTTGGGGCCTGTCTGCAGAACCTGCTAACATGGCGCCTTTCTTTACCGCTTGCCCTGAGAGTTGCCATGACCGTCACCATCAAGTCCCCCGAAGAAATCGAGAAAATGCGCGTGGCCGGCCGTCTGGCTGCCGAAGTGCTGGAGATGATCGGTGAACATGTCAGGCCGGGCGTCACCACTGAAGAACTCGACCGCATCTGCCACGACTACATTGTCAACGTGCAGAAGGCCATTCCCGCGCCGCTCAACTACAAGGGTTTCCCCAAGTCCATCTGCACCTCGATCAACCATGTGGTGTGCCACGGCATTCCCAATGACAAGCCTTTGAAGGATGGTGACATCCTCAACATTGACATCACTGTGATCAAGGATGGCTACCATGGTGATACCAGCAAGATGTTCATGGTCGGCAAAGTCGCCGAGTGGGCCGAACGCCTGACCCGGATCACCCAGGAATGCCTCTATAAAGGTATCGAACTGGTCAAGCCGGGTACCCGCCTGGGCGATATTGGCGAGGTGATCCAGAAGCACGCCGAGCGCAACGGCTTTTCTGTTGTACGTGAATATTGTGGTCACGGTATCGGTGCGGTGTTCCACGAAGAGCCCCAGGTACTGCACTACGGCAAGGCCGGTACCGGCATGGAACTGAAGGAAGGCATGACCTTCACCATCGAGCCGATGATCAACCAGGGCCGCGCGGAAACCCGCCTGCTGGGCGACGGCTGGACCGCCATCACCAAGGATCGCAAGCTTTCTGCCCAGTGGGAGCACACCGTGCTGGTCACCGCCGACGGCTATGAAATTCTTACGCTACGCGGCGACGACACCATCGCCCGCACGGCAGTCGGCCGCTAACTCCAATCGCCCCCACCAGCCCCTGGGGGCAGTTCGCCCCCTTTGATCTTTCAGAGGATGGCGAACGCCATGTCGCAGACGGATCCCGAACTGTTTGACCGCGGCCAGTTCCAGGCCGAACTGGCCCTGAAGTCCAGCCCCATTGCCGCCTTCAAGAAGGCCATTCGTCAGGCTCATGAGGTGCTCGACGCACGTTTCCGCGCCGGACACGACATCCGCCGACTGGTGCAGGAGCGCGCCTGGTTCGTCGACCACATTCTGCAGGAAGCTTGGAAACGCTTTTCCTGGAGCGACGAGAGCGCCATTTCCCTGGTAGCGGTCGGCGGCTATGGCCGCGGCGAGCTGCACCCCTACTCTGATATCGACCTGCTGATCCTGCTCGGCGATGACGATCACGAGCTCTTCCGCGACTCCATTGAGGGCTTTCTCACTCTGCTCTGGGATATCGGCCTGGAGGTGGGGCAGAGCGTGCGCTCGGTGAACGAATGCGCCCAAGAGGCCCGCGCCGATCTGACGGTTATAACCAACCTGATGGAAAGCCGCACCATCGCCGGCCCGGAGCATTTACGCCAGCGCATGCAGCAGGTCACCGACACGCATGCCATGTGGCCAAGCCAGGCTTTCTACCTGGCCAAGCGCGACGAGCGCAAAGCGCGCCACGCCAAATACAACGACACCGAATACAATCTTGAGCCGAACATCAAGGGTTCACCCGGCGGGCTGCGCGATATCCAGACCGTGCTCTGGGTTGCCCGCCGCCAATTCGGCACCCTCAACCTGCAGGCGCTGGTCGGCCAGGGTTTTCTACTGGAGAGCGAGTATGCCCTGCTCTCATCCAGCCAGGAATTTCTCTGGAAAGTACGCTACGCCCTGCACATGCTGGCAGATCGCGCCGAGGATCGTCTGCTGTTCGACTACCAGGCAAAGGTAGCTGCACTGCTCGGCTATCAGGATGGCAACGGCAGGCGCAGCATCGAGCACTTCATGCAGAAGTACTACCGTGTAGTGATGGGCATCTCGGAGCTGTCGGATCTGATCAACCAGCACTTCGAGGAAGTCATCCTGCGCAGCAGCGAGAGCAGCCCGGCAACGCCGCTGAACAGTCGCTTCCAGGTACGTGACGGCTATATCGAGGTCACCCACCCGAACGTATTCCGACGCACCCCTTTTGCAATCCTCGAAGTCTTCGTGCTGCTGGCCCAGAATCCGCAGATCAAGGGCATGCGCGCCGACAGCATTCGTCTGCTGCGCGACAGTCGCGAGCAAATCGACGAAGACTTCCGCAAGGACATCCGCAATACCAGCCTGTTCATTGAGCTGTTCAAATGCCGTGAAGGTATCCACCGCAACCTGCGACGGATGAACCGCTACGGCATTCTGGGCCGCTACCTGCCGGAATTCGGCCATATTGTCGGGCAGATGCAGCACGACCTCTTCCACATCTACACGGTGGATGCTCACACCCTCAATCTGATCAAGCACCTGCGCAAGTTCCGCTGGCCGGAGCTGGCCGAGAAGTTTCCGCTGGCCAGCGAGCTGATCGACAAACTGCCCAAGCCAGAGCTGATCTACCTGGCCGGTCTTTACCACGACATTGGCAAGGGGCGCGGCGGCGATCACTCCGAGCTGGGCGCAGTGGACGCGGAGGCTTTCGCCCGCCGCCACCACCTGCCGGCCTGGGACAGCGCACTGATCGTCTGGCTGGTGCAGAACCATCTGGTGATGTCCACCACCGCGCAGCGCAAGGATCTGTCGGATCCACAGGTAATTCACGACTTCGCCCAGTTCGTCGGCGACCAGACTCGCCTGGACTACCTCTACGTGCTCACCGTGGCCGACATCAACGCCACCAACCCACGCCTATGGAATTCCTGGCGCGCCAGCCTGCTGCGCCAGCTCTACACCGAGACCAAACGCGCCCTCGGTCGCGGCCTGGAGAATCCACTGGATCGCGAGGAGCAGATTCGCCAGACGCAAAGCGCGGCACTGGACATACTGCTGCGCGCCGGCACCGACCAGGACGAGGCCGAACAGCTATGGAGCCAGCTGGGCGACGACTACTTCCTGCGTCACACTGCCGACGACGTCGCCTTGCACACCGAGGCTATCCTGCACCATCCCGACGATGCCGGCCCACTGGTGCTGATCAAGGAAACCACCCAGCACGAGTTCGAGGGTGGCACGCAGATCTTTATCTACGCCCCGGATCAGCATGACTTCTTCGCGGTGACGGTGGCGGCCATGAGCCAGCTCAACCTGAACATCCACGACGCCCGGATCATCACCTCCACCAGCCAGTTCACCCTCGACACCTACGTGGTGCTGGAGGCCGACGGCAGCCCAATCGGCAACAACCCGCAGCGTATCCAGCAAATCCGCGATGGCCTGATCGAAGCGCTGAAAAATCCGGACGAATACCCCACCATCATCCAGCGCAGAGTGCCGCGCCAGCTTAAGCACTTCGCCTTCGCCCCACAGGTGACCATCCACAACGACGCGCAGCGACCAGTCACCATCCTGGAACTGACCGCTCCGGACCGTCCGGGCCTGCTCGCACGCATCGGCAGGATCTTCCTGGAATACGATCTGTCGGTGCAAAACGCCAAGATTGCCACCCTCGGCGAGCGGGTAGAAGACGTGTTCTTCATCACCGATGCCGACAATCAGCCATTGTCCGACCCGGAGTTTTGCGCCCGCCTGCAGCAGGCCATCATCAGCAAGCTGGCCGAGCCAAGCATTACCTCCAGCCAGACGAGCGATATCACCTTCTGAAACAGAGGCCCGGATCGATAATCCGGGCCTCCTGTCAGATCCTAAAGCTGTCTACCAGTTGCCGAAGCCGCAGCACCTGCTGGTCAAGCTCGGTACAGGCACTCAAACTGGCCTCCAGGTTGCGTACTCCGTCCTGGTTGAGGACGTTGATCTCGGTAATGTCCATATTCAGGCTCTCGATCACCGAGGTCTGTTCTTCCGTGGCGGTGGCCACCGACTGGTTCATCCCGTCGATATCCCCGATACGCCGGGTCACGCCACGCAGATTGTCGCCTGCCTGCTCGCCGATGCGCACACTATCGTCACTGTAGCGTCGGCTCTCCGTCATGGTAGCCACGGCCTCCCGGGCACCCGCCTGCAATTGTTCGATCATCTGCTGGATTTCCTGCGCCGAGCTTTGCGTGCGCTGTGCCAGGTTGCGCACCTCGTCGGCCACCACGGCAAAACCACGCCCGGCCTCGCCCGCACGGGCAGCCTCAATGGCGGCATTGAGCGCCAGCAGGTTGGTCTGCTCGGAAATGCCCTTGATGACATCGAGGATCTGCCCGATGTCGTCGCTTTTCTCGCTGAGCATCTCAATATGAGTGCCTGCCGCCTGAATCTTCTGTGACAGCTCCGACATCGAGCCCAGCGTGCGCTCAACCATGTGTTGGCCTTCTTCAGCATCGCGCCGCGCCTCACTGGCCTGCACCGAGGCATCGGCAGCATTGCGCGCAATTTCCTGGGCGGCGGCGCCGAGTTCGTTGATCGCCGCCGCCACGCTGTCGGTACGCACCGCCTGCTCGCTGGAATTGCTCATAGAGGCATTGGAAGCCTGCACCACGGTACTGACCCGTGCATGCACCTCACGCGTGGCCGAGGCCACCTCGCGAATCGACTCGTGGATACGCTCGACGAAACGATTGAAAGCCTCGGCCAACTCGCCGAATTCGTCGCCGGAGGCCACCGTCAGACGCTGGGTCAGATCCCCCTCGCCGTCGGCAATGCCGCTCATGGCCTGGCTCATCAGATGCAGCGGCCGCAGCAGGAAGCGAATCAGCATGCCCAGCAGCACCAGGATGGTGACCACACCGATCAGCGTGGCCATCAGCGCCGACAGACGCGATTCATGCAGAGCGGCGAAGGCCTTGTCTTCGTCAATGGAGAAGCCCACATACCAGCGCACACCGGACAACCCGCTCACCGGCTGGAAGGTGACGATGCGCTCGCTGCCATCAGGCCCGGTGACACTCTGCAACTCCGATGAGAGACGTGGAGCTCCCGTCGGATAGATATCGGAAAGACGCTTGAGTACTCGCTCCTTGTCCGGGTGCAGCAAAACGGTGCCCTGCTCATCGACCATGAAGGCATAGCCCATGCCGCCCAGATCGAAGGAATTGAGAATATCGTCCACCGTCTGCAACTTCAGGTCGCCGCCCACCACGCCTTGCAGGCCGCCGCCAGCCAGAATCGGCCGGGTAATGGTGATCAGCATGCCATCGCGAGGATCCGCCGCCAGGTAGGGCGGCGTGAGGCCCGGCCCATTCATGCCAGCCGCACTCTTGTACCAGGGCCGCTGGCGCGGGTCATAGCCGGCAGGCAGACTGCTCGGCGGGTACTGCGTGTAGGTGCCGTCGGCCTCGCCGTAATAGGCATACAGGAACGCCGAAGCAACACTGCGCTGTTGCAGGCTCTTCGTCAGCGCCACAGCCGAGCTATCCTCCTCCACCGATTCCGCAAGGCTGTCCAGCAGTTGCATGCGCCCTTCCAGCCAGTGCTGGATATTGCTGGTCGACACCACCCCTACATCATTCAGGTAGTTCGCCAATCCCTGGCGGATGGAGGTGCGCTGCAGGTAGTCGTTATAAAAAGCAAAGGATGCAAAGGCGACAATAACGACCAGGGACGCAGCCAGCATGATTTTGTGGCTGAACTTGATGGTACGCATGACTGGGCAGGACTCACAGGAAGAGGTTTCGGAGAAACGGCATATCGGCCGCCACTGCCCATGCTTGAGCCCCGCAACTATCGTCAACGCGACCTAAACGGATAACAAACGGTCAGCAATCGGGAATTTCCCGGAACGGCTTCGCGTGCTAGTGTCCGCAGCCTTGTTGTTGCCCAAACAGGACATGCCCAAAGACCATGAATCCCGCCCTCGCCCAGCTGCAGCCCTACCCGTTCGAAAAGCTCCGCGCCCTGCTCGCCGGAGCACAACCCGCCGCCGATCGCTCGCCAATCGCCCTGTCCATCGGCGAACCCAAACATCGCTCACCCGACTTCGTTGCCCAGGCTCTGACCGACAGCCTGGACAAACTGGCGGTCTATCCCACCACTCTGGGCCTGGCAGAGCTGCGCCAGAGCATCGTCAACTGGTGCGAGCAGCGCTTCGCCGTGCCTGCTGGCTGGATGGATGCCGCACGGCATGTGCTGCCGGTCAACGGCACTCGGGAAGCACTGTTCGCCTTCACTCAGACCGTGGTCGACCGCAGCGCCAAAGGCTTGGTGGTCAGCCCCAACCCCTTCTACCAGATCTACGAAGGTGCCGCCCTGCTCGCCGGAGCCGAGCCACACTACCTGCCATGTCTGGAGCAGCAGGGGTTCAACCCGGACTTTGACGCAGTGCCGGAAGAGGTCTGGCAACGCTGCCAAATCCTGTTCCTCTGCTCCCCTGGCAACCCCACTGGCGCGCTGATTCCACTGCCAGTCCTGAAGAAGCTGATCGCTCTGGCCGACCAGTACGACTTCGTGATTGCTGCCGACGAGTGCTATAGCGAGCTGTACTTTGACGAGGACGTTCCCCCGCCAGGCCTGCTGACCGCCTGTGCCGAGCTGGGCCGCAGCGATTTCAAGCGCTGCGTGGTGTTCCACAGCCTATCTAAGCGTTCCAACCTGCCGGGACTGCGCTCGGGCTTCGTGGCCGGTGACGCCGACATCCTCAAGGCCTTCCTGCTATACCGTACCTACCACGGCTGCGCCATGCCGGTACAAACCCAACTGGCCAGCATCGCCGCCTGGAACGACGAGGCGCACGTGCGCGCCAACCGCGACCTGTACCGAGAGAAGTTCGATGCCGTATTGCAGATCCTCGCACCAGTGATGGATGTACAGCGTCCGGACGGTGGTTTCTATCTCTGGGCGAAAACTCCGGGCGACGACACCACCTTCACCCGCAAGCTATTCGCCGCCGAACACGTGACCGTGGTGCCCGGCTCCTACCTGTCGCGCGAGGTCAATGGCGTCAACCCCGGCGCCGGTCGTGTGCGCATGGCACTGGTAGCCCCACTGGCCGAGTGCATCGAAGCCGCCGAGCGAATCGCCCGCTTCCTGCGTAGCAATTGAGTGCAGCGGGCGGCGACTCTGCGCGCCGCCCGCCTCAGCCCTTGTTCAGTCGCGCCTCGGCAATATCTAGATCGCGCAGGATTTCGCTCAGCAGGTCGTCATCCAGCTCGTCATCCTTGCGCATGCGGTAGAGTTCCAGACGCTGGGTGCGCAAAGCCTGCAGACGCAGACGATATTCCAGTCGATCCATCTCGCGCACTTTTTCGCGCACTTCCTCTGTCGTACCGGTACGCCCCAGCAGCTCACGATATTCGCTCATCAGCTTGGCTTTTATCTCGGCCGAGGCCACCGCACTTTCGGCATCCGCGGCACGCTCATCCTCGCTTTCCAGATAGCGGATGGCTGCCTCCAGTATCCGCGAGCGATGACGATTGAGTGCCTGTTCGTGCAGTGCCACGTTGTCCTGCGGCAGCAGCGGCAGGATCCTTGGCAGCGTCATCGCCGCCACCAGCAGCGACAGCAGGATCACACCGGCGGCAATCAGGATCAGCAGATCCCGCTCCGGGAACGCCTCACCACTGTTCAGCAGCAAGGGTAGCGACATGACACCGGCTAGCGTTACTGCCCCGCGTACCCCGCCCAGGGTTAGAACCGCACTCAGCGCCATTCGCGACTGACCGGCAAAACGCGTCGGTCGCCCGCGCAGGCGTCGCCAGGCTCCTGAACAGCGCCAGTAACCGTAGACCCAGACAAAGCGCAGCAACATCATCACCACATAGATGCTCACTACACACAGCAATGCCCAGCCCAGGAATGCCCATACATCCTCGTGGTTAGCCAGTGCCGCCGTGACGATATCCGGCAGCTGCAGCCCGAGCAGCAGGAAGATCAGCCCGTTGAAGGTAAACTCCAGCAGCGTCCAGACACTGCGGTTGAGTAGACGCGTGGTGGTCTGTTTCGGCAGCAGATCAAGACGACTCTGCATCATCCCGGCGGCTACCGCCGAAAGAATGCCCGACAGTCCCAGATGCTCGGCCGTCACATAGGCGGCAAACGGCAACAACAGCAGCAGCAGCACGTGCGAAGCCGGATCCTCCCAGCCGCGGGCGATCATCCAGGCCCTTAGACGCCCCAGCAGATAGCTCAGCACCACCCCTACCAGCAGCCCGCCGACCGCCACCAGCATGAACTGCAGGCTGGCATCGCCGATGGAGAACACCCCGGTCAGTACAGCGGTCACTGCAAACTTGAAGGCCACCAGGCCGGAAGCATCATTCATCAGCGCCTCGCCCTGCAGCAGGTTGTTCAGGGTAGCCGGCAAGCGCCCGTGGGCAATGGCCGATACTGCCACCGCATCGGTGGGCGAGAGCACCGCCGCCAGTGCAAAACAGGCCGCCAGCGGCACCTGTGGCAGCAGCCAGTGAATGAAGTAGCCCGCGCCGAGAATGGTAAAGAACACCAGCGCAAAGGCCAGCAGCAGGATCGGTGTGCGCAGCTGGCGAAATTGTCCCTTGGGCATGCGCCAGCCATCGACGAACAACAGCGGCGGAATGAACAACAGTAAAAACAGCTCTGGCTCCAGCCGCACATGCAACCCGAACACCGGAACTGCCAAGAGAGCACCGACCAGTATTTGCAGCAGCGGCAGAGGCAAAGGAATGAACTGGGCGGTGATGCGCGTTCCACTGACCACCAGAAGCATGATCAGGATGGTGTGAAGTAGCTGCATAGGTGGTTCCGGCGGATTGGGAGAAAAGAAACGCATTCTAACCCGGCGACAGGCGCTGCGACGCTCCGCGCCACGACAAAGCGCTCCATGGCATAATCGCCAATCGCATTTTCCGGATAATTCCGGCTCGCCACACGTGAGAGGAAGATCAATGACTTTCGTGCTGTATGGCATCAAGGCCTGTGACACGATGAAAAAAGCCCGTACCTGGCTCGACGAACACCAGGTGAATTACCGCTTTCACGACTACAAGAGCGCCGGGATCGACCGCGCCAGCCTGGAAAGATGGTGCAACGAGCATGGCTGGCAAACAGTGCTCAACCGTGCCGGCACCACCTTCCGCAAGCTTGATGAGACGCAAAAGGCCGACCTTGATCAGAACAAGGCCATCGAACTGATGCTGGCCCAGCCCTCGATGATCAAACGCCCGGTGTTGGATCTGGGCAATAAAACGCTGATCGGCTTCAAATCGGATGCCTACCAGGCCGCGCTGGCCTGAAACCTTTCCACGACTTTGCTGCAAGGAACCTACTCCATGAGCACCACTCTCTTTAGTCTCGCCTTCGGCGTCGGCACCCAGAACCGTCAGGGCAACTGGCTGGAAGTCTTCTACGCCCTGCCCCTGCTCAAGCCGGCCAGTGAACTGGCCAGCCTGGCTGCAGAGCAGCTCGGCTACCAGGGCGGCAATCAGGCCATCACCTTCAGCACCAGCCAGGCCCTTGACCTGGCCGAAGCGCTCAAGACCGTCGACGCGACCCAGTCCGCCCTGCTGACCCGTCTGGCCGAAAGCCATAACCCACTGGTGGCCACCTTCCTCGCCGAAGATGCGCCGCTGACCAGCACCCCCGAGGCCTACCTCAAGCTGCACCTGCTGTCGCATCGACTGGTCAAGCCGCACGGCCTGAACCTGACCGGCATCTTCCCGCTGCTGCCCAACGTTGCCTGGACCAGCCAGGGTGCGATCGATCTCAGCGAACTGGCCGAACGCCAGCTCGAAGCACGCCTGAAGGGCAAGCTGCTGGAAGTATTCTCGGTGGACAAGTTCCCGAAAATGACCGATTACGTCGTACCGGCCGGCGTGCGCATTGCCGATAGCGCCCGCGTGCGCCTGGGTGCCTACATCGGCGAAGGCACCACGGTGATGCATGAGGGCTTCGTCAACTTCAACGCCGGCACCGAGGGTCCGGGCATGATCGAAGGCCGTGTCTCGGCTGGCGTGTACGTCGGCAAGGGTTCCGACCTGGGTGGTGGCTGCTCCACCATGGGTACCCTGTCCGGCGGCGGCAACATCGTCATCAGCGTGGGTGAAGGCTGTCTGATCGGCGCCAACGCCGGCATCGGCATCCCGCTGGGCGATCGCAATACCGTCGAGGCCGGCCTGTACATCACCGCCGGTACCAAGGTGAACCTGCTGGACGAGAACAACGCCCTGGTCAAGGTCGTCAAGGCCCGCGAACTGGCCGGACAGCCGGATCTGCTGTTCCGCCGCAATTCGCTGACCGGCGCCGTAGAGTGCAAGACCCACAAGTCGGCCATCGAGCTGAACGAAGCTCTGCACGCTCACAACTGAGAAGTTGGTTTAACGCTGCTGCGCCAGCCCATTGGGTTGCAATAAGGCTCGGATCGCTCATTCAGACCGGCAAAGCCCGGATCGATCCTTGCCTTATTGCGTACTGTCTCTGGTGACCGCTGGCGACAGGTTAAATCCAACCTTTAACGGCCAGATGCTCTCTGGAAGCATTCATGTCACTGATCTCCCCCTGGCGTAGCGACTTTCCCGGCATCCTCGCCCTAGAGGCCGAAGGCCAGACCTATCTGGACAGTGCCGCCACTGCGCAAAAGCCTCAGGCGGTAATCGACGCCCTGCTCGGTTACCTGGCCGGCGGTGCGGCCAATGTCCATCGCGCCCAGCACCTGCCGGGCGAGCGGGCCACCCGTGCCTTCGAGGCCAGCCGCGACAAGGCAGCCACCTGGCTGAATGCGGCCAGTCGCGAAGAGATCATCCTGACCCGCGGCACTACCGAGGCTCTCAACCTGCTGGCCTACGGACTGCAGACTCTGTTTCGAGCAGGTGACGAGATCGTCATCAGCGCACAGGAACATCACGCCAATCTGCTGCCCTGGCAGCAACTTGCTCAACGCCAGGGGCTAAAGCTGGCTGTGTTGCCGCTGACCGCCGCAGGCGATATCGATCCGGATGCCGCCAGCAGCCTGATCGGCCCACGTACCCGACTGTTGGCAGTGTCGCAACTATCCAACGTGCTCGGCCGCCGGCAGTCACTGCAACCGCTGCTGCAACAGGCCCGTCAGATGGGTGCGATCAGCGTGGTGGACGGTGCCCAGGGCGCGGTTCACCAGCGGCCGGACGTACAGGCGCTAGGCTGTGATTTCTACGTCTGCTCGGGCCACAAGCTCTACGGCCCGGATGGCGTCGGCCTGCTCTATGGTCGCCGCGATGCACTGGCCCACCTGCAGCACTGGCAGTTCGGTGGCGAGATGGTGCTTGAGGCTGACTATCAGACTGCTCGCTTCCGCCCGGCACCGCTGGGTTTCGAAGCAGGTACACCACCGGTCTCGGCGGTAATCGGCCTTGGCGCCGCGCTGGACTGGCTCACCAGCCTGGATCAGCAGGCGGTTGCGGCCCATGAGGCGGCGCTGCATCAGCGGCTGCTGGCCGGCCTGCGCCAGCGTGCCGGCGTCAGGTTGCTCGGTGAGCCGCAGCAGGCGCTGGCCTGTTTCCATGTCGATGCTGTACACAATGCGGATCTGGCCCAGTTGCTCAGCGAACAGGGTATCGCCGTGCGTGCCGGCCATCACTGCGCCATGCCGTTGCTCAAGCGCCTGCAACTGCCCGGAGCAATTCGTGTGTCGCTGGGGCTGTACAACGACGGGGCAGATCTTCAGCGTTTCTTCGATGCCCTGGACAAGGCACTGGAGCTGCTGCGATGACTCTTGCACAAAGCGCCCTTCAGGCCGAGGAAGCCTTTGCCACCTGCTCCGGCTGGGAAGCGCGGGCGCGCCTGCTGATGCAGTGGAGCGAACGGCTGGAGCCACTGGACGATAGCGAGCGGACGGACGCGCACCGGATTCATGGCTGCGAAAGCCGCGTGTGGCTGGCAGCGACACAACGCGACGGCCGCCTGCACTTTCGCGCCGACAGCGAGGCACGTCTGCTACGCGGCCTGCTGGCGCTGCTGCTGGTACGAGTAGAGGGGCTAAGCAGTAAGGAACTGCTCAACCTCGATCTCGACGACTGGTTCGCCCGGCTCGGCCTACAGAAACAACTGTCGCCATCGCGCAGCAACGGACTCAATGCAGTTTTGCAGCGCATGCGCGAACTGGCACAGACAACCTAAGTCGGCCGTGCATAACGCGCTCGCTCATAGCTTGCCGGGCTGCCAGTCATCGGCATTGCCGCTGTTAACCGCCTGCTGCAGTCGCTGCAAATCACCATTCTGGGCAAAACGGCGCAAGTGGGCGTTAAAGAGACGCAGCAGCTCGGCACTTTCGGGATGATCACGGCGAAACAGCAGGCGCAAGGACTCACTGTTCAGGTAACGGGGATGATGAGTGATGCTACCGCCATCTATCGGGAAAAGGCGGCGCAGCATGGCGTAGCCGACAGCCCGATCCTGCGGGTGAAGATCGATGCGCCCCAGTTCCAGCAGACGGAAACCGGTATCGTCCTTGCTGCCCTGGCGCACACTCAAGCGCCCATCGCGCAGGGCCTCGTCGAACAGGAGCCCGTACGAGTAACCAAGCGTCGTACCGATCCGGTAGCCCTGCAAATCCTCAATGCGCTCCCAGTCGAAAGACCGCTCCCGCCGATGGAACAGCACCAGCTCACCCCGCACCAGAGGATCGCTACACAGACCGTAGTTGAGTCGGCTGGGGCTGCAACTGTAAGGCATGATGGCGTGCAGTTGGCCTTGCTGCAGCAGCAACACATTGCGATCCCAAGGATGGAAGAAGTATTCGACCTGATAGCCAGCCTCGGCAAACACAGCGCTAACCAGCCGTGGCAAAGCACCACCGTCGCCTTGCTGCTGATCCACATAGGGCGCCCAGTCGCCCGTACCTATGCGCACCTGACGCGGCTCGGCCTGCAATGGAAGGAACATGGCGCAAAGCATGGGCAGCGCCAGAAAGCATGTCCGCCATCTGGTCTGTGAAGAACTCGCTCTCACGGGCACCTCGACTCGTAGACTGCAGGTCGCCAACACCGGCAACGCCTTCAGTTCTTCAGCATAGACAAGCAGGAGACTGGCAGCAGAGCCTCAGCTTCTGGAACGGCGCTCAGCCGGGCGCCTGGCTCCGGCCACCAGTTTGTCCACCAACTTGGCAGCGGCCGCCAGGCCAAAGCTCGCGGTTACCATGGTCACCGCGCCAAAACCACCGGCACAGTCCAGGCGAACGCCTTCACCGACGAAGCCCTTGGCCTGGCACACGCTGCCGTCAGGCTTTGGATAACGCAGTTGTTCGGTGGAAAACACGCAGGGCACTCCGTAGGTGCGGCCAGGTGTGCGCGAGAATCCGTAGTCGCGGCGCAGCATCGAGCGCACCTTGGCGGCCAGTGGATCGTTGAAGGTCTTGTTCAGGTCGGCAAACTGGATCTGCGTCGGATCGATCTGCCCGCCAGCACCACCGGTGGTAACAATCTGGATCTTGCGCCGCTTGCACCAGGCGATCAGAGCCGCCTTGGCCGGTACGCTGTCGATGCAGTCGATGACTCCGTCGAGCTGTTCGGTGATGTAAGCAGCCATGGTTTCGCGGGTCACGAAGTCTGCCACCGCACGTACTATGCAGGCTGGATTGATGGCACGGATGCGCTCGGCCATTACCTCGACCTTGGGCTTGCCCACAGTACCGTCCAGAGCATGCAGCTGCCGGTTGGTATTGGTGATGCAGACATCATCAAGATCGAATAGGGATATCTCGCCCACCCCACTACGGGCCAGAGCCTCGGCCGCCCACGAGCCCACGCCGCCGATGCCGACCACCGCTACATGCGCCGCCGCCAGACGCCGGTAGCCCTCCTGCCCGTAGAGTCGGGCGATGCCGCCAAAACGCTGATCCTCTGTATTCATTTCAGTCTCGGAAGCAGGCCGGCTGCGCCGGGCTGGGTTGATGAGAGGAACGCGATTATAGGCCCGGCGTGCCAACGGCCCAAGCCTGCTGCTCAGCTGCAGCACCTGCGACATTCGGGCTTTTGCTTTAAGATGGCCGACCTTCACGCCTGCCGCTGTACCGGAGCCACGATGACCGCCACCCTGACCCCTACCCTGGAGCTCGCTTTCGACCTGATCCGCCGCCCTTCCGTCACCCCGCTCGACGAAGGCTGCCAGGAACTGATGATGCGCCGTCTGGCCGCCTGCGGCTTCGAGGTAGAGCCCATGCGTATCGAGGAAGTGGAGAACTTCTGGGCTCGTCGTGGCGGCGAAGGCCCAGTGTTATGCTTCGCCGGCCATACTGACGTGGTGCCTACCGGCCCTCTGGATGCCTGGCAATATCAGCCGTTCGACGTATGCATCGATGATCAGGGCATGCTCTGTGGTCGCGGTGCGGCAGACATGAAGGGCAGCCTGGCGAGCATGATCGTCGCCGTCGAACGCTTCGTTGCCGACTATCCCTCGCACAAGGGCGCCATCGCCTTTCTTATCACCAGCGACGAAGAAGGCCCGGCCCAGCACGGCACCCGCGCGGTGGTCGAGCGCCTGCGCGAACGCGCCGAGCGCCTGGACTGGTGCATCGTCGGCGAACCCTCCAGCACCAACCTGCTCGGCGACGTGGTAAAGAACGGCCGCCGCGGTTCGCTAGGCTGCACCCTGACCGTCTACGGCAAACAGGGCCACGTGGCCTACCCTCACCTGGCCAGAAACCCCATCCATCTGGCTGCGCCGGCACTGGCAGAGCTGGCCGCCGAGCACTGGGACGACGGCAACGCCTACTTCCCGCCAACCAGTTTTCAGATTTCCAATCTCAACGCCGGAACCGGCGCCACCAACGTGATACCGGGAGAACTAAAGGCGGTATTCAACTTCCGCTTTTCCACCGAGTCCACAGTCGAGGGACTGCAGCAGCGAGTTCGGACGATTCTCGACAAACACGGCCTCGACTATCACCTGGAGTGGGCGCTGTCCGGCCTGCCGTTCCTCACCCAGCCGGGCGAGTTGCTCGATGCAGTCAGCGCCAGCATTCACGAAGTCACCGCACGCGAGACTACTCCTTCGACCAGTGGCGGCACCTCCGACGGACGCTTCATCGCCACCCTGGGCACCCAGGTAGTCGAGCTGGGCCCGGTCAATGCCACCATCCACCAGATCAACGAGCGGGTACTGGCCAGCGATCTGGATCTGCTCACCGAAATCTACTACCGGACGCTGGTGAAACTGCTCGCATGAAGATCCTTATGTATCCGGCTGCCTACCGCAGTAGCCTGTCGCCGCTGCCTGCACCACGGCAGCGGCCCGGGCGCTACGCCTTGCTGGCCTATCCGCGCGATATGTCTCGTCGCTGCCTGCCTTTCACCCTACTGCCGGTTGCGCTGCGGCGCACGGTTCGCGGATAGCCCAAGATGCTTGTCTGCCCCCTCTGCCAACAACCACTCGAACCCAACGGCAGTGGCTTGGCCTGCGCCAACCGGCACAGCTTCGACCGCGCCCGCCAGGGCTACTACAACCTACTGCCGGTACAGCACAAGAACAGCCGCGATCCCGGTGACAACCAGGCCATGGTCGAAGCGCGCCGGCGCTTTCTCGACGGTGGCCACTACGCGCCCCTGGCCCGACGCCTGGCCGAACTGGCCGCCGAACGCACGCCGGCACGCTGGCTGGACATCGGCTGCGGCGAGGGCTATTACACCGAGCAGATCGCCAGCGCCCTGCCCGATGCCGACGGCCATGCCCTGGACATCTCTCGCGAGGCAGTCAGGCGTGCATGCCGACGGGCGCCACAACTGACCTGGCTGGTAGCAAGCATGGCGCGGGTGCCGCTGGCCAACGCCAGTTGCAACCTGCTGGCCAGCGTATTCAGCCCGCTGGATTGGAATGAGGCGCGCCGACTGCTAACGAACGGTGGCGGCCTGTTGCGCGTGGGACCAACCCGTGAACACCTGCTGGAGCTGCGCCAGAAACTGTACGATGAGGTGCGCGACTATGACGACCGCAAGCACCTGTCGCTGATTCCGCCCGGTATGCATCTGACACACAGCGAAACCCTGCGTTACCGCCTGCCACTCGACAACGCCGAGGCACGCGCCGATCTGCTGGCAATGACGCCGCACGGCTGGCGAGCCAGCGCCGAACGACGGCAAGCTGTGATTGCCGAGCCCTTAGAAGTGACCGTTGCCATCCGCTACGATTGGATCGTCAAACACCAGGACTGAATGCCATGCGCCAACCCGATATCGAGATCTACCTGAAAGACGTCGAGCGTGATGCCGTGACGGCATGGCTGGAGAAAGCTCTCGGCCCCTGCGACAACTGGCGACAGCAGGGCCAGACCTTCAAGTGCAGCGCCGGCACGATACCGGTGACCTGGCTGCCGGGCGCTGTGGGCAAGTGGCACAGCCTCTACCTGGAAAGCGATAGCACGCCCTGGACGGACGACCTGGCCTGCGCACGCGACGCCCATGCGGCACTCGGTGTACAGGTGCGTTGTGCTCCCGGCAGTTGGGTCGAGGACGAGGACGAGGAACAGGCCGATCGCTGGATCAAGGTCGATTCCGAGGGTGTCAGCGAGATCCTCTGGCGCACGGACTAAGGGCGACGGGCCGCCCGTCAGGGCGTGTCCGGGACGATATCGAACCCCCCACGGTTCTGACTGATAATACGCAGCCGCTGAGTCTCCCCCTCACGAAGTGGTACCGCCACTTCTCGCAGCAGCCTGCCCAGGCCGCACAGGGTATCGTCCATACGATCCGGCGTAATGCCCACCACTCGGGTACCCGGGCGCACGTGGAAGGTCGCCACTTCACCTACGCCAATGCGGGCGGCCACCTGACGATCCACCTCGATGGCGACGTAGCAACCACCCCCCATCACACCAAAATCGCGATTGACAACAATCCGGGCATCCTCGGCCCTAGGCTCCTGAAACGCCAGCAGGCGATCCTCCGAAACTGGACGGATGTCCTCGGGATTGCCACGGTACGAAGAACAACCGGCCAGCAACAGGGAAAGCACGATACAGATCGAGCGCATGAAGCCCTCCATGGGCAGATGAATGCCGTCTGAGTATTGGCGCAGGCAAGGCAGCGGGCAAGTCGCGCCGCTGCCGACAATCCCCGTTAGTCCTGAAGACGCTTCGCCAGGCGCACCTGCAACGCTTCCAGCTCGGCCGGATCGGCTTTGCCGGCGGCGTGAATGCCCAGATTCTCTCCGACAAAGCGCGGGATCACATGCATGTGCAGATGGAACACCGTCTGCCCGGCAGGTGCGCCGTTAAATTGCGCCACCTGCACACCATCGGGCTGCAGCTCGTCGATCAACGCCTGCGCCACCTTCTTCACCACCGCCATGACCCTGGCCAGGCTGGCCTCGTCGATTTCCAGCAGATTGCGCGCCTCGATGCGCTTGGGGATCACCAGGCTGTGCCCTTTCGACTGCGGGAACAGGTCGAGAAAGGCCAGCACCTGATCATCCTCGTAGAGCTTGTAGCAGGGGGCCTCGCCACGAATGATCTTGGCGAAGATGTTCTGGGGATCGTAGGTACCTTGCAGGCTCATGCCGATGGACTCCCTTGCCGGATGATAAAAAAGCGAACCATACCGGCTCGCGCACGCGCAGGGAACCGGGCAACATCGTTCCGGTTGATGAGAAATAACTGGCAGATCAATTTTCCGCGGCTGCCGATCCATGTTCTGATCACACCGTCTCGTCACCTGTTCTGGAGCCCGTATGACCGATCTCAGTTCATTCGCCATCACCCGCAAATGGCCGGCCCGCCACCCGGATCGCCTGCAGCTCTACTCGCTGCCCACACCCAACGGGGTCAAGGTCTCGATCATGCTGGAGGAACTTGGTCTACCCTACGAAGCGCATCTGGTCAGTTTTGACAGCCAAGACCAGCTCAGTCCCGAGTTTCTCTCGTTAAACCCAAACAACAAGATCCCAGCCATCCTCGATCCCGACGGCCCGGACGGCAAACCGCTGCCACTGTTCGAGTCCGGCGCGATCCTGATCTACCTGGCGGAAAAGACCGGCCGTCTGCTCTCGGCAGATCCGGCACGACGCTATGAAACGCTGCAATGGCTGATGTGGCAGATGGGCGGGGTCGGTCCGATGTTCGGCCAGCTCGGCTTCTTCCACAAGTTTGCCGGCAGCCAGTACGAAGACAAGCGCCCACGTGACCGTTACGCGGCCGAGTCGACACGCCTGCTTGGTGTACTCGATCGACACCTGGAAGGACGCCAGTGGATCGTCGGCGAGTACAGTATCGCCGATATTGCCGTGTTTCCTTGGGTGCGTAACCTGATTGGCTTCTACGAGGCCGGCGAGTTGGTGCAATTCGAACGTTTTACCAACGTGCGCCGCGTGCTCGAAGCCTTCCTTGCCCGTCCAGCGGTACAGCATGGCCTGAGCATCCCGGCGCGCGGTTGAAGTAGACCGACGCAGGTGCCGTCAGCGGCACCTGCCCTTCAACAAAGGCCTGCAAGCCCCGTCGCAGAGCGACCGCCGGTATCCAGGCAGTTGCCGTCCACCTATAATCGATAGCCTGATCTCCCGCCCTTAGGCCTTTCATGGACACCTCCTCCTCAGCTACGGCCACTTTGTCGCCCGGCGCCGTTCTTCTCATTCAGTTGGCACTGGCGCTTGGGGGCTTTGCCATCGGCACTGGCGAATTTGCCATCATGGGTCTGATGCCCAACGTGGCGCAGGATCTGGGCGTCAGCGAACCACAGATCGGTCACCTGATCAGCGCTTACGCTCTGGGCGTGGTAGTCGGAGCTCCACTGCTGGCCCTGCTAGGTGCGTGCCTGCCACGCCGGCTGTTGCTGCTGTTGCTGATGAGCTGCTTTGCCCTCGGCAACTTTGCCAGCGCTGTGGCTCCGCGTTACGAGCCGTTGCTGGTGTTCCGCTTCATCGCGGGCCTGCCACATGGCGCCTATTTCGGTATCGCCATGCTGGTGGCGGCCTCCATGGCAGCGCCGCACCAGCGCGCCAAGGCCGTTAGCCGCGTACTGATGGGATTAACCATAGCAATCCTGATCGGTAACCCACTTGCCACCTGGCTCGGTCAGTTCATGAGCTGGCGCTATGCCTTTACTCTGGTGGGGCTCATTGCCCTCAGCACCGTAGCCATGGTGGCTGCATTTCTGCCAAGCGATCCGCACGAACAGCGCAGCAGCCCGTCCGGCGAACTGCGAGCTTTCAACCGCGCTCCGATCTGGCTGGCCCTGGGTATTGGTGCCATCGGCTTTGCCGGCATGTTCTGTGTGTTCAGCTACATGGCGCCCACTCTGCTGGAAGTGACCGGCACCGGTCCCGGCTGGATTCCGCTGGCCATGGGCGTGTTCGGCGCCGGCTGCATCGTCGGCAACAGCGCCGGAGGCTGGCTGTTCGACCGTCTGCGCCTGCGCGCAGTGGCCTGGATCCTGGCCTGGAGCACGCTGGTGCTGCTGCTCTTCCCCTTGGCCGCACACAGCCTGTGGACAGTGCTGCCGGCGATTTTCGCCCTGGGAACCATGATTGCTCTCGGACCGGCACTACAAACCCATCTGATGGATGTAGCCAGCGGCGCGCAAACCTTGGCGGCCGCGTCCAATCATGCAGCCTTCAACATCGCCAACGCCCTTGGCCCCTGGCTGGGCGGCCTGGCCATCAGTGCCGGGATGGGTTGGACGGTTACCGGCTACATTGGTGCCGTCACGGCACTTGGCGGCCTCGCGCTGTTCGCCTGGGCATGGCGCCTGCAATGCCGCGCCGGGAACGGCTGAGGCAGGTGCATGCTACACGCAGGACAGGTATCTTCTGCCTCCCTGATCCATATTACGCCCCTGCCAATGTCCACCCTGCGTCTTGCTTTGCTTGTCATCTCCCTACTCGTCACTCCGGCCACCCTGGCACAGGTGACGGTAGAGGCCAGCTCCGGCCTGCTGGCTGCACGTATCGCTGAGGAGATCGTACCGGGTGACTATGAAAGGCTGCTTCAGGGCCTGCGCGACAATCCCGGCCGCTACAAACGCAAAATCGTCCTGCTCGACAGCATCGGTGGCAGCGCACCGGAGGCCATCCGTATGGGCCGCCTGCTGCGGGAAACCGGCTTCGAGACTCTGGTACCGTCCGACGGCCTCTGCCAAGGCAGCTGCATCTACCTGCTGGCGGCGGGCAAGAAACGCACCATCAACGGCCATGTGGCTCTGCGCCGCCCCCCCTTTAATGCAGGCGATTCAGCCCTGGCCCAGGCCATTCACGGCCGGCAGGCGTTCAACCCAGCCAGCTACTTTCGCGAAATGGGCGTAGACGCCCGTCTGGCCCAAGACATCTACCGACTCGCCCCGGGCAAGCTGCGCCTGCTGAACAAGGCCGATTTGACACGCTATCGGCTGGACTAAGCCATTTCCTGGCTGGCCCTGCAGACACTTCTTGGTTTGCACCAACGGGACTCTCAGACCTGCTCCACTGCCCAACAGAAACGATTCTTGCCGGCGTGCTTGGCCGAATACATGGCCTTATCGGCAAGCGCCACCAGTTCGTGGCCATCGCGACCATGCAGTTCGTACATCGCCGCGCCGACACTGGCTGAGATGCGCACCACATGACCACCCAACTGGAAAGGCCGCTCCAGCACCTCCAGTACCTTGCGAGCAACCACTTCGCAGTCATGCCTACTATTGAGGTTGGTAAGCAGGATGCCGAACTCATCTCCGCCGAAACGGGCTACGGTATCCTCGCTGCGTACACAGCCCTCCAGACGCCGGGCCACAAGTTGCAGCAGCATATCGCCAGCAACGTGCCCGTAGCTGTCATTGATCGCCTTGAAACCGTCCAGGTCGATATACAACACTGCAGAGAGGCGTCCTTGACTGCGCCCCAGTCCCAGAACCCGATCAAGCTGCTCGCGAAAACAGATACGGTTGGCCAGCCCGGTCAGTACATCGTGCTGAGCCTCGTAAGATAATCGTGCTTCCAGATTCTTGCGCGCGGTGATGTCTTGTGCGACCAGCACCAGAAACTCCGCCTGGCCCAGGGAGTTACGCACCACGCCGAGCGCCTCGCAGACCCACAGCAGCGTGCCGTCATCTCGACGGTAAGTCTTCTCCAGTTCCGCCGAGTCCGATGCAGCGCAATCGGCGAGCTGCTTCTGCAGAAAGCTGCGCGTGGCGCTGGCCGATGCAGCGTCGCTCAGTTCGAAAATGTTGTGCCCCTGCAAGCGTTCAGGCGGCCGCCCGAGCATGCGACAGAACTTCTGGTTGACACGCAGGATGCCGCCCTCGGGGGTGATATGAGCAATACCCATTGCTGCCTGATGAAAGGTGGCGCGGAACAGCGCCTCACTGCCTTGCAGGGCATCGGTGGCCGCGCGCTGGCGCTGCAACAGGATCAGCAGCAGGCCGGTAAACAACATCACCCCGAGGGTAACGCCCAGCGCCGCCACCAGGTAGGTAGTACGACGCTGCAGGGTAGCCTCCAGTTCCTCGGCATAGGCCGTGGCGACGGTAACCATCAGCGGGTAGTCGCTCAGGGTACGGTAACTCACCAGTCGGGAAACGCCGTCCAGCGCCTCGCCCGTATCATAGAATTCACCAACCGGTTGCTGCCTGCGCCGCTCGAACCAGGCCAGCGGACGCGCATCCAGGCCAAATTCGCTGTGCTGACCGATACGCCGAGCGCGCACTACGCCATCAAGACCGCTGAGTTCGAGCAGACCTTGTGACTTGAGATCAATGCGCTGGAGGAAACGGGTGACATCCACCGGGCTGACCGCCAGCACCACCACCCCGGCAAAGCTGCCATCCTCCCGCTCCATACGCAGTGACAGAGGGATCAGCCAGCGCCCGGAAACCCGTCCGAGCACTGGCGGGTTGATAAACAGGCGGTCATCCCGGGCGTTGCGCTGGGCGATGAAGAAATCCCGGTCGGCATAGTTCACCGGGCCGTTACTCTGGCTGCTGCTGACCACCTCGCCGTGCTCGTTTACCACACTGATGATGGTAAAGATCTTCTCGCGGATGATCCCTTCCTCCACCCAGGAACGCAGATCAATGTCGTCTCCCTTCTGCTGATACTGCTCACGGACGAAGACCGCCACCTGCTCGGCCGCCCGGAGAGTACGCGAGACCTGCTGCTCGAAGGCGATGGCCAGGCTTGCATTGGACTTCATCGCCGCAGCCATGGCCTGATCGCGTTCGAAGGCAACGCGCTGCAGAGTAATCAGCCAGACGCACAGGATGAGCACGCAGGCCAGAACGACCAACAAGGTCAACAACATGACACTGCGCCGGCGGCGGACGCTGACATCGTCCACCGGCGGACTGCTCCGGATCATCACCTAGCACTCCAGGCCCGGAGGTTGCGGGCCATCCGTTTGGTTCTGTACAGCAGGGCAGTACGTGCAGTCTGCGCACCAGTCCGATAGCGACGACTGATTTTGCTGCCTTGCATTCAAGCATAGGCCCTAAGGAGCCATTATTCCGCCATCGGTATGTAATTTGTTTACCCGAGGGTAGCCCTACGGCAGACTGATGCCCAACTGCTGCAACTGTTTCAGGCTATTCATGGACACCACGGTTTTTGTCGCCGTTATCGCCGCCGCCGCCCTACATGCAGGCTGGAACGCCCTGCTCAAGGTCGGACTCGACCGTTTTCTGACCGCTACCCTGATTCAGATCGGCGCCGGTCTGGTGGCATTACTCGGCCTGCCGCTGGTGGCCGTGCCCATAGCCTCGGCCTGGCCCTGGATTGCCCTTTCGGCATTACTGCACATCGGCTACAACTTCTTTCTTTCCCGCGCCTACCAGTACGGTGATCTGGGTCAGGTCTACCCCATTGCCCGCGGCAGCTCGCCGTTGATGGTGGCGGGGCTGTCCTGGCTGCTACTCGACGACCGTCTCACGTCTCTGCAGTTCGGCGGCCTGCTGGTGCTGGTTGTGGGTATCTGGCTGATGGCTTTGCGAGGCGGCCAGCGTCAGGGTACACAGGCCCGCTTACTGGCCTGCGCTCTACTCACAGCCCTGTTCATTGCCGGCTACACCCTAAGCGATGCCATTGGTGCCCGCCTCAATGGCGATGCGTTGAGCTACTCGGTGTGGGTTTTCGTCGTCAACGGTGCGGTGATGGCCGCAGTACTGGCCATCAGCCGCGGGCCACAGGCCTTTCTTCAACTGGGCCCATACTGGCGCAGCGGTCTGGCCGGCGGAGCCATGTGCATGCTGGCCTACAGCATCGTCATCTGGGCCATGACCCAGGCACCTGTGGCACTGATCTCCGCTCTGCGCGAGAGCAGCGTGGTGTTGGCCGTACTGCTGGGCGTGCTGCTGCTCAAGGAGCCACTGCGACCGATTCGCCTGCTGGCCTGCATCCTGATCATGTCTGGCGTCGTGCTCATGAAACTGGCCTGACGGGAGCAGGTCGGACTGTCGGACAAGCACCGAGAGTTTTTGCCCGTCAGCCAGGCTTGCGGCACACTAGCCGCCTTCCCGAGCATTCGCTCGTTTTAACTGCCAAGAGCCCGTATGACCCGTTCCCCTTTCCGCCGCCTTGTCTTCGGGGTGCTGCGCCGTGTGCTGTACCTGTGGGTACGCTCGGAGACGATCAATCAGTCCGCCTTTAGTCTCAGGCTCGACCGCAGCAAACCTGTGTTCTATGTGCTGCAACAGCCTTCGCTGAGTGATCTGGCGGTGGTGGATCGCGAGTGCAGCAAGTCCGGCCTACCACGCCCGGTACTGCCGGTAGCCATGGGGCAACACATCGAGCCAGCCGGTTTTTTCTATCTGACCCGTGAGCCGGGCTGGTTCAGCCGAGCGGACAAACGCGGCACCTCACCAACTCTCGCCCGGGTGGTCAGCGTACTGAGCCGTCACGAGGTCGATGATGCCCAGATCATCCCGGTCAGTGTGTTCTGGGGACAGTCGCCGGACCGTGAAACCAGTGCCTGGAAGCTGCTTTTCGCCGACAGCTGGGCGGTAACCGGGCGCCTGCGTAGGCTGGTTAGCATCCTTATCCTCGGGCGCAAGACCCGCGTACAGTTCTCCTCGCCCATCCATCTGCGTGAACTGATCGCCCAGAACAAGGGGCAAGAACGCACCTTGCGCATGGTGCATCGCATCCTGCGGGTGCACTTTCGCAACCAGAAAGCCGCCGTGATCGGCCCGGACGTTTCGCACCGACGCAACCTGGTCAAAGGGCTGGTGAACGACCCGCTGGTGCGTCAGGCCATCATCGAGGAAGCCGAACGCGAGAAAATCAGCCTGGAAAAAGCCGAGGCCCAGGCACTGCGCTACGGCAACGAGATTGCCTCCGACTACACCTACACCGCCATCCGCTTCCTTGAACTGGTGCTGAGCTGGTTCTGGAACAAAATCTACGACGGCATCAAGGTGCACAACATCGAAGGTGTACAGGAGATCGCCCAGGGCCACGAGGTTATCTACGTGCCCTGCCACCGTAGCCACATCGACTACCTGCTGCTGTCCTACCTGTTGTTCACCAACGGCCTGACGCCGCCGCATATCGCTGCCGGAGTCAACCTCAATATGCCGCTGATCGGCGGTCTGCTACGCCGTGGCGGCGCCTTCTTCATGCGCCGCACCTTCAAGGGCAACCCGTTGTACACCGCGGTATTCAACGAGTACCTGCACACTCTGTTCCGCAAGGGTTTCCCGGTGGAGTACTTTGTCGAGGGCGGCCGTTCACGCACCGGACGCACGCTGCAACCGAAGACCGGCATGCTGGCCATCACACTGCGTGGCTTCCTGCGTTCACACCGCCTGCCGATCGTCTTCGTGCCGGTCTACATCGGCTACGAGCGCGTGCTGGAGGGGCGCACCTACCTCGGCGAGCTGCGCGGCGCGAGCAAGAAGAAGGAGTCGATCTTCGATCTGTTCAAGGTACTTGGTGCGCTCAAGCAACGCTTCGGCCAAGTCTCGGTAAACTTCGGCGAGCCGATCCGGCTGGCCGAGTTCCTCGATCAGCAGCAACCGGGCTGGCGCGAGCAGGAGCTGGGCCCCCAGTACCGTCCGGAGTGGCTCAACGAAACCACCAACCGCCTGGGCGAACGCGTGGCACGTCATCTCAACGAGGCGGCAGCAGTCAATCCGGTCAACCTGGTGGCCCTGGCGCTGCTCTCCACCAGTCGTCTGGCACTGGATGAAGGTTCGCTACGGCGCACACTGGATCTCTACCTGGCGCTGCTGCGCGCGGTGCCCTACTCGCCGCACACCACTCTGCCGGATGGCGACGGTGCGGCGCTGATCGAACACGTCAAGGGTATGAAGCTGCTGGCAGAACAGAATGACGCTCTGGGCAAAATCTTCTATCTGGACGAAGCCAACGCCGTCCTGATGACCTATTACCGCAACAATGTGCTGCACATCTTCGCCCTGCCGGCGCTACTGGCCAGCTTCTTCCAGAGCAGCTCGCGCACCAGCCGCGAACAGATCCTGCGCTATGCCGGGGCACTCTACCCCTACCTGCAGGCCGAGTTGTTCACCCGCTGGGATCCGGCTGAGCTGGAGAGCGTGATCGACCAGTGGCTGACCGCCTTCGTCGGCCAGGGCCTGCTAACCCGGGACGGCGACGTTTACATGCGCCCAGCACCCAGCTCACGCCAGTTCGTGCTGCTGACCCTGCTGTCGCGCACGGTGGCGCAGACGCTGCAGCGTTTCTACATGGCGACCGCCCTACTGCTCAATGCCGGACAGAACGTCATCAGCGCCGAGGAACTGGAGAACCTGTGTACGGTGATGGCCCAGCGTCTATCGATTCTGCACGGCCTCAACGCACCCGAATTCTTCGACAAGAGCCTGTTCCGTCACTTCATCCAGCGCCTGCTGGATCAAGGCGTGCTGCGTCAGGATGAGGCCGGCAGACTCAGCCACCACCCGCTGCTCAGCGAATTGGCCGAAGGCGCTGCCAAACGCGTGCTGCCTGCCGAGATCCGCTTGTCCATCCGTCAGGTGGCACTCGACCGTCAGGAGGACGAAGCACCAGTGGTGTAAGCCTGCCGCACGTGTTAGCGCCGGCTCAGCGCCAGGCGCGCGGCGAACAGCACGAACAGCAGCCCGGTGCAGCGGTCCATCCAGAGAATCACTGCTTCGCGCCGCAGCACCTGCGCCAGCGGCCGAGTCGCGCCAATCAGCGTCAACGCCCAGAGCAGGCTGAGCAGTACATGAATGCCCACCAGGCCGAAGGTCCAGGCTACCAGCGGCTGCCCCGCAGGAATGAACTGCGGCAGGAAGGACACATAGAAAATGCCCACTTTGGGGTTGAGCACATTACCCAGCATGCCACGCAGGAACCAGTTGGCGCTGCTCTGCCCCTCAACCTGGGCCGGAGCCAGAGAGCGACGTGGACGCAACAGCATGTTCAGCCCGAGCCAGGCCAGGTAGGCAGCACCGCAATACTTGAGCAGGTTGTAGGCCAGCTCGGAGACCGCCAGCAGGGCTCCCAAGCCCAAGGCCACCGCCGCGCCCCAGACCAGACAGCCGAGATTGATGCCAAGCGCCGCGTGCAACGCCTGACGGCGCCCTTCCACGGCTGCGGTACGCAGTACCAGCGCGGTATCGATACCTGGCGTCAGGGTCAGCAACGCAGCGGCCAGGGTAAAGGCAATGAGATTTTCAACAAAGGGCATCGCTGGCTCTCCGGAGTCGGCATGACGGTCGCCAATTATAGACAGCCCTGTATATCCTGCCGCAGCCCCTGTGCGGTCTCAACGGCAGGCCTCGAACAAACCCGCCTGACATCAGGCCATCCTCTCAATCCTTGGCCAGCACGGCCTCGATGCGATCGTTAAGTGTGCGCAGCACCTTGACCCGGGCAAAGCGCTTGTCGTTGGCTTCAACCAGCGTCCAGGGTGCTATGCCGCTGCTGGTACGGTCGACCATGTCACCCACGGCATCGGCGTAGTCGTCCCACTTTTCGCGGTTACGCCAATCCTCCTCGGTGATCTTGAAACGCTTGAACGGCGTCGCTTCACGCTCGCGAAAACGCTGCAACTGGGTGTCCTGGTCAATCGACAGCCAGAACTTCACCAGAATCACCCCGGCATCGGTCAGTTGTTCTTCAAAATCGTTGATCTCTCCGTAGGCACGCAGCCAGTCGGCCTCGCTGCAGAAACCCTCGACCCGCTCCACCAGGACTCGGCCATACCAGCTACGGTCAAAGATGGTGAACTGCCCGCGAGCCGGCACATGGCGCCAGAAGCGCCAGAGATAGGGCTGAGCGCGCTCCTCCTCGGTGGGTGCGGCCACCGGCACGATACGGTACTGCCGCGGATCCAGCGCTCCGGTCACGCGGCGGATGGCGCCACCCTTACCGGCGGCATCGTTGCCCTCGAACACCGCAATCAGCGCATGCCGACGCATCTTCTTCTCACGCAGCAAGCGCGCCAGACGCGCCTGTTCACTGGCCAACTGATGCCTGTAGTCATCACGCGGCAGACGCTGGTTCAGATTCAGGCTGGCCAGCAGCGCACTACTCTGCCGGCTGACCGGTGCCACATGCGGCTGGGCCGCGCGGCGCTGCGGACTGGCCAGTGCAGCCTGCAGCCCTTCAAGCAGAATGCGTCCGACAGTTAGACTGCGATAGTGGTGATCAACACCCTCGACGACGTACCATGGCGCATAGTCTCGGCTGGTGCGACGCAACACCCGTTCGCCATGGCGGACGAACTTGTCGTAGGTCTTCGACTGCTGCCAGTCCAGCGGGCTGATCCGCCAACTGTGCAGCGGGTCATCACGCAGAGACTCCAGCCGCGCCTTCATCTGCTTCTTCGAGAGATGGAACCAGAACTTGAAGATCAGCGCGCCCTCGTCACTGAGCATGCGCTCCAGACGCTCGGCGCCGGCGATCGCCTGATCCAGCTCGGCATCCTTGAAACGGCCGTTTACCCTGCCCTGAATCATCTGGCTGTACCAGTTGCCGAAGAAGATGCCCATCCGCCCCTTTGGTGGCAGCTGTCGCCAGTAACGCCAGGCCGGCGGACGGGCCAGCTCCTCGTCGGTCTGCAGGTCGAAGGTACTCACCTGAATCAGCCGTGGATCCATCCACTCGGTCAGCAACTTGACCGTCTCGCCCTTGCCGGCCCCTTCCACACCGTTGATCAGCACGATCACCGGAAAGCGCGCCTGCTGGCGCAGTTCGTACTGGGCTTCGAGCAGTGCCTCGCGCAGCGCCGGCTCCTCGGCATCGAAGGTGGACTTGTCGATGGTACGGCCGATCTCGGCGGATTCAAACATGCAGCGGCTCCCGGAAATAACGACTACAGCGTAGCGGATCGCTCCGCTCCTTGCCGATAGACACAAGCCGGAAAGATGCCGTCAGCGCTGCTTACTTTCTCGCCCTGGGGTTGCTCGACGACGCTTGCCGCAGAACCTAGAATCTGCCGCCTGTCCGCCGCGGAACGCTGTCATGCCCGATATCCACCACGCCCAGCTCGACTGGGACGAACATGGCCAACCACTGTCGCGCAGCTACGGCGACGTGTATTTCTCCCGTGTCAGTGGATTGGAGGAAACCCGTCACGTCTTCCTCTCCCACAACCACTTCAAAGAGCGCTGTCAGGCCCTACCCGCCGGTGGTCGCCTGGTGATCGGCGAGACAGGTTTCGGCACCGGACTGAACTTCCTCTGCGCCTGGCAGGCCTTTGCCGAACATGCTCCATCCGATGCCCGCCTGCACTTCGTCAGCGTCGAGAAGTTTCCGCTGGCCGTGACGGATCTGCAGCGCGCCCTGGCCTTGTGGCCGGAACTGAGCTCCTACGCCAGCGAATTGCTGGCGCAGTACCGCGCCATACATCCGGGTTTCCAACGCCTGCTGCTCGATGGCGGGCGTGTGGTACTGACGCTGATGATCGGCGACGTACTCGAATGCCTGCCGCAACTGGATGCTCACATCGATGCCTGGTTCCTCGACGGCTTCGCTCCGGCAAAAAACCCGGAGATGTGGAGCGACGCACTATTCGCCGAGCTGGCGCGCCTGTCGGCACCAGGCGCCAGCCTGGCCACCTTCACCAGTGCCGGCTTTGTCCGCCGTGGGCTGATCGCAGCCGGCTTTGCCATGCAGAGGGTCAAGGGCTTCGGCCGCAAGCGCGAGATGCTCGCCGGAACCTTTCAGGGTAGTCCCACGGCAGCCGGCGTCCCTTGGTTCGACCGACCACCGCAGCATCGAGGCGAACGCCATGCCGTGGTGGTCGGTGCCGGTCTGGCCGGCTGTGCCACTGCCGCCAGCCTGGCGGCGCGCGGCTGGCGAGTCACCCTGCTGGAACGCCACGACGAACCCGCCCGCGAGGCCTCGGGCAATCCGCAGGGAGTGCTCTACCTTAAGCTGTCTGCCCATGGCACCGCGCTGTCACGCCTGATTGTCGCCGGTTTCGGTCATACACGACGCCTGCTCGAACGCCTGCAGCGCGGCCAGGACTGGGACGCCTGCGGCGTGCTGCAGCTGGCCTTCAATCCCCGAGAAAGCGAGCGTCAGGCCAAGCTGGCAGCAGCCTTCCCGGCGGATCTGCTGCAGCCGCTAAACCAGGAACAGGCCGAAGCTCTGGCCGGTGTCGCCCTGAACTCCGGCGGCCTGTTCTACCCGGATGCCGGCTGGGTGCACCCGCCAGCGCTGTGCCGGCTGCTGGCAGCGCATCCGTCGATCGAGCTACGGCCCTATCATCAAGCCCTGAAGTTGAGCCGCATTGAGGACGGCTGGCGCGTCGACGGTGCTGAAGGTGTACTGGCCGAGGCGCCGGTGCTGGTGCTGGCCTGTGCGGCTGAGGTACAACGCCTGCTGCCACAGACACAACTGCCGCTCAAACGTATCCGCGGGCAGATCAGCCGGCTACCGGCCAATCCGGCCAGTGCAGCACTGCACACAGTGCTCTGTGCCGAAGGCTATGTTGCTCCACCGCGCGAGCAGGAGCACACCCTGGGCGCCAGTTTCGACTTTCACAGCCAGGATCTTGAGCTCAGCACCGCCGAACATGTGGGCAACCTGCAGCTTCTTCGGGAAATATCCGAGGATCTGGCCAACCGCCTGAACGCCTCTGCTCTGGACCCGGTCACACTGCAGGGACGCGCCGCCTTCCGCTGCACTACACCGGACTACCTGCCGCTAAGCGGGCCGGTGGCCGATGCTGCTGCTTTTTCCGGGCACTACGCGGTGCTTGCTCGGGATGCCCGCCAGGTGCCGGACAGGCCCTGCCCCTGGCTGCCCGGCCTATACGTCAACAGCGGTCATGGCTCACGTGGCCTGATCACCGCGCCACTGTCCGGCGAACTGATCGCCGCCTGGCTGGACGACGAACCGCTGCCGCTGCCTCGCCCCGTTGCCGAAGCCTGTCATCCCAACCGTTTCATCCTGCGCCGGCTGATTCGCGGCGAATAAACCCGCCGCCATAGCGCTGATCGTCTCAGGGAGCCAGCGACATCACTCAGACCGTGCGGGGTTGTGCGGCAGCAGCCCGTGGCTGGCGAAATACCAGCACGTTGCCCAGCATCACCAGCCCCAGACCGAGCAAGGCCGGCAGCGTCCACTGATAGCCTTCGGCGAATACCGAGATGTTCAGCGCCACCACCGGGAACAGCACGGTACAGTAAGCCGCACGCTCCGGCCCCATGCGTCCGACCAGAGTCAGGTAGGCGGTAAAACCGATCACCGAGCCGGGAATCGCCAGGTACAGCAGCGAGCCGATGTAACGGACATTGAACTCGAAGGCAAATGGTGTACCGCTGAGCAGACACAATCCGACCAGCATCAGCGCACCGTAGAGCATACCCCAGGCATTGCTGGTCAACGGCCGGACTCCAGCCTTCTGTTGCAGACTGGAAAGCATGTTGCCGGCCGAGAAGAACAGTGTTCCAAGCAGTGCCAGACCGATACCCAGCAGACTTTCGCGGCTGGCCTGATGCCCGGCCAATTCCGGCCAGAACAGCAGACCCAGCCCTACCAGTCCCAGAGATCCGCCCAGCATCACATTGGTCGCAATGCGCTGCCTGAAGAACAGCCACGCATTGAGCGCATTCCACAAAGTAGCGGTGGAGAAGATCACGGCGATCAGTCCACTGGGAATCCACTGACTGGCGGTATAGAAGCAGAGAAAGTTGAGACAGAACAGACACACCCCCTGCACCAGGCAGATGCCCTGGCCGCGGCGATCCAGTGACTGCAGGCGTCCGCTGAGCCAGAGCATTACAAACAGTACCAGTGAGGCCAGGGCAAAGCGGTAAGCGATGGAGGCAGCAACAGCTACCTCCCCCATCTGCAGCTTGATGGCGATCCAGGTCGTGCCCCAGATCAGGACGGTCAGCAGGTAAAGCGACAGATTCATCGAAGGTCTCCCAAGAATTACCTTCAGTCTGGGACAGATACCTGCACAGGTGCTTGCATAAAATTGCGCATTTATCATCGCGCCATCACTGCCTGTATAAGTGTTGCAGACCTTATCATGCCGCTTTTGCCAGTCAGGTCGTCGCCACCGCATGTTTTCCGCCGTCGCACGCTACAAGCAGTTGCTATCCAGCACCCTCGCCCGTTACTTCCCTCGAACCACCGCCTACCTGCGCGCCGAGCGCGAAGCCGCTGTGCCGGCCAAGCCGGCGCGCAAGCCAGGCCGAAAGAAAGCCACCGGCCGCAAGCGCAGCAGCTCCACTGGGACGACTCGCAACAAGCCCGGCCCAGGAGGCATCTACCCTATCACTCGCTTCAGGCTGAACGACGCGCAGGCGCAGGCCATGCGTGAGCAGGTTGCCCGGGCAGTGACTGCCGGGCTGATCGGTGCTCCTTCGGACGAGCAGTGGGCGATGATCCTTTGCCGCGCCCCACTTAGCCGCATCTTTGCCGGTGCCGGCTCCGGCAAGTCGAGCACTCTGGTGCTGAGAGTGGTATTCATGCTCTGCCACCTGGGCATCGATCCGCAGCGACTGACGGTGATTTCCTTCACCAACGCTTCCTGCGCAGAGTTACGCGAGCGCCTGCGGCGGCTGCTGGAGTTCTGGGGCTATACCGGTGATGTGCGCCTATGCGTCCGAACCTTCCATGCGGCGATGGCCGCGGTGGCCCGGGAACAGTTGGGCAACGTCCGCTGGTTCGAACAACTGGACGAGCCTGGTGATGAGCCGGACAACCCCCTGACCGGATCCCGCCTGCGTTCGGCACAGCTGCGCCTGCTGAAACAGGCTTATCAGCAAGCCTATTGCGCGGACTCACGGTTCCGTGTCCTGGTGCATCGCCTACTGCAGCTTCCGGCAGTCAAGGAAGACGAAAAAAACATCCCGAAAGCGCCGCTGGACACCTGCAACCTGGCCGGCGAGTTTGCTGCCCTACCGCTGTACGAACTGCTATACACGCAGATCGACTTTGCCGAGAGCCTGGGCATTCGCCTCGAGCAGTTGCAGCCGGAAAGATTGAGTTGTGCCAGCCACGAGCGCGACTTCATCGAGACCATGCAACGCTTCCAGCAACACTTCGCGGCCCTACTGCACAGCCAGGGGCTGATCACCTTCAACAGTGCCTTCGCCCGACTCAGTGAAGCCCGGAGCATGGTACGCCCTACGCCTGCTCTGCTAGCCCTGAGTCACCTTTTGATCGACGAATTCCAGGACATTTCACCGCAGATCGTGCGCTGGCTGCAGGCCGTACATCGCCGTCTGCACGGTGCTGGTGAACGCATCAGCCTGATGGCTATCGGTGACGACTGGCAGTCGATTTACGGCTGGCGCGGCAGTTCGCCGGAGCTGTTCATCAACTTCGACCGGCACTTTCCCAGCCATAACGGCGGCCGCAGCACCACCCTGGTTCTGAGCACCAACTACCGCAGCGTCGAGCCAGTCATTCGCGATGCGGAAAAGGTACTCAGCGATGTGCACCACAAGCAGGCCAGAACCAGTATCGCCGCACGGCCCCTGCAACCTGGCGACCACGGTGTGAGGCTGATTCAGCGCTTCGACTTGAATCGCGACCTGCCAAAACTGCTGATCGAAATCCGCGCACAGTGCGACCACGTTGCCCGCCGACCAGGAGCCGAGCGCAGCGCTGTATTGCTGCTCAGTCGACGCAATGAATCGCTGCAGCAGGTGCGCAGCCAGTTGGAAAAGAATTTGCCGGTTCGGGCCATGACCATCCACCGAGCCAAGGGCCTGCAGGCCGAGGTGGCGATCATCCTCGACGACTGCCTGCCGGCAGAGAAACACCCATTGCGCAATACGCTCTATGCCTATTGCGGTTTCTTCAGCGGCAGCTACGACCAGGCCATGCAAGATGAAGCACGACGTCTGGCTTATGTGGCGATCACTCGTGGCGTCAGCCGGGTGCTCTGGTACACACGCAGAGCCCAGGGTGCCAGCGCCCTGCTGACGCGCTGAAGCGTTCGGCATGGCATTTTTCCAAGCAACAAAAAACCCGCCTAAGCGGGTTTCTTCCCAACCATCCGACATCCTGTCGATGGCCATCATGGCCTGGTCATCCTCCTTGAACTGCAGCAGTCCTTCGCTGCAGGGGATGTGTGTAGATTACGCAGATAGCGGAAGGGGCAGAAGTCGACCATGACGCCAATGCGTGTAAGACATCTGCCATAGCCAATGACTCAACGGCCAATCATTCGCGCCAGCACATCTTCTCCTCCCTGGCCGCGATGAATAAAAGCCATGGCCGCGTGGCCAATCACCAGCACAAGCAGCAGCCAGCCAAGAGAGCCGTGCAACAGATTGGCCGGCGCCATCATCCACTCGATCTTCTCGCCACTAAAACCTGGCATCAGGCTCATGCCGAAAGCAACGAACTCACGTCCGGAGCCGTATTGCCGCAGTAGCGCAACGAAGGGAATAACGAACATCAACCCATACAGTGCCAGATGGCCAAGCCGGGCCAGAACACTGACTGAGGCAGGACGCTGGCTGTGGCTATAGAGTGCCCACAGTATGCGCACCGTCACCAGCACCATCAGTAGCAGGCCATTGGCCTTGTGAGTGCCCCAGGCAAACTTGTCCAGCGCACTTTCTTGCAGCAGCTCATGGGCAAGAATGGTGACAAATTGCCACCCCAGCAAAACAGCCATGCCCCAGTGCAAAAAACGCGTAATGGCGCCGTAGCGACTTTCACAATCGTGAAGGGTAGATGTCACGGTACTTCTCTCCTGCTTTTTAAAATACAACCAGCCTTCACCACCGAGTGAATACTGGCAGTCATGACAATGGCCCATTGTCATACGCCGACTCTGGGCATTTCACCTTTGATAGCCGGCAGCGATGTTACCGGATATATCAAACCGATATCGCCCGCCTGCCAGGCAACGGCAATGACGTCCGTTCCCGAGAAACTTCGCCCTTTAGCATGGCAAGCTGGTATTTCATTCCGATGACTCACCGATCTGAGCCGAAATTCATCAGCGCCGATAAAACCCAGGCATAAGTCCCGATGTGCAAGTCTCTCGTGCACTTTCAGGTTGAATCCACGTAAGCTTCGTCCGTTTCCTGAAACACGTTTTTAGCGTCCCCTAGCGAGGTTCCCTGCATGAACAACCGCCAAGCCGAAATTGCTGCCACCCTAGACGTGGTGCCACCGTTCACCGACGAAGCGGCGCTGGTAGCCGAGATCGAGCGACGCAAGGCCTTCATCAAAAACGCCCTCAGGCAGTCCGGGCTAAAGGTACTCGTGCTGGGCATCAGCGGCGGCGTCGATTCCACCACTGCAGGTCGCCTGGCTCAACTTTCGGTGGAGGAACTGCGCGCAGAGACCGGTGACGACAGCTATCGTTTCATCGCCGTGCGCCTGCCGCACAATGTCCAGCACGACGAGCACGACGCTCAGGATTCGCTGGCCTTCATCCGTGCCGACGAGAACACCACGGTCAACATCGCCGCTGGCGTCAATGGTCTGAGTGAACAGTTGACTCACCTGCAGCAGTTGAGTGAGGCCCGCCGTGACTTCGTGCTGGGTAACGTCAAAGCGCGCATCCGCATGGTCGCCCAGTTCGCCATCGCCAACGCGCACAACGGCTTGGTGATCGGCACCGATCATGCTGCCGAGGCGGTGATGGGCTTCTTCACCAAATTCGGTGACGGTGCCTGCGATATTGCTCCGCTTTCCGGGCTAGTGAAAAAACAGGTACGCGCCATTGCCAGCTACCTGGGCGCCCCGCAACATCTGGTGCAGAAAACCCCAACCGCCGACCTGGAAGAACTGCGCCCGGGCAAACCGGATGAGGAAGCGCACGGCGTTAGCTACGCCGAAATCGACGCCTTCCTGCATGGCGAAAAGGTCAGCGACGAAGCCTACGCCAGCATCGTCCGCACCTATGACGCCACCCGTCACAAACGCGAACTGCCGCGGGTACCCTGAAGCCTGCACGGTGACGGCTGTTCCGCTCCTGTAGCGGCCCGGGAAATCCCTGCGGAACGGCAGCCTCATAAGGAAAGCTCCTCAACCACCCGGCTTTCAGAGGCCCAAAATGAAGAAACCCCGGCACAAGGCCGGGGTTCACGCGATAGACAGCAGATGTCTGTCAGAGCAGCTTGCGGCCCTTGCCGGCCGCAATGCGCATGCGCAATGCATTGAGCTTGATGAAGCCTGCTGCATCCTGCTGGTTGTAGGCACCGCCATCTTCTTCAAAGGTAGCGATGTTGGCGTCGAACAGCGATTCGTCGGACTTGCGACCGACCACGATGACATTGCCCTTGTACAACTTCAGCCGCACCACACCGTTAACGTTGGCCTGCGAGGCATCGATCATCTGCTGCAGCATCAGACGCTCGGGGCTCCACCAGAAGCCGTTGTAGATCAGACTGGCGTATTTAGGCATCAGCTCGTCTTTCAGGTGGGCCACTTCACGGTCGAGGGTGATCGACTCGATGGCACGATGAGCCTTGAGCATGATGGTGCCGCCGGGGGTCTCGTAGCAGCCGCGAGACTTCATACCGACAAAGCGGTTCTCAACGATATCGAGACGGCCAATGCCGTTTTCGCCACCGATGCGGTTCAGTTCGGTCAGCACCTGGGCCGGAGTCATTTCCTTGCCGTCGATGGCGACGATGTCACCAGCGCGATAAGTCAGCTCGATATAGGTCGGGGTATCCGGGGCAGCCTCCGGGGATTTGGTCCAGCGCCACATGTCCTCTTCGTGCTCGGTCCAGGTGTCCTCCAGCACGCCGCCCTCGTAGGAGATGTGCAGCAGGTTGGCGTCCATGGAGTACGGCGACTTCTTCTTGCCATGGCGCTCGATCGGGATGCCGTGTTTCTCGGCATAGTCCATCAGTTTCTCGCGCGACAGCAGATCCCACTCGCGCCAGGGAGCGATGACCTTGACGCCGGGCTTGAGGGCATAGGCGCCCAGTTCGAAGCGCACCTGGTCGTTGCCCTTACCCGTGGCGCCGTGGGAGATGGCGTCGGCGCCAGTCTCGTTGGCGATCTCGATCAGGCGCTTGGCGATCAGCGGACGGGCGATGGAGGTGCCCAGCAGGTACTCGCCTTCGTAGATGGTATTGGCGCGGAACATCGGGAAGACGAAGTCACGGACGAATTCCTCGCGCAGGTCATCAATATAGATTTCCTTGACGCCCAATGCCTGGGCCTTGGCACGAGCCGGCTCGACCTCCTCGCCCTGGCCGAGATCGGCGGTGAAGGTCACCACCTCACAGTTATAGGTATCCTGCAGCCACTTGAGGATCACCGAGGTATCCAGGCCACCGGAATAGGCCAGAACTACCTTTTTGACGTCCGCCATGCCATCACTCCACGGGTTGTACGGTAAAACCGTGGATTCTACTGCCCCTGCCAGCCAATTTACAGGGGCGCGACAGATCCTTTGGTTCAGGCGGCAGCAGCAGTTAAAACGGTTGGTTAATGCTGTGCGCCAGAGGCCGGCTGCTCGTCCTTCTGCTCATGCACAACGGCTTCGGGCAGACGATCCAGGCGCAGGGTGACACGCCGGTTCTTGGCACGATTGGCAGCACTGTTGTTCGGTACCAGCGGGTAGCGCTCGCCATGAAAGCGCACGTCGATCCGTTCGGCCGGAACCCCACCGGCCACCAGATACTCCTGGACAGCCAGGGCCCGACGCCGCGACAAGTCGCGATTGGTCAAACGGTTGCCGCTGTTATCAGCATGACCGTCAAGCTGAAAACCATTCACGCTCGGGTCGGCCCGGAGGTAATCCAGGATCACATCCAGCTCGGCTCTTGCCTTGTCATCCAGATCGATACCTCCGCCCGGAAAACCTATCTGCACCTGGCGGATCTGATCGAAATTCACCGGCAGCAGGCCGGCTGTGCAGGCCAGGTACTCCTCATAGGCCTGGCGGAACTTCACCGGCAGCAGACGTACCTCCAGCTCGTCGCCACCGCTGGCGGTACGGTGCCGCACAACAGGGCTGCGCCCCTCCAGCAGACCACTGAGCAAACGTGCGCCTTGCTCCTGCGAACTGCTGAATGGCACTTCACCCTGGCCGACTCGCACCATCCCGAGGCTGATGTCTCCGCGTCCTGGCTGCCAGGGGGCCGCCGCCGCCAGCAGGGCGGCCGAACCGCCTCCCAGCCAGCGCTCGCGCGAGGTCAGACGAAATACCACCTGCTCACCGGCACGGCGCACAAATTCACCGCTGCCGAAATGACTTACCGGCTGACTCAGGCGGCACTCGAAGCGGTCACCCTCGACCTTCCACTCCACCTGCTCCAAGCGTGTCTGAAAACTGATGGCATGCGCAGGCAGACAAAGAAGCAGGGCGGCCAACAGACTGAACAGGGCAAGAAGGGACGGACGCACGACGGGCTCCAGCTTGAATCACGGTATTCGCCAGCACTATCGGCCGCCGAGCGAGAAACTTGATAGCCCGTGCCTGCAGACGGCTTTTCCGGTAGCATTCACAGACTGATTTGCCCGCCTGGAAGCCCCCATGTCCGACCGACTGACACTCTTGCGCCCCGACGACTGGCACATTCACCTGCGCGATGGCGCGGTGCTCGTGCATACCGTTGCCGACGCGGCCCGCACCTTCGGCCGTGCCATCATCATGCCCAACCTGGTACCTCCAGTACGCAACGCCGCCGAGGCTGAGGCCTACCGTCAGCGCATTCTTGCCGTCCGCCCGGCCGGCAGCCGCTTCGAGCCGTTGATGGTGCTCTATCTCACCGACAACACCACACCCGAGGACATCCGCAACGCCAAAGCCAGCGGCTTCGTCCACGCGGCCAAGCTCTATCCGGCCGGTGCCACCACCAACTCCGCCTCCGGCGTGACCGGCATCGACAACATCTTCCCGGTACTTGAGGCCATGGCCGAGTCCGGCATGCCATTGCTGGTGCATGGCGAGGTGACCCGCGCCGAGGTTGACGTGTTCGACCGCGAGAAGCGTTTCATCGACGAACATCTGCTACGCGTGGTGGAGCGTTTCCCGACTCTGAAGGTGGTGTTCGAACACATCACCACCGGTGATGCCGTGCAGTTCGTACAGAGCCGGGCCAGCAACCTGGGCGCAACCATCACAGCCCATCACCTGCTGTACAACCGCAACCACATGCTGGTCGGCGGCATCCGCCCGCACTTCTACTGCCTGCCGATCCTCAAGCGCAACGTACATCAGGAAGCTCTACTCGACGCCGCCACCAGCGGCGATAAGCGTTTCTTCCTCGGCACCGACTCAGCCCCCCACGCCCAGCATGCCAAGGAAGCAGCCTGTGGCTGCGCAGGCTGCTAC
The DNA here is from genome assembly GCF_019656335.1 of Pseudomonas sp. NCCP-436. Lineage (GTDB taxonomy): Bacteria > Pseudomonadota > Gammaproteobacteria > Pseudomonadales > Pseudomonadaceae > Aquipseudomonas. The sequence continues at coordinate 323,277 of NZ_BPLZ01000002.1, read as the reverse complement.
ACCGCCCATGCTGCCATCGAGCTGTATGCCGAAGCCTTCGAGCAACGCAATGCACTGAATCGTCTGGAGGCCTTCGCCAGCCATCACGGGCCGGACTTCTACGGCCTGCCCCGTAACACCGACAGTATCACCCTGGTGCGCCAGTTCTGGGACATGCCGGCCAGCCTGCCTCTGGGCGAACAATCCGTGGTACCGCTACGCGCCGGCGAGACGCTGCGCTGGAAACTGCTGGAGACACCGGCGTGAGTGAAGAAAACTTCGAAGACGAACTGGACACCACCCTGCCAGCCGGCCCGCGAACTCCGATGGCAGCCCGCTTTCGTGGCTACCTACCGGTGGTAGTGGACGTGGAAACCGGCGGATTCAACTGCGCGACCGATGCTCTGCTGGAGATCGCCGCCACCACCATCGCCATGGACGAAGCGGGCTTTCTCTATCCGGATCACACCCAGTTCTTCCGCATTGAACCTTTCGAAGGCGCCAACATTGAGCAGGCCGCACTGGAGTTCACCGGCATCAAGCTCGACCATCCGCTGCGCATGGCGGTCAGTGAGGAGCATGCTCTGGGCGAAATCTTCAAGGGCCTGCGCAAGGCGATCAAATCGGCCGGTTGCAAACGCGCCATCCTCGTAGGCCACAACAGCAGCTTCGACCTTGGCTTTCTCAACGCCGCGGTAGCTCGCTGCGGCATCAAGCGCAACCCCTTCCACCCCTTCTCCAGCTTCGATACCGCCACACTGGCCGGCTTGGCCTATGGCCAAACCGTACTGGCCAAGGCCTGCCAGGCTGCCGGCATTGAATTTGACGGCAAGGAGGCACATTCGGCCCGCTACGACACCGAGAAAACCGCCGAGCTGTTCTGCGGCATCGTCAACCGCTGGAAAGAAATGGGCGGCTGGGACGATTTCTATTCCTAGCTCTGGATTACAGGCGTCCGCCGGGGCGCCTGTAATCCTCCTTCATTGGTTCGTCCCAAGGCAGGCCTGCACTGATGAGAGAATGCTCGCAAACAGCCTTTGACAAGCATTCTCATTAGCATTAGTATCCCTGACATCAAAGAATCACCCAGGACGAGCCTTGCCTTATGTACGTCTGCCTCTGTGAAGGTGTAACCGACGGCCAGATTCGCGATGCAGTTTACGAAGGCTGCTGCAGCTACCGTGAAGTGCGCGGTGCGCTTGGCATCGCTAGCCAGTGCGGCAAGTGTGCCTGTCTGGCCAAGCAGGTGGTACGCGAAACCATTGCCGAAGTACAAAGCAGCCAGGCTGCCCTCGCCTATCCCGCAGGCTTTGCTACTGCTTGAACCTTCCGGCGATGATCTGAGCTTTGCTACAGACCGTCGCTCTGCAAATGATCGAGATCCACCGTTTCACCCGGCCGAATCTGCAACTTGGCTCGGATGTCCTCGAAGATCACATCATATTCACTGTGCTCGCGCATAATCAGGCCCGACTCCGGATGCAGGCCATGGCGGGCCAGCAGACGGCCGATCACGCTGGCGAAGTTGAACGCCATGTCCCGATGTAGCTCGAAGGTTTCCTCGAAATCGCGCTCGCCAATCCTCCCTGACAGTCGACCGTGCAGCATCGCACCCTCCTGCGGGTTCTGGCGAACCTCATAATGGAAATCAATGCTGTAAGCCGGCTGCCCGGCCGCACCAGGTGGACGACTGCGATGCAGATGACCTGGCTCAAACATGGGGACGCTCCAATGGACTGACCCAAGGCAGTCTAGACCAGCCTCGGCGCCCCTGCTGAAGCACCACTTCAGTGCAGCGTCTCCTGCAATGCCCTCTCCTGAACCAGCACCCAGGGCGCCACCACCACAGCCCAGAGCTGCGGGTCGCGCTGCAAAAGATCCTCGGCACGCCCATCTTCAAGCCGCCCCAATACACCCTGCGCCATCCATTCGGCCACCTGGTCGCGGTCGTCGCTGGCTACGGCCTGCGCCACAGCGATCAAATCCGCCTGACCATCAACCCAGAGCAACGCCCCACGGGCAAAGAACGGCTGCAGCTCCTGCCAACGAATGGCGGCAGTTTCACCAAGCAACTTGGCATAGAGAGTGCTTGTTTCATCCATTATCGGTACGCCCCTTAAGGTTGGCAGTTCAGTGCAGGCACGCATGATAGCGCCGCCTGTACCCCTGACAAGCAGCCGACTGAATGGACGCGCCGTATTTCTATACGTTCATTGCACTTAAGCGACACACCGTGAGCAGCCTCCCACTACCGGCTTTTCAAGACGCAAATTAGCGCTCTACACTGTTCCGGTACAGTTGCCAGGGAGGCCTGGTCGGATACCATCCGGCTCTGCAGCTTAGGCAGCAAGAACTACAACAATAGATACAACAACGAGTGGAGCACTCATGAACAAGGCTACTAAGCAGATTTCCAAGCTGTTCGCGGCAATGGCGCTGGCAGGGGTTGCCAGCTATTCGGTAGCAGCCGACAACATCAAGATCGGCCTGGCCGGCCCGGTAACCGGTGCCGTTGCCCAGTACGGCGAGATGCAGTTCATCGGGGCCAAGATGGCCATCGAGCAGATCAACAAGGCCGGTGGCGTCAATGGCGCCCAACTCGAAGGCGTGGTTTACGATGACGCCTGCGACCCGAAACAAGCCGTTGCCGTTGCCAACAAGATCGTCAATGACGGCGTCAAGTTTGTCGTCGGCCACCTCTGTTCCAGCTCCACTCAGCCAGCCTCGGACATCTACGAGGATGAAGGCATCCTGATGATCACCGCGGCCTCCACCAGCCCGGAAATCACTTCCCGCGGCTATGAGCTGATCTTCCGCACCATCGGTCTGGACAGCCTGCAGGGCCCGACTGCAGGCAACTTCATTGCCGACCATATCAAACCCAGCAGCGTTGCCGTAATCCACGACAAGCAGCAGTATGGCGAAGGCATTGCCACCGCAGTCAAACAAAAACTGGAAGAGAAAGGCGTGAAAGTCGCCATGTTCGAAGGCATCAACGCCGGCGACAAGGACTTCTCCGCACTGATTGCCAAGCTCAACCAGGCCGGTGTCGACTTCGTCTATTACGGCGGCTACCACCCGGAACTTGGTCTGCTGCTGCGCCAGACCAAAGAACGCGGTCTCAACGTCAAGTTCATGGGCCCTGAGGGCGTAGGCAACAAGGAAATCTCGGCCATTGCCGGCCCGGCCTCCGAAGGCCTGCTGGTTACCCTGCCGAAGTCCTTCGATCAGGATCCGGCCAACCAGGCGCTGGTCGAAGCGTTCAAGGCCAAGAACGAAGACCCGAGCGGCCCGTTCGTATTCCCCGCCTATGCCGCCGTTCAGGTGATCGCCGAAGGCATCGAGAAAGCCGGCAGCACCGACACCGCAAAAGTAGCCGCAGCTCTGCGCTCCAATACCTTCAATACGCCTACCGGCGAACTGGAGTTTGACGAGAAGGGTGACCTGAAGAACTTCAACTTCGTGGTCTACGAGTGGCATCAGGACGGCACCAAGTCCGAAGCCAAGTAAGCTTCCCGTCAGAGCCCAAAGCCCACTGACCCGTCCAGTGGGCTTTGTTTATCAGAAGAATTCCGGTCCTGCGCTGCGCCACAAGCGCCGCTTTGCGTTGGGCCCAGGAGTTAGGCAATGCCAGAGCTTTATCACTACTTACAACAATTGCTCAATGGACTGACTATTGGCAGCACCTATGCCTTGATCGCCATCGGCTACACCATGGTCTACGGCATCATCGGCATGATCAACTTCGCTCACGGCGAGGTTTACATGATCGGCTCGTACGTAGCCTTCATTGTGATCGCGGGGCTTGCCATGTTCGGTCTGGACGCTGTTCCCTTCGTAATGATTGCGGCCTTCGCAGCCACAATGATTGTTACCAGCGCTTATGGTTACAGCATCGAACGAGTCGCCTACCGCCCACTACGCGGCGGCAACCGTCTGATTCCGCTGATCTCTGCCATCGGCATGTCGATCTTCCTGCAGAACGCGGTGCTGCTTTCTCAGGACTCGAAGGACAAATCCATTCCCAACCTGCTGCCCGGTAATTTTGTGCTGGGTGAAAGCGTCAGCAACGGGGTGGTGGTGTCCTACATGCAGGTGCTGATCTTCATCGTCACCTTCGTGGCCATGGTGGGACTGACCCTGTTCATCTCTCGCTCCCGCCTCGGCCGCGCCTGCCGTGCCTGCGCAGAAGACCTGAAAATGGCCAACCTGCTGGGCATCAATACCAACAACATCATTGCCCTGACCTTCGTCATCGGTGCCGCTCTGGCTGCCGTCGCGGCAGTACTGCTAAGCATGCAGTACGGCGTGATCAACCCGCACCTGGGCTTCCTCGCTGGAATCAAGGCCTTCACCGCGGCAGTACTGGGCGGTATCGGCAGCATTCCGGGCGCGGTACTCGGCGGCCTGCTGCTGGGGGTAGCCGAAGCCCTTGGGGCCGATCTGGTGGGCGACCAGTACAAGGACGTCGTCGCCTTCAGCCTGCTGGTGCTGGTGCTGCTGTTCCGTCCCACCGGCATCCTCGGTCGTCCGGAGGTGGAGAAGGTATGAGCAAGAACCTCAAATCGGCGATTTTCAGCGCCCTGCTGGTACTGATCATTTCCTATCCGGTACTGGGCCTGAAGCTCTCCACCGTAGGAATCAGCCTGAAGGTGGAAGGCGCCACCGCGTTCGAGCTGTGGTGCATCGGTACAGCCACCGTTCTGATCTTCATCTGGCAGTTGCTGCGTGACCGCATCATGCCGGCCTGGGCCAGGGTGTCGCTGCCGGGTATTCCAAGCCAGGCAAGCAACTTCCTTACCCTGCCCTCCACACAGCGCTGGGTGATCCTCGGACTGATCGCCTTTGCCCTGATCTGGCCATTCTTCGCCAGCCGTGGTGCGGTGGATATCGCCACACTGATCCTGATCTACGTGATGCTCGGTCTTGGCCTGAACATCGTCGTTGGCCTGGCCGGCCTACTGGATCTGGGCTATGTCGGCTTCTATGCGGTCGGCGCCTACAGCTACGCGATCCTCGCCCACTACTTCGGTCTCGGCTTCTGGATCTGCCTGCCGCTGGCCGGGATGATGGCGGCGCTGTTCGGCTTCTTGCTGGGTTTCCCGGTATTGCGCCTGCGCGGCGACTACCTGGCCATCGTCACCCTCGGTTTCGGCGAGATCATCCGCATCCTGCTGCGCAACATGACCGAGTACACCGGTGGACCGAACGGCATCAGCATCGCCAACGAGAACAAGCCGACCTTGTTCGGCCTGTCCTTCGAGCGTCGCGTGCCGGCCGACATGCCTACCTTCCACGGCTTCTTCGACATCGCCTACAACTCGCAGTACAAGGTGATCTTCCTCTACCTGATCGCCCTGCTGCTGGTGCTACTGACCCTATTCCTGGTCAACCGCCTGCTGCGCATGCCGATCGGACGCGCCTGGGAAGCACTGCGCGAGGACGAGATCGCCTGCCGCGCACTGGGGCTGAATCCCACCGTGATCAAGCTCTCGGCCTTCACCATTGGCGCCAGCCTGGCCGGTTTTGCCGGCAGCTTCTTCGCCGCTCGCCAGGGTCTGGTCACCCCGGAGTCCTTCACCTTCATCGAGTCGGCAATGATTCTTGCCATCGTGGTGCTGGGTGGCATGGGCTCGCAACTGGGCGTGATCCTTGCCGCCGTGGTGATGGTGATGCTGCAGGAAATGCGCGAACTAAGCGAATATCGCATGCTGATCTTCGGCTTGGTCATGATTTTCATGATGGTCTGGCGCCCGCAAGGTCTTCTGCCGATGCAACGTCCCCACCTGGAGCTGAAACGATGAGCCGCCCGATCCTGGAAGTGAGCGGCCTGACCATGCGTTTCGGCGGCCTGCTGGCCGTCAACGAGGTGGCCCTCAAAGTAAATGAAAAGCAAGTGGTCTCCATGATCGGCCCGAACGGCGCCGGCAAGACCACGGTATTCAACTGTCTGACCGGCTTCTATCGGCCGACCTCCGGCAGCATCCGCCTCAATGGCGAGTCGATCGAGGGCCTGCCAGGTCACAAGATTGCCGCCAAGGGCGTGGTGCGGACGTTCCAGAACGTACGTCTGTTCAAGGACATGACCGCGGTGGAAAACCTGCTGGTAGCCCAGCACCGTCACCTGAACACCAGCTACCTGGCCGGCCTGTTCAAGACACCGGGCTTCCGCCGCAGCGAGCGCGAGGCGATGGAATTCGCCGCGCACTGGCTGGAGCAGGTCAACCTGGTGGATTTTGCCAACCGCAGTGCCGGCACCCTGGCCTACGGCCAGCAGCGTCGTCTGGAGATCGCCCGCTGCATGATGACCCGTCCGAGCATCCTGATGCTCGACGAACCGGCCGCCGGCCTCAACCCGCGCGAAACCGAGGATCTGAAAGCGCTGATTGCCATGCTGCGTGACCAGCACGGTGTCACCGTGCTGCTGATCGAGCACGACATGAAGCTGGTGATGAGCATTTCCGACCACATCTACGTGATCAACCAGGGCACCCCCCTGGCCGACGGTACGCCGGAGCAGATCCGTAGCAACCCGGACGTGATCAAAGCCTATCTGGGGGAGGCGTAAGCATGCTGAGTTTCCAGAACGTCTCCACCTTCTACGGCAAGATCCAGGCGTTGCACGACGTCAGCATCGAGGTCGAGCAAGGCGAGATCGTTACCCTGATCGGTGCCAATGGTGCCGGCAAGTCCACCCTGCTGATGACCCTCTGCGGCAACCCGCGGGCCACCAGCGGCAGCATCCGCTACATGGGTGAGGAACTGGTGGGCATGGACACCCCCGAGATCATGCGCAAGAGCATCGCCATCGTGCCGGAAGGCCGTCGCGTGTTCGCCCGCCTGACCGTCGAGGAGAACCTGGCCATGGGCGGCTTCTTCGGCAGCAAGGCCGAGAATCAGGAACAGATGGAAAAGGTGCTACACCTGTTCCCGCGCCTGCAGGAGCGCTTCGCCCAGCGTGCCGGCACCATGTCCGGTGGCGAACAGCAGATGCTCGCCATCGGCCGCGCACTGATGAGCAAGCCCAAGCTGCTGCTGCTGGACGAGCCGTCGCTGGGGTTGGCGCCGATCATCATCCAGCAGATCTTCGACATCATCGAACAGCTGCGCAAGGATGGCGTGACCATTTTCCTGGTCGAGCAGAACGCCAACCAGGCGCTGAAGCTGGCGGATCGCGGCTATGTACTGGAGAACGGCCACATAGTCATGAGCGGCAGCGGCGAACAGCTGCTTAATGATCCAAAGGTTCGTGACGCCTATCTGGGCGGCTAGAGCTAGCCGACCCAGGCAGCACCGGAACCGCCCTTCGGGGCGGTTCCTTTTGGCCGAAAGCTGAGTTTCCCAAGTATTCGGGCTTCAGCTCAGACAGCGTATTTCTGCAGATTGGCCATCATTTCCCGCAACGCCTCAATATTGTCGGCCGGGTGCACAGCGTCGCCGAAATCGCAGATCTGCTGCCACTGGGCTGCAACATCCTCCGGGCCAAAGCCGACCGCAGGGTCGAAGCCCACGCCCAGGCTACGCTCCCAGCGAACCTTGCCGATCCAGCCACCACCGACCTCGAACAGACCACCACTGTCCTGACAGGCTCCACTGCCCAAATACACCACCAACGGGCTGATCAGCTCGGGCTTTAGCTGCTCGAAAACCTTCGGGGGAATCAGTCCTTCAGTCATGCGGGTGGCCCCGGTAGGGGCAATGGCATTGACCAGAATGTTGTTCTTACGCCCTTCAATGGCCAGGGTGCGGGTCAGCCCGTACAGGCCAAGCTTGGCCATTCCGTAGTTGCTCTGACCGAAATTGCCGTAAATGCCGGAGGTGGAGGAAGTGAAAATAACTCGCCCGTAATTCTGCTCGCGCAGATAAGGCCAGGCAGCCCGGGTAGTCTTGTAGGCGCCTTCGACATGCACCTTGTAGACCAGCTCCCAGTCCGCGTCCTCCATTTTGTGGAAGCTCTTGTCGCGCAAAATGCCGGCATTGTTTACCAGCACGTCGATACGACCGAAATGATCCAGAGCGGCCTGCACGATGCGCTCGCCATCGCTCACCGAATCGTGACTGGCCACGGCCGTGCCGCCCAGCGCACGGATTTCCTCGACAACCCGATCTGCGGCGGTGGCGCTGGCCCCTTCTCCGTGGGTGCTGCCACCCAGATCGTTGACCACAACCCTGGCGCCATGGCGGGCAAACAACAGCGCATGAGCGCGCCCCAGGCCACCACCGGCACCAGTGACAACGACCACCTGATCTTCAAAACGCACAGCATCACTCATTCGGTTCGCTCCCTCGCGGATGGCTTGCAGTTTCCCGAGTGTCCGGTAGCGTCCGACACACTACAAGGGCGCCTGAGCTGCCTGAATGCCCGTCGATAATACGGTGTGATGGACACCAGCTGGCGCTCGCCACTCAACTCACAGCCGAGTTGCTCGCAGGCAAAGGGCTAAGTACGCCAGTCGGTCAGCCCCATCACTGGTCATAGCCCGGCATTTGCGCATCGAGCCTGCGCAGCAGTGCCGGCCAGGGCAACGCGCCCCCCATCCCCTGAGGACTTTTCATCACCCCGGCAATCATCTCCCGGGCGCCATCGAGAATCTGTTGCGGGATGTGAATCAGCTCGGCGCCACCGCTCTGTGCCATGATCTGGATTTCGCAGGCACGCTGCAGGGTGAACATTCCGAGGAATGCATCAGCGATGTTGCCGAAGGCGGTCAGCAGACCGTGATTGGGCAGGATCATGAAGCTCTTGTCGCCCAGATCAGCCTGCAGCCGGGCCTTCTCCTCATGATTCAGCGCTACTCCCTCGTAGGCGTGATAAGCCAGGCTGGAGAGGACAAATAACGACTGCTGCGACAGAGGCAGCAGCCCCTGCTTTTGCGCCGATACGGCGATTCCAGCCGGAGTGTGGATATGCAATACGCAGCCGACATCCTGGCGCACCTCGTGCACGGCACTGTGAATGGTGTAACCAGCCGGATTGATGTCGAAGGGGCTGTCCATCAGCTTGTTGCCCGCCAGATCGACCTTCACCAGGCTGGAGGCGGTGATTTCGTGGAACATCAGCCCGTAGGGGTTGATCAGGAAGTCCTCGGTACCCGGCACCTTGGCTGAAATATGGGTGAAGATCAGGTCGTCCCAACCATACAGAGCGATCAGGCGATAGCAGGCAGCCAGGTCGACGCGCGTGCGCCATTCGGCCTCGGACACCTGGTTCCTTACCACAGGAGGAGTCAGTGGAGCATTCACGTCGGTCACCTCGATATTGTTATGTGTTTGGTGGTGACTGCAGTCTAGTTCGCCTGCCACCTGTCGGAACTCGCCCTGGCAGCCATCCTGATGACCTTGCCGGTCAATACGGCAGTTGGTAGTAACTCAGGCTTTCAGCGCAGCGACCAACTCCTGCAACCAGGGCTCGGCATCACTTTCCGGAGTAACGCTTTCGCTGGCGTCCAGACGCAGCATTTCCTGCATCTCACGCAGCCCAAGCTCGGCATAGAGCTCGCGAATCAGCTCCCCACCGCCACAGAAGTTTTCGTAGCTGGAGTCGCCCAACGCCAGCACAGCACCCGGCAGGCCGTGCCATACGGCTGGCAGGCGCTCGCGCAATTCGCCGTAAAGCGGCAACAGGTTGTCCGGCAACTCGCCCATCCCGGTGGTCGAGGTCACGGTCAGGACGGCATCCGGGGCGAAAGCCAGCAGCTCGTCCAGGCTCAGGTTCGGCTTGTGACAGGCTTCCAGACCCGCAGCCTTTAGCAGGCGTTCGGCATGGCGGGCGACCTCTTCCGCAGTACCGTAAACCGATCCTGAAAGGATGACGATTTTCATGACAACTCCAGTGTTTCAGAGAAAACGCCGGGCATTATGCCCCAAGTAAGCCTGCCGTCCCGGATTTACTGGCGCAGGCAACCACCCCAAAAGCTGACGAACGTAGCAAACTCCCGCGATAGAAGCTGGTCTGATGAAACATCAAGGATCCTGCCGAGTCGATCTGATGCCGAGTAATCCTCTGCTAACCCAGGACGAGCTGGACTATATCCAGCAGATCCTTGCCGACCCGCCCAGTCGTCCACAGGCCGAGGCACAGCCGAAGCTTGGCGAACAACTGAGCGAGCTGCTGGGCCGGTTGGACGAGGCTGGGCAACTGACCCTAAACACCCGCCAGCACGAACAGCATCTGAGCTTTCCCCTGCATCTGGTTCGGGAAGGTAGTGACGCGCCGCGCTTGGAACTGGGCGCTCCACAAATCTTCGAGGGAAGCAACAGCGAACGCCCCTGGCGTATGTCGCCCTCTTCCCCACTACAGCTGCTGGACGAGCAGGGAAACACCAGCGACCTACAGGTAGTGGAGCTGTCGCACGATGGCATGCTGGTGCACAACACTGGCTCAGCCACCCCGGCAGCGAATCCGACTCTGCGGTTGCTGCTGCCACGGCAGCGCCTGGTATGTCTGCAGCTCTGGTTGGTGCGGCGCGTCAGCCGGAAGCGTTACGCCTACCGCCTGGTTGCCCGTCAGGCCAAAGACGAACAGTTGTTGCTCCAGTATTTGTTCGAGCAGCATCAAGCGCTGCAACACAATGGCGCAGCTGCCGGCCAGCCCCACCGAGCCGCTGGCTAGCAGCGGGCAGGCCCTTTGGTAACTCCAGGCCGTAATCTCTCCGCGATAGAGAAAGCCATACATGCCGCATGGTTGTACTCACTGCAGTGCTCATATAGCTTTGTGGACCATTGGCCAGGCGGTCTGACTATCCACAGGCGATAGCCAGGCCACGTCGTACCCTGCAAGAGTCCGCCATGAACGCTGCCCGCTTCCCCATTCTGATCACCGGCGCCGGCCAGCGTGTCGGCCTGTATTGCGCCGAACGCCTGCTGGAGGATGGTGAGGCAGTAATCGTCAGCTACCGCCAGGAACGCCCAGCCATCGCCCGGCTACGCGAACGCGGCGCCCTTGCGCTGCAGGCCGACTTCAGCGATGAAGCCGGTATTCTTTCCTTCATCGACGCCTTGAAACGACAATGCAGCGGTCTGCGAGCCATCGTCCACAATGCCTCGCAATGGCTGAAGGAAGATCCGGGAGAAGAGGCAGAAGCCTTCCGCCGCCTGTTCAGCGTGCACATGCTCGCGCCCTACCTGATCAACCTGCACTGCAGTGAACTGCTACAGCGCTCGCAGCCGGCGGACATCATTCATGTCAGCGACGACGTAGTGCGCAAGGGCAGTGCCCGCCGCCCGGCCTATTGCGCCAGCAAAGCCGGTCTGGAAAGCCTTACCCTGTCCTTTGCTGCACGCCTGGCCCCGCATATCAAGGTCAACAGCATCGCCCCGGCCCTGCTGATGTTCAACGAAGGTGACGACGCCGACTACCGTGCCCGGGCTCTGGCCAAATCGACGCTGGGCATCGAGCCCGGTCCGCAAGTGTTCTACCAAAGCCTGCGCTACCTGCTGGACAACCCCTACCTGACCGGCACCACACTTACCCTCAACGGCGGCCGCCACCTCAAGTGAGCCAGGCCCCAGGAAACCATCATGAGCGAACCCCTTTCCCAGCATTACCACGAAATTCTCAAAGGCCTCGGCGAAGATCCTGCACGTGAAGGTCTGCGCGACACCCCCAAGCGCGCTGCCAAGGCCATGCAGTACCTATGCCGTGGCTACCAGCAGTCGCTGGAAGAAATCGTCAACGGCGCATTGTTCGAGTCGGACAATGATGAAATGGTGATCGTCCGGGACATTGAGCTGTACTCGCTGTGCGAGCACCATCTGCTGCCCTTCATCGGCAAGGCCCATGTGGCCTACATTCCCACCGGCAAGGTACTTGGGCTTTCCAAGGTGGCTCGAATCGTTGACATGTACGCCCGCCGCCTGCAAATCCAGGAAAACCTGACCAAGCAGATTGCAGACGCGGTGCAGCAGGTTACCCATGCTGCTGGTGTGGCCGTAGTGATCGAAGCCAAACACATGTGCATGATGATGCGCGGGGTGGAGAAACAGAACTCGGTAATGAGCAGCTCGGTAATGCTCGGCGCCTTCCGCGATTCCTACAACACCCGCCACGAATTTCTACAACTGATCGGACGGAACAGCTGATGCCTCGACTGGAGCCTGGAATGGCGCGCATTCGCGTCAAGGATCTGCGCCTGCGAACCTATGTTGGTATCAAGGAAGAAGAGATCAATAACAAGCAGGACGTGCTGATCAACCTGACCATCCTCTATTCGGCCGAGGATGCTGTGCAGGTTAACGACATCGAACATGCCCTGAACTACCGGACCATCACCAAGGCGATCATCGCCCACGTGGAGGGCAACCGTTTCGCCCTGCTCGAGCGCCTGACCCAGGAAATCCTGGATCTGGTCATGACCCACCAGGCCGTGCGCTACGCTGAAGTGGAGGTGGACAAGCCCCATGCCCTGCGCTTTGCCGAGTCAGTATCGATCACCCTGGCAGGTCACCGCTGACAGCTTGAAGCTGCCCCAAGGCGCTCTTATCATCGCCGCCAGTCCTCGCCCTCTGGAGAGCCCGCATGACCGAACAAGAACGTCTCGAAGTGGAAGCTGCCGCCTTCCGCGCCCTGGTTCAACACCTGCGCACCCGTCCCGATGTACAGAATATCGACCTGATGAACCTGGCCGGTTTCTGCCGCAACTGCCTGTCCAAGTGGTACAAGGCTGCCGCCGATGACCTGGGCTTAGAAGTCAGCGTCGACCAGGCCCGGGAAACCATCTACGGCATGCCCTATGCCGACTGGAAAGCCAGGTACCAGAAGGAGGCCTCTGCCGAGCAGAAGGCTGCATTCGAAAAAGGAAAGCACTGATGACCACCCTGAGCGAGCTGCGTGCCCGCCTGCAACAGGATGATTTCGCCTTCAGCGAGACCCTGGCCTTCGTTGCCGAGCACTACGACTACCAGCCCAGCGCCTTTCGCAATGGCGACGTAGAAAATGCCGCTGGGCAGAACGAAGGCTCGTGCAAGACCCTCGGCCTGGCCCTGTTGGAAGGTTTCAGCCAGGATGAAGCCCTGCGCGCTTTCGGTGAGCACTACCGTAGCGTCCTTGCCACACCGGACGGTAGCGATCACGGCAATATCCGTGCATTGATGAACTACGGTCTGGAAGGCGTCAGCTTCGAACAGCCGCCGCTACGACGCAAGGCCTGACCTTTCGCCACGGGGCGCCAGACGGCCGCCCCGGGCATACTACTCTTTCACCCTGACCCTCAAGTGCTACAGGGGCAACTGCCCCAGCAGCGCACGCAAGGCAAAGAACACCAGCAGCCCCCCACCGATGGTCGCCAGCAGATTGCGGCTGAAGGCAGCAATGGCAATGGTCGCCAGCCCCGCCAGCAAATAGGCATTGTCCAGCCCAAGAGCCCAGACCTGACCGTCCGGCAACAACATTCCGGGCACCACGATGGCTGTCAGCACCGCCGTTGGCACATAGTGCAGCCCCTGACGGACCAGCGGCGGGAAGCGCAGCTCGGGAAAGGCAAACAGGCTGTAGCGAGTGGCGAAGGTGATCGCCAGCATGCCGACGATCAGCAACCAGATATCCATCAGACGGGCTCTCCCAATGCCAGCGGCCGACGTCGCTCCAGCCAGACACCTACGATGATACCGCTGGCCGCTGCCGCCATCAGGCCCAGCTTGTATGGCCAGCCATGACAGGCCAGGGCCACGGCTGCCGCCACCAGTGCGGCGGCTACCTGCGGACGATTGCGCAACATCGGCACGACAATGCCGATAAAGGTAGCCAGCATGGCGAAGTCCAACCCCCAGGCGCCGATATTCGGCACCGCCTGGCCGAACAGTACGCCAGCCAGCGTACAAAGCTGCCAGTTGCCATACATCGCCAGCGCCGCGCCAAGAAAATACCAGTGCCCATAACTACCGGCGCCCTTTGCCACATAACGCTGCACCACCACTGCATAGGCTTCATCGGTCAGCCAGAAGGCCAGAGGCATACGCCAGCGCTTGGGCAGATGACGCACATAAGGCTGCAGACTGGCGCTGTACAGAGCATGGCGCAGGTTCACCACGAGAGTAGTCAGCAGCACTACGGCAATACCGGCGCCAGCCCCCAGCAGACTGATGGCGATAAACTGAGCCGAGCCGGCAAACACCAGTGCCGACATGCCCAGCGTCTGCCAGACATCCAGACCGGCCGCCCCGGCCAGACTGCCAAAAATGATGCCGAAGGGGATGGCGCCCAGCAACATAGGCAGCATGTCGCGTGCGCCCTGGGCGAACTCGTGATAACGGGACATTGAGTCTCCTTGCCGGCGTTCCCCGGGAACTGACTACGCCGAGTGACAAGCGAACAGGTCGTGCCACTGCTTCGCTGAAGAGCCCCGATCAACGCCATAAAAAGCCGAGCTTAGCGGAAACGGCGTTACGCGGTCTTGAACATTCGTGCGGACTCACTCCTCTGCGATGCGCCATGCCAGTAATGCTAATTGATCTTATTTAAATTACGTTAGCCTGCTAATCTTGCCTCCTGAGATCCTCTGCCTGCCCGGATGGCTTGTTGATGCCGCTGTTTTTTCGCTGCCTGCTGCCGCTTCTGGTTCTGAACCTGACTGCCTGCGAGCAATCCCCCCGCTTCACCACGGCAGAACCCGGAGAAGCCCTGTCAGCCGGTGCGGCAACAGTGCGCAAGGTTGATCACAACGCCTTCTCCCTGCCCTCGGCCAACCTGAATGCGCAGCGCCGCCTGGAGTTCGCCGTGGGCAACAGTTTTTTCCGCAACCCCTGGGTAATTGCGCCGGCCACCACCACCGCACGCGACGGCCTCGGTCCGTTGTTCAACACCAACGCCTGCCAGAACTGCCATATCCGCGACGGTCGTGGTCACCCGCCGGCTGCCGATGCCGGCAGCGCTGCTTCGCTGTTGGTGCGTCTGTCGATTCCCGCCGCTGCCGGTCAGGCGGAGCTGGTCAAGCGCCTTGGTGTGGTGCCGGAGCCAACCTACGGCACCCAACTGCAGGATATGGCGATTCCCGGCGTGCTCCCGGAAGGTCGGGTACGACTAAGCTACAGCCGCGTCCCGGTGCGTTTTGCCGACGGAACGCTGATCGAACTGGAAAAACCCGAGCTACAGATCAGCCAGCTCGGCTACGGCCCGATGCATCCGCAAACCCGCTTCTCGGTACGGGTGGCACCTCCCATGATTGGCCTGGGGCTGCTTGAAGCCATTCCCGAGGAGGCGATTCTTGCCGCTGTCGACCCGGACGATGCCGACGGAGACGGCATATCCGGCCGACCCAACCTGGTCTGGGACCGCCAGCAGCAACGCACGGTTCTTGGCCGTTTCGGCTGGAAAGCTGGTCAACCCGGGCTCAACCAGCAAAATGCCGACGCCTTCGCCAACGACATGGGGCTGACCAGCACGCTGATTCCTGCCGACAACTGCACACAGGCGCAGATTGACTGCCTGACGGCAGTGCATGGCGGTGAACCGGAGGTCAGCGATAACATTCTTGCCAGCGTACTGTTCTACATCCGCAACCTCGGCGTACCGGCGCGGAGAAAAGTCGATGCCCCCGAAGTGCTCAGAGGCAAGGAGCTGTTCTACCGGGCAGGCTGCCAGAAGTGCCATACCCCCAGCTTCACTACCTCGGCCGCTGCTGCCGAGCCTGAGCTGGCCAACCTGCTGATCCGGCCCTATACGGATCTGCTACTGCATGACATGGGTGAAGGACTGGCCGACGGCCGCGAGGAGTTTCTCGCCAATGGCCGGGAATGGCGCACCGCGCCGCTGTGGGGCATCGGTCTGACACAGAACGTCAGCGGTCACACTCGCTTCCTTCATGACGGCCGGGCTCGCAACCTGCTGGAAGCCATCCTCTGGCACGGCGGCGAGGCCGAAGCCGCCAGGCAGCAGGTGCTGAAATTCGATGCTGACGAGCGCAGCGCCTTGCTCACTTTCCTCAACTCCCTCTAAGGAGCTTGCCATGCTTCACAGAACCCTGATCGCCTCGATACTCGGTCTGATCCTGAGCGGTTGCGCTCAGGAAGACCCCCGAGCGCGGGTCAGCGCTTCGCTGGCCGATAGTGTACTGCTGCCGGCCTACAAAACCTGGCAGGAAACAGATCGCCAGCTCGCCGCAAACGCTACGGCATTTTGCGCCGGCAATGCCGATCTACCGGCAGCGCGCCAGGCCTTTGCTGCTGCGCAGAGCGCCTGGTCAGCGCTGCAACCTTTGCTGCTTGGTCCTCTGGCCGAAGGCAACCGGGCCTGGCAGATCCAATTCTGGCCGGACAAGAAGAATCTGGTGCGCCGCCAGGTGGAAACTCTGCTGGACAACAAGCCGCAATTGACCGCCGATGATCTGGCCAAGGCCAGCGTGGTGGTACAGGGCCTGAGCGCCTATGAATACGTGCTGTTCGATCCGAGCCTGGATCTGACCCAGGCCGAACAGCAAGCACGTTATTGCCCGCTGCTACAGGCCATCGGCCAGCATCAGGCGGCATTGGCTGCCGACATCCTCGGCCAGTGGCAAGCCGAAGACGGCATGGCCGCGCAGCTGAAACATTTCCCTAACGAGCGCTACGCCGATTCCGGCGAGGCCATCGCCGAACTGTTGCGAGTGCAGCTCGGTGCCTTTGAAGGCCTGAAGAAGAAACTCAGCGCCCCCATGGGCCGTGATATCAAGGGGATTCCGCAGCCTTACCAGGCCGAGGCTTGGCGCAGCAGCGCCAGCCTGACAAGTATGGCTGCAACTCTGGCCAGTGCCGAACAGCTCTGGCACGGCAGCAACCGCGACGGCCTTCAGTCCCTGCTGAACAAGGATCAGGCCGAGCTGAGTCAGCGTATCGACAAGGCTTACCAAGACACCCGCCAGCGTCTGGCCGCACTGGATCGTCCGCTCGGCGAACTGCTAGCCGACGAGGCTGGCCGTACCAACCTGGATGCCCTCTACGATAGCGTCAACCGCCTGCACCGTCTTCAACAGGGTGAACTAGCGCGGGCCCTCGGCGTGCAAATCGGCTTCAACGCTCACGACGGAGACTGAGCATGCAACGCAGAACCCTGCTCGGTCTCGGCGCTCTGGCTGCCGGCCTTGCCGCAGCCGGCGCCTATGGAAGCTGGACACTCTTCGGTCCATCGGCCCGCCCCCTGTTGCTGTCGGCGCGCGATGACACCGACGGTAAGCACTATGCGGTCGGTTACCATCTCGACGGTCGGCGCGCCTTTGCTACCCGAGTGAACGAGCGCTGCCATGACGTAGTCCCCCACCCTGCGCTGCCGCTGGCCCTGTTCGTTGGCCGCCGGCCAAGCACCGAGAGCTATCTGATCGACACCCGCGACGGCAACCTACTGCAGACGCTACACACGCCGGCAGGCCGGCACTTCAACGGTCACGCGGTTTTTCACAAGGGCGGCCAGTGGCTGTACAGCACCGAGAACGATACCCTCGAGCCTGGTCGCGGCGTGATCGGTGTCTACCGTTTCGACGGCAGCCACCTACAGCGCGACGGCGAGCATGCCAGCCACGGCGTCGGCCCGCACCAGTTGCTGTGGATGCCCGATGGCGAGACTTTTGTGGTGGCCAATGGCGGCATTCGCACCGAGGCCGAAAGTCGCATCGAGATGAATCTTGATGCCATGGAAGCCAGCCTGGTACTGATGCGCCGCGACGGTAGCCTGGTCAGCAAGGAGTACCTCGCGGATCAGCAGAACAGCATCCGCCATCTGGCAGTGGCAAACGACGGCACCATAGTCAGCGGCCAGCAGTACATGGGTGATATTGACGACAGGGTACCGCTGCTGGCGATCAAGCGCCCCGGTCAGCCGTACCAGCCCTTCCCCCTCGACGAGCTGCAGCGCGCAGCGATGAACCAGTACACCGCCAGTGTCGCAATCCATAACGAATTACGCCTGCTGGCCATGACCGCCCCTCGGGGCAACCGTTTCTATATCTGGGATCTGGACAGTGCCGCACTGCGCCTGGACGCACCGTTACCGGACTGTGCCGGAGTAGGTGCAGTGACGGAAGGCTTCGTAGTCAGCTCCGGTCAGGGCCGCTGTCGCCTATATGACTGCCGCGCCTGCCGGATTGCAACCCAGGCTCTGGAACTGCCGTCAGGACTATGGGACAACCACCTGCGTCTGACCTAAGTTTTAGCTTGGGGTAGACCAATACGCCGCCATATAGGCACCTGAGCGTTGTCTCCGGCAACACCGCTCCGTTTTTCCTGCCCCCTGTCACTCGGTGGTCTTCGCCAGCCCCTCGACTCCTCACAGCAACGGCCGCCCTCACAAGTCTCTCAAACCGAAGCAATACTGCGTTTCTGCCCTGCTTCAGCCTGGGCATTAAAGGCTCACACCATGCTGCACAGCATCCTGCAATCAATGGTGCACCCTTTAAGCCTGGTCCAGGCACATATTAGCAATGTGCCATCAGAAGCAAGGTGAACAGCAAATCAGAGTGAAAGCACTGCCTCTCACCCACCTGATTCCGCTCATTGTTCCGATAGCAGGCGCTCATCTCCCCCTGTATTTTCCCCAGACAGCTCTGGCAGCCACGGATATGCTGCGAAAAGCCTTCCGTAAGGTCGGCGACTTAAATAGAACCAGTATTTCGGACAATGATTGACAGGATTTTTCGTCATGCACCGCCCCTCCCCCTTTCCCCGTCATCTTGCCGTTCTGACTCTCGCAATGGTGGCCTGGCTCTTCGCTGGCAACCACGTCGCCGCACGCATTGCCTTTGACCACAACACAGGATTGCTGCTAGCCATGCTCTGCCGGGCCGGCGTTACCCTGGTGGCACTGGCAGCTCTGGTGCTATGCCGACGCGAACCACTGAAGCTGGGACGATCCACTTGGAACTGGCAAATCCTGCTCGGCCTGCTGATAACCATCCAGAGCTTCTGCATCTATTCGGCAGTCGCCCGTATCCCCGTAGCGCTGGCACTGCTGGTAGTCAACCTGTCGCCAATGCTGCTTGCCCTGCTTAGCTGGGCTCTGGGCGGCCCGGCGCCGACCCGCCAAGCCATCGGCATCATGGGCATGATTCTGTTCGGGCTGGTTCTGGTGCTGGACATCCCAACGCGTCTGACTGCAGGCATCTCCGCCGACAGCCAGTGGCTGACCGGCATTCTCTTTGGCCTCACTGCGGCTACCGCCTTCTCAGTAGCGCTGTGGATCACCGAACACCGGCTGTCGAAAATCGCCGGATCCGTACGCAGCATGCTGACGCTCCTGGTGGTATTCACCAGCTCAGCCCTGCTAGGCGTCAGCGACTTGTTGCCCGGCAGCCTGGCACTGCCTACCTCCGAAAGCGGCTGGATCGCCCTGCTGTTCCTCGTGCTGCTGTACGGCGTGGCATTCTCCACCCTGTTCATCTGTATGCCACGGCTGGACATCGCCCGAAACTCACCAGTGATGAACATGGAGCCGGTAGCCGGCATGGTGCTCGGCTGGCTAATTCTCGACCAGGTGCTGGGCAGCCTGCAGGTGATCGGCGGGCTGATCGTGGTCAGCGGCGTCGCCCTGTTGGCCTATCGGCGCTGACCCTGCAGCGCCTCGTCTGCCTTGCCACAGCCACACTCGGCTGGCAGTCAGGCATTTGGTGGTTCGAGGCGCCATCGATCCCGAAAGGTTGAGCATGCCTACTCTGTAGTTGCTGGTGTCCCTACTGCGTCGCAGACATCCATATGGGCTCCAAAAACGCTCGATATCGTGCGTCTGGAACAGACTGCGGAGATTCCTCATAATATCCGGCCGTTGCACACTGCAACTTTTCACGACAAACCGGCATCCAAACCGGTACGAGGTGCGGCGAGACGTCGTGGTTAAAGACCGGAACTGCCGCCTAACACTGTCCCACGGCATGGCATCGAGCCTTGACTCTAACAGTGAAGCGCCACGCTTTACCCGTCATGGCGGACGATCATCAAAAGCACAACAGGAAACACTAGTGACGAAAGACGAACTGCGCGCTGAACTTGAGCGCCAGGCGCAACGTTACAAGGATGTTTACGGCGGTGAGATCATCACCTATGCCGCTCAACCGGAACCGGACCGTAAGCCCTGGCGCAAGAAACCCAGCCTGCTCGATCAGGCCTTCGACAAGGAACTCGAGCGTATCGAGAAAGAACGTCGGGAACGCCTGGAAGCTGCCCGCGAAAGCGAAGAGTGGCTTGCCAGCCACAACGAGGCCAGCTGAGTAGCCTCTGGCGGGGCAGCACGGTTTGCCGCCCCGCTCCGGTTCTCAGCGCTTGCGCGTACCCGTCAGCGATCCCAGTAGGCCACGCACCAACTGCCGGCCGATTTGATTCGCAGCCTGACGCAGCGCGCTCTTCATCGCACTGCCGATCATCTCACCAGCCATCTCACTCAGTCCGGTACTGCCTTTCTGCCCTGTCGGGGTGGGCAGGGGAGCCGTCTTCTCACGCTCCGACTTCGCTCGTGTGGTGAGCAGCTCATAGGCTGACTCTCGATCGATGACCCGATCGTAACGTCCACGCAAAGGCGAATCCCGCACGATCTGCTCACGCTCCGCGCCGCCCAGCGGGCCGATACGTGATTGCGGCGGGGCAATGGCCACCCGCTGCACTATGGCCGGCGTGCCCTTGTCCTCCAGAGTCCCCACCAGCGCTTCGCCAATGCCCAGCTCGGTCAGAACACTGAGGCTATCAAATGCCGGATTCGGACGAAAACCGTCAGCCACGGCCCGCAGCGCCTTTTGCTCCCGTGCAGTGAAAGCACGCAGACCATGCTGAATGCGCAGGCCCAGCTGGGCCAGGATAGCGTCCGGCAAATCTCCTGGAGACTGGGTCACGAAGTACACGCCCACCCCCTTGGAACGAATCAGTCGAACCACCTGCTCAAGACGCTCCTGCAGGGCTTTTGGGGTGTCCTGAAACAACAGGTGCGCTTCATCAAAAAACAGCGCCAACACCGGCTTGTCGGCATCCCCCCTTTCCGGCAACTGCTCAAACAGCTCGGCCAGCAGCCAGAGCAGGAAGGTGGCATATACCTTGGGCGACTCATGCACCAGACGGGTCGCATCGAGCAGATGCACCCGTCCACGGCCGTCCCGATCCGGCTGCAGCAGATCCTCAAGCTGCAGTGCCGGCTCACCGAACAGGGCTTCACCGCCCTGCTGCTCAAGGCCGGCCAGACGACGCAACAGCGCCTGAGCCGATGCCTTGGTGAACAACGCACTGTCCTCACCGAGCACTTGCGGCGAATCTCGCAAATACCCCAGCAATGCCTTGAGATCCTTCAGATCCAGCAGCAGCAAGCCTTCACGATCCGCCACCTTGAACGCCGCATAGAGCGCCGCCTGCTGGCTTTCGCTCAACTCCAGCAGAGCGCCAAGCAGCAAAGGCCCCATCTCGCTGAGCGTAGTACGTAGCGGGTGCCCACTCTGTCCATGGACATCCCACAGAGTCAGCGGATAAGCCTGCCCACGGTGCTCCAGCCACGGCATAGTGGCGATACGCTCGGCAACCTTGCCCTGCGCCGCTCCGGCCGCGCCCAATCCGCACAGGTCGCCCTTTACGTCAGCGGCGAACACGGCCACACCGGCATCGCTGAAATTTTCCACCAGACGCTGCAATGTAACGGTCTTACCCGTACCGGTGGCGCCGGCAATCAGACCATGACGGTTAGCCAGCCGCAGAGGCTGCCCCACAGGCTGACCGTCAACGCCGGCCCCCAATATCAACTGCGCAGCTAAAGGCATCTTGCCATCTCTCCGTTTAAAGCTTTACTGCTATTGAGCCGATAGTAGTGACAGGACGATAACGAATCACGCCTTAAGCATCATCCGGACTCAGCGAAAAAACCGTTGCACGCGACGGACGATCCCAATCTGAACGTTTAAAGGCTCTCGGACGCTCTCGACATGACTAAGAACCTGCAATTTCGCCATAAGATCCTCCTGGCAGCATCGCTAGTCGTGGTTACCGCCTTCACCCTCTTCAGTCTGTACAACGATGTCCTGCAACGTAACGCCATTCGCGATGATCTGGAAAGCTACCTGCGCGAAATGGGTGATGTCACCTCCAGCAATATCAGCAACTGGCTCTCCGGTCGTATTCTGCTGGTCGAAAACACGGCCGAAGCCATCAGCCACGATGGCGGAGAAGCAACCGCCAAGCGCGCACTGGGGCACAAAAGCCTGACCAGCACCTTCACATCCATCTACCTGGGTACTACATCAGGCAGCTTCTACCAGTACCCCGCAGACGATCTGCCCGCTGACTACGATCCCCGCAAGCGCCCCTGGTACAGCGCAGCTCAACAGGCCGGTGGCAGCACGCTCACCGAACCCTACGTCGATGCTGGCACCGGCGCGCTGACTGTCACCATCGCAACTCCGGCAGATTCTGTCGGCATCGTCGGTGGTGATCTAAGCCTGAAAACCCTGATCGAAATCCTTAGCACTCTGAAACTGGACGGCATCGGCTATGCCTTCCTGGTAAGTCAGGACGGGACAGTCCTGGTACATCCGGATCAAAGCCTGGTAATGAAAAACCTCAAGGAGGTCTTTGCACAAAACAGTCCGACGATCGATAACAGCATCAGCGAAGTCAACTACAACGGTCAGTCACGCATCTACACCTTCAGCCGGATCACCGGCCTGCCGTCGGTAAACTGGTACGTAGGCCTGTCCGTCGACAAAGCCAGTGCCTACTCCATGCTGACCGAGTTCCGCGCCTCCGCCATCATCGCCACGATCATCGCAGTGATCCTGATCATTGCTCTGCTTGGCGTACTGATCCGCGCACTGATGCAGCCCCTGCATGCCATGGGCCGGGCCATGGAGGATATTGCCCAGGGCGAGGGTGACCTGACCAAGCGCCTGAGCATTCAATCCAATGATGAGTTCGGAGCCCTGGGCAACGCATTCAACCGCTTCGTCGAACGCATCCATGGCTCCATCCGTGAAGTCTCCCAAGCCACCGCCAAGGTCAACGAAGTCGCCAAACTGGTGCTAGGAGCCTCCAACTCCTCAATGGCCAACTCCGACGAGCAGGCCAGCCGAACCAACAGCGTGGCGGCAGCAATCAATCAGCTCGGCGCCGCAGCTCAGGAGATTGCCCGAAACGCCGCCGAAGCCTCAAAACAGGCAACCGACGCCCGACACGAAGCCGAGGATGGCGGGCAAGTGGTGCAGCAGGCCATCCGCTCGATGAACGAGCTTTCGCAAAAGATCAGCGATGCCTGCAACAAGATAGAGAACCTCAACAGCAAGACCGTGGATATCGGCCAGATTCTCGAAGTGATCAAGAGCATTTCCCAGCAGACCAACCTGCTGGCGCTCAACGCAGCCATCGAAGCGGCACGAGCCGGCGAAGCCGGACGTGGCTTCGCCGTAGTAGCCGATGAAGTACGCAACCTGGCTCACCGCACCCAGGAGTCGGCGCAGGAAATCGAGACAATGATCGAAGAACTGCAGGTCGGTTCGCGCGAATCGGTCACCACCATGACCGAAAGCCAACGCTACAGCGAGGACAGCGTGAACATCGCCAACCAGGCTGGCGAGCGCCTGGGAACCGTAACTGCACGCATTGGCGAAATCGACGGAATGAACCAGTCAGTGGCCACCGCCACCGAAGAGCAGACCTCGGTGATCGAGTCGCTGAACATGGATATCACCGAGATCAATACCCTCAATCAGGAAGGCGTGGAAAACCTGCAGGCGACCCTGCGCGCCTGCGCAGATCTGGAACAGCAGGCAGAACGCCTCAAGCAGTTGGTCGACAGCTTCCGCATCTGATCGGGCAACTGCCGTGAGCTGAACAGGCGGGCGCGAGCTTTTCGCGCCCGTCTCGGACAAGGCTCAGCCATCCTGCTCGTCGTTTTCCTTCGAATCTTCCTGCAGCCTGCGCCATAGCTCGGCAGCGTCTGCAAACTCGGTTCCGGCTGAGTCGCTCAATGCATCCGGATCAAAACGCCGCACACAGCCTTCGCCCAGGGTCGGAGGCGCCTTGGCGGTTGCCCGCTCCAGTGGATCGTCGCTCAATGGCTCCTCAGCTCCCAGTTGTCATCATGCTGAGCAATGGATTTGACAGCGCGCAGCACATCGCTACGGCTGATCTGTCCGACCAGACGCCCCTCCTCCACTACCGGAAAGCGCCGACGGTGCCCGCGCAGAAAACGCTGGGACACCTCGATGATATCGGTTTCCGGCGATACTGTTTCCACAGCCCGGGTCATGTAGGCACCGACAGTCCCCCCTGTGGCCTCGTAATAAGCTCCGGAAAGAATCCCGTTCAGACAATCTCCTTCCGACAGCAGGCCAATCAGTTCACCCTGCTCATTAACTACCGGGGCGCCGGAAATGCGGTGCTCCAGCAGCCGATGAATCGCACAGAACAAGTCGGTCTCGGCGCGAAAGGTCACCAAATGCCGGGTCATATAGTCCCGAACCTTGATGGAACTGAGCATGCACAACCTCCTGGCGCTATACCTCCTGGCGAAGTACTGGTGCCGGCTGATCAGTCGAACACGACCGTCTTGTTGTCATGCACCAGAACCCGATCCTCCAAGTGATAGCGTAGACCACGGGCGAGAACCATCTTCTCCACATCCTTACCGAGCCGCACCATTTCCTCGATATCGTCTCGGTGCGACACGCGCACCACGTCCTGTTCGATGATCGGCCCGGCATCCAGCTCTTCCGTCACATAGTGCGAAGTGGCACCAATCAGTTTGACTCCGCGACGCGAGGCCTGATGGTAGGGCTTGGCCCCAACGAAGGATGGCAGGAAGCTGTGGTGGATATTGATGATTCGCTGCGCATACTCGCGACATAGCGCAGGCGGCAGGATCTGCATATAGCGCGCCAACACCACCACGTCGGCATTGTGCTCGGCCACCAGGCGCTCCACCTCGGCAAAAGCCGGAGCCTTGTCACTCGGGTCGACCGGTACGTGGTAGTAAGGAATACCGTGCCACTCCACCATACTGCGCAAATCATCGTGGTTGGAAATCACGCAGGGAATTTCGCAGTCCAATTCATTGCTGTGCCAGCGGTGCAGCAGATCGGCAAGACAGTGTGATTCACGACTGGCCATCAATACCACGCGCTTCTTGCGCGCAGAATCGGTGATGCGCCATTCCATGGAAAACTCGCGGGCAATGGGCGCAAAGGCCTGAGTGAATCCGTCCAGATCGAACGGCAGCGAGTCTGCACGAATTTCGTGGCGCATGAAGAACCAGCCACTCTGGGTATCTGAATGATGGCTGGCTTCGGTGATCCAGCCGTTGTAGGTCGCCAGGAAGCTACTGACCTTGGCAACGATACCGACGCGATCCGGACAGGAAATGACTAGCCTGAAAGTGCGCATATAGATAACCCCAGTGAAGGCGCAAAAGTCGCACATTCTAACGAGGCATCGGCAAAACTGCAGCAGCCAGCGCAATAGCCTTCGAGCAACAGCCCACCTGCGACTGTCGCTGAACTTTTTCAAGGTTTGCAAGATGCCATATTAGTAATGGTTTTTGGCAACATGTCGTAGCACTGCTGCGAAGTTATTTGTTTATACGGTGTTTACTTGCTTATGAGGCCTGATTACTATTACTTCACTGTACACAGCCACAACTAATTCACGCCAAGGTAATGTCCATGTCGCTGATCACCGAATACCGCAGTATCGAAGAAAATATCAGGGAGCTGCAAGAACGCCTGAAAAGCCTGTCGCAAGACGACAAGCTGAAGAAAGAACTGGAGTTCGAAGGCAAACTGCGCGCACTGATGGGCGAATATCAAAAATCCCTGCGCGATATCATTGCCCTGCTTGATCCTGAAACCGTCAAGTCCGGCAAGAACGTGCGCGCCAGCAAGCCGGTCGCCAAGCGCGCGCGCAAAATTAAGCAGTACAAGAACCCACACAGCGGCGAAGTGATTGAAACCAAGGGCGGCAATCACAAGACTCTGAAAGAATGGAAAGTCAAATGGGGCGCCGACGTGGTTGAAAGCTGGGCCACTCTGCTGGGCTAAGCTTCCCTTGCTGCAAAAAACGCCAGCCTTTGTTGGCGTTTTTTATGGCCCCATCGAGGCGGCACGGTTTCCATATCGTAAAAAGGCTGCCCAGTACCGCACAGTGAAAAGCCCATCAGGAAATTTTTTCGCCCGTCGCCATCTCCGCGCGCCTGAACTGCAGACTTCTGCAATACCACGTGGATTCACCAGATTAGGTTTATCGAAAACCCTCCCGAGCGGAATAACTTCTCTAGAGATGTGCTTTCCAATTTCGACAGCACTACCAGTCAATCGCCATTATTTGAGCAGCCTCAGCTTTCCTCCATGCGTCCCTGTCTGATTGGTCACTTTCGCTCACCGCTCAGATAACGTTTCTGCAAACCTTCAGCATAAGCCAGCCATTGCTGCAGCAACGACAGCTGTTCCTGACTGCAAGTGGCTCGCACCGTTTCCAGCGCTTGGCGGAATTGCTCCAGAGTATTGGGCGCGCCGAACTCTGCCAGGCTCAGGCGCTGGCGACAGAAATCGAACCAACGTTGCCGCTCGCTCTCGGAAAGACTGCCTGGAAAGTTGCGAGCCCGGTAACGGAACAGCAACTCGGGCAGGCGCGGATCATCGAAAGGCCAGTGACGCGCAGCCAACTCCTCCGGCGCGCTGCTGCGCACCTGCTCGCACAGACGCCGGTCGCGGTCCCCGATAAAGCCATCGTAAAGCTGCTGTTCCGGATCGATGACAGAAGCAAACGACTCATCCTGGTAAATCAGCGCCAGTTTTTCCTGCCAGAGAGCCTGATGCTCCCTGAGCCATTGCGCGTGCCGTTCGCAGAGCGTCCAATCCAGCTGCAGACGCTGCCGGTCCGAATCACGCAGTACCGACACCGGAGCAACCACCGGACAACGGTTGATATGCAGCAGCTTCAACGGAACCGGTGCCTGCCCCTCTTCCAGCTCTTCACGTCGGGTATACAGGCGACTACGCAGGGTCTCGGCATCCAGCTCCAACAGCACGCTCGGATCAGCCTGCAGGTCGCAGACAATCAGGGCATTGCGATTGCGCGGATGCCAGGCCAACGGCAGCACCGGCGCCAGGTAGTGACGTGCAGCCGAAAAGCGCCCGGAAACATGCAGCAGCGGCTGTAACAAGCGGATCTGTTCCAGCACGCGATGCTTGCTGCGCAACTGGTAGAGGAAGGCATACAGGCGCGGCTGGCGCTCGCGCAGCAGGCGCGCCAGACCTATGGTGGCGCGCACATCGGAGAGAGCGTCGTGCGCCTGGCCGTGGTCGATACCGTTAGCCCGCGTCAACTGCTCCAGACGCAACGTCACCCGCCCGTCTTCCTGCGGCCAGTCGATTCCCTCCGGCCGTAGAGCGTAGGCCGTGCGCACCAGATCGATCAGATCCCAGCGGCTGTTGCCGCCCTGCCACTCACGAGCATAAGGGTCGAAGAAATTGCGGTAGAAGCTGTAGCGAGTGACCTCATCATCGAAACGCAAGGTGTTGTAGCCCGCACCACAGGTTCCGGGAAGCGCCAGCTGCGCATGCACTCGGGTAACGAAGTCGGCCTCGTCCAGCCCCCGCGCCTTGAGCACCTGCGGGCCAATACCGGTAACCAGTACGGCCGCCGGATGCGGCAGAATATCGTCACTGAGCCTGCAGTAGAGGTTCAACGGCTCGCCAATGGGATTGAGTGCCTCATCGGTACGAATGCCGGCCACCTGTAACGGTCGGTCACAGCGGGGGTTGATACCGGTGGTTTCATAGTCGTACCAGAAGATGCTGGCAGTCATCGACGGCTTCCTTCCTGATCCCTTAAGGCAGCCAGTCTAACATCGGCGCTGCTCCATACCGCGCCAACGAAGCTTGAACCAGCGCACAGCCATCACAGGTCCAGACTTGCTGCCCCCCCAGCTGACCACTAGGATTAGCTGATTGCCTCCTCCCCTTGCAAGGATGCTTCCATGAGCGACAGCCCCTCCCACAATCCCTATGCAGCCCCCACCAGCGACCTGCTGCAACCTGACGCCAGGGAGACACCCAGTGTTGAGCAAGCGCTGGCCCGCAGTTACGACTTCAGCATCGGCGAGCTGTTGAGCGAGTCCTGGAGCAAGGTGAAAGGCACCAAAGGCATCATCATAGGTGGCTTTCTGCTGTTCTACGCGGTGATGTTCGTCGCCACACTCATCTTCGGAGGCATCTTCGGTATCTTCGGTATCTTCGGTGTAATTAGCGAAAACCCGTTTGCTGCACTGATCGGCGAACTCCTGATTTCTTTGCTGGCCTCGGCTCTGGCCTATCCGTTCATGGCTGGGATCAACATGGTAGGCATCCGCCGGGCCGCCGATCAGCCGCTAAGCTTTAACGAAATCTTCAGTCACTTCGGCCGCACCGTTCCCCTGGTCATCACCGCTCTGGTGATGATGGCGCTGATCTATATCGGCATGATCCTGCTGCTGATTCCCGGCCTCTATCTGGCGGTGGCCTATCTGCTGGCAATTCCGCTGGTAGTCGAACGCGGTCTTTCCCCATGGCAGGCACTGGAAACCTCGCGAAAAGCCATCAGCCAACATTGGTTCAAGGTCTTCGGCTTGTTTCTGCTGCTCAGTCTGATCCTTATGCTCAGCGCCATTCCGCTCGGTATCGGGTTGATCTGGAGCATTCCGCTGCTGACCGTAGCGATGGGCGTGCTCTACCGCACCATCTTCGGCGTTCTCCCCGTAAGTCGTTAAACCCGTTCACCGGGCTGCGGAAGCGGCCCGGTTGCGTTTCTTACCCGCTGCTCGCTAGCATCGGGATTTATCTGTGCAGTTCGCCGATGCCGCCAAATTCAAGCGCTCCGTCCCAGCCGTCGCCACTGGACACCCGCCACCGGGTCGAGACACCGGAAGGCATCGACCTGCATCTACGACCAGCCGGACTGCTACCACGAGCTCTGGCTTTTGCCATTGACCTGGGAATCCGCGGGGTAATTCTGGGGATCGCCGCCCTCGGACTTGCCCTGCTGGGCAAGCTCGGCATGGGCTTGATCAGCATTCTCGTGTTTCTCGTCACCTGGTGGTACATGGTGCTGTTTGAAGTACTCAATCAGGGCCGCTCGCCCGGCAAGCAGCTGCTTGGCCTGCGGGTGATCCATGACGACGGCACCCCTGTCGGCTGGGCAGCCTCTCTGACCCGCAACCTGCTGCGCTTCGTAGATCTGATGCCGTTCGGTTACATGCTGGGCATTCTCAGCTGTCTGAACCATCGGGCCTTCAAGCGCCTAGGCGACATCGCCGCCGGCACACTGGTGGTCTATCGCGACATACCACCAGTACCAGCAGAACTGCCCGAAGCTGTTGCGCGGCAAGCTCCCTTCCCTCTGAGCCTGGAAGAACAACGTGCATTGCTTGGTTTCGCCGAGCGCGGCGGTCAGCTGCCCACTGCCCGCCGTGCCGAACTGGCCGGGCTGCTGGCCGAACCATTGCAGGTACCGCAGAACCAGGCCGAGGACTGCCTCAACGGTATTGCCCACGGCCTGCTGGGGGAGTCGAAATGAAGCAGGGCCTGTTCGAAAGTCGTCATCAAAAGGACTGGCAATCCTTTGCCCAATTGCTTGAGCAACTCGAACGACGCAAGCGTAAGGATGCCGACTGCAGCAACTTCGCCGCCAGCTACCGGCAGATCTGCCAGCATCTGGCGCTAGCTCAGGCACGCGGTTACAGCAGCCACCTGGTCGACCACCTGCAGCAACTGGCGCTACGCGGTCATCAACAGTTCTACCGGCACCGCAGTACCATCGCCGCGCAGATGGTTCGCTTCCTGTTCGGGGACTTCCCACGCCTCGTACGCCGAGAATGGCGGGCGGTGTGCGCCGCCGGTCTGTTGTTCTTCGGCAGCCTGGGCCTGATGGGGCTGCTCACCTATCTGTATCCGGAACTGATTTACAGCCTGCTCGACGCCAGCAACGTTGCCGAGATGGAACGCATGTACGATCCGCAGGCCCGTCGTCTGGGGCGCTTCGGTGATCGTGGCGCCGAGGACGACTGGCTGATGTTCGGCTTCTACATCATGAACAATATCGGCATCGCCTTTCAGACCTTCGCCAGCGGACTGCTGCTGGGTCTCGGCAGCCTGTTCTTCCTGCTCTTCAATGGCCTGATGATCGGCGCCATAGCCGGCCACCTGACACGTATCGGCTACGGCGAACCCTTCTGGTCATTCGTCATCGGCCACGGCGCTTTCGAGCTGACCGCCATCGCCCTGGCCGGAGCCGCCGGCATCAAACTCGGCTGGGCGCTACTCGCCCCAGGCCGGCGATCCCGCAGCGAAGCCCTGCGCTTGGCCGCCGGCAAGGCCATCCAGCTGGTTGCCGGCGTAATCCTGTTCCTGCTGGCAGCAGCCTTCATCGAGGCTTTCTGGTCATCCACTACGGTTGCCAGCCCTCAGGTCAAGTATGCCGTCGGCGGCGGGCTCTGGGTCCTGGTACTGTGCTACCTGCTGCTGACCGGACGGAGGCAGCATGCGCCTGACTGAAGCCAGCGTGGCCATTCGCCCGCGTACGGCCTGGGAGGCCGTCGACCTCGGCGTACTGCTTGCGCGGCGCCACGCCGGCCTGCTGATGGCCAGCTGGGCACTGGTCACCCTGCCCCTGTTCGCCCTGCTCTGCGCCCTGCTCTGGCAGTATCCGAGCTGGGTCATGCTGCTCTTCTGGTGGCTCAAGCCCGCCTATGAACGCCTGCCGCTGTATATCCTGTCACAGGCACTGTTCGGCAATGTACCGTCGCTGAAGCAGTCCCTGCGCACGCTACCGCGCCTGCTGCGACCACAATTGCTGGCCAGCCTGACCTGGCGCCGGCTAAGCCTGACCCGCAGCTTCGACCTGCCGGTACTACAACTGGAAGGTCTGTCAGGCAAGGCCCGCCGTCAACGCCTGATCGTCCTCGGTCAGCGCGACAACGGAGCAGCTA
Organism: Pseudomonas sp. NCCP-436; assembly: GCF_019656335.1. Taxonomy (GTDB): domain Bacteria; phylum Pseudomonadota; class Gammaproteobacteria; order Pseudomonadales; family Pseudomonadaceae; genus Aquipseudomonas. The sequence goes on along the minus strand of NZ_BPLZ01000002.1, from coordinate 292,421 downwards.
CCTGGCTAACCGTGCTCGGCGTCCACCTGGAACTGATCCTTTGGATGGGGCTGGCCGCACTGCTCTATCTGATGCTGCCGGCGCAGTTACATGATGACTGGAGCTGGGAAACCATGCTCTCGGACAACAGCGGTCACTGGCTATGGCTGGAGCATCTGTCCAACCTGCTTTATGTGCTGGCACTGGTAGTCTGGGAGCCGGTCTACGTGGCCTGCGGCTTCACCCTCTACCTCAACCGCCGCACCGCGCTGGAGGCCTGGGACATAGAACTGACCTTCCGTCGCCTGCGCCAACGCCTGACCGGCAGCGCCTACGCCCTGCTGCTGGGCTGCCTGGTGCTGCTGGGCACACCAAGCCAGAACGTCTGGGCAGAAACACCGCTCCAGGCCAGCGAGAACAGCCCCGACAGTCCGCGCCTGCTCAAACAGCCACTTACCAGCCAGGCCGCGCAGCAGAGCATCACGCAACTACTCGACGAACCACCTTTCGAGCACCGTGAGAACATCACCCGCTGGCGCCTGAACGACGAGCAGCAGGAAAAGGAAACGGATCGATCCGTCCTGCTCGAGTACCTGTACCTCTTGCTGGAAAACCTGCAACTCAAAGCACTCGCACAGGTCTTCGAGGTACTGCTGTGGGGCGCTTTAGCCGCTCTGATCACCTATGCACTCTGGCGCTACAAGCACTGGTTGCTCGCTTTCGGAGAGCGCCTTGGTTTGCCGCAGCGACACCGGGCAAGCCCCCCCGAGCAGCTATTCGGCCTGGAACTGACCCCGGAAAGCCTCCCACAGGACGTTGCCAGTGAAGCCGAACACCTCTGGGCCGAACAACCTCGTGCCGCACTGGGGCTGCTCTACCGGGCGCTGCTCAGCCGCCTGCTGCATGAACAGCAGCTCCCGCTGAAGTCATCGCACACCGAAGGCGAGGTACTGCAACTGATTACCGGCCTACAGCAGCAGAATCTGACGGACTACAGCCAGCAACTGACTCACCACTGGCAAGCCATGGCCTACGGCCACCGCCTGCCCGAGGAAGCACTGCGAACTGCGCTGTGCCAAGGCTGGCGCAGCCTGTTCGATACGGAGCAGCCCTCATGAGCCGACGCCTTGGCTTTAGCCTGAGCATGATCCTGCTACTGGTGACAGGCCTGCTGGGCAGTTACCTGCTGGGCAGACTGGAACCCTACCAGGAGGAGATCAAGCACGGCCCTGCTCCAGAAGCCCGGCAAAATCCCTATCTGGCAGCAGAGCATTTCCTGCGTCGCCAGGGAGTTTCCATCACTCACAGCGAAAGCCTGAACCTGACCGGCACGCTGCCCGCTCCCGGACACACTCTGATGCTGCTGGCCGACCGCAGCGACATGACCCCGCGCCAGGCCGAGCGCCTGTTGCAGTGGACAGCCAACGGCGGCCATCTCGTGCTGGTAGCCGAGCGTTTGTGGGACGAGGACGAGGGCCGGAGCGGCGATCTGCTGCTCGACCTGCTCGGCATCCAGCAATATTTAAGCAACGAACTGGAGGACCAAGAAGCACTGGCCGAGGAACAGGAAGAGAACCCCTACCCTGAGCTGACCCGGCTATATCTGGAGAATGAAGATCAGCCGGCCTATGTCGCCTTCGACACCGACTATCACCTTTACGACGCCGATAACCGGGCCCATGCCTGGGCCAATAGTGCCCAGGCCACCCATCTGCTGCAGCTTTATCACGGCGACGGGCTGGTCACCGTACTCAGCGACCCGTGGATCTGGCAAAACCAGAGCATCGGGCGTTATGACCATGCCTGGCTGCTCTGGTACCTGAGCCAGGACAGCACGGTGACACTCGTCTACCAGACAGATAGCGACAACCTGCTGAAGTTGCTGCTACGAAACTTTCCCCTGGCCCTGCTTGTCCTTGCCCTGCTGCTGACGGCAATGCTTTGCCATCACGGCTTGCGCCAGGGCCCACTGCAAGCGCCGGCCAGCATGGCGCGCCGCCACCTGGAGGAACATTTGCGCGCCAGCGCCGACTTCCAACTTCGCCACATCGGCCAAGGCGGCCTGCTCAAAGGTCTGCAACAGGACATCCAGCGCCGCGCACGGAGGCGCTACCCCGGTTACGAGAAACTGCCTGTGGCGGAACAGTGGCAGGTCCTCGGCCGGCTGACCCGACTGCCTTCCCGGCAAATCAGTCAGGCGATGCGCCCGCTGGCACACAAGCCTCTATCAGTCATCGAGTTTACCCGGCAGGTTGCCCAGCTGCAGACCCTGCGCAACGCCCTCTGACGCAGGCCTGACGCTCCCACCGCCAAGCGCAGGCTGGCCCTCCGGACACAGCCAAAGAGCGGCATGGGAATGCTGCCGGCCAGAGCAACTCTGAAGGCGCCAGAAAAGCAAAAACCCGCAGGCTTTTGAAAGCCTGCGGGTTTGATATGGCGCAGCGGACGGGACTCGAACCCGCGACCCCCGGCGTGACAGGCCGGTATTCTAACCGACTGAACTACCGCTGCGTGTCGGCTGGACTTGCGTCCAATAGAACTCTGTAACTTCTGATGACAGCCTTTCTGGCCTGCCATCTCAGCCCGACCTTGATCGTGCTGGAAAATAATGGCGCAGCGGACGGGACTCGAACCCGCGACCCCCGGCGTGACAGGCCGGTATTCTAACCGACTGAACTACCGCTGCGCGTCGGCCGGACTTGCGTCCGATTTCGCTATGGTGGGTGGTGACGGGATCGAACCGCCGACCCTCTGCTTGTAAGGCAGATGCTCTCCCGGCTGAGCTAACCACCCATGTGCCTTAGCGAGGCGCGCACTTTATTCAGGCAGCGAGGCTAAGTCAATACCCTGCTTGATTTTTTTCATGAGAAACCGGTGCCGACCACTCGTCTTCACTCCTCCCCGCACAGCTCGGCCGCACGCAACAGCGCAGCAGCCAGTGCATACCGCTCCCAGTCGCTGAGCGCGGCAAAACGACGGTTGAACTCCGGCGGCATCAGCGAGGGTGCCTGCCGAATCAGTTCCCGACCGGCATCGCTAATCAACAACCACTGCCGGCGCCGGTCCTGATCATCACGCTGACGCTGTAACAGCCCCCGCTCCTCCAGTCGGTCTAGCAGACCGGACAGCGTCGCCGCGGTAAGGCTGACCCGACTGCTCAGTGCACTGGCCGTCAGCCGCGTTTCCCTCGCCAGCACCTGCAACACCATCAGTTGCACGGGAGTCAGCCCACCAAAGCGGGCCAGGCGCTTGGCGTGCACTTCACCAGCCTGCTGAAGCCGTCGTAAGGCCTGAAACAACAGCATCTCGAATTCCTGAGTAACCGCCATATCGGTTTCAAATGGAATGTTATTTCCAGCCATAACCAGCAAATTACCTCATAACAAAGTTTGACATGAAAGCATTGTTTTGTTTGGGTGTAAAAGGCTCGGCACGCCGACGCCCTCACTCCCCAACGGCAACACCGGTAAGGAACCATGTGCGGAATAGCTGGAGAACTACGTTTTGATCGACGCCCCGCGGATCTGGCGGCAGTCGAGCGCATCACTCATCACCTGGCCCCTCGCGGCCCCGACGCCCATGGCTTTCATAGTCAGGGCCCCATCGCCCTGGGCCATCGCCGCCTGAAGATCATGGATCTGGCCGAGGCTTCGGGCCAGCCGATGATCGACAGCGATCTCGGCCTCTCGATGGTGTTCAACGGCGCCATCTACAACTACCCCGAACTGCGCAGCGAACTGGAAGCACTGGGTTACCGCTTCTTCTCCGGTGGTGACACCGAGGTACTGCTCAAGGGCTATCACGCCTGGGGTGAAGCCCTGCTGCCCAAGCTCAACGGCATGTTCGCCTTCGCAATCTGGGAGCGCGACAAACAGAGCCTGTTCATCGCCCGCGACCGTCTCGGCGTCAAACCGCTGTACCTGTCGCGTACCGGCGAACGCCTGCGCTTCGCCTCGTCGCTGCCGGCCCTGCTGAAGGGCGGCGATATCGCCGGGACGCTCGACCCGATCGCGCTCAACCACTACCTGAACTTCCATGCCGTGGTACCGGCGCCACGCACCATCCTGGCAGGCGTGGAAAAACTGCCACCGGCCACCTGGATGCGCATCGACGCCGACGGCAAGGTCGAGCAGAAGACCTGGTGGACGCTGCAGTTCGGCCCGCAAGGTGACGAGGCCAGCTACGGCCTTGAAGAATGGCGCGATCAGACGCTGGAAACCATGCGCGAGGCCGTGGCCATTCGCCAGCGCGCCGCCGTCGACGTCGGCGTGCTGCTCTCCGGTGGCGTCGATTCGAGCATGCTGGTCGGCCTGCTGCGCGAAGCGGGTGTGGAGAACCTGCTGACCTTCTCCATCGGATTTCAGGACGCCGGCGGCGAACGTGGTGATGAGTTCCAGTATTCGGACCTGATCGTCCAGCGCTTCGCCACCCGCCACCATCAGCTGCGCATCGGCGAGCACGAGATTCTCGAGCAGTTGCCGCAAGCCTTCCGCGCCATGAGCGAGCCGATGGTCAGCCATGACTGCATCGCCTTCTACCTGCTCTCGCGGGAAGTGGCCAGGCACTGCAAGGTGGTGCAGAGCGGCCAGGGCGCCGACGAACTGTTCGCCGGCTACCACTGGTACCCGCAGGTCGACGGCGCCAAGGATGCCTTCGCCGCCTACCGCGCGGCCTTCTTCGACCGCGAGCACGACGAATACGCAGCCTGCGTGCAACCGGCCTGGCTGACCGACGACATGGCCGGCGAGTTCGTTCGCGAGCATTTCGCCATGCCGGGGGCAGATGCGGCGGTGGACAAGGCGCTGCGCCTGGACAGCACGGTGATGCTGGTCGATGACCCGGTCAAACGCGTGGACAACATGACCATGGCCTGGGGCCTGGAGGCACGCACACCGTTCCTCGACTACCGCGTGGCCGAGCTTTCCGCGCGTATTCCGGCTCAGTTCAAGCTGCCCGAAGGCGGCAAGTACGTGCTCAAGGAAGCCGCGCGCCAACTCATTCCCAGCGAGGTGATCGACCGGCCCAAGGGCTACTTCCCGGTTCCCGGTCTCAAGCACCTGGAGGGCGCGACCCTTGGCTGGGTGCGCGACCTGCTGCTCGATCCGAGCCAGGATCGCGGCCTGTTCAACCCGAACATGCTCGACCAGCTGCTGACCAACCCGCAGAGCCAGCTCACACCGCTACGCGGTTCCAAGCTGTGGCAACTGGCGGCGCTCAACCTGTGGCTGAGCGAACAGGGTCTGTAACAGAGAAGGAGCGGCCATTTGGCCGCTCCTGCGGGATCAATGGTCGTAGCCCGGCAAAGCCGGGATTTGTCGCGACTCAATGACGATCCGGCTCAGACCGGACGTAATGAACACGGACAGGGACTATTCCATGCGCTCCACTGCCTTCAACCAACGCCTGCTGCGCGGCCAGACGCCCTCCTACGAGCGCCTGCAAGCGCGCCTGGCTGAAGATCACGCCAGCCAGCCAAGTCAGCCGCAGGCCATCCATTGCGGCTGGGGCCGCCTGCTGATCGGTCACACCTACCCGGACCCCACCGTGCTGGCCGAAGCGCTGCTCAACGAGCAACCCGGCGAGCGCGATATCGCCCTGTATGTCGCCGCACCACATCAGGTGCTCGCTCACGCACCGCAACAGCTGTTTCTCGATCCGTCCGACACGCTGCGCCTGTGGTTCACCGACTACCGTCCGGCGCGCCGCAGTTTCCGTGGCTTTCGCATTCGCCGTGCGCAGAACGAAGCGGACTGGCAGGCGATCAACTGCCTGTACCAGACCCGCAACATGCTGCCCATCGACCAGGCCAAGCTCACCCCCTACAGCGAAGGCGGCCCGACCTACTGGCTGGCCGAGGACGAAGACAGCGGCGCGGTGATCGGCAGCGTCATGGGGCTCAATCACCAGCGTGCCTTCCATGATCCGGAAAACGGCAGCAGCCTGTGGTGTCTGGCAGTAGCCCCTCACTGCAGTCGTCCCGGGGTCGGCGAAGTGCTGGTACGTCACCTGATCGAGCACGGCATGAGCCGCGGCCTGAGCTACCTCGACCTGTCGGTGCTGCACGACAACAAGCAGGCCAAGAAGCTCTACGCCAAGCTGGGTTTCCGCGAGCTGCAGACCTTCAGCCTCAAGCGCAAGAACGGCATCAACCAGCCACTGTTTCTCGGCCCCGGTCCCCAGGACGAACTCAACCCTTACGCGCGCATCATCGTCGACGAGGCCCTGCGCCGCGGCATCGAGGTGCAGGTGGATGACGCCGAGGCCGGACTGTTCACCCTCAGCCATGGCGGCCGGCGCATTCGTTGCCGGGAGTCGCTGTGCGACCTCACCAGCGCCGTGAGCATGACCCTGTGCCAGGACAAGCGCCTGACCCATCGCACCCTGTCGCGCGCCGGTCTCAGCGTGCCGGCCCAGCGCCTGGCCGGCAGCGCCGAAGACAATGCCAGCTTCCTCTCCGAGCACGGGTCGGTAGTGGTCAAGCCGGTGGATGGCGAGCAGGGCCAGGGTGTGGCGGTCGACCTGCGTACGACAGTTGAAGTGCAGGAAGCCATCGAACGCGCCCGCGTATTCGATCAGCGCGTGCTGCTGGAGAGCTATCACAAAGGCCATGACCTGCGCATCCTGGTGATCGGCTACGAGGTAGTGGCCGCAGCGATCCGTCGACCGGCCGAGATCATCGGCGATGGTCTCCACAGCATCGGCAAACTGATCGACGCCCAGAGCCGCCGCCGTCAGGCCGCCACCGGTGGCGAGAGCCGTATCCCGAAGGACGCCGAAACCCTGCGCACGCTGCACGGCGCCGGCCTCGACTACGACAGCGTACTACCGGCCGGCCAGCGTCTGGCCGTGCGCAAGACGGCCAACCTGCACACCGGCGGCACCCTGGAAGACGTCACCGCGATTCTCCACCCGGTACTGCGCGACGCGGCGATCAAGGCCGCCCGCGCCCTGGAAATCCCGGTTGTCGGCCTCGACCTGCTGGTACCTGCAGCCGATCAACCCGATTACGTGTTCATCGAGGCCAACGAGCGGGCCGGCCTGGCCAACCACGAACCGCAGCCGACTGCCGAGCGCTTCGTCGATCTGCTGTTTCCGCTGAGTCAGGCGCCACGCTGACCAGCCAGGGCACGCCAGATGTCACAAACGCAACCGCCAGAGCTCAGAGCAGTCGCAGCAGGTGTTGCAGAATGGACTACGTCTCTATCATAGGCACCTTAACAGGAGCCTCCTACCGTGCTGATCCCCGCTCACCTGCTGCAAGCCGACACGCTCACCGCCCTGATCGAGGACTTCGTGACTCGTGATGGCACCGACAATGGCGACGAAACCCCGCTTGAAACCCGCGTGCTGCGCGTGCGTCGGGCGCTGGAGCGGGGCGAGGCAGTTATCGTGTTCGACCCGGAAAGCCAGCAGTGCCAGCTGGCGCTGCGGCGCGATGTACCGCGCGAATGGCTGGAAGCGCTGCAGGAGTCGCTCAGTGATTGACCGTATGCGCCAGCATAACCGATAGCTGGCACAGCGGCCGATCGCTCTCGGCCTGCCACTGGTTGAAAACGGCCTGCACTGCCGCCAGCTCTTTCTGACTGGTCGGTGCCTTGTCGATCACCCCCTGCGCCTTCAATGCCGCCACCAGATCATCGGTGGGGATGAAGGTATCCTTGCCCACCATGCGCAAAAATCGTGGTGCAGACAAACCACCGAGCTGGTTGCCATGCCTGGCCAGATACTTCCACAAGCCAACGATATCGCCAACCGGCCAGCCGGCAATCAATGCACCAAAGCTGCCTTTCTCGCGACGCACATCGAGAATGAACTGGGCATTGCGCGGCACACTTTTCAGCTTGCCCAGATGACGGATCAGCCGAGCATCCTGCATTAGCCGCTCCAGCCACTCACCGCCCATCAGCACCACCTTTTCCGGATCGAAGCCAAAGAACACTTCCTCGAATGCCGGCCACTTGGCATCCACCAGACTGTGTTTGAGCCCGGCGCGGAAGATACGCTGGCTGATCAGTGACAAATAGCGGTCGTCGGCCAATGCGCGCAGCTCGGCATCACTGCGCGGCTGCGGCAGACGCTCCTCCAGCGCCTGTGCCGAGCCGAAGCGATTGAGGCAGTATTCGTGCAGCCATTTGTAGTCACGCATGGATCGACCCTGTCAGGAAACGGATAAGCAAGCCTGCACGTACAAGCCATGCCCTCGCAAGCCGTTCATCCGCGCAGGCGTTCGGCCGCGTGGCGCAGAGCCACCTCAGTGCCATCCCAGCCCAGGCAACCGTCGGTAATCGAAACGCCATAGCGCAGCTCGCCCCCCAGCGCCTGACAGCCATCGAACAGGTGGCTTTCCAGCATCACCCCACGCAGGCTGGTATCGCCGGCCAGGCGCTGATCGATCACGCTGTCCAGTACCGCCGGCTGGCGCAGCGGATCCTTGCCGCTGTTGGCATGGCTGCAATCGACCATGATGCGCGGCGCAATACCCTGACGTTGCAGCGCCTCACGGGCAGTGGCAACACTGGCCGGATCATGGTTCGGCGCGCCATGACCGCCACGCAGTACCAGATGAGTGTACGGATTGCCGGTGGTTTGCAGCAACGTCGGATGACCAAGCTCGTCGATGCCGAAGTGCTGATGCGGGTGCGCCGCTGAACGCATGGCGTCACAGGCAATACCGACGCTTCCGTCAGTGCCGTTCTTGAACCCGACCGGCAGATCCAGACCGCTGACCATTTCTCGATGAGTCTGTGACTCAGTGGTACGCGCGCCAATCGCCGCCCAACTGAGCAGATCATCCAGGTAACCGACGGCTAACGGCTGCAACAGCTCGGTGGCCAGCGGCAGGCCACGGGCGAGGATATCCAGCATCAACTGACGCGACAGGCGCAGGCCTTCGGCCATGTCGCCACTGCCATCGAGATGCGGATCGTATAGCAGGCCTTTCCAGCCGACGGTGGTACGTGGCTTTTCCACGTAGGCGCGCATAACCAACAGCAACTGGTCGCAGACCTGCGGCGCCAGCTCGGCCAGGCGCTCGGCGTATTCAAGGGCTGCGACCGGATCGTGCAGCGAGCAGGGCCCGACGACCACCAGCAGGCGGTCATCGCGACCGTCAAGCACGGCACGAATGGCTGCACGGTCGGCCTGAACACGTTCGGCAAGAGGAGTCGGTAGCGGCAGACGCTGACGCAATACGCTGGGGCTGGGCAGTGACTTGGCACTGCGGCGGGTAACTGGAGTAGCGGTGGAAATCAGTTGGGCGGAGACGGAAGCGTTCATGATCTGGTGGTTTCCCTGGCCGGCGCGGGCGGTGCCGCGACGGCTCTATCTGGTAGTTCGAGACAAGGATGTCGAGAGGTCGGTGAGGCTGCTAAATCGCCAGTAGCTACGGTAATAGTGCTGATAACGGTTCATCTGTGATTCCTCGATCTGTGGCCGTTTCTGGCCGGAAAAAACAAAACCCCCGGTCGGGTTGCCGACCGGGGGTTTTCTGGAAACGTCTCTGGTGGCGACCCTGTGTGCTCAGGCCGCCTGTGGGGTATCAGGCGCGCCTATGGCTAAACCAATACCCAAAAAAGTAATACGCCACTGCCAGAACCTGCTGCGCACGCACCAGCGCAGCGCGAGTAGCGCCGGCTTGCGAGGATAGCAGGTTAACGAGACTGGACAGCATGAAATTCTCCAAAACGATGGCCGAACCATACTCCAGGCCTTCACAGCCTGGCAAGCGGCACGTGCAGCGAAGCGGATTACAGACTCATCACATCGACGAAGCGCGGCGTGGCGTTATCGTCGATCTTCAGGCTGCGGAAGTCGAACAGATTGCGATCGGCCAGTTGCGACGGATGCACGTTCTGCAACGCACGGAACATGATCTCGGTACGCCCCGGGCTCTTGCGCTCCCACTCACGCAGCATGTCCTTGACCACCTGGCGCTGCAGGTTTTCCTGCGAGCCGCACAGATTGCACGGGATGATCGGAAATTCCTTGAGCTTGGCGTAGGCCTCGATATCGGCCTCGGCGCAGTAGGCCAGCGGGCGGATCACCACATTGCGGCCGTCGTCCGACAGCAGCTTGGGCGGCATGGCCTTGAGCGTGCCACCGTAGAACATGTTGAGGAAGAAGGTTTCCAGGATGTCGTCACGATGATGCCCCAGCGCCATCTTGGTCGCGCCGATCTCATCGGCATAGGTGTACAGCGTGCCGCGGCGAAGGCGCGAACACAGCGAGCAGGTGGTCTTGCCCTCCGGAATCTTCTCCTTCACCACCGAGTAGGTGTCCTTCTCGATGATGTGATAGTCCACGCCGATGGACTCCAGATACTGCGGCAGCACATGCTCAGGGAAACCTGGCTGCTTCTGATCCATGTTTACCGCAACGATCTCGAACTTGATCGGGGCAACCTTCTGCAGATACAGCAACACGTCCAGCATGGTGTAACTGTCCTTGCCGCCGGACAGGCAGACCATCACCTTGTCACCATCCTCAATCATGTTGAAATCGGTGATGGCCTCGCCGGCCAGGCGGCGAATGCGCTTTTGCAGTTTGTTCTGGTTAACTGAAAGAGTGCCCATGATGCGTCGAAATCCGGGGGTGAGAACGAAAGCGCGCCATTTTACGCACAATGACGCGCAGGCCCTACCCCGTCCTCGGTTAAATGCTAGGCTGCGCCGATGACTGACGATCTCGACCCGAACCTCGACCTCTGCGATCAGCTCTTCCAGGTGCTGCAGGCCACGCCAGAGGGCTTGGCTGAGTATGACCTCATCCAGGCGCTGAAAAGCCGCCATAGCGGACACCTGCCCAATCTGCCGCTAAGCGACAAGCTGGTGCTGTTTCGCACCCACTTCCTGCTGTTCAACGCCCTCTACCGCCTGCGCGACCGGCTCTGGCAGCAGCAAAGCCATCTCTTGCAAATCAGCCCGCTGCGTATTCGCCTGCTGCCCTACGAACCAGGAACGGCGGCACTTAGCGAGCAGGACGGGATGCGCGACTACTACCTGGACCTTACTCATCTGCGTGACACCGACGAGCGGGAGGTAGAGCGACTGCTCACCAGTTTCTGGACACGCATGCAGGGTAGTCAAGAGAAGCAGGCGGCACTGGAGCTGTTCGAACTGGACGACGGCGCACCGCTGGACATGCTTCGTATCAAGCACCGTTACCGGCAACTGGTCAGTCAGCACCATCCGGATCGGGGCGGCAGCACAGAGCGGCTACAGTCGATCAACAAGGCCATGGAAATTCTGACACGCTATTACAACTAAATCCGAGAGAGCAATTTGCTCTAACTCCAGACACCACGAGTTCTTCAGCCGCCGCCTATACTGCGGCATAAGGTCGCACAGATTCGGAGCAGCAGCCGGCGTCGCGTCAGCACACCGGATTTCCACTGGGGGGCGACCGTCATAAGAAAGGAGGTGTCTGACATGATCCACCACGTTTGGGGGCTCCTCACCCATCCTGATCAAGAATGGCAAGAAATACGTGGCGAGGAAGAAACCATCAGCCACATGTACCTCACTCATGTCCTGGTGCTTGCAGCCATCCCGGCCATCTCGGCCTTCATTGGCACCACCCAGGTCGGCTGGGCCATCGGCGACCGCCCGCCGGTGATGCTGACCGAAAGCAGTGCAATGGTAATGACCATCCTCTCCTATCTGGCGATGCTTGCCGGAGTGGCGGTGATGGGCGCCTTTATCCACTGGATGTCCCGAACCTACGACGCCAACCCCAGCCTCACGCAGTGCATCGTATTCGCTGCTTACAATGCCACTCCGCTGTTTATCGGCGGCCTCGCGGCTCTCTACCCACACCTGTGGCTGGCCATGGTGGTGGGCACGGCAGCCATCTGCTACACGGTGTACCTGCTCTATGTCGGCATCCCGACCTTTATGAACATTCCCAAGGACGAAGGCTTCATGTTCTCCAGCTCGGTACTGGCCGTGGGGCTGGTCGTGCTGGTGGCGATGATAGCCAGCTCGGTAATCCTCTGGGGTCTGGGAATCGGCCCTGTCTACGTCAGCTAACCCTGCACGGGGCCGCCAATTGGCGGCCCAACCTTCCCCCACGCAGAACATCCTCACCGTTCCGCAAGCCTATCGATCAGTCTGCAACGTCTGCCCACGAACAACGCCCGATCCGTACGAAAAGAACCTGTCCCTCATCCGAACTCGCCCGCTGCCACAGGCGTCAGCGGGCACTTTGCCCACAGCCGGTGGACTAACGGAAACAACTCCACAGGGACGCCGCCATGCCAAACCCGACCTTCAAGAACAAAGCCTTTATCCTCCTGCTCCTCCTGGTGACGGTGGCCTTCTTCTGGATTCTGCTGCCGTTCTACGGCGCCATATTCTGGGCCGTAGTGCTGGCGGTGCTGTTCAACCCATTACAGGACCGCCTGATTCGCCGAACAGGAGGACGCGGCAACCTGTCGGCCCTGCTGACCCTGACCATCTGCCTGCTGGTGGCAATTCTGCCGGTGATCTTCATCACCTCGGCGGTGGTGGCTGAAGGCAGTGCGCTGTATCAAAGGCTGGAGTCCGGCGAACTGAACATTGGCGAATACGTCACCCGCTTCGTCGCCATGCTGCCTCCTTCGGCGCAGCAGCAGCTCGAAAATATCGGCTTACACGACCTGGAAGGACTGCAGAAAAAAATCTCCTCACTCGCCATGACCGGCAGCCAGCTCCTGGCCACCCAGGTATTTGCCATAGGCCAGGGCACCTTCGAGTTTTTCGTCGGTTTCTTCGTCATGCTCTACCTGCTGTTCTTCCTGCTACGTGACGGTCGCCCTCTAATCCGCAGCATTCGCGACACCATCCCGCTGGAGGACTCCACCAAGCACCGACTGCAGATCAAGTTCACCCGTGTGGTACGCGCCACGGTCAAAGGCAACCTGGTGGTAGCGGTTGTACAAGGCGCACTTGGTGGGCTGATCTTCTGGCTACTGGACATTCCCAGCCCGCTCCTTTGGGGGGTACTGATGGCCTTTCTGTCACTGCTGCCGGCTGCCGGCGCCGGCATTGTCTGGGCCCCGGTGGCGGCCTACCTGATGCTCAGCGGCAGCCTCTGGCAAGGGCTGATTCTTACTGCCTTCGGCGTGCTGGTAATCGGCATGGTGGACAACATCCTGCGGCCAATACTGGTCGGCAAGGACACCCGCATGCCCGACTACCTGATCCTCATTTCCACACTCGGCGGTCTGGCTCTGCTCGGCCTTAACGGCTTCGTTATCGGCCCGCTGATAGCCGCGCTGTTTATCGCATGCTGGAACCTGCTCGATCCCCGGCCGGAAACTCGTCTGCCCGGCTGACCACCAACAGGATACAGCCGGCGCCTTCCGCACCCAGATGGCGCCGGGCTATGCTTGCCTTTCCCAACGAGCATGGAAGCCCACTACATGAGGCGATTCGCCCTAGCCCTGCTGGCCACCCTTCCCCTGATCGCCACTGGCGAAATCTACAAATGGACGGATGAAAACGGCCGAGTGAATTTCGGCGATCGCCCACAGAACCAGGATCGGGCCGAGCGCCTCCCGCTACGCGTCAACTCCTACGAGAGCGTCAACTACGAGAAACTTTCCCCCACAGCCGCCAGCACCTCCAAGCGAGTGTTCATGTATTCGGCCGCCTGGTGCGGCTACTGCAAGCAGGCGCGCCAGTACTTCCAGCAAAGCGGCATCAGCTTCATCGAGCACGATATCGAGAAAGACTCACGCGCCCGCCAGGCCTACGACGCCCTGGGCGGAAACGGCGTACCGATCATTCTGGTTGGTGAGCGGCGAATGAACGGCTTCAGCGTGACCGGCTTCCAGCGCATCTACCAGTAACGCATTGCAAACCCGTTATTAACGCCCTTGCGGTTGATACGAGCTTACCACTGCAGCTCGCCACGCTTACGGAAAGACGCCATCGACTGCCCTCTAGATCAGATGGACAGGATTTGGACAAAAAGTCGAAAAAGAGGCCAACAAAAAAGGCCAGCATCGCTGCTGGCCTTGATTCTACTGGTGCCGGAGACAGGAGTCGAACCTGCGACCTTCGCGTTACGAGTGCGCTGCTCTACCAGCTGAGCTACACCGGCTTGAAAACGCGGAGAATTATGCGAGTTGCGAGGCGCGCACTCAAGTCATTCGCACATCATTTATCGACCAATTCGATATGGTCGTCGTGTATGAGAATCCGGCCCTGCTTGTAGAGGCCGCCAATGGCCCTCTTGAAGTTGCCCTTGCTGACGCGGAACTGCGCGCTGATCAGCTCCGGCGGGCTCTTGTCGCCCAGCGCCAGAACCCCATCCTGCTCGCGCAGGCGCTGGAGTATCTGCCCGGTCAGGCTGTCGGCCGCCTCGCGCCCCAGCGGCTGCAGACTCAGGCTGATCCTGCCGTCTGCCCGCACCTCGCGGATGTAACCCTTTTCACGCATGCCACTGCGGATAAAGCGGAATAGCTCGTTCTTGTGGATCAGCCCCCAGTGCGTGCCGTCAACGATGGCCTTGAAACCCAGATCGGTGCGCTCGACCACCAGCAAATCCACTTCCTGCCCGACCCGGTAGTTCGGCGGGGTCTGGTCCAAGTAGCGATCCAGCCGGGCCGTGGCGGTCAGGCGGCGGCTGCGCTTATCGAGGTACAGATGGACTACGCAGTAGTCACCCACCTGTAGCGGGCGTTTCTCCTCCGAATGCGGCAGCAGCAGATCCTTAGGCAGACCCCAATCGAGAAAGAGGCCTATGCGGTTTATGTCGACCACCTTGAGGCTGGCGAACTCACCCAACTGGATCTTCGGCCGCAACGTGGTCGCAATCAGCCGATCCTCGCTGTCGAGGTAGACGAATACGTTGAGCCAGTCATCCTCCCCGCTTGGCACGTCCTTTGGGATGTAGCGCTTGGGCAGAAGGATCTCGCCGTCGGCGCCGCCGTCCAGATACAAGCCGAAATCGGTGTGCCGCAGCACTTGCAAAGAATTCATCCGACCGATCAGGGCCATGGCGTTTTACCTCGTCAAGACAGTCGGCCATTCTACGCCAGTCCGCCTGTTACCGGGCAGTCTTGCGAGCCATACGACGACCGGTCGGATGCGCTGCAAGACAGACGAGCCCGGGCTTTGCCAGATTTCAGCGAAGGCTACTCGGAACCTTGCCAACAGCCTGGACAAGCAGAATCCGGCCCGATGAGGCATAATGGCCGGCCGCCCGCCTTCAAGAGATCAGGTCATGGCTACCCTCCGCGTCAAATCCTCCGCCAACAAAGTCAGCAAACCCGCCCCGGCAGTAGAGACCCGCGAGTCCATCGAGGCGCAGGTTGCGGCCTTTCTGCAGAATGGCGGAGAAATCCAGCAGATCGCCAAGGGCGTCAGCGGCCAGACCTACGGCGGCACGCGGCAGATCACCATCAGCAAGAAGTAACAGCCCCTGCCGACGTCGAGGCCATTCAGTGGCTTTCCGGCAACCGGTAGCGGCGCTCGATAGCCTGGTACTCCCCGCTCTCGCGCAGTAGCAGCAGCCCCTGATCGAAACGCCGACGCGCTTCCTCCTCACGAAAACCCATGCGGTAGTAGGTCGGAGGAAAGACATCGAACCAGGCCAGCGGCTGGCTGACATCCACTTGTTCAGCCACCTCCCGGTCAAGGTAACGGATGATCAGGCGGTCACCGATCACCACATCGGTACGACCACTGTAAAGCAGCCGATTGCGGTTGATCTGCAGCGCCTCCTCGCGATAGCGCGGGTTATTCATGGCCATGCGCTCAAACTCTGGTCCCAGCAGCAGACGGGCACGCTGGAAAGCGCTGACCGAGTACTGACCCAGATCGCTTATACGCTCAATACGATAGCCACGGCTGGCTAGCGCCACCGCTACGTTCTGATAGCGAATGTAGACGTCCGAATAATACGCCTTCACCCCGCTGTGCTCATGGGTGGTGGTGATTGCATCGATCTCCCCGCGTCGCAGCATCAGGTGCAGTCGCTCGCTGGGCGCGTAATAGGCCACCGGTTCGAATCCGGCCAGCTCCAACGCACGTACAACCAGCTCGTACTCCAGACCACGCGATTCCCCTTCGAACACATAGGGCGGTTTGTGCGTGCCAAAACCGATGTTCAGCACTTCGGCAGCTACAGGCAGACTCAGGCATGCCAGCATGGCTCCCAACCATCTTCCAGACATCGCATCCCCCTGCCGGCTTCCCTTCAGAGCATAGCCACACGGGCTGCTTCATCACCAGCCCTGTACTACTGGTAATCCGCAGCTCCAGCCGGCAACCAGGCTGGTTAGCCTCCGACATCCATACGGGAGAGAGCATGCCTAAAGGCGAATAGGCCCGGCACAGCAGCCCCAGTTCGCTGATACGGCCGTTCCTATCGAAAGCATTCAGGCAAAGCAAGACAATTTAGAGATGGAGACACAGGCTTTATTTCTTTTGTGTGCAAGAAAGCACGATTTGGTTCTAATATGGCCAATTGCCAATACACCTTGAACCGCCGGATTGCCGCCGATGAAAACAAGAAAAAAAGACGTCCTGATCAGCAACGGGGATATCACCCAGGCAGACATCGCCGATAACGAGCCGATATCCACCACCTTGCCGCAGGCCAGTGCCCACGGCGAGCAATACCTGTACTTCACCGAACGTGACATCGAGCGCATCCTCGACAACCTCGATGGCCTGCGCAACATGGTGTTCCCATTGGCCGAACCGTTGAGCGAGGACGAGTCCACCCGCATCCAGCAGTTCCCCTCGGTATGCCTGATCGGCCTTGGTCGCTGTGGTTCGAATATCGCCCTGGATGTTGCCTCGCTGGTCTACAACGCCCGCCAGTACTATCTGGAAGAGTTCCATAGCGAGGCCACCGCTGCCCTCGAACAAAGCTCGCGCCCCAGCCGCTGGATCCGCAGCAACCTACTGCGCACACCGGCCAAGAGCAGCAAGCCGGTATTTTTGATCGAGCCACTGGTGATGCTCGGCGACCTGGACAAGGACATCGAAGGTCGTATCCGTTTCTCGCGCAAGGGTGAGACGAGCGGTTTTCTCAGCGACTACAGCAAGATGAAGATCATGGACTTGTCCGAGGTTCATGCGGGGGGCGCCGGCAACGCGCCGATTCTCGGCCAGTACCTGGCCAAGATCATCCTCAACAAGGATACCCAGCGCTTCACCAACGAGGACTGGAAGTTCATCCACAGCTATCTGATCGACTCCTGCGGTATCAAGGCCAACCAGTCGCGTCTGTACTTCTATATTTTCAGCGCCGGCGGCGGTACTGGCTCGGGCATGGCTTCGGAATTCGGCCTGGCCCAGCAGTTCGCCTACATGAGCAAGACCTTCGACACCAAGATGCTGGACGAGGAAAGTGACGGCGAACGCGACCGTGGTTTCGTCTTCGAGCCGATCTTCACCAGCGGTATCTGCATCCTGCCGAACATCTCCAATCAGCGCAGCGAAATGTCCGAAGCGCTGCACATCAACGCCGGACGCCTGCTGTGCAAGTACCTGGCCGAGGAATGGGATTTCTCCTACAACTTCGACAACGAACAGAGCAGCGCCGAAAGCGTGATGCGTCGGGTACGCCCGTGGAACGCCATGATGCTGATCTCCAACGACATCATGCGTTACGCCGAGGAAAGCGGCGACGGCAGCATCCACAACATCGACGTGACCGCCATGGAGCGTCACGCCAACCAGTACATCTCGCAGCAGATTTTCAACATCCTCACCGCCCAGGCGGTGACCAGCGACTACGACCAGAACTACTTCCGCCGTGCCGGCATCGACATCGGCGAAACCATCCGCCTCGATGCCAATGACCTGTTCATGAGCCTGGCCGGGCCGGTGGCAGTGGCCTATGCCGAGTCCGTGGTGCCGGATCAGCAGGCCCACCTTACGGAGAAATTCCGGGTACTGGACAAGGAGCCACATCCTCAGCGCCTAGATATCGACGATCTGTTTTTCCGTTCCATCGACCTGCCGCACTTCAACAAGGTGACCCAGGCCATCGAGGGCATCAGCCTGCTGCCAATCGAATCAAAGCGCTACCGCCAAGCCCTGGAGCAATACAAGTCAAGCGGCTACGACGCCTCGGAACTGAGCGAGCTGCACTTCTTCAAGAACTGCTCGTCGGTGGTATCCATAGTCTCGCTGCCGAAGGACTACAAGCTGTCGTACATGGATCTGAACAGGCTCAAGACCCACCTTAACAACCTGTTCCCCAACACCACGCTCAAACGCTACGCTCTGGTGATCGGCGCCTCGGCCAACCTGTCGCTGACCACCCTGATCGTCAAGAGCCCGTGCCTGTCGGACGATTTCCTGACCCTGATCGTCGCCTACATCAAGCGCTGCTTCGCCCGTGATCATTACCGCTTCGACGACAGCCTGGACGACGCCATGCTCGACTTCATCGTCGCCGAGCGCTTCAACGAGGCTCAGCTCGACGCGATGCTCAACGAGTACGAGGATCCGGCAAAGATCCTCGATACCAACTGGTACGCCATCAAGCCGATGTACGAGAAGAAGTACCGCGAGCTGATCCACGATAGGGACAAGTTCGTTTCCATCAACGACATCCGTCTGTCGCGCGAGAGCGTCAAGCAGGCCATCAAGTACCTGCGCGAGATCTATCGCCACCGCATCGGCAAGACCCGGGTCATCTCCCTCAACGACTACCCGAAGGCCTGAACCAACGGGGGCAACGCCCCCGATCCGCTCAGAGCGACTGCGTCAGCTGGTGCCAGTGCGCCAGCCAGCCGAGGCTCGCCGGCGTGTTCGGCGGCCCCGGCCGGTACTCGGCCCCCAGCCAGCCGACATAGCCACTGGCCCGCAAGCCGTCGAGCAGCAGCGAAAAATCCAGATCGCCACTACCCGGCGCGCCACGCCCGGGCACGTCGGCAAACTGTACGTGACCAATACGGCCGGCCAGTAGACGGATGCCTGCAAGAACGTCCAGCTCCTGCCGGGCCATGTGATAGAGGTCGAATTGCGCTGCCAGGTTGGGATGATCCACCTGGCGCAGCAGCTCATCCAGCTGCTGCGGAGTGTTGATCAGGAAACCCGGCATGTCGATTGGATTGATTGCCTCTACCAGCACCCGGACACCCAGCACGGCAAAAGCTTCGGCGCTGCGTCGCAGGTTGGCGGCCAGGCAGTCGAGTGCCTGCTCGCGTTCAACGCCCTTGGCCAGCCGTCCCGGCAGCACGTTGACGCAGCCCGGGCGCACCATCGCGGCGTAGCTCAGCGCCTCCTCCAGCGCGGCCTCGAACTGCGCCTGCCGCGCCGGCACCGCGGCCAGGCCCGGGCCGCCCGCCATAAGATCACCCGCTGGCAGGTTGATCAGCACCAGCGGCAGGCCGGCACGCTCCAGAGCTTCCTTCAGTGCGATGGCCGGCAGCTCGTAGGGAAACTGAATCTCCACACCATCGAACCCGGCTGCGGCAGCGGCCTGTATCCGCTGCGACAACGGCAGTTCGGTGAACAGCAACGACAGGTTGGCAGCGATTTTCACGACTGATCCTCACGCAGCATCTGTACCAGCGTGGCCGGATCGCGCTCCAGGTTGCCCTGACTGCCATGCAGGCGCATCAGTTGCGCAGCCAGACCGCTCATTGGCGTGGCGCTACCCTGCTCGCGCGAAAGCTTCACTGCCGTATCGAGATCCTTGAGCAGGGTGCGTACATGCCACTTGACCGGCTCGAACTGGCTGGCGGCCATCTGCGGGGCGAGAATCTGCAAGGGTTTGGAGTCGGCAAAGCCGCCGGCCAGCGCTGGCGCGATCAGGCTGGCGTCGACACCGGCGCGCTCGGCCAGTGCCACCACCTCGGCGATCACCAGCGCATTGCAGGCGACGATCATCTGGTTGCATACCTTGGTCACCTGCCCGGCCCCCACCTCACCCATACGCGTCAGGCGCTGGCCCAGGTGCGCGAGGATCGGCCGCACCAGCTCGACATCCGCCTCGCGGCCGCCAGCCATGATCGCCAGAGTACCGGCTTCAGCTCCCGGGGTGCCGCCCGAAACTGGTGCGTCGACCCAGCGCATGCCTGTGCGCTCCTCCAGTTCCGCTGCCATCTCGCGGGTCGCAGCCGGCTCCAGGCTGGAGAAATCCACCAGCAACTGGCCGGCACGGGCACCCTCGACGATCCCTCCGGGGCCGAACACCACCTCGCGCACCACCTCGGTGTTGGCCAGGCAAAGCATCACCACTTCGGCGTCACGGCACAGCTCGGCGGGGCTCTGAACCTGACGCGCGCCCTGCTCCAGCAGCGGCGCGCACTTGTCCGGCGAACGATTCCAGACACTCAGCGGATAACCGGCGGCCAGCAGGCGGCGGGTCATGGGCAGGCCCATCAGGCCGATACCGGCGAAAGCGAGAGCAGGCAGTGAAGCAGTCATGCGGAACTCCGGAGAACGGGAAGAAGTCGACTGTATACAATACCACCGATACCCGCGCCCTGAGCCTGCCCGGGTCTATGCTTCGCACCGCGACCGGCGCTGTTGCAAATACGCCTCCACGGCTTCAGCGGTGCCGCTGAACTCCACCCGCGCGGCCTTGCTCTCGCGCTGGTAGACATACATCGGGTCGTAGTACTCGCGCAGCAGTGCATCGATCCAGCTCCGGTGGCGATCCACCGAGGCATTGTGCCGCTGTTCTTCCAGGGCCTCCTGCATCAGCTTGCGCAGGCGTAGGTGACGCTCGCCGCCCAGACGCTTGCGGATGTTGTCCAGACTCTGCAGCAGACGCTCTGAAAAACGCCCAAAGCCCTGCTCCTCACCATGCAGTGTCAGGAACTCCGCCGCCAGGTCGATCACGTAGTCTTTGAGGATTCGTTCGACACGGCTGGCGAAGCTGTCCTCCAGCCAGACCAGCGGATATTGCTGCATCCTCAGGTGCAACGGCAGCGGCAGCGAACAGGCGCCAATCAGGCGACTTTCGTCCTCCAGTACGAATTGCTGCTGGCCACGCGCACGGCGCTTGAGCAGATCGATAGCCAGGCGGTTTTCGAAATCGATCTGCGCCGGCTGACCGGTAGCGCGCTTGCCGAAGCTGGAACCACGGTGATTGGCGTGCCCTTCCAAGTCGATGCTGTTGTCCAGCCGGGCCAGCACTTCGGTCTTGCCGGTGCCGGTCATACCGCCGAGCACCA
The DNA here is from genome assembly GCF_019656335.1 of Pseudomonas sp. NCCP-436. Classification (GTDB taxonomy): domain Bacteria; phylum Pseudomonadota; class Gammaproteobacteria; order Pseudomonadales; family Pseudomonadaceae; genus Aquipseudomonas. The sequence continues at coordinate 271,312 of NZ_BPLZ01000002.1, read as the reverse complement.
CGAAGTCGCACTCGGTCACGGCCTGATCAAGGCTTTCGATGAGAAAGCTGCGCATCGCCTTATAGCCACCGATCACCCGCGGATAGTCGATGCCGACCTCTTTCAGCCACTGCTGGACGATCTGCGAGCGCAGGCCACCACGGAAACAGTAGAGGTAACCGTCCGGGTTGCTTCGGGCAAAAGCCGCCCATGCCTCGACACGCTCAGCCTTGATCCTGCCGGAAACCAGTTGGTGACCCAGCTCGATGGCGGCCTGCTGGCCCTTCTGCTTGTAGCAGGTACCAACCTTCTGCCGCTCGATATCGGTCATCAAGGGTAAATTGACGGCGCAGGGGAAGGCGCCCTTGGCAAATTCGACGGGAGCGCGCATGTCCATCATCGGGATATCATTGAGGAAGATCTCGCGGTAGGCGGCGCTGTTGTCACGCATCACAGCACCTCTACCGCGTAACGCTGTCGGGCCACCAGTTCGCCGATGGAAGCCAGCTCCAACCCCTGCTCGGCGGCCACCGCGAGGAACTCGGCCTCGCCTTCTGGTGCCACGGCTACCAGCAGCCCACCACTGGTCTGCGGGTCGCACAGCAGGTTGCGCTGCGCATCACTGATCGGCGCAATCCTTTCCCCATAGCTGTCGAAGTTGCGCAGGGTGCCGCCGGGGATGCAGCCCTCGGCCAGGTAGTGCTCCACGCCCGGCAGACGCGGCACGCTGGCGTAGTCGAGCCGGGCGGTAAGGCCTGCTCCCTCAGCCATTTCCACAAGGTGACCAAGCAGGCCGAAACCGGTCACGTCGGTCATGGCACGCACTCCGGCCAGCTTGCCGAAGCGAGCACCCGGCTTGTTCAGGGTGCACATCCAGTCACGCGCCAGGCCAACGTCCTGCTCTCGCAACTTGGCCTTCTTCTCGGCGGTAGTGAGAATGCCAACACCCAGCGGCTTGGTCAGGTACAGCCGGCAACCGGCACTGGCTGTGTCATTGCGCTTCATGTGCTTCTTGTCGACCACACCGGTCACGGCCAGGCCGAAGATCGGTTCTGGTGCGTCGATGGAATGGCCGCCGGCCAGCGGAATGCCGGCGGCATCGCACACGGCGCGGCCACCGCGAATCACCTCGCGAGCCACTTCCGCCGGCAGCACATTGACCGGCCAGCCGAGAATGGCAATGGCCATCAGCGGCTCTCCGCCCATGGCGTAGATGTCGCTGATGGCGTTGGTCGCGGCAATCCGTCCGAAATCAAACGGGTCATCCACAATCGGCATAAAGAAGTCGGTGGTGGAAACCACGCCGCGCTCTTCGTCCAGTGCATAGACCGCAGCGTCGTCGCGCGAGGCATTGCCGACCCACAGGCGCGGGTCGAGATTCTGCGCGCCGCTGCCAGCCAGAATCACGTCCAGCACCTTGGGGGAAATCTTGCAGCCACAGCCAGCACCATGGCTGTACTGGGTCAAACGAATCGGCTCGCTCATGGGGCAACGCTCTCGGAGAATCGGAAACAGGTCGCGGATTCTAGCAAAGCAGCCGTTCGCCTCGCTTATAATCACCGCAGTCCCGTCCGTATTCGCCGAGCGCCAAGGCGCCCCTCATACCTTTTTCCGCTATTGAACCGGAGAATATCCATGCTCAAGCACATCCTGGCCGTAGCTGCCGGCCTGACCCTGTCTCTTTCCGCCCAAGCCGCCGATGTCCTCAAGGTCTCGGCCATCCCCGACGAAGCCCCCACCGAACTGCTGCGCAAGTTCAAGCCGCTGGGCGCCTACCTGGAACAGGAACTGGGCATGAAGGTGGAGTTCGTGCCGGTGGCCGACTACGCCGCGGTGGTCGAGGCACTGGCCGCCGACCGTATCGACATGGCCTGGCTGGGCGGTTTCACCTTCGTCCAGGCTCATCTGAAGACCGGTAACGCCGTGCCGCTGGTGCAGCGCGAGCAGGACGCCGAGTTCACCAGCAAGTTCATCACCTCCGACCCGGCGGTGAAATCGCTGCAGGATCTGAAAGGCAAGACCTTCGCCTTTGGCTCGGTGTCTTCCACCTCCGGCAGCCTGATGCCGCGCTACTTCATGCTGCAGGACGGCATCAAGCCGGAAGACTTCTTCAGCCGCGTGGCCTATTCCGGCGCCCACGACGCCACCGCCGCCTGGGTGCAGGCCGGCAAGGCCGACGCTGGCGTGCTAAACGCCTCGGTATGGCAGAAGCTGGTCGATGGTGGCAAGGTCGACACCGACAAGGTCAAGGTCTTCGCCACCACCCCGACCTACTACGACTACAACTGGACCGTGCGCGGCAACCTCGACGCCGACCTGCAGGCGAAGATCAAGAGCGCCTTCCTCGCCCTCGACCCGGCCAAGCCCGAGCAAAAAGCGATTCTCGACCTGCAGGCCGCCAGCCGCTTTATCGAAACCAAGCCTGAAAACTACGAAGGCATCGAGGAAGCCGCTCGCGCCGCCGGCCTGCTCAAGTGAGCATCGCCCTGCGTGGCGTGGGCCTGGCCCACGCCAACGGCAAGGTTGCGCTGGAAAATATCGATCTCGAGGTCAGCCCCGGCGAACGGGTAGCCATCATCGGCCCCTCCGGCGCCGGCAAGACCACCCTGCTGCGTCTGCTGGCCACCAGCCTGCAACCTACGCGCGGCGAGCTCGACCTGCTGCAGCACAACCCCTGGCGCCTGGCTGCCCGCCAGCGCCAGCGTCTGCGCGCACGCATCGGTCTGATCCACCAGGCACCGCCACTGCCGCCGCGTCAGCGCGTGGTCACCGCCGTGATGGCCGGCAAGCTGGGACAGTGGTCATTGGCCAAGGGCCTGCTCAACCTGCTGCACCCGCTGGATGCCGGCGGTGCCCAGGCCGCCCTGGCGCGCCTGGATATCGCCGACAAGCTCTATCAACGCTGCGACCAGCTCTCCGGCGGCCAGTTGCAGCGCGTAGGCATTGCCCGCGTGCTGTACCAGGCGCCGGAGCTGATCCTCGCCGACGAACCGGTCTCGGCCATGGACCCGGTGCTGGCCGGCCACACCCTGGCCGTGCTCAACCGCGAGGCCGCCGAGCGCGGCATGACCCTGCTGGCCAGCCTGCATGCCGTCGACCTGGCGCTGGCGCATTTCCCCCGCATCGTTGGCATTCGCGATGGGCGCATCGCCTTCGACCTGCCGGCCGTCGAGGTGCAGCCCGAACAGCTGGACGCGCTGTATGCCAACGAGCAGTTGCAGGCCGCGCCGAGTTCGCCGGTGCAACCCCAGACGGTACAGATCCCGCGATGCTGAAGACCGCTCCACGCGACCCCGCCGCACTGCCCCGCCTGCTGCTCACCCTGCTGGCGCTGTTGCTACTGTGGCCCGGCATTCGCATCAGCGAACTGGACCTGGCGGTGCTGTTCAACGGTGACAACGCCCGCACCATGGCCAACTTCCTGCAGGGCTTCTGGCCACCGGCGCATGACGCCGAGTTCCTCGCCCTACTTGGCCGCGCCACGCTGGAAACCCTGGCCATCGCCACCGCCGGCATGAGCCTGGCACTGCTGATCGCCTTTCCCGCCTCCCTGCTGGCCAGCCGCGCCCTGTCGCTGTCGGCCGTGCACCGTGGCGGCCGTCCGGCCTGGTGGGCGCAGCTGGCGCGCTGGCCGGTACGCGGCCTGATGATCTTCCTGCGCAGCGTACCGGAGATCGTCTGGGCGCTGCTGTTCGTGCGCGCGGTCGGCCTCGGCCCCACCGCCGGGGTGCTGGCCATCGCCATCACCTACGCCGGCATGCTCGGCAAGGTGTATGCGGAAATCTTCGAGTCGGTCGATGCCCGCCCGGCCCGCGCCCTGCTCGGCGCCGGCTCCAGCCGTCTGGCCGCCTTCGCCTACGGCGTACTGCCCAACGCAGCCGGGGAGATGCTTTCCTACACCGTCTACCGCTGGGAATGCGCGATCCGCGCCTCGGTGGTGATGGGCTTTGTCGGCGCCGGCGGACTGGGCCAGCAGATCGACCTGTCGCTGCGCATGTTCGCCGGCGGCGAGGTCGCCAGCATGCTGCTCACCTTCCTGCTGCTAGTGCTGCTCGCCGACCTGCTCAGCCGTCTGCTACGCGTGAGGCTGACATGAGAACCGGTAACCTGATCCTGCTGGCTGCCATCCTGGTGGCAGTGATCGCCTCGTTCGTCTACCTGGGTATCGATCTCGGTGCACTGGTCGGTGGCGACAGCCTGGCGCAGATGGGCCAGTACGCTGGTGCCTTCCTCCAGCCCGACTTCTCCGCACCGCACCTGCAGGCGATCGGCCGCGGTGCGCTGGAAACCCTGGCCATGTCGGCCATCGGCACCCTGCTCGCCGCCCTGCTCGGTCTGGCTCTGGCACTGCCGGCCGCGGGACGCTTCGGCGGCCTGGCCCTGCACGCCACGCGGCTACTGCTCAATGCGCTGCGCGCCATCCCCGAGCTGGTATGGGCGGCGTTGATGGTGCTGGCCGCCGGCCTCGGCCCGAATGCCGGCACCCTGGCGCTGGCCCTGCACACCGCCGGAGTGCTCGGCCGGCTGTTCGCCGAGGCGCTGGAAAACACCCCGCGCGAACCGGCCGAGGCCATCCGCGAGAGCGGCGGCGGGCGCGTCGCCGCGTTCTGCTACGGCACCCTGCCGGGCGTCTGGCCGCAGCTGGTGGCCTACTCGCTGTACCGCTGGGAGAACAACATCCGCATGGCCAGCGTGCTCGGCTTCGTCGGCGCCGGCGGCCTCGGGCAGATGCTCTACATGTCCCTCAGCCTGTTTCAGGAGGCCCAGGCCGCCACGGTGATCCTGGCCATGCTGGTGCTGGTGCTGGCGGTGGACGGCTTCAGCGGCTGGGCGAGGCAGAAATGGGTGACCGCCTGACATATGCCGATACCATGCCGGGGCGCGTCGCCCGGCTCCGGCGTTTGCCTGGCGGGTCGATTGCGTTAGGCTTCGCCACTCAATCACAAGGAGACTCTCTCATGCCTCGCGCCTCTGCCCGCCACATCCTGGTCGCCAGCGAAGACAAGTGCAACGAACTCAAGGCCGCCATCGAAGGCGGCGCCGACTTCGCCCAATTGGCGAAGGATCACTCCACCTGCCCCTCCGGCCGCAGTGGCGGCGATCTGGGCTCCTTCGGCCCAGGCCAGATGGTTCGGGAATTCGATACCGTGGTGTTCAGCGCGCCTGTCGGCGTCGTGCAGGGACCGGTGAAAACTCAGTTCGGCTATCACCTGGTAGAAGTCACCAGCCGTCAGGATTGACCCTCTGCCCCGTTGAGTCCTCCAGCCTGCGCCAGCAAACCCTACCCGGCCGGCGCAGCACCCTTCCCACGTGCTACAGCAGTCCCTGCTGAACAGGCGCGCCAGCAAACGACAGAATTTACAGATGCCGTGCGCCGCGCAACACACTAAAATCCGCAGCCTGCCCGACCATCGTGGCACATCACGATGTCGATTCTTACCCATTGGCCAGGAGACCCCAGATGGGCGCACAGTGGAAAGCCAAACCCAAAGAAGCCGCCGCCAACGCCCGAGGCAAGATCTTCGGCAAGCTGGTAAAGGAAATCATGATCGCCGCGCGTAACGGTGCCGATCCCGACATGAACCCCAAGCTGCGTCTGGCCGTGCATCAGGCGAAAAAGGCGTCCATGCCCAAGGAAACCCTGGAGCGCGCCATCAAGAAGGGAGCTGGCCTCTCCGGTGAGGTGGTCAACTACGAGCGCACCCAGTACGAGGGCTTCGCTCCGCATCAGGTGCCTCTGATCGTCGAGTGTCTGACCGACAACGTGAACCGCACCGTGGCGGAGATCCGCGTACTGTTCCGCAAGGGGCAACTGGGCGCTTCCGGCTCGGTGAGCTGGGACTTCGATCATGTCGGCCTTATCGAAGCCAGTAGCGACAGCGGTGCCGACCCGGAATTGGCGGCCATCGAGGCCGGTGCTCAGGATTTTGTTCCGGATGACGAGGGTGCGATCCTGTTCATCACCGAACCTACGGATCTCGATGCCGTGTGCAAGTCCCTTCCGGAACAGGGCTTTACCGTCAACTCGGCCAAGCTCGGTTATCGCCCGAAAAATCCGGTCACCAATCTAACTGCAGAGCAGTTGGAAGAAGTGGAAGCCTTCCTCGAAGCCATCGACGGCCACGACGACGTGCAGAACGTCTACGTTGGCCTGGCAGGCTGAGCCACCGCCTCTCCTGCCGTCGGCCCGCTGCTGGTGCGAGTCTCAAGCTGCGCCCGCACCAGCGGCCACTGCTGATCGGTGATGCTGTACAACACGCTGTCATCGAGGCGGCCATCGGCCAGCCGCCGGTGATTGCGCAGCACACCCTCACGCTGGGCCCCGAGCTTTTCAATGGCGCGCTGCGAACGCAGATTGCTAGCGGCAGTCTTCAGTTGCACGCGAACCATACCCCACTGTTCGAAGGCGTGCCGGAGCATCAGGTACTTGATACTGCCGTTGAGTCCACTGCCATGCTGGCTGCGGTCAAGCCAGGTCCAGCCGATCTCGCAGGCCGGCAAGGCACTCATGAAATCGGCAAAGCGAGTGGTTCCTACCAGCCGGTCACCGAGCCGGACCACGAACGGCAGGGCACGCTCCTCGCGCAGGTCGGTCAGGGCTCTGCGATACCAGTCCAGACGCTGGGTTCCGCTCATGTACAGCAACTCATCGCGGTTGATCTCGGCCAGCGCCACCAGAGCCGGGATATCGGCTTCGGACAGCGGCTCTAGACGCAACGCACCCCGCTGCAAGGTGACCAACTGCGGCTTGAACATGGGTTCCTTCCTCTAACGGCATCGCAAGACGATCACGCTATCAGGCGCCAGGCTCGGGCACAATCTATCGCGGTAGCCTAATTCCGCACCTTCTACCTTGGTCGCAGCCGACTGCTGCCGGCTTTGTGCAACACTCAATAATGCACACTGGTTTCAAACCAGGCCGTTTTTGTTCCCTACTGCGTTCTGGAGTTCGCATGTCGCTGTCCCCCGGGCTGATCGCTGCGGTCGCCCTAATCTACATGGCCATACTCTTTGCCATCGCCTTTTACGGAGATCGGCGCAGCACGCCAATGTCGCCTCGGTTTCGCGCCTGGGTCTACAGCCTGTCGCTGGCAGTGTACTGCACTAGCTGGACCTTCTTCGGCGCTGTAGGCCAGGCAGCCGAGCAGCTCTGGTCGTTCCTGCCGATCTATCTGGGGCCGATCATTCTGCTGCTGACCATGCCCTGGGTGCTGCAGAAGATGGTGATGATCAGCAAGCAGGAAAACATCACCTCCATTGCCGACTTCATCGCCGCACGTTACGGCAAGTCGCAGCCCCTTGCCGTAGTCGTGGCGCTTATCTGCCTGGTCGGGGTGCTGCCCTACATTGCCCTGCAGCTCAAGGGCATTGTCCTCGGCGTCAACCTGCTGATTGGCATGCAGGCCCAGGACACCGGCACCAGCGCCCAGGATACCGCCCTGATCGTGTCACTGGCCCTGGCTCTATTCACCATTTTGTTTGGCACGCGCAACCTGGATGTGACCGAGCACCATCGCGGCATGGTGTTGGCCATTGCCTTCGAGTCGCTGGTCAAGTTGCTGGCCTTCCTTGCCGTCGGCACATTCGTCACCTTCGGTCTTTACAACGGCTTCGGCGACCTGCTCAACCAGGCCCACAGCACGCCTAAGCTTGAGTCTTTCTGGAACGAAGCCGTGAACTGGCCGGCGATGCTGGTGCAGACCGGTATGGCGATGATCGCCATCGTCTGCCTGCCGCGGCAGTTCCATGTCACTGTGGTTGAGAACATCGAACCGCAGGATCTGCGCCTGGCACGCTGGATATTCCCGGCCTACCTGATACTTGCCGTGCTCTTCGTGGTGCCTATCGCTTTGGCAGGACAAATGCTGCTGCCGCCGGGCATCACTCCCGACTCCTTCGTTATCAGCCTGCCTCTGGCGCAGTCGCACCCGGATCTGGCCGTACTGGCTTTTATCGGCGGTGCCTCGGCCGCAACCGGCATGGTGATCGTCGCCTCGGTGGCCCTTTCAACCATGATATCCAACGACATGCTGTTGCCCTGGCTGTTGCGCCGACAGAGCACCGAGCGTCCCTTCGAGGCCTTCCGCCACTGGATGCTCACGGCCCGTCGGGCCAGCATCGTGCTGATCCTTCTGCTGGCCTACGTCTGCTACCGACTGCTTGGCGAAGGCGCCAGTCTGGCCACCATCGGCCAGGTTTCCTTCGCTGCCATCGGCCAGCTGGCACCGGCCATGTTCGGCGCGCTGATGTGGAAACAGGCCAACCGCCGCGGGGTATTCGCCGGGCTGATCCTTGGCTCGGCGCTGTGGTTCTACACGCTGGTGCTGCCGCTGGTGGCACGCGGCATGGGTTGGTCGCTGGACAGTTTCCCAGGCCTGACCAGCCTGCTCTACGCGCCACTGGGTCTGCAAGTCGATCCACTGACGCGCGGCGTGGTAATGTCGGTAGCCGGCAACTTCATGCTGTTTGCCTGGGTCTCGTGGTTCTCCCGTACGCGGGTATCCGAGCACTGGCAGGCCAGCCGCTTCATCGGCCACGATCTCGGTATCAAGCCAAGCAGCCGCAGTCTGCTAGCCGTACAGGTTTCCGACCTACTGGTGCTCGCCAGTCGTTTCGTCGGCGAGGAACGCGCACGCAAGAGCTTCGTGCGCTTCGCCCAGCGGCACGGCAAGGGTAAAGACTTCGACCCGGATCTGCCGGCCAACAGCGAATGGATCGCCCATACCGAACGCCTGTTGGCGGGTGTGCTGGGTGCTTCCTCAACCCGCGCTGTGGTCAAGGCGGCCATCGAAGGCCGCGAAATGCAGGTCGAGGACGTGGTGCGCATCGTCGGCGAAGCCAGCGAGGTGCTGCAATTCAACCGCGCCCTGCTGCAAGGCGCCATCGAAAACATTACCCAGGGCATCAGCGTAGTCGACCGGGATCTGCGCCTGGTGGCCTGGAACCATCGCTATCTGGAGCTGTTCGAGTATCCGGATGGGCTGATTTACGTCGGCCGACCGATTGCCGAGATCATCCGTTTCAATGCTCAGCGCGGCATGCTCGGCAACGGCGACATCGAGGAAAGCGTGGCTCGACGCCTGTACTGGATGCGCCAGGGCACGGCACACACCTATGAACGAGTCTTTCCCAACGGCCGGGTCATCGAACTGATCGGCAATCCCATGCCTGGCGGCGGCTTCGTCATGAGCTTTACCGACATCACCGAATTCCGCGAGGCCGAGCGTGCGCTCAAGGAAGCCAACGAGAGCCTGGAGCGCCGCGTGGCCGAACGCACCCAGGAGCTGTCGCAGCTCAATCAGGCACTGAGCGAGGCCAAGGCCCATGCAGAGGCGGCCAACCAGTCCAAGACCCGCTTCCTGGCTGCGGTCAGTCACGACCTGATGCAACCACTCAACGCCGCACGATTGTTCTCCGCCGCTCTGGCTCACCAGGAAGATGCACTACCGGCCGAAGCCCAGGAGCTGGTACGCCATCTTGACAGTTCGCTGCGCTCGGCCGAAGACCTGATCACCGACCTGCTGGATATCTCCCGCCTGGAGAACGGCCGCGTCACGCCGGATCGTCACCCCTTCGCCCTCTCCAGCCTGTTCGACACCCTGGCAGCCGAGTTCGGCGTACTGGCGGCTGAACAGGACATTGATCTGCGCGTACACGGCAGCCGCCAGTGGATCGACAGCGACATCAAGCTGCTGCGCCGCATCCTACAAAACTTCATGACCAATGCCTTCCGCTACGCGAAGGGCCGAGTGATCCTCGGCGTGCGTCGTGAGGGGCGCTGCCTGCGTCTGGAAGTCTGGGATCGTGGCCCCGGCATCCCCGAGGACAAACTCCGGATAATCTTTGAAGAGTTCAAGCGCCTCGACAGCCACCAGACCCGCGCCGAGAAGGGTCTGGGCCTGGGTCTGGCGATTGCCGACGGACTGTGCCGGGTACTTTCCCACCGCCTGGAGGTACGCTCCTGGCCCGGCAAGGGCAGCGTCTTCAGTGTCAGCGTGCCCATGGTGGCACGTCCCGCGCCGCAGCCGCCGGTGCGTCCTGCCCGGACGGTGCAGGAGCAGCCGCTGCAAGGCATCCAGGTACTCTGCATCGACAACGAAGACAGTATCCTAACCGGCATGCACAGCCTGCTGTCACGCTGGGGCTGCCAAGTCTGGACGGCACGCAACCGGCTGGAGTGCGAGCATCTGCTGAGCGAAGATGTTCACCCGCAACTGGCTCTGATCGACTACCACCTGGACGAGGGCGAAACCGGCACCGAACTGATGGCCTGGCTGCGCACGCGCCTGGGTGAACCGGTACCCGGCGTTGTGATCAGTGCAGATGGTCGCCCCGAACTGGTAGCCGAGGTACATGCCGCCGGCCTGGACTATCTGCCCAAGCCGGTCAAGCCTGCTGCACTGCGGGCGCTGCTCAGCCGCCACCTGGCACTGCGCGGATGAGCCCAGGCGGCTTAGTCGCCGGCTTCGTCAAGCGCCGGCAGATCCGCTGAACGCTCCAGCCACTCGGCCGGCAGACTCTTGCTGGCCCGGGCGCCCAGCAGCTTCAGGTTCTCCACCCGGCCAATCAGGTTGCCGCGGCCATCCACCAGCTTGTTGCGAGCACTGCCGTAGGCTCGATCCAGTTGCTGCAGACGGTTGCCCATTTCATCGAGGTCGCCGATAAAGGCGACGAACTTGTCATACAGCTGTCCGGCACGCTCGGCGATCTCTCGGGCATTCTGCCCCTGGCGCTCCTGGCGCCAGAGGCTGTCGATCACCCTCAGGGTGGCCAGCAGGGTTGTCGGGCTGACAATGACCACCTGCTGCTCGAAGGCCTCCTGGAACAGCTCTGGATCGGCCTGCAATGCCGCAGCGAAGGCCGCCTCGATAGGAACGAAGAGCAGGACGAAGTCCAGGCTGTGCAGCCCTTCAAGACGCTGGTAATCCTTGCCGGAGAGCCCCTTGAGATGGCCCCGCAGGGACACCAGGTGCTGTTTCAGGGCCTGCTTGCGGGTAACCTCGTCTACCGCCACTACATACTGCTGGTAAGCATTGAGACTGACCTTGGCGTCGACTATCACCTGCCGGTCCCCTGGCAGACGGATCAGAACGTCCGGCTGGAATCGTTCCCCGCCGCTGCCCTTCAGGCTGACCTGAGTCTGATACTCCCGCCCCTTTTCCAGCCCGGCGTGCTCCAGTACCCGCTCCAGCACCAGCTCGCCCCAGTTGCCCTGGGTCTTCTGCCCCTTCAGCGCCCGAGTCAGGTTGGTCGCCTCGTCGCCCAGGCGCTGATTGAGCTGTTGCAGTCGCTCCAACTCACGGGCCAGCGAAAAGCGCTCGCGCGCCTCCAACTGGTAGGTTTCGTCGACACGTTTCTCGAATGCCTGGATACGTTCCTTAAGCGGTTCGAGCAGCTGGCCGAGGCGCTGCTGGCTGGTTTCGGCAAAACGCTGCTCGCGCTCATCGAAGATCTTTGCCGCCAATTCGGCGAACTGCGCCCGCAGCTCGTCACGGGCGCCTTGCAGATCGTCTAGGCGCTGCTGTTGATTATCCCGGTTTTCCTGTAACTCGGCGGCCAGTGCCGCGCATTCGGCGCTCAACCGACGCAGCTCGGCTTCACTACGCTCACGCTGCTGCTGCCAGGACAGCGCCGCCTCACGGGCGACCTGCCGTTCCTGTTGCAGCAACTCGTTCTCCCGACGCAAGGCGGCCAGCTCAGTCTGCTGCTCAACCTTGATCTCGCTGACCTCCGCCAGCTCACTACGACAGGCCTCAAGCTGCGCCTGAAGACCGGCCTGCCCCAGTTGCATCTGCTCCAGCCGGGCCTGCAGCAGCGCCTGCTCAGCCTGCTCGTGCAACCGCTGCCGGTGCAGCTTCCACAGGCCTGCCAGCATAGGCAGCAGCACGGCCACCATGCCGAGCGCAAGAGACAAGGGATCAATGGGCATAGAGGCTCCGGGCTCTTCTGAATGACACGGCGCTGAAGCAGACATCACGGTTCAGGCACCCTGGCCGGCAGTATAACGGGCGCCGCAGGCACCAGTTCAGCTCAAGAGGAGCTCCAGTTCCCGCTGCGCTTCACTATCACCGGCCCGAGCGGCCTGACGCAGCAGCTCCTGACCAATCCGGCGATCACGAGGGCCCTTGCAGTCATGACAAAGCAGCCGGCCAAGCCGACTCTGCGCCTGTACACAGCCCTTCAGTGCCGGCTGCCGAAGCAGACTCCCAGCAATGCGCTTAACGCGCCGGGTATGCCCCAGACGCGGACTATCGAGCAGCCACAAGGCGATACGGGTCGGGACAGAGGTTCTGGAAGAGGGAAAAACAGAAGAGATGAGACGGGCCATGAACAAAGCGAGACGGCAAAACAGGCGCGCCACTCTACTCCTTTTACGGCCAAGGTAAAGGCCTGCCGAATACTTCCTCTGACAATCCACAAATGCTGTGGATAACTCAGTTGACAACTTGAGCGAAACGACCGCAACACCTTGTAATATGGGCTCTCCAGACAGAATGTCGATTTTTTCACCAATTGAAAAAAATCATATTTTTCATTGACTTATGAAACACTCGCGGTAAATCAAACAGTTACGGACGGTTCTGACAGTAGGATGACAAGCGGCTCCGCCATTGTGCACAAACCTGTGCGACAAATGCGCGCAGCGCCCTGTTTCAGGGCCTTGTCGGTCGTTAACCAGGCCTGCCAAGGGCTATCTCCTGCATGGCGGCTCCTGTTGTTGTCCAATAGCCGCTACAGTCGCTTGGCACCCGACCGGGCATGCGCTACCGTGCCCTGCAACGCATAGGGGAAGGAGATCCCATGAGCCACCGGCGAGTCTGGCTGAGCGTCTGCATCGCGATACCGGCCTTGCTGTTGCTGCTCGCCGGCTATATCGGTCACCGCCTGCAGCAGATGCTTCTGGAACAGCACATGGCGCTGGACTGGCAACGCCTGACCCTATCCTGGCGCGGCGTTCAGCTGCATGAGGCAAGCCTGGTGCAGCGCAGCGAAGGCGAGCTGCAGGCTCACGCTGATCGTCTCGAACTCTACTGGTTGGCCACTGGCAGCCCTCGTTACCGAGTCCACATTCACAACCTGCAGCTGCATTGGCAACCCGCCCCGGATGAAACACGGACAGCTTCCAGCCCGGATACGGACCTGCGCCCAATACTGGACACCCTGCCCTGGCTGCCCCGGCAGATCGATGTCAGCAACGCCGAAGCTCTGCTGCCATGCCACAGCGGCTACTGCACCCTGCGCGGCAACCTGGGCCTTCGGCAACAGGACGATGCCCTTCTGCTACGCCTGCGATTGCTGCGAGACAGTCACAGCGCCACGCTGGAAGCGCAACTGCAGGGGCTCGGCAACGCCCAGACAGATGCCCGGAAACTGCAGGCGGCACTGCATCTGGACGAGCACCAGCAGCTGAATCTGCGCAGTGACCTGTCGGCAGTGACTGATGCCCTGCGGTGGCAGGGTGTTCTGCTGCTCGAACCTCTGCAGGAAATCGACTGGGTAGCCCGTTGGCTCGCAGAGTGGACATCACTTGACCTCGCCAGCCTGCCGGCAACTCCCAGGCAAGCTGGGGTTGGCGCTCACTGGCAGCTGCAACTGCCAGCATCTATCCGGGGTATCGACGACCTGCTGGCTGCCCGTGGCTGGCTGCGCATCGACGGACAACTGCCCATCCCCTGGCCTCTGCCGGGTATCGGTCTGGTCAGCGGCGAGCTAAAGCTCGACCTGCACAATACAGGCGACAGATGGCAGGCCCGCCAGTTGCACGGCAAACTGCAACTCGACAGTCGCGACATGCCGTGGCAGGCGGCCCTGCCGGAAGGTCTGCAGACACAGCTCTGGCAGATCGACCTGCAACCACGACCAGAGACAGCAGACTCCGCTCTGGCGCTGCAACTGCAGGTCAACGCTCAAGGCCCGCTGACACTACAGGCGCAGGCAGAACTGGCTCTTGAGCAATCACAGGACTGGCAGCTGGACGTGCAGCGGCTTCAGCTCCGTGCGCACAGCGCGCACGTGCAACTGGGAAGCGAGCGCCTGGAAGGCCTGCAAGTGGCTCTCGATCTGAGCGGCAGCGCCAGCACCCGGCAACTGCAACTGCAACTGGGCGATAGCTCCCGTGCAAGCCTCCAGCACCTGCAAAGCGCCGAACTGGAGCTGCTGCGAAGCGAGCTGAATCTTGCCGGACTGGAAATCACCGGTACAACCGAGGCGCCCAAGCTGAACGGACCGCTGCAACTGCGCAGTGAAAACCTCAATCACCCACAACTGCTGCCACAAGGCTGGGGCTGGCAGGGCCGGCTGACCACCGACGACAACAGTCAAAAGCTGGACGGCACTCTGCAGGCCGACAGCGGATTGAACCTCGCGCTGAAACTGGATCGCACCAGTTCCGGGCTGCACCTCAAAGTCCGCTTGGACGAGCTATTCCTGCGCGCCGGCAACCCTCTGGCACAAACCCTGTCCGCCTGGCCTCCCCTGCTCAACCTGGATAACGGTCGCCTGCATGCCGAGGCCAGCCTGCAATTAACAGATCGTCCCCTGCAGCTACGGGCCAGCCTGAACGCACGAGGACTGGCCGGCGTATATGACCGCAGCAGCCTGAGTGGCGTGGATGCTGATCTGCTGGTGCAACTGTCCGGCAACCAGATCCGTCTCGAACTTCCAGACCTGAATGCCCGCCAGATAGATCCAGGTATCGTCCTCGGCCCACTACGATTGCAGGCACGCTATCAGGCCGATCTGCAACGCCCCACGGCGGGGCGGCTAAGCCTGCAGCAGGCGAATCTGGGCATTCTCAAAGGCAGCCTGAGCCTGGAGCCGGCCAGTTGGACCCTCGACAGGGAAAGCCTGTTGCTACCGCTGAAACTTAGCGGCCTGGATCTGGCCGAGTTGTTTCGCGTATACCCGGCTGAAGGCCTGGAAGGCAGCGGCCTGCTGGATGGCAACTTGCCGCTGCGCCTGGGCGATTCGCTCAGTATCGAACAGGGCCTGATTGAGGCCCGCGCGCCAGGCGGCCGGCTGCGTTTCAACTCGCCGCGCATCCGCGCCATGGGCCAGGCCAATCCGGGCATGAAGCTGGTCACCGATGCCCTGGAAGATTTCCACTACGATCTACTCAGCAGTAGCCTGGAGTACGATCCCTCCGGCACACTGCGGCTGGGGATGCGGCTGCACGGACAGAACCCGGACATCGAGAAGGGACGCCCCATCCACTTCAACATCAATCTGGAAGAAGACATCCCGACCCTGCTGGCCAGTTTGCAACTGACCGACAAGGTCAGCGACATCATCCGCCAGCGGATTCAGCAACGGATGCGCCAGCGCGTCCCTGACGAGCCAAAGGAGTAGTGCCATGCGTCAGTACCGTCTCCTCGCAGCCCTGGGTCTCGGGCTGCTGTGCCAGGCCTGCACCCCGACGGTGCAGTTGGCCATGCCCAATGAACCGATCAACATCAACCTGAATGTGAAGGTCGAGCACGAAATCTACATCAAGGTGGACAAGGCGCTGGACAGCGTATTTAGCGAAGATAGCGGACTGTTCTGAGCACACAGTGCCAGTCCGAACGCCACCAGGCCCGGATGGCGGCATTTATTTTCAGGAGAAACAAGATGACTCGATACCTTATGCCCCTGCTGCTGGCACTGACCCTGAGCCTGCCGGCCCATGCGCTGAACCTCAACCAGGCCATGAGCGCCCTGAGCGAAGCCAAGGCCAGCGGTCAGTTGGGCGAACAACCCAACGGCTATCTTGGGGTCATTACCCCGGGCGGCCAGGCCGACGAGATTGCCCAGCTGATCAATCAGGCCCGCAAGGCCGAGTACCAGAAGGTGGCCAAGGACAACGGCATCAGCCTGAGCGACGTGGAAGCCATCGCCGGCAAAAAGGCCATCGACCGCACTCCCAAGGGCCAGTTCATCCAACTCAACGGCCAGTGGGTACGCAAATAACGCCTCCTGGAAACGAAGAACCCGCCTTGATGGCGGGTTCTTCGACAGGACCGGGAGAAATCAGGCGTTGGCCTTGCTCACGGCTTCCTTGATCAGGGTCTGCAGTTCGCCTTTCTCGTACATCTCCAGCAGGATGTCGCTACCGCCCACCAGTTCGCCATTCACCCACAGCTGAGGGAAGGTCGGCCAGTTGGCATACTTCGGCAGATTGGCGCGAATTTCCGGATTCTGCAGAATGTCGACATAGGCGAACTTCTCGCCACACCCCATCACCACCTGTGCGGCACGGGCGGAAAAGCCGCACTGCGGCGCATTGGGCGAGCCTTTCATGTACAGCAGAACGGTGTTGTTGGCGATCTGCTCTTTGATGGTTTCGATGATATCCATGGGGGCACCTCAGCATAGACCTTGCGACCCGAGGGTCGACACGTTTGCCGCGATTGTAGCGAAAAGCCGAGCGCAATGCTCGGCCTTGTCACGCCGTTGCGGCAAACTTCATGCGCCGCTCAGTCCCTGCAGGGCCTGCACCTCCACCGGCACGCCATTGAGCACTGCATTACCAGACAGCGCGTCGACCCGGCTCTCGTCGGTTAGGTCATTGGCACTGGCGCCAGGCTGAGCTTGGGCGATCTCCAGCCGGACACCTGGACGAGCATGGCCCCAGCCATGGGGAAGGCTGACCACTCCCGGCATCACCTCCTCACTGGCAACGACGTCCACCTCGATACAGCCAACCCGCGAACGGACCTGTACCCGTTGACCATCGACCAGGCCACGACAGGCCAGATCCTGTGGACTCATCAGCAACTGGTGACGCGGCTTGCCCTTCACCAGGCGCTGATAGTTATGCATCCAAGAATTGTTACTGCGTACGTGGCGGCGGCCGATCAGCAACAACTCATGCGCACCGGTCGCCGGCTGCGCAGCAAAACGCTGCAGATCGGCCAGCAACGGTGTCGGCGCAGCCTGCACCTTGCCACTGGAGGTTTTCAGCCGTGCGACCAGGTTCGGCTGCAACGGCCCAAGGTCAAGCCCATGCGGGTATTCGCGCAACCTGTCCAGATTCAGCCCCCGTTCGCTGCGCTCACCATGAGGCCC
This sequence comes from Pseudomonas sp. NCCP-436, assembly GCF_019656335.1. Taxonomy (GTDB): domain Bacteria; phylum Pseudomonadota; class Gammaproteobacteria; order Pseudomonadales; family Pseudomonadaceae; genus Aquipseudomonas. The sequence continues at coordinate 254,287 of NZ_BPLZ01000002.1, read as the reverse complement.
GGCGCGAAGCCCCGTGTCGATCAGTTGCTCTGGTGCCAGGGTGGGCTTCAACTGCAAAGCGTTATGCGCTGCATAGGCCTGCGCCAGACCGATGAATATCTCCCAGTCGTGCAGTGCCTCAGCCGGCTTTGGCAGGATCACGCTATTGAAGCGGGTGACATTGCGCACCGCCAGCAGGTTGAAGGTGGTGTCGTAGTGGTCATGCTCCAGCGGCGCCGTCGGCGGCAGGATCAGATCGGCGTGGCAGGTGGTTTCGTTTATGTAGAAGTCCACCGCCACCATAAACTCCAGCCCTCTGAGAGCCTGCTCCAGCTGGCGGCCATTGGGAGTCGACAGCACCGGGTTGCCCGCCACCGTCACCAGGGCCCGAACCTGCCCCTCGCCAGGAGTCAGAATTTCCTCGGCCAGAGCGGAAACCGGCAGTTCACCGCCATATTCCGGCAGGCCGGATACCCGGCTTTGCCAGCAGTTGAAATGTCCGCCCGAGGTATTTTCCACCAGATCCAGCGCCGGCGTGGTACACAGGGTTCCGCCCGGACGGTCAAGGTTGCCGGTGACCAGGTTGAGCAATTGCACCAGCCACTGGCAGAGCGTACCGAAGACCTGGGTGGAAATTCCCATGCGTCCATAGCAGACCGCCCTTTCCGCCGCAGCGAAGTCCCGCGCCAGTTGGCGAATGGCCGCCGCCGGCACGCCGCAACGCTCGCTCATGGTTTCGGCCGTGAAGCCGGCAACAGCCTCACGTACCTGTTCCAGCCCCTCCACCGGCAGATGACTGGAACGGGTCAGCCCCTCCTCGAACAGGGTGTTGAGCACCCCCAGCAGCAGGGCGGCGTCACTGCCTGGTCGGACGAACAGATGCTGGTCGGCCATGGCCGCCGTCTCGCTGCGCCGAGGGTCGACCACCACCAACCGGCCGCCACGAGCCTGAATGGCCTTCAGCCGCTTTTCCACATCCGGCACGCTCATCATGCTGCCATTGGAGGCCAGTGGATTGCCGCCGAGGATCAGCATGAAGTCGGCATGGTCGATATCTGGCACCGGAATCAGTAGCCCATGACCGTACATCAAGTGACTGGTCAAATGATGCGGCAATTGATCCACAGAGGTCGCGGAAAAGCGGTTGCGCGTTTTCAGCAGACCGAGAAAGTAGTTGCTGTGGGTCATCAACCCATAGTTGTGCACGCTGGGATTACCCTGATAGACGGCCACGGCGTTCGCCCCGTGCTCTGCGCGGATGGCACTCAGGCGTTCAGCAACCAGCTCGAAAGCTTCGTCCCAGGCGATGGGTTGCCACTGCCGGCCAATGCGACGCAGCGGCTGACGGATGCGATCCGGATCATTCTGGATATCCTGCAACGCCACCGCCTTCGGACAGATGTGGCCACGACTGAAGGCATCCTCGGCATCGCCCCTGACCGAGCGGATTTGCACCTGGCCATCAACCAGAACCTCGGTTTCGATGGCAAGACCGCAGATGGCCTCGCACAGATGGCATGCGCGGTAATGCAGGGACGTGGTCATGGCCTGACCTCTTGTTCTTCTTCAGGACAACCATTCGGGCTGTCACAGCACTATGGGCCGTGCACCGAAACGACACCAGCAGCGTTCGCCACATGAATCGGCTGGCATCATGCCTGCCAATTCGCGATGCCCCTTCCGGGCTCAGCCGATGGACACGACAAGGCGCTCAGCCAACCTTGCGAGCGCCCTCGCGCCTAGCGGAAAAGGCCCGGCAAGACAGAGCGTATCTCTGTCAACGGCTCATTTGCGCCGTCTCGCCATTTCCTTATAAGATCGCGTCTTCCCCTGTTTCGTCGCACCCTGCGGCCTCCCTGCTGCAAGCCCTGCTGTTTCCGCCGTTCCCGAACCGGACACTGGCTTGCCAACTGAGCGATAAAGGTAGTTAACGATGAGCGTCAGACACTTTCTCTCGATGATGGATTACACACCGGAAGAGCTGGTGGGTCTGATCCGCCGAGGCATCGAACTGAAAGATCTGCGCAACCGCGGAGTACTCTTCGAGCCGCTGAAGAATCGTGTTCTGGGCATGATCTTCGAGAAGGCCTCGACCCGTACCCGGCTGTCGTTCGAGGCCGGCATGATTCAGCTCGGTGGCCAGGCCATCTTTCTTTCTCCGCGCGATACTCAGTTGGGCCGCGGCGAGCCGGTCAGCGACTCGGCTCGGGTGATGTCCAGCATGCTCGATGCAGTGATGATCCGCACCTTCGCCCACAGCACCCTCACCGAATTTGCCGCCCACTCGCGCGTACCGGTGATCAACGGACTGTCCGACGACCTGCATCCCTGCCAGTTGCTGGCCGACATGCAGACCTTTTTTGAGCATCGCGGCAGCATCGCCGGCAAGACGGTGGCCTGGATCGGCGATGGCAACAACATGTGCCACTCCTACATCGAGTCGGCAATCCAGTTCGACTTCCAGCTGAAGGTGGCCTGCCCGGAAGGTTACGAGCCGGATGCACGCTTCCTTGCCCTGGCCGGCGACCGCGTGCAGGTGCTGCGCGACCCGCGCGAGGCGGTGGCCGGCGCCCATCTGGTCAGCACCGACGTCTGGGCGTCCATGGGCCAGGAAGACGAAGCCGAGCAGCGCATGAGCCTGTTCCGCCCCTACCAGGTCACTGGCGAGCTGCTCGACCTGGCTGCCGAGGACGTGCTGTTCATGCATTGCCTGCCGGCCCACCGCGGTGAGGAAATCAGCGAGGAGCTGCTCGACGATCCGCGCTCGGTGGTCTGGGATCAGGCCGAGAACCGCCTGCACGCGCAGAAGGCGCTGCTGGAGCTGCTGGTCGAGCCGGCCTACCACCACGCATGAGTCAGCCACTGCTGCAACTGCGCGGGCTGAGCTGCGGCTACCAGGCGCACACGGTGGTGGAAGATCTCCACCTCCACCTGAAAGCCGGCGACATCGGTTGCCTGCTCGGCCCTTCCGGCTGCGGCAAAACCACCACGCTACGCGCCATCGCCGGCTTTGAGCCGGTGCTTGAAGGCGAGATCGAGCTGGCCGGCCAGGTCATATCCCGTGCCGGCTTTACCCTGGCGCCGGAGAAACGCCGCATCGGCATGGTGTTCCAGGACTACGCCCTGTTCCCCCATCTGAGCGTGGCAGACAACGTCGCCTTCGGCATCCGCAAACACCCGGAAGTCGAACGGCTGACGCGGGAACTGCTGGCGCTGGTCAAGCTCGACCACCTGTCCCGACGCTACCCGCACGAACTGTCCGGAGGCCAGCAACAGCGCGTCGCACTGGCCCGCGCACTGGCCCCGGAACCGCAGCTGCTACTGCTCGACGAGCCCTTCTCCAACCTCGATGGCGAGTTGCGCCGCCGGCTCAGTCATGAAGTGCGCGATATCCTCAAGGCACGCGGCACCAGCGCCATTCTGGTCACCCATGATCAGGAAGAAGCCTTTGCCGTGAGTGATCATGTCGGCGTGTTCCGCAACGGCCATCTGGAACAGTGGGATACGCCCTTCAACCTCTATCACGAGCCGCTGACGCCCTTCGTCGCCAGCTTCATCGGCCAGGGCTACTTCATCCGCGGCCAGTTGCTCAGCCCGGAAGTGGTACAGACCGAGCTCGGCGCCATCCGCGGCAACCGTGCCTATACCTGGGCACAGGGCAGCGCGGTGGACGTGCTGTTGCGTCCGGACGACATCGTGCCGGACGAAGGCAGCGAACTGAAGGCGCGCATCATCGGCAAGACTTTCCTCGGCGCCGCTACGCTCTACCGTCTGCAGCTGCCCACCGGCACCCAGCTGGAATCGATCTTTCCCAGCCATGACGATCATCTGCCTGGCGATGAGGTGGGCATTCGCGTAGCTGCCGATCACCTGGTGGCCTTCCCGGCTCAGGGCAGCGTAGCTGCCCAACTGCACCTCAATGATTCCGGCGGCGTGCGCCGCTTCAGCAGCGGCAGCTAAGCCGGACTTCGTCAAATCAGCAGCCGACCACTGGCGACATGCCGTGCATGGCCGGCAATCTTTACCCGCTCGCCCTCCAGCCGACAGAACAGTTCGCCGCCGCGCGCCGAACACTGTGCCGCATGCAGCGTGTCGCGCCCCAGACACTGCGCCCAGTAAGGCACCAGCATGCAGTGCGTCGAGCCAGTCACCGGATCCTCATCAATGCCGATGGCCGGGGCGAAATAGCGCGAGACGAAGTCATACTGCCGGCCGGCGGCAGTAACCACCACACCCAACCCCGGCAACGCGGCCAGTGCCGGCAGCTTCGGCTTCAGCTCACGTAGCGCCACCTCGGAATCCAGCACCAGCATCAGTTCCTGCACCTCACCATCGGCATCGGCTAGCGCCAGCACTTCTTGGAGCGGCAGGCCCAAGGCCTCCTGCGCCCGTTCGCGCAGATCCGACGACACCGGCACGGTCGGCCGCACCGGGAAATCCAGCTCCAGCAGTTCCCCCTCACGGGAGACCTGCAGCACACCGGATAGACAGGTGAAGCGCAGCACCGGTCCCGGCTCGCCGTACAGGTCAAACAGGGTCTTGGCCGCCGCCAAAGTGGCGTGACCGCACAGCGGCACCTCGCTCAGCGGCGTAAACCAGCGAATATGCCAGGCCTCGTCCTCCCTCACCAGAAAGGCGGTTTCCGCCAGATTGTGCTCCGCCGCAATGCGCTGCATCAGTTCGTCGTCAAGCCACTGCTCAAGTCGGTAGACGATAGCGGGGTTGCCGGAAAACGGCTGCTGGGTGAAGGCATCGATCTGGTGATAGGACAACGGCATGCAAGGGCTCCTACTGCGTGATCACTCAAGGCATCAGCATGCCCGGCAAAAGCCTCCGGCAACAGACACAGCTGCCGGAGTACAGATGACAAAATCAGCCTTCGCTGCGCACCCGTTTCACCGCATCCAGCCAGCCGGCATACAGGCGCTCGCGCTGATCGGCCTGCATTCGTGGCTCAAAACGCTGCTGACGGTGCCAGTGACTGGCGATAGCCGCCAGATTCGGGTACAGCCCCAACTGCAGCCCAGCCAGGTAGGCCACCCCCAGCGCGGTGGTTTCAGTCACCTCGGGACGCTCCACGCTCACACCGAGGATGTCGGCAAGAAACTGCATGACCCAGTTGTTCTCCACCATTCCGCCATCCACACGCAGCGCGCTGGGAGCGGCAGCGCCATCCTGGCGCATGGCCTCAAGCAGGTCGCGGGTCTGGTAGCACACCGACTGCAGGCCGGCAGTGACGATTTCCTTGATTCCGGTGTCACGGGTCAGACCGAAAATGGCGCCACGCGCCTTCGGATCCCAGTAGGGCGCGCCCAGGCCGGTGAACGCCGGAACCAGATAGACACCGCTGGCCTCGCCGGTGGCCTCGGCCAGCGCCTCGCTGTCACGGGCATGGCTGATCAGCTTGATGCCGTCGCGCAGCCACTGCACCGCCGCACCGGCAACAAAGATGCTACCCTCCACGGCATAGGTGACCTTGCCATTGAGACGGTAGCCCACGGTCGTAAGCAGGCGGTTGCGCGAACTGACCGGGTGCTCGCCGGTATTCTGCACCATAAAGCAGCCAGTGCCATAAGTACTCTTGACCATACCCGGCTCGAAGCAGGCCTGGCCGATCAGTGCCGCCTGCTGATCACCAGCCATACCTAGCACCGGGATGCTGGCCCCCAGTAACCCGGCCTCGGTTTGACCAAACTCGGCCGCGCAGTCCAGCACCTCGGGCAACAGACTTGTCGGAATATCGAACAACTGCAGCAGCTCAGCGTCCCACTGCTGGGTGTGGATGTTGAACATCAGCGTACGCGAGGCGTTACTGGCGTCGGTACGATGCACCTTGCCGCCAGTCAGGTGCCAAAGCAGAAAACTGTCGACCGTTCCGAAGCGTAATTCGCCGCGCTGCGCGCGCTCGCGGGCACCCGGAACGTTGTGCAGGATCCAGCGCAGCTTGGTAGCTGAAAAGTAGGGATCGATCAGCAGCCCGGTGCGCTCTGTCACCATCGCCTCGTGTCCCTGCTCCTTTAATGCAGCGCAGTACTCAGCGGTACGTCGATCCTGCCAGACGATGGCCGGATGAATCGGCTCGCCGCTCCGGGCATCCCAGACCAGAGTGGTTTCCCGCTGATTGGTAATGCCGATGGCACTGATCGCGGACGGATCCAGGCCACTGACACTGATTGCCTCCTTGCACACGGCAAGGCTGGACAGCCAAATCTCACGCCCGTCATGCTCCACCCAGCCGTCCTGAGGAAAGTACTGTCGAAACTCCTGCTGAGCCCGGGCAACCGGCAACCCTTGGTCATTGAAGATGATGGCACGGGAACTGGTGGTGCCCTGATCGATGGCTAGCAAGTAGTGAGACATGCGTAATTCCTTGTCGTTATCGATACAGCTGTGCTGTTGCCGCTGCCAACCGCCTGCGGCCTATGAAAATCCTGAGGTTGCCCCATTTGGAGCAACACGCATCAAGTATCGGTCAACCCTTGCCGATGGCGGCAAAGCATGCCTGGGTATGCTTTGCCAGCGTCTCGGCCGAAAGCTCCAGCTCCAGGCCACGTCGGCCACCACTCACGTGGATACTGGCATGCTGCCGTGCCGACTGATCAATGAAGGTGCGCAGGCGCTTCTTCTGGCCCAACGGGCTGATACCACCGACCAGATACCCGGTGGCACGCTGAGCTGCAGCCGGATCCGCCATCTCGGCCTTCTTTGCCCCGGCGGCCTGGGCCAGTGCCTTCAGATCCAGATTGCCTGCAACCGGCACCACCGCCACCAGCAGCTCACCCCGCTCGGTTACCGCCAACAACGTCTTGAACACTCGCTCCGGAGGCAGACCCAGCTTTTCCGCGGCCTCCATCCCGTAGGACGGCGCCTTGGGGTCATGCTGATAACTGTGTACACGGTGCTCGGCTCCGGCCTTCTTCAACAGATCAATTGCTGGGGTCATGTTCGTTTACGAAAATACGATGTTGGATTGCACTACATTAGCAGGCCAGAATCGCTCGTAGCTACTCCTCTCAGTCATCCAGCAGTCTGTCGTACTCGCCTAGCTTTTCGGCCTCCCCATATAATGAGTCACCCGTACAGGAAGAGCCCATGCATCTCGCGCCGCGCCAACACGACATTCTCAACCTCGCCCGCGAACGTGGCTACGTCAGCATCGACGAACTGGCCCAGACCTTCGCGGTAACCCCGCAGACTATCCGTCGCGACATCAACCAGCTCGCCGAACATGGCCTGCTGCGACGTACCCATGGCGGCGCCGCATGCGAATCCTCGAGTATCCAGAACACTGCCTACGGCATGCGCGCCGGCCAGATGCGCGAGGAAAAGCAGCGCATCGCCGAAGCCGTGGCGGCGCAGATTCCGGATCACGCCTCACTGTTCATCAACATCGGCACCACTACCGAGGCCATCGCTCGCGAACTACAGAGCCACAAGGGTCTGAAGATCATCACCAACAACCTGCACGTCGCCGCTCTGCTCAGCAGCAAGGCCGATTTCGAAGTACTGGTGACTGGTGGCACGGTGCGTAGCGACGGCGGTATCGTCGGTCAGGCCGCAGTAGATTTCATCCAGCAGTTCAAGGTCGACTACGCCATTGTCGGCATCAGCGGCATCGATGACGACGGTAGCCTGCTGGATTTCGACTATCAGGAAGTCCGCGTCTCCCAAGCCATTATCGACAATGCCCGACAGGTGTTCCTCGCCGCCGACTCGAGCAAGTTCGGTCGCAACGCCGTAGTACGCCTGGGCCCCATCGCCCTGGTCGACCGGGTTTTCACCGACAGCCCACCCTCGGCCGCCATCACCCGCCTGCTGCACAACCACAAGATTCAGCTCGACCTGGTCTGAGTTCCTCCTCTCGCGCCCCATCAACGCCCGGTGCGAAAGTGCGCACCGACTGGCGTAGACGCGCTTACTCGCCTAGAATATTTTCAATATCGAAAATATAGAATTCGAAAATACTAAACGAGCGAGTCCTATGCCACATCTACCGTTCGCCAGCCCCATTGCCGAAGTCTACGATCTTGCCGTTGTTGGAGGCGGCATCAACGGTACCGGCATCGCCGCCGACGCAGCCGGCCGAGGACTAGCGGTGTTCCTTTGCGAAAAGGATGATTTGGCCAACCACACCTCGTCGGCCAGCAGCAAGCTGATCCATGGCGGCCTGCGCTACCTGGAGCACCACGAATTCCGCCTGGTACGCGAGGCCCTGGCCGAGCGCGAGGTACTTCTGGCCAAGGCTCCACATATCGTCAAGCCAATGCGTTTCATCCTGCCGCACAGGCCGCATCTGCGCCCTGCCTGGATGATCCGTGCCGGACTGTTTCTCTACGACCACCTGGGAAAACGCAAGCGCCTGCAGTCTTCGCGCGGCCTGCGCTTTGCCGACGACAGCCCGCTGAAGGCGGAAATGACCCGCGGATTCGAGTACTCCGACTGCTGGGTCGACGATGCTCGTCTGGTGCTACTCAACGCCATGGCGGCACGTGAACATGGTGCTCACGTCCACACCCGCACACGCTGCGTCAGCGCAAGACGCAGCAAGGGACTGTGGCATATCCATCTTGAGCGCTGCGATGGCAGCCTGCTGTCGATCCGCGCCCGTGCCCTGGTCAATGCAGCCGGCCCCTGGGTCGCCCGCTTCATCCGTGACGACCTGCAACAACCCTCGCCCTACGGTATCCGCCTGATACAGGGCAGCCACATCATCGTTCCGCGTCTGCACGACGGCGAGCAGGCCTATATCCTGCAGAACGAGGATCGCCGCATTGTCTTTGCCATCCCTTATCTGGATAGATTTACCCTGATCGGCACCACCGATCGCGAATACCAGGGCAATCCGGCCCAGGTGTCTATTACTCCGGAGGAAACCGACTATCTGCTGCGGGTGGTTAATGCGCATTTTCGCAAACAGTTGAGCCATGCCGACGTGCTGCACAGCTTTGCGGGAGTCCGCCCGCTGTGCGACGACGAATCAGACGACCCGTCGGCCATTACCCGCGACTACACCCTGTCACTTTCAGGTGGTGCCGGCGAGGCGCCGCTGCTGTCAGTCTTCGGCGGCAAGCTGACCACCTATCGCAAGCTGGCCGAGTCCGCCCTGGCGCAACTGGCGCCCTACTTCCCGGACATGGGGGTCAGCTGGACTGCCAGCGCAGCCTTGCCGGGCGGAGAAGGGCTACGCAACCCGACAGAACTTATCGACGCTCTCTGCCAGCGTCATGCCTGGCTCGAACGCAGCCTGGCCCAACGCTGGGCTACCAGCTACGGCAGCCGTGTCTGGCGTCTACTTGAAGGGGTAACCACACAGGCTGACCTTGGAGAACACCTCGGCGGCGGCCTCCATGCCCGAGAAGTGGACTACCTTTGCCAGGAAGAATGGGCCCGCAGCAGTGCCGACATTCTCTGGCGGCGAAGCAAGCTCGGTCTCTATCTTTCGCCAGCCGAGCAGACGCGGCTGGACGAATATCTGAAACGTCTGACGCCCTGTCCTGCTCATATGACCTGAAGCGTCATATCCACCTGCCCTGCTCTGCGGGGCTTTTTATCGAAATAAAAATTACCGGAGTTATTCAAAAAGACCCGCAATGCAATAAACCGTCCGAACTTTATCAAGTCAATTCAATGATTTGCTCTCTCGATGCGGAATTAAACCATTCTTATTATTTTTTAATTTCACTTAGGTTTCAATAACTTAGGTTTGACACAAGAAGAAGATCGGCAGTAGATTGAAATTCGTCACGGTTATTGAAAAGTGCAGGAGCTGTCATGAAAGGCGACAAGAAGGTCATTCAACACCTGAACAAGATTCTTGGTAACGAACTGGTCGCCATCAACCAGTACTTCCTGCATGCACGCATGTACGAAGACTGGGGCCTGAAGAAACTCGGCGATCATGAGTATCATGAGTCCATCGACGAGATGAAGCACGCGGATCGGCTGATCAAACGCATTCTGTTCCTCGAGGGCATTCCAAACCTGCAGGATCTGGGCAAAATCCTGATCGGCGAGAATACCCGGGAAATGCTGGAGTGCGATCTGAAGATCGAGCACAAGGCACATGCCGACCTGAAGGAAGCCATCGCCTACTGCGAAAGCGTCGGGGACTATGCCAGCCGTGACCTTCTGGAAGATATTCTGGAGTCAGAAGAAGACCACATCGACTGGCTGGAAACCCAACTGAGCCTGATCGATGCGGTCGGCCTGCAGAACTACCTACAGTCACAAATGGACGAGTGATTCACCTCTGCGAAATAAGCACGGAGGCAGCACCTTAGCCCTGCGCTCCCGGCTCGCTCTCGCGGACCCGGAACCACGCCGCATACAACGCCGGCAGGAACAACAAGGTGAGTGCCGTGGCCACCACCAGGCCGCCCATGATGGCCACGGCCATCGGCCCGAAGAAAACACTGCGCGACAGCGGAATCATCGCCAGCACTGCAGCCAGCGCAGTCAGTACGATGGGACGAAAACGCCGCACCGTCGCCTCGATGATGGCTTGCCAGCGATCGCGCCCCTGGCTGATGTCCTGCTCGATCTGATCCACCAGAATGACCGAGTTGCGCATGATCATCCCGGCCAGAGCGATGGTACCAAGCATGGCAACGAAGCCGAACGGCTGGCGGAAAATCAGCAGGAACAGAGTGACCCCGATCAGCCCCAGCGGCGCGGTGAGAAACACCATAGCCGAACGCGAGAAACTCTTGAGCTGCAGCATCAGTAGCGTCAGCACCACCACAATGAACAGTGGAATACCGGCGTTCACCGACCTCTGGCCACGCGCGGAGTCTTCTACCGTACCGCCTACCTCCAGCAGGTAGCCATCCGACAGCTCGGCGCGGATTGGCTCCAGCGTAGGCAGGATCTGCTGGGTCAAGGTGACGGGCTGCTGCGGCCCGTAGATATCGGCGCGAACGGTCACCGTGGGCAGGCGGTTGCGATGCCAGATGATGCCTTCCTCGAAGCCATATTCCAGCGTTGCCACCTGCGACAGAGCAACCTGCCGACCACTGTCGGTCGGCACCGCCAGGCTCGGTAGCAGGCTCAGCGACTTACGCTCATCCGGCGTGCCGCGTTGCAGAATTTCGATCAGCTCGTTGCCTTCGCGATACTGACTGACGCTGGTGCCAGACAGCGAACCCTGCAGAAAACGCGACAATTGAGCGGTATTGACGCCCAGTGCGCGTGCACGATCCTGGTCGATATTCAGGATCACCACCTTGCTCGGCTCTTCCCAATCCAGATGCACGTTAACCACGTGCGGGTTCTCACGCACCTTGTCCGCCACCTGGCGGGCCAGCGCACGCACCTCATGAATGTGCTCGCCGCTGACGCGAAACTGGATGGGATAGCCCACTGGCGGACCATTCTCCAAACGACTGACCCGACTGCGCAGGTTCGGGAACTGCTCGTTCAGCACCTGTATCAGCCAACTGCGCAACTGCTCACGCTCCTCGATACCTTTCGCCAGTACCACGAACTGGGCAAAGCTGGCCGCAGGCAGTTGCTGGTCCAGAGGCAGATAGAAACGTGGTGAACCGGTACCGACGTAGGCAACATAGTTGTCGATGCCCGGCTGCTCCCGCAGCAGACTTTCCAGACGGCGCACTTCGGCCTCGGTGGCACTCAGCGAGGCGCCCTCCTCCAACTTGATGTCGACCATCAGCTCCATCCGCCCGGAGGCCGGGAAGAACTGCTGCGGGACGAAGCGGAACAGCAACACCGAGGCAACGAACAGGGCAATGGTCAGCAGGATCACTGTGCCACGGTGACGTACGCACCACTGCACAGTGGCCCGTACCCGACGATAGAAAGCTGTTGCATAGGGATCGTGATCGGCCTCGCCAGCGCCGTTCCGCTCGGCATGACGTTTCGCCAGATCCGGCAGCAACTTGTCCCCCAGATATGGCACGAACATCACAGCGGCAATCCACGAGGCAATCAGCGAGATGGCTACCACCTGGAAAATCGAGCGGGTGTATTCGCCAGTACCGGACTGGGCGGTGGCGATAGGCAGAAAACCGGCGGCGGTAATCAGGGTGCCGGTGAGCATCGGGAAGGCCGTACTGGTCCAGGCAAAGCTGGCCGCCCGGAAGCGATCTAGGCCCTGCTCCATCTTGATCGCCATCATCTCCACCGCAATGATCGCGTCGTCCACCAGCAGACCAAGCCCCAGCACCAGCGCTCCAAGGGAAATCTTGTGCAGGCCAATGCCCATGTAATACATGGCAGCAAAGGTCATCGCCAGCACCAGAGGAATCACCAGTGCCACCACCAGGCCGGTACGCAGACCAAGGGAAAAGAAACTGACCGCCAGCACGATTACCAGGGCCTCGACCAGCACCTTGACGAACTCACCTACGCCGGTTTTAACCGCAGCCGGCTGATCCGATACCTTGTGCAGCTCCATCCCCACTGGCAGGGTCTGCTGCAGGCGGGCGAACTCCTGCTCCAGCGCCTTGCCCAGCACCAGGATGTCGCCACCGTCCTTCATCGACACTGCGATGCCAATGGCGTCCTCGCCCATAAAGCGCATGCGGGGCGCAGGCGGGTCGTTGAAACCGCGCTTGACCTCACCCACATCGGAAATGCGGAAGGTGCGATCACCGACCCGGATGGGGAAGTTGCGGATTTCATCCACCGACTCGAAGCGGCCAGTAACCCGCAGCTGAATCCGCTCGCTGGCGGTCTCGAAGAAGCCTGCTGCCGCCACCGCATTCTGCGCTTCCAGAGCCTGCTGTACCGCCGACAGCGGCAGGCCGAGGGTCGCCAGTTTGGTATTGGAAAGCTCGATCCAGATCTTTTCGTCCTGCAACCCGATCAGCTCGACCTTGCCAACGTCCTTGACCCGCTGCAGCTGCAGTTGCAGGCGATCCGCGTAATCCTTGAGCACTGCGTAGTCGAATCCGCTGCCACTCAAGGCATAGATGTTGCCGAAAGTAGTGCCGAACTCGTCATTGAAGAACGGCCCCTGAACACCGGGCGGCAGAGTATGGCGGATGTCACTGACCTTCTTGCGCACCTGATACCAAAGCTCGGGAATTTCCGCGCTGCGCATGGAGTCGCGTGCGACAAAGGTGACCTGGGACTCACCCGGGCGAGAGAAACTGATGATCTTGTCGTACTCGCCGGTCTCCATCAGTTTCTTCTCGATGCGCTCAGTGACCTGGCGCGAGACCTCTTCGGCGCTGGCGCCCGGCCAGTTGGTGCGGATCACCATGGCCTTGAAGGTAAAAGGCGGATCCTCGCTCTGCCCCAATTTGGTGTAGGACAACGCCCCGACCACGGCGAAAAGCAGCATGATGTAGAGGACGATCTGACGGTGGCGTAGCGCCCATGCCGAGAGATTGAAGCTCATCCGCGCTTACTCCTTGCTCAGCTCAACGGCACGGTTTTCCCGATCTACCGGTCGTACCGACTGCCCCTCACGGAGTATCTGCACCCCGGCCGCCACCACCCAATCGGAGGCCGATAACCCCTCCAGCACCGGAACCCGGTCATCACCATAGGCGCCGATACGCACCACCCGGCGCTGCACTGTCTGCGTCTTAGGGTCGATGACCCAGACGAATGGCTGGCCCTGCTCGGCACTAACGGCCGACAGCGGCACAGCCAGCGGCACCTCTGCATGACTGGCAATGAATACCCGCGCGCTCTGCCCAAGCTCTGCCGGCACCTCGCCCTCGCTGAAGGCGACGCGCGCGGCAAAGGTACGCGACTGCGGATCGGCGGCCGGTGCCATCTCGCGGATACGACCGGAGAAACGCCGATCCGGCTGCGACCAGAGCTCAACCTCGACCACCTGACCAATCGAAAAACGCCCGATGCTCTGCTCCGGCAGGCTGATGGAAACTTCACGCTCGCCATCAGCAGCAAGGGTGAATACGGCCTGCCCGGCTGCCACCACCTGTCCTACCTCCACCGAACGTCGGGCGATCACACCGTCCTGCGAGGCACGCAATACCGCGTAACCGGCCTGATTGCGGGCCACATCGTACTCGGCTCGCACCTGTTTGAGCCGCGCCTCGCCAGCGCGGTACTGATTCTCGATGCTGTCGAACTGCGAGCGGCTGACCAGGTTGCGCCCCAGTAGCGCCTTGTAGCGCTCGCGCTCGGCGCGCACGGTCTGCAGATTGGCCTCTGCCGCCGTCACCTGAGCACGAATGGCCTCCAGCTGCAGGCGCACATCCTGTGGATCCAGCTCGGCCAGCGGCTGGTCCTTCTTCACCCGATCACCGACTTCCACCAGGCGTCTGGCCACCTTGCCGGCGATACGGAAGGCCAGTTCCGGTTCGTAGCGAGCGCGAACCTCCCCTGGATAGCTGTCAACCAGTGCGCTGGCCGGCTGCGGCTGCACCACCAGTGCAGGGCGAACCGACTCTTGTGGCGGCTCGCTATTGCCGCAAGCCGACAACAGCAGCGCTAAACCCAGTAACGCAGTGAGAGAAGGATGGTAGCGGGACATGTGTCTGAAACCGTTCAGAGAAGGTGGAAGAGACCTACGAGCATCCTGCGCGCGACCAGCACCACAGTGCCCTTGGGAATATTTATACTGGCCGGTATAGTAAAAATAGCAAACCCGCCAGTCCAGTTTTAAAACTCGCCAATGCCTGACAAGTTGTTGCAATCCACCGGCCCAGGCCGACCGAAGGATCCCGCCAAGCGTCGTGCCATTCTGGATGCGGCCAAGACACTGTTCCTCCGCCACGGATATGAGGGCAGCAGCATGGATGCCATCGCCGCCGAAGCCGGGGTTTCCAAACTTACCGTGTACAGTCACTTCACCGACAAGGAGACGCTGTTCTCTGCCGCCATCAAGGCCAAGTGTCAGGAGCAGTTGCCGGAGTTGTTGTTCCAGTTGCCGGAAGAAGAAGCACCACTGGAAAACCAGCTGATAGATATCGCTCGCGGCTTCCTGGCGCTGATCAACAGCCGCGAATCGCTGGAAATGCACCGGATGATGGTGAGCCTGGCCAACCAGGGCTCGAAGCTGTCCCGCACCTTCTACGAAGCAGGCCCCAAGCGCGTGCTGGAGGAAATGGCGTTACTCCTGCGCAAGGCGGATCAGCGTGGCCTGCTGCAGGTGGAGGATCCACTGCGGGCCGCCGACCACTTCTTCAGCCTGCTCAAGGGTGGCGCACACTTCCGCCTGCTGATCGGTTGTGCCGCCCCACTGAGTGAGGAAGAAGCGGAAGCCCACGTGCAGGACTCGGTACAGCTTTTCCTGCGCGCCTACCGCGCAGGCCAGACAGGCTGACTCAGTCAGTCGCCACCAGCTTCTTCTTCGGGTAGATGTCATAGCGGCTGGACTTACCCTCCAGCACATAGCCAGGACGCACACCCTCGATAGCTGGCGCCTTGCGTGGACGCTTGACGACCACCCGATGGCTTGCCAGTGCCAAGGCCGCCTCCAGCAGAGCTGGTGCATCCGTGTCGTCGCCGACGAAGGGCCGGAACAGACGCATCTCCTTTTTCACCAGAGCGCTCTTGTCGCGATGGGGAAACATGGGGTCAAGGTAGATCACCTGTGGTGCCAGTGGCTCCTGCCAGCGCTGCATCAACTCGATGGCATCACCATCCAGCAACCGCATGCGGGCAACGATTGGCGCCACCTCCGGATCGCATCGGGCTCGCTGCAAACCGTCCGCCAGCAGCGCCGCAACCAGCGGCTGGCGCTCTATCAGAGTCATCTCGCAACCCAGGCTGGCCAGTACGAAGGCATCGCGACCGAGGCCTGCCGTAGCATCGAGGATGCGTGGGCGAATGCCTGGCTGAACACCGACCGCCTTGGCGATCATCTGCCCGCTACCGCCGCCAAACTGGCGCCGGTGCGCCATCGCGCCCTCAACAAAATCCACCCGCACAGGCCCCGGGGCACGTTCCCCCAGCTCGACCAATTGCAGGCCGTCGTCCCCAAGTTGCAGGGCATACTCCGCCTCCCCGCCCATAGCCAGCCCCAGGCGCGCGGCCCACTCCTCGGTCGCCTCGGCATGACGGGGATCCAGGGACTGGATACAGATGCTGGCGTTATACCGCTGGTCGGACATCGGTGCGTTCTTCCCGGACATGACTCAAACCATCGACCATATGGCCGATAACCAAGATGCACATTCTGCCAGAGCCGGCGCCCATCGACCGCATCGGGAGATAGCATGATCGACAGCATCCAGTCCCCACGCCATTCCGCCAGCACCGCCAGCCCGCGTTCGCTGGAGCAGGATCTTGAACAGGCGACCCGCGAATCTGTCGACTACCAGATCCTGCGTCGCACGCTCGGCATCGAGCAGGAGCCGTCGGAACAGGTAGCCGATGAGCTGCGCCAGGCCAGCGAAGCACCGGAGGCGGCCTTGCAGGCCGAGGCCTTCAGTCGGCGCCTGGTGGAGCAGCGTAGCCTGGAGCTGCAGGTAAATGCCGAGCCAGTACCGCAGCAGATCGACCCGCTGGTTCTGGACCTGGCCGGGAACGGCTTTTCCACTAGCGGCCTCAGCCGTCCGGTACGTTTTGACCTGGATGCCGACGGACGTCTCGATCAAATCAGTGTTCCTACCGGCGACGATGCCCTGCTGGCACTGGATCGCAACGGCAATGGCCGCATTGATGACGGCCGCGAACTGTTCGGCGACCAGCATGGGGCCGCCAACGGCTTTGCCGAGCTGGCACGTTTCGACGAGAATGGCGACGGCCGTATCGATGCGGCCGATAGCGTCTTCGAGCAGTTGCGCCTGCTGCGCTTCGATGCTCTAGGACGTCAGCACCTGCAAAGCCTTGCCGATTCCGCAGTGAGCGCCATAGAACTGCATGCCCGCGATATCCATCAGGCACTGGGCACCTACGACCGGATTGCTCAGCTTGGCCAATTCGAATTCAGCGACGGTCGCCAGGGGCAGGCCGCCGACCTGTTGCTGGCCAAGCGCTGAATCCCTGTCCAGGCGACTAAACGCCATCGACCATAGCCAGCTCAGAGCAGGTCAAGCTGATGCAGCGCTGGAGCAGCATCCAGCTCCGGCAGTTCGGGCAGCCCCGGCAGGCGCTGCATAAGGCCCTCATGAAAGCGCCGGGCCAGTTGCGGAGCCAGACGGTTGTCCGAGGTGTGGGCAAACACATAGGGAGACAAGCCCTGTTCAATCCAGCCGGCGACCTTGTCCAGCCAGGGCGCCATAAAGGGATCATTGGCCAGTAGCTCTGGATGGCCAATAAAGCGCAACTGCGGGCTGCTGCTGAAGGCCGTTGGTCGGGTGGGGCGACGCGGCTTGCGCGACTGGGCATGCAGCACCGCACTGTCCTTTGAGGTACAACTGAACAAGGCACGAGTGTCCAGGCAGATGCGCTCGACTCCCCGCCCCAGCAGCAGGCAGTTAAGCGTGCGCTCGGCCTCGCCCTTAGCGAAGAATTCGACATGCCGTGGCTCAACCGCCAAAGGCCAATCTCCCCAGGCCTCAAGGAAAGCGGCCAATTCAGCCAGGCGCGATGGGCCGAAGCTGGCCGGCAACTGCAACCAGTACGGGGCCACCCGAGCACCAAGTGGCGCAAGCAGCTGCCGAAAGCTGGCTACTTCGTCCAGTTGCCGGCACAGATCCTCGGCATGACTGATGTCACGCGGCAGCTTGGCACAGAAACGGAACTCGGCCGGCATTAGCTCGGCCCAGCGCGCTACAGTCTGCGCAGAAGGACGAGCATAGAAGGTGGTATTGCCCTCCACCGCATTGAACACACGGGCATAGCTGGTGAGGAAATCAGCCGAACGCGCATCGTCGGCGTACAGCGAGCCGCGCCAGGCAGCTTCGCTCCATGACGGACAGCCGAGCCGGTACGGCAGAAGGGCATTCATCGGGCGGTCAAGACAGCAGATTTTCAGGCGTAGAGATCGAGCCCGAGCACTTCCTGGGCATCGTAATCCTGGCCGTAAGCTGCAGTTGCACTGTAGCTGGCCAGTGCTTGTGTGGTGCGGCTGCCTGGAACGGCGTCGTACAGAAGCTGCCCGCTTCGGACACTGCTCGGCAGGCTGTCGGTACCGGGCTGGCCAGGCTGCACCCGGCGAATCTGCGCAACCGGCTCCAGCCCCTGGCTGACGGCCGGTGCTACCGGTTGCTCCTGACGAACCTCGGCCTCGTGTTGCGCTTCGCGATAGGGCGTGACCGCTGTCCCCGAGCGGGGCCCACGATCCGGCGAGTACGGAGGAAGGAAACCGTCGATGCGCATCTGGAAACGTCCGCGAAAGCTCTATGCAGCTACTGATGCAGGCAATGTAGCGGCGCGTCCGAGGCTTGGCAAATGCCGCCTGTCATGCGCCTCGCCTTGCCGGGATCAGACTATCGGTGCCTTGGGGGTGGCGACCTGGTCGCGCAGGTACACCGGCTGCGCCTGATCCGCCGGCAACGCCTCGCCGCGACCCCATGCAAAGCGCGCCAGGCTCAGCAGATCCTCTGCATGCGGCAGCATTGCACCGTCCTGCCCCGCAGGCTGCAGAAAAATGCGCTTGCCATATGTGCCCCAGCCAGTACCGGCACCGAACCAGCGCCCTTGGCTGCCGCGTGGCACCTCTGCCTGCTCCGGCGGCAGCACTGCCTCCTTCCCACACAGGCGCATTTCACCAGACTCGGCGCGATAACAGCCCCAGTAAACCTCATCCATTCGCGCATCGATGGCCGCCGCGACCTGCTCGGCGCCGTGCTCACGCAGCGCACGCTGCGCCAGCAATGCCAGATTCGATACGGGCAATACGGGGCGATCCAGAGCAAAAGCCAGCCCCTGCACCACCCCCACGGCAATCCTCACCCCGGTAAAGGCTCCCGGGCCGCGCCCGAAGGCGATGGCATCCAGTGCTCCCGGAGTAATGCCTGCCTCCCCCAGCAGTTGCCGGATTATCGGCAGCAGGCGCTGGGCATGCAGGCGTGGTGCCACCTCGTAGTGACTGAGTACGCGGCCATCATGCAGCAGCGCGACGGAACAGGCTTCGGTGGCGGTATCCAGGGCCAGGAGAGTGGTCATTGCGTTCAGACGGTCAAATAAAAAGAGCCGGCATTAGACCGGCTCGGAGTTTTTTTTTCCAGCCTCATGACGTCTGTGAGGCTTGTGCGGGACGACCTGAATCGCTCACTGCCGCCTTACCAGGGCTCGACCACAAGCTCGGCCTCCCAACCTTTGAGCGGCGCCTCGGACCAAGTGCCATAGCCCGCATTGGGGAACACTATCCACTCCACGCCCCACTTGCCGGCCTCATCGGCCACGGTCTGGCGCTGAGCGTCGAGCGGCGTCTTGCGAAAGCGTGCATCGAAGTCATGCAGGGTATCACCCAGCAGCAGGATGATCTGGTGATCGGCACTGACGATGGCGCGTCGTTCCACCTTGGGCGGGCCGAGCAGCAGCACACTCTCCTCTGACACCTGCGGTAGCCCCAGCTTGGTCAGGGTGGCCAGAGTGTATTTCTTCTGTTCGTCGGCGCGATCGGAGATGTAGCGGATGGTCACTCCGAGCCTGTCGGCATGTTCGAGGAACTTCTTCGCACCGGGGATCAGCACCGGCGTACCGTCACGCTCCCAGGGCAACCAGGTATCCCAGACGTCGTACTGATGACAGTTGGCCAGATCGCGCACCAGCAACGCACTGTTATCGATTACGGTTTCGTCGAGGTCGGTAACGATGGCCAGCTTCGATGGATCTTTCGCCGCAGCCACCGCCTTGTCGAGCCTTTCCGTGGCGATGTTGTAGGCCTGCAGTTGCAGTGCCTGGATCTCCGCGGACTGCTGCTGAAAACGCAAGCCCATGGTGAATTGCGCGACGGAACAGTCAGCCTTGAACTCTGCGGCAGGTTCGGCGAATACCAGTGGAGTGCTCAACAGCGACGCCGCAAGGCCCAGCCAGATGCGTTTCTCGGTCATGTACCATGCCCTCTTCCTAACAGGTTGTCGACGCGCTCCGACGCAGGCCGGAAGCTTGCATCTTCGATACTAGCTACGTCGTGATCAGGGACATGCCTGAAAGCGACCAGAACATATCCGGACGCCATAAACGACCAAGGCCCCTTTCGGGGCCCTGGGTGACAGACGACTGGTGCGCAGCTCAGGCGAGTGCGGCCAGGGTCTTGGCGGTGATTTCCTCGACGCTGCCAACACCCGGGATATGGGTGTACTTGGGCGTACCAGTCTCGGCGGAAAGCTTCTGATAGAAGTCGACAAGTGGCTTGGTCTGGGAATGGTAGACCGACAAACGATGACGCACGGTCTCTTCCTTGTCGTCATCGCGCTGCACCAGATCCTCACCGGTAACATCGTCCTTGCCGGCAACTTTCGGCGGGTTGTACTCGACATGATAGACACGCCCGGAAGCCGGATGAACACGGCGGCCGGACAGGCGCTTGACGATTTCCTCATCATCCACGGCGATTTCCACCACATGATCGAGTGCGATGCCGGCATCACGTAGAGCTTCGGCCTGCGGAATGGTGCGCGGGAAGCCATCGAAGAGGAAACCATTGGCGCAGTCCGACTCGGCGATACGCTCCTTGACCAGATTGATGATCAGGTCATCGGAAACCAGACCACCAGCGTCCATGACGCTCTTGGCCTTCAGGCCCAGCTCGGTGCCGGCCTTGACCGCAGCGCGCAGCATGTCGCCCGTGGAAATTTGCGGAATACCGAATTTCTCGGTGATGTAGCGAGCCTGAGTGCCTTTGCCGGCACCGGGCGCCCCCAGCAGAATCACGCGCATCGATGTGCTCCTCAAGAGTTATGTAGTAATCGGTCGGACTCGCCTCATGGGGCCAATCTCTTAATCTGTGCGTCTTCGGCAGCTGTAGTACCAAAAGGGTGCCCAAGATACACAGCGTGTTTCGGGTGCACAAGCCATCGAAAGTCGGAGGGAATACCGTCTGGCGACAGCCGGCAGAGGGCTTTCAGGCGGTGTCCCTAACCCTGCCTGCAGACCCACTCAGTGCGACGAAAACCTGTGACGTCACGCGTCATACTGACCGGTTGCACCTGCTCCAGAAGGCTCTGCGACGCCTGTTTTCGCAGGCAGCAAGAAGCCATCAGCCTGGCCTGAAGCGAGTAATGCGAATAGAGGTAGGTATTGCCCGCGCAGATGGATTCCAGGGGCTCGAAACTGCACACCGGCATCGAGACTGACCGGTCATTTCCAGAACCGAAGCACCGGCATGCGACAATAGGTCGCGTAAAAACCTCGAGCCAAGCCAGTACCTGCTCCACCAGGCAATCGTCGTACAGAGCATAGGATCCGAGGGCTGAGCGGCTCGACAGACCGCTCATCCTACTCGCCCAGACGTGCACTGATTCACGTCATGTCGTCGCCTTCCACTCCTGTTTTCAGAATGAACGACTCCCCTTGCACTGCTGGCTGGGGATAGCACGTGCCCTACTCGCTCCATCTTGCAGGTACAAACATCGATAGCACTGAACTGCCCCATGGCCGGGCTATTCGAAGCAAAAAAAATGACTGAATGGTCATGCAAAAAAGAATCCAGCTCAGTTTTTTTCGGAACCATTTAGCAAAACGCCATGTCCATTTCACGTAGTTCATCCCTTGTCGCGGATGAATTTGAAGGCACGGACATATTCATTTAGGAGTGTTTCAAATGGAGTTAGCCGCCATGAATACCCATACCGAAAAATCCCACCGCTCTCGTCTGCATGGGATCAAACTGGCAGCTCTGGTACTGGGCAGCAGCCTGGTGCTGGCCGGCTGTGCCGGCAACCCGCCGACCGAGCAGCATGCCGTGACTAAATCAGCGGTGAACTCAGCCATCAGCGCCGGAGGCACTGAATTCGCGGCGGTGGAGATGAAATCGGCGCAAGACAAGCTCAAGGAAGCCGAGCTGGCCATGCACGAGAAAGAATATGACAAGGCCCGCCGTCTGGCTGAACAGGCCGAATGGGATGCCCGACTGGCCGAACGCAAGGCACAGGCAGCCAAGGCCGAGCGTGCGCTTCAGGATGCTCGCCAGGGTGTTCAGGAACTGCGTAAGGAAGGCATGCGCAACGCGCAATGAGCCTACACACACTACTCATTTGCACTTTGATTAAAGGATGAACGCCATGCGCAAACTCGTCATGATTCCTGCCCTGCTGGCGCTTAGCGTCGGCCTGGCCGCCTGCTCGTACCAACCCAATCCCGGCCTCGAGGCTGCTCGCAGCAACTTCTCCTCTCTGCAGAGTGATCCGCAGGCCAGTAAGGTTGCAGCTCTGGAGACCAAGGAAGCCCAGGAGTGGCTGAACAAAGCCGAAAAGGCCTACCTGGAGAAAGAGGACAAAGAGAAGGTCGACCAACTGGCCTACCTGACCAACCAGCGCGTCGAAGTTGCCAAGCAGACTATCGCCCTGCGCACTGCGGAAGCAGAACTAAAAAACACCTCGGCAAAACGTGCCCAGGCTCTGCTGGACGCCCGTGACGCCGAGATCCGCAAACTGCAGGAGAGCCTCAACGCCAAGCAGACCGACCGCGGCACACTGGTCACTTTTGGCGACGTACTGTT
This sequence comes from Pseudomonas sp. NCCP-436, assembly GCF_019656335.1. Lineage (GTDB taxonomy): Bacteria > Pseudomonadota > Gammaproteobacteria > Pseudomonadales > Pseudomonadaceae > Aquipseudomonas. The sequence goes on along the minus strand of NZ_BPLZ01000002.1, from coordinate 231,819 downwards.
CGACTTCAACAAGGCCGAACTCAAGAGCAGCGCCCTGCCAAACATTACCCAACTGGCTCGTTTCCTCCAGGAAAATCCGGAGCGCAAGGTGATCGTCGAGGGCTATACCGACAGTGTTGGCTCGGCCAGCTACAACCAGGGTCTGTCCGAACGTCGCGCAGAATCCGTGCGCCGCGCCCTGATTCGCGCCGGCATCGAGCCGTCGCGCATCGTCGCTCAGGGCTACGGCAAGGAATATCCGGTGGCCGATAACTCCACCGATTCCGGTCGTGCACAGAACCGTCGCGTGGAGGTCACCATCTCCAACGACAACCGCCCGGTGGCTCCCCGTTCGGCCAGCGCTATCTGACCGAACCTCGCCCCAAAAGAAACCCGCCTGATGGCGGGTTTCTTTTTCTGTCAGGCAAACTTACTCCTGTAGCTGCGGGGTTTCCTGGCCCGTGCAGCGCACCGCACGCTTGCGATCATCCACCAGAACACCGGTCAGCCCCTTCTGCTGGGTGTCGAAAAGTACCAGCACACCATCGATGCACTGCGCCACCTGATCCGCCGGCTTCAGAGAAACCCGGTAGTCCTCGCCCGGAATGGTCTTGAGCATGGTGAACTCGGACAGCAACAGCGCATCCTCGGGCTTGGCAAAATGCACGTAGCCGTAATACCACAGCACACCAACGGTACCGACGATGCTGGCTACAGCGGTGAGGATCAGGGGAATGGGATCTCGTTCGGACATTACGGACTCTCTTCTGCAGATTCGGCACGACGCTCGACGAATGCCAGCGGTGCACTGAAGAACGCCAGTAACGACTGGCGCCAGGTAGGCTCGGCAAAGGTCTGCACGTGCACACCACGGGTTGCCTGAAAGGCATGCGGCGGGCGCGCAGCCCGGTATAGGCGGCGCCCATTGGAAAACGGCACGATCCTATCGTCAACACTGTGATAAATCAGCAGGGGCAGCCCCTGCAATTGGTCGATGCTGCGCACTGCACTCTCGCCATCGGGCACCAACCAGGAAAGCGGCACCTGCAATGGCCAGGTCAACCAGGAATTACTCAGGGCGTAACGTGCCACATCTCGGTAGCTCGCCGGCGCTCCGTCGAGTGCCAGGCCATTGATCTGCACCCGCCGTTCGGGCCGCTCAGCCAGATAGTGCACCACCAGCGCACCGCCCAGACTCTGTCCAAGTACCAGCAACGGCCGGTTCTGCACCTCCGGAGCCTGGGCCAGCCAGGCAAAGGCTGCGTCGATATCCTGATAGACCTCCGGCAGCCGCGGCTTTCCAGCGGACAGACCATAACCTCGGTAATCCAGCATCAGCACCTGATAGCCCTGCTCAGGGAGCCAGTAAACACCGCCCAAGTGCCAGGCCAGATTGCCGCCATTGCCATGCAGATGCAGCACCGTACCCTTGATTTTCGTCCCTGTCCTGGCTGGCAACCACCATGCATGCAAACGCGTACCATCGGCGGCACGCAGCTCGACATCGCGATATTCCAGGTCGGCACGTTCCGGAGTGATTGGCAGCCCGGCTTCCGGGTAGAACAGCAGCCCGCTGCAGCCGGACAGCAGCAGTCCGGCCAATAGCACCAACATGCGCATGCTACTTGCCACCGGCCCTTACCTCCTCACGAGCCTGCCCGACTGCGACCTGGATACGTCCGGCCAGACGCGAGAAAGGCAGACTCTGGATCCATACGCTGCCGGTTCCCCTAAGTGTGGTCAGGAGAATACCTTCACCACCAAACAACATGGTCTTCAGCCCTACCGCCAGCGCGATGTCGTAATCGATGCCCGAGGTAAAGGCAACCAGGCAACCGGTGTCCAGACGCAGGGTTTCATTGTTCAGTTCCTTGCGGATCACGGCGCCGCCGGCATGCACAAACGCCAAGCCATCGCCTTCGAGTTTCTGCAGGATAAAGCCTTCGCCACCAAAGAAACCGGCGCCCAAACGCTTGGCAAAGCTGATGCCGATGCTGGTACCGTAAGAAGCACAGAGAAAGGCATCCTTCTGGCAGATCAACCGCCCGCCGATCGTGGCCAGGTCGATGGGCACCACGGTGCCCGGATAAGGCGCGGCGAAAGCTACCCGCGCCTGGACACTACCAGCATTGCTGAAATGCGTCATGAACAGCGACTCGCCGGTGAGCATGCGCTTGCCGGCGCTCCACAGCTTGCCCAGCAGGCCGCTGGTCGAACCGTCGCCCATGCGCGTTTCGAAGCGTATGCCGTCGGTCATGTAGTTCATCGCACCGGCTTCGGCGATCACCGTCTCGCCGGGATCGAGAATGATCTCCACCAATTGCGCTGATGCGCCGAGGATTTCGTACTCCAGTTGATGAGAGGACACGTACAGGTCTCCGGTTCCCGGATTTCATCCGGGGTGCGGCTGAAGGAATCTGAAGCCTCTAGAGAATATTGGCGTAATCCGCCTCGATGCGGTCCAGACTCAGATGGTTGAGGAAGTTGGAAAAGCACATCCACGCCGACAGCGCATTCATATCCTGGAACTGCGGCGGCAGGTATTTGGGCGGCAGCACCAGACCTTCGTCCACCAGTTTGCGCAGGGTACGCATGTCCTCCAGCGTGGTCTTGCCGCAAAACAGCAGCGGAATCTGCTCCAGCTTGCCCTTGCGCACCGCCAGCTGGATGTAGTTGTAAATCAGGATGAAACCCTTGAGATACGACAGATCCTTGGTGAACGGCAGACCGTTCGGCAGGGATCCACGGAATACCCGGCCGGCATTGCTGTAGCTGGAAGCCATGTCGTAGCCCTGCTCGCGGAAGAAGGCGAACACCTCGAGAAAATCAGCACCCTCCTCGGCCATATGAATGGCCCGGGTGCGGTTGGTCAGCTTGCGCAGGCGGGTCGGGTAGGACGCGAAAGCGATAACCTCCATCAGAATCGCCAGCCCCTCCTGGGTCACCGTCGACGAAGGTGGGCCCTTGGCCAGGAAGGTGCAGATCGGCTGGTTCAGGCCATTGAGCGTGGTGCCGACATGCACCAGCCCTTCGTGAACCTCCAGTGCCTTGACATCACGAGCGTTGAAACGCGCATCGCTGCGGATCTTGATGTAGTCGGCACCAGCTGCAGCATCGGCGAGGATGCCATCGGACTCGAACACGCGAATGGTGTCGTCACCAAACACTTCGGCAAGGCGCTGCTGCAGAATATCCACGGCATCGCCAGCAGCCAGTGTCTTCGGCTCGTCTTCCAGATCGCCACGGGCGGCGATGTTGTTGAGGTAATCCGACAGCATCAGACCAAGATCCGCCAGGGTTGGATCGCCGGCATGAAAGGCGTCGGAAGCGGCGCCGTAAAGCTCCTGCGAGATCAGTCCGAAATCCTCGGTTCCGCGTGCCTCGAGCATGCGGATCACCATGCGGTACTCCTTGCACATGCGCCGCATGATCTGTCCAACCGGATTGAACTGGCCCAACTGGCGGGTGATATCGCGCTCGATATTCTGGAACTCCAGTTTCTTCGCAGCGGCATCGAATGCCAACGGCCGGCCCCGGTAATAGTCACGGTCGACGGCCGGCAGGGCCTTGCCCTTGGCCTTGAGAAAATCCTCACGGATGGAGTCGTCCCACTTTACCGCATCAAGTACGCGAATCGGCGTCTGTGCCTCGACGATGCGGTCGGAAAGGCTGCGGATGCAGCGCTGATAGTCGTCCAGCTCAAGTGCTTCGTTCATCAGGGTTCCTGTAGCTCGACTCGCTGATAGCGCGCCACTTCGACGAACAAGCCGGCATTGGCCGGATCATCAAGGTAGCCAAACACCTTGTCCAGCGGGCTGGTGATCAGCACGCCATCGGCCTCCGGCATGGTCACCGTCTGCCCTTCCAGCAGACCACGCTGCATGTCCTGCTGAATCCGTGCGACATCCAGGTTGTAGATCACCAGCTCGTTATTGCGGGTCAGCTCGAATCCGGCGATGGCAAAGTTGGCACCGACGCTTTTCGGCAAACCGGCTGACAGATACCAGCGGCGGCCATGATGGGAAACTGTGAAACCGAAAGTCTCCAGACTTGCTGCACTGTCGGTGCTGCCTTCACTCAGTCGTGCCTGGTAGAGATTGGCGCCGGCCCGGGTGATTTCCAGGAATAACCGGTCGCCCCATTCATCCAGTTGAGTCCACTCGCCCAGCAGCGCTATGGGAGCCGCCTCATTGGCCGGGATAGGCTCCTTGAAAGTAACCAGGCAGCCTCCCAGTAGCAGGCAGGACAAGGCAACCAGTATGCGCCAGACTTTCATTTCGCTCTCCTTGTGAATAACGCCGACCGGCTCGGCTTCAAAAGCCAAGAACCAGGTTCATGTAGCGTTTAAGGATGGCCAGCATTCCTTCGCTGTCCAGTTGTTCAGGGCCATCGAGTAGGCCTTGATACTCCACTCGTACGATGGTGGCCGTCAACAACACCGCATCCTGCTCCGGCTGGCGTGAACCGAGTACTTCAAAGAAGTGAGTCACTCCCTGCTGCAGGATACGCCGGTGCGCCCGAACCAGATCGCGCAGACGCGGATTGAGCAGCGCCTCCTGCTGGAAAGCCTGCTCGACGATCAGATGGTCACGACGCTCACGCAATTGGTGCTGCACATACTTCACCGCCATTGCGGCCAGTTCGTCGGCCAACTGCCGACGGGCCTGTTCGCTACCGTCCAGGCGACTGACCATCTGAGCCACACTCTCCTCGATACCGGCCCAGAAAGATGCCATCTGTGCAGCACTGCGCTCGACGAACAGAGCGAAGGTATCGGTGATCAGGTCATCGATATCCTTGAAGTAATAGGTGGTCGCCGACAGCGGCACCTGGGCTTCGGCAGCCACCGCGCGGTGGCGTACGGCACGCACACCATCACGTACGATGATGCGCATGACCGCCTCAAGAATCGTCTGACGACGCTGTTCACTGCCCTGACGACTGGTCTTGCGTCCCTGGTAATGGACTCTTTCGGCGACCGCGTAAGCCGCTTCGGCGGCATTCGGGGACAAAGACGTGGAACTCACGATGACTCGATCCTCTACGTTCTGAAGATGACCAGCGAGCGTTATGCTTCGCCCCTTCCCCAACTATCACTCAGTGCCGGATGGATAGCTACCACGAGCCGCCATCGGACGGCCCATGGCAGGCCATCAGGCCTGCGGACGCATGTGCGGGAACAGGATGACATCGCGGATCGACGGCGAGTTGGTCAGCAGCATGACCAGGCGGTCGATACCGATGCCTTCGCCGGCGGTCGGCGGCATGCCGTACTCCAGCGCACGGACGAAGTCGGCGTCATAGTGCATGGCCTCGTCGTCACCGGCGTCCTTCTCGGCCACCTGAGCGAGGAAGCGCTCGGCCTGATCCTCGGCATCATTAAGCTCGGAGTAGGCGTTGGCGATCTCACGCCCGCCGATAAACAGCTCGAAGCGGTCAGTAACGTTCGGGTTGTCGTCATTGCGACGCGCCAGCGGCGATACTTCAAAGGGATATTCGGTAATGAAGTGCGGCTGTTCCAGCTTGTGCTCGACCAGCTCCTCGAAAATCATCACCTGCAGTTTACCCAGTCCCTCATGGCCGAGCACCTTGGCGCCGGCTTTCCTGGCGATCTCGCGGGCTCGGTCGATGTCGTTGAGATCGGCTTCGGTAATGTCCGGGTTGTACTTGAGGATCGAGTCGTACACCGACAGACGTGCGAACGGCTCGCCGAAGTGGAACACCTTGTCGCCATACGGCACGTCGGTAGTGCCCAGCACCGTCATGGCCAGCTCGCGGAACAGTTCTTCGGTCAGATCCATGTTGTCGCGATAGTCTGCGTAGGCCTGGTAGAACTCGAGCATGGTGAACTCGGGATTGTGCCGGGTCGAGACCCCTTCGTTGCGGAAGTTGCGGTTGATCTCGAAGACCTTCTCGAAGCCACCGACCACCAGGCGCTTGAGGTACAGCTCCGGGGCGATACGCAGGAACATGGCCATGTCCAGCGCATTGTGGTGCGTCTCGAACGGCTTGGCCGCGGCGCCACCGGGGATGGTCTGCAGCATCGGGGTTTCCACTTCGAGGAAGCCGCGCTCGTTGAGGAAACGACGGATATGCGCGATCACCTGCGAACGCACGCGGAAGGTGTGACGGGTTTCCTCGTTGACGATCAGGTCGACGTAACGCTGACGGTAGCGCTGCTCGGTATCGGTCAGGCCGTGGTGCTTGTCCGGCAGTGGGCGCAGCGACTTGGTCAGCAGTCGTACATTGCTCATGTGTACGTACAGGTCGCCCTTGCCGGAGCGGGCCAGAGTGCCTTCGGCAGCGATGATGTCGCCCAGATCCCAGGTTTTGATGGCTTCGAGGGTTTCCGCCGGCAGGCCTTTGCGATCCACATAGACCTGCAAACGGCCGCTGGTGTCCTGCAGCACCATGAAGGCCCCACGGTTGAGCATGATGCGCCCGGCAATCTTGACCGGAATGGCTGCGGCCTCCAGCTCTTCCTTGCTCTTGCCTTCGTACTTCTTCTGCAGCTCGCCACACAGGCTATCGCGGCGGAAGTCGTTGGGGAAGGCAATGCCCTGCTTACGGATGGCGGCAAGCTTTTCCTTGCGCTGGGCAATCAGCTTGTTTTCTTCCTGTTGCAGTTCGAGGGAGTCGAGTTGTTGGTCACTCATGATTGCGGGAGTTCCTGGTAAGGCGATTCATCGCCTGTTGCAAATTGATGGCCCGAAGCAGGACGAACAGCCTCCACTTCGGGCACGGCTCCGGGCCTGCAACGGCAAAGCCCTGAGCGATCGGGGCAGCGGACTACGCCGCGCCGGTTCAAAGCCCCTGCTTGAGGCTGGCCTCGAGGTACTCGTCCAGATCGCCGTCGAGCACCTTGTCGCAGTCACTGCGCTCCACACCGGTACGCAGATCCTTGATCCGCGACTGATCCAGCACGTAAGAGCGGATCTGATGGCCCCAGCCGATATCGGACTTGGAGTCTTCCAGGGCCTGGGAAGCTGCCGTGCGCTTCTGCATCTCCATCTCGTACAGCTTGGCCCGCAGCATCTTCATGGCGGTGTCCTTGTTGGCGTGCTGGGAACGCTCGTTCTGGCAGGCCACCACGGTATTGGTCGGCACGTGGGTGATACGCACGGCCGAGTCGGTGGTGTTGACGTGCTGGCCACCGGCACCGGAAGAGCGGTAGGTGTCGATACGCAGATCCGCCGGGTTGATCTCGATCTCGATGTTGTCGTCAATTTCCGGCGATACGAATACCGCAGTGAACGAGGTATGACGACGGTTGCCGGAGTCGAACGGGCTCTTGCGCACCAGACGGTGCACGCCACTCTCGGTACGCAGCCAGCCAAAGGCGTACTCACCCTTGATATGTACGGTTGCGCCCTTGATGCCGGCCACCTCGCCTTCGGACAGCTCGACGATTTCGGCCGAGAAGCCGCGTTTGTCAGCCCAGCGCAGGTACATGCGCAGCAGAATGTTGGCCCAGTCCTGCGCCTCGGTGCCACCGGAACCCGCTTGGATATCCAGATAGCAGTTGTTCGGGTCCATCTCACCGCTGAACATTCGGCGGAACTCAAGCTTCTCAAGGATTTCGCGCAAGCGCTCTACTTCGCTGGCCACATCGGCCACGGCGGTCTCGTCATTCTCTTCGACGGCCATGTCCAGCAGATCGCGGGAATCGCTCAGGCTACTGCTGAGGTCGTCGATGGTCTCGACGATTTGTGCCAGCATGGCACGCTCGCGCCCGAGGTTCTGCGCATATTCGGGATTGTTCCAGATGCTCGGATCTTCGAGCTCGCGGTTTACTTCGACCAGCCGATCATGCTTTTGATCGTAGTCAAAGATACCCCCGAATAGTCTGGGTGCGCTCGGAAAGGTCCTTGATGGCGTTGAGGATCGGGTTGATTTCCATGGTTGGTCGCGCTCGTGGCAAATCGGACGGAAAAGCCCCGGATTATACCTGACCCCAAATACTCTGGCAGCCCGTCGATAGTCTGCACCGGCAATTCTATTGACCGGCGGCATGCCAGCCGGATCCTCTCGCTGGTGATCGGCTGGCGTTATGCGCTTTACTTGCCATACGTCTTGCCGAATCCTTTGCACATGCCATCTTCTCCACAGCCATTTTCCCGTCAGGTCCTGTCACCACGGCAGAGTAGCTGGCGACGCTGGCTCCCCGGCCTGCAAGTCCTGCGCGAATACCGCATGAGCTGGCTGCCAAAAGACATCGCTGCCGGCCTGGTACTGACCAGCATGCTGGTGCCGGTAGGTATCGCCTATGCCGAAGCCTCCGGGGTGCCAGGAATCTACGGCCTGTACGCAACCATAGTGCCGCTGCTGGCCTATGCCCTGTTCGGCCCCAGCCGCATCCTCGTGCTAGGCCCGGACTCAGCCCTGGCCGCCCTGATACTTGCCGTGGTACTGCCTCTGTCCAGAGGCGACCCAATGCGGGCCATCACCCTGGCCAGCATGATGGCACTGGTAGCAGGATTGACCTGCATAATCGCCGGTCTGCTGCGCCTGGGCTTTGTCACCGAACTGCTGTCCAAGCCGATCCGCTATGGCTACATGAATGGCATCGCCCTCAGCGTACTGATCAGCCAGCTGCCACGGCTGCTGGGCTTTTCCATCGACAGCCAGAACCCCGTACAAGACCTCTACGTCATCACCAAAGCCTCGCTCGCCGGGCTGATCAATCCCTATAGTCTGGCCGTTGGGACCGGGACACTGACGTTGATCCTGCTGCTCCAGCGCTTCCGCCAACTGCCGGTCATCCTCATCGCGGTGACCCTGGCGACTCTGCTTGTCGCCCTGCTTGATCTCGATACCCGCGGCGTACAGATACTTGGCGAGCTGCCGCAGGGACTGCCCAGCCTGACCCTGCCCTGGCTCAGCGGCATTGATCTGGCCAGCGTGGTGCTGGGCGGCGTCGCCGTAGCGCTGGTGGCCTTCGCCGACACCAGCGTGCTATCGCGCACCTATGCCGCGCGTACCGGTCGCCCTGTTGACCCGAATCAGGAGTTGATCGCGCTTGGCGCCGCCAACCTGGCCGGCGGACTGTTCCAGGGTTTTCCGGTCAGCAGCAGTTCGTCGCGCACGCCAGTAGCCGAGGCAGCTGGCGCCAGGACCCAACTGACCGGCGTGGTCGGCGCCCTGTGCGTTACCCTGCTGCTGGTTCTGGCGCCGGATCTGATGCAATACCTGCCCACCAGTGCGCTGGCCGCCGTGGTGATAGCCGCCGTCATGGGCCTGTTCGTGGTCACGGATCTGCGCCGCATCTTCCGCATCCAGCAGTGGGAGTTCTGGCTGTCCATAGCCTGTTTCATCGGCGTACTGGCCTTTGGCGTGATCCCGGGCATCGGGCTGGCCGTGCTGCTGGCGATCATCGAGTTTCTCTGGGATGCCTGGCGCCCCTACTACGCCGTTCTCGGCCAGGTCGACGGCGTGCGCGGCTTTCACGACATCGAGCGTAACCCGGGAGCGCAGCAGATTCCCGGCCTGCTACTGTTTCGCTGGGATGCACCGCTGTTCTTCGCCAATGCCGAGCTATTCCAGCAGAGTCTGCTACAGGCTATAGCCTGCGCACCGACGCCGGTGCACAGGGTAGTGGTTGCTGCCGAGCCGGTTACCAGCATCGACGTAACCTCCGCAGATATGCTCACGGAACTGGAACGACTGCTGACGCAGGCCGGAATCGAACTGCACTTTGCCGAAGTGAAAAGCCCGGTGAAGGACAAGATGCGCCGCTTCGGTCTGCTAGATCCGGCCCGAGAGCAACACTTCCAGCCAACTGTAGGGGCGGCGGTGGATGCCTACCTGAATGACCATGGCAGTCATGCCAGGCCGGACAGTATCCGGCACGCCGACTGACTCAACGGCTGATACCTGCCTGAGCCTCCAGCTCGCGCTGCAGCTCCGGCGCCAATTGCAGTTGGCGCGCCAGCTCATCCAGATAGGCCCGCTCCATGAAGTGCTGCTCGTCCACCACCAGCACACTGGCCAGGTACATTTCCGCCGCCATCTCCGGCGTAACAGCCTCTTTGGCTACGGACTGCGGATCCAGCGGCGTGTTCAGCTCAGTGTGCAGCCAGGCCTGCAGCTCGGCGTCCGGCTCCAGCCGGGCCAGTTCCTGCTCGATCAACTGCCGCTCGCGCTCGTCCACATGACCATCAGCCTTGGCCGCCGCTACCAGCGCCTTGAGAATAGCGCGGCTATGTTGCTCGACCTGTGGCGCCGGCAGGCGATCAAGCGTACGCGGCTCGATCGATTGTGCCTGTCCCTGCTGCGCCTGCCAGTTGCCGTAGGCCTTGTAGGCAAGCACACCGAGCGCGGCCAGACCGCCATAGACCGCCAACTTGCCGCCAGCCTTGCGCACCCGCTTGTTGCCCAGCAGCATGGCCAGCGCAGCGCCACCACCAGCCCCCTTGAGCAACGACCCGAGGTCGCCGCCAGAACCTGCGGGCTTGCTGCCGCCACTGCCGAGCAAGCTGCCGAGCGCCTCACCGAAACCGGAGGAAACACCAGAGCCACCCTTTTGCTGCAACAGATCCTGTCCGGACTTGAGCAATTGGTCGAGCAGTCCACGGGTATTCATCACACATTCTCCGCAAGAAAATCCTGCTGAGTGTAGGCCTGGGCGTCACTGCGGACAGCCGTCGGAGTGCTTCCGGATATTACCGTCGCCCTGCCGACATCAGCGCGGCGCGATATGTACCACCAACAACTGCACGCTCTCGACACCACGGAACTCGTTGAGATCGAGCTTGTAGGCCAGTTCAGCCCAGCGCAGCGTGGGGTTGGGCCAGACGTCGCGATCCACGTTGAAGGCGATGCCGTCGAGCTGCATGCTGCCGCACTCGGTTTTGAGCACCAGTTTCAGATGGCGCTCACCTACGATGCGCTGCCCCACGATCTGGAACACACCATGGAACAGCGGCTCGGGGAAGTGCTGGCCCCAGGGGCCGGCGTTGCGCAAGGCGCGCGCCAGTTCCAGGTGGAACTCGTGGGCTGCCAGTTGTCCGTCAGACAGCAGTCGACCGGTCAGGTCGTCCTCGCTGAGCTGGCGACGCACCTCGGCATCGAAGGCGGCCGCGAACGCGCCGAAATTAGCCTGCGGCAGCGACAGTCCAGCGGCCATGGCATGCCCGCCAAACTTGCTGATCAGCCCCGGATGGCGCGCCGCCACGGCGTCCAGCGCGTCACGGATATGCAGCCCCGGCACCGAACGCGCCGAGCCCTTGAGCATGCCCTCCCCTGCATCGGCAAAGGCGATGGCCGGGCGGTGATAGCGCTCCTTCAGCCGCGAAGCGAGGATGCCGATCACCCCCTGATGCCAGTCCGGCTCGAACAGGCACAGACCGAACGGCATATCGTCCAGAGCCAAATCCTTGAGCTGCGCCAGCGCCTCGCGCTGCATACCCTGCTCGATGGCCTTGCGATCCTGGTTGAGCTGGTCGAGCTGTACCGCCATGTCGCGGGCCAGCGCCTCGTCGTCACAGAGCAGGCATTCGATCCCCAGACTCATGTCGTCCAGGCGCCCGGCCGCGTTCAGCCGTGGGCCAAGAATAAAACCCAGGTCGGTGGAAGTAATGCGCCTATGATCGCGCCCGGCCACTTCGAGAATCGCCCGCAGTCCTGGCCGTGCCCGACCTGCGCGAATGCGTGCCAGCCCCTGGTGCACCAGGATGCGGTTGTTGGCATCCAACGGCACCACATCGGCCACACTGCCAAGCGCCACCAAGTCGAGCAACTCGCCCAGGTTCGGCTCCCCACGGCTGGCAAACCAGCCGTTTTCACGCAGACGCGCGCGCAACGCCAGCAGCACGTAGAACATCACCCCGACGCCGGCCATGGCCTTGCTCGGGAAGGCGCAACCCGGCTGGTTGGGATTGACGATGGCGTCAGCTGCGGGCAGTTCCGGCCCCGGCAGGTGGTGGTCGGTGACCAGCACCTTGAGCCCGGCGGCCTTGGCTGCGGCCACGCCGTCGACGCTGGAGATGCCGTTGTCTACGGTCAGCAGCAGGTCGGGCTTGCGCTGCAGCGCCACGGCGACGATTTCCGGGGTCAGGCCGTAGCCATACTCGAAACGGTTCGGCACCAGGTAGTCCACATGCGCGGCGCCGAGCAGACGCAGGCCAAGCACGCCGACCGTGCTGGCGGTGGCGCCATCGGCATCGAAGTCGCCGACGATCAGGATGCACTGGCGCTGCGCAAGCGCCTCGACCAACAGCTCGACGGCAGCGTCGATGCCCTTGAGCTGCTGGTAGGGAATCAGCCGCGCCAGGCCCTTGTCCAGCTCCTCGGCGGACTGCACGCCACGGGCGGCGTAGAGACGGGTGAGCAGCGGCGGCAGATTGCCCAGATCAGGCAACTGGGAAGGTAAGGGTCGGGCTTCGATGCGCATCTTGGGTCTATTTCAGGTGAGACGGGGTTTGTCTCCCCCTAGGGGAGAGGGAACCGAACCGTAGCCCGGCTTCAGCGTTCGCCGACCAGCCACTCCAGCGGAATCTCGTGCTGTCCACGCTCGTCGGTGACGAACAGTTCGCCATCGCTGATCATCACGCTCCAGGACAGCGAGCGAGGCAGATCTTGCGCCAGATCGGTCAACGCCTCCTGCCCCAGAGCCACCACGTTGATGTTTTTCAGGTTGCGTACCGGCTCGAGGCATTTTCCCTGCCAGACCCGCAGATTGCCGTAAGCCACCAGGCTGAAGCGCTCGGCGCGGCGACTGCACCAGGTGATGCGCTCGCTGTCCGGCTGGCCCACCTCGATCCAGTGTAGAACCCGATCATCAAGGCTCTTCTGCCACAGTGCCGGCTCGTCCACATCCGACAGACCGCGACCAAAGGCCAATAGCTCGTCGTAAAACAGCGCGTAGGCGATCAACCTCACAGCCAGACGCTCTTCGGTCTCGGACGGGTGACGGGCGACAGTGAACCGCAGGTTTTCATAAACGCTGCGATCCATGTCCGTGAGATTCATTTCGATCTTGTAGGTGGTCGACGGCAGGGCCATGGCGGGCTTCTTGGCGAAAAAACAGGGCGACAAGTCTACCTCGAATAGCCTGTCTCTGCTGCTTCCGCCTGGCTGGAAGCAGGCTCATCATAGAACCTGTTCCGAGCGCCCCATAGCGGACCGGTTACAGCGCTCCAGCCTTCAGCCGCAGTCAATCGCCACAGGCGGATACTCACCGGACAGGTGGCGCAAGCATGCGTCATTCATTGCTTGCATAACGGCCCCAGAGCTTGTCGAACTCACGCTGGTACTCGCCAACCAGATGCGGGTCGTCGGTCACCAGCAGGTTTTCCTCATTGCTGGTGCTGGCACTGCGGGTCCAGTTGAAGCTGCCATTGAGCAGCAGGCGGCCGTCGAACAGGGCGAACTTGTGGTGCATGTGGAAGGGGCTGTTGTCGATGCGCAGCGGTACGCCGGCATCGATCAGCTGCTGGATGTCACTGCCGACGTCGAAGCGCTTCTCGCTGTCGCTGATGATGCGCACGGCCAGGCCTCGGCGGTGCACGGCAATCAGTTCGTCGCTGAGCTGGTCATCGGAGATGGTGAACACACAGACATCCACCGACTCCCGGGCGTGGCGGCACAGGTCGCGGATGCGCTGGCGGCAGCTCTCGCCAGGACTGAAGTGCGCGCTGCTGTGACCGCGCAGTGGTGAACAGCGCACTTCCAGGGTCTTGATCACCTGCTCCAGCCACTTCAGCGCCGGCAGGGCATCCTCGGGGTTGGCGATCAGGTCACGCACCAGAGCAAAGGCGCGGTTGCGCATGAAGCGCACCTGATCCGGGCTCAGGTCGTTGCCCAGATCACGCAGTTCGTCGCGCTCTTCATTGCTCAGGCGCAGGTCGGCGAGGCTGTCGCGCAGGGTTTGGTCGAGGCGGTTGAAGTCCATGCAAATTCCCTTTCGTCATTGATTGCGGTGGCGACTCAGCGCAGCGTATAGCACGCCGCTGAAGGCACCAGCCAGGTGGTACTCGAAGGAGACCCCGGCGCGTGGCAGCAGGCCGAAGAACCAGCCGCCATAAAGGAAGAAGACCAGCACCGCCAACAGCAGGTCGAGCAGGCTGCGCTCGAACCAGGCCCGGGCCAGTAAAAGTCCCCAGAAGCCGAACAGCCAGCCACTGGCACCGACATGCAGGCCGGTACGGCCGAACAGCCAGACCAGCACCCCGCTGCCGACGATGATGAAGGCGCTGGCGAGGAAAAAGTCCCGACGCGAGCGCAGCAGCACCAGACTGCCGAGTACCAGCAGACCACTGAGATTGCTGAGCAGATGCGCCCAGCTGCCGTGTAGCCAGGGCGCGAGAAGGATGCCGGGTAGCGCCTCGATATGGCGGGGCACCAGGCCCCAGAGATTCAAGGCGCCACTCCGGGCGCCATTGACCACCTGCACCAGCAGCATCGCGCCGCTGATCAGCAGCAGCGGACGCAACTCAACCAGCCAGCCTCGTCTCACGTCGCCTCGTCGTCCGCGGCAGCGCTGCGCTGCTCCTGGCCGAGCAACGTGCCGAGGTCACGCAGCTGGGTGGAGATTTCCAGCATGCGGTTGTGGGTGCGCAAATCGATGTCGATCTTCTTGTCCATCGCCTTGATCAGCGGCAGAAAGCTGTTCTCCAGGCTATCGGCCAGGCTTTCGAGCAATTTTTGCGTGCCGGGCTGCGGCGGAGCAACCAGCTCCACCTGCGGACGCAGCTTGCCGAGGTTATCCAGCCCCGCCAGCAACTGCTCCCAGGGAATGCTCGGTGCTTCGCTGACCGACTTGCCGGCGCCCAGGCCGCGCACGCTCTCGACCAGGTCATTGAGCTGCGCCACCACGCGGCCACCAATATCGCTGTCGCTGCCGCCCATGGCCTTGTTGCGCATGAAGTCGCGCTTGATCTGCGCCCAGCGCTCGGCCTGCTCGGACGTCTGGTTGCCGCGCAGCTCGGCGAGCTTGAGCAGGTTCTCCTCGGCGCCGGTGGTGAGCAGCTGCGACTCGCCCTGATAGTGGTCGGCGATCAGCTGCAGCAGCTCGGCATCGTTCATCACCGAGCTGATCTTCTCGGCCATCTTGTTCATATTGCGGTAGCTGCCCTGCAGCTTGAACGGCGGCTCGGTGCGGTAGCTGTCGGCCTGCGCGGCGCTGGCGATGTACTGCTGGTTGACCTTGAGCACCACGTCGCGCACCTGCATCAGACGCTGCAGGGTCGAGGTGATCTCGTTGATCTCGGCGGCGCTGTAGGTGTGGCTCAGCTCGCCCACCGAGAACGGCTTGCCCTCGGCCTTGGCGACGAAGCGGTAGACGTCGGCCATGTCGCGGGTGGCCAATGGCGCCAGCACCGGGTTGGAGGTCAGGGCGTTCTCGATGTAGCTCAGCGCGAAGGCTTCCTGCATGCCGCCGAGGGTGTCGCCGAGGTTGTAGATGTCGGCGCGGTTGGCGAGCATGTCGGGAATCTTGAACACGTCGCCGGACTCGGTGTACGGGTTGCCGCTCATCACCACGCAGAACTTCTTGCCGCGCATGTCGTAGGTCTTGGTCCTGCCCTTCCACACGCCTTCGATGCGCCGCGTGCCGTCGCACAGCGAGATGAATTTCTGCAGAAACTCGGGGTGGGTGTGCTGGATGTCGTCGACGTAGAGCATCACGTTGTTGCCCATCTCCAGAGCCAGGTTGAGCTTCTCCAGCTCCTGGCGCGAGGTGGCGTCCGGCGCCTGCGCCGGATCGATGGAACGCACCTCGTGACCGAGCGCCGGGCCGTTGACCTTCATGAAGATCAGGCCCAGGCGGTGTGCCACGTACTCCATCAGCGTGGTCTTGCCGTAGCCGGGCGGTGAGATGAGCATCAGCAGGCCCATCAGGTCGGTACGCTTGTTCTCGCCGGCGGTGCCCATCTGCTTGGCCAGGTTGTCGCCGATGAAACCCAGGTACACGTCATTGATCAGCTTGTTGCGCACGAAGGACGACAGCGGCCGTGGCTTGAATTCGCTCAGGCGCAGCGCATCGCGCTCGCGGTTGATCACCTCCTGGCGCAGCGCCTGGTAGCGCTGCAGTTGCGGCACGAAGTGATCCAGGTGCTGCTGCAGGCGGGCGAAGTAGTCGTCGATGGCCAGCAGCAGCGCGCCATCCTGCACACGCGGATGATCGCCGAGCAGGCCGCTGACAGTGAAACGCAGGTCGACCTCGGTGAAACGCCGCGGGAATTCGTCATCCAGCAGGCTGACGGCGATGGCTTCGGGCACATAGTCGGCCAGCTCGGCCATGCTGGCATCCTGCGCACACAGGCCGTCGAACCAGGTCTGCGCCAGCGACCAGCGCTGCACCGGGCGGCCACGCAGGTTGTCCAGCGCGGCGCGGTAGTCGTCCCAGACATGGCTGGCCTGCATGCGCTGCTGCAGGCTGTCGAGCAGTTGCCGGGCGTACCTGCTGAAGCTGAACTCGATGGGCTTGGCCGCCAGTTCCTCGACCAGATAAGCCGCAGCCGCCTGGCGCTGCGCAGCGTCTACCGGCAGCGGGTACTGGGCGAGGAAGCGCTGCATGGCTGCATCGATCTCTTCGCGCAGGCGCTGCACGCCGTCCTCGCTGCCGAACAACTGGCGCAGGTGCAGGCTGCTGCGTGCGCGCTCCGGCCACAGCTCGGCCTCGATATCCTGTCCCCAGCGGTTCCAGAACAGCGCGGCAAAGCCCCGCGCGGCCGGCGCGTAACGCAGCAGCCCGGCGCTTTCGCGCAGCGGCAGCAACCGGGCGAGGATCAGCGCCGCATCATGATCGTGGATGCCCTTCTCGTAGGCATCCTTGTAGCGCGGCGCGGCGAAGTCGCGGATCAGCCGGGTCAGGGTTTCCGGCTGCGCCAGGTGGGTCTTGAGCAGATCCAGGCTCAGTCCTTCACGGTCGGCCAAGGCGGCGTCGAGCACCAGGCCGACGAGGTATTCGGCGCGGTACAGCGAAGGCGATTCTGACTCCAGCGACACCTGCCAGTAGTCGCGCAGACCATCCAGCCTCTCGTCGCGCAGCGGTTCGAGGAAATCGGTGCCGGTCAGGTGCAGATAGAGCTGATCACCGCGCGGCATCAGGGTCAGGTCGAGTTCCTGGGTGTTGACGCTGAAGCGGTGGCGCGGACCGAGCCTGATGACGTTGCCGCCCTCCTCGAACAGCTCGCTCTTGTCGCGCAGGGCGCGCACGGCCTGGTCGCGGGCGGCCTTCAGACGCGCTTCGACATCATCGGCCTTGACGCTGTCCTTGAGCTCGCGCAGGCGCTCGGCCATCTCGCGCAGCTTGAGGATCAGCGGGTCGGCGGCGAAGAAGGCGTTGAGCTCTTCCATCTGGGTCAGACGCGCGGTGCGTCGGCTCAGGCTGTCGAGGATGCGCCGGGCGGCATCGAGCACGCCTTGGGCGCGGCGCTGGCGGTCGTCGAGCAGGCTCTGCTTGTGCGACTCGAAGGTTTCCAGCAGTTCCTCGCGCTTGCCGAGAATGTCGCTGAGGAACTGCTCGTGATCACCGAACTGGCTTTCCAGCTCTTCGAGCTGCACCAGCAGGCGCGACAGCTGCTCGTCGCACTTCTCCGGATCCTGGGCCAGCGCCAGGGCGTTGGTGATGCCCTGACCGAATAGCTTGAACTGGGCGCCGAACTGCGCCACGGTCTCGGCCGAGCCTAGCCCCTTGCGCCGCTGCTCGGCACGCGCCTTGGCCTGGTTGAGGTGGGCGTAGACCTCGGAAATCGACTCGACGATGGCGGTGCGCCGGGTGGCGTCGTCGATCTTGAGCCCGGCCATCAGGCTGGAGAGCATGTCCAGGTTGCCGGCCATGGCCTGCATCTCGGCCAGCGGCTCGTTGAGCTGGGTGACGCTCTCGGCCTTCTGCGCCAGGCTGTCCAGCTCGCCCAGGCGCTGCACGTAGGGTTGCAGCGCGGCGTCGCTGGCGAGGAAGGCGGAAGTGGCCGTGGCCACGCGCTCCTGCGCTTCCAGCAACTCGGTTTCCATGGCGTCGATACGCGCCACGTCGATGTAGCGGTGGTCGCGGATGGTCAGCAACTGGCCGCGTTGGGCATTGATGGCGTTGAGTGCCTCGACAAAATGCTGCACCTCGTCCCAGCTGTCGACCAGCAGGCCGGAGAGCAGGCTCTTGTGCCGTGTCTCGGCCTCGGCCATGGCGCGGGCAGACTGCTGGCGGATGCTCTCGACCTTCTCGAATTCGTCTAGTACCAGCTCGCCAGTAGCGGCGATCTCGCGCAGCAGCGGCGCCAGCTCGGCGCACTGGGCATCGCCCAGCCAGTGATAGACGTCGAACAGGCGACGGGTGTTCTGGCACAACTGGGTGTAGCGCGCCACCGACACTTCGCGGCTGTCGATCTCACGGCTGAGGTTAAGCAGGTCGGACACACCACGCACCAGCTCGGCGTTGCCGATGCGCCCGAAGAAGCCGCTGCGCGCCGGCTGGCGTGCGGCGTAGTCATCGCTCTCGAACGGCGTCTGCCAGATCTGCATCGGGTGGATGCGGGTCGGCTCGCTGCCCTCGGCGGAAAAGATCACCATGCGCCCGTCTTCCAGGCGCGCATAGCCGTGGCCGAAGATGGGGTTGTGCAGCTGGCGGTTGATCATGTTGTAGGTGAACAACGCCGAACGGCCTTCTTCCGGGTGGTAGAAGATGTACTGCACGTCCTCGCCGTTGGGTGAGCGCACCGAGCGCTTGAAGCGCATGCCGCCCATGGGCTGCTCGAAGGTCTTGTACTCGCCGCTCTGCAGGTAGTAGCCGCCGGGGAAGATGATGCCGTGGTCTTCCGGCAGCTGCACGCAGGCCAGGCCGATGGCATCGATGCGTTCGACCTGGCGGGTCAGGCTGTTGAACACCAGGTAGCGCCACTGCTCCTCGCGGTACGGCAGGATCTTCAACAGGATCAGGCTGCCCAGACGGGCATATTCGATCTGCGCGTCGTCCAGCGACTGGGTCTTGTCCACCACCGTTTCGCGGTAGATGCCCAAACCGTCCTGGGTGTTGTTCTCGACCTTGATGGTGAGGTCGCCACCGATGGTCTCGACGAACAGGGTATCGAGAATGTTCATGTGCGGATGGCGGCCGGCGACCACCATCTCGCGGGAAGTCTTCTGCCATTCGAAGTCGAACGGCGACGGCAGCGCGATATCGCGTTCGCCGCGGTTGTCGATGTAGCGAACGTCCTTGCCGTCCATGGAGATCGACCAGCGGAACACGCGGATATCGGTGATCCGCTCTCCGATCTGGAAACTCGCCAGCAGCTTGCCGTCGCGAATGGCTAGCTGCAGCAGGCGGGTGTTCTTGTAATAGGTGTACAGCTCGTTGAAGTCGGCGACGAAACTGGCCTGAGCCAGGAAACTGCCCTCCAGCGGCACCGGCTCGGCCTCGAAGCCTTCGACACCCTCGACCAGACGATAGAGGGAGAACACGTCGGCGACGTGGGTTTCCTTCTTCAGACCGATGAACACGTTGTAGCCGAATAGCAGGCTGTCGCCGACCTGGACGATATCGCGGGCGATGCAGTTGTTTTCGGTGCGGATGCGTACCCGGCCGATGGCTTCCATCTGACTGCTGCCGAACTCGGCCAGACGCTGGTCATTGAGTGCTTCGGTCAGTCCGCGCAGGCGCTGGCCCTGCTCCTGCAGGCGCCTGTGCAGCACCTCGTAGGCGCCGCCTTCGGCAACGGCACGGTCCAATACGTCCTGTGTTTGTGCGTCCGACATCGTGTTCTTCCTGGATTTGCAGCATCCGGATGGCCTGAGCCACCCCATCAGTCAAGCGCCGATCTTTTGCTCG
This sequence comes from Pseudomonas sp. NCCP-436, assembly GCF_019656335.1. Taxonomy (GTDB): domain Bacteria; phylum Pseudomonadota; class Gammaproteobacteria; order Pseudomonadales; family Pseudomonadaceae; genus Aquipseudomonas. The sequence goes on along the minus strand of NZ_BPLZ01000002.1, from coordinate 212,078 downwards.
ACAATGGCAATCTTGGCGCGCAGTGCCTCGTCGACTTCCTCGGGGTGAAGCCGGGCGATGATGCTGCGTAGTCGGTGGGTGGACAACGCGCAGCTTGTCCACCGTTCGAGTCGCCAATGGTGGACAACAAGAGCCTTGTCCACCCTACATTTTTCAGCCCTGCTCCGGACCTGCGCTCGGCGCGACCGGCTGCGCTGCTGCGGCCTTGCCAGCCAGCAGGCGGGCGATCACGTCCTGCACCACTGGGCTCTTGCCGACCACACCTTCGATGGCCTTGCCCACCGACAGCGACTTGGCGAAGGAATTGAAGAAGTCGCCCTCGCCGCCGACGATCTCGATCTTCGCCTTGGCCATGGCCGCGGCCAGCACCTCGGCCTGATCCTTGGCGATTTCCTTGTTTGCGGCGATGGCAGCCATGGCTTCCTCGAAGCTCTTCTCCAGCTGCATGCGGAACTCCTCGTGGGCACGCGCCGCATCGCTGAGCGAATCCAGAGCACCGAACTTCTTGCCCAGACCTTCGGCTTCGGAGCTCAGACGCTCCAGCAGGATTGCCGCCTCGGCAGAGCCCTGCTCCTTGGTCGCCTTGGCCTTGGCCAGACCCAGTTGCTCTTCGCCACGTGCCTGGGCACTGAGTTTTTCCTCCATCACCCTGGCTTCGGCCAGGCCGTCTTTCTCCTTGGCGGCCGCCTGGGCTTCCAGCACACGCGCTTCCGCCAGACCTTTTTCCTGCTCGCCCTTGGCTTCGGCGATCAGACGCTCGGCCTCCACGCGGGCTTCGGCCAGGCCTTCCTTCTCTTTTGCCGCAGCAGTGACTTCACGCACCTTGGCGTCGGCCAGGCCGGGGGCCGCGCGCTCGGCTTCGATGCCTTCGGCGAGTTTCTTCTTGGCCTCGGCGCTCTTGGCCGCAGCCTCCAGCTCGGCCTGGGCCAGGGTATTGATCTCCACCGCCTTGTGCTTGGAGCGGGCTTCGTCGGCTTCGGCCTGCTTGACCTGACGCACCAGCTCCTGCTCCGCTTCAGCCTGGGCGTTGAGCACGGCGACCTGCTTGAGACGCTCGGCCTCGGAAACCTCGCGCACCTCCTTGATGCGCTCCTCTTCCTGCGCCACGGTCTTCTCCACCGCCACGCGCTCGCGGATCACTCCGGCGATATTCTTGCGCTCTTCTTCCAGCGCCTTTTCCTTTTCGATGCGCTGCAACTCCACTTCCCGCTCGCGGGCCACCATTTCCAGCTCCTTGGCACGGGTGACCTTCTCCATCTCGATGACCACCGCACGCTGGCGGTTCTGCTGGGCTACCTCGACCTCGCGCAAATGGTTCTCGGCACGAATATCCAGCTCCTGCTGAGTCTGGATACGCGCCTGTTCGGCCTTCAGACGCTCTTCCTCGCGCACCTTGAGGGTTTCGGCCTCTTCGCGGGCACGGATGGTCTCGATCTCACGCTTCTGCCGTGCTTCGGCGTCGGCCTGCTGGCGTTCCAGAGCCAGGGTGGCCTCGCGTGTCTCGACGTTTTTCTTCTTGATCGCCAGCTCTTCGTTGCGCTCCAGCTCGTTGGTGATGACGTTCTGCGCGGCGGTCAGCTCAGTGATCTTGCGGATACCTTCGGCATCAAGAATGTTGCTTGGATCCAACGACGTTTTAGCTGTCTGCTCCAGATAGTCGATGGCCACGTCCTCCAGCACATAGCCGTTGAGGTCATTGCCGATCACCTCGACGATGCGGTCACGGAACTCCTGGCGATTCTCGAACAGCTGGACGAAGTCGAACTGCTTGCCGACGGTCTTCAGCGCCTCGGAAAACTTGGCGTTGAACAGCTCGTTGACCGCACCACGGTCGGAAGCGCGCTCCACACCGATGGCCTTGGCCACCTTTAGCACGTCTTCCTGAGTTTCGTTGACCCGCAGGTAGAAGGCCACGGTGATGTCGGCCCGCAGATTGTCACGGCAGATCAGCCCGTCCTTGCCGCGACGATCCACCTCCAGGGTGATCAGGGATATCTTCATGAACTCCTTGAGGTGGATCACCGGATACACCAGCGCACCGGTGAAGTGCACCTTGGGGGTGGAACTCATGTCGTTGACGATCAGCGCCGTACCCTGCGGAACCTTGATGTAGAACGCCTTGAACAGGGCTATCAGGGCCATCACGAAAAGAACGACCAGCCCTGCCCCGACGATGAAGGGGATAAGGTTTTCCATTACAGCTCTACTCCTTTGCTTTTATGTACCGACAGGCACGACAGCCGCCCATCCTGCCGATGCTCCGTTGCCAGGGGACTGGCCGCAGCCGCTAGACGCCTCGGAACTCTTCTTCGCTGATTACCCGGTAGGCGTGCTCGGCTGCCAGGTACTCCAGCAGCACCACCCGGTCGCCGCGCCTAAAGCCCTGTGTCTCATCGCAACGCACGCGCAGAATCAGGCCTGCACCGCCATCCTCCAGTATTGCCTCGCCATGGCTGGCGCTAACCCTTCCGCTACGTACCACTGCCACCTGCCCCAGCACCGACTTGTTGCTGGTGGCTTCGGCCTTGAGGAACAGAGGACGCAACGGCCGGCAAACGGCAGCAGACAATGGCGCAGCCACGACGAAGGCACCACCAATGACCAGCAGCCCCAGCGGGTAGCGCAGTAAGCCCAAGGGCAGATGACGCAGCAGCCACAGCTCGACGAAATAACAGACGAACCAGCCGAAGAAGAACAGCAGGCTCAGCATCAGGGTGAGCGGAACGCCATCAAGCTTGAACTTGTACAGCAGACCGGCCAGCCCCTCGGTCTGGCCGCTGCCTTCCATCACCGACTCGGCCTCGATGTCGAGCAGGTCGATCTCCAGCAGACCGGCAGCCACCACCAGCCAGTAGATGACCGCCACGCACAGCAGGAAGCTGTAGATGACTGTAGGGAACGACAGTAAAGTCTGCAGGAAGAGTTCCATCTGATGCTTTTCCGTAGCGAATCAGGTAACGGGACGCAGGCGCCCCGTATTTACAAGGCTCAACCGCGGCCCTTGTCCTTAAGGCGCGCCAACACACTCTCGGCACTGGCATTACCGGCCTTGATCCCGGCCTCGCGCAGCTTGGCATCCAGCGAATCGTCCGGAGCACTGGTGGCGGCCAGCTCGGCCGAGGCCTCCATCTTCGCCACCCGCTCGGCCTGCTTCTGCTTGATCCGCTCCAGCGACTCGACCGCGGTCTGCAGCTTGGCCTGCGAACCACCGTAGCGCTGGGCCACGGCCATCTGCGCACGCTGCACGCTTTCGGTGGCCTTGACCGTATCCACCTGCTGCTTGAGGCGCTTGATATTGCCTTCGGCCTGGCTCACCGCCTGGCGCAGTTGCGCCACGCTGGCGGCAAAACCTTCGACCTGCTCACGCTCGCTGGCCTGTTCGATCTCCAGGTTGGCGATCTTCTCGGCCACTTCCCTGGCCAGCGATTCGTTGCCGCTTTCCAGCGCCTTGAGGGCGTACTGCTCATACTCGGCAATGCTCGCCGTACACTTGGCCAACCGGTCCACCGACAGCTTGTGCCTGGCCATGATCTCGGCCAGCGCCTCCTTGGACTTGCGCAGCTCGGCGTCGGCGTCGCGGATTTCCTGATCGAGGATACGCAGGGCCTGGCTGTCGACCATGGCTTCACCCACTTCATTGGCACCGCCGCGCAGTGCCGTCAGCAACTTGCTCCAGACATTCATCGCTTGTTCTCCTCTCAGGCGCCGGTCTTGAGGAAGCCTTCATAGGCTTCGGTGGCCTTGATCACGTTGTCGGCCAGCAGCTCGATCTCGAACACCACGTCGGCCAAGGTCGAGGACGAACTCAGCGCGCCGAACATGATGTAGCAGTCGCCACCGTCAGCCGTGCGCTCCAGACCGATGGACGACAGCGGAAACAGCTTGTGGGTCCGCAGCACCTCCTCGTTGAAGGTGGCCGCATCAATCACCTCACTGGCCGGCCACAGCAGGGCCTCGACCACGATCTGCTCGCCGGACACCGCAATGAACAACGGCAGCTCGCCGTACTCATGCATGGTCACATGCAGACTGGCGTCAGCGCCCTGCAGCAGTTCGATACCGGCCTGCCCACTCTGGAAAAGCTGCGTACCTGCCAGCGCCTCGTACAGCGCCTGGGCGGTCCAAACCTGCGGCATGCTCATACCCTCCTCCTTTTCCATCGTAGCCAGCGACACCTGTGGCTGGCGGAGTTTGCGCTCGAACGCGAGCAACAGCGGCGCGTGCTCGGGCAGGATCCAGACTTCCTTCTTCACCAGTCCCTGCTCACGCAGTCGCTGGCGATAAAGACGCTGGTAATAGGCTGATGTCCTGGTACTCATGCGCCTCAGCGTAAAACCTCACATGTGACATCGCAATACATCACATGTGAAGTGCGTCATGTCATTCGTCGGAAAAGACGCGAAGTCATCCCGCCATCACGCATGAGCTGCGTCCGGCAGGAAGAACGACAGGGAAAAGAGGAGAAAAGCCATCCATGAGCAAAATCCGGGAATGTCCTTTGGCCAGCAGATTAAACCGCAGCCAGGCAGCAAGTGCACTCAGAAATGCGTCAACCCATTCGCACTTGCAACGCCTGGCCGACACTCCGGAAAAGGAATAGGCTTGCCGCGCAGTCACTCACAGGAGCCCGCATGAACACATCCAGCAAACCCCTCGCCGGCCTCAAGGTCATCGAGCTAGGCAGCCTGATCGCCGGCCCCTTCGCCTCCCGCATCTGCGCCGAGTTCGGCGCCGAAGTCATCAAGGTGGAATCGCCCGACGGTGGCGATCCGCTGCGCAAGTGGCGCAAGATTTATGAAGGCACCTCGCTGTGGTGGTTCGTACAGGCACGCAACAAGCGCTCGATCACCCTCAACCTCAAGCATGAGGCTGGTCGCGAGGCTCTGCGCAGACTGTTGAGCAATGCCGATGTCCTGATCGAGAATTTCCGCCCCGGCGTACTGGAAAAACTCGGTTTCGACTGGCAGACCCTGCACGCACTCAACCCCAAACTGGTGATGGTGCGTCTTTCCGGGTTCGGCCAGAGTGGCCCGATGAAGGAACAGCCGGGCTTCGGCGCCGTCGGCGAGTCCATGGGCGGCCTGCGCTACATCACCGGCTTCGAGGATCGCCCACCGGTACGCACCGGCATCAGCATCGGTGACTCCATCGCCGCCCTCTGGGGCGTGATCGGCGCCCTGATGGCCCTGCGCCAGCGCGAAGTCAACGGCGGTAGCGGCCAGGTGGTGGACGTGGCACTTTACGAAGCCGTGTTCGCCATGATGGAGTCGATGGTGCCGGAGTTTGACGTGTTCGGCTTCATCCGCGAACGCAGTGGCAACATCATGCCCGGCATCACGCCATCCTCGATCCACACCACCGCCGACAACAAGCACATCCAGATTGGCGCCAACGGCGATGCCATTTTCAAGCGCTTCATGCTGGCCATCGGCCGCGACGACCTGGCAAACGATCCGGGCCTGGCCAGCAACGATGGTCGCGATGCACGGCGCGGCGAACTGTATGAGGTCATCGACCGCTGGGCCGCGAGCCTGCCTCTCAGCGAGGTGGAGCAGGTGCTGCGACAAGCCGAAGTGCCGGCCAGCCGCATCTACTCGGTAGAGGACATGTTCGGCGACCCACAATACCTGGCCCGCGAGATGTTCCTTGCCGCCAGGCTGCCGGACGGCAAACCGTTCCGCATGCCGGGCATCGTCCCCAAGCTCTCGGAGACGCCCGGCAGCGTCGAATGGATCGGCCCGGCATTGGGCCAGCACAATGACGAGGTGCTCGGCGAGCTTGGCTACAGTCCCGAACAGATCGCCGAACTGCGCAGCCATGGAGCCATTTGACAGGACGATCATGCCAAGGTGCTAGGCGGTGGCCGACGTACTGGGCATGCTGGACGCAAACCGGCCGAAGAGCAGGATCTCGCACCAGCATGCACCACGCCTCGCTTAGCAATGCTTCCCTGAAACAGCTGGGCCAACTGTTCCGGCAGCTGGCTCCGGCACCAGTATCGAGTCGCACAGGCTTCTACCAGGCGAGCTTTATCGGCCCGGCCTGGCTGCGTGTCTGTGCCGACCCCAGCGTGGCACTGTGCGGCCTGCCCGGATGGCAGGGTAAACGCTTCCTCGACCCGCTCACCGCCACCAACGTACTGCGCCGGCGCGGACAACTGATGGAGAAGTTCTCCATGCAGTGCAACAGGCGCCCGTCCCTGATCGACGGCAAGATCGGCGTAGATCTGAGCTACGGAGCCCACGGGCCTATTCCCTGGCGCTGGCTGCGCGATGAACTGCGTCAGTTCGACGACAACACCCTGCTGGGCATGACCATCATCGAACTGCCCCTGCTTAAGCGCCTGGCCTTTCCATTTCTGCTGAGACGCGCCGATGCCCCAGAACTTTGATTATGACGTGATCATCGTCGGCTCTGGCTTTGGCGGCAGCGTCAGTGCGCTGCGCCTGAGCGAAGCGGGATTCAGGGTGGCAGTACTGGAACAGGGTCGCGACTACCAAGCGCAAGATTTCACCCGCAGCGGCCAGTCCACCCGCCACCTGATCTGGGCGCCTGCCCTGAAACTCACCGGCCCGCTGGCGCAGGAGGTATTCCGTCATGTCGGCGTGGTGCGCGGCATCGGCGTCGGTGGCGGCAGCCTGGTCTACGCCGCCGTACTGCTCAAGCCAGGCACCACTTTCTATCAGGATCACGCCTGGGCACACCTGAGCCCGGACTGGCAGGCGGAACTGGCCCCCCACTATGAACGGGCACAACAGATGCTGGGGCTTAGCGAGAACCCATATCGCAGCCTCCAGGATCACTGGCTGGAACAGACCGCTGCACGCCTAGGCGTGGCCGACAGCTACACCAGCGTGCCGCAGGGCATCTATTTCGGCAACCCGGCGCTACCACCGCACGATCCCTTCTTCAACGGCCAAGGCCCCCTGCGCAGCGGCTGCACGCGCTGCGGCCAGTGCATCACCGGCTGCCCTCATGGCGCCAAGAACAGCCTGCCGACCAACTACCTGTTCCTGGCCAGGCAGGCCGGCGCCCAAGTGCTTGCAGAAACCCGGGTCAGCCATATCGAACCCTGGACAGGCGGTTACCGTCTGCATCGCCGGCATCCATGGCAGAGGCAGCAACAGGCGCCATTGAGCGCCCGCCTGGTCATTCTCAGCGCAGGTGTGATCGGTACTCTGGAGATCCTTTTCAACTCCCGCGAACGCTTCCGCACCCTGCCCGACATCTCCCGCGCTCTGGGCGAACATGTGCGCACCAACAGCGAAGCTGTCGTCAGCATTCTCAGCAGGGATGCGCACATCGACCTGACTGACGGCACGACCATCTCCAGCCATTTTCATGCGGATTCGCACACTCACATCACGCAGAACCGCTTTCCCGCCAGCTACGCCTTTATGCGCTTCTACATGGGCCCGCTGGTAGATGGCAGCCGCCCACTAGGTCGCGCCCTGCGCGTAATCGGTCAGATGCTGCGCCATCCACTGGACAGCAGCCGAGCGTGGCGCACAGGTGACTGGCACAAGCGCGTATCGGTACTGACGGTGATGCAGCAGGCCGACAATCAGTTGCGCCTTACCTACGCGCGCAAGTGGCTACGCGGCGGCCGATACGGCCTGCAGTCGGCAGTCAGCTTCGGCCAGCGCACGCCTTCCTATCTGCCACAGGCCAACGCCGCCGCCCGCGCCTTTGCCGAGGTCAGCAACGGAATTGCCATGAACGTACTGCCGGAAAGCCTGGGCAATCTGTCGGTCACGGCACACCCACTGGGTGGCGCGGTAATGGCCGCCACGCCGGACAAGGGCGTAATCGATACCGACCACCAGGTATTCGGCCACCCCGGACTGTACGTGGTCGATGCCAGTGCGATCCCGGCCAACGTCGGAGTCAACCCCAGTCTGACCATCACCGCTCTGGCCGAGCGCTTCGCCGAACGTTTTCTGGCGCAAACAAAAAAGCCGACCTGAGGCCGGCTTTTTGTGACGCACCGTGTTACAGCGGCTTGCCACGATTACCGTGGGCGGCAACGAACTGCTGTACGGCCTGCAGGTCGTTGGCCAGCACGGTACAACGCTCTTCGCGCTGGAACAGGTCGGCCAGATGCGCCGGAAGCGCTGGCACGGCATCGATTCCAGCCCTCTCCACCGCCTCCGGGAATTTGACCGGATGCGCAGTCCCCAGCACCACCATGGGAGTGGCCAGACTGCGACGGCATTCGCGGGCAGCACGCACACCGATGGCGGTGTGCGGATCGAGCAGCTCACCACACTCCTTGTACACCTCGGCAATGGTTTCGCAGGTCTGCTCGTCGCTGACCGCCAGCGAATCGAACAGTTTGCGCGCCTCGGTCCAGCGATCCTGTTCGACGCTGAAGCCACCACCCTGCTTGAAGCTGTCCATCAGGCTGGCAATCGCCGCACCGTTGCGGCCGTGCAGGTCGAACAGCAGGCGCTCGAAGTTCGACGAGACCATGATATCCATCGACGGCGACAGGGTCGGGTGCAGGGTTTCCTTGACGTACTGATTGCCGCTCATAAAGCGGTGCAGGATGTCGTTGCGGTTGGTCGCGACGATCAGCTGGCTCACCGGCAGGCCCATGTTACGCGCCAGGTAGCCGGCGAAGATGTCACCGAAGTTGCCGGTGGGCACCGAGAAGGCCACCGAGCGGGCCGGCGCGCCGAGCTGGATGGCGGCGTGGAAGTAGTAGACGATCTGGGCCATGATCCGCGCCCAGTTGATCGAGTTGACCGCCACCAGACGGGTACCCTTGAGGAAGCCCTGATCAGCGAAGCTGGCCTTGACCATCTCCTGGCAGTCATCGAAGTTGCCCTCGATGGCGATGTTGTGGATGTTGTCGCCGAGAATGGTGGTCATCTGCCGGCGCTGCACCTCGGACACGCGGTTGTGCGGGTGCATGATGAAGATGTCGACGTTCTCGCAGGCCTTACAGCCTTCGATGGCCGCCGAGCCGGTATCACCGGAGGTGGCACCCATGATCACCACGCGCTCGTTGCGCTTGGCCAGCACGTAGTCGAGCAGACGGCCGAGCAACTGCAGGGCAAAGTCTTTAAAGGCCAGGGTCGGACCATGGAACAGTTCCAGCACCCACTCATTACCGTTGAGCTGACGCAGCGGCGCCACGGCGTTGTGAGCGAACTCGCCGTAGGTGTCCTCGAGGATCTTCTTGAAGTCGGCGTCGGGAATGCTGCCTTCAACAAACGGACGCATTACGCGGAAGGCCAGTTCGTGATAGGGCAGACCGGCCCAGGAAGCAATTTCTTCAACGGTGAAACGCGGCAGGTTTTCCGGCACGTAGAGGCCGCCATCACTGGCCAGGCCGGCAAGCAGCACGTCTTCGAAATTCAGGGCCGGCGCCTGGCCGCGGGTACTGATATAGCGCATTGGGGTCAAACCTTCGTTCTGCTGCGACCGCAGGCAAGGGCCTGCGGCCGGACACGGGGATTAGTTGAGCTGCTCGACACGCAGACGGATCACCGGTGAGGTGACGCCATCCAGCGCTTCCATGGCGGCGATGGCTTCGATGATACGCGCCTCGACCACGCGATGGGTGACCAGAATCATCGGTACCAGACCGTCCTGCTCCTCGGCCTCCTTCTGCATGATCGATTCGATGTTGATACCGCGCTCGGAGAGGATGCTCGCCACCTGCGCCAGAACCCCCGGGTGATCCTTGGCCTGGATGCGCAGGTAGTAGGCGCTCTCGCACTGCTCGATCGGCAGAATCGGATGATCGCTCAGAGCATCCGGCTGGAAGGCTAGGTGCGGTACACGGTTGGTCGGATCAGTGGTCAGGGCACGCACCACATCCACCAGATCGGCGACCACCGCCGAAGCGGTCGGCTCCATACCGGCACCGGCGCCGTAGTACAAGGTGCTGCCTACCGCATCGCCATTGACCATCACGGCATTCATCACACCGTTGACGTTGGCGATCAGGCGATCAGCCGGGATCAGCGTCGGGTGTACGCGCAGCTCGATACCAGCCTCTGTACGACGGGCCACGCCCAGATGCTTGATGCGATAACCCAGCGCCTCGGCATAGTTCACGTCGGCCGTGGTCAGCCTGGTGATGCCTTCGGTGTAGGCCTTGTCGAACTGCAACGGGATACCGAAGGCAATGGACGCCAGGATGGTCAGCTTGTGGGCGGCGTCGATGCCTTCCACGTCGAAGGTCGGGTCGGCCTCGGCGTAGCCCAGCGCCTGGGCCTCCTTGAGCACGTCCTCGAAGGCCCGACCCTTCTCGCGCATCTCGGTGAGGATGAAGTTACCGGTGCCGTTGATGATGCCGGCCAGCCAGTTGATGCGGTTGGCGGCCAGGCCCTCGCGGATCGCCTTGATCACCGGGATACCGCCGGCCACCGCGGCCTCGAAGGCGACGATCACGCCCTTCTCGCGGGCCCGGGCAAAGATCTCGTTGCCGTGCACAGCGATCAGCGCCTTGTTGGCGGTGACCACGTGCTTGCCGTTGTCGATGGCCTTGAGCACCAGCTCCTTGGCCAGGGTGTAGCCGCCGATCAGCTCGATGACGATCTCGATGTCAGGGTTGCAGGCTACCTCGAACACGTCGTTGGTGGTTGGAATCCCGGTAATGTCGCACTGCGGATTGGCCGAGCGCATGGCAATCTGGGCAACGGTAATTCCGCGCCCGGCACGGCGGGCAATCTCCTCGGCGTTACGTTGCAGAACGTTAAAGGTACCGCCACCAACGGTACCCAGCCCACAGATGCCCACTTTGACCGGCTTCACACTCAGATTCCCCATCAGCACTGCATAAAACGGCCGGGGCAAGCCCGGCCGCGGAAAGAGCCGCACATTACGAAGCGGCCATGTGTTAGTCAATCCACTCTCAGTCGTTCGACTCCAACGCGATCTTCGCCAACTGCGGTGCCGGCTGGTAGCCCGGGATCATCTTGCCATTGGCCAGCACGATGGCCGGAGTACCGTTGACCCCGATCATCTGGCCCAGCTCGTACTGTTTGGCCACTGGATTGTCGCAGGTCGCCTCGGCTACATCCTGGCGGCTCTTGGCACGGTTCATGGCCTCTTGCTGATCCTTGGCGCACCAGACACTGACCAGTTCCTTGGCCGCCGGACTGTTCAACCCCTGACGCGGAAACGCCAGATAGCGCACCTCAACCCCAAGCCGATTGAGTTCCGGCACCTCGCTGTGCAGCTTCTGGCAGTAGCCGCAGTCAGTGTCGGTAAACACGGTGATATGGGTCTTCGGTGCCTTGGGGGCGAAAACCACCATCTCACTGGCCGGAATAGCATTGATCCGCTTGGCCACGGCACGGTTCTCGTCAAGCTCAGTCAGATTGACCGCCTTGCCGTCGCGCACCTGGTACAGGTACCCCTGAAGCAGGAACTGACCATCGGCACTAGTGTAAAACTGCCGACCTCCCTGCAACTGCACTTGGTAGACACCGGGCATCGCACTTTCGGCAACGGTCTCAATTGGCAGATTGGCATCCAGAGATTTAAGGCTCTGGCGAATGGCTTCGTCGGGATTGGCGGCGAAAGCGAAGCTGCTACCCAGCAGGAGTGCCAGCGCAGCGGAAAGACGGGTCAGGGACATGAACACTCCTGTCGAATGACGGACTCGCTAAGTCGACAAAGACTATCACATACAGGTTCCCGAACAGCGGATCGGGTAACAGATAGCGCTATTAGCGAACCGGGATAACACCGACTGCCCATGGTGCAAAAATCATTGGCGCGCTAACTTGTCCCTGACTCCGACTGCAACAGGCATACGCCATGACACCCCCGCTCCAACCCTGTGACGAACTGCTGCTGGACAACCAGCTGTGCTTTGCCCTTTATTCCACCTCACTGCTGATGACCAAAACCTACAAGCCATTACTGCAGGCTCTGGGTCTGACCTATCCGCAGTACCTGGCAATGCTGGTGCTATGGGAAAACGAAGGCATCACGGTCAGCGAAATCAGCGCACGCATGCTGACGGATCCCGGCTCGCTGACTCCCCTGCTCAAGCGCCTGGAAAGTGAAGGACTGCTGCAGCGGCGCCGCAGCACCGAAGACGAACGTATCGTCCGGCTCTACCTCACCGACAAGGGGCGTGCCCTGCATGAGCAGGCGAAGTCCCTGCCAGCCTGCATCCTAAAGGCCACGGGACTGGACCTGCAGAACCTGGCCGAACTTCGCGACAACCTGATGGAGCTGCGTCGCAATCTGCAGAGCACACTCTGACTGACGACGTGTCCTGCCATCCCGTCAGTGGTTGAAGCTGCAGGCCTCATCGGCCTGCATATTCAAAATCCGTAAAACCATATAGCAAAATACTCTAAGAATTTATCTTGCGCACTAAATATTTGCGCAATACATTTCCTGCAGATTTACTTTGCGAACAAAATTTTTGCAGGCAAATCAAATTTCAGAATTCATAGATGGAGTATCACCATGACTATCGAAAACGTTCTCTACCGCGCCACTGCTGAAGCCTTTGGCGGCCGTGAAGGCCGCGCCGTCTCCTCTGACGGCATTCTCGACGTAGTCCTGACCACCCCCAAAGAACTGGGTGGTGCTGGTGGCAACGGAACCAACCCTGAACAGCTGTTTGCCGCCGGTTACTCCGCCTGTTTCCTGGGGGCGATGAAATTCGTCGCAGCCCGCGACAAGCTGAAGATCCCTGCCGACACCTTCGTCGAGGGCACAGTGGGTATCGGCCCCATCCCCACCGGCTTCACCATCCAAGTGGAACTACGCATCAGCCTGCCAGGCCTCGATCACGAAGCCGCACATACCCTGGTAGAACGCGCCCATATCGTCTGCCCGTACTCCAACGCCACCCGCGGCAACATCGACGTCACCCTGACCATCGTATGAATCACTGCAGCGCACCCACTCGGGTGCGCTGCCAGAAGGAGAACTCTTATGAAAATACGCGCTCTGCTTGCCACCGTAATCGCCCTTCTCACCCTTGGCAGCGGCTTGGCCCAGGCCAAAGGTACCGACTATAGCTACGGCCAAAAGCTGGACATCGCCCAGCTGATTGCCATTCAGGTGCCGGATACCGACCACTGCGAGATAGTCCGCGCGAAGATGATCTACCGCGACAGCGCCGGACATCTGCAAACCCTGAACTTTCGGCAACTGGCCGATGCTTGCAGTCGTCAGAACTGAATCAGCCGAGCCAAGCTCTGCCGGGAAAGCGCCTGCGCTCGGTAAGACTTAGTTAAAAACTGGTTCGCAATGCTCACCTACAGCTCATAAATGCCTGACGCGTGCCCGGTGTCTTCCTCACCCGTTTTTTACTTCTGCGAATCCGGGATCGACGGCTTTTCGTACAGGGCCCAAGTCACTTCAACCTTCCACGACCTGCCAGCGCTGACGATCAGCGACAGCATTCCACCGCCAGCTTCGGCGTGAAACGCGGCCACCGGGTTTTCTCGACACTTCCCCCAAAGAAACACAACGCCCTGGGTCTGGCTGACACTGCGTCCAGGAGTAAACAGTCGTAAAACCTAACCCCACTACCGCTTCCGGGCGCGAAGCCGGGTACTTATTGTCAGCCGCGCGGATGGTGCTGCGCGTGCAGCTCCTGCAGACGGGCACGGGCGATATGGGTGTAGATCTGCGTGGTTGACAGATCACTATGACCAAGCAGCATCTGCACCACGCGCAAATCCGCACCATGGTTGAGCAGATGTGTAGCGAAGGCATGTCGCAGCGTGTGTGGCGACAGCGGTTTGTCGATGCCGGCCACCCTAGCCTGATGCTTGATACGGTGCCAGAAGGTCTGCCGGGTCATCTGTTCGCCACGCTGACTGGGAAACAGCACATCGCTGGGACGCCCGCCAAGCAGCAGCGGCCGGGCCTCGCGCTGGAAACGTTCTAGCCAGACGATGGCCTCCTCACCCAGCGGCACCAGCCGCTCCTTGCTGCCCTTGCCGAATACTCGCAGCACTCCCTGACGCAGATTGACCTGCTCCAGGGTCAGCGACACCAACTCGGTCACCCGCAGCCCGCAGGCATAGAGAACCTCAAGCATGGCACGGTCGCGCAGACCGATGGGGTCATCGGTATCCGGTGCCAGTAGTAATGCCTCGACATCCGCCTCGGAAAGCGACTTGGGCAACGGCCGGCCGATCTGCGGCAACTCGACCTGCAGCGTAGGATCTTCGTCGATCAGATTCTCGCGCAGCAGGAAACGATAGAAACCGCGCACACCAGATAGGAAACGTGCCGTGGAGCGGGCCTGGTAACCTTGCTCCAGACGCCAGGCGAGATGATCAAGAATCGCTTCACGGCCGATCTGCTCAAGCCTCAGACTGCGATCTTCGAGCCAGACATTAAAGTGCTCCAGATCACTGCGATAGGCCGCACGAGTATGAGCCGACAGGCCCTTTTCAAGCCATAGAACCTCGAGAAACTGCTCGATCAACGGGTGATTCAGGGTAGTCATGCAGACTCGTCAGGAAAGAGAGGAAATCCAGTGTTCCACAGGCCGTCACCGACCTCCAGCCGGCACTAATATCTGCTGAAAGCGACACCGACACGACTACGGAAAGTTTGACGGCAACGGGGCCGGCCGATGCCGATCGACGACGACAACGAAATCATATACGCCACTGATGGCACGCTCTCTAACCTCCCGATACAGCTCCTCGACAAATATCTCCACCTTGAACCTGATATTCCGCCCGACCATCTCAACGATGAAAGCTGCGAGGAAGGCATGCCTGAAGTCGATGCGATCACTAAACACCTTCACCAGCGGCAGGTGGCAAAAGCGCGTAGCGGCGATGAAGGACAACTACCCCAAGCCGTGTCATCGAGCAGGACGCCGTGATGCTTGATCGGACGAGAACACTGCCCCGGGTCACTCGTGCTTGCCGACTGCAGCATATGATGCGCGATTCTCCACTCTCCGGTGTGCATGTCTTGCTACTCACATTTACACGGCGCAGAAATGAAAAAAGCAGCCCGAAGACTGCTTTTTTCTGCAAAAACGTCCAGAATCAGGACAGTTTTTCCTTGATGCGCGCGGCTTTGCCGGACAGGTCGCGCAGGTAGTACAGCTTGGCCTTGCGCACATCACCGCGACGCTTGACGCTGATGCTGTCGACCAGCGGCGAGTAGGTCTGGAAGGTACGCTCTACACCAACACCGCTGGAAATCTTACGCACGGTGAAAGCGCTGTTCAGGCCGCGGTTGCGCTTGGCGATAACCACGCCCTCGAAGGCCTGCAGACGCTGACGGTCGCCTTCTTTCACTTTCACCTGAACAACCACGGTGTCACCCGGGGCGAACGGCGGGATTTCCTTGTTCATCTGCTCGGCTTCGAGCATCTGGATAATCTTGTTGGTCATGCTGCGCTCCTAAGACAAGCCTCCCGGCCTGCCATCGATACGTTAACTATCGTCCCGCTGGCGGATGTATTCCTCCAGCAGCTTCTTCTCTTCTCCAGAAAGCGAGCGGCTATCCAGAAGATCAGCGCGGCGTTCCCAAGTCCGTCCAAGGGACTGCTGTAAACGCCAGCGCCGGATGTGTTCATGGTTGCCACTAAGCAACACCTCAGGAACACGCTTGTCCGCATACACCTCCGGTCGGGTGTAGTGCGGGCAGTCGAGCAGGCCATCCGTAAAGGAGTCCTCCTCGGCCGAATCGGCATGACCCAATGCACCAGGCAAAAGGCGCGTTACCGCGTCGATCAGCACCATGGCCGGCAGCTCACCGCCGGACAGGACGTAGTCGCCAATCGACCATTCCTCGTCGACATGCGCTTCGATGAAGCGCTCGTCGATACCCTCGTAACGACCAGCGATCAGGATCAGTGACTGCTCCTGAACCAACTGGCGAACCGCAGCCTGCTTCAGCTGCCGGCCCTGAGGCGACAGGTAGATGACCTTCGCCCCCACCCCGGCGGCCTGCCTGGCATCGGCCAGTGCGTCCTCAAGGGGCTTGATCTTCATCACCATCCCGGGGCCGCCACCAAAGGGGCGATCATCCACGGTGTGGTGTCGATCAGTTGTATAGTCCCGCGGATTCCAGCAGTGCAGACTAAGCAGCCCCTGCCTCACCGCACGACTGGTGATGCCGTACTCACTGATGGCGGCAAACATCTCCGGAAACAGCGTGATGACTTCTACGCGCATGGCCCTTAGAAGTCCGCATCCCAGTCCACCCGCATCTCGCCGGCAACCAGATTCACCTCAAGTACGCACTGCTCTGTGTAGGGCAGCAGGCGCTCGCGGTCATCCAGACTGCCCGCGCAGGGCTTGACCACCATCACATCGTTGGCACCGGTCTCGAAGAGATGGTCAACCACGCCAAGCAGCTGACCTGCCTGATCGGTGACCTTCAACCCCTGCAACTGGTACCAGTAGAACTCGCCATCCTGAAGCTCCGGCAGCTCGCTGCGCGACACGCAGATTTCAAAACCCGCATAAGTGCGCGCGACCTCGCGATCATCCAGCCCTTTCAGCTTGGCAACCAGAACCCTGCCCTGAAGACGGCCTCTGGCCAATTCCACCTGTTTCACCTCGCCTTCGCGCCGAAGCGTCCAGCGAGGATAATCGAGCACGTTATCGATGGGATCGGTAAAGGAATAGACCTTGACCTCGCCCCGGACGCCGTGCACCGAAACAATCTTGCCGAGAACCAGAAGATCCTCGGCGACGGCCGGCGTCGTACTCATGGATGCTCTCAGGCTGCAGCCTTGGCAGCTTCCTTGAGCAGCTGAGCAACGCGCTCAGACGGCTGGGCACCCTGGCTCAGCCAGTAAGCTGCACGCTCTTGATTCACGGACAGCTTCACTTCAGCACCCGAGGCGATCGGATTGAAGAAGCCGATACGCTCTACGAAGCGACCATCGCGCGCATTGCGGCTGTTGGTCACGGTCAGGTGGTAGAAGGGGCGCTTTTTGGAGCCGCCGCGAGCGAGACGAATAGTTACCATGTGAACATCGTTCCTGTAGTCGGTGCTAACTTGAGGCACACATCAAAAATGGGCCTAGGCCCGAAAGGCCGCATATTTTAAGGATAATGCAGCGGTTTGCAAATCTCTTTTTCCGGCAGACCATCAACCGGGGCGCACACCTCAGAATTTCGGCATTCCGCCGCCCGGGAACATGCCACCCATCCCGCGCATCATCTTGGCCATGCCACCCTTGGCGGTGAATTTCTTCATCATCTTCTGCATCTGCTTGTGCTGCTTGATCAGCCGGCCGATGTCCTGCACCTGTGTGCCGGAGCCCATGGCGATGCGACGCTTGCGCGAGCCACTGATGATGTCCGGGTCACGCCGTTCGGCCGGGGTCATGGAGTTGATGATCGCCTCCATCTGCTTGAACTGCTTCTCCGCCACCCCCTGAGCCGCGCCCATCTGCGACAGATTGATGCCACCGATGGACGGCAGCTTGTCCATCAGACCGCCTAGGCCGCCCATATTTTTCATCTGCTGCAGTTGATCGCGGAAATCTTCCAGGTCGAAGCCCTTGCCCTTCTTCAGCTTTTTGGTGAGCTTCTCGGCTTTTTCGCGGTCAAGGGTCTGCTCGGCCTGCTCGATCAGGCTGAGCACATCACCCATGCCGAGAATGCGTGAGGCGATGCGATCAGGATGGAAGGGCTCAAGCGCATCGCTCTTCTCGCCCATGCCGATAAACTTGATGGGTTTGCCGGTAATGTGGCGCACGGACAAAGCAGCGCCACCACGGGCATCACCGTCAACCTTGGTCAGCACCACACCGGTCAGCGGCAAGGCATCGGCAAAGGCCTTGGCGGTGTTGGCAGCGTCCTGGCCGGTCATGGCATCGACCACGAACAGGGTTTCCACCGGCTTGACTGCGGCATGCAGTGCCTGGATTTCGGCCATCATCTCGGCATCGACCGCCAGACGACCGGCAGTATCGAGGATGACGACATCGATAAACTTGAGCTTGGCTTCGCGGATTGCCGCATTGGCAATGTCGACCGGTTTCTGGCTGGCATCGGAGGGGAAGAAGGTCACCCCCAGATCGCCCGCCAGGGTTTCCAGCTGCTTGATCGCCGCAGGTCGGTAGACGTCGGCCGACACCAGCAGCACCGACTTCTTCTTGCGCTCCTTGAGGAACTTGGCCAGTTTGCCTGCGGTGGTAGTCTTACCCGCCCCCTGCAGACCAGCCATCAGCACCACAGCTGGCGGAGCCGCATTGAGCGCCAGATCCTCGTTGGCCGCCCCCATCAGCTCTTCGAGCTCGGCGCGCACGATCTTCACAAAGGCCTGCCCCGGAGTCAGGCTCTTCGACACTTCGGTGCCGACCGCACGCTCCTTGACCCGGGCCACGAAGTCCTTGACCACCGGCAGGGCCACATCGGCCTCCAGCAGAGCCATGCGCACTTCACGCAGAGTGTCCTTGATGTTGTCTTCGCTGAGCTTGGCCTTGCCCGTAACGTGACGCAGTGTTTGGGAAAGACGATCGGTAAGATTTTCGAACATGCGCGTTCCTTTGAAGAGCGCCCAGAGCGGGCCAGGCATGCAACAGGCTGGCGATTATAGCGAAGTCGATGCGCTGCCGACACCGTCAGCGGTCTTTCGTGACACGGCGCTTATGTGCCAAACTCAGCGACTTTCGGGCTCGCCTTACACGGACTTATGCACCCTCTGCTGCCCAGCCTAGCCGCTGCCTTGCTCTACGCCGGCGCCACCGCCTATCAGGGCCTACACCTGAGCAGGCGCAGCACGCCCAATCGCGCCCTGCTGCTCGGTCTCGGCGCCTTCGCCGTGCTCCTGCACACCGTCAGCCTGGTTTTCCAACTCAACGATCATGGCGCTCTGAATCTGGACTTTTTCAATGCCGCCAGCCTGATAGCCTGCGCGGTAATCGCCCAGGTTCTACTGGCTTGCCTGCGCATCCCGGTACACAACCTGCTGTTGCTGCTGCTCCCTCTTGGCGCCCTGACGGTGCTGCTGGCGCAGTTCATGCCATCCGGCACCGTCAGTCCGCTACACGCCCACCCGGGCATCCTTGCCCATATCCTGCTGTCGATCCTGGCCTACGGCCTGCTCACCATCGCCGCATTTCAGTCGATCCTACTGCTGCTGCAGGACTACCAGCTCAAGCACAAGCACCCATCCGGGCTGATCAAAACCTTCCCGCCACTGCAGACCATGGAAAGCCTGCTGTTCGGCTTCCTGCTCGCCGGTTGGCTCGCCCTTTCACTGTCACTACTCTCAGGAGCTGTGTATCTCGACAACCTGTTCGCCCAGCATCTGGTGCACAAGACCCTGCTGTCCTGCTTTGCCTGGCTGGTGTTTGCCGTGCTGCTGTGGGGCCGTCACCAGATGGGCTGGCGTGGCCACAAGGCAATCCGCTGGACGCTGGCCGGTTTCTGCCTGCTGATGCTCGCCTACTTCGGCAGCAAGCTGGTTCGAGAATTCATTCTGCACATCTGACCAGTTGATCGGCCAGACCGTCGGCCCAAAGCCGATAGCCCAGCGCCGAGGGATGGTAGCCATCTTCAGCCAGATACTGCGCCTCGAAGGTCAGATTCAGCCCGCAGTAGGCAACCTGCATCCGCTGCGCCAATGCACGCACTTCCCGATCCATCAAACCCGCGCGCCAGCCCAGCAGGCGACGCAGCAGCCAGGGCAAGGCCCGGAAGTGCTGCAGTGGCGGCACCCCGCTGCAAGCCACCTGCATCCCCTGCCCACGCAATTGCCCGATCATCTTGCCAAGAGCCGCCCGCCAGTGGCGACTGGATGTCAGGTGAGTGGTGTCGTTGACACCGAAGACCAGCAGTGCCAGATCAGCCCTCTCTTCGCTCAGTCCTGGCAGAAGCCGCTGACAGGCCTGCACAGCGGTAATGCCGTTCTCGCCACAGGCATGCCAGCGCACCGAACGCTGCAAACGACGGGACAACTCCCTGGCCAGACAGGCAGCCAGTGCCTGATCGAGCGCCTCGACGCCGACGCCGACCACCGTGGACTCGCCAATCAGCAGTAGGCGAAAGGGCTCTCCGGGCAGTCCGGCGCCGGCCAGCCCGCGTACCTCGCCGACAGCCGGCGGCAGGCGCAGGGCGGTACGCCGGGTATGCAGCGCCAAAGGCAGCGTCAACGGGGCCAGCGCCAGCGCTGCCAGCCACCACAGCACATGCTGGATCCGACTCACAGCTCGACGCGAACCGCCCGTGCGCTGCGCAAGGCCTTGGCACGCGCCCTGTCGATCGACTCGTCACGAGCCAGGGCCACCCCCATGCGTCGCTGGCCTTTGACCTCCGGCTTGCCAAACAGTCGCAGCGCAGTGTCCGCCTCGCTCAGCGCCTCGCCGAGATTGGCAAAGGCGGCCTGACTGGAATGCCCGTCGACCAGAATCACTGCCGAAGCCGAAGGGCCCAACTGACGGATGGCCGGAATCGGCAAGCCAAGAATGGCGCGCGCATGCAGAGCGAACTCGGACAACTCCTGAGAGATCAGGGTCACCAGGCCGGTATCGTGGGGACGCGGCGAAACCTCGCTGAACCATACCTGATCGCCCTTGACGAACAGCTCTACGCCAAACAGGCCGCGCCCACCCAGCGCTTCGGTCACGGCCAACGCCACACGCTCGGACTCGGCCAGCGCCGCCGGGCTCATGGGCTGCGGCTGCCAGGACTCCTGATAGTCACCATTTTCCTGACGGTGGCCGATCGGTGCGCAGAAGCTGGTGCCACCGATGTGTCGCACGGTCAGCAGGGTAATTTCGTAATCGAAGTCGATGAATCCCTCGACTATCACCCGGCCCTTGCCTGCGCGACCTCCCTCCTGAGCGTAGTCCCACGCCTTGCGCAGATCGGCTTCGGAGCGAATCACACTTTGCCCCTTGCCCGAAGAACTCATGATCGGTTTAGTCACACAGGGATAGCCCAGCGCTTTGACGGCCGCGACAAATTCCTCGAAGACATCGCAGAAGAAGTAAGGCGATGTCGGCAACCCCAACTGCTCGGCAGCCAGGCGACGGATTCCCTCGCGGTTCATGGTCAATTGTGCGGCACGGGCAGTGGGCACCACGTTGAAGCCCTCGGCCTCCAGTTCAACCAGTGTGGCAGTGGCAATGGCTTCGATTTCCGGCACGATGTAGTGCGGCTGCTCTTGCTCGATCACTGCACGCAGCGCCGCACCGTCGAGCATGTCGATGACATGACTGCGATGCGCCACCTGCATGGCCGGCGCATCGGTGTAGCGATCCACACCGATGACCTCGCAGCCCAAACGCTGCAGTTCGATCACCACTTCCTTGCCGAGCTCGCCACAGCCGCACAGCAGTACACGGGTCGCACTCGGCGACAGGGGGGTTCCAATACGGGGCATGAATAATCCTCGAAGCGGGACATGGAGTCGACGAAACAGGCCAACCGGCCGGCGCACGAAGTTTACACGCGGCCGCCCCAGCGCCTTAAGAGAAATTCGTCCCGGCACAGCGACCAAAGGACGCTGCTTCAGGATGGAACCGACAGCACCCCCGCAGTGCGAGCCCGCTCAAGACTGCGCTGCAGCACCATACGGCGCTGCTCGTTATCCAGGCGCCCCCAGGCGGTGATCTCCGCTGCCGTGCGGTGACAACCGATGCAGACATCCTGTTCGTCCAGAGCACACACCTGCACACAGGGAGAGCGCAGCGACCGCTGCGACTCATCCATCGTCACGCTCCAGCTCGCGTGCATAGCGCTGGGCATTGTGTACATAGTGCGCAGCACTGGCCTCAAGCATCTTCTTCTGCTCCTCAGTCAGCTCGCGCACGACCTTGCCGGGGCTACCCATCACCAGGCTACCATCCGGGATCACCTTGCCTTCAGGAATCAGGCTATTGGCACCGATGATGCAGTACTTGCCGATCTTTGCGCCGTTAAGGATCACTGCATTGATACCGATCAGACTGTGATCGTCCACCGTGCAGCCATGCAGCATCACCTTATGCCCGACCGTCACACCACGCCCCAGGGTCAGCGGATATCCCATGTCGGTATGCAGCACGCTGCCATCCTGCACATTGCTGTTCTCACCGACATGGATCAGCTCGTTGTCGCCGCGCAATACGGCGCCAAACCAGACACTGGAACCAGCCTCCAGACGCACCTTGCCAATCAGTTCGGCACTCGGAGCGATCCAGCTGTCGGGGTGGGCGTCGACTCGGGACTGTCCCAGTCGGTATTTCATGCTCGTCTGTCCTCAAGGCAAATGAATGAAGCGTTCTGGCGCTTGTTGCAGCCTGATGTCGGCGTCGTACAGCAGATTCACCAGTTCCACTACCATGATCGCCGTCAACCCCCAGATCCGGTAATCGCCGTAGGTATAGGACGGCACATACCAGCTACGCCCCAGGTAATCGATGCGATGGGTCATTTCTCGCGGGTCGCTGCGAAAGAAGCTCAACGGCACGGAGAATACCGAGGCGATCTCGGCGTCGTTGGCCCGGTATTCGACATAGTCCGGCACCAGACCGACATAAGGCGTGACCTGAATGCCATGACGCGAGACCAGACTGCTTAACGGCCCGATCACCTCTACCAGACCTGGTGGCAGTCCCACCTCCTCCTCTGACTCGCGCAAGGCGGTAAACACCAGATCCGGATCCCCCGGGTCACGCCGACCGCCCGGGAAGGCCACCTCGCCGCCATGCGTCGAAAGGCCGGCTGCACGCAGCGTCAGAATCAGCTCCGGCTCTTCGCTGCGAGTGATAGGCACCAGCACCGCAGCCTCTGGAAAGCGGCCTGCGGCCTCCAGGGGACGCGGCTGGTAACCGCGCACACGTTGCAGCAACTCATCAAGCATCGGGATACGTATCCGGCATTTTCAACCAGCCGGCATCATGGCACGAAAATACTGCCGCGCCCAAGCCCGACGGAGGATGCGGTTTGCCGGAGAAATGACCTGAAGATGGAGCTGCTCGAAGAATCACAGCCCCCCTGATCCGAACTCGCTTTCCCCGCCACGGAGCGTACCCTAGAATGCTTCTTCGCCAACTATCGGCAGAACAATTTCCCGGTGCGCAACAAGCCACTTGCCACATTGCGCGCTCATTACAAACCCCGTTGACCTGTACGGATACTCCCGATGCGCTGGTTGCTGCCCCTGCTTTGCCTGTTCCTCAGCCTAGACGCTCCGGCAGCCAGCGCAACGGCCATCAGCCCCCCTGCAGTGGACAAAGTGCTGGTGGTCAAATCCGAACGCAGGCTGCATCTGCAACGCAGTGGCGAGACAATCCGTTCCTACCGCATCTCCCTGGGCAAACAGCCCAAAGGCGCGAAAGAGCGCGAGGGAGATCTCAAAACCCCGGAAGGCTTTTACTGGATCGACTGGCGCAAACCCAGCGAGAAGTACCAGCTGTCGCTGCACATTTCCTATCCGAACGCCCGCGATCTGGCCCGCGCCAAGGCCGCCGACGTGCCGCCAGGCGGCATGATCATGATCCACGGCACACCACTGGATGATGAATATCCGGAGTGGTTCTTCCATACGCTGGACTGGACCGAGGGCTGCATCGCCATGAAGAACGACGACATGCGCGAAGTCTGGAGCCTGGTGCGTGACGGCACGCTGATCGAGATACGCCCCTGATGTAACGACTACGTCGTGCGGCTCAGAACTGCAGATCGGACAACCGCCACACATCGAAGGCTGGTGTCTGGTAGGGATGCGCACTCTTCAGCGCCTTGACCGCATCATGGATCAGTTCGTCGGCTACAACCATTTCCACCTTCCACTCGGCCACCTGCTCGACCGCACCGACCTGTCCGAGAAACGGCTGACTGCCCTCCAGAGCACGAAACTGCCCCTGTCCCAGCACCTGCCAGCAGCAATTGTCATAAAGGCCGATACGCCCTCCACCAGCAGCGAATACCGCCCTCTTCACCGGCTCCAGGTGGCTTTCGGGCACGTAGAAACATAGCTTGTACATCAAGTTCTCCAGTGATGGGCAACTGAACAGCAGACAGGACTACGATGCCAATATAATGTCAGTTCGCCACCCTTCTGTCTTGAGCGCAGCCACACAAAATCACAAGACACTACATGCAGGATGGGACTGGTCGCTCCCCATGCCGTTCTCACTCCGCGCCGAAAAAGCGCCGCCACTTGTCGGCCAGTCGCGGCGCCGGGGCGCCGTGACGTCCGTCACAGTAAGGTAGCTCAGCCGAACGCCCGCAACGACACAGCAGCACTCGCTGCTCGCGTCTTGGACGAAGAATGACGACACGCGGGCAGTTCGCTCCACTATCGGGTAGACCGACGCAGCGGCCGCAACCGCACAGGTGGTGGGTTTCGCCAAGCCGAACCAGGCGAACTTCGGGAAAAATGCCGGGATAATCGGTCGGCATGGGGCAGCTCCTGCAGACCCGGCCGGACAGCCATGTCATGCATCATGGCTCAACCAAAAGGCCGGCGGCAACGCCGATCCGGCCTTTTCAGTCCCTGAAAGCACCTTCTCCGCATACGGGGAAAAGGTGCAAGCAACGCCTTAGTCGACCCAGACGCGAGCGTTGCGGAACATGCGCATCCAGCCGCCGTCCTCCTGCCACTCATCCGGGCGCCAGGAGTTCTGCACAGCGCGGAACACCCGCTCCGGGTGCGGCATCATGATGGTGACACGACCGTCACGGCTGGTCAGGCCAGTGATTCCGCGCGGAGAACCGTTGGGGTTGGCCGGGTAGGTTTCAGTAACCTTGCCGTGATTATCGACATAACGCAGGGCCACAGTGCCGGACAGATCAGCCTGGAGCAGCGCCTCTTCACTTTCGAACTCGGCATGCCCCTCGCCGTGGGCGATGGCGATCGGCATGCGCGAGCCGGCCATACCTTGCAGGAAGATCGAAGCCGACTCCTGAACCTGCACCATGGCCACGCGTGCCTCGAACTGCTCGGAGCGGTTGCGCACAAAGTGCGGCCAGAACTCGGTGCCTGGAATCAGCTCGTGCAGGTTGCTCATCATCTGGCAGCCATTGCACACCCCAAGGGCGAAGCTGTCCTTGCGCTCGAAGAAGGCCTGAAAGGCATCACGGGCACGGGCATTGAACAGGATCGACTTGGCCCAGCCCTCGCCGGCACCCAGCACGTCACCATAAGAGAACCCACCACAGGCCACCAGCCCCTTGAAGGCTTCCAGATCGACACGTCCGGCAAGAATGTCGCTCATGTGCACGTCGATGGCACTGAAACCGGCACGATCGAAGGCTGCCGCCATTTCCACCTGACCATTGACGCCCTGCTCGCGGAGGATCGCCACCTGCGGCCGCACACCCTTCCTGATGTAGGGCGCGGCGATGTCCTGGTTGACGTCATAACTGAGTTTGACATGCAAGCCGGGATTGTCCTCCTCCAGCAACGCGTCAAACTCTTGATCGGCGCACTCGGCATTGTCGCGCAGGAGCTGGATGCGGTAGCTGGTCTCGGCCCACTGGCGCTGCAGCAGACGCCGTTCGCCACTGAACACCGACTCGCCGTTGAACCGGATCTCGACCGCACCACTGTTGACCGGCTGGCCGATCACCGCGATGCAGTCGCCAAGACCGGCGGCGCTGAATTGGGCCAGCACTCCGGCGGTGTCGTCACGACGCACCTGAATCACCGCACCGAGTTCCTCATTGAACAGTACGGCAGGTAGTTCGGAGGCGTCATCGGCCAATGCATCGAAGCTCAGGTTCAGGCCGCAATGCCCGGCAAAGGCCATTTCCAACACGGTGGTCAGCAGGCCGCCGTCGGAGCGGTCGTGGTAGGCCAGCAGGTGACCGTCGGCGTTGAGCCCCTGAATTATCGCGAAGAAGGCCTTAAGATCTTCGGCGTCGTCGAGATCCGGCGCCTGCTGGCCGATCCGGGCGTAAACCTGGGCAAGGATGGAGCCACCCATACGGTTCTGGCCACGACCGAGGTCGATCAGGATCAGGTCGGTATCGCCCTTGTCCATGCGCAGCTGTGGAGTCAGGGTCCGGCGGATGTCCTGTACCGGAGCAAAACCGGAGATCACTAGCGACAACGGCGCGGTCACGCTCTTGTCGACACCCTCTTCCTGCCAGCGGGTCTTCATGGACATGGAGTCCTTGCCTACCGGAATGGTCAGGCCGAGTTGCGGGCACAGCTCCATACCCACGGCCTTGACCGTGTCATACAGACGCGCATCCTCGCCCGGGTGACCGGCAGCGGCCATCCAGTTGGCCGAAAGCTTGATATCGGACAGTTTCTCGATGCGAGCGGCAGCCAGGTTGGTAATGGTTTCACCGATGGCCATGCGGCCCGAAGCCGGAGCATCGAGCAGCGCCAGCGGGGTGCGCTCGCCCATGGCCATGGCTTCACCGGTGTAGACATCGAAGCTGGTGGCGGTCACGGCACAGTCAGCCACCGGCACCTGCCAGGGGCCGACCATCTGGTCGCGGGCCACCAGGCCGGTGATGGTGCGATCACCAATGGTAATCAGGAAGCTCTTGCTGGCCACTGCCGGGTGACGCAGCACGCGCTCCAGCGCTTCGCCAATGGCAACATCGCCGGCAGCAAAGTCATCGCCCTGCTCGGCTTCGCGGGTGACGCTACGGTGCATGCGCGGCGGCTTACCGAGCAGCACGTTGAGCGGCATGTCCACCGGGGTATTGCCAAAGTGGCGATCGGTAACGGTCAGTTGCGGCTCTGCGGTAGCTTCACCGACCACGGCGAAGGGGCAACGCTCACGCTCGCAGATAGCCTTGAAGGTCTCGAAATCGGCGGCATCAACCGACAACACGTAGCGTTCCTGCGACTCGTTGCACCAGATTTCGTGCGGCGCCATGCCCGGCTCGTCGTTGGGCACGTCACGCAGCTCGAAGCGCCCACCGCGGCCGCCATCGTTGATCAGTTCCGGCAAGGCATTGGAGATGCCGCCGGCACCGACGTCGTGAATGAACTTGATCGGGTTCTTCGCCCCCAGTTGCCAGCAGCGGTCGATGACCTCCTGGCAACGACGCTCCATTTCCGGGTTCTCACGCTGCACCGAGGCAAAGTCCAGGTCGGCCGAGCTGGCACCGGTGGCCATGGATGAGGCCGCACCACCACCCAGGCCGATCAGCATGGCCGGGCCACCGAGCACGATCAGCTTGGCGCCGACCGAAATCTCGCCCTTTTGCACATGCTCCTCGCGGATATTGCCAAGACCGCCGGCAAGCATGATCGGCTTGTGATAGCCACGCACTTCCTCGCCACGTGGGCTGTCGACGGCCTGCTCAAAAGTCCGGAAGTAGCCATTGAGTGCCGGCCGGCCAAATTCGTTGTTGAACGCGGCACCGCCCAACGGGCCTTCGATCATGATATCCAGTGCGCTGACGATGCGCTCGGGCTTGCCATAGGGCTTTTCCCAGGGTTGCACGAAACCTGGAATATTCAGGTTCGACACCGAGAAGCCGGTGAGCCCCGCCTTGGGCTTGGCGCCGCGACCGGTGGCACCCTCGTCACGGATCTCACCGCCGGAACCGGTGGAGGCACCAGGGAACGGGGCAATGGCGGTCGGGTGGTTGTGCGTTTCCACCTTCATCAGAATGTGCACCGGCTCCTTGTTGAAGCCGTACTCGCGAGTCTCCGGGTTCGGGAAGAAACGCCCGGCGGTGAAACCCTCGATCACCGAGGCGTTGTCCTTGTATGCCGACAGCACGCCCTCGTTGTGCATCTGGTATGTGTTCTTGATCATGCCAAACAGGGACTTGTCCTGGGCCTCGCCATCGATGTCCCAACTGGCGTTGAAAATCTTGTGCCGACAGTGCTCGGAGTTGGCCTGGGCAAACATCATCAGCTCAATGTCGTGCGGATTGCGACCCAACTCGCTGAAGGCCTTAACCAAGTAGTCGATCTCGTCCTCGGCCAGCGCCAGGCCCAGATCCTGGTTGGCCTGCTCCAGTGCTGCACGACCGCCACCGATAACGTCGACAGCAGTGAGCGGCCGTGGCTCGGCCTGGCTGAACAGCGGCGCAGCGGCTTCCATGCTGTCGACCACCACCTGGGTCATACGATCGTGCAGCAGCGTCGCGACGGCGATCCGATCCGACTCCGTCAGATCACCACTTACGTAATAGGCAACGCCCCGCTCCAAGCGGCGGATGCAGCCCAGACCGCAGTTACGCGCGATGTCGCTGGCCTTGCTCGACCAGGGCGAGATGGTGCCAAAGCGCGGGATGGTCAGGAACAGCCGACCGACTGGCTCCTGCACCGGCACGCTGGGGCCGTATTCGAGCAGACGCGCCAGCACATGCCGTTCGTCGGCAGAAAGGGCGCCATCAACATCAGCAAAGTGTGCGAACTCGGCGTACAGCCCGGTCACGGCCGGCACCTTGCTGGTCAGTTGATCAAGCAACTTGCCATGGCGGAAAGCGGAAAGAGCGGGAGCGCCGCGCAGAATCAACATCGTCGGAACAGCCTCTGGGAAGGAGTGTGCTGGAGGCCGGGCATTCTATCCTAAAGCTGCGACCTGCGGCACCCGGGGCCTGGCGCTTTGCAAGTACAGACGCATCTAGCAGAGAAGCACAATGCTGTCGAGATATGGCTATGCTGGCGCTTTGCGTATACTGCTCGGATGTTTGCACGACCTGCGATACGCATGCGTTGCGCCACAGGGCTGTTGGCGATTGGAACCCTTCTGATGCTCTCCGGCTGTGGCGAGGCTCCCAAGCCCAGCGTTCTCGAGCAGGTAAAGGCAGAGGGGGAACTGCGCGTGGTCACGCGCAACAGCCCAGCCACCTATTTCCAGGATCGCAACGGTGCCACCGGCTTCGAGTACGAATTAGCCAAGCGCTTCGCTACCGATCTCGGCCTGGAACTGAAGATCGAAACGGCCGACAACCTCGACACCCTGTTCGCCGCTCTGAACCGCAGTAATGGCCCGGTACTGGCCGCAGCCGGTCTGGTGGAAACGCCAAAGCGTCAGCTCCAGGCACGCTTTTCCTCCCCCTATCTGGAAGTCACCCCGCAGATTGCCTACCGTCAGGGCGCGGAGCGCCCGAAGACGCCAAGCGACCTGCTCGGTAAACGCATCCTGGTACTGGCCGGCAGCAGTCACGCCGAGCAGCTGGAAGCACTGAAAGTGGAACTGCCCGAGCTGCAGTTCGAGGTCTCCGATGCCGTGGAGGTGGTGGATTTGCTACGCATGGTGGACGAAGGGCAGATTGACCTGACGCTGGTGGACTCCAACGAACTGGCGATGAATCAGGTGTACTTCCCCAACGTGCGGGTCGGTTTTGATCTCGGCGACACCCGCCAGATGCGCTGGGCGCTGGCCGCCAACGAAGACGACAGCCTGCTGGGGGAGGTCAATGCCTTCATCGCCCGCTCCGAAGCCAACGGCACGCTGCAACGTCTGAAAGAGCGCTACTACGGCCATGTCGACGTGCTCGGCTACGTTGGCGCCTACACCTTCGCCCAGCATCTGCAAAAGCGCCTGCCACGCTACGAGAAACTATTTCGCCAGGCTGGCCAGGCCAACCAGGTGGATTGGAGGCTGCTGGCCGCCATGGGCTACCAGGAGTCGCACTGGCAGCCGGACGCCACCTCCAAGACCGGCGTGCGCGGCATCATGATGCTGACCCAGCGCACGGCGCAGTCGGTCGGAGTATCCAACCGCCTCGACCCGAAGCAGAGCATCGAGGGCGGTGCACGCTATTTCATCAAGGTTTACCAGCAACTTCCTGAAACCATTCAGGAGCCGGATCGCACCTGGTTCGCGCTGGCCGCCTACAACATCGGCGCCGGCCACCTTGAGGATGCCCGCAAGCTGACCGAGGCCGAGGGGATGGATCCAGACAGGTGGAGCGACGTACAGAAGATCCTCCCGCGCCTGTCGCAGAAGCAGTGGTACAGCAAAACCCGTTACGGCTACGCCCGTGGCGGCGAGCCGGTGCACTTCGTGCGCAACATACGTCGTTACTACGACATCCTCACCTGGGTCACCCAGCCGCAGCTGGAAGGCACTCAACTGGCCGAAAACGGCGCCCATCTGCCTGGCATCGACAAACGCAAGCCGGAAACCGACAGTCCGCCGCTCTGAGTGCAGAACCTAGCCACGCCGGGCCCGGAAGAACGTCCGCAGCAACTCACCGCTCTCTTCGGCCAGCAAGCCGCCCTCTACCAGCACGCGGTGATTGAGAAAACCCTGCTCGAAGAAACGGCCCTGACTGACCGCCATACCGGCACGTGGTTCGCTTGCGGCAAAGACTACACGGGCAATTCGTGCATGCACGATCAGTCCAGCGCACATGCTGCACGGCTCCAGAGTGACGTACAGAGTACTGCCGGGTAGACGGTAGTTGCGTACCGACTCGGCAGCGGCACGAATGGCCACCATCTCGGCATGCGCGCTCGGATCATGACGGGAAATCGGGCAGTTGAAGCCGCGACCGATCACCTCCCCCTCCTGCACCAGCACGGCCCCCACCGGCACTTCGCCCTGCTCACCACCGAGGCGTGCCTGCTCCAGCGCCAGACGCATGAACTGCTCGTCACACGAACGATCGATGATCCGCGGTTGTCTCATTGCATCCATCCCACCTGCCTGACGGCGAAAACCGCGCCACCCTACACCACTTCGATGGCCGTCATCAGCCCCGTTTCCATGTGATCAACCACATGGCAGTGAAACATCCAGACACCCGGGTTGTCGGCAACGAAAGCGATACGCGCCGTCTCGTTCTTCCCCAGCAGGTAGGTATCGGTGAAATAAGGGACTATCCGCCGCCGATCCGAACCCAGCACCTTGAAAGTCATCCCGTGCAGATGGATGGGGTGCTGGTATTGGGCCAGGTTGCGCAGCACGAAGATGTAGTGACCGCCCTGCCTGAGCGTGGCAATGGGCCGCTCGGCGCAGGTTCGATCATTGATGTCCCAGGCCTGACCGTTGATCTGCCAGTAGCGATAGCTACCACCTCGTCCGACATCTCCGGAGGGCATTGCCGCCCACTCGAAGTTGAAACGCAGGGTCTCGGCACGCTGCAGATCCGGCTCGGCCACCGGGTTGGCCGGCAGCGCCGGCGGCCATTGCCCCGGCACCTCCGAACTGGCGACGCCCCTGAGAGTGGCCAGACGTAACGAGCCGTTGCGCAGTGACAACTCCTGCCCGGCCTCCGGAACTTTCAGCGCCAGATCAAGGCGCATCCCCGGCCCGAGCCAATATTCCCGCCCCAGCGGGCGCGGCTCGACCGGATTGCCGTCCAGCGCATAGATACGCGCCTCGCCACCGGGCAGGTTGAGGCGGTAGGTGACCGTGTTGTCGACATTCAGCAGACGCAGGCGCACCACCTGTCCGGCCGGCAGATCCAGAGTCGGGTTCGGCGTACCGTTGAGGGTGGTCAGGCGTCCACGGGTACCTTCACGGGCAGCCAGGCGTGGCACCAGAAAATCGGTAAAGGCGCCCTGTTCGTCGATGTGCCAGGTCTTCAGACACAGCGTGCGTTCGTGCCGAAAGCCGCTCGGCTCGCGCTCTTCGACAATCAGCGGGCCAACCAGACCGCGGCCAAGCTGCTCGGCACTGGCCATATGCGGGTGATACCAGAAACTGCCGGCATCGTGGCAGACAAAGTCGTAGTCGAAATACTCGCCAGGCTTGACCGGCAGTTGCGAGACATAGGGCACGCCATCCATCTCCAGCGGCAGACGGATGCCATGCCAGTGAATGGTGGTCTCCACCTCCAGGCGGTTGATAAAGCGCACTCGCAGCCGCTCGCCCTGGCGGCAGCGCAGCTCGACGCCAGGCGCCTGGGCGCCATAGCCCCAGGACTGAGTCAGATGTCCGGGCACCAGTTGCAAATCCACCGGCGCGGCAATCAGCTCGTAGTCGTGGCTCGCGACGCTCGCCGGACGCCCCAGCCAGTAGCGAACACCACCTGCACCCAGTCCAGCGACGCCGAGAGCGGCCAGCCCGCCCAGTATCTGCCTGCGGGTATAAGACATCTTCATCCTCGACATATGGTCTGCCCGGTCAACTGCACTATCTTCTCATTTTCGGCATCAACACAACGACTACCGGGGCATGACAAATTGCCGCGCAGAACGCGCTGTCGCCCCTCTCAACAAAGGCTGCAGCAGTTCACCTCAAGACATCCGGCGAAAGACCGGCATGCTGCTATCCCTCAGACGCAAAAAACCCGCCGAAGCGGGTTTTCTGTGCGACCAGACGAGTTACTTCCGGCCCAGCTTCTTCAGTTCTTCATCTCGCAGCTCGCGGCGCAGAATCTTGCCGACGTTGGTGGTCGGCAGCGAGTCGCGGAACTCCACGGCCTTGGGCACCTTATAGCCGGTTACGTTGGCACGCATGTGCTCGATCACCTGCTCTCTGGTCAGGCTGGCGCCCGGCTTGACCACCACAAATACCTTGATCGTCTCGCCGGAGCGCTCGTCCGGCACACCGATGGCGGCGCACTGCAGCACGCCCGGCAGAGTCGCCAGCACGTCTTCCAGCTCGTTGGGGTAGACGTTGAAACCGGACACCAGAATCATGTCCTTCTTGCGATCGACGATACGCAGGTAGCCGTCCTCCTGGATCAGACCGATGTCGCCGGTCTTCAGCCAGCCATCGGCATCAAGAACCTCGTCGGTAGCCTCCTGACGCTGCCAGTAGCCCTTCATCACCTGAGGGCCTTTCACGCACAGCTCGCCGATCTCACCGATGGGCAACTCACGCCCCTGCTCATCGACAATCCTGCACAGGGTCGAAGGCAGCGGAATGCCGATAGTGCCCAGCTGGATTGCACCGAACGGATTGACAGTGGCCACCGGGCTGGTTTCGGTCATACCGAAACCTTCGCAGATCGCGCAGCCGGTGACTTCGCGCCAGCGCTCGGCAGTAGCCTGCTGCAGCGCCATCCCCCCGGAGAACGTGGCTTTCAGGCCGGAGAAGTCCAGCTTGCGGAACTCTTCGTTGTTGCACAGAGCGACGAACAGGGTATTGAGGCCGACGAAGCCGGTAAAACGATGCTTGGCCAGCTCCCTGACAACCGCCGGCAGGTCACGCGGATTGGTCAACAGAATGTTGTGACCACCGATCAGCATCATGGCCATGCAGTGGAAGGTAAAGGCATAGATGTGGTACAGAGGCAACGGCGCGATCAGCACTTCACAACCTTCGTTCAGGTTGGCCCCCATCAGCTCCTTGACCTGCAGCATGTTGGCCACTAGGTTGCGATGGGTCAGCATGGCGCCCTTGGCCACTCCGGTGGTGCCACCAGTGTACTGCAGCACGGCAATCTGATCGTTGCTCGGATTGGCCTCGTTGAAGCTCTGGCCACGGCCACGGGTCATGGCATCGGTGAACTTGACGGCCTTCGGCAGGCTGTAGGCCGGCACCATCTTCTTCACGTGCTTGACCACGGCATTGACCAACAGGCGTTTGAAGGTTGGTAGCATGTCGCCAATCTCGGTGACGATCACCGTCTTCACGCCAGTTTTGGGGACAACCTGCTCGGCCAGGTGAGCCATATTGGCCAGGCACACCAGTGCTGTAGCGCCGGCGTCGTTGAACTGGTGCTCCATCTCCCGCGCGGTATACAGCGGGTTGGTGTTGACCACCACCAGGCCGGCGCGCATGGCACCGAACACCACTACCGGGTATTGCAGGACATTGGGTAGCTGCACCGCAATACGGTCGCCAGGTTTGAGATCAGTGTGCTTCTGCAGGT
Source organism: Pseudomonas sp. NCCP-436 (assembly GCF_019656335.1). Taxonomy (GTDB): domain Bacteria; phylum Pseudomonadota; class Gammaproteobacteria; order Pseudomonadales; family Pseudomonadaceae; genus Aquipseudomonas. The sequence continues at coordinate 178,470 of NZ_BPLZ01000002.1, read as the reverse complement.
AGGCGGCGAAATCACCGGACAACTGATACAGCTCGCCGTAAGTCAGCGTCTTGCCCATGTTGGTGAAGGCGGGCTTGTCAGCGAAGCGCTGGCAGGACTCCCTGAGTACCGCGAGGATGTTCGGGTACAGATCCGGATTGATTTCGGCAGAGACCCCAGCAGGGTATTTGTCCTTCCAGAAGTTTTCGGTCATGGAAGCCCACTCCTAAGCAACAGCTGATCTTCACCGCGCGTGACGGTTGTTTGTTGTATGTACGGCTTGCCTGCGCCCTGGCCCCGGGTGCGAAAGCGCGCCGAGAGTAGCAGCTTTACCAGTGGCTCACCAGCACCCGAAAAGCCCTTATCAGTCACCAAAAAGACCAAAACAACAAGATAAGTCACAACCCATAATAGCCCGCTTCTTCGTTCGAAAGCTCTCTAGCTCGCCTGTTTTAGCCTGTTCAGCCGGATTCGACGGGGGGTTTGCTGCCGAGAAATCTCTGCCTAAAGCCGCCCTGCCGGTTACGAAATCACAACAAACCGGCAGCCCGGGACGGGCAGCCGGTACAGGGAAACGTTCAGACGAACGGTGACGAGGCGCAACCTGACGGTCGCAGCGCCCCGACCGCTCAGGCCATATCGCGCAGTTCGCGACGCAGAATCTTGCCCACCGGGGTCATGGGCAGGCTGTCGCGGAACACAATGTGACGGGGCACCTTGTAACCGGTGAGGTTCTCTCGACAGTAGCGCTTGATCTCTTCCTCGTTGACGTCGGCATCGCGCGGCACCACAAACAACTTGACCGCCTCGCCAGACTTTTCGTCCGGTACGCCGATAGCCGCGCAACTGGCTACCTGCGGATGGGCCATCACCACGTCCTCAATCTCATTGGGATAAACGTTGAAACCGGAGACGATGATCATGTCCTTCTTGCGATCGACGATGCGCACATAACCATCAGGGTCGATCACTGCTATGTCGCCGGTTCTGAACCAGCCCTCGGCGTCGAGCACCTCGGCGGTGGCCTCCGGACGCTGCCAGTACCCCTTCATAACCTGCGGGCCTTTGATACACAGCTCGCCACGCTCGCCCAGCGACAGCTCGTTGTCGTTATCGTCGATTACCTTGAATGCCGTGCCCGGCACGGGAATCCCGACAGTGCCCAGACGCGCCAGTTCACCATAGGGATTGGCACTGGCCACCGGAGAGGTCTCGGTCAGGCCATAGCCTTCCACGATGCGGCAGCCGGTCACCTGCTGCCAATGCTCGGCGGTGGCCTTGACCAGCGCAGTACCGCCAGAATTGGTGACCTTGAGATGGGAAAAATCCAGATTCTTGAACTTGGGATGATCCATCAGCGCAACAAACAGGGTGTTCAACCCCAGCAGCGCGGAAAATTTCCACTTGCCCAGTTCCTTGACGAAGCCCGGGATGTCGCGCGGGTTGGTAATCAGCACATTATGGTTACCGTTGACCATCATGCACATGCAGTTCGCGGTAAAGGCATAGATGTGGTACAGCGGCAACGGCGCGATCATGATTTCCTGGCCAGGCTTCATCAGCGGCGAGCCATCGGGGCCGAGCTGCGACAGGCAGGCATCAACCTGCAGCATATTCGCGACCAGATTGCCGTGAGTCAGCATCGCACCCTTGGCCACACCGGTGGTGCCGCCTGTGTACTGCAACACGGCAACGTCGTCATGACCGACCTTGACCGGCGTCAGCGCCTGGCCATGTCCCTGCCTGAGCAACTGCCTGAACGGGATGGCCTGGGGTAAATGGTAGTCCGGCACCATCTTCTTGACCTTGCGAACCACGGTATTAACCAGCCAGCCCTTGAGGCTCGGCAAAAGGTCACCCATTCTGGCTTCGATCAGGTACTCGATCTCGGTGTCAGGCAGCACCTCCTGCACCAGCTTGCCGAACATGTTCAGATAAACCAGCGCACGCACACCGGCATCCTTGAACTGATGGCGCATCTCTCGTGCGGTGTACAGCGGATTGGTATTGACCACTATCAGCCCGGCGCGCATGGCTCCGAATACGGCAATGGGGTACTGCAGCACATTGGGCATCTGTACCGCGATGCGTTCACCCGGCTTGAGATCCGTGTGCTTCTGCAGGTAGGCGGCGAAGGCTGCGGAAAGGCGATCCAGTTCGGAGTAGCTCAGTGTCACGCCCAGATTGCTGAACGCCGGGCGGTCGGCGAACTTCTTGCACGAGCGCTCGAACACTTCGATGACCGACCTGTAGCTGCTCAGGTCAATGTCGTTGGGCACGCCAGCCGGGCGCTTGTCGTTCCAGAAATCAGGCTGCATTGTTATTGTCCTCTTCCCCTGAAGTGATCTGGCCCGCCTCGCGGGACAGCCCGGAAAGTAACAGTTCGTCCGCCATGCGCAAATAGCCTCCAGGCCTCATTGATGCGCTGAATTCCATAAGAATTGTAGTGTTTCATAACCGCCACTCCAGAACCTGTCGCCATCGCCCAATCTTTGACTACTGCTGACCAAGGTGCACAATGCGCCCATCTTCCGGCACAAGGATTCGCCATGCGCCACGACAGTTTCACGCTCCAGGCCAGCGACGGTCTGCCCCTGCATGTCAACCACTGGCACGACGGGCAGACGCCACGCGCCCTGATCATGCTCGCCCACGGCATGGCCGAGCACAGCCTGCGCTATGCACGCCTGGCCGAACATCTGGTGGCGGCCGGAATGGAGCTATACGCCCTGGATCAACGCGGCCACGGTCGCACGGCCGAGCACGGCACCCTTGGTCATTACGCCGATGAAGATGGCTGGCGCAAGGTGGTTGGTGACCTGTCAACGCTCAACCACCACATCCGCCAGCAGCATCCGCAGACCCCGATCTTCCTGCTCGGGCACAGCATGGGCAGCTATATCGGTATGGCCTATCTGATGGGACGCAGTTGCAGTCTGCAGGGAGCCATTCTGTCGGGCTCCAACTATCAGCCCGTGGCGTTGTACAAGGCTGCCCGCCTGATCGCCTGCTTCGAACGCTGGCGCCTGGGTTCCAAGGGGCGCAGCAAAGTCATCGATTTCCTGTCCTTCGGTTCGTTCAACAAGGCCTTCAAACCCAATCGCACGGCCTTCGACTGGCTCAGCCGCGATCCGGCGGAAGTGGACAAATACGTGACCGACCCGCTGTGCGGCTTCGTCTGCACCACACAGTTGTGGTGTGACCTGCTCGATGGCCTGCAGTACATCACCCCGACGGCCAATCTGGCGCAGATCGATGCCGACCTGCCGCTGCTGGTGATCGGCGGCTCGCGTGACCCGGTCAGCGACGGCAAGCGCCTGAATGACCTGGCGGGCGCCCTGCGCGAAGCCGGCGTGCGCGACGTGCAACTGAAGATTTATCCCGAGGCCCGTCATGAGCTGCTCAACGAGAGCAATCGCGACGAGGTCACCGCCCACCTGATCGACTGGCTGCAGCAGGCGCTGAGCCAGGGTCGAAGCCCAATCAAGGAGTGCCCATGACCCAGCTAACCAACATCCCCTACGAGGCCCTCGAAGTCGGCCAGCAGGCGAGCTTCGAGAAGCTGGTCGAAGAGCGCGACGTACAACTGTTCGCGGCAGTCTCCGGCGACAACAACCCGGTACATCTGGACGCCGCCTTCGCCGCCGAGACCCTGTTCAAGGAACGTATCGCCCACGGCATGTTCACCGGTGCGCTGATCAGTGCCGCCATCGCCTGCCGCCTGCCCGGCCCGGGCACCATCTACCTCGGACAACAACTCAAGTTCACCCGCCCGGTTAAGCTCGGCGACACCCTGACGGTGAAGCTGGAAGTACTGGAAAAACTGCCGAAGAACCGCGTACGCATTGCCACCCGCGTGTTCAACCAGGACGGTAAGCAGGTGGTCGACGGTGAAGCCGAAGTGCTTGCCCCGGCCAGCGAGCAGACCGTGACCATGCCGCCGATGCCGCAAGTCACCGTCAACTGATACGCTGCAAGCTGGTGCGCGACCACAGCGTCGCGCACCACTTTTGTTCTACACTCACAAACCCTGAGCGACCTGGCGCTATATAAGTGCATTTTTTTGTGCGACTTGCACAAAACCCTTTGACCATCCCGCCAAGCAGCCTGCCGTGCTGAATTCTGGCACGCCCCCTGCTATCGCCAAGGCCTCACCCTCTTACCGGAGCCAGGTCCATGAGCAATGTCACCCCCGATAGCGACTACCCCCTGAGCGAGGTGCCCAACGGCGCGCGCAAGGGGCTGTTCTCCACCGCCATCCTGCTGTTCGGTTTCACCTTTTTCACCGCCACCATGTTCGCCGGCGGCAAGATCGGCATGGCCTTCGATTTCACCACGCTGATCTGGGCGGCAGTGATCGGCAACCTGCTGCTCGGCCTGTATGCCGCAGTGCTGGGCCTGATCGCCTGCCGCAGCGGCCTGAATTCGGTACTGATGGGGCGTTTCTGCTTCGGTGAGGTGGGCAGCAAGCTGTCCGATATGCTGCTGGGCTTCACCCAGATCGGCTGGTACGCCTGGGGCACGGCGACCATCGCCATCATCCTGGTGAAGATTCTCGGCCTGCCCGAAGGCCTGACCATCCCGTTGATGGTGCTGTTCGGCTTCGGTTTCTGCCTGACCGCCTTCGTCGGCTACAAGGGGCTGGACCTGCTCTCGCGCGTCGCCGTACCGGCCATGCTGGTACTGCTGATGGCCTCGCTGTGGATCGCCACCCGTGATATCGGCGGCCTTGCCGGTCTGCTCGCGGTCGAGCCGCAGGAGAGCATGAGTCTGAGCGTTGCCATCACCCTGGTGTTCGGCACTTTCGTCAGCGGCGCCACCCAGGCCACCAACTGGACGCGCTTCGCCAAGAGCGGCCGGGTCGCGGTGCTGGCCAGCATGGTCGGCTTCTTCATCGGCAACGGCCTGATGATCATTGCCGGTGCCTATGGCGCGATCGTCTATCAGCAGCCGGACGTGGTCGAGGTACTGGTGCTGCAGGGGCTGTCCATGGCCGCCGTGGTCATGCTGTTCCTCAACCTGTGGACCACCCAGGACAACACCATCTACAACTTCGCTGCAGCCGGCTGCAACCTGCTGCGCACCGGCAAGCGCAAGACCGTGACCCTGGCAGGTGCCGGTATCGGCACGCTGCTGGCCATCGGCGGCATGTACGAGATGCTGATTCCCTTCCTGATCCTGCTCGGCTCGATCATTCCGCCGATTGGCGGCGTGATCATGGCCGATTTCTTCTACGGCCACCGGTCGCGCTATCCGAAACTGGCCGATGTGCGTCTGCCGGCGTTCAACTGGGTCGGCCTCGGCGCCTACCTGATCGGCGCGCTGAGCGCCTACTTCTCGCCCTGGATCGCCCCGCTGGTAGGTATCGCCGTGGCGGCCGTGGCCTATGTCGTGCTGTTCGAGGCAAACAAGGCACTGGTTGGCCGTCAGCAGGTCGCTGGCGCGTGAGTCTGACCGTCGCCGACGTACTCGCCCTGCCCGGCCTGGCCAGCATGCACCTGCGTGCCGGCCAGGCCGGGCGCGACAATGCCGTGCGCTGGCCCTATGTGGCCGAGAACGAAGGCATCGCCGACTGGGTGATGGGCGGCGAACTGATCTTCGTCACCGGCATCAACCACCCGCGCGACGAAGCCAACCTGCTGCGTCTGGTACGAGAAGGCCATGAACGCGTGGTCGCCGGCCTGGTCATCCTCACCGGCGCCGAGTTCATTCAGAGCATCCCACCCAGCGTCATCGCCGAGGCCGAGCGCCTGAACCTGCCACTGATCGAGCAGCCCTACGCACTGAAGATGGTGGTGGTCACCCAGGCCATCGGCACCGCGCTGGTGCAGGCGCAGCAGCTCGGCCGCTCGCGCCAGCACGTGCTGGAACAGGTGCTCGACGGCGACTACCAGTCGCTCGAGGTGTTGCTGCAACGCGGCGACAGCCTCGGCCTGGCACTGCACGTGCCGCGTCAGGTGGCACTGCTGCGCCTCGACGGCAGCGAGCAACTGTTCGGCGACCTGCCGGACGAAGACGCCGAGCGCCAGCTGCAGAGTCGCCAGCAACTGCTGCAACGGCGCCTGGAACAATGCCTCGGCGAACTGGGTGACGTGCTGCCACTGGTCAGCCAGGGCCGCCACTGGATCGCCCTGCTGCCCTGCCCCGACGCTCACAGCGAGGCACGCAACCGCCAGGCCATGACCACGCTGCTCGATGAGCTGCGCCCGCAACTCGGCCCGCTACGTCTGTTCCTCGGTCTCGGCAGCGCCGGTTGCGATGCACCGCGCCTCGCCCAGGGGCTGGGTGAGGCACGCCAGGCCCTGAGCGTGGCGCAGCGCTTTCCCGAGCGCCTGGGCCTGTGCAGTTTCAATGAGCTGGGCGTACTGGAATTGCTCGGTGCGATTCGCAACCGCAGCCTGCTCGATCGCTTCGTCGAACGCGTGGTCGGCCCGCTGATCGGCGATGACTCGCGCCATCAGCCGGTGCTGATGCCCACACTGGAGGCCTGGTTCGCCGAGAACGGCAACCTGGCCCTGGCCGCGCAACGCCTCAATGTTCACCGCAATACCCTGAGCTACCGTCTGCAGCGCATCGAAGCGCTGACCGGCTGCTCGTTCGAAGACCCGCACGACCGCCTGAACATCAGCGTCGCGCTGTTGATCCGGCGCCTGTCGTCGCCTGCCTGAGAGGAACCAAGATGATCATCCACAACGCCCGCCTGCGCGGCCGCGACGGCCTGCACCGCATCACCCTGGACGGCGAGCTGATCGCCCGCATCGAGCCGCAGCAGAACGCCCCCGTCATCGCCGCCGCCGACCTGGACGCCGCCGGCAACCTGGTGGTGCCGCCCTTCGTCGAGCCGCACATCCACCTCGATGCCACCCTCACCGCCGGCGAGCCGGCGTGGAACATGAGCGGCACGCTGTTCGAGGGCATCGAGCGCTGGGCCGAGCGCAAGGCGCTGGTCACTCACGAGGACACCAAGACCCGCGCCAAGAAGACCATCGACATGCTGGTCGACCACGGCATTCAACATGTGCGCACCCACGTCGACGTCACCGACCCGACTCTGGCCGCGCTCAAGGCCATGCTCGAAGTGCGCGAGGAAACCCGCCACCTGATCGACATGCAGATCGTCGCCTTCCCGCAGGAGGGCATCGAGTCCTTCGCCAATGGTCGCGCGCTGATGGAACAGGCCATCGAGCTGGGCGCCGACGTGGTCGGCGGCATTCCGCATTTCGAGAACACCCGCGACCAGGGCGTGTCGTCGATCAAGTTCCTCATGGATCTGGCCGAGCGCACCGACTGCCTGGTGGACGTGCACTGCGACGAGACCGACGACCCGCAGTCGCGCTTTCTCGAAGTGCTGGCCGAAGAAGCCCGCGTGCGCGGAATGGGCGCACGTGTCACCGCCAGCCACACCGTGGCCATGGGCTCCTACGACAACGCCTACTGCTCCAAGCTGTTCCGCCTGCTGAAGATGAGCGGCATCAGCTTCATTTCCTGCCCCACCGAGAGCATCCACCTGCAGGGGCGCTTCGACACCTTCCCAAAACGCCGCGGGCTGACCCGCGTGGCTGAACTGGATCGTGCCGGGATGAACGTGTGCTTCGGCCAGGATTCCATCGTCGACCCCTGGTATCCGCTGGGCAACGGCAACATCCTGCGCATCCTCGAAGCCGGCCTGCATATCTGCCACATGCTCGGTTACGAGGATCTCAAGCGCAGTCTGGACCTGATCACCGACAACTCGGCGCGTGCCCTGGCCCTCGGTGAGCGTTACGGTCTGGAAGCGGGCCGTCCGGCCAACCTGCTGATCCTCTCGGCGCCGGACGACTATGAGATGGTGCGCAGCCAGGGCCACGCGCTGGTGTCGGTACGCCATGGCAAGGTGCTGATGCGCCGCACCCCGGCGCGCATCGAACGGGCCTGAAAGAAATACGGGGCGGCGGGTCAGGTACCCGTCGCCCCGTCGGCACAAGCAGCCGAAGCCCAAAGCCCCGGCCCGCCATTTACAGACCGCTGGCCAGCCCGGCGTCCTCGGCGGCACCGATGTGCACGTTCATGCACTGCACCGCAGCGCCCGCAGCGCCCTTGCCAAGGTTGTCCAGACGTGCCACCAGGGTCGCCCGCTCGGCATTGCCGAAGACGAACAGATCGGCCCGATTGGTGTCATTGCAGGCCTGCACATCGAAGAAGCCGTTGTCCAGGTTGGACTCATCCTCCAGCGGCATCACCCGCACAAAACGCTCGCCGGCATAATGCTGCCGCAGCGCCTCATGCAACTGCTGTAGCGTTGTGCCGGACGCCAGCCGGTCGAGATGCAGCGGCACGGTTACCGAAAGCCCCTTGAGGAAGTCGCCAACGATGGGATTGAACACCGGCGCCTGGGCAATGCCGGTCTGTACACGCATCTCCGGCAGATGCTTGTGCGCCTGGCCCATGGCATAAGGGCGCGGACTTTTCAGACAGGCATCTCCACCAGCCTCGTATTGGGCGATCATCGACTTGCCGCCGCCGCTGTAGCCGGTCAGGGAGAACGCGCTGAGCGGGTAGTTCTTCGGTAACAGACCGGCGTCCACCAGAGGGCGCACCAGCAGGATGAAGGCTGTGGCGTGGCAGCCAGGGTTGGCAATGCGCTTGCTGGCACGGATCGCCTCGCGCTGGCCAGCAGCCAGTTCCGGCAGACCGTAGGTCCAGCCGCTGTCGGTACGGAAAGCGGTACTGGCGTCGATGATGCAGGTGTCGGGATTGCTTACCAGACTGACGGCCTCACGCGAAGCGGCGTCCGGCAAACAGAGGAAGGCCACGTCGGCGGCATTAAGAAAGCGCGCTCGCTCGGCACTATCCTTGCGCTTGGCTTCATCGATGCGCAGCAACTCAATATCCGGGCGACCGGCCAGGTAATCCAGCAGGCGCAACCCCGTAGTGCCTTCCTGGCCATCGACGAAAACTTTATAGGACATGGACGAGACCTCTTTACTTGAGCCAGGCATGGCCCGCATTGAAAACGAGGCGCTAGTTTCGACGACTCTGACCTTGCCGTCACGTCCTGAGCAAAGCTTTTAAGCGGATCACTGCTCGACCACCTGTACACTGGCCGTCATCCCGGCGCTCAGTTGCACATCATCCGGAAGTTCCTTGAGCCTGATGCGCACCGGAATACGCTGGGCCAGACGCACCCAGTTGAAGGTCGGCTCGACATCGGCCAGCAGTTGGCCGTCAGGCCTGGCATTGCGATCAGTGATACCACTGCTGATGCTTTCGACCTCTCCTTCCAGTATCTGGTCGCCGCCCATCAAGGCCACTTTCACCGGGGCCCCGACGCGAATACGTGCCAGCTTGGTTTCCTCGAAGTAGGCCTGCACATAGAAGGAAGACAAGTCGACCAACGCCATGACCGCCTCGCCACTACGCACGTAATTCCCCTGGGCCAGACGCAGATTGGTCACCTGCCCGGCCCGTGGCGCACGCACCTCACTGCGCGCCAGGTCAAGCTCGGCAAAGTGCACGGCGGCCTGTGCCTGACGGTACTCGCCACGGGCAATGCGCGCACTGATCTGGGCATTTTCACGCAACTCGGCACTAATGGCCTGCGAGCCCAACCGCATACGACGACTCGCCTCCCGCTCGCGCAACGTCAGTTGTTCACGGCGCGTCTGCTCCACTGCGCGAGCCTGCTCCAGCGCAGCCTCATAGCGTGCCTTGTCCAGCACCATCAGCAGATCGCCCTGCTCAACCCGCTGATTGTCCCGCACCTTCAGACTCTCGACCCAGCCCGCCACATCCGGCGCCACGGTGACAACATCGGCACGCACTCGGGCGTCGCGGGTCCAGGGCGAATACAGGTAGTACTGCCACAGCCAGTAGCCGGCTGCGATGGCCAACGCCACTACGCTCAGAGTCAGGGTGACCCGCACCGCGGATTTCAATGCCTGCTTCATGCTCTCATTGCCCCAGGAAGTACACAGATCCAGCCAATACACAAACGAACAGCGCACAATCGAACAGCGCTTCGTGCCAGATCCACTGGCTCAGCCCGATTCGCTGCAGCACCAGGCGTAATACCCCGGTCAACAGCAGTGCAAATAGCACATACGCCAGCAAAGGACTTAGCAGTACCCCGCCGACACTCCATTCACGCAGCCCCATGTTCCATTCCCCCGCCCTGGCACCAACGCTGCCAGATCCTGCACAGTTGCTGAGTAGCCGTCAGCGCCAAACGCCGCTCGATATTTTCCGGCCCGCTCACCAGTACCTGCATAAGCGCTTGGGCAGCGCCATCCAGAGATTGCGCCTGCGCCTCCTGCGGCCCCTTCTGCAAGGCCTGGCCGACTCGCCACAAGAAGGCCTCGCCCGGCTCACGCATCGATGATCCGAGACTCGCCAGACAGGCCCGCAAGTGCAGCAGCTCATCGGCGAAATCCAGACCACTGATACCATCATCCCAACGCTCACGACTATTGGCAGGCAGCAGTGGATAATGCCGCGCCAGACGCAGCAGACGATCAGCCATACGTCCGCCGAACCAGTTTTCAGCGCCATCCAAAGAGCGCCAGGTCAGGCGTTGCAAATCCTGCAGGGTTGCCCGCCGGAGGCGACGGATGTGCCAGGCTGGACTGCGCAACTGCAGCAGATTGAAAGCCAGTACCGCACAGCCCACACCAACAATCATCGACAGCACTTCATTGAAGAAGAACCCTACGTCGTATTTCATGACGTTGTGCGGGCCGGTCAGCACAATCAGGTTGAGGGTGAACGAAGTGGCCGTGCCTGCCAGCATCGGATGAGCCATGCCCAATGCGCCAAAGAACAGCGGTGGTGCCAGCACCAGACATAGCAATGCAAAACCGCTGACCTGCGGCAACAGCACATGTCCAACCAGAAGCGCTACCGGTACGCAATAGAAAATCCCGCGCAGAAACATAAGACCGATCTGCGCAGCATTGTCGCGACTGGCAAACAGACTGCAGGCCACCCCAGCCAACACCATGGCACTGGCAGCGTGACTCCAGGCCGTGCCCATCCAGAGGGCAGCCAGCAGCAGGAAGGCCAAGCCGCTGCGCATGCCGTAAAACAAAGCTGTCTGCCAGTCACGATGTGAGGACAATGGCGGTGGCAGCGAACCGCTGCTGCGTCCCTGCTCAACGGCCTCCAGAGAATCCTGTGCCTGGGCCAGGCGACTACAAAGCACCGCAAGACGCTCCAGAGCACCACGCTCGGCCTGATCCCAATCGGCAAGCGCACTCTGCTCTCGCAACGCACCGCTCAATGTCAGCAACGCCCCATGGGAGGCCTCCTGCATGACGTCGACCACCTGCTGCAGCGGCTGTGCCAAACGCCGCGCCTGAGCATCACCCAGACTGCGCCACTGGCGACCCACGCCACGCGCCAGACGCAAAGCGCTGAGCAAATCACGACTCAGCGCACGCAGCGCCGATGCCCGGCTACGCCCTAACGGCCCCTCGAACCAGGCATGCTCGCGCTGGGCGTCAATCGCCACCACCTGACCTAGTACATCAAGCAGCCCCTTGCGATCCAGTGGCTGCCCTTGCAGAGAGTGCAACGCTGCCGCCATACCCGCCTGCCACACCCGGCGCGCTTGTGCACTCAACTGACGTTCGACTCGCTGCGGCCACAATACGGCGCTGACCACAGTAGCGCAGGCAATGCCCAGAATGATTTCAGTGCAACGCGCCACTGCCTGATCGAACACCGTCAGCGGCGCGTTGACAGCCGGCAGACCGATGATCGCCACCGTATAACCGGCCAGCACGAAGGCATACCCCCAGGCACTGCGCAACAGGGTCGACGCAGCGGTGCACAACGTCATCCACAGAGCCAGAACCAGCAGAAACAGCCACGGTGTCTGCGCGAACAAAGCGATCATCAGTACCGCCATCAGCGTACCGATCACCGTGCCCAATACCCGGGCCAGCCCCTTGAGTACCACCATGCCGGACATCGGCTGGGCGACAATGAAGGCTGTCATCAACGCCCATTGCGGCTGTTGCAGATCGAAGCGAAACGCCAGCCACAGCGCCAGGCCGCCACCAAGCAGCGTCTTGATGGCAAATTGCAAAGCGTTTGGCTGGGGAAACAGAAAGTGTCCTAGGAGACGCAACATCGCTACGCCACAAGAAAAGGCTCAGAACAGATACATAGATCTGTAATGGAACGCGGCGTAAGCAAAAGATTCCAGGTTCATATAAGGAACAAAAAAAGGGCGACCGAAGTCGCCCGAATTGCCTTGCGTGCCCAGTGAGCTGGAAGGATCAGCCCTGCTTACGCTTGTGCGCATCCTTCCAGATGAAATAACCAACTCCTCCGAAGAACGCGAACATCAGAAGAACCGTGCCGACTCCGGCGAGAACCACTGTATCGACGAACATGGCTGCCTCCTGATCTTTGCCTGTCTGTCTGAGATGGCTTCAAGTTAGCAGCGTCGGTTCGGAGGGAATTGATCTGGATCAATTGGCGAAAGAAGCTTCCGGCAGGCCAGCGCGAACACTGACACAAGTCAAGAAATCGGCGGGAGAACAGCGAAAGCGGCACCATGGCCACAGAGGCAACGGGAGGGAAGGCGGGTCTCAGCGCTTTTTCTTCGGCTTGCCCTTAGCTTTCTTCCTGCTTTTGCCCAGAGGCAGAACCTGCTCGAACACCTGGCGCATCGCGTCCAGGCGCCTGTCGTGAAGATCATGGATGCGCTTGTCGCGCTCGGCAGCGAAATCGATCAGCTTGTCATCATTGCTCATAGCGGAAACCGGATCAGGCGGAAGGTCAGGTTAAGTCGCGGAGCACAGGCTTGCCGCGTCTTCGCCACTTGATGCTGCCAATGATGCTGGGTCGGCCCGCGCATGACCAGTAGCGAAGCATGCGCCAGCGTCAGCGAGTACTCGATACGCGTACTGCCAACGCGGCGCAGATCGAAACGCCGACAGCCTCCCAGACTGAGCGAAGCAATCAGCGGATCGCGTCCCAACTCCGGCTCGGCATCGTTGTGCCAGCCCATCGAGTCCTGACCGTCACGATAATAGTTGAGCAGCACGGCATTAAGCGGCTGCCCCACCTGGTGCTCCACCCGCTGGCGGATCTCAGCCAGCAGCGGCGTCCAGGACAGCGGTTCGTGGAGCCTGCCGGAATAACGGTAGCGTGCGCCAGGCTCGCCGTACCAGGCGGTCAGACGCGGCGTACGGTGATAGCGGCCATGGATGAAAAGCTCCGGCTGCTGCCAGGGCGTCTGCGCCAGCAGCGCCTCGAACCAGGTGTCGGCCGTGTCACGGTCGAGCCAGTCCGGAAAATAGTCCAGCTCGGCATTGTCCAGCGTGGGAAGCGGATCATGAAACAGCATGAAAACCACTCGCTACGGGTGTCAGACTTCCACATCGACCCACAGCCCCTGACGGGGCAGCTCACCGAGCACCCGCTCGACCTCCTCTGGCTCGGCCTCGGCCAGTTGCTCGGCGCTATAACCCCGCCGCTGACGCCGACGCTGCTCCTCGCGGAGCAACTCCTCGGCCTCCTGCGGGTGGCGTCGATCAAGGGTCAGCGCGCTTTCCTTGGCACTCTCCTCGGACGGTGTCACGGGCGGAATCTCGGGCCTGGGCTTGACCACATCCTGCGTCGCGGTAACCGGCACCAGTGCCTGGGGAATCGGTGGCAGCACGTTTGGATACCTCCTTTAGTCTGGCTGTCGGCCTGACGAACCACGACTTTAGCCGGTGCTCGCTAAACTTTGACCAAACGGCTCGACGAGAGTGCCTCTGCCGCTTTGGTCGCAGCGCAGCATCCGTTAAGATAGCCGGCTTTTCACGCGGGAGACAGGCATGGCGCAGTATCAACCGGGACAACGCTGGATCAGTGACAGCGAAGCGGAATTGGGGCTGGGAACCATCCTTGCCGAAGATGGCCGCCTGCTCACTGTGCTCTACCCGGCCACCGGCGAAACCCGTCAATACGCCACGCGCAACGCACCACTGACCCGTGTACGCTTCGCCCCCGGCGACGAAATCACCCACTTCGAGGGCTGGAAGCTCACCGTACAGGAAGTCGAGGATATTGACGGCCTGCTCGTCTATCACGGTCTCGATGCCCGCCATCAGCCGGTAAGCATGCCGGAAACCCAGCTGTCCAACTTCATTCAGTTCCGCCTGGCCAGCGACCGCCTGTTCGCCGGTCAGATCGACCCGCTGGCCTGGTTTGCCCTGCGCTACCACACCCTGCAACACAACAGCCGCCTGCTGCAGTCGCCGCTTTGGGGGCTGTGCGGTGCCCGCGTGCAGCCCATCGCCCACCAGTTGCACATTGCCCGCAGCGTTGCCGACCGCATTGCCCCTCGCGTACTACTGGCAGACGAAGTAGGCCTGGGCAAAACTATCGAAGCCGGTCTGGTGATCCACCGTCAGCTGCTTTCCGGGCGTGCCAGCCGTGTGCTGATTCTGGTGCCGGAAAACCTCCAGCACCAGTGGCTGGTGGAAATGCGCCGACGCTTCAACCTTGAAGTGGCCCTGTTCGACGCCGAGCGCTTCCTGGAAAGCGACGCCAGCAATCCCTTCGAAGACAGCCAGTTGGCGCTGGTAGCCCTGGAGTGGCTGACTACCGACGAAAAGGCCCAGGATGCGCTGTTTGCCGCCGGCTGGGATCTGCTGGTGGTGGACGAGGCCCACCATCTGGTCTGGCACCCGGATCAGGTCAGCCCCGAATACGCCCTGGTGGAACAGCTGGCCGAGGTCATCCCAGGAGTACTGCTGCTAACCGCCACCCCCGAGCAGCTAGGCCAGGACAGTCACTTTGCCCGCCTGCGCCTGCTCGACCCTGCCCGCTTTCACGACCTGGAAGCCTTCCGCGCCGAAAGCAGTCAGTACCGCCCGGTGGCCGAAGCAGTGCAGGAGTTGCTCGATCAGGGCCACCTCAGCCCACAGGCCCGGGAAGCCATCGGCGGTTTTCTCGGCAAAGCAGGCCGCGAACTGCTGAAGGCAGTCGACAGCGGCGATGATCAGGCCCGTGCGCGCCTGGTACGTGAACTGCTTGACCGCCACGGCACCGGCCGCCTGCTGTTTCGCAATACCCGTGCGGCCGTGCAGGGGTTCCCGGAGCGCGAACTGCACCCCTACCCGCTGCCGCTTCCAGCCGAATATCTGGAACTGTCGACAGGCGAGCAGGCCGAGCTTTACCCGGAAGTCAGCTACCAGGCTCGCGAGGATAGCGACGAAGAACAACCCTGGTGGCGCTTCGACCCGCGTGTCGAATGGCTGATCGACACCCTGAAGATGCTGAAAAAGTTCAAGGTGCTGGTGATCTGCGCCCACCCCGAAACCGCACTGGATCTGGAAGACGCTCTGCGCGTGCGCTCCGGCATTCCCGCCACGGTGTTCCATGAAGGCATGAGCATCCTCGAGCGAGACCGCGCCGCGGCCTACTTCGCCGACGAGGAATTCGGTGCCCAGGTACTGATTTGCTCGGAGATCGGCTCCGAAGGCCGCAACTTCCAGTTCGCTCATCACCTGGTACTGTTCGACCTGCCGGCACACCCGGATCTGCTCGAGCAACGCATCGGCCGCCTCGACCGCATCGGCCAGAAGCACCGTATCCAGCTACATGTTCCGTACCTGGAGAACAGCCCGCAGGAGCGCCTGTTCCAGTGGTATCACCAGGCGCTGAACGCCTTCCTTGCCACCTGCCCCACCGGCAATGCCCTCCAGCATCAGTTCGGCCCGCGCCTGCTGCCCCTGCTGAATACCGGCGATCAAGCGCCATGGCAGGCCCTGCTTCAGGAGGCGCAAAGCGAGCGCCAGCGTCTGGAAGGCGAACTGCACAGCGGGCGCGACCGTCTGCTGGAACTGAACTCCAGCGGAGCCGGAGAGGGCGAGACACTGGTGGAGGCGATTCTTGAGCAGGACGACCAGTTCACTCTGCCGATCTACATGGAAGAGCTGTTCAATGCCTTTGGTATCGACAGCGAGGACCACTCGGACAACGCCCTGATCCTGCGCCCCAGCGAAAAGATGCTCGACGCCAGCTTCCCCCTCGGCAGCGACGAAGCGGTGACCATCACCTACGATCGCGATCTGGCCCTAAGCCGCGAGGACATGCAGTTCATCAGTTGGGAGCATCCGATGGTACAGGGCGGCATGGACCTGGTGCTGTCCGGCTCCATGGGCAATACCGCCGTGGCGCTGATCAAGAACAAAGCCCTCAAGCCCGGCACCGTACTGCTGGAACTACTCTACGTCAGTGAAGTGGTTGCCCCACGCAAGCTGCAACTGGGTCGTTTCCTGCCACCGCTGGCGCTACGCTGCCTGCTCGATGCCAATGGCAACGACCTGGCCCCCAAGGTGACCTTCGAAACCCTCAACGACCAGCTCGAAAGCGTGCCTCGGGCCAGCGCCAACAAGTTCGTCCAGGCCCAGCGCGAGGTGCTAACTCGACAGATCAACGAGGCAGAGGCCAAAGTCATGCCACGCCATCTCGAGCGGGTCGCCACGGCCAAGAAACGCTTGAGCGCCGAACTGGACGAGGAGCTGGCGCGCCTGATCGCCCTGCATGCCGTCAACCCGAGTGTGCGTGACAGCGAGATCGAAGCTCTGCGCCAGCAACGCGAGCAGAGTCTGGCGATGTTTGACAAAGCCGCCCTGCGCCTGGAAGCCATCCGTATTCTGGTCGCCGGCTAAGTCACCTACCCGGCACGGCACCCTGCCCGGGTTCGCCGTGCCCCTCTCTTTCCGCCACCCGCACACGGCCAGGCGGCATGATTCGTCCCTCCATTTGGCACATGACGCATTGGCAGACCCCGTGCTGCCGGGCATAGTCTCGCCTCCTGCAAACAATGAGAACGGAGCCACTTCCCCATGCGTTGGTTGTTACTCGGTCTGGCGGGTGCCGCCGTGTTTCTCTACGGCCGCATCAGTGGCGATGCACAGCTCAGCCTGCTGAGCAAAGGCATACCGGTGATTGCCCTGCTGCTCTGGCTGCGTCACGCGCCAGCCGGTGTCTATCGGCGCTGGATCGGCACAGGTCTGCTGTTCTCCCTCGCCGGCGACCTCCTGCTGGACTGGCCGGGGGACCTGTTCGTATTCGGCCTTGGCGCTTTCCTGTTGGCTCACCTGGCCTACCTGCGCGCCTACCTCTCCGACAGCCGCCAGCGAGCCCTGCCTGCTCTCCTGCTGGCCCTGCTGTTCGGCGCCGGCATGTTTGCTCTTCTGGCCAGCAATGGCCTGGGCGAACTACTGATTCCGGTTGCCTGTTATAGCACCGTGATCAGCCTGATGCTCTGGCGTGCCCTGGCCCGCCTCGGCCATCCGGATTTGCAGCGACGCTCCACCTGGCTGGCGGCCGGCGGCGCCGCGTTGTTCGTGCTTTCCGACAGTCTGATCGGCATCGACCGTTTCGTTAGCAGTTTCCCTGCCGCCCCCTACGCCATCATTCTCAGCTACTGGCTCGGCCAATGGGGCATCGCCGCATCGTCCTTCGAGCGCAAGCGCCCGTAATCCGCGACGAGTCGCCAAGAAAGCCTGACGACTCGCCGTCACTTGGCTAAAATGCCGGCCTTTTCCGTCAACCATTGCAACTGCCGTGCGCCAAGAATCCGATCGCCTGTTTGCCCAGCCTCTTACCGAGGTTCCCGATTTCGTGTTCAACGAGGACGTGGTTCGGGTATTCCCGGACATGATCAAACGCTCGGTGCCCGGCTATCCCACCATTGTCGAAAACATCGGCGTGCTGGCCGGCAGCTTCGCCCAGCCAAACACTGTCCTCTACGATCTCGGCGCCTCGCTGGGAGCAGTGACCCAGGCACTACGCAGGCATGTACAGAGCGGGGGCTGCCGGGTGATTGCCGTGGACAACTCGCCAGCCATGGTCACCCGCTGCGCCGAGTACCTGCAGGCACAGGACGCCATGTTCCAGGAACTACTGCCCGCCGAGGTGATAGAGGCAGACATCCTCAGCTTGGAGCTTCAGCCCTGTTCGCTGGTGGCAATGAACTTCACCCTGCAGTTCATCCCGCCGGAACAGCGCCTGCAACTGCTGCGCCGCATTCATCAGGCACTACTGCCCGGCGGCGCACTGATTCTCTCGGAAAAGCTGCGCTTTGAAGACAACACGGAACACGATCTGCTGACCGATCTGCATCTGGCCTTCAAGCGCGCCAATGGCTACAGCGAACTGGAAATCGCCCAGAAACGCAGCGCCATCGAGAAGGTGATGCTGCCAGACAGCCTTGAGCAGCACCGAAAGCGCCTGCAGGCCGCCGGCTTCAGCAAGATCGTGCTCTGGTTCCAGTGCCTGAACTTCGCCTCGCTGGTGGCTCTGCCATGATGCGCGATCTGGATCTCGACGCACTGCAGGCACAGTTGGCCGGCAGCCCATTACAGGACTGGGCCGCCGATCTGCCACGGCAACTGGATGCCAAGCTGGCCATCGGTCACGGCGACCTGCCACGCTGGTACGGCGCCGTGCAGGCACTGCCTACACTGAACGCCAGCCAGATCGAGCTGGCCCAACACTTCGCTGTCGGCGGCAACTGCGACGAAGCCACGCGCGCACAGCTCAAAAGCGCCCTACAGGGCCTGATCCCCTGGCGCAAGGGACCGTTCGATCTGTTTGCCGTACATATCGACACAGAATGGCGCTCGGACTGGAAATGGCAGCGCGTCGCACCGCACCTTGACCTTCGCGGCAAGTGCATCCTCGATGTCGGCTGCGGCAATGGCTACTACATGTGGCGCATGCTCGGCGCCGGCGCCGCCAGCGTAATCGGCGTCGACCCCAACTGGCTGTTCCTCTGTCAGTTCCTGGCCATGAAGCGCTACCTGCCGGAACTGCCAGCCTGGCATCTGCCACTGGGTTTCGAGGAGCTGCCGCAGCGACTGGAAGGCTTCGATACGGTGTTCTCCATGGGCGTGCTGTACCACCGCCGCTCGCCTATCGACCATCTGCTCGACCTCAAGGATACGCTGGTCAAAGGTGGTGAACTGGTACTGGAAACGCTGGTGATCGAAGGCGATGCCGAGCAGGTACTGGTGCCCGAGGATCGCTACGCACAGATGCGCAACGTCTGGTTCCTGCCTTCGGTGCCAGCACTGGAGCGTTGGTTACGCCGCGCCGGTTTCGAGGATGTACGCTGCGTAGACGTCAGCACCACCTCGGTGCAAGAACAACGCGCCACCGAATGGATGCGTTTCCAGTCGCTGCCGGAGTTTCTCGACCCGGCCGACCACAGCCGCACCATCGAAGGCTTGCCCGCCCCGACCCGCGCAGTACTGGTAGCACGCAAGCCCTGAGCTGAATCAACGCCTTTAAGCCTGCAACAAGGTATGCTTGTGACTCGCCTCCGTTTGCGAGTCAGATAATGAAGACGGCCACGCTACTTCTACTGTTTTCATGGATCTTTCCCGGCTCAGTGCTGGCGTTGCAGCTATACACCGAAGAGTATCCGCCCATCAGTTTCAGTCACGAGGGCCAGCCCAGAGGCATGGCTGTCGAGGTGGTTAAGGAACTGCTCCACCAGCTCGACCAGAGCGCCACTCTGCAGATAGTGCCTTGGGCACGGGCCTACCACATTGCCCAGACCACACCCGGCACCGCCATCTTCCCCACCATGCGTAATCCTCAGCGCGAACCACTGTTCAAGTGGGTTGGCCCGATCATCCTAGCGCACGACAACTTCTATGCACTACGCGGCTCAGGCATCTCCATCAGCCGTCACCAGGAGTTGACCGCAATCCGGGCAATTGCGGTTCCGCGCGACTGGTTCAGCTATCAGGAACTGCGCGCGGCCGGCATGAACAACCTGCTGGGAGTGAACGAACCGGAACAGATGTTCCAACTGTTACGCAGTGGTAGGGTGCCCTTGATCCTGGCAGACAATCTGAGTTTCTACGCCCGGGGCGAAGCAGCCGCACAGGTCGCTCACCTGCGCCCGGATGAGGTCGAAGCGGTCTTCCCCTATCGCCACGCCTACGGCTACATCGCCTTCTCGCTGGATACCGACGACGCACTGATCCAACGCTGGCAGGCGGCTCTGGATGCGATGAAACATGACGGCAGGTTCAGCCGCATCCATCAACGCTGGCTACCGGGCGCTGAAGAACCGGGACTGCGCGAGTCACAATGGCCCGCCGAGCCTGGTCTTTGAGAGACTTAGCCGCGCTCGGCTGCCGCGACAATCAACGCCTTCATCTCCGCCACCGCCTGCTTGAAGCCGACGAACAGCGCGTGGGCGACAAGCGCATGACCGATGTTCAACTCATTGATACCGGGAATCGCCGCTACCGCCTCGACGTTGTGATAGTGCAGGCCGTGGCCGGCATTGACGATCAGCCCATGGTTCAGCCCACAAATGACTCCCTCGCGAATACGCGACAGCTCTTCGGCCGCTTCGTCTGCCGTATGAGCGTCGGCATAGCGACCGGTATGCAGCTCAATGGCTGGGGCACCAACCCGCATGGCGGCCTCGATCTGCCGCTCCTCGGCGTCGATAAACAACGAGACCTCGCATCCGGCCAGCGATAGCCGCTCAACCGCCGCGGCAATGCGCGCCTCCTGCCCTGCCACGTCCAGACCACCCTCGGTAGTCAGCTCCTGACGGGTTTCCGGTACCAGACATACGTGTGCCGGACGAATCTGCTCGGCAAAGCCAAGCATGAAGTCGGTGATCCCCATCTCGAAGTTCATCCGGGTCTGCAGCACATCAGCCAGCACCCGCACATCGCGATCCTGGATATGCCGGCGATCTTCACGCAAGTGCACAGTGATACCGTCGGCACCCGCTTCCTCGGCATCCAGCGCCGCCTTGACCGGATCCGGGTAACGCGTACCACGCGCCTGGCGCAGGGTGGCAACGTGGTCGATGTTCACACCGAGCAAAATACGATTGGCCTCAGTCACGCTTGGACTCCTTGAGTGTCATGAAAAGCTCGCGGCTGACCAGTGGTCTGCCGCCAAGATGGGGGGCCAGTACCTGGCGCATCAGCCGCTTGGCCGCCGCCAGGGCGCCCGGCACCTGCCAGTCCGCCTCGGCCATGGCCAGCAACTCCCTCCCCTGAAACACGCCGGGCTGCAGCTGTGCCACCGCAACCAGACCGATGTCCTGCTGCCAGCGGTACAGCGCTCCGGGCTCCACCGGTTGGCCGTACTGGTCACGATCCAGCGCGAAACCATAGCCCAGTTCATCCAGCAGACGCCATTCAAAGGCACGCAGTAGCGGCTCCAGGGCACGCCCGGCAGCCAGCGCCTGCAGTGTCAGTGCATAGTGTCGAAACATCGCCGGATGCGGATCCTCCACTGGCAGCAGACGCATCAGCAGTTCATTGAGATAGAGTCCGGAGAACAGCGCCTCACCGCTCAACAGCAGAGGCACTTCAGTGCTTTCCAGGCGGCCAACCGTCTTCAGCTCGGTGCGCCCGCGCAACTCAAGATCCAGTACAGCGAATGGACGAGCGACGCTGCCGACCTTGCCTCGCGCGGCCCGCAGCACGGCACGAACACGCCCCTGTGGGGTGAAGAAGTCCACCAGTGCGCTGCTTTCCTTGTACGGGCGACTATGCAGGATGTAGGCGGCGAGAGTCATGAAGGGAAAATCGCCCAGGGCAGCTCCTACTGATCCAGATAGCCCAGCGAACGCAGGGCGCGTTCATCATCGGACCAGCCACCCTTGACCTTGACCCAGAGGTTGAGCATCACCTTGGAGTCGAACATGGTTTCCATGTCCTTGCGTGCCTCCTGGCCGATGCGTTTGATGCGCTCACCCTTGTCACCGATGATGATTTTCTTCTGCCCTTCACGTTCTACCAGGATCAGTCCGTGAATGTGCAGAACACGGCCTTCGAGTTTGAAATCCTCGATTTCCACTGTGATCTGATAGGGCACCTCGGCGCCCAGTTGGCGCATGATCTTCTCACGAATCAGCTCGGCAGCCAGGAAGCGGCTGGAACGGTCCGTGATCTGGTCTTCCGGGTAGAAATGTTCGGATTCCGGCAGGCGTTCGCCCACCAGGCGCTCGAGAGTATCGAGGTTGTGCCCGTGCAAAGCGGAAATCGGCACAATCTCGGCCTGTGGCAGCTTTTCCGCCAGCCAGTGAAGATGCGGCAACAGCTCGGCCTTGTCCTCCAGGCGGTCAGCCTTGTTCACCGCCAGCAGTACCGGACAGCGCACATGCTGCACCTTCTCCAGCACCATCTGATCCTCGTCAGTCCAGCGCGTGCGATCGACCACAAACACAACCACGTCAACGTCTTTGAGCGCAGTGGTGGCGCTGCGGTTCATGTAACGGTTGAGCGCTTTCTCGTTGTTCTTGTGCAGCCCCGGCGTATCCACATATACAGCCTGCACTGCACCCTCGGTCTTGATTCCGAGCATGTTGTGGCGGGTCGTCTGCGGCTTGCGTGAAGTGATCGCCAGCTTCTGTCCAAGAATGTGGTTGAGCAGTGTCGACTTCCCCACATTGGGACGGCCAACGATGGCAACATAGCCGCAGCGGGTCACAGGTGCATCAGTCATTGCCATTCTCCACCCCTAGGGCAATCAGTGCCGCAGCGGCAGCAACCTGCTCGGCGATACGACGGCTGCCACCCTGGCCCAGGGTCTTTTCATTGAGCAGGGAGACCTGGCACTCGACCATGAAGGTACGACAGTGCGGCTCACCCTGAATGTCCACCACCTCGTAGCGAGGCAATTCGCAGGCCCGTGACTGCAGGAACTCCTGCAGTCGCGTCTTCGGATCCTTGTTGGTATCGACCAGGGTCAGGCCATCAAGCTCGGTATCAAGCCAGGCCAGCACTCGCTCACGCGCAGCGTCCATACCCGCGTCCAGGTAGATGGCACCGATCAGCGCCTCAAGAGCATCGGCCAGAATCGATTCGCGGCGAAAACCGCCACTCTTGAGCTCACCCGAGCCCAGACGCAGGTACTCGCCCAGATCAAACCCACGGGCCAGTACAGCCAGCGTCTCGCCCTTGACTAACCGTGCGCGCAGACGCGAAAGCTGCCCTTCGCGAGCCTGTGGAAAGCGCTCGAACAGCGCCTCTCCGGCAACAAAATTGAGAATGGCATCGCCAAGAAATTCCAGACGCTCGTTATTGCGACCAGCGAAACTGCGATGAGTCAGTGCCAGGATCATCAGATCCTGGTTTTTGAAGGTGTATCCGAGCTTGCGCTCAAGGCGGGTCAGATTGGGACTCACGGCATCCGTACACGAAATTCTTTGTCAAAGTCCACCACTAGACCGATGTTCTCGATCAGCGGCTCACGTTTTTCATACTTCAGGTGAACCCGAAATTCGTGGTTCTCCATTTTGACGTCCATGATGTCACGCGGTGCCAGGTCGTTGATGCCGTTGACCTGCATGCCCTTGCTGACGTGGACATAGAAGTCTCCGACACTGCGCACCTCCGCCAACGCTTCGGTCTCTACCGAAGTAATGACCTTCTGCAGTGCCATGTAATCCATGTAATGCGGAAAAAGCTTGAAGGCGGCACTAGCGAAGAATGCCACTACGGCCAGAACCACCAGCCAGCCGAGAAAGGAAAGTCCCTGCTGCGAACGCGCAAAAGTCATGTCTATCCCCACAGATCGGTCTTGTTGAAAGGCCACACGGCCAGACCATTTATAGCCTGTGACACGATCCAGAACAGCGCGCCAGTGCTCAATGAATCAGGCCGACGCGCGAGAAGTTCGGCAAATTGCCAGTCTTCGGGCTTGGCCAGCTCATCCAGATGGCGAATGCCTTACCGACAATATGGTCATCCGGCACCATGCCCCAAAGCTCCCGGGGAGTATGACTGTCGCGCCAGTAGCGGCTGTCATTGGAATTGTCGCGGTTGTCACCCATCATGAAGTAGTGTCCTTCCGGAACCACCCATTCCCCTCCGGGTTCGCGACGCATACGGGACATTTCCTTGCGGATGGTATGTTCTATTTGGCCAAGCCGTTCACGGTAGAGCATGGCGCCGCCGAGAGAGCCGGCTTCCTCGCCCAACAGCTGCTCGCTCACCACTTCACCATTGATCAGCAGACGCTTGTCCGAGGTGTACTGGATACGATCGCCCGGCACACCAATTACGCGCTTGATGTAGTTGATGCTCGGATCACTGGGATAACGAAACACCATCACATCGCCACGCTGCGGGTTGTCCACCTCGATCACCTTGGTATCGAGCACCGGCAAACGGATTCCATAGGCAAACTTGTTGACCAGAATGAAGTCACCTACTTCCAAAGTCGGCTTCATCGAGCCGGACGGAATTTGGAACGGTTCGACGAGGAACGAACGCAGCACCAGCACGATGGCCAGAACCGGAAAAAACGACTTGCCGTATTCAACCAGCAGAGGCTCCTTGTTCAGACGCTCCAGCACCCGGTCATCCGGATCGTCGACCCGCCCCTGATAAGCCGTGATTGCAGCACGGCGGCGCGGCGCCAGCAGAATCAGATCCACAAGTGCCAGAAAGCCGCACACAGCAACGGCAATAACCAGAAGGAGCGGGAAATTGATCGACATAGAGCCCTAGCTATCCACTTTAAGCACTGCAAGGAAGGCTTCCTGCGGGATTTCCACGCTGCCTACCTGCTTCATCCGTTTCTTACCGGCCTTCTGCTTCTCCAGCAGCTTTTTCTTCCGGCTGACATCGCCGCCGTAACACTTGGCCAATACGTTTTTGCGCAGCGCCTTGACCGTAGTACGCGCCACGATTTGTCCACCGATGGCTGCCTGAATGGCTACATCGAACATCTGCCGCGGAATCAGTTCCTTCATTTTCTCGGTCAGGGCACGTCCCTTGTGATGGGCCTTGTCACGGTGCACAATCAGCGCCAGAGCATCGACCTTCTCACCGTTGATCAGCACATCCAGCTTGACCAGATTAGCCGATTCGAAGCGGTCAAAACTGTAATCCAGCGACGCATAGCCACGACTAACCGACTTCAGCCGATCGAAAAAGTCCAGTACCACCTCATTCATCGGCAGATCATAGGAAACCTGAACCTGGTTGCCGGTGAAATGCATGTCGCGCTGCACACCACGCTTCTCGATGCACAGGGTAATGACGTTCCCCAGGTGCTCCTGAGGCACAAGAATGTTGGCTCGCACAATGGGCTCGCGCATATCGGCGATGGAGGCCAGATCCGGCAGCTTGGACGGGTTGTCGACATAGACCACCTCGCCATTTTTCAACTCCACCTCGAACACCACGGTCGGCGCGGTGGTGATCAGATCCAGGTCATACTCGCGCTCAAGGCGCTCCTGAATGATCTCCATGTGCAGCATGCCGAGGAAGCCGATACGGAAGCCGAAGCCCAGAGCATCGGAGCTTTCCGGCTCGTACTGCAGCGCAGCATCGTTCAGGGTCAGTTTCTGTAGCGCCTCGCGAAAATCCTCGAAGTCATCGGAGCTGACCGGAAACAGGCCCGCATAAACCTGCGGCTTGACCCGCTGAAAGCCCGGCAGCATCTCTACGTCCGGCGTCGAGGCCAGGGTCAGGGTATCACCCACCGGGGCGCCGAGGATGTCCTTGATGCCGGCAATGATAAAGCCCACCTCACCGGCCTTGAGATCTTCGGTGGCGGTGTGCTTGGGGGTGAACACACCGACGCTGTCGACCTGATGAATCTTGCCGGTCGACTTGACGAGAATTTTGTCCCCTTTCTTGACGCGCCCGTGACGCACGCGCACCAGCGACACCACTCCCAGATAGTTGTCGAACCAGGAGTCGATGATCAACGCCTGCAGTGGTGCATCAATCTCGCCTGTCGGAGGCGGGATGACCTGAACCAGTCGTTCCAGCACATCGTTAACGCCCATGCCGCTCTTGGCGCTACAGGGCACGGCTTCAGTGGCGTCGATACCGATGATGTGCTCGATCTCCTCCTTGACCCGCTCCGGCTCGGCTTGAGGCAGATCCATCTTGTTCAGCACCGGCATGACCTCAAGGCCCTGCTCAATGGCGGTATAGCAGTTGGCCACTGACTGTGCCTCGACACCCTGGCCAGCATCGACTACCAGCAGCGCCCCCTCGCAAGCCGCCAGCGAACGACTGACCTCGTAGGTGAAGTCAACGTGCCCGGGGGTATCGATGAAGTTCAACTGGTAAGTCTTGCCGTCCTTCGCCTTGTAGTGCAGCGTGACGCTGTGCGCCTTGATGGTGATACCGCGTTCACGCTCAAGATCCATAGAGTCCAGTACTTGGGACTCCATTTCCCGCTCGGACAGCCCCCCGCAGATCTGGATGAAGCGATCCGCCAGCGTCGACTTGCCATGGTCGATATGGGCGATGATGGAAAAATTTCGGATATGACTCAGGTCACTCACAGATCAACACTCGAAGAGGGCACAGGCAAGATGCTTGCCGAAAATAGCCGCAGATTGTACATGAGCCCTCATGTGCCCGTCACGCCTGCCGCGGGACAGTCTCCATGCGATCAGCAACAGAAATGAAAAGGGCGCCCGAGAGCGCCCTTGAGGATTTCTCACATGACTTAGTTGGCCAGCTTGAAGGTGATGAAACTGGCACGGCCCTGACGCAGCACACGCATCGACACCGAGCGGTTCTTCGGCAGAGCCTTGGCCACGCGAGCGAAGTTTTCCGCTGAGTCGATAGTCTGGTTGTTCAGGTGAGTAATGACATCACCTGGACGCAGGCCGATCATCGCTGCCGGGCCATTGAGCACCTCCTTGACTACCACGCCACCGCGCAGGTCGAGGCTCTTTTTTTGCTCCGACGTCAACTCCGCCACAGTCACACCCAATCGGTTGCTGCTGCGCTCGCCGCCACCGATGCCGGCCGCAGCCAGCTCCTGACCTTCCTCCGGCAGGGTGCCGATGGTCAGAGCCAGTTTCTGGCGCGAACCATCGCGAACCACTTCCATCTCCGCCCGCTCACCCGGTTTGAGCCCACCAACAAGATGCGGCAAATCCGCCGACACAACGATAGGCTTGCCATTGAGACTCAGGATCACATCGCCCACCTGCAGACCACCCTTGTCCGCAGGTCCGCCCTCGAGCACCTGGGCTACCAGAGCCCCTGCCGGCTTATTCAGGCCAAAGGACTCTGCAAGATCCTTGTTCACTTCCTGAATCACCACACCCAGCCAGCCCCGAGTGACACGCCCCTCAGCCTTCAATTGATCGGCGACCTGCATGGCCACTTCCATGGGAATGGCAAAGGAAAGCCCCATGAAACCGCCGGAACGGGTGAAAATCTGCGAGTTGATTCCAACCACCTCACCCTTGAGGTTAAACAGCGGCCCGCCTGAATTGCCCGGATTGATGGCCACATCGGTCTGAATGAATGGCACATAGTTCTCGGTCGGCAGACTCCGTCCCTTGGCGCTGACAATACCGGCTGTGACCGAGTGATCGAAACCGAAAGGAGAGCCAATAGCCAGTACCCATTCACCCACCTTCAGATCGTCAGCCTTGCCCAGCGGCACGGTCGGCAATCCGGAACCCTCCACCTTCAGCAACGCCACATCGCTGCGCGGATCAGCTCCAACCAGACGTGCCTCAAGCTCACTGCGGTCGGAAAGACGCACAATAATTTCATCAGCATCGGCCACAACATGATTGTTGGTCAGCACGTAGCCATCTGGCGAAATGATGAAACCGGAGCCAAGCGACTGAGCCTCGCGCTGACGCTCCCCCGGACTGCGCGGCATTTGCGGAATACTGCGTTCTAGGAACTCACGAAAAATCGGCGGCAGCCCTTCCAGATCGGGAAGACCGGACTGCCCCGCCATACTACGCTCTGGCATTTTCTGCCGTGTACTGATGTTGACCACGGCAGGCGAGGCACTCTCCACCAGTTCCGTGAAGTCCGGCAGACTGGCCTGCGCCAGCAGGCTTTGCCCCCATAGCAGCGCTGCGACCAGCAATGGCGCAACGGATTTGATTTTTCTCATCGAACTACAACTCCCCATATGAAAACGCGGACAATTCGACTCGGTAGCAGCTAAACCGCCCACAACGCATAACCTGAAGGGTCGTGAAAACTCATGAACCCTGCCGGCACCGAAGCGCCAAACAACCGAGCCAAAAGTTTTTGACGTCGGCTGATCCATACACAGACCCTATCAGCTACACCAACCTCCACTCACTTGACGAGCAGATTCGGATCTTCGGGACGCATCGAAAGTGCAATGCGTTCTGCGGTACCCAGCGGAATTTCGCCGACCACCGTTACCATTACATCACCTGTCTGGGTGCTCATACGCCGCGAGACTGCAACTGTCGGCCCCAACTGACTGCGCGCATCATCGACCGTACTCCCCTGCAGAGGCTCGAGGAATACAGAGAAACGGGCCAGTCCGTCGCCATACATCAGATAGGCCACCTTCACATTGCTCGTGGGAAGCTGACGCAGCTGAGCCGCATCCAGGGTGAACCCTGGCGGCAGCCAATCAGCACGCCAGCTGCCCTCGCTAATGCTATCCACTGACTGCTGCCGCATGCCCCTGCAACGAGCACTCGGCTGCAGACTGGAAGCTTCCGGCTCGACGGCAGCCAATTGGGCAAACTGGAAGCGCTCCAGCAGCTGACCGCGCTCGTTGAGCAACAGCGATTTGAGCGGCAGGCCGGTCTC
This sequence comes from Pseudomonas sp. NCCP-436, assembly GCF_019656335.1. GTDB lineage: Bacteria > Pseudomonadota > Gammaproteobacteria > Pseudomonadales > Pseudomonadaceae > Aquipseudomonas. Next base: position 149,938 of record NZ_BPLZ01000002.1, on the reverse strand, counting down.
CCGATCCAAATGAAGTTCAAAACCGTAGCGATGCTGGTCACGAGGAGCCAGCACCAGAACCACCGCACCTCGACCGGCAATTCGGGACTGGCCGGCAATACGCATGTCGTACCATTGACGCAGACGTTGTGCATCCAGGTGCCGTGCTGGCCAACCCTGACCATCTCCGACCTGCTCAGCCAGTCCACCGCTTACGCACTGAACCTGACCATCGACCTTGATAACTTCCTGCGCTGGGCCATCGAGCTGCAAAAGGCGCTCTCGAACCTCACCACCCGAACCAACCTGATGCCAGATGCCGTGAGTGGAAAAGCTGCCATTACGCTCGTAGATAAATACGCCCTGAAAACTCTGCCTTTGCTCCGCCTCCGAGAGACGCTTTAGCCAGTCCTGCACCTCGGACGCCTGAACAGGCAGAGCCAGCAGCCCACTGAGCAAACAGAAGGGAATCGCGCGCATGGGATTCCTTAGCGATTTTCCAGACTGGCCGCCCGTGCGTAGGGTAACGCCGACTCACTCGCCCCCACGACCCCCTGCTGGGCATGCTGGCGCAGGTAGTCCGGCAGGCGATGTTCGTGCCAGCTCAAGGAGCCCTTTTCAGCAGCCTGATCAGCCTCCTCAGCAGTGCGACTATATCCGGCCAATAATGCCGGCCCCTGCACCTGAGGTGCGGAGATCACAGGGGCAACGTCCTGCTGAGCCAGTTGCACACCGCTGAACTCATCCTGATTGTAGAAACGCACACCTGCCAGTACTGCCACCGTAACCGACGCCGCCACCGCCACGCGTCCGACCTGGCGCCAGACTGGCGTTTTGCGAACCGGCACGGCCTCATCTGCCAGCGCCGCAGAGACCGCAGAAGCGATATCCAGCTGCGGCACCAGCAACTCACGGTGCATGGCGGCACGAGCCAGCTGGTAACGCGACCAGGTACTTCGTAACTCGTCATCCTCACTGGCTGCCAGCACGCGCCGCAGCTCCAGTTCGTCCGCTTCGTTATCCATCACCGCGGACAGCGATTCCCGCAGGGTTTCACGACTCATGGTGTTCCTCTCTTGGCTGTCGCCGCTGCCTCAGGCTTCCTGCAACAAGGGCTGCAGGGATTTATCTATTGCCTCGCGCGCACGAAAAATCCGCGAACGCACCGTACCAACCGGACACTGCATGACACTGGCGATGTCCTCATAACTCAAACCGTCGAACTCACGCAAGGTTAACGCCGTGCGCAAGTCATCCGGTAACTGGGCGATGGTTCGATGCACGGTGGCCTCGATCTCATCGCGCAGCAATGCCCGCTCCGGCGACTCGATGTCCTTGAGGGCATGATCGCCATCATAGAACTCCGCGTCATCGCTGCTGACATCACTATCTGGCGGTCTGCGCCCGCGAGACACCAGATAATTCTTCGCCGTATTGATGGCGATGCGGTACAGCCAGGTGTAGAACGCACTGTCACCGCGAAAGTTTCCAAGTGCCCGGTAGGCTTTTACAAACGCCTCCTGAGCAACATCCTGAGCCTCATGAGTGTCGTGCACGAAACGCACGATCAAACCAAGGATCTTGTGTTGATACTTCAGCACCAACAGGTCGAAGGCTCGCTTGTCACCGCGCTGCACTCGCTCAACCAGTTGCTGATCATCTTCCTGGGTTAGCATGCACTCTCCTCGTTACGCTTGAAGGAGGCTTGCACCCGTAAGCAAATCAGCTTGCCAAGATAGACTCGGGCCCTATGCAAAAGTTCTCCCCTCCAAGCAAGCTTCCCGCAGAGTTCTCTGGACTCCGCCCGGAACAGCGTCAGCAAATCTTTACCGCTCACGCTAATAATCTTGTCGTCGCCCATTTCACACCCGCCACTGGCTTCAGCACACATGCAGGCACACGCAAGCGTTCTCCCTAGAATGGGAGACCCCTTTTGGAACCCGAAAGACTAAGAAAGTTCCTGAGCACCACGCTCGGTCATAAGCTGGCTATTGTGACGCCGCCCCTCTCTATATACTAGGCTCCGCTTTCACGCGGAACTCGTCCATGAGCCTACACTTTCAGCACGATGTCCTGGTCATTGGCAGCGGCGCCGCCGGCCTGACCCTCGCACTCACTCTGCCTCCGAACCTGCGTATCGCGGTGCTGAGCAAGGGCGACCTTGCCAATGGTTCGACCTACTGGGCACAAGGCGGTGTAGCAGCCGTACTGGACGACACTGACACGGTGGATTCCCATGTCACTGACACCCTGGATGCCGGCGCTGGTCTGTGTCGCGAGGATGCAGTGCGCTTTACTGTTGAGCACAGCCGCGAAGCCATTGAATGGCTTATAGAACAGGGTGTCCCGTTTACCCGGGAAGAGCGCACGCTCGGCGAGGAAAGCGGCTTCCAGTTCCATCTGACGCGCGAGGGGGGACATAGCCACCGTCGCATCATTCACGCTGCCGACGCTACCGGCGCGGCGATTTTCAACACCCTGCTGGAACAGGCTCGCAAGCGATCGAACATTGAGCTTCTGGAGCAACGCGTGGCGGTGGATCTGATCACCGAACGCCGGCTTGGCCTAAAAGGCGAGCGCTGCCTCGGCGCCTACGTTCTTGATCGAGCTCGCGGGGAGGTGGACACCTTCGCCGCCCGCTTCATCATTCTCGCCACCGGTGGCGCCGCCAAGGTGTACCTCTATACCAGTAATTCCGATGGCGCCTGCGGTGACGGCATCGCCATGGCCTGGCGCGCAGGCTGCCGCGTCGGCAACCTGGAATTCAATCAGTTCCACCCCACCTGCCTGTATCACCCGCAGGCCAAGAATTTCCTGATCACCGAAGCCCTACGCGGTGAAGGCGCGGTGCTCAAACTGCCCAATGGCGAACGCTTTATGCCGCGCTTTGACCCCCGTGGCGAGTTGGCTCCACGCGACATTGTCGCCCGAGCCATCGACCATGAGATGAAGCGCCTGGGTATCGATTGCGTGTACCTGGACATCAGCCACCAGCCGGCAGACTTCATCAGAAGCCACTTCCCCACCGTCTATGAGCGCTGCATGAGTTTTGGCATCGACATCACCCGCCAGGCCATTCCGGTGGTGCCAGCTGCGCACTACACCTGCGGCGGCGTCGTTGTCGATCATCAGGGCCGCACGGATGTGCCGGGGCTTTATGCCATCGGCGAAACCACCTTTACCGGCCTGCATGGCGCCAATCGTCTGGCCAGCAACTCACTGCTCGAATGCTTTGTATACGCCCGCTCGGCCGCGCAAGACATCTGCAACCAGCTTGAACGAGTCGACATGCCGCCGTATCTCCCGGCATGGGACGCCAGCCAGGTTACGGACTCGGACGAAGACGTAATCATCGCCCATAACTGGGACGAACTGCGGCGCTTCATGTGGGACTACGTGGGCATCGTGCGCACCAACAAGCGATTGCAACGCGCTCAGCACCGGGTACGCTTGCTGCTGGACGAAATTGACGAGTTCTACTCAAACTACCGGGTCAGCCGTGACCTGATCGAACTACGTAACTTGGCGCTGGTGGCCGAGCTGATCATCCGTTCAGCCATGCAACGACATGAAAGCCGAGGACTGCACTACACCCTCGACTACCCCGATCAACTGCCCGAAGCACGCGACACTATCCTGACGCCCACGAACCCGGCTCAGTCCAGCGACGCCTGCTGAACTTCAGCAGCACCCGCAGCCGCCGGTGCTGATCGGCCGGCAGCGCATCGGCCGGGATGCACAATCCACGAACCAGGCGTTGCCCCGGCAGACTGAAGCGCAACACTACCACTGCGGGCAACGCCAGGCTGTCGGGACGCAGTTGCACCGCCTGCCAGCCGGCGGCGGCACTCCAAAGCTGCCAGCCTTCGGCATTGCGGCGCAGACCGGTAAATGCATGTGGCGACGACAGCAGAACCCGCCGCGGCAGTACCCAGGCGACATGCAAGAAACACAGAACATGCGCCAGCAGCTTCCAGCCGAGAGCGATGCTGCTCAGCCAGGGAGCTACCAGCGCCAGCAGCAACGCCAACAGATAGAGTCGCAGCAGCCAGACAGAAGGCCGACAGCGACACTCGAAGAGTTCACTTGGGCTGGACACGATCCAGAATCATGCGAACGATATGGCGCAGATCCGGATCCTCGGGCTCTCCGCGCTGCATGAACCAGCCGAACATGTCCTGATCCTCGCATTCCAGCAGCTTGCGGTAGCGTGCCTGATCCTCGGCATCCAGAGTCGGGTATACCTCCTGGACAAAAGGCACCAGCAGGACATCCAGCTCCAGCATGCCACGGCGGCTATGCCAGAACAGGCGATTCAATTCACTTTGCTCAACCATGCAACCCACTCCTCAAACGAGGGCCGCAGTATAGCGATGAATTGCCCTGCTGTTCAGGCATCACGGATGCATTTGCGCTGACAAGGTCTGGCCGCGCCTCTATGATGAGCACCCGACTTGCTCAATAAACCAAACTGGTGCCATGGCCGATAGTCCGTACTTCACCCTCCTCGACCACGAAGGTCTGCTTGCCGTGCGCGGCACTGATGCCGCCAAGTTCCTGCAGGGCCAACTGACCTGCAATCTCAATTACCTGTCCGAGACGCAATCGAGCCTGGGCGCCCGCTGCACTCCCAAGGGCCGGATGATTTCGAGCTTCCGCATCATGCCTGCCGAGGACGGCTACCTGCTCGCCATGGATCGCGAACTGGTCGCCGCGCAGCTGGCCGACCTGCAGAAATATGCGGTCTTCTCCAAATCCAAGTTGACCGACGAGACGGCTGACTGGGTACGTTTCGGTCTTGCCGGCGCTGATGCCGCACTGCTGCAACTGGGCCTGAAACTGGATCAGAAGGCCGACTCACTGGCACGCGCCGACCAGTTGATTGCCGTGCGCCTGAGCGACGGACGCGCCGAACTCTGGGCACCTAGCAGCGAATCGGTTCGCCTGCAGGAGACACTGGCCACGCAGTTGCCGCAGGCTGCCATGAACGACTGGCTGCTGGCGCAGATACGCGCCGGTATCGGCCAGGTTTTTGCCTCAACCCGCGAGCTGTTTATTCCGCAAATGATCAATTTGCAGGCATTAGGTGGGGTAAGCTTCAAGAAAGGCTGCTATACCGGTCAGGAAATCGTCGCGCGCATGCAGTATCTGGGCAAACTCAAGCGCCGTCTGTACCGGCTTGGCCTAGACGGCGACGCACTACCACCTATCGCGACCCAGTTGTTCTCACCGGTGCACGGTTCCAGCGTTGGCGAAGTGGTGCTGGCCGCTCATGACACTGCCGGCATTGAGCTGCTTGCCGTGTTGCAACAAGATGCCGTCGAGGATGGACGGATTCATCTTGCCAGTCTCGATGGCCCGCCCCTCAGGCTGCTGGAGCTGCCCTACGAGCTGGATTCGGATCGGGAAATCCAGCGCTGAATCAACCGACCTGGCGCCACTTCGGATCGCCTAAGAGAGCTACCTCATGAGCAAACTTACCGAAAAAGTCCAGCAGGATCTGATTCATGCCATCGAGAACGACGAACTGGTGCTGCCCACTCTGCCAGAAGTAGCACTGAGAGTTCGCGAGGCGGCCGAAGATCCCAATATCGGCATTCCCCAGATCTGTCGGGTCATCGGTAACGACGCGGCCCTGACCGCACGCATCATCAAGGTGGTGAACAGCCCCTTACTACGCACCAACAAGGAAATCACGGATCTGCAGATGGCGGTCAGCCGCCTGGGCATCAACTACACCTGCAACCTGGCTACCGGCCTGGCTATGGAGCAGATGTTTCAGGCCACCAGCGACGTGGTCGACCGAAAGATGCGCGAGGTGTGGAACAAAAGCACCGAGATCGCCGGAATCTGCCATGTATTGTGCCGTCACTACACTCGCCTGATGCCCGATCAGGCCACGCTGGCCGGGCTGGTTCACCAGATTGGCGTACTGCCGATCCTCACCTATGCCGAGGAACACAACGCACTACTGGCCGACTCCATCAGTCTCAACCATGTGATCGAGCAGATCCACCCGCTGCTAGGCGACAAGATCCTGCGTACCTGGGAATTCCCGGAACCGATTGCCGCAGTGCCTGGGCAGTATCAGGACTTCTCCCGCGACTCGGCCCGAGTCGATTACGTCGATATCGTTCAGGTGGCCACGCTGCAGAGCTACCTGGGCACCTCCCACCCTTTCGCCCAGATGGACTGGAGCCGGATTCCAGCCTTCAGCAAGCTGGGGCTTGATCCGAACGTCGACATCCAGGCCGATGAAGACCTTTCCGCCGCCATGGAAGCCGCCACACTCATGCTGCAGTAGCAAGTCATTGTTCGACAGAGGCGAATAGCTACTACACTTCAGAGGAACTGCCTGAGGGAAGTAGAGCCATGCGCTTGATGCTTCTTTTGCTTGCGCTGCTACTTGGCGGCGCGCAGGCTGCCGACGAGGTGCGGCTGACCAACGGAGAGTGGCCGCCTTATCTGGGTCAGAGCCTGCCTCATCATGGCATCGCCTCGCGCATCGTTGCCGAAGCCTTCGCCCTGCAGGGCATCACTGTGCGCTGGGAGTTTCACCCCTGGGCCCGCTCACTACGCATGGCCGAACAAGGCTCGCGGGACGGCAGCGCCGTCTGGCTCTACAGCCCCGAGCGCGAACAGCGCTTCTATATCAGCGATCCGGTGGTAGAAAGCGGCTACTACCTGTTTCACCGGCGCGACCAACCCTTTGACTGGAATAGTGTTGAGAATCTGCGCGGACTGCGTATCGTCGGCGTGCGCGGGTACGATTACGGCAAAGACTTTCAACAGGCCGAAGCAGACGGAAAGCTGGACATACAGCGGCTGACAGGCGATGAGCAGGGGCTGCGCCAGTTACTGGCCGGCCGGGCCGACCTGACTCCACTGGACAAGGTAGTTGCTTTCGACCTGCTGTATCAGAAATTCACCGCTCAGGAACGTCGCCAATTGAGTTTTCACCCCCAGCCACTACGCAGTGACAGTCTGCATCTGCTGCTGTCGCGCGAGGTGCCGGGCAACGCCGTGCGTATGGAGCGTTTCAACCGCGGCCTGGCCCAGTTACGGGAAAGCGGCAAGATTACCCGTTATCTGCTGGATATCCAGCAACCACTAACTCTCGGGCACTAAGGCCGGAAAGGCTACCCGAACTCGAAGGCCATGCGGCTGCACCTGGTGCAAACTGATATGCGCCTGATGGGCACGGCAGATTTCGCCAACGATGGCCAGCCCAAGACCAGCACCCTTCCCCCCCGTTCCGCGCCGATAGAAGCGCCTGAATACCTGCTCGTGCTCAGTCTGGGGAATACCCGGCCCATCATCCTCCACTTCCAGAATTGCCGGCTCCAGTACCCGCAGCACCAGATTGCCTCCGGAAGGCGTATGCGCCAGAGCATTGTCGATCAGGTTGCTGAGCAGCTCATTGAGCAGGATCGGATCACCATCAACACACACCTCCTGCTCAGCCTCCAGAGCCAGTGCAACACCGCGCGCATAGGCCAATGGCGCCATGGCCAGCCCCAGTTCACGAGCCAATTGACTGAGTTCAATACGCTGCGCACCACCCTCGCTGATGGCCCGGGCGCCACTCTCGATACGCGCCAGAGACAGCAACTGGTTAGCCAGTCGGGTAAGCCGGTCACCATGCTCGGCGGCTTGCTCCAGAGTCTGGCGCCACTCGTCTGGACATTTAGCACGCAAGCCCAGAGCGATCCTCGCTTTCAGCGCAGCCAGCGGGGTACGCAGCTCATGTGCCGCATCGGCAATAAAGGCTGATTGCCGTTCAAACAATGCCTGCAGACGCTCGTTGAACTGATTCAGCGCCGCAACCAGTGGCCGGATTTCACGCGGCAACTCGGCATCGGGTAACGGCCTCAGATCATCGCTGGCACGAGCTGCCACCGCACGACGCAGGGTCTCCAAAGGACGCAGGGCCAGACTCACCGCCAACCACACCAGCAGCAAGGCGACCAGCGCCAGCAGACCGATGCGCCATAAAGTTCCTATCAGCAGCTCGCGCGCCATCCGCTCACGGGCACCCTGGGTCTCGGCCACACGGATCTGCGCCATACCACGCAGATTCGGCTCGCTAACCGGCTGCAACAGACTGACTAGCCGCACGCCCTGGCCGCGATAGACCCCGTCGTAGAAACGCGCGAGCGCAGGATAGTCCTCAGTGCGCGGAGTGTCGGCAGGCGCTACCGGCAGATCCTCATAACCGGAAACCTGCTCGCCGTCCGGCCCCAGCACCTGATAGTAGATACGCCCGGCACTGTCATAAGCGAAGGCATCCAGCGCCACATAGGGCACGTTGGCACGCAGTACCCCATCAGCGCTGTACAACCCCTCTGCAACGGCCCGGGCAGAAGCCAGCAGTGTCCGGTCGTAGGCGGTATCGGCGGCACGCCGGGCACTCCAGTAGGCACTCAGGCTGCTGATTAGCAAAATCAGCAGCAGTGGCAGGGCCAGTCGCCTGAGCAGACGGCCGCGCAAGCTGCCAGTGCGGCTCATGAACCGCTCGCTTCCAGCAGGTAACCCAGACCGCGGAAGGTAACGATACGCACGGAATGACCTTCAAGCTTCTTGCGCAAGCGATGCACGTAGATCTCGATGGCATCCAGGCTGGCCTCTTCATCCAGACCAAACACCTGAGATGCCAGCTGCTCCTTGCTCATCACCCGCCCAAGTCGGGCAATCATGGCCTGCAGCACCGCCTGTTCGCGCGCGGTCAGAACCAGCGCTTCGCCAGCCAGGGTGAAACGCCGGGCCCCAATGTCATAGACCAGCTCGCCACAACGCTGCAGTTGCTCGCCACCAAGCACACTGCGACGCAGCAATGCCTTGACCCGCGCCTCCAGCTCGGATAGTTCGAACGGTTTAGCCAGATAGTCGTCGGCGCCCAGATTCAGGCCGTGTACGCGATCCTTGACCTCACCGCGGGCAGTCAACATCAGCACCGGCAGAGTCTGGCCACGATCACGCAGACGCGCCAGCACACTGAAGCCATCCAGCCTTGGCAGGCCGATGTCTAGTATCGCCAGTGCATAGTCCTCGCTGGTCAGCGCCAGGTCGGCAACCACTCCGTCGTGCAAGATATCCACGGACCAGCCCGCCCCCTTGAGCGCCTGAGCCACGCTTTCCGCCAACTGCTGATGGTCTTCGACCAGCAGAATCCGCACCCCGTACCTCCACCGGAAAATCCGCCCAAATCGCGAAGTTTAGCGTCGTCTAGACCATTCGTGCGTGCCCTGCATGACACAAAAGAGTGCCCAGTGATGGACAAAAGGTTTTTTCGCACCTGAAAGCCTGCTGAAAGCTTGCCCGCCTAGCATCCTTTCCAAGGTGGCTAGTTCCACCTTTCTGAGCGGCCTGCAGTGGTGCAGCGTCGCTACAAGAACAATAACGGAGACCACAGAATGATCGCAGCCTCGCCTGCCCGCCTTCTCGGCCTAACCATTGCCGCCAGCCTGACCACCCCCGTTGCTCATGCTGCCTTCATAGACGACAGCACAGCGACACTCAGCGCCACCAACATCTATTTCAACCGTGACTTCCGCGAAGGCGATGGCCAGAACAAGCGTGAGGAGTGGGGACAGGGTTTCATCCTCGACTTGCGCTCCGGCTACACCGAAGGCACCGTAGGCTTTGGCCTTGATGCCCAGGGCCTGCTGGGTCTGCGACTCGACTCGGGACGTGGACGCACCGGTACCGACCTGCTTCCGATCCATGACGATGGCCGCGCGGCCGACGAGTTCAGCCGCCTGGGCCTGACCGCCAAGGTTCGTGTGTCGGCCACCGAGCTGCGTTACGGCTCGCATGTACCGGATCTGCCAGTGGTCAAGGCCAGCACCAGTCGGCTGCTGCCACAGGTATTCGAAGGCGGCCTGCTGACCTCCTCCGAACTGGAAGGCCTGACCTTCACCGGCGGCCGCCTGGACAAGGTGATCGACCGCGCCTCCACCGACGATGAGGATCTGGTTCTCAACAGTAAGAACCGGCGCTTTGCCGCCGGTATTCGCGCCGACCACCTGGATCTGGCTGGCGTTGACTACAAGTTCGCCCCTGGCTTCACCGCTCGCTACTACTTCGCCGACCTCGACGATATCTACCGCCAGCACTTTCTCGGCCTGCTCAGCAGCCACAAGCTGGGCGCCGGCACGCTGAGCAGCGATCTGCGCCTGATCTACAGCCGCGACAGCGGCGCATCCAAGGCCGGCAAGGTGGACAACCGCGCCCTCGGCGGCATGGTCAGTTACGGCTTCAGCGGCCACAAGTTCGGCCTGGGCTTCCAGGATATGAGCGGCGACACCGGCTTTGCCTACATCGACGGCAGCGATCCGTTCTTGATCAACTTCGTGCAGATCAACGACTTTGCCAACGCGGATCAGCGCTCCTGGCAGGCGCGCTACGACTACAATTTTGCAGCCTTCGGCGTGCCCGGTCTGAGCTTCATGACCCGCTACATCACCAGCGACGATGCCCGCGTAGCCGGCAGCAACGAGCGCGGTGGCGAATGGGAACGCGATATCGAACTCAAGTACGTGGTACAGAGCGGCCCCCTCAAGGATCTCTATGTGCGTCTGCGCAATGCCAGCTTCCGCTCTGACTTCGCCCGCGATGCGGACGAAAACCGACTCATCGTCGGCTACAGCCTGCCCATCTGGTAAATCACAAGAACGATTAGCGAGGAACTCTCCATGAAACCTGCCCTGATTCGCACCGCGCTTGCCGCCACCTGCCTGGCCCTCGCTGGGCCGTTGCTGGCAGACGAACCGAAACGCCCCGAGTGCATCGCTCCGGCAGCACCCGGCGGCGGCTTCGACCTGACCTGCAAGCTGGCACAGAGCGCCCTGGTCGACGCCAAGCTGCTTGGTTCGCCGATGCGCGTAACCTACATGCCCGGCGGCGTAGGCGCCGTGGCCTATAACGCGGTGGTTGCTCAGCGCCCAGCCGAGTCCGGCACCATTACTGCCTTCTCCAGCGGCTCGCTGCTGAATCTTGCACAGGGCAAGTTCGGCCGCTTCGACGAGAGCGCGGTCAAGTGGCTGGCCGGCGTCGGCACCAGCTACGGCGCCCTGGCGGTACGCAGCGACTCGCCTTACAAGTCCCTGGATGATCTGATTCAGGCCATCAAGGCCGAACCGGGCAAGGTGGTGATCGGCTCGGGCGGAACCGTCGGCAGCCAGGACTGGATGCAAACCGCCCTGATTGCACGTGCTGCCGGTATCGATCCGCGCCAGCTGCGCTACGTGGCCATGGAGGGTGGTGGCGAACTGGCCACGGCTCTGCTCGGCGGCCATATTCAAGTGGCCAGCACCGACATTTCCGACTCAGTGCCGCACATTGAAAGCGGCGACATACGCATCCTCGCGGTGTTCTCCGAGGAGCGCCTGCCAGGCAAGACTGTCTCGCAGATCCCCACTGCCCGAGAGCAAGGCTATGACGTGACCTGGCCGGTGATCCGCGGTTTCTACGTCGGGCCGAAAGTAAGCGACGAAGCCTATGCGTGGTGGAAGAACGCCTTCGATCAACTGCTGGCCTCTGAAGACTTCGCCAAACTGCGCGAGCAACGCGAGCTGTACCCCTTTGCCATGACCGGTGACGAACTCGATACCTACGTCAAGCAGCAGGTCGTGCGCTACAAGCAACTGGCCCAGGAATTTGGCCTGATCCAGTAGTAATCCACCGCGACGTCAGCCCTGCCAGGCGCTGGCGTCGCTACTTCCTGAAACTTACAAGCGCCTTGAGCTACGCGCTCACGGGCTGGCGTTGTGCACGTCAGAAACCCGGATCGGCACTCCGACAACGCGAGGTTTTCCTCATGTATCAACGCATCTTCGGCATCGTGCTGTTGCTCTGCTGCCTGGGCCTGGGTGCCAGCGCCTGGGGCTATCACGCCCCCTTCTCCTACGAACCGGTGGGCCCGCGCGCCTATCCGCTGCTGCTGCTGACGATAATGGGGCTCGGCGCCATCTATTTGATCCTCAAACCGGCCCATGCCGACAGCAATCATGACGAGCCACCGCTGGATCGCCACGTACTGACCAAGGTGGGTGGCTGCGTGCTGATTCTCTCGATCTACGCCGCGCTGTTCGAAACCCTCGGTTTCATTCCCGCCAGCATCCTGTTCGGAATTGCCATGGCGCGCCTGTACGGCGGGAGCTGGGCAACCAGCGCAATCACAGGAGTACTGCTCGCCGTTGGTCTTTATGCCCTGTTCGACAAGGCGCTTGATGTTCCGCTACCGCTCGGCATCCTCGCCGGCCTGGAGAATTGATTCATGGATACTCTCAGCTACCTGGGCCAGGGCTTCGGTGTGGCCCTGAGCCCCTACAACCTGGTCACGGCCCTGTGCGGTACCCTGATCGGCACCATCGTCGGCCTACTGCCTGGCCTGGGCCCGATCAATGGCGTGGCACTGCTGATTCCCATTGCCTTTGCCCTCGGTCTGCCTCCGGAAACCGCGCTGATCCTGCTGGCAGCGGTATACTTGGGCTGTGAATACGGCGGCCGTATTTCCTCCATCCTGCTGAACATCCCGGGCGAAGCCTCGGCTGTAATGACTACCCTCGACGGCTACCCACTGGCACGCCAGGGCAAGGCCGGGGTAGCCCTGTCGATCTCCGCCTGGAGTTCCTTCGTCGGCGGTCTCATCGCTACCTGCGGCGTGGTCATCTTCGCCCCGCTGCTGGCCAAGTGGGCCGTGGCCTTCGGTCCGGCGGAATACTTCGTGCTGATGGTGTTCGCCATCGTCTGTCTGGCCGGTATGGCCGGCAACAAGCCAATGAAGACCGCCATCGCCTGCTGCATCGGTCTGTTCCTGTCCTGCGTCGGCATCGACTCCAACAGTGGCGTGTACCGTTTCACCTTCGGCAGTTTGGGGCTGGCAGACGGCATCCAGTTCGTGGTGCTGGTACTGGGACTGTTCTCGGTCAGCGAAATCCTCGTGCTGCTTGAGCGCACCCACCATGGCCAGAAGGCCATCGAAGCCAAGGGCCGCATGCTGTTCAACCTCAAGGAAGGTCTGTCGGTTCTGGCTACCAACCTGCGTAGCGGCGCACTGGGCTTCGGCCTGGGCATCCTGCCGGGTGCGGGTGCGACCCTGGCCAGTGCCGTGGCGTACATGAGCGAGAAACGCCTGGCGCACAAGGACAACAAGTTCGGTAATGGTGACCTGCGCGGCCTGGCTGCTCCAGAAACCGCCAACAGCGCCTCGGCTTGCGGCTCCATGGTGCCGATGCTGACCCTCGGCGTTCCAGGCTCGGGCACCACCGCGGTAATGCTCGGCGCACTGACGCTGTACAACATCACCCCCGGTCCACTGCTGTTCCAGAACCAGCCAGATATCGTCTGGGGGCTGATCGCCTCGCTGTTCGTCGCCAACATCATGCTGATCATGATGAACGTACCAATGATCAAGGTGTTCACCAAGATCCTCGCCGTCCCCTACTGGGCGCTGGTACCGGCAATTGCCATCATCACCTCGATCGGCGTCTACGCCGTGCATGCCACCACCTTCGATCTGTTCCTGATGATCGCCATCGGAGTTGTCGGCTATATCCTGCGCAAGATGGACTTCCCGCTGTCGGCTATCCTGCTTGGTTTCATTCTTGGCGGGCTGATGGAGCAGAACCTGCGCCGCGCGCTGTCGATCTCCAATGGCGAGCTGGGCATCCTGTTCTCCAGTCCGATTACCTGGGGTGTATGGACGCTGATCGTGGCAATGATCGCCCTGCCGATCTGGCGTAGCTGGCGCGCACGCCGCCAGCGCCAGGCTGCCGCAGCCACCAACGCGGCCTGAGGTCTGTCGGTGCATTCTGTTCTGCCCGCCTGGTGGCCAACGCCACTGGCCGGCGCACTGGGTGGCTATCTGGCCAGCCTTGCCGGCTGGCCACTGCCCTGGATGGTCGGTTCGCTACTGGCGGTAATTTTGCTGCGCTGCCTTGGCAATCGGCCATTCGCTGAATTGCCCGGAGGGCGCCGCGTCGGCCAATGGCTGATCGCCTCCGGCATCGGCCTGCACTTCACCAGCGAAGTTCTGGAGCAGGTGCTGGCCCATTGGTGGGTCATCCTGATCGGGGCACTCTGCCCGCTACTGATGAGCGCGACCGGTATCGCCCTGCTGCGGCGAGCCGGTGTCGATCACGCCACCGCCTTTTTTGCCAGCATGCCGGGCGGCGCTAGTGAAATGGTCAACCTTGGCCGGCGTCACGATGCCCAGCCAGCACGGGTGGCCGCGGCGCACAGCCTGCGCCTGCTGCTGGTCGTCTTGCTGATTCCGGCGCTGTTCACCTGGAGTCTGCCCAATGTTCCGGCACCTGAGCGCTTACCCGCCGACTGGAACTGGCTGGCTCCCTTACTCCTGGCGGGTATCGCCCTGGGCGTGCTATGGAGCAAGCTGAATCAGCCCAACCCCTGGATGCTCGGACCGCTGACTGTCTGCGCACTGGCCAGTGCCACCTTCGACCTGCACCTGGCATTGCCGGCCGAACTGGGTCAGTTCGGTCAGTGGCTGATCGGTAGCGCGTTGGGCTGTCACTTCAACCGCAGTTTCTTCCGTAGCGCACCTGGCTTTCTTGGCCGCGTGCTGCTGTCGACGCTGCTGGCCATGCTCGGTGCCGTGGCGCTTGGCGAAGTACTCGCCTGGCTGTCCGGCCAGGATCACCTGTCGCTGATCCTCGGCATCATGCCCGGCGGCATTGCCGAGCTCAGCCTGACGGCAGAAGCCTTGCAGCTTTCGGTAGCGCTGGTCACCGCACTACAGGTACTCAGACTGTTTCTGGTGATGTTCCTCGCCGAACCCTTATTCAAGCTCTGGTGCAAGAGCCACGCTTAGCCCGCCTCGCGCGGGCTCTTTTTGCTGAAGTGAATGCTCCTTCCGGGCATGCTCCCCCATCATCTGCTGTACTACTACGTTCCGAAAAGACCTGCCCAGCCCGCCCAAACACCGACTAACCGCCCGTTCGTGCTTGATGCAGCTGTTTCAGACGCGATTCAGCTTTACCAAAGCAGCTCAAGGTTACTCTCGAACGACCGCAAACAGCCGCTCAACGGATCGACGAAGCTTAGTCCACGCGCCAGCAACTTCAGTGGCTTCTCAAAGTCGACCTGCTGTTCAGCAGGACTGCGTAGCTCAGGATAGAAGTCATCACCCTCGATCGGTGCGCCCAGACCGGCCAGATGCACCCTCAGCTGGTGCTTTCTGCCCGTCACCGGTGACAGCCCGTAACGCCAGTGTTCGCCACGCCTTTCCAGTACCTCGATCAACGTTTCGCTATTCGGCTCACCCGAGACCTCCTGCATGCGGAAAAAGGGTTCTCCCGGCACCATGCGCGAACGATGCAGGTAGGGAAACTGCAGCTGCGGAAGTGCCGGTGCGATGGCCTCATAGCGCTTCTCCACCCGCCTCTCGCGGAACAACGCCTGATACTGAGCCCGGCTGCTCGGGCTTACCGAAAACAGCACCAGGCCCGCAGTGAGCCGGTCGATGCGATGAATCGGTACCAGATCGGAATTGCCGGTGCGGCGGATCAGACGCGCCAGCAGCGTCTGCTCGACATAGCTGCCGGCCGGCATGACTGGCAGGAAATGCGGCTTGTCCGCCACCAGCAGATGCTCGTCCTGCCACAAAACCTGCTCCTCGAAGGGGATCGGTGTCTCGCCCGGCACTTCGCGAAAGTAGCGCACCAGCATGCCGGCCCGGTACGGCTGCCGTGCGTCCAGCGGTTGTCCCGCCGCATCCAGCACACGCCCCCGCGCCATGCGCTGCTGCCAGGTAGCGCGGTCGATAGCGGGAAAATGCTCACACAGACAATCGAGCACCGTCGCCCAGCTGCCCTGAGGCAGGTAAAGGGTGCTGGGTCGCATGGAGACATGGGGCATGGCAAAAGGCTCGGCAATACACAACCGGCGCATTAGGCCGCAGTCGATTCACGCCGTCAAAACAAACCCTTGAGCCCTGGCGTCCCACTGGCTAAGGTGACGGCTTTCGTCCGGAGGCACCATGACCCTGATCCGCACCCTGCTGACCAGCCTCACCCTGCCCGTGCTGCTGAACGCCTGCCAAGTCTACAGCAGCAAGCTGGACACCCCGGCTCCCGCCGTCCGCCTGCAGGGCCAACTGCAGGTAGACGGAGAGCAGCTGCACTTTACACCCTGCCAGGAACAGCGCCGCTTTCTGCTGGTTGACGCCAGAGAAACCGGCATTCGCCGAGAGGCCGCAACCCTCGCAGACGACACCAGCACCACGCTGTTCGCCGACCTGGCCGGGCAACTGGGTGCCAGTCAGAGTGATGACGACGGCCGTTTCGAAATCAGCCGAATCTATCGCCTGCAGGGCGAAGGTCACGGCTGTGATGATCTGAACTTCAGGCGTCTGGTGCTGCGCGCCAGCGGCAACGAACCATTCTGGCAGGTGGAAGTCGGCAACCGCGGTCTGGTGCTCAACCGTCCTGATAACGAACCGCTGGCCCTGCCCTATCTTGAAGAACAGCTGCCGGACGGCCGCCTGCACCTGAGCAGCGAAGCAAACGGCCAGCGTCTGGAGTTGTGGGTGGCGCCACAGCACTGCGTCGACACCATGAGCGGCGCGCTCAACCACCTGAGTGCCGAATTGCGTCTGGATGGCCAGGTACTGCGCGGCTGCGCCTACTACGGTGCCACTCGCAACTAGGCTCTGTACGGAACGAAACCTCACCGAGCGCAGGCGTTTATCGTACAGAGCCTGCTCGGTTCAACCCTCGAAGCGCCGGCAGCACAGAGTGGAACGTCGTGAACCCCAGGTGCGGCGCTGCAGATCCTCGTAGCTCAACAGTTCGACGAACCCCGCCTTGCGCATCATCCCGGCCGAGGCGGCGTTCTCTTCGTGTCGGTCGATGTAGATATCCTGCAAACCGTCTTTGCGCAATTGTCCGACTGCCGCTTCGAGCAGCCGTGACCCCAGCCCTCTGCCGGCACAATCGTGCCGAACCACTGCCTCGCAGATGTAACCGTGCAACGCCTCACGGCGTTCTGCCGGCTGGTGGGCGGCAAAGTCACGGCTCGTGCGAAAGCTGACAAAACCCAGCAGACCGCTGTCGTCCTCAGCCAGCACGGCACGGGTACTGCCGCCATCGATGGCCTGCAGATGCTGGCGCACCTCGGCCTCGGGCAGGTAATTCCAGGGATTGGGGCCGTGCTCGAAGATCAGCTCGCAAAGGCTGGGAATATCGGCCGATTGCGCCGAACGAATGCAGATGTCACTCATAAAGACTGCTCCCGTGGAAAAGCAGCAGTGTAGGAGCAGCCCCTTTTCCGGCACAGGCACAGCCTGGAGGCAAAACTGTTTCGCTAGCGCTCGTCCCCCCAGGGACGACCACGAGTTCGCTCAACCAGATCGACTTTCTGCTGGATCGCCGCCTTCGACAGCATGTGTGCACTGACCGGCGCCGTGATGAACAGGAACAGGGTAATCAGCAGTTCATGCAGGCTCAGACCTTCACCGCGCCAGCCGAAGAAAATCAGCGAGGCGAGCAACATTCCGCCCACTCCGAGGGTGGTGGCCTTGGTCGGCCCGTGCAGGCGCATGAAGAAATCCGGAAGGCGATACAGGCCGATAGCACCGACCAGGGCAAACAGGCTACCGATCATCAGGAACAGAGCGACCGGTATTTCGATCCACAGAGGCATGAGAGTCTCCTAGTCAGTCGATGATGTCGCCGTGCAACAGGTGCTTGCCCACCGCCACGGTGCTGACGAAGCCCATTACCGCAATCAGCAGGGCAATCTCGAAGAACAGATCCGACTCCAGCCAAATACCGAACAATACGATCAGCGCCAGAGCATTGATATACAGAGTGTCCAGCGCCAATACCCGATCCACCATGCTCGGCCCTTGCACCAAACGCAGGACGTTGAGCAGCACGGCCAGGGCAATGATGCACAGACATAAGGGAATCACGTAGGCGAGCATTCGAATATCTCCAGCAGTGGCGCTTCATAGCGCTGCTTGATCTGCTTGATCAGTTGCTGCTGGTCATCCAGATCGAGCACATGCAGCAACAGAGTCTTGTGGTCACTGCTAAGGCCGGCGGAAACCGTGCCCGGCGTCAGCGAGATGACACAGGCCAGCAACGACAGCAGAAACTCGTCCTGAATGTCCATGGGTACTTCGACGAAAGCCGGCCGCAGGCGACTTTGCGCCCCCAGCACCAGGCGAGCAACGTGCAGATTGGCCAGCACAATATCGTAGAAAACCACCAGCAGATAACGCGCCAACCCCAACGGCTTGCGCAGATGCGGCACGCTCAGCAGAAAGCTGCGGGTAATCCAGACAATGCCCCAACCAAGGAACAACCCGAGCAGCAGATGGCCAAGGCTCAGGGTGTTGACCAGTGCCAGCCAGATCACTACCAGCAGCAGCGTCAGGTGGGGATGGGGAAACAGCCGACTCATGCCACACCTCCTGCAAGCAGTGCCAGATAGGGGCCAATATCTAACAATTGCAGCGCGGTGGCCTGGACGTAATCCAGAAGCGGCTGCGCAGCCACCAGCAGCAATGGACTGGCCAGCAGCAGGCCCAGAGTCGCCGTCAGCCGAGTCGCATCTGCAGTCTCGGTATCGTCCAGCGGACGCCCATGGCTGTGCCAGAACATCTGGCTACCTGCACGACTCAATGCCACCAGAGTCACCAGCCCGGCCAGCAGCACCACGGACCACAGCCACAACGCCTGACTGCCGGTTTCGACCGAGCGCAGCAGCAGCAGCTTGCCGAGAAAGCCCGAGAACGGTGGCAAGCCAGCCACCGAGATGGTCGCCATAAAGAACAGTGCCCCCAGCAGCAGCGGCTGGTGCAGCGCCTGCAACAAGTGCAGGTCATCACCAGCCGGGCCACGCTGACGCACAATCAGCCCGGCCAACAGGAACAGCGCGCCACAGATCAGGGTGCTGTGCACCAGATAGTACAGCGCAGCGCCGAGAGCCTGCGGCGTGCCAAGAGAGAACCCGGCCAGCAGCGTACCGACCGACACCACCACCAGATAGCCCAGCAACACCTGCAGGCGCTCGGCAGCCAAAGCACCGATAGCACCGGCAGCGATGGTCAACAGCGCCAACCACCACAACAAGTCGTGAGCCAGATTGGCCAGCGGCCCGGCACCTTCACCGAAGATGAGCGTGAAAACGCGGAAGATTGCATATAGGCCTACCTTTGTCATGATCGCGAACAGTGCCGCCACAGCCGCCGGCGCAGCGGCGTATGCTCGCGGCAGCCAGAAATACAGTGGCAGCACTGCAGCCTTGAGGCCAAATACCACCAACAGCAAGTAGCCGGCGGCTGCCAGCAGTGGCGCATTCGCCGGATCAGCCTGGGCAACCTTCAACGCCAAATCCGGCATGTTCACCGTGCCGGTCAGCCCATAAAGCAGGCTCACGCCGATCAGGAAAAAGGACGATCCCAACAGATTGAGCACCACGTAGTGCACCCCGGCCCGTACCTGCTCCCGGCCATTGCCGTGCAGCAACAGCGAATAGGAGGAGATCAGCAGGATCTCGAAGAACACGAATAGGTTGAACAGGTCGGCAGTGAGGAAAGCGCCGTTGATGCCCAACAACTGGAACTGGAACAGCGCATGGAAATTCTGCCCCTGCAGATCATCGCCACGGCTTGCATAGAGCAAAGCGAAACCTGCGAGGATGGCCGACAGCAGCAGCATCAGCGCACTGAAGCGGTCAAGCAGCAGCATGATACCGAACGGTGCCTGCCAGTTACCCACAGCGTAGCTGCGCAACTGACCGTCAGCGGCCAGCAGCACCAGGTAAATGCCAACCGGCACCAGAACCCAGGCTGCGCCCAGCGAAAGCCCTCGCTTGAGTGATTTGGGCAATCCATGACCGATCAGCAACAAGGCCCCAGCCAGCATCGGCAGAAGAATCGGCAGCAGCATGACATGACTCATCCGCGAGGCTCCTCGCCATCGACATGATCAGTCTTCATCGCGCCCAGACCACGCAGTGCCAGCACCAGCAGAAAAGCGGTCATGGCAAAGCCGATGACAATGGCGGTGAGTACCAGAGCTTGTGGCAACGGGTCACCGTAGGCCTGGCTACGGCCGATCACCGCAGGTACGCCGGTACCGAGACGGCCCATGGAGAATATGAACAGGTTCACCGCATAGGAAATTAGCGTCAGTCCCATAACCACAGGGAAGATCCGCGCCCGCAGCAGCAAATAGACACCCGTGGCGGTCAGTACGCCAAGGGTGATGGAGAACAGCACCTCCATTAGATGACCTCCTTGCTGGACTCGTCCTGGCTGACATGTCCGAGGTTGGACAGGATCAGCAACGTAGCGCCCACTACCGCGAGATAGACGCCCAGATCGAAGAGAATGGCAGTGGCCAGTTCGATCTCGCCGATCAAAGGAATGTGGAAATGGCCAAAGGCCGAGGTCAAAAACGGCGAGCCAAATGCCCAGCTACCCAGACCGGTCAGCGCCGCAATCAACACGCCCCACCCGGCAATGCCATGGAAGCTGAAGCGCAAACGCTGCTGGGTCCAGCTCACGCCGTGAGCGATGTACTGCAGGATCAGCGCCACGGCAGTGATCAGTCCGGCAATGAAACCGCCGCCCGGCAGGTTGTGACCGCGCAGGAAGATAAACACTGCCACCAGCAGAGCCATAGGCAAAATGGTACGAGCCAGATTGTCGAGAATCATCGGATGACTGTCGCGCGACCAGGGCCGGCCATTCTTGTCATGGGTTGGATGCCACAGGTGCAGACCGTAGAGCAGCGCGTAGATACCCACCGCAGCAATCGCCAACACGGTGATCTCACCCAGCGTATCGAAGCCACGGAAATCAACCAGGATCACATTGACCACGTTGGTACCGCCGCCCCCGGAGACGCTGTTGTCGAGGAAGAACGAGGAAATGCTCTGATACGGTCGGGTCAGCACCGCATAGGTGACCATCGCCACCAGCGCACCGACACCGCCGGCCAGAATGAAATCACGCAGCGCCCGCAGGCTGCTGGACTCCACAGGTGTGCGATCCGGCATGAAGTACAGAGTAAGCATCAGCAGAATAATGGTTACCACCTCCACCGACACCTGAGTCAAGGCCAGATCCGGCGCAGAGAAGCGGGCAAAGGCCAGCGACACCATCAGCCCGGCTAAACTCAGCGGCATCAGCGCCATCAGTCGGCGACGATGGAAGTACACCGTCAGCAGTGCACTTGCCATCAACAGCAGCATACCCAGCGCTGTGATGCCGTCGAGCGGGGTCTGCGCAACCGAACCGGTCAACCGGCCAAGCCCGCTCAGTGCAACCACCAGCAATAGCAGCGCGGCACCCAGCATCCAGCCCAGGTAGCTCTGCAGCGAGCCGTTCTCCAGCAGACGGGTCAGCCGCCGAGCGAATTTCACCAGCGCCACCACTACATTTTCGAAAACCAGCTTTGCATCGACTGTCGGCAGGCCGTCGTACCATTGGAACAGCGGCTTGCGCAGCACGTAAACGACGATACCGCCGAACAACGCGATGAAGCTCATCAGCAGCGGCAGGTTAAAGCCATGCCAGATGGCCAGGCTGTACTGCGGCAGCTCGCCGCCCAGGGTTGCACTAGCTGCACTGGCCAGCAGCGACGCCACCGTATAGGCCGGTACCATACCCACCAACAGACAGAGAAATACCAGGATCTCCACCGGCACCTTCATGTAGCGCGGCGGCTCGTGCGGCGGGTAGTTCGGCAGATGCTGCGGCTGTCCGTTGAAGAACACGTCATGGATGAAACGCAGCGAGTAAGCCACGGCAAACACCCCGGCCAGGGTCGCCACCGCCGGAATCACCCAATTGAAGCTGCCCAGCAGATGCTGGTTGAGGGTTTCGCTGAAGAACATCTCCTTGCTCAGGAAACCATTGAGCAGCGGTACCCCGGCCATAGCCGAGGCCGCCACCATCGCCAGCACCGCAGTATGCGGCATGTACTTCCAGAGGCCGGCCAGCCGACGCATATCACGGCTGCCGGTCTCGTGGTCGATGATGCCGACAGCCATAAACAGCGAGGCCTTGAAGGTGGCATGGTTGATAATGTGGAACACCGCAGCCACCGCAGCCAGGCGGGTATCCAGGCCGAATAGCAGGGTGATCAGCCCAAGATGACTGATGGTCGAATAGGCCAGCAGCCCCTTGAGGTCATGCTGGAACAACGCCATGCAGGCACCGACCAGCAACGTGGTCAGGCCGGTCAGGCTGACCAGATAGAACCACCAGTCGGAACCGGCCAGCGCCGGGTACAGACGCGCCAGCAGAAATACCCCGGCCTTGACCATGGTCGCCGAATGCAGATAGGCCGAAACCGGCGTCGGTGCCGCCATTGCGTGCGGCAGCCAGAAATGAAAGGGAAACTGTGCCGACTTGGTAAAGATCCCGAGCAGAATCAGAATCAACGCCAATGGGTAAAGCGCATGGGCGCGGATCAGATCACCGGCGGCCAGTACCTCGGTAAGCTCGAAGCTACCAACGATGTGGCCTATCAGCAGGATGCCAGCCAGCAGTGCCAGACCACCGCCACCAGTGACTGTGAGGGCCATGCGCGCTCCCTTGCGTGCATCGGAACGCCAGCCCCAAAAGCCGATGAGCAGGAAGGATGAGAGGCTGGTCAGCTCCCAGAACATCATCATCAGCAACAGGTTTTCCGACAGCACCACCCCCAGCATGGCACCCATGAACAGCAACAGGAAGGCGAAGAACCGCCCCATCGAATCACGCCTCGACAGGTAGTAGCGCGCGTAAAGAATGACCAGCAGACCGATGCCGAGAATCAGCAGCGCAAACAGAAAGCCCAGCCCGTCCAGACGAAAGCTCAGATTCAGCCCCAGCTGCGACAGCCAGGGATACTGCACCTGAAGCACCTCCCCTGCGAACACCCGCGGCTGCTGCAACAGCAGCAGAACCAGTGCTGCCGCCGGCGCCAGCGCAGCCGCCAGAGCACAGGCCGGACGCCCGAAGCGATCAGTCAACACGGGCAGGATCAACCCGAGAAACGGCAAGGTAATTATCAGCGCAACAACCATCGGCACCCCTTAGGCAAGCCACCGGCATGAGCCGGTGTTATGTAGTGAGAGTCGAAAAGAGCATTCGCCAGTCTGGTGATGGGCCTGTTCATCCATTCCAGCCCCTTCAAGGCTAGCCCGGAACGACCAGACCGACAGCCACAACCGATAAGATTGATTGCAAACCTCGATCCCCCCCGGCGTAGCATGAAAATGCACAGGTGAAGAACCACCGCAATAGCGCAGGGTACGGATCAGAAGGCCCTATCAGACGAACGCGAAGCGCCACCAGAATCTAAGCAAGCGACGATTATCCATAGCTATCGATACATCGTCATGTATTGAATTATTACTAAAATGAAAAAACTGGCCTTACCCGCCTGCTGCCAGTGTTGTGCAGACGAAAAAAAACCGGGGCCCCTGTAAGCGCCCCGGTTTCTTAGCAAGCCGGTCAGTGAGTCACTCGGCTGGTACCGTTGACCGTCATGATGCGGACGCGCTCGCCAACCCGAAATATCTGATTCGCTTCCACCTCCTGAACATAAGCGCGCAACGTGCCGTCATCCTCCCGCACGGTGATTTCAACCCCCTGGGTGCGAGTCAGACCTTCCTCGGCCGCAGCACCCAGCAGACCGCCAGCCACTGCGCCGACCACAGCCATCACAGTACTGCCACGACCGCCACCGATACCGCTGCCGCCAATGCCGCCAAGAACCGCACCAGCTCCCGCTCCGATCGGCGTTTTGGTTCCTTCGATCTTCACCGGCCGCAGCGATTCGATGGTGCCCATACGAACAGTCTGTACGGCCCTCGCTTCACTACGACTATAGGTGTCGCCTGTCAGGCTTGACTGACAGCCCCCCAGAGCCAGCAGCGCCGCCAGAGAGGTGACAAGCAAAGTGGGGTTACGCATAGCAAGTCCTCCAGAACCCTTTCGATTCATTAGATGCCACGCACTGGCTGCTGTCACGGCCATGCCTGGACAATGATTGATTCAGACAGACAGAGTTCAGCAAGGTTCCGCCGCGCAACCTACAACCTCGTTGTGCTTGACCCTGCTTCAGGGTGCCAGGCGCTCACGTACCCAGGCCTCTCCCTGCAAACGGTAGTTGAGTCGATCATGCAGCCGGCTCGGCCGGCCCTGCCAAAATTCGATACGTTCAGGCAACAACCGGTAGCCCCCCCAGTGCGGCGGGCAGTGCGGAGCCTGGTTAAGAAAGCGCTGCTCGGTTTCGCTCAGCAGTTGCTCAAGCTCGGCACGATCACGTATCACGCGACTCTGTGGCGAAGCCCAGGCTCCGATCCGACTGCCCAGAGGACGAACCTGGAAATAGGCGTCGGATTCGGCTGGAGTGACCCGTTCGACGCGCCCTTCGATGCGCACCTGACGCTCCAGCGTCGGCCAGAAAAAAGTCATGGCGGCAAAGGGACGCTCCGCCAGTTGCCGGCCCTTGGCACTTTCGTAGTTGCTGAAAAAGGTAAAGCCACGCTCGTCGAGCCCCTTGAGCAGCAGCACCCGACAATGCGGACGGCCGCTTTCGTCGACCGTCGCCAGGGTCATGGCATTGGGCTCGACCGGCAATTGCTCGGTTTTCACCGCCTCGTCAAACCACTGGCGAAACAGAACAAAGGGCTCCAGTGGTGCCTGAGTCTCGCTCAGGCCGTCACGGGTGTAGTCACGGCGCATATCGGCCAGTGTCCGGGTCATGGCAGCTCCTCTAAGGTGAGAAATGCTGCCAAGCTTACTCCGACTGGGCCGTTTTTCCTTGACCTGCAACAGCTACCTTGGGCGCATCCTTCAGCCCGGCAGCTGGCTGGCTATACTTGGCGAGCAGTCCCTGCATGGTATCGCGCGAGGTGAGAAGGATCTCCACGCGTCGGTTCAAGGCACGTCCGGCAGCGCTGTCATTGGCCGCGCGCGGAGCATCGGAGCCGAGCCCCATGACCTGCAGACGGTTCTGCTTCAGCCCACTGAGACGGAAGATGGAAGTCACCGCCCTCGCCCGCTGCTGGCTGAGTTCGCGATTGTGCGCATCGTCACCGCTACTGTCGGCATGGCCGAGCACCACTACAGCGATATCCTCATCAGCCTCCAGCAACTTGGCCACACGGGTGATCGGGCCGAGACTGGCCGGCAGCAGCATGTGCGGACGATCCGGATTGAAGGAGCTTTGAACCGGTGCAGTCACCACCAGCAGATTCTCGCGCCGTTCAAACTCGAAATGGCTGCCCTTGACTGCTTCGCGCAATTTCGGCTCGTACTCGTCGAGCCAGGCCCGAGTCACCTGCGGCGGCGGCATGACAGCCGGCCTGGCCACTTCCTTGCGTTCCGGAGTCGAGCAACCCGCAATCAGCAGACTGCAGGTAACGGCGAAGATTTTGTTGCGCATGAAGCCCCCCAAGGGTTCGAGTCGATTGATCCTGCTCATGGCACGTCTGCCAGGCAGGCTAGACCGATAGTTACAGGCATCGTGCCAATGCCTGCGCCAGTTTCTGGGCGCGCGGATCCATCAGCACAAAAGGCCCCAGGTTGTTGATCACGAAACCAAACGCCACGTCGCGCTCGGGATCGGCAAAGCCGCATGAGCCGCCAGCACCTGGATGACCAAAGGCATGGCGCCCAAGACCATAGGTAGCATTAGGCAACTCAGCCTGATCAAGCATGCATCCCAAGCCGAAACGGGTTGCGGTAAGCAGTGTACGATCCTCTCCAACGGCGTGTTCGCGAGTCATCTCCGCCAGCAGTTCGGTCTCCAGCAGGCCGCCATCGAGCAAGCCGGCATAAAAGCCTGCCAGACTACGTGCATTACCGTGGCCGTTGGCCGCTGGCTGCTGCATACGTCGCCATTCGGGTTTGTTGGTGCTGGTCATGATCGATGGCGGATTGGTGAAGGAACGAGTGGTCATGGCCTCTGCATCGCTCATCATGACCCGCAGCAAGCGCTGTGCCGCGGCATCCCCCAGGTTGCCCTTGCCTCTGGCAATGTGCGCGACCCGTTCGAACTGGCTATCAGCCAGCCCGACATGAAAGTCCAGCCCCAATGGCCGGGCGATGCGGGCGGCAATGCTCTCGCCTGGCCCACGCCCCTCGACTCGGCGGATCAACTCGCCAATCAGCCAGCCGTAGGTAATCGGGGCATAACCATGGCCTTCACCCAGCGGCCACCAGGGAGCCTCAGCGGCCAGCGCCGTGGTCATGGTGCTCCATTCGTACAGTGCCTCGGCCGGCAACAACTGGCGCAGCGCAGGAAGCCCGGCCTGATGGCTCAGCAGATGGCGCAGGGTAATGCGTTCCTTGCCGGCGGCTGCGAATTCGGGCCAGTAGCGAGCCACCGGTACATCAAGTTCC
Organism: Pseudomonas sp. NCCP-436; assembly: GCF_019656335.1. GTDB lineage: Bacteria > Pseudomonadota > Gammaproteobacteria > Pseudomonadales > Pseudomonadaceae > Aquipseudomonas. Next base: position 123,582 of record NZ_BPLZ01000002.1, on the reverse strand, counting down.
AGCTTGCCCTCACCGACCAGTTGCAGAGCAACTACCGCAGCAAACGGCTTAGTGCAGGAAAACAGGTTGGCAATAGTGTCACTATGCCAGGCATGCTGACCATCCTTGTCCATCATCCCGGCCCAGACGTCCACCACGGTTTCGCCGCCAATCCGGATGCATAGCGCGGCACCACGCTCCTGCGGATCCTCGAAGAGACTGGCAAAAGCGTCTTTCACCGCTTCGAAGCGCAAGTCGAAATACCCCTGAACCTGCACACCTGACTCCTTTGTTGATATTGCGCGCATTGTTTCAGCCTGCGCGCCGATTGGAAACCATCACGCACGAAAAGCCCCCGTGGCAAAGGCGCTTCAGTGAATTTCCCGACGAAAGGGCGGCAATGCATTGAGAATCGCCTTGCCGTAACGCTGTGTCACCACACGCCGATCCAGCAGAGTAATGATGCCGCGGTCAGCCTCAGTGCGCAGCAGCCGGCCACAGGCCTGTACCAGCCGCAGTGATGCATCCGGCACGGCAATCTCCATAAAGGGGTTGCCGCCACGGGCCTCGATCCACTCGGCCAGCGCAGCTTCCACCGGGTCATCCGGTACGGCGAAGGGAATTTTGGCGATCACCACGTGTTCGCAGTAGGCCCCGGGCAGATCCACTCCCTCGGCAAAACTGGCCAGACCGAACAACACGCTCTCTTCGCCGGAGTCAACGCGCGCCTTGTGCTTGTTCAGGGTTTCCTGCTTGGACAGGTTGCCCTGGATGAACACTCGCTTGCGCCAGTCGCGATCGAGGCCGTCAAACACGTCCTGCATCTGCCGGCGCGAGGAAAACAGCACCAGGGTGCCACGGCTGCCGGCCACCAGCCCCGGCAGTTCGCGGATGATCGCTGCGGTGTGTGCAGCGGCATCACGCGCATCCGCCTTCAGATCCGGCACTCGCAGAACGCCTGCATCAGCATGCTGAAACGGGCTCGGCACCACCGCGGTGACCGTCCCTCTGGGCAGGCCGGCACGCATGCGGTAGCGGTCGAAGGTACCGAGGGCGGTAAGGGTCGCCGACGTCACCAGCGCACCATAGGCGACGTTCCACAGATTGCGCCGCAGGGTCTCGGCAGCCAGGATCGGGCTGGCATTGACCTCTATGTCGAACAGCGCGCCACTCTCGGCCAGGGTCAGCCAGCGCGCCATGGGCGGGCTCTCTTCCGGATCCTCCGTAGTGAAGGCCAGCCACAGCTCCCAGTTGCCCTTGGCGCGCGCCATCAGGCTGCCGAACAGCGGATACCACTCCTCGGCCTGGTGGCTGGCAATACCCACTGCCCCCTCACCGTCCATCGCCTCCTTGAGCAGTTCGGTCACACCGGTAAACAGGTCGTTGAGTTTGGAAAACCCCTTCTTCAGCTCCAGCCCAAGCTCCAGCAGGTGCTCCGGCACCAAACCACCAACAAAGCGGTGCCGAGGGCGCTCACGCCCTTCCATATCTTCGCCAGGGCGAAAGTCGGCGATCTGCTCACAGGCGCTGAACATGAACTGCTGCTGGGTCTTCAGCTCGCGGGCCAACTCCGGCACCTGCTCGATCAAGCGGCCCAGATCACCCGGCAGCGGATTCTGTGCCAGCAACCTGGTCAGGTTCTTGTCGATCTGCCCCAGCCAGTCGGCTGTGGAACGCAGCCGGGTGAAGTGGGCGAAGTGACCGATAGCCTTATCCGGCAGATGATGGCCTTCGTCGAATACATAAATGGTGTCACGTGGATCCGGCAGCACGGCTCCGCCACCAAGGGCCAGATCCGCCAGTACCATGTCGTGGTTGGTGACGATCACATCAACCTTTCCCATGCCTTCACGGGCCTTGTAGAAGGCGCACTGCTGGAAGTTCGGACAATGGCGGTTGGTGCACTGGCTGTGATCCGTGGTCAGTTGTGCCCAACGGCTGTCCTCCAGCTCCTCGGGCCAGCTGTCACGATCACCGTCCCATTTGTTGCCGGCGAGTTTCTCGATCATCGCGTTGAACAGTTTCTGGCCCTGCTCATCGACATCGATGCGAAAACCCTCTTCCTCGAACAACTGGGCCGTGGCGCTTTGCGCCGCACCGTCCTGCAGCAACTGATCAAGCCTGGACAGACACAGATAGCGGCCGCGCCCCTTGGCCAGGGCGAAGCTGAAGTTCAATCCACTATTGCGCAGCAGATCCGGCAGATCCTTGTGTACGATCTGTTCCTGCAGGGCCACGGTGGCAGTAGCAATCACCAGACGCTTGCCGGCAGCCTTGGCCGTGGGAATGGTAGCCAGGCTGTAGGCTACCGTTTTGCCCGTGCCGGTGCCGGCCTCGACCGCAACTACCGCCGGATCACCGACACGCCGGCCCTCGTCATCGATCGGAATCGCCCCCAGCACCTTGGCTACCTCGGCAATCATCAGGCGCTGGCCATAGCGAGGCTTGAGCGCCTTGGCCTCAAGGAAGCGGGAATAGGCGCCCTGGATCTGGGACTTGAGTTCGTTGCTGAGCATGGATTCGACAACAGGAAGGCTGGATAAATTTTCAGTATTTCTAACGCGGTCGCTATCATAGCGCGCCTGAAGAGCCGGCGCAGATTCCTGTGCCGGACGATCATGCAATAACCGATGGAGATGCCCGATGACGCCCCATGCCCTGCTCTATGCCCTGCATCTGCTAGCCGCCCTGATCTGGGTCGGCGGTATGTTCTTCGCCTGGATGATCCTGCGCCCGGCGGCCGTCGAGGCACTTGAGCCCCCGGTTCGCCTGCGTTTGTGGCTGGGCGTATTCCGCCGCTTCTTCATCTGGGTGTGGGCTGCGGTGGTGCTGCTGCCGGTTACGGGCATGGGCATGCTGCACATGGGCTTTGCCAGCCTGCAGGGCGCACCGCGCTATGTACATGTGATGATCGGCCTGTACCTGGTAATGCTGGCGCTGTTCCTGCGCGTCCAGGCTCTGCAACTGCCCGAGCTGCATCGCGCAGTAGAAGCGCAGGACTGGTCAGCTGGCGGCCAGGTGCTGGGCAGGATCCGCAAGGTGGTGGGCATCAACCTGACCGTCGGCCTGGCACTGGTCACCCTGGCGGCCCTGCGCCCGCTGTTCTGAACCCGTCGCAAGATGCGGCGGACTGTTATCAGAAACGAATCACCCGCAGCTCGCCCGGGCGCCCGGCCGGCCCCTCCTGGCCGGAACGTCCCGACTGGCCATCGGCTGCACCGGCAACGTCATACAACAGGCAGCCACGCGCAGCCCCACCACGGCCGCCCTTGCCTCCCGGGCCGGCGACACCACCAACACCACCATTGAGCAGCACCTGCAGACGTTCAACCTCAATGTCTTGCGCCAGCTCCAGCAACACACGCCCACCATCGGCGCCCGGCTGGCCGTTGCTGCCATCCTGGCCATCGTGGCCGGCTTCGGCGCGCCCCCAGGTGCAGCCACCGGGCTGGCCTGGGGCTCCGTCGAGCCCTGCATAGCCAGGCACACCACGACCGCCACGTACGTCCAGGGTCAGGGACGCAAAGGTCAGAGCCTGAAACTTGAACTGAAGATCACGGCCGCGGGTGGCGGGCCGGGTGTAGCTGCCGTCCGAGCCGCGGGCGCTGATCCAGGCATCTTCGGCCACCTCGGCACGCCCGATCTCCAGACGCAGCGGCTGCTCGGCCGGAGCAATGCCGATACGCGCCTCATGCCCCATCCTCAGCTCTCCGATCTGCAGCGCTGTCACCGCGGCCGGAACCAGCAAGGTGGCACGCTCGGCCACTTCCAGACGATCCAGTTGCACACTGCCCGAAGCCACCGAAAGACGCATCAGGGTGTTTGGCTTCACCGTGATCTCTGATGCCGCCATTGCCGAAGTTGCCAACAGCCACAGCAGAAGTACCAGACTACGCATTAGCAGCACCTCCCGTGGCGTCGGCAGGCACTGACTGCACTACAGCGCTAGAGCGCAGCATATACAGATGGAAGATGCCGAACAGCAGTACCAGGAAACGATCCAGCCAAGGATTGGAACGACCGCGCAACAACGACGAGAACAGCCAGAGCTGAACGCAGTGCAGCAACAGAAGGAAAACGGCCAGTAGTTGAATCAGTTGTTCGAACGGCGCCCCCAGCCAACCGCCCAGAGTTGCCCCGAACACCAGCCAGAAACACAAGGCCAGCAGCTTGCCGCCCCACATCATTGCCTTCATCCCCGCCCCCTGCATAGTTGCTCCAATGGCAGGGCAAGTTAACCGCTCACGCACCGGATCACCAGTAGCGCATGTATTTTTCCGGGATGCCTTGCGGATACGGCCTGAACATAAGAATGTCGATCGGCAGAAAAACAACGACCGGGCAGAAGGCCCGGTCGTGGTAGACAATGCAGCGCACAGCGCGCCTAGAACACCGCCTGGATATATCTTGATCCGACAAGACAGACACCTGCCGGGCGATCAGGAGCCCCGAGCTCCCAGGGGCTCCCCCATCGATTACGGGCGGGCTTCAACCTCTGCTTCAACGCGACGGTTGATGGCACGACCTTCGGCTGTGGCGTTGTCGGCTACCGGGCGACTTTCGCCATAGCCAACGGCCTGGACGCGACCACCCTCAACACCGTACTGGTTGACCAGCACGTCACGCACAGCATTGGCACGGCGCTCCGACAGTCCCTGGTTGTAGACATCGCTACCCACCGAGTCGGTGTGACCTTCAACCACGGTGCTGGTCTGCGGATACTGCTTCATGAAGTCCGCCAGCGCCTTGATGTCGCCATAGCTTTCCTGCTTGACCTGGGCCTTGTCGAAGTCGAACTTGACGTCCAGCTCCACACGCACGGCTTCGGCAGGCTCGGCCACGACGACCTCTTCGGTCACCACTTCTTCCTCGGCAACAACCACCTGCTGCGCCTCGGCACCGTGTACCCAGCAGTAGGCAGCGGCCAGACCGGCACCGGCAACCGCACCGCCGCCCGCCCAGGTCGAACTTTCGATGGCACCCAGCGCCGCGCCACCAACACCTCCTACTGCGGCGCAGGTGGGCCAGTCGGTTTTCTGCAGGCCGGCACAACCGGTCAACAGGGTACTAACCAGAATCAGGGGTACAGAATTCCTTGTGATACTCATGCTTTAGGTCTCCAATATTCATCGGCCCAGAACCGACTCCCCCATAGTAAAGACAGGAGTTGCATTCTGCGCCAGCCCTGTTTTCCAGAGCGCCATCATCGCTTTACCACTGTGTGTAGTCGGCGACACGTACGCGGTGTGGCCTTTTGCCCACAACCTGCTCCGATTGAAGCACATTAAGCACGCGGCTACATACCGGCTGCGGCATCCAGCGAGAGTTATTTGGGCAACTGGTAGTCCTCAGGGCCCATCAGATCAAGCCCACATTCCAGGTTCTCGACCCAGTACAGAAAAGCGCTGATCATCTCAGCCCCAACGAAAGGCCGGCCGTGCTGCGGCACGATCATCTGCACGTCCATCTCGCGCACCATCGCCGCCCACAGGCGGCAAGCCTTGTTACCGGCCATGTAGCGGCGGTGAAAACCCTCCATGTACGGCACATGGCTGACGAAGTCGCGCACCGGCGTGGCATCGTCCACCAGAGAAGCGCCCATGTCGCCGGAGAAGAGAATCTTGCTGACCGGATCGTAGAGCTGAAAGTTGCCCACCGAATGCAGAAAGTGCGCCGGCACAGCCTTGAGATTGCACTTGCCGAGCGGGATATTCTGACCACGATCCGGCAGGGCGATAATGCGGTCGTAAGTATTGATGCCCCGGCTCAGGGCCAGGTAATTGGCTGTCAGATGGGGCAGGAAACGCGCCCAAAGCTTGGAACAGATTACCCGCGCACGGGTGTGCAGCAGCCACTTGTCCAGAGAGGCAATGATGTCCGGATCCTGGTGCGAGGCAAAGATGTAGGTCAGATCCTGTACCGAGATGTGCTTGGACAGCTCCAGCGACAGGGGTGTATAGGTCAGGTCACCGCCCGGATCGAGCAGCAGGTACTGCTCATGATCGGTAATCAGGAACTGGTTGGACTGAACACCTTCGCCGCTGACCAGGTCATCGAACATAAGGCATTGGTGGCTGCCGTTATCGAACAGCACGATTGGCTCGCGGCGCATGGAAACCTCATAGTCGAAACGCGGAGCGATTCTATGTGCCAGCATTCATTCCGGTACTGATATGGATCAATTGCCTGTGACGCTCTGTCGCGCTTTTTCCAGACGTTTGCTACGGGCCGACTCGGCAATATTCAGTAGCTCCCGGTCGCGCGCCCACAGCACCGACCAGTGTGCCGGTCCGGAAGAGAAGGCGGCGTCTATTTCGCCGGTCAACTGCCGGTACTGGGCAAACAGCCCCGCCAGCAACAGGTGGGTGGTTGCGGCGGCAGGCGATAACCGCGCCACTTCGCTGCAACCTGCCAGCAGAGCCTGTAGCCGCAGTAGCAGGCTCTCGGACCAGGCACACTCGCGACCAACACCGACTATCCAGGCACACAGTGCGGCCAGCACATGCACATCTTCCAGGGTACGAAAGGGCCGCACATAGTCAGTCCAGCCATCCCCGGCCAAACGTTCGCCCTGGGCCTGTTCCAGATGCAGCCGGGCATGTCCGATGTCGGGCATCAACGGCAAGGCCGGAAACGGCACGACCTGCACTCCCGGCGCCCCCCGATGCAGCACGCAGATCACCAGTTGCGGAGTGTCCTCATCTTCATCGACACGGGCGGCCACCAGCAGCCAGTCGGCCGCCTCGGCAGCAGTGACGAAATCCTTGCAACCGCTGACATACGAACCGCAGCTGCGCGTGCTCATGTCCACCGGACGCGTACTGCGCTTCTCAGTCACGCAGAGCGCACCGAGCGTCCAGGGCGCCGCTGGCCACAACACCCGCAGGGCCGCCTGATAGCCGGCAAGGAAGGCAAGCCCCGGCGTGGCCGCCCACAGACCGCCGCTGAGCGCCAGTTCAAAGGGCGCCGGCTTACCGCCACATGCCTCCAACAGACGCCCGTACCAGACCTCCAGACCTTCATCGCCAGCCAGTCGCTCAAACGGCCGGAACAGGATCGACCAGGACATTATGACCTCCCTCGCGGCCGCGCGGGCCACCGTCATACAAGCATCAAAAAAACGTCACATTGCTGACACCGCCACTACCTAGCCTGAGCTTGCCCAACACGATCAGCCGGCCGCAAGCCTTTCGGCCGGTATATGGAGGAACCGGCATGACCCAACCCCCTCGCCGTTTTCAGGCCGAACGTCTGCAGGGGCCTCTTGCCCTGCGACAGGCACAGGCACTGCGCTATCAGGTATTCAGCCATGAGTTCGGCGCCCAGATAACGGGCATCGAACAAGGTCTGGACATGGACGAATTCGATCCCCATTGCCTGCATCTCGGCGTACGCGACCTGCAGAGCGGCGAACTGGTAGCCACCACTCGCCTGCTCGACCGCCGGGCCGCCGCCGACCTCGGGCATTTCTACAGCGAGCAGGAGTTTGCTTTGCATGGTCTGGCCAGTCTTGAAGGGCCACTACTGGAGATCGGTCGCACCTGCGTGGCGCCAGCCTATCGCAACGGTGCCACCATCGCAGTGCTGTGGAGCGAACTGGCCGAAGTGCTGAACGAAGGCGACTATCGCTACCTGATGGGCTGCGCCAGCATCCCCATGCGCGACGGCGGCCTGCAGGCCCACGCAGTGATGCAGCGCTTGCGCGAACGCCACCTGTGCACCGAACACTTGCGGGCCGAACCCAGACACCCGCTGCCGGCGCTGGAGCTGCCTGGCAACCTCATCGCCGAAATTCCGCCTCTACTCAAGGCCTACATGCGCCTGGGAGCACGAATTTGCGGCGAACCCTGCTGGGATCGCGAGTTCCAGGTGGCCGACGTGTTCATCCTGCTCAAGCGCGACGAACTGTGCCCACGCTATGCCCGCCATTTCAAGGCAGCCGTCTGAACCTGCCTGTGCCGAGGATAACGCCTGCTCCCCTTGCATTGATTGCTACACCTCGGTAGACAGTCTGCGGTTTCCACATGGAGCTTGCGATGTCCTCCCTGCGCCTGTCCCTGCGCCTGCTTTATCTGGCGCTAGTGCTTGCCCTTGGCACTCTACTGGCCGCACTGGTCAGCCTTGGCGAACGCCTGCTGCGACGCGACCAGCCGGCCCTGCGCCAGCGTCTGAGTCGCTGGTTTCTCACCTGTCTGCGGCGGGCACTACCGTTTCGCGTAAGCATCGAAGGCAGGCTGCCGGAACAACCCATGCTGTGGGTTGCCAACCACGTATCCTGGACAGACATCCCACTGCTGGGGGCGCTGCAGCCGATCTCCTTTCTTTCCAAAGCGGAAGTGCGCAGCTGGCCGCTGGCCGGCTGGCTGGCACAACAAGGTGGCACGCTGTTCATTCAGCGCGGCGCTGGAGACAGCAACCGAGTCGGCGACCAACTGACCGGTCATCTGCGCCATGGCCGGCCGCTGCTGATTTTTCCTGAAGGCACCACCAGCGACGGCCTGAGCCTGCGTCCTTTCCATGGCCGCCTGCTGGGTAGCGCCATCAGCAGTGGCGTAGCGGTACAGCCAGTGGCTATCCGCTATGTACGTGACGGCCGACCGTGCCCGGTCACTCCCTTTATCGGTGACGACAACATGCTCTCGCACCTGCTGCGCCTGCTTGCCAGCCCATCCTGCGAGGCGCGGATCCACCTGCTGGACCCAATCCCCACCCAGGCGCGCCAACGTAAGGAGCTTGCCCGCCGCAGCCAGGCCGCCATCGCCGCGGCACTGCGTCTGGAAGAGCAGACGCCGCTGCACGAAACCGTCCGCACTGGCTGACAGGGATTCAGCGCACAGGCGGCACGATCAGCGCATCGACACTCTGCGTGGCCAATAGACGGCTGGCGACACTGCCCAGCACCAGCCGCGAGACGCCTTCGCGTGCATGCGTGCCGAGCACCAGCAGATCGGCCCCGGTATTTCTGAGCCCCTCTTCGATCACCGCCTCGGGCGAGCCCATATGTACCTGTACACGCTCGCTGTCGAGGGCCACCTCCTCATCATCCAGGAGCTTTAGCAGTTGCTGATGGCGCTCACGGCTCTGCACTTCCAGCACCTCGGCGCTCAGACCGGCCTCCAGCATCACGCCGGAGGTAATCAGCTCCAGAGCGCTGACCGCGTCGCAATGCCGCGGATCGAGCAAACCCAGTTCACGAGCACGGCGCACAGCCTGCAGAGATACCACCGACGGTTCCAGCGCCAGCAGGGTATGACGGTATTCCGTGGTCACCGGACCGACGACGCGCAGTACTGGCAACAGGCTGCTGCGCACCATTCGCTCAAGTGTAGTGCCGACGAAATAGTCGCTCAGTGAGCCCTTGCCATGATTGCCAACCACCAATAGATCGGCGCCGAAACCCTGAGCGTTTTCGACCACTACACGATGCGGCTCGCCGCTGGCGACGATAACCGATGGCCGACTCCCGGCCTGCTCGCCAAGTTGCTCGGCCTGATCCTGCAGCAGACTTTCAGCCTGGCGCACAGTGCCGGCAATGTCCTCGGGCGAGGAGTCACCAGACACCGCATGCATCAGGCACCACTCACCACCACCCTGACGACGGATCAGCTGCACGGCACGCTGCACCGCATGGGCAGATCGTTCGGAAAGATCCGTGGCCACCATGATCTTGATCATTCTCTACTCCTCCACTGGGATTCATTGCTGATTCCATTGAGCCTCGACCACAGTTACTGGTCCTTGATGCAGATCAGGCTCCGGACAAACAGGCTGGGCAGGGTTCAGAAATTCGACTGTCCAGTACCCGGGCAAAGCCCGATAGCACGGATCGAAAAAGAAATTCCCATAAGAAATCGGCCCACTCGACATATCGACCATGCCTGCTAGCAAACGACTCCGCAACAGGCGCAGCATCCACCTTCCCGACTTCCTGGAGACAAACAGGCTCTGCCGCAGCGACTACCTGACAGGCATCGGGCACACACGAGCCGTTACCGGCAACGGGCTTTCGCCCTGCGGGCCGAGCCGGCTCAGACTGATGAAGCACTCCATACGCACCCGCGCTGGCGATGGGCAAAGTCCATCAGCTCCGGATAGAAGGCGCGGAAGTCGGCACTGAGCGGCTCATACAGGCGCTCCAGCTCGCCCAGGCTGCCATCGAGCAACTGAGGCCGGGACAAACGCCGCTGCATTCCGGCGATCACCTGTTCCAACACTTCAAAATCGCGGTAGCTGCCGAGCCAGTCCTGCGCGGCCATACGTGGCGCCATCAGCGCCAGTCGCCCTGGCAGCCGCGGCTCAGCGATCAGCACCTGATAGACCCGGCTGGTGAACTGTTCCAGAGGCTGCTCGGCGTAGCATCCCCAATCCCGCGCCAGGCAATGATCGAAGAACAGATCTAGCAACATGCCGGCCACGCGCCGCCGCGACTGCGGGAAGCGAGCCCGCGCCCGGATCTGCAAGGGATGACTGTCGGTAAAGGCATCGATACTCCGGTGCAGACGGATAGCCGCCTCGACCTCAGCGGACCAGCAGCCAGCCAGCTGCCCCTTGACGAAGTCGCCATAAAGACTGCCGAGCAGTTGCGCCGGCGTATCGCCGCCGAGATGAAGATGAGCCAGGTAATTCATGTCTGTGGCCGGGAAGTGGCTGTCGCCAGCCCAGTCTACTCCCAGCAGGCAGACACCCGCACAGCGAAGATCGAAACGCCCGGTGACAACGATCAACGCACACGTATCTGCCGGCTCGGGCAGAGGGCTTCAGCGCGCGTCGAGTTGCTGCTGCAGGTTCATCACCTGACTCTGCAAGGTATTGATGTTACGCGTCATCTGTGCCCGGAAGGCGTCGAATTCTGCAGTATTGGGACCGGCGCTTGGCTGCGGACGGTTTTCTATCTCGCTGCGCAGCACCAGCAGATCCTGCTCAAGGCTACGAATGGCCTGGCTCGGATCACCCAGCTTCTTCATCGCTTCGACATCGCCGCCAAGCGACTTCAGGCGGCTGTCGGTCTGAGCCAGCGCCTCACGGCTGGTCTTGATCTCATCGCGCAACGCCTTGATTGCCTCTGGTAACTTCTTCAACTCGGCCTGCTCGCCAATCAGCAGCTGCAGGCGCCTTTCCAGCTCCGCACTGGCGCCCTGACCAGACTTTAGCTCACCCGCCAGTTGCTCCAGCCGCTTGTCCAGCGCCGCCTGAGTGTTTGCATCCTGCTGTTGCTGACGCACCAAATCGCTCAGACGCGCGTCCAGCTTATCGACCGCAAGCTTGAGGGCCTCAGTGCCGCTGGTGACACTCGACTCGGTGGCCACCACCTTGCCGGAAATATCCTGGATACGCCCGGCCGCCTCCTCGCTGATCCGCGCGAAGCTCTCCTGGGTCGCAACCAGGCGCTGCTCCATCAGACCAATCTGCTGCAAACTCCACCAGCCAAGCCCGCCAAGTGCAATGCTCAGCGCCCCAACCAGGGCCCACAGCGGCCCGGTGCTGCTGCCGGATGTTGCAACCTTTCCGGGAGCAGCACGCAGGTTGTGCGGCTCGGCGAGTTCCTCGCGGCGCTCAGGCGTCAGGCTGGGCAGGTGGTCGAGCTCGTCGTGGGCGTCATTGCGCATGTTCAGGCCTATGGTTGCATCGAATGAACGAAACGGGGCTGGCAGTATACCGATTCGCCACTCCCCCGATCAGTACCGCGCCAGCAAGGTGCGCCACGCACCGACAAAGGGCGTGACAGCCCCATCGACCCGACTGAAGCCCCGCAGTTCCGCCGAGTGCGAACTGGTACACACTTTGCTTTCATGCTTGCAAGCGGGGACGCCGCGCACTCAGCGGAGTGCCAGGGCAACCCGTCGCGTCAATCCATAAGGGGGAGATGGCAATGGAACTGACCAGAGAAGTGCTGGACTGTATGAAAGCACTGCGTCGTCGCTTACGCCAAGAGCTGGATCTGGAGATTCACCTGAACCAGCCTGACGCCATCATTTGCCTGTTCGCAGGCAGCCAACAGTGCCTCGACGAGGAAACCCGCCGCCTCGGCCTGCGCCTGGCCGAGCTGTCAAATCTGTCACCACGCCCCGACACGCAAGCGCAGCCGACGGAGGAACCGCCGTCCGCCCAGCCAACCACGGTCATACGCATCTACCGCGGCCAGCGCATCTACGCCTGAGCGCCAGCCTGGGCCTGCCACCAGAGGCAAAACTCATCCAGTGCATCCCACAGGCTGACATTGGGCTGGTAACCGAGCAACTGCCTGGCTCGGTCGATGTTCAGCGAGAAATCGCGTGCCATCACCGCTACCCCCAGACGGAACAAGCTCGGCTCCGGCCGCCACGGCAACAACCGGCAAACACCTTCATTGAGCGCCGCCACGGCATAAGCCAGGGGAAAAGGCACATGCCGAGTGACCCGAGGCAGTTGCAGCCGACGCAGCACGTAATTGACCACATCCCACAGCGGCACCGGGTTACCGTTACTGATGTTGTAGACCTTTCCCAGCGCCTCATCGCCGGCCTGCAGGGCACCCAGCAGTGCCTGGTTGAGGTTGTGAATGCTGGTAAAATCGACCCGGTTCAGGCCATTGCCGATGATTGCCAAACGCCCTTTGCGTTGCATCTCGATCAGCCGTGGAAAGATGCTGGTGTCGCCAGCACCTGTGACGAAACGCGGACGCAGGGCAATGACCTCCAGACCGGACGCCTGGGCTGCGAACACGCGCTGCTCGGCCAGGTACTTGGTGCGTCCGTAATGATCGGAAAAGCGCCGCGGCAATTGCTCCTCGCGCAGGTTCACATGGGCGCGACCGTCGAAGTAGACCGACGGCGAGGACAGATGCACCAGGCGCCGGACACTCTGTTGCAGGCAGCCTTCGATGACGTTTTCGGTAAGCGTCACATTGCCCCGGTAAAAGTGCGCATAGTCGCCCCAGACACCCACGGCCCCGGCGCAATGCACCACGGCATCGACTCCGCGGCACAGCTCCCGAGCCAGCCGGACATCGCCCAAGTCCCCCTGAACGAACTCGGCGCCACGTCCGATCAGGTGCTCCACGCCTTCGGCACGGCGACCATTGACCCGGACTTGCAGGCCCTGTGCAAGAGCGAAGCGGGCAAAACGCCCACCGATGAAACCGCTTGCCCCGGTGACCAGTATCCGCATCATCAACCTCCTGTCCGCCGTCATCACCGGGCTATCGAGGGTGATTCGTGAAAACGCTCAGGGTGCCCGCCTGCATCCACGCCTCAAGCATTGTTGCTCGCCCCTGAACCCTGCCCGCGAAAACTAGCAGTTGTCTGCTCCTGGCGCTCTGGCCCTGCCGGCCATTGCAACGACCCGGGCAACCCATTCGCCTTACTGCACCAGAGCACGACCAGCTGCACGGTTAAGGTGAGCAGTCAGGCCGGCCAGCAACTCGCCACCATGACGCCAGTGATGCCAGTACAACGGCACGTCGATCACCCGTCCGGCGATCAGCTCGCGCAGTTGGCCGCGCTGCAGCGCCTGCGCCACCTGTAGCTCGGGCACCAGCCCCCAGCCAAGGCCAGCCTCGGCCAGCCGCACGAACCCCTCCGAAGACGGGCACAGGTGATGGGAGAAACGCCCATCCAGACCTAGCTCGGCCAGATAGCGGTGCTGCAGGCGGTCGTCCGGGCCGAACACGATACAGGGTGCGTGTGCCAGTGAGTCGGCATCCACCCCCTGATGAAAGTGCCGGGCGATGAACGCCGGACTGGCCACCGCCCGGTAGCGCATCGCCCCCAGCCGCAGACTGCGAGCGCCGGCCACCGGCCGTTCGGCGGCACAGACGCAGCCGGCCACCTCGCCGGCGCGCATGCGCCGGAGGCCGACTTCCTGATCCTCCACCACCAGATCCATCAGTACCTGCCGGCTGGCGCAGAACTCAGCCGTCGCCCCGGCCCACCAGGTAGCCAGGCTGTCGGCGTTGATAGCAATGCGCAGGCGCTCCGGCAGCGCCTGTTCGTCCAGCCCTGGCACCTGCCCCTGCAAATCGCGCTCGAGCAGCCGCACCTGCTGCACATGGTTGAGCAGACGCCGGCCGGTCTCGGTAGGCGTCGGCGGCGTGCCGCGTACCAGCACCGGCTGACCGACCCGCGCCTCGAGCAGCTTGATTCGCTGCGACACCGCCGATTGCGACAGCCCCAGTGCCTGCGCCGCTCGCTCGAAACCGGCCTGCTCCACCACTGCTGCCAGGGCAGCCAGCAGCTTGTAATCAAACAATCGATTCTCCTAATGGATGATCAGCAATATTGGTTTCTCTTATACAGCGACAACCCGCAGACTGACCAGTATCCGCCTCTTTCCACAGGAGTCCGCCATGCCCAGTCGAAACCACCGAGTCCATATGCCTTGCCGGGCGTCCAGCGCCAGGGAGAAGCACTGATGTGGCAGAGCTATAGCAACGGTCTGCTGGTTGCCATCGGCCTTATCATGGCCATCGGGGCTCAGAACGCCTTTGTTCTGGCCCAGAGCCTGCGCCGCGAGCATCACCTGCCGGTGGCCGCCCTGTGCATTTTCTGCGATGCAGTACTGGTGGCCGCCGGGGTCTTCGGCCTGGCCACCCTGCTGGCACAAAGTTCCGTGCTGCTGGCCATCGCCCGCTGGGGCGGCGCCGCCTTCCTCATCGTCTACGGCAGCCAGGCACTGCTGCGCGCGCTTCGTCCACAGTCGCTGCAGGCAGCGCAGAGCAAACCCCGTTCACTGCGTGCGGTGCTACTCGCCACCCTGGCTGTGACCCTACTCAACCCGCACGTCTACCTCGACACCGTGCTGTTGATCGGCTCACTCGGCGCCCAGCAGACCGAGCCCGGAGCCTATGCTGCCGGCGCTGCCAGTGCCTCGCTGCTCTGGTTCGGCACACTCGCCCTTGGCGCTGCCTGGTTAGCGCCCTGGCTTGCCCGCCCGCTGACCTGGCGCCTGATCGATCTGGGCGTGGCCATCATGATGTACAGCGTTGCAGCCCAACTGGTTTTCGACGTCCTGTAACTCCTCTTCTCGCGGTTGCGCAATGCGGCAGCCGCCCACCTCCAGACATAATCGGCACATTCGATCGCCAGGGGCTATCCTCACAGCGAGCGAAGAGTGAAGTCGTAGCGCCCGCTCTATTGCAACCACGGTTGCACCTCACTTTGCGAGACTGCCTCAGAGCTTGATCCTCATTGCGTGCATGACCGCTCAGTAGATCATTCAGAATGCAGCACGCCCCATACAGATCAAGCAGTCAAACGGATTGCTACACTCGCCGAAGCCAATCACAAAAAGGTTGCACCTAGTTGCACCCATGCGCTTGCAGGTTTAATCTCGCAACGTTTTTTGCCGTGCATTACCTGAACAATAGGACTCACCATGGCCACCACGACGCTTGGCGTAAAACTCGACGATGCCACCCGCGAACGCCTGAAGAAGGCTGCACAGTCGATCGACCGCACCCCTCACTGGCTGATCAAGCAGGCTATTTTCAATTACCTGGAACAAATCGAAGGCGGACTGACACCGGCCGAGCGTTCCGGCCTGGCCGCTGCAGCCGGCGAGGAACCGCTGGAGGCGCTGAACGAGGAGGGTGTTCAGGTTTTCCTCGACTTCGCCGAAAGCATCTTGCCGCAGTCGGTACTGCGCTCGGCCATCACCGCCGCCTATCGCCGTCCGGAGAGCGAAGCCGTACCGATGCTGCTGGAGCAGGCACGCCTGCCGCAGGAGCTGGCCGATGCTACCCAAAAGATGGCCCTGGACATTGCCGAGAAGCTGCGCAACCAGAAGAGCACCGGTGGCCGCCAAGGGCTGGTACAGGGGCTACTGCAGGAGTTCTCGCTGTCATCACAGGAAGGCGTCGCCCTGATGTGTCTGGCCGAGGCTCTGCTGCGCATTCCGGACAAGGCCACCCGTGACGCACTGATCCGCGACAAGATCGCCAACGGCAACTGGAGCCAGCACCTCGGTCAGAGCCCATCGATGTTCGTCAATGCCGCCAGCTGGGGCCTGCTGATCACTGGCAAACTGGTTTCCACCCACACCGAAAGCGGCATGACCTCGGCGCTCAACCGCATCATCGCCAAGAGCGGTGAGCCGGTGATCCGCAAGGGCGTGGACATGGCCATGCGCCTGATGGGCGAGCAGTTCGTCACCGGCGAAACCATCGGCGAAGCACTGGCCAATGCCACCACCCTTGAGGCCAAAGGCTTCCGCTATTCTTACGACATGCTTGGCGAAGCGGCACTGACCGAGGAGGACGCCCGTCGCTACCTGGCTTCCTACGAGCAGGCCATCCACGCCATCGGAAAGGCCTCGCACGGCCGCGGCATCTATGAAGGCCCGGGCATCTCCATCAAGCTTTCGGCCCTGCACCCGCGCTACAGCCGCGCCCAGTATGAGCGGGTGATGGACGAGCTGTACCCGACCCTGCTGAGCCTGACCCAGCTTGCACGCCAGTACGACATCGGCATCAACATCGACGCCGAGGAAGCAGATCGCCTAGAGCTGTCGCTGGATCTGCTCGAGCGCCTGTGCTTCGAGCCGAGCCTGGCCGGCTGGAACGGCATCGGTTTCGTCATCCAGGCCTACCAGAAGCGCTGCCCGTACGTGATCGACTACATCATCGACCTGGCCAAGCGCAGCCGCCACCGCCTGATGATCCGCCTGGTCAAGGGCGCCTACTGGGACAGCGAGATCAAGCTGGCCCAAGTCAATGGCCTGGAAGGCTACCCGGTGTACACCCGCAAGCCGTACACCGATGTCTCCTACATCGCCTGTGCGCGCAAGCTGCTGGCCGCGCCGGAAGCCATCTACCCGCAGTTCGCCACCCATAACGCCCACTCGCTGTCGGCCATCTATCACCTGGCCGGACAGAATTACTACCCGGGCCAATACGAGTTCCAGTGCCTGCATGGCATGGGCGAACCGCTCTACGAACAGGTAGTGGGCAAGATTGCCGACGGCAAGCTGAACCGCCCGTGCCGCATCTATGCACCAGTGGGCAGCCACGAGACGCTGCTGGCCTACCTGGTGCGTCGTCTGCTGGAAAACGGCGCCAACACCAGCTTCGTCAACCGCATCGCCGACCACAGCATCTCTCTCAAGGAGCTGGTACTCGACCCGGTACAACAGGTCGAGCAGATGGCCGCCCAGGAAGGTACCATCGGCCTGCCGCATCCGCGCATCCCGCTGCCGCGGGATCTGTACGGCAAGGCCCGGGTCAACTCCGCCGGCCTCGACCTGGCCAACGAACACCGTCTCGGCTCGCTGTCCTCGGCCCTGCTGTCGAGCGCACACCAGAGCTACCTGGCCGAGCCCATGCTCGGCGAGCCTGGCAACCGCGCCGGAGAGCCGCTGCCGGTACGCAACCCGGCCGACCACCGCGACTTGGTCGGCCATGTGCGTGAGGCCAGTCTCGAGGACGTAGACTGCGCACTGAACTGCGCGCTGGCCAGCGGCCCGATCTGGCAATCGACCCTGCCGACCGAACGCGCCACCGTACTGGAGCGCGCCGCCGATCTGATGGAAGCCGAACTGCAGCAACTGATGGGCCTGCTGGTACGCGAATCCGGCAAGACCTTCGCCAACGCCATTGCCGAAGTGCGCGAGGCAGTGGACTTCCTCCGCTACTACGCGGCCCAGGCGCGAGGTTTTGGCAACGACAGCCACCGCCCACTGGGCCCGGTGGTGTGCATCAGCCCATGGAACTTCCCGCTGGCGATCTTCACCGGTCAGGTGGCTGCAGCCCTGGCTGCCGGCAACACCGTGCTGGCCAAGCCGGCCGAACAGACCCCGCTGGTCGCCGCCCAGGCCGCGCGCATCCTGCTGGAAGCCGGCGTGCCGAGCGGCGCCGTACAACTGCTGCCGGGCCGTGGCGAAACCGTCGGTGCGCGTCTGGTGGGTGACGAGCGGGTACGCGGCGTAATGTTCACCGGCTCCACCGAAGTGGCAGGAATCCTCCAGCGCAATATCGCCGGACGTCTCGACGCTCAGGGCCGCGCCATCCCGCTGATTGCCGAGACCGGCGGCCTGAATGCCATGATTGTCGACTCCTCGGCGCTAACCGAGCAGGTGGTGCAGGATGTAATCGCCTCCGCCTTCGACAGCGCCGGCCAGCGCTGTTCGGCCCTGCGCGTGCTGTGCGTGCAGGAAGACGTCGCCGAGCGCGTACTGACCATGCTCAAAGGCGCCATGGCCGAGTACGCCGTGGGCAATCCGGAGCGCCTGAACACCGACATAGGTCCTGTAATCGACGCCGAAGCCAAGGCCGGCATCGAAAAACACATCCAGCAGATGCGCGACGAGGGGTGCAAGGTGTATCAACTGGCGCGCGCCGACGGCGAATGCATCAAGCGCGGCACCTTCGTGCTGCCGACCCTGATCGAACTGGACAGCTTCGACGAACTCAAGCGCGAGATTTTCGGCCCGGTGCTGCACGTGGTGCGCTACGCCCGCGCCGATCTTGACCAACTGCTGGAGCAGATCAACGCCAGCGGTTACGGCCTAACCCTCGGCGTGCATACCCGCATCGACGAAACCATCGCTCAGGTGGTCGACTCGGCCCGCGTCGGCAATCTCTACGTCAACCGCAACATTGTCGGTGCTGTGGTCGGCGTGCAACCGTTCGGTGGCGAGGGTCTGTCCGGCACCGGCCCCAAGGCCGGCGGCCCGTTGTACCTCTACCGGCTGCTTTCGACCCGCCCACAGGACGCCGTAGCACGCCAACTGCAGGACGATGAGAAAGAAGCCGTGCCGGTGCCGACCGAACTGGAGCAGGCGCGCAGCGCCTTTGCCGAGTGGGCCGGCCAGCACGAAACTGCCATCGCCGAGCTGTTCTCCCGCTACTGCGCGCTGTCGCTGAGCTACAGCAGTCGCCAACTGACCGGCCCGACCGGTGAGCGCAACAGCTACACCCTGCTACCACGCGAGCATGTGCTTAACCTGGCCGACGAGCGCAGCGATCTGCTGGCCCAACTGGCCGCAACCCTGGCGGTCGGCAGCCGCGCCGTCTGGCTGGAAAGCCAGCGGGCCCTGCACGACGAACTGCCGCAGGCCGTACAGCAGCGCATCCAGCTGGTGGCGGACTGGAGCGCTGAGGAGCTGACTCTCGACGCCATCCTGCACCATGGCGACTCGGATCAGTTGCGCGCGGTGTGCGAACAGGCCGCTCAGCGCCAGGGCGCCATCGTCAGCGTGCACGGGCTGGGCCGGAGCGAGACCGATATCCCGCTGGAGCGCCTGTTGGTGGAACACGCGCTGTCGGTCAATACCGCAGCGGCTGGCGGCAACGCCAGCCTTATGACCATCGGCTGATACCAAGCCAACCTGCTGCCGTGGAAAGCTGACTGAAAGCTTGCCACGGCATGCTTGCTACACATGGTGCAACTGCCTGCAGGGGTTACCCGCCCGGCACCATGCCCTTCTCCTGCGACCTTTGCGGTCTGCGCCCGCCTACCCGGCAGGCGCCCCGGGCGGGGCTACCAGCCCCGCCCTTCCTCTCCCTACTCCGGCTCACGGCACTGCAGCGCAACCAAAGCAGAAGCCGTGTGAGACCTTCTTCCTATCCATTTCACTCAACGACTGTGCTTAGCTCAATCCCATCTCCGGACCTCCACCTCAGGATGGATGATGACCTCCCGCACCCTGCTGCTTACCGCCCTGACCATGCTCGCCTTTGCCGGCAATTCGCTACTCTGTCGCCTGGCGCTACGGGAAACCGCCATAGACGCCGCCAGCTTCACCGCCGTCCGCCTGCTTTCCGGTGCACTGATGCTTTGCCTGCTGCTTCGGATGCGCCAGCCACGAGCGGCGATGGCCGGCAGCTGGGCCGGCGCCGGCGCACTGTTCACCTATGCAGCCTGCTTCTCGTTCGCTTACCTGCAACTGGATGCCGGCGCTGGCGCCTTGCTGCTGTTCGGCGCAGTACAACTGAGCATGCTGCTGTGGGGGCTGTACCAGGGCGAACGACTGAATCTTCCCGGTGTCGCCGGCACCCTGCTGGCCAGCGCCGGCCTGCTTGTCCTGCTGTTGCCAGGTACCGACACCCCTCCACCGACAGCCGCCCTGCTGATGCTAGTGGCTGGCGTGGCCTGGGGCGCCTACTCCCTGCTCGGCCGCAACCAGGGTGAAGCACTGGCCGTTACCACCGGCAATTTCCTGCGAGCCACTCCACTGGCCATGCTGCTTGTCCTGACTCTGCTGTCACGCTTGGAGTGGGACGAACCCGGTCTGTTCTACGCCATACTTTCGGGCGCGCTCACTTCCGGCATCGGCTATGCCATCTGGTACAGCGCCCTGCCCGGACTACGCGCCAGCCAGGCTGCCACGGTACAACTGAGTGTGCCGGCCATTGCCCTGCTCGGCGGCAGCCTGCTGCTGGATGAAGAACTGACACTGCGTCTGTTGCTGGGTAGCATCGCGATCCTTGGCGGCATCGCCCTGGTGCTGAAACAGCGGCAGCGCGCAGGGAGCTAATGACCGATGCGGCGGTCTATCCTCCCATCATCGACCCGCCGGGAAACTCGTCATGCCTCGATTGCTTCGTTTCGGCTCCTGCCTGCTACTGTTCGCCAGTCTGTGCGCCTGCACCAGCCTGACCGGCCGCGACCCTTTGCGGGTCGATCTGGTTGGTCTGGAGCCACTGCCCGGACAAGGCCTGGAGGCACGCTTCGCAGTAAAACTGCGGGTGCAAAACCCCAATGACAGCGCCGCCCGCTTCACTGGAGTGGCGCTGAATCTGGAGGTCAATGGTCAGCCGCTGGCCAGCGGCGTCAGTGATCAGGGCGGCAGCGTGCCACGTTTCGGAGAAACCGTTCTCAGCGTACCGCTGAGCATCTCGGCGTTTTCGGTGCTGCGCCAGGCCTGGGGCGCGGCTGGCTACCGTCCGGGCCAGCCGCTGCCATATGCCTTGCATGGCAAGCTGGCCGGTGGGCTGTTCTCCACACACCGCTTCAGCAGCAGCGGCACGCTCGACTGGCCCACCACGACCAGCCCCTACCGTACCGAGCCGACGCCCTAAGAGCTACAGGAAAGGCGCCGCTGCTCCTGCCATACTTCAGCAAGCGTCGCGCTTTTCCGCCTGGCGACGGCAGGCCTCGCCGAAGGCCTGGAAGATTTTGATCGAATCGGGGTTCTGTGCCGC
Organism: Pseudomonas sp. NCCP-436; assembly: GCF_019656335.1. Lineage (GTDB taxonomy): Bacteria > Pseudomonadota > Gammaproteobacteria > Pseudomonadales > Pseudomonadaceae > Aquipseudomonas. Next base: position 102,488 of record NZ_BPLZ01000002.1, on the reverse strand, counting down.
CTGCCACTCCGGGTGCCACTGCACTGCAAGCAGGAAGGACGACAGACTTGGCGCATGAATCGCCTCGATCAGGCCATCCTCGGCAGTAGCCAGGACTTCCAGCCCCTTACCCAGCGTACGGATTGCCTGGCCGTGCAGGGAGTTGACCCTGATCTCCTCCTGGCCAAGCAGTTCGGCAAACCAACTGCCGGGCACAGGACGCACGCTATGGCGTGGCGCATACTGCACCTCTACCGGATCGTCCGGGTTCTCCCGGTGGTCATTGAAGCCGGGCTCGGCATACACCTTCTGGTAGATGTCGCCACCGAGCGCCACATTGATTTCCTGCAACCCTCGGCAGATGCCGAACAGCGGCAGGCCACGCTCAATGGCGGCACGAATGAGCGGCAAGTCGAACAGATCGCGGTCGCGATCCTGAGCCTTACCCGGGGTCTGGTTTTCCTGTCCGTATAGGGCCGGATCAATGTTGCTGCCGGCACCGGTCAGGTACACGCCGTCAGCCATATCCAGATACTGCTGCAGATCATCCGTGCCGCAGCAGGTGGGTACCAGCACCGGCACGCAGCCGGAGAACTCCACCAGAGGACGGATGTATTTGTGAGTCATCACCTGATAGTCATGCCCTTTGCGCTCCTGAGCGCCCATGGACATCAATACAACGGGTTTGCGGGGGGTATTGCGATTCTTGTTGTCGGACATACGTCACCTTGAGACAGGCCGGGCCTATCGTTGCTGTGCAGTCTTCCGACGGCAGCCGGCGGTACGCCTGCCGTCTCGGATCAACTGTTTGGCTAACCCCGTGCACCCTGGCCGCTCCAGAGCCGAGGTACCACCTTCCGACGGCGGCTCGAACCGGGCCACCCCCTCCCTGGAGCGGGCTGAACACGCATTGCCCGGCACCCGATTCGGCAACGAGATCTGCCCCCAGTCTGCCCGAGCCGTAAAATATGTCAAACATTTCAGAAGTTAGATATCAGATTTTCCGTCATCAATAGCCGGAACCACCCGTATAAACGCTGCTTTATCTGTCCCTCTTTTCTGCCTCATCCTGAAGGGTCCAATATTTTAAACACCTACCTAAACAGCAAACCTATCGGGCTGCAGCCTGGCGCGGCAAAACCCTATACAATCTGCGGTTTTAATCCAACAACTGAGGACTCGCCTTGACCAGCCTGCCCCCCTGCCCCAAATGCAACTCCGAATACACCTACGAAGACGGCGGTCACCTGATCTGCCCCGAGTGCGCGCATGAGTGGAGCGCAGGCGAAAGTGCCGATGCGCAGGACGATGTGCGTGTTATCAAGGACTCGGTAGGCAACCTGCTGCAGGATGGCGACACTGTTACCGTCATCAAGGATCTCAAGGTCAAGGGCTCTTCACTGGTGGTCAAGGTTGGCACCAAGGTGAAAAATATCCGCCTGGTCGACGGCGACCACGATATCGACTGCAAAATCGATGGAATCGGCGCCATGAAGCTCAAGTCTGAGTTTGTCCGCAAGGTCTGATGCATTCGTCGACTTTCCTCCGGGTAAATGTCAGCTAGCCTGATGACATCCCTTGCGAGGAAAACGATATGCGTTACCTACTGTTCGTCCTGCTGGTTCTTTCCAGCGTCGCCGCCGCCGAAGCCTGGCAGGTGGCGGGTGACGAGCAGTTTGCTCCCTACAGTTTCGTCAGCGGCATGGACGACATCCCCCGAGGGCTGGATGTCGAGCTAGTCGAAGCAGTGTTGAAGGAAGCCGGGGTGCCGTACGTGATACGCCTGTACCCCTGGCAGCGGGTCAAGCGCATGCTCGACCGCGGCGAAGTGGACATGGCCTTCCAGTTCGCCGATACCCCGCTGCGCCGGCAGCAGTACGACTTGGTCGGCCCGCTGCGCAGCGGCTCGACCGTATTCATGAGCAGTAACAGAACCCTCCTGAAAGACTGGCAAAGCCTGGAAGACCTGACTCCCTACGTGATCGGCCAGGTACGTGGCTATGCCTATGAGGAAGTTTTCGACAGCACCGAACTGGCCCGAGACAGCAGCGCGCACAATCCACGTCAGCTGGTTTCGATGCTACTGGCCGGACGCATCGACGTAATTGTCGGCGATCGCCTGCAACTGCTGCATTTCATCCACGAGCAGCGTGCCCTGGAGCAGGTACGCATCCTGCCACGCCCACTGACCGAGATGCAGCGCTTTGTTGCCTTCGCCAAGGGAGATAAAGAACGCGCACGCCTGTTTGCCGAGGCTCTTGCACGCCTACGCAGCAACGGCACGCTGAATGCCATCGAGCAGCGCTGGACGCGCTGAAAGCCTACTGAACCGGCAAAAAGTTCAATAGCAACAGACTTTGCGCATAGTTGGCCCCCATGCGCCGATAACGCTCCTCCAATACATGGGTGAGCAAATCGAGCCGCGCCACTATCTTGCCGAACTCCACCGCATAGCTGAGGTTGCTGCCCTGCTCGGAAACTTCGTTGGACAGCAGCAGCAGCCGGCCCTCGGCATCGCGCCGCTGGCCCAGCATCCAGGCAGCCTTCTCCAGGTTGCGCGCGGCATTGTGGATAAACTCGGCGTTAAAGCTGTCGGTCAGGTAGAACTCGGTGCGTCCGCCATGGGCCGTCACCAACATACTGCCCAGTGCGTAAGTGAAGGCCGCCACCCGGTCTCCCTGAAAACCGGGACTCAGCGCATAGTCCAATGCCGCAATATCGCGCCGGCCGCCCAGGGTCGGCCAGTCCTGGTTGTTCTCGATGGCATGATGAATCGCCCGTTCTGCGGCGGCGCGATCCGGCATGCCGCTCTTGCGCCACTCACGCGGATTGCGCTGATAGAGCTTGTTCATCAGCCGGTAGAGGCTGTTGAGGTTGTTGCGCATGGCCAACGTCGCCATACGATCTACGTCTGTTTGCAGTAACTCGCCCGGTTTCACCGGATTGCGCGAGTGCACAATGGTGTCGTTATCCAACCGACCACTGCAGCCGACCAACAGCGTCACCAGTCCGAGCCACAGCCAGCGGCTGCAGCCTATTCTCCTTGTATGCCCGCCCTTGGCTCCAGACATTCTTCCATCGTCCATCCCGAGTTTCCCTTCCAAGCAGACCATCAGCATGGCACCCGCTTTGTCCAGCAGCCTCATTAAAGCGCAAAAGTTTCCCTATGACCCGCATCTATCAAATAGTTCATGCGGGCTCATATCACTGTTCCAGTCGTTTGAGACTCTTGCGATAGGAACTGCGGCTCTTGACCAGCGGCACGATGGAAACCATTACCAGCAAACAGGTAACCAGCAGATTGGGAATCTACCGATCAACGAGCGACAGGACGCAGGCCACTATCAGGATGAAGACGCTGCCCCAGGCACGGGCATTGGCGGGAATGCCCGTGCGACATTCCGCTGTCGGGCAGATAAAGCATCAGGCCTGCCGCGGCGCCCGCTCGCAGAGCGCCGCCAGGGCAGCCACCCATTGCGGATGGTCGTTTAGGCAGGGCACCAACTGCAGGCTCTCCCCACCGGCTTCGATGAACTGCTCACAACCGCGCAGGCCGATTTCCTCCAGCGTTTCAATGCAGTCGGCAACGAAGGCAGGACACATTACCAGCAACTTCTTCACACCCTGCGCAGCCAGTTCATCGAGGCGATTCTCTGTATAGGGCTCAATCCACTTGGCCTTGCCCAGACGCGACTGGAAGCTTACGGACCACTGATCGGGACGTAACCCCATACGCTCAGCGAACAGCTCGGCACTGCGCAGACACTGTGCCCGATAGCAGTGCTCAAGCACGGTGGCATCGGCACGTCGACAGCAATCCTCACCCTTCAGACAGTGGCCGCTGGCATCGCGCTTGTGCAGGTGGCGCTCCGGCAGACCATGAAAGCTCAGCAGCAGGTGATCGAAACCCTGCTCCAGATAAGGTTTGGCACTGGCCACCAGTGCATCAAGGTATTCCGCCTGCTCCCAGAACGGCGACAGGATCGACAGGCGCAATCCCGGCGCATGCTCGCGCAATGCTTGCCGGGCTGCCTCGATCACGGTGGTCGTGGTGCTGTCAGCAAAGTGCGGATACAGCGGCGCCAGGGTAACTTCCCGTACTCCCTGAGCGGCCAGGCGGCGTACCGCCGACTCGATGGACGGCTCTCCATAGCGCATCGCCAGCTCCACCGGCCCGTGCTGCCACTGCTCCCGCATCGCTTCCTGCAAACGGCGACCGAGTACGATCAGCGGCGAACCTTCGTCCCACCAGATGGAAGCATAGGCATGCGCCGACGCAGCCGGCCGCCGGATCAGGATCATCGATACCAGCAGGCGGCGCAGCGGCCAGGGCAGATCGACCACATAAGGATCCATCAGAAACTGATTCAGGTAACGGCGGACGTCAGCCACCTCGGTGGAGGCTGGCGAGCCGAGGTTAACCAGTAGCAGGGCGTGATCGGTCATGGAAAATCCTAGTCAGTGATGGCTCAGCAAATCCACCAGAGCCACATCCAGATGGGTAAAACGAAAGCTGAAGCCTGCCTCCAGCAAGCGAGTCGGCACGGCACGCTGACCGCCCAGCAACAACTCGGACATTTCCCCGAGCGCGGCACGCAGAACAAACCCCGGCGACGGCAACAGTGTGGGCCGACTCAGTACCTGCCCAAGCGCCTTACTGAATTCGGCATTGCGCACCGGCGTGGGCGCGCAGGCATTATAAGGACCGCGAGCATCACTCTGCTGCAAGAGAAAATCGATCAGGGCGATTTGATCGGCAATGTGAATCCACGACATCCACTGCCGGCCATTGCCGAGTCGACCGCCCAACCCCAGCCTGAACGGCAGCAGCAGGCGCTTGAGCATGCCGCCGTCGGAACTCAGTACCAGCCCTGTGCGCAACCGCACCACACGGACGCCCAGTGCTTCGGCGCGTAGTGCAGTCTCCTCCCAGGCACCACAAAGCCGAGCAGCGAAATCGTCGGTTACCGGCGCTGTGCTTTCGCTCAGTTCCCTCTCACCACCATTGCCATACCAGCCCACCGCTGAGCCGGATATCAGCACTGCCGGAGGTTGCGTTCGTGCCTGCAACCAGCTCAGCAGCTGTTCGGTCAAACCGATACGGCTGGACCACAGCAGCCCCTTGCGCTTGCTGCTCCACGGCCTGTCGGCAATCGGCGCGCCAGCCAGGTTGATCACCGCATCCACAGAATCCTCAGCCAGTTCGTCGAGCCGGGCAATACCGCGTACACTGACACCACAGAGGCGCGCAACTTTGCCTGGCTCACGACTCCAGACAGTCAGCCGATGGCCCCGCTCGATCCAATGGACACAAAGCGCCCGACCGATCAGCCCAGTACCGCCGGTCAGCAGGATGTGCATGACATCGTCCTCGCTTGGCAATGCAAGGGATATTCACCTCAACGGCGCCGAAGTCACTCGGCTGGTACATAACGCCACACGCCTTTATCGATTGCCACCTTTGTCCTAAACCTAGAACAAGGGAACGCAACTTTCGGCTACAGCTGTACATGAAAACATTCTTGTACAGCTTTTGTCCAAAATTTAGCCTGTACGGCATTGTGCGCTGACGAGGTAATCATGCCCCCCATCGCCGTCATTGGCACCGGCATCGCAGGACTTTCGGCAGCCCAGGTACTGCATGCGGCAGGCCAGAGCATTGAACTGTTCGACAAGAGTCGCGGTAGCGGCGGGCGCATGGCAAGCAAACGCAGTGAAGCCGGCAGCCTGGATCTCGGTGCGCAATACTTCACCGCACGCGACCGACGCTTCGTCGAAGTCGTGCAGCAATGGCAGACTCGCGGCTGGGTCACGCAGTGGCAGCCGAGCCTGTACAACGCCCAGGACGGACAACTGAGCACATCACCAGACGAACAGGTACGCTGGGTAGGCATCCCGCACATGAGCGCCATCACCCACGCCATGCTCGACACTCTGCCGGCCCGTTTCAACTGCCGCATCACCGAAGTGTTCCGCGGCGACCGCTACTGGAACCTACTGGATGCGGACGGCAACAGCTACGGCCCCTACAGTCAGGTCATCATTGCCATCCCCGCACCGCAAGCCACCTCCTTGCTGGCGGCAGCCCCAAAACTGGCCGGAGCCGCTGCCAGCGTAGCCATGGAACCGACCTGGTCCGTGGCACTTGGTTTCAACAGCGCACTGGACACACGCGTGGAGGGCTGCTTCGTGCAGGACAGCTCGCTCGATTGGCTGGCCCGCAACCACAGCAAACCCGGCCGCAACAAACAGCTTGATACTTGGGTGCTGCACGCCAGCAGTGCCTGGAGCCGGCAGCATCTGGATCTGTCCGGAGAGGCCGTGATCGAGCAACTACATGGAGCTTTTGCTGAACTGATTGGCTGCGCGGTTCCGCCACCGAGTTTCACACTCGCCCACCGCTGGCTCTACGCTCGTCCCGCGCAGTCGCACCAATGGGGCGCGCTGGCCGACGCAGATCTAGGCCTGTATGCCTGTGGCGACTGGTGCCTATCCGGTCGTGTTGAAGGTGCCTGGCTCAGCGGCCAGGAGGCCGCGCGCCGCCTGCTTGAACACCTGCAATGACGTAGCATCCGGCAAACGCCGTGCACACCCGCGCAGGCTGCTGCTGTCGAAGTGGACGGCAGCCTGCCCGGAGAATCGTGAACGCCGCTTCCCGGCTACCGCGCCGATCCGCGACAACGCCAACAAGATCCTCGGCATCAAGCTTCAGACAGTGCTCAGTCAAGCTCGACTGGCGTCAACTGCAAGACAGCTAGCACTGGCTGCTGGGCTGGCACGCCCCCATTTTCCACCGCTTCTGCAATAGGGTCATCCGCCTGGCCACTGACGGTCGCATGCAAAAATCGATACAAATGTTGTACATAACATTTGTACTTGCACAAGAAGCTCCCTATGATGAAAAAACTGTACAAAGTTAATCTTATGTACAACTTTGTAAGACCAAATTATGCGAGCGAGCAAAGTCAAACTGGGCATCAGTGCATGCCTGCTGGGCGCGGAGGTGCGCTACAACGGCGGCCACAGGCTGTCACGCCTGTGCAGCAGCAACCTGAGCGAATATTTCGACTTCATCTCTGTCTGCCCGGAAGTCGGTATCGGCATGCCAATACCGCGCGAGCCGATACGACTGGTCGGTAATCCACTGGCACCGCGTGCCGTCGGCACCGTTGATCACTCACGCGATGTCACCAATGCACTCTCCACCTACGCCGAACGCATGGCAGTCGAGCTCCAGGGCATCAGCGGCTACATATTCATGCAGCAGTCGCCCTCCTGTGGCCTGGAGCGAGTCAAGGTGCACCAGGAAGGCGGACAGCCGAGCAAACCTGGCCGCGGCATCTACGCTGCTGCCTTCTGCAGGCGCCATCCGGATCTGCCGGTGGAGGAGGATGGCCGGCTCAACGACCCGGTGCTGCGCGAGAACTTCATCACCCGCGTCTACACGTACGCCGAGTGGCAGCATCTGCTGCAACAAGGTCTGACACGCCGCGCACTGATCGCCTTTCATTCGCGCTACAAATACCTGCTGATGGCTACCGATCCGGTGCGCTACAAGTCGCTCGGGCGCCTGCTCGGAGAGCTGAACCGACATGATCTCGGCGAACTGGCGCCGCATTATTTCCGCGAGCTAATGAGCGCCTTGAAGCAATGCGCCACGCGCAGCACCCACAGCAATGTGCTGCAGCATCTGAGCGGCTATCTCAAACGCGTTCTCAGCTCTGACGAGAAGCAGGAAATGAAACAACTGATCGGCCAGTACCGCGAGGGCATTGTGCCGCTAGCAGTACCACTGACACTGCTCAAACACCATTTTCGCCGCCATCCGGATTGCTACATCGCTGAACAGGCTTACCTGCAGCCACATCCCGAACCTCTTGCCCCGAGCAACGCGCTATAACGCTATGACCAGAGAAACCATTGCCGATGAAGACACCAGCCAGGATTACCGTCAGGCGCTCGACAAGGGCTACCTGCCGATCCGTGAAGTCGCACGCCGTACCGGCGTCAACCCTGTCACCCTGCGTGCCTGGGAGCGCCGCTACGGCCTGATCGTGCCGTTTCGAACACCCAAGGGCCATCGTCTCTACTCGGCGGCCAACGTCGAACGCATTCACGCCATTCTCGCCTGGCTGGCGCGCGGCGTTTCCGTTGGTCAGGTCAAGACGCTACTCGATCACGGCGAACTGCATCAGGTCAGCGACAACGACAACTGGGTGCACCTGCGTCACGAGATACTCGGCTGCATCACTCAGCTTAACGAGCATCGCCTGGATGACCGTTTCAACTCGGCGCTGGCACTCTACCCGGCCAGTACGCTGGCCGAACAGTTGTTATGGCCGCTGCTTGGTGATCTGCGCCAGCGCTGGCAGGGGCAATTCGCTGCCCGCGCCGAGCAGGTGTTTTTCCTCTCCTGGCTACGCAGCAAGCTGGCCACCCGCATCTATTACGGCAATCGCCAGCTCGGCGGTGCACCGCTGCTACTGATCAATCTGGGGGATGCGCCGATGGAACCAGGCCTGTGGCTCTGCGCCTGGCTGGCCAGTTCAAGTGATTGCCCGGTGCAAGTCTTCGACTGGCCGCTGCCCCCCAACGAAATGCTCATAGCGTTGGAACACATAGCACCACGCGCCGTGCTGCTCTATGCCGAAAACGCCCTGGACAGCAGCTTCGTGCGGCGCCATTTACCCCGCCTGGCCGAACAATGCCCGGTGCCACTACTGATCGCCGGCCCTGCTACACACATTCATCACGAGGCCCTGACTGGCCTGGAGTGTGCCTACGATCCGCTCGCCACACACGCCTGGCTGCTACGTCAAGGCCTGCTCGATGTTCAACCATGCGGCAACTGATGTGGTTCCGCAGTGACCTGCGTATCCAGGACAACACCGCGCTCAGTCAGGCGATGAGCCGCGGCCCGACCATCGCCCTGTACCTGCTCACGCCTGGTCAATGGCAACGCCACGACGATGCGCCCTGCAAGATCGACTTCTGGTTGCGAAATCTGTGCGAGCTGAGCAAGTCGCTGGCCGCGCTGAATGTGCCGCTGCTGGTGCGCCAGTGTCACGACTGGAGCGACGCCCCACTGCAGATCGCCGACATCTGCCGGGAGCACAACATCTTCTCCGTGCATGCCAACGAGGAATACGGCGCTAACGAAAATCTGCGCGATCGTCAGGTCAGTGCCTACCTCAAGCTGCAAGCCATCGCCTGGCACAGCCACCTCGACCAGGTTCTGTTCAAGCCGGGCAGCATCCTGACACGCAGCGGCAGCTACTTTCAGGTCTACAGCCAGTTTCGCAAGGTCTGCTACGAGCACCTGTACAACGCACTGCCGGCGCAGGCAGGGCGGCTACGGGCACAGATGCCGCTGAACGTTGCAAGCGACATCGTGCCGGAAGCCGTCAGGGACTTCGCTCCGCCGAGTGACAGCCTGCGCCAGCTATGGCCGGCAGGCGAGCAAGCCGCACAGAATCGCCTGGCCAATTTCATCGACGAGCAGGCGGCTTTCTACCAGGACGAACGCGACTTCCCCGCTAAACCGGGCACCAGCCAGCTATCGGCCTACCTGGCAGCCGGCATCCTCTCGCCGCGACAATGCCTGCATGCTGCGCTGTCGGCCAACCACGGCGAATTCGACAGCGGCAACCCGGGCGTGGCGGCCTGGATCAACGAGCTGCTCTGGCGCGAGTTCTACAAGCACATCCTGGTCGGTTATCCGCAGGTCTCGCGGCATCGTGCATTTCGCCCGGAAACCGAGGCACTGCCTTGGCGTGATGCGCCGGACGAACTGGCCGCCTGGCAGCAGGGCCGCACCGGATTGCCGATCATCGACGCAGCCATGCGCCAGTTGCTGGCAACCGGCTGGATGCACAACCGCCTGCGTATGATCGTCGCCATGTTCCTCACCAAGAACCTGCTGATCGACTGGCGCGAGGGCGAGCGCTTCTTCATGCGCCATCTGATCGACGGTGACCTGGCCGCGAACAACGGCGGCTGGCAGTGGAGCGCTTCCACCGGCACCGACGCCGCCCCCTACTTCCGCATCTTCAATCCGATCAGCCAGTCACAGAAGTTTGATCCCGATGGCCACTTCATTCGCCAGTGGCTACCGGAGCTGACCAGGCTGAACAAACGTGACATCCACGATCCTTCCGCACCCTGCGGCCTGTCCACGCCGGCCGACTATCCACCGCCGATAGTCAACCTGTCGCGCTCACGCGAACGCGCTTTGGCGGCGTTCAGGAAACTGTCGACCAGGGAGCGTCCGACATAAGCAACTTTCCACGTGACTTCATTGTACTGAACGAGCTGTCCTGTAATCCGCTGGATTTCATCCAGCGCTACACCGCTGCCGATGGCACCCTGCTCTCGTCGCAAGAAATGCTCGCTGCGTTCGCATACCGACCCTAATCTGTACTGCACCTTATGACACGAAAACTTGCGCCAGGCATGCCAGCGCCTGACGCAACTACGCCATGACGATTACGTCTATCGCCTACTGCTCTTCTACCTTTGCTGTTGCGAAGGTGTATTCCTCGAACGCACCATTGGCAGCGCAAAACTGCTGCTGACCAAACCGGCCTCACGCCCTGCACCACTGCTAGGAAACTTCGATGCCTAAGCTGATCATCAATGCCCTCCTGTCCCTGCTCGGCTGGCTCGTCTGCATGTTTGCGGGCGATAGCCCCTGGCTGCTGCTCGTGGCAGCGATCATCGGCGTGCACCTGCTGTGGGTCAGCAGCTGGGCGACGGAAGGCAAGCTGCTGGTCAGCGTGTTTCTCGCCGGCAGCGCGCTGGACAGCTTTCTGCTGAACATGGGGGTATTCGACTTTGACGAACCACGCCAACTGATCCCTCTGTGGCAGGCCTTGCTCTGGTTGTTGCTGGCCAGCACCCTCAATCACTGCCTGGCCTGGACGGCTCAGCCCTGGTGGCGCAGCAGCCTGCTTGGCGCACTTGGCGCACCACTAATCTATTACGCCACCACCAAGATCGCCGGCGTCGCCCTGCCGCTCGGCACCTGGCAGACCCTGGCCATCCTGGCTCTGACCTGGGCTGCGGTGATGCCGGTACTGCATGGCTTCGCCAAGCTGTATCGCGAACAATACGAGCAGAGCCTGCGCAGCCGGAATCCCTGATCATCGTGGCGTGACGTACACCACCGCGTCATGAGCGAAACCATCCCCTCGACCATTCCCGAGATCAGTTGCAGCACCTGCACAGCCTGCTGCTGCCAGCTTGAAGTGATGCTGTTCGGCGACACCGGTGTGCCGCAACGCTACATCGAAACCAACGAGTGGGGCGGCAAGGTCATGCGCCGTCTGGACGACGGCTGGTGCATCGCCCTCGATCGCGACACCATGCGTTGCACCATCTACGCACAGCGCCCGCCGATCTGACGCGAGTTCGAACTCGGCGCGCCCGAATGTCTGGAAGAACGTCGTGGCATCGCCACTGCCTACCGCCAATAGAATTTCATCCATGAATTTTGTTGCTGAATAAGTGCATTTCTATAAATGCATGGTGATCAGGCATGGAGCATGCGTCTCAGCCCAACACCGGGCCACTCCAGCCAGTAGGCCCCGACGCGCTGCGCCGGGGGCCGCCTCCCAAGCCTTGATATCAATAAAACAGAGCACAGCTGAATTTATTATTAATTAGTCGAATTCTTTTTCATCCCGCACACTTTCCGCCCTCTCTCCCACGAACCTGTCCGTGCTCTCGCGAACCGGACGACAGCCCGTTTCGAGCGACAGGAGAGACACGCCTGAAATTCTCAGCAAGACGGATTCATGATGGCTACCCTTGCGACTGCCCTCCACTACTACAACTACGAGATCGTTCGCCGCTTTACCCTCACCACACTGTTCTGGGGCATCCTCGGAATGGGCATGGGAGTGCTCATCGCAGCCCAATCGGGCTGGCCCGAACTGAACTTCGGTATTCCATGGCTCAGCTTCGGACGTGTCCCTCCCATTCACACCAATCTGCTGTGCCTTGCCTTCGGCGGAGACGCCCTGTTCGCTAGCTCCATCTACGTGCTGCAGCGTACCTGCCGGGTACGGATACCTGGCCCACTTCCTGTTCCGGGGCTGGCAGGCAGAGGTGCTGGCCATGATCTTCAGTTATTTGCCCAGGGTCCCAAAGCTGCGGCGCGCATGAAGCAAGCCACCGGCCGCCCCTGCGAGATCACAACGCAGCCGGTCGAAGTCTGCGCCAACAAGGCCGAACAGCACCTGCTCGCCTGACGTTCCTCGCCCAGGGACGGGCGTCCCGACGTGCCGCTTGCGGCACCCTACGGGCTTTTCAGCAGTGAGGAGCCCTCTTTTTTTACCGGATACCATGAACACATCATCACGCCTGCACCAATGGTGCATCGCCTTTCTCCCCGACGCCCCGCACACGCGCCCTCGGGAATGGCTGCGCGCGGCACTCGGCGCCAGCCTGGGTTTCGTCTTCACCACCTGGCTGTGCAGCCAGCTGTTCGGCCCGCAGTTGGCCGTGCACTTCTCCGGCCCGCTGGCCGCCTCGGCGGTACTGCTGTTCGCCGTCTCTTCCGGCGCACTGGCGCAGCCCTGGTCGATTGTTGGCAGCTATCTGTGTGCAACGCTGGTCGGCGTACTGGCCGGCCAGCTGATCGGTCACAGCCTGCCCGGCGCTGCTCTGGCGATAGCGCTGAGTCTTTTGCTGATGTGTCCGCTGCGTTGCCTGCATCCACCGGGCGGTGCCATCGCCTTCTGCATGGTGTTCGCGCCGTCAGCGCCGGGCATAGCGGTCTGGTACCCGGCCCTGACGGTGGTGACCGCGGCACTGGGCCTGCTTGGCAGCGCGCTGATCTACAACAACCTCACCGGCATGCGCTACCCGCGCCAGACCACACCGCCGGCCGGTACTCACCACACCCGCGACCCGGTGCCCGGCGAACGCGTGGGCATTCGCGACACCGACCTCGATCAGGCGCTCGATGAACTCGGCGCCTTTGTCGACGTGACGCGCGAAGACCTCGCCATGATTGTGAAAAGCACCGAACGCTACGCGCTGCGCCGGCACATGGGCGACATCCGCGCCGGCCAGGTCATGTCACGCGACCTGATCTGCGCCACACCAGGCACCAGCATCAAGCAGGGCCTGCACCTGCTGCGTCATCACCATCTCAAGGCGCTGCCGATCCTCGATCACAACCGCAAACTGGTCGGCATCGTCAGCCTCAGCGACCTGATCTCCCCGCTGCACCGCCGTCTGCCAAAGCGCATCGGCCTGTTCAGGCGGCGGCCCCGTCCGCGCCTGGGCGATCTGATGACCAGCCCGGTACGCTGCACCGACGTCGACACGCACGTGGTCGAGCTGATCGGCGTGCTGTCCGACCGTGGCCTGCACTGCCTGCCGGTACTGGAGAACGAGAAGCTGGTGGGCGTCATCACCCAGACGGACGTGATTGCGGCGTTGCAAAGAGAGCTGCTGGCCCACTTCGAGTGATTGCGTGAACTCATGACGCCCGCGGTAGCAACCCTTACACTGCTTGTCTGCCCGATTGCTGAGCCCGCCACGACATGGACATCGATCTGACCCGCACCTTTCTGGAAATCGTTCGCAGCGGCAGTTTCATTGCTGCCGCCGAACGCCTGCACGTTACCCAGACGGCCGTCACCGCTCGCGTCCAGAAACTCGAAGCCCACCTGGGCTGCACGCTGTTCGTACGCAACCGTGCCGGGGCCAGGCTGACGGCCGACGGCGAAGCCTTCGTCGCCTACGCCAACCAGATACTGCAGACCTGGGAGGCGGCGCAGCGCGACCTGCCTCTGCCGGAGGGCTATCACAACGTCATCCACATCGGCGGCGAAGTCAGCCTGTGCAACCCGCTGATGCTGCGCTGGGTCAGCCGTATCCGCACCCATATCGACCAGTACGCCGTACACACCCACATCGCCGCTGGCCAGGAGCTGCTGCGCCAGCTGGAACTGGGCGTACTGGATGCCGCCCTGGTGTATCAGCCGCACTACTGGCCGGGCATGCAGGTGGAGCAGTTGCTCGAGGAAAAGCTGATCCTGGTGCGGGCGAAGAATCCGGAACCCTACGTGTACATCGACTGGGGCGAGGCGTTTCGCCTGCAGCACGACAGCGCGCTACCTGACAAGGCCAAGGCAGCGGTGTCCTTCAACCTCGGGCCGCTGGCCCTGCAGTACATCCTCGAACATGGCGGCTCCGGCTACTTCCGCACGCGGGTGGTGCAGAGCTACCTGGACAAGAAGGTGCTCAAGCGCGTGCCCCGTGCGCCCGAGTTCAGCTACCCGACCTATCTGGTGTATTCCCGCGAGCGTGATTCGGCGGTGCTGCAGCAGTCGTTCGACCTGCTGCGCCAGATCATCGCCGAAGGCACCGACTGGTCGCAGCGCTGGGACCCGATGATCTGAGCGGTTCTTGCCACTGCTTCGTCGAGAGCTGTTTAGAAATTCATGCGGTAATGCACGGTATAGGCCTCTACACCATCGTTGGGTTTCTTCAGGCCGGCGTTGGAATAGTGGATGGCACGCAGACCGATTTCCTGGCCGGCAAAGCGCAGGCCGACACCGAAACGATCTTCAAACTGGAAGGACGAACCCAGACGGTTGTCTTCCAGCTCGGTGCTGGAAAATGCTGCCACGCCAATGCCTGCCTCGATATAGGGTTTGACGGTCTGACCAGAGAACTCGTAAACGAATACCGGAGCAAACGACAGGCTGTGGTTACTAGCTGTTTTGTCACCGTCCCAGTAGGTGTAGCCCAGATCCCAGTAGCCGGTCAGTCGCCCCAGGTCACTCTGCAACCAACTGCTGCTCCAATCCCACTGCGCCCCCAGACGATAGACCATAGTGGAGTCGCCACTCTGACCGATTGCCACGCTGACATCTGCGGCCTGCACAGTTCCGGCCATAACCAGTGACACGGATGCGGCAGTAACCAAGGCAAACAACTTCTTCATAAGTTATTCCTTCTATGGAAAGGTCTTATTGACTCACGGGGCGATTATAGCCATTGCAGAACACTGAACATGCCCGCCTACTATAACGAAAGAACATTTGCCGAATCACCCAGCAGCAACGGCAGCACGTCGGCAAAACGGCGGGCGTCACCACTGCTCCAGTAGCGGGTTGGCTGTGCTGGCCCTGCGGCCAGCAGGCCATGGCGCTCCAGCAACCGCTGCAGCTGACGGGCAACCGCAGCGCCAGTATCGATCAGGCGCACCGAGCTGGGAACCAGTGTCGCCAGCAACGGCCGCAGAAAGGGATAGTGAGTGCAGCCCAGGATCAACGTGTCGCAACCCTCGGTCAGCAGCGGTTCCACATAGCGCAGCAGCAGTGCGCGGGTGGCTGGTGCCTGTAGCTCTCCCGCCTCGATGCACTCCACCAACCCGGGACAAGGCTGGGTCACCACCCGCACGTCACTGGCGAAGCGATCGAGCAGAGCGGCGAATCGGGCACTCTTCAGCGTACCAGTGGTCGCCAGCACGCCGACCACGCCACTGCGCGTGGCTGCCGCGGCAGGCTTCACCGCAGGCTCCATGCCGACGATGGGCAGGCTCGGATAACGTTCGCGCAACTCTGCAGCCGCAGCGGCAGTCGCGGTATTGCACGCCAGCACCAGAGCCTTGGCGCCCTGCTCCAACAGGTGCTCGGAAATCAGTTGGCAACGGGCGCGGATATACTCGGCGCTTTTCTCGCCATAGGGCACGTGGCCACTGTCGGCAACATACAGCAGCGACTCCGCCGGCAGCAGCTGGCGGATCTCACGCAGTACGGAGAGCCCGCCGACCCCCGAGTCGAAGACCCCGACCGGCGCGTTACTGGGCATCGCCACACACGGCACAGTCCGGGTCACGCCGCACTCGCAGTTCGCGAAACCGTGAACCCAGCGCATCGATCAGCAGCAGGCGGCCCACCATGGGCTCGCCAAAACCGGCCAGCAGTTTCATTGCCTCCAGAGCCTGCAGACTGCCCACCAGCCCGACCAGCGGCCCGGCGACACCGGCCTCGCTGCAGGTCAGCTCCGCTTCACTGCCATGGCCATACAGGCAGTGGTAACAGGGGCTGTCCGCCTTGCGCGAATCGAACACCGAGAGCTGGCCCTCCAGACGGATCGCCGCTCCGGACACCAGCGGCAGGCCGGCCTCGACACAGGCGCGGTTTACCGCCTCGCGAGTGGTGAAGTTGTCGCAGCAGTCGATCACCAGATCCACCGCCTGCACAGCGGCCGCCAGTGAGTCGGCATCCAGCGCCTGGCGATGCGCAAACAGACGGACGTGAGGGTTGAGCGCGGTCAGCCGAGCCATGGCCGAATCCACCTTGGCCTGGCCAACGCTGGTCGTGTCATGCAGGATCTGTCGCTGCAGGTTGGTCAGATCGACCGTATCGAAATCCGCCAGATGCAACTCGCCGACCCCGGCCGCAGCCAGGTACAGCGCCACAGGCGAGCCCAGTCCGCCCATGCCGACAATCAGTACGCGCCCCTGGCGCAGGCGCATTTGCCCATCGATATCGATCTGTTTCAGCAGAATCTGCCGGCTGTAGCGCAGCAATTCCTCGTCGTTAAGCATGTCTTCACTCATGGTCGTAACGTCCCAGACTGATGCGCTCATGACCGGCCAGGTCACGCCGGCTGTGTACTTCGGCAAAGCCCCGGGCCGCCAGTAGCGTACGTACCGTCTCGGCCTGATCGAAACCATGCTCCAGCAACAGCCAGCCGCCCGCTTCAAGATGCGCTGGCGCCTCGCTGATGATTGCCCGCAGGTCGTCGAGCCCGTCCTCACCCGCCACCAGTGCACTACCGGGTTCGAAACGCACATCACCTTGCGTCAGGTGGCAGTCGTCGGCACGGATATAGGGCGGATTGCTCAATATCGCGTCATAACGCCGCCCTTCCAGTGCCGAAAACCAGTGGCTCAGGCTGAAAAGGACATTGTCCAGGCCAAGACGCTGGCGATTGCGCTCGGCCAGCAGCACGGCCTGTTCGATCCGATCCACCCCGGTAAGCAGCCAGGCAGGCCTTTCACTGGCCAGTGCCAGAGCGATCGCCCCGGTACCGGTTCCCAGATCCAGCAGCGCACGGGGCGTGGCCGGCAACAGCGCCAGGGCGGTTTCCACCAGCAGCTCGGTGTCCGGCCTGGGGATCAGGGTATGCGGCGCCACTTCCAGCTCCAGGTTCCAGAACCCCTGGTGACCGAGGATATAGGCCACCGGCTCACCGGCACGGCGACGTGCCAGACTCGCCTGGAAGACAGCCAACTGCGTAGCGTCCGGCTCACGCTCCGGCCAGGTACGCAGGTAACTGCGCGGCTTGCCCAGAGCGTCAGCCAGCAGCAGCTCGACGTCCAGGCGCGGGGTGGGCGAGTCGGGCAGGTCGGCACTGGCGAGCAGAGATTCGATGGTAGCCATGGTGTTCTCAAAGGGTGGTCAGGCAGCAGCGCTGCGGCGAACGCAAGCTCGGTGAAACATCCCGGCGGAGCACTACAGAGCCTGCCCAGCAAGGCAGACGCCGGCCATCAGTCGCCCAGTGCCGCCAACTGGTCAGCCTGGTATTCGGCCAGCAGCGGCTCGATCACAGCGTCGATCCCGCCAGCCATCACCTCATTCAACGAGTACAGGGTCAGGTTGATGCGGTGGTCGGTCACGCGCCCCTGCGGGAAATTGTAGGTACGAATGCGCTCTGAGCGATCCCCCGACCCCACCAGCAGTCTGCGCGTCTCGGACATCTCCCGGTGCGCGGCGGCCTCCTGCTGATCCTGCAGGCGGGCCGCAAGCCAGGCCATGGCCTTGGCGCGGTTCTTGTGCTGCGAACGTTCTTCCTGGCACTCGACCACGGTGCCGGTGGGAATGTGGGTAATACGGATCGCCGAGTCGGTGGTATTGACGTGCTGCCCACCGGCACCAGAGCTGCGGAAGGTGTCGATGCGCAGATCCGCCGGATTGATCTCGATGGCGGCCTGCTCGTCCGGTTCCGGCAGCACTGCCACGGTACAGGCGGAAGTATGGATACGTCCTTGCGACTCGGTTTCCGGTACACGCTGAACACGATGGGCGCCGGACTCGAACTTGAGCTTGGCATAGACGTTGTCACCCTCCACCCGGGCAATCACCTCCTTGTAACCGCCATGCTCGCCTTCACTGGCCGATAGAATCTCGACTCGCCAGCCCTGCTTCTCGGCATAACGCGAGTACATACGGAACAGATCACCGGAGAAGATCGCCGCCTCATCACCACCAGTACCGGCGCGTACTTCCAGATAGACGTTGCGGCTATCGTTGGGATCCTTCGGCAGCAGCATGCGCTGCAGACGGTCTTCCAGGTCGACCAGTGCAGTGCGGGCCTGCTCGACCTCTTCCTCGGCCATGGCGCGCAGATCCGGATCGCTGTCCTTGAGTAGCGCCTGAGCGCCTTCGAGATCGTCCTGCACCTTGCGCAACTCACGGAAGGTTGCGATCACCGGCTCGATTTCAGCGTACTCCTTGGAATAGGCACGAAACTCGCTTTGCCGGGAGATCACCTCGGCATCGCCGAGCAGCGCCGTCAGCTCCTCGAAGCGGTCGCTGAGGTTGTCCAGTTTTTTCAGCAGTGAAGCTTTCATCGGGGCCCCTTGCTGGGCGACACGCCCTCGTCGAGGGCGAACAGTTCCTGAGCCAAGCTGAGCGCATCGAGGCGCCCGTCGGCGGTAAGTTTCTTCATGCGCACGCTGGGCGCGTGCAGCAGCTTGTTAGTCAGGCCTCGGGCCAGCTGCGCCAGTACCTCGTCGGGATTGCCGCCATTGGCCAGCAGCCGCCGGGCCTTGGCCAGTTCCTCGTCACGCAGGCGCTCGGCCTGCTGCCGGTAGGCCTTGAGCACGTCCACCGCCGCCAGCTCGCGCAGGCGCTGCATGAACTCCTCGGTGCCGGCGGCTACCAGCTCCTCGGCGGCCTGCGCCGCGCCCTGACGACTCTTGAGGTTTTCCTCGATGACCTCATGCAAATCATCGACCGTATAGAGGTAGACGTCATCCAGATCGCCCACCTGCGGCTCGATATCACGCGGCACGGCAATATCGACCATGAAGATCGGCTTGTGCTTGCGCTTCTTCAGCGCCCGCTCCACTGCACCCTTGCCGAGAATTGGCAACTGGCTGGCCGTGGAGCTGATAACGATATCGCTGTTGACCAGCTCATCCGGAATGTCCGACAGCAGCACGGCATGCGCGCCGAATTCCTCGGCCAACTGGCTGGCACGCTCCAGGGTTCGGTTGGCGACGACTATGCGCTTGACGCCCTGGTCATGCAGGTGACGCGCCACCAGGCTGATGGTCTCACCGGCGCCGATCAGCAGCGCCTGGCTGCGGTGCAGGTCAGCGAAAATCTGCTTGGCCAGACTGACCGCGGAAAAGGCCACGGAAACCGGGTTCTCGCCAATGGCCGTGTCGGTGCGCACAGTCTTGGCCGTACTGAAGGTCGCCTGGAACAGACGCCCAAGCAGAGGACCGACAGTGCCGGCCTCGCGCGCCACGGCATAGGCCGACTTGAGCTGACCGAGAATCTGCGGCTCGCCCAGCACCATTGAGTCCAGCCCGCAGGCTACGCGCATCATGTGACGCACCGCGTCCTGCTCGCTGTGCACATAGGCGCAGGCACGCAGCTCATCGAGACTCAGGCGGTGATAATCGGCCAGCCATTGCAAAACTTCCTCACTGCTTAGCTGCTCCTGCTCCAGGTACAGCTCGCTGCGATTGCAGGTGGAAAGAATGGCAGCCTCGCGACTGGGCGTAAGCCGGCATAGCTGGCGCAACGCATCGACCAGTTGCTCGGGTGTGAAAGCAACGCGCTCACGCACCTCTACCGAGGCGGTCTTGTGGTTGATCCCAAGGGCGATAAAGGCCATGCAGAGTCGCTGAGGAGGCAATACGGAAGCCGGCAATTGTCCTACTTCGCTCCGGAGAGAACAACTCCCGCGACCGATTGTCCCAATAGACAGCCGGCTTCATCGCCGGCCCAGTGGGCTTGCCCCAAGGCTTGTGTCATGATGCCGCGACGGCTGCAGGGCTTGCGGCGATAGCGCAGCAGCCCCGAAATCACGCACGACTAGACACTATGAACAGAACCCTTGCGTTGCTCAGCGCACTCGCCCTCCTCGGCGGTTGCCAAACTTTCGCCCCCGTCGATCAGGATGGCACTCCCCCTGTACAGGAAGCCCAGCAAAGCTCCACCACAGAGCCGACCAGCTACGGCTCGTTCAGCCAGGAAACCCTGTTCGACCTGCTGACTGCCGAACTGGCCGGGCAGCGCAACCGCTTCGACATTGCCCTTGACAACTACGTGACCCAGGCGCAGGCAACCCGTGACCCGGGCGTTGCCGAGCGGGCCTTCCGCATTGCCGAATACCTCGGCGCCGAACAGGCCGCCCTGGAAACGGCGCTGATTTGGGCCGATACCGCACCGACGGTGATAGACGCGCAACGTGCAGCTGCCGTGCAACTGGCCCGTGCTGGCCGCTACGACGAATCCATGCGTTACATGGAGACCGTGCTGCAGCGCCAGGGCAACACCCACTTCGACTTCCTCGCCCTTTCGGCAGCGGAAACCGACCCGGATACCCGCACCGGCCTGTTGCAAGGCTTCGACCGCCTGCTGTCCAAATATCCGGATAACAGTCAGCTTCTGTTCGGCAAGGCGATCCTGCTGCAACAGGACGGTCGCACCGAAGAGGCACTGAAGCTGCTTGAGGATCAACCATCCAGCCAGACCGAAGTCTCACCGATCCTGCTGCGTGCCCGACTGCTGCACAGCCTCGGTCGAGGTAACGAGGCCCTGCCACTGCTGCAAAAAGGTGTCCGGCTGCATCCGGACGACAAGCGACTGCGCCTGACCTATGCGCGCCAGCTGGTCGAACAGGATCGTCTCGACGAGGCCAAAGGCGAGTTCTCCAAGCTGGTCTACGAGAACCCCAATGACGACGACCTGCGCTTCTCCCTGGCTCTGGTGTGCCTGGAAGCCGAAGCCTGGCAGGAAGCCATCGTTTATCTGGAGGAGCTGGTAGAACGGCGCAGCCATGTCGATGCCGCTCACTACAATCTGGGCCGCGCCTACGAGGAGCAGGGAGAGACCGACAGCGCCCTGCAGGAATATGCCCGGGTCGGACCGAGCAACGAATACCTGCCGGCGCAGCAACGCCGTGCACAATTGCTGTTTGACCAGGACCGCAGCGAAGAAGCCAGCGCCCTGCTCGCTCAGGCCCGCGACAACCAGCCGGACTACGCCATCCAGCTCTACCTGATTGAGGCCGAAGGCCTGAGTAACAGCGGCCGGGTGGACGCCGCCTGGCAGACCGTAGCCCAAGGGCTGGAACAGTACCCGGACGACCTCAACCTGCTCTACACCCGCGCCATGCTGGCCGAAAAGCGCGACGATCTGGAGCAGCTGGAGAGCGACCTGCGTTACATCATCGGACGTGAGCCGGAGCACGCCATGGCACTCAACGCCCTCGGCTACACCCTGGCGGATCGCACCCCACGCCACGCCGAGGCCCTCGAACTAATCGAAAAGGCCTACGCTCTCAGCCCGGAAGATCCGGCGATCCTAGACAGTCTCGGCTGGATCAACTATCGCCTGGGCAACCTCGACAAAGCCGAACGCCTGCTGCGCCAGGCCCTGTCTCTCTATCCGGATCACGAAATCGCCGCCCACCTCGGCGAGGTACTGTGGGCCCAGGGACGACAGCGTGAAGCCCGCAGCATCTGGCGCAGCGCTCTGAGCGAGACACCTGACAGCCCCATCCTGCGTGACACTCTGTTGCGCCTGACCGGTTCCGAGAGGCCCTGATGCTGCGATTCTTCCTCGCTTTAAGCCTGCTCGTCCTGCTCGCCGGCTGCAGCGGCCTGACGCCCCGTGAATCGCTACAAGGCCAGGGCGATGCCAGGCTCTGGCAAAGCCACAAGCAGCTCATCAGCCAACTCGACGGCTGGCAGATCAGCGGCAAGATCGGTATTCGCGCCCCACGCGACTCCGGCAGCGCCACGCTGTTCTGGCTGCAACGCCAAGACTACTATGACATCCGCCTGTCCGGCCCGCTGGGCGGCGGCGCAGCGCGCCTGACCGGCCGCCCCGGCAACATCCTACTGGAAGTGGCCAACCGTGGCCGTTTCCAGGCCGAATCGCCGGAGGCCCTGCTGCAAGAGCAATTGCGTCTGGAGTTGCCGGTGTCGAATCTGCTGTGGTGGATTCGCGGTCTGCCGGCACCAGACAGCCACAGCCGCATCAGCCTCGATGGCGACAGCCGCCTGGCCCGACTGGAACAGGACGGCTGGCAAGTCGACTACCTGCGCTACACCGAGCAAAACGGCTACGTCCTTCCCGAGCGTCTGAAGCTCCAGGGCGCCGACCTGGAAATCACCCTGGTGCTCAAGGACTGGCAACCACGCCAGCTCGGACAGTAGATACCACAAGACAGCTACCCTGCCTGGCCGGAGTACACGCGCCAGGCCTGCCACCCTCCTGCAGACTCCACCATGACCGCCATTACCGCCGACGCCGAACTGATCCTGCCCGCCCCGGCCAAGCTCAACCTGATGCTGCACATCCTCGGTCGCCGTGAAGACGGCTATCACGAGCTGCAGACCCTGTTCCAGTTCCTCGACCACGGCGACGAACTCGGCTTTGCCGTGCGTCAGGATGGCCAAATCAGGCTACACAGCGCAGTTCCCGGAGTTCCTCACGACAGCAACCTGATCGTGCGTGCCGCCCGCAGCCTGCAAGAAGCCAGCGGCACTCGCCTTGGCGCCGATATCTGGCTGGACAAGCGCCTGCCCATGGGTGGCGGCATCGGTGGTGGCAGCTCCGATGCCGCCACTACTCTGGTCGGCCTCGATCATCTGTGGGACACCCGGCTCGGCGAAGATCGCCTGGCCGAACTGGGCCTGCGTCTGGGGGCCGACGTGCCGGTATTCGTGCGCGGCCGCGCAGCCTTCGCCGAAGGCGTCGGCGAGCGCCTGCAACCGGTCACTCTGGAGGAACCCTGGTTTCTCGTAGCAGTACCGCAAGTCTTTGTCAGCACGGCAGAAATTTTCAGCGACCCCGAGTTGACACGCGATACTCCGCCTATTAAAGTTCGCAGCCTTCTTGAGGGGGGTGGTCGAAACGACTGCCAGCCGGTAGTCGAGAAGCGTTATCCAGAAGTTCATAACGCTTTGATCTTGTTGAACAAATTTGTTTCGGCTAGATTAACCGGCACTGGAGCTTGCATATTTGGGAGCTTCCCAAATCGGGCCGATGCTGATAAAGTCGCCCGCCAACTTCCAGGCTCTCTACCGAGCTTCGTAGCTCAAGGTCGCAACATCTCGATGCTGCACCGAAAGCTTCAGGCACGGGCCAAGAAGTGAATGCTCAGCATTCGGTTATACGATACAGGGGCGTCGCCAAGCGGTAAGGCAGCAGGTTTTGATCCTGCCATGCGTTGGTTCGAATCCAGCCGCCCCTGCCATAACCTCTCACAGAGAGGCTTCGTCAAACCGCATCAGGGGTGTTCGACACAGACTACAGGGGCGTCGCCAAGCGGTAAGGCAGCAGGTTTTGATCCTGCCATGCGTTGGTTCGAATCCAGCCGCCCCTGCCATTTTCCATACCCATCCAGGTATAGCCCTGCCGGCAGGTACTGCGCGTGTCCAAGATGATGGTCTTCACGGGGAATGCAAACCCCGATCTGGCGCGACGGATCGTTCGTCAGCTGCACATCCCCCTCGGCGACGCCTCAGTCGGGAAATTCTCCGACGGCGAAATCATGATTGAGATCAATGAAAACGTTCGCGGAAAAGACGTTTTCCTGATCCAGCCGACCTGTGCACCCACCAACGATAACCTGATGGAACTGGTAGTGATGGCCGACGCCTTCCGTCGCTCCTCGGCTACCCGTATCACCGCTGTTGTCCCCTACTTCGGCTATGCCCGCCAGGATCGCCGTCCGCGCTCCGCTCGCGTGGCAATCAGCGCCAAGGTCGTGGCCGACATGCTGGCCAACGTCGGTATCGACCGAGTGCTCACCGTCGACCTGCACGCCGACCAGATCCAGGGTTTCTTCGACATCCCGGTAGACAACATCTATGGTTCCCCGGTGCTGGTCGATGACATCGAGGATCAACGTTTCGAAAACCTGATGATCGTCTCTCCGGACATCGGTGGCGTGGTTCGCGCCCGTGCCGTTGCCAAGAGCCTCGGCGTCGATCTGGCGATCATCGACAAACGTCGCGAAAAGGCCAACCAGTCTGAAGTGATGCACATCATCGGTGACGTTGAAGGCCGTACCTGCATCCTTGTCGACGACATGGTCGACACCGCCGGCACCCTGTGCCATGCGGCAAAGGCACTGAAGGATCGTGGCGCCGAGAAGGTCTATGCCTACTGCACCCACCCGGTGCTGTCCGGCCGCGCCATCGAAAACATCGAGAATTCCAGCCTGGACGAGCTGGTGGTGACCAACACCATCCCGCTGTCCGCTGCAGCCCAGTCCTGCTCGCGCATTCGCCAGCTGGACATCGCTCCGGTAGTGGCTGAAGCCGTTCGCCGCATCAGCAACGAAGAATCCATCAGCGCCATGTTCCGCTAGTCGGAACGGGCCTGATAAACACGGCCCCGCCATGAGCGGGGCTTTTTGCCACACCGCCCAACGCTGGTCGCAAGCGTGAAGGCGGTTTGGTTATTTTGGAGAAATGAAATGACTGACTTTACCCTGAATGCCGAAGTGCGTTCCGACCTGGGGAAAGGTGCGAGCCGCCGCCTGCGTCGTAACGCCAACCTGGTTCCTGCCGTAATCTACGGTGGCGACAAGGCCCCGCAATCCATCAGCCTGCTGAACAACCAACTGGTCAAGGCTCTGGAAAATGACGCTTTCTTCAGCAGCGTTATCACCCTGAACGTAGCCGGCACTACCGAGAGCGTGGTTATCAAAGCTCTGCAACGTCATCCATCCAAAGGCTTCGTTCTGCACGCTGACTTCCAGCGCGTGGTTGCCGGCCAGAAGCTGACTGCCCATGTTGCCGTTCGCTACCTGAACGAAGAAACCTGCATTGGCGTCAAGCAGCAGGGTGGTGAAGTCTACCGCGTTACCCCGGAGCTGGAGGTTTCCTGCCTGCCGAAGGACCTGCCTGACTTCATTGATGTTGACGTCGCCAACCTGGAAGTCGGCCAGAACATCCACCTGTCCGACCTGACCCTGCCGGCCGGTGTCGAGCTGGTTGCCCTGGCTCATGGCAACGACCTGGTGGTTGCCAACGTCAAGGCCTCCCGCGTGCAGGCTAGCGAAGAAGGCGCTGCCGAGTAATCCTCCGGCTGCAACGGATACGACCCGGCAGACGATCACGCCGGGTCATTTCCAGAGAAGGGCTCCCGTATGACCGCCGTACAACTGATCGTTGGCCTTGGCAACCCAGGCCCCGAATACGACCAGACCCGGCATAATGCAGGGGCCCTTTTCGTTGAGCGCCTGGCTGCCAGCCGGGGCGTCAACCTCAGTATCGATCGCAAGTATTTCGGCCTGGTGGGCAAGTTCAGCCATCAGGGACGCGATGTTCGTCTGCTCATCCCCACCACCTACATGAACCGCAGCGGCCAGGCCGTGGCGGCGCTGGCCAACTTCTTCAAGATCAAGCCTGAAGAAATCCTGGTGGCCCACGACGAACTCGACATGCCCCCGGGCGTCGCCAAGCTTAAACAGGGCGGCGGTCATGGCGGGCACAACGGCCTGCGCGACATCATCGCCCAGCTCGGCAACCAGAACAGCTTCCACCGCCTGCGCCTGGGCATCGGCCACCCTGGCCACGCCAGCCTGGTTTCCGGTTACGTACTGGGCCGTGCACCGCGTAGCGAACAGGAACTGCTCGACACCAGCATCGGCTTCGCTCTGGATGTAACTCCGGAAATCCTGGCCGGTGACTGGACCGTGGCCATGCGCAAGCTGCATAGCCAGAAAGCTACCCGATAACTTTTCATCGCCTTTGGCGCGAGGGATAACACCATGGGATTCAACTGCGGCATCGTAGGCCTGCCCAACGTCGGCAAGTCCACCCTGTTCAATGCCCTGACCAAATCCGGCATCGCAGCGGAAAACTTCCCCTTCTGCACCATCGAGCCGAACAGCGGCATCGTGCCGATGCCGGATCCCCGCCTGGATGCACTGGCCGAAATCGTCAAGCCCGAGCGGGTCATTCCCACCACCATGGAATTCGTCGATATCGCCGGCCTGGTAGCGGGCGCCTCCAAGGGTGAGGGCCTGGGCAACAAGTTCCTCGCCAACATCCGCGAGACCGACGCCATCGCCCACGTGGTGCGCTGCTTCGAGGACGACAACGTCATCCACGTGGCCAACAGTGTCGACCCCAAGCGCGACATCGAAATCATCGACCTTGAGCTGATCATGGCCGACCTCGACAGCTGCGAGAAGCAACTGCAGCGCGTTGCCCGTACCGCCAAGGGCGGCGACAAGGAAGCCGTGGCACAGAAAAACCTGTTGGAAAAGCTCATTCCACATCTGACCGAAGGCAAGCCGGCGCGCAGCCTGCTCAAGAACCTCGGCGACGAGGAGAAGAAGTTGGCCCGCAGTTTCCATCTGCTAACCACCAAGCCGGTGATGTACATCGCCAACGTCGCCGAGGATGGCTTCGAGAACAACCCGCACCTGGACGTGGTCAAGGCCATCGCCGAGGAAGAAGGCGCCATCGTGGTGCCGGTGTGCAACAAGATCGAGGCGGAAATCGCCGAGCTGGACGATCCTGAAGAGATGCAGATGTTCCTTGAGACCATGGGCATGGAAGAGCCGGGCCTGAACCGCGTGATCCGCGCCGGTTACGCCCTGCTCAACCTGCAGACCTACTTCACTGCCGGGGTGAAGGAAGTACGCGCCTGGACCGTGCGTGTAGGCGCCACCGCCCCGCAGGCCGCCGCCGTAATCCACACCGACTTCGAGAAAGGCTTCATCCGCGCCGAAGTGGTAGCCTACGACGACTTCATCGCCTACAAGGGCGAGGCCGGAGCCAAGGAAGCCGGCAAATGGCGCCTGGAAGGCAAGGATTACATCGTCAAGGATGGCGACGTGATGCACTTCCGCTTCAACGTCTAGATTGCCTTAAGGCTGTTAAACCAAACCCAAACCCCGGTCAATCCGGGGTTTGACGTATCTATAGAGTGCGTGAAACTGTTCGGCATTGCCTGAGCAAAGGTGTTGCCCCCCGCATGCAAAGACACATTCAAGTAAGCCCAGGCTCCTTCAGGCACCGAGACCTGTCGCCTAGCCCACAGGGAGCATAGGGGTTCTACCCGAACACTCCACATCACCACCTCGTACTCTGAATTACAATCAGCCGGCTTATCATGCATCCGATCATCTTGTCTGGCAGACAACAGAGTGAGCCGGCGCTGCGTGACCCGGGCAGCCACCAGCCATTGAAACGGGTGGGTTTCACCTTCATGAGGCAAGGACGACATGAATATTCAACACATCGAAGCCATTTCCGTACTGCAACAACAACACCGTCTGAACATCGCGCAGATCGGTGAACGGGCAGCAGCGGCACTTGCCGAGTTGCAGGCCGATGCGGCTGCGCGCGGGATGGAAATCAGCGGCCCGCCCATATTTCAAGCCCAGCAGATGCCGCAGGACGCGCAATGCGAGTTCTCCCTGGCCTTCTGCCTGCCGGTGAGCGGTAAGACGGCTCAGCAACTACCTGCCTTGCGCTGCGCCAGCCGGATCTACCAGGGGGCACTCGACGGCTTGTTCAGTGAGGGTTACGAGCCCTTGCTTGCAGCCATCACGGCTGCGGGTCTGCGCCCCAGCGGCGAAAGCCGCGAGGTTTACCACTGCTGGCACGGCCCGCAGTCGGCAGACAATCGCATCGAGATCCAGATCGGCCTGCTGGGCTGATGCCATGGGTTGCCGGGCACGTCCCGGCAACCTCCTGCCGAAGCGACAAGACTTCCGCCACAAAACCCGGATAATGGCGCACTTTGTTTCATTCGCCGGTGTGCCCCATGGAAATCAAGGTCAACTTTCTCGACAACCTGCGCCTGGAGGCGAAGTTCGACGACTTTACCGTCATCGCCGACCAGCCTATCCGCTACAAGGGTGACGGCTCGGCACCGGGGCCGTTCGACTACTTCCTGGCATCCTCGGCACTGTGCGCGGCCTACTTCGTCAAGCTCTACTGCCAGACGCGGGGTATCCCTACCGAGAACATCCGCCTGTCGCAGAACAACATCGTCGATCCGGAAAACCGCTACGCGCAGACCTTCAAGATTCAGGTCGAGCTGCCCGCCGATATCTCCGAAAAGGATCGTCAGGGCATCCTGCGCTCCATCGACCGCTGCACGGTGAAGAAGGTGGTGCAGCAGGGCCCCGAATTCATCATCAAGGAAGTCGCCAACCTCGACGCCGATGCCCAGGCCCTGCTGATGCTGGAAGACACCGGCACACGCACGCAGATTCCGGGCAAGGATGCGCCGCTGGAGGAGACCATCGCACGGCTTTCCGGGCTGATTGCCGATATGGGCATGAAGATCGAGATCGCCTCCTGGCGCAATATCGTGCCCAACGTCTGGTCGCTGCACCTGCGCGATACCCAGTCGCCACTGTGCTTCACCAACGGCAAGGGGGCGACCAAGGAAGCAGCGCTGGCCTCGGCGCTCGGCGAGTTCCTTGAACGTCTGAACTGCAATTTCTTCTACAACGACCAGTACTGGGGCGAGGAGATTGCCAACGCTGACTTCGTCCATTACCCCGAGGAGCGCTGGTTCAAACCGGGGCCGAAGGATGCGCTGCCGGCCGAAATCCTCGACGAGCACTGCCGCGCCATCTATGACCCGGACGGCGAACTGCGCGCTTCGCACCTGTACGACACCAACTCGGGCAACACCGCGCGCGGCATCTGCTCGCTGCCGTTCGTGCGCCAGTCCGACGGCGAGACGGTGTACTTCCCCTCCAACCTGATCGAAAACCTCTACCTGTCCAACGGCATGAGCGCCGGCAACACCCTGGCCGAGGCACAGGTACAGTGCCTGTCAGAAATCTTCGAGCGAGCGGTCAAGCGCGAGATCCTGGAGAACGAGCTGGCCTTGCCGGACGTGCCGCAGGCCGTGCTGGAGAAGTATCCGCAGATCCTCGCCGGCATTCGCGCTCTGGAGGAACAGGGCTTTCCGGTGCTGGTCAAGGACGCTTCGCTCGGCGGACAGTACCCGGTGATGTGCGTGACCCTGATGAACCCGCGCACCGGCGGCGTGTACGCCTCCTTCGGAGCCCATCCGCGGCTGGAAGTGGCACTGGAGCGCAGCCTGACCGAGTTGCTCCAGGGGCGCAGCTTCGAGGGCCTGAACGACCTGCCGCAGCCTACCTTCGAAAGCCAGGCGCTGACGGAACCGAACAACTTCGTCGAGCACTTCATCGACTCCAGCGGCGTGGTCTCCTGGCGCTTCTTCAGTGCCCGGGCCGACTACCCCTTCGTCGAGTGGGACTTTTCCGCCAAAGGTGAGGATCCCAACGCGCAGGAAGCCGCGACCCTGTTCGGCCTGCTCGAGGAAATGGGTCACGAGGTTTACATGGCGGTCTATCAACACCTTGGAGCCACCGCCTGCCGCATTCTGGTGCCGGGCTACTCGGAGATCTACCCGATCGACGACCTGATCTGGGACAACACCAACAAGGCCCTGCTGTTCCGCCAGGACATCCTCAACCTGCATCGTCTGAGCGACCGCGAGCTCAAATCCCTGCTGCGCAACCTGAACAACTGCGAGGTGGACGAGTACACGGACATCAGTACGCTGATCGGAATCGAGTTCGACGACAACACCGTCTGGGGACAACTGACCATCCTCGAACTGAAGCTGCTGATCAACCTGGCACTGAAGAAGTTCGAGGATGCCAAGGAGCAGGTGGAGATGTTCCTGCAGTACAACGACAACACGGTCGAGCGCGGGCTGTTCTACCAGGCGTTGAACGTGGTGCTGGAGGTGCACCTGGACGACGAGCTGGAGCTGGCGGACTACGAAACCAACTTCCGTCGCATGTTCGGCAACGAACGCATGGATGCCGCCATCGGCGCGCTGGACGGCAGTGTACGGTTCCATGGTCTGACACCGACCAGCATGCAGCTCGAAGGGCTCGACCGCCACCTGCGGCTGATCGACAGCCTCAAGAAGCTGCACGCAGCCCGCGCCCGGGCAGTCGGCCTGAACGGCTGAACAGCGAACGCCGAATGACACACAGACGAGCGTTCAGCGACGGTGTTTGAGAAGGTTGACCGCCAAGCGCTCGAGCCAGCCCCACAGGCGCTGCTGCAGGCGGCGCCAGAGCGGTCGCTGTCGCCAATCCTCCAGGGTGATTTCACGGCTGCGGGCAAAATCCTCGCTGAAACTGGCCGCCACCTCTTGGCTGAACGAGGGATCGAGCACCTCGACATTGGCATCAAGGTTGAAATGCAGGTTCCAGTGATCGAAGTTGCACGAACCGACACTAACCCAGTCATCAACCAGCACCATCTTCAGATGCAGAAAGCGCGGTTGGTACTCAAAGATGCGTACGCCGGCGCGCAGCAGCTTGGGGTAGTAGCGTTGCCCGGCAAAACGCACCGGCGGATGATCGGTATTGCGTCCGGCCAGCAGCAGTCGTACCTCCACCCCGCGGGAGGCCGCCTGGCGCAGGGCTCGGCGAATTTTCCAGGTTGGCAGGAAGTACGGCGTGGCCAGCCATACCCGACGGCGGGCACCACGCAATGCGCGTAGCAGCGCCAGCAGGATATCCCGGTGCTGAGCCGCATCGGCATAGGCGACCCGGCCCAGACCGCTGCCTATGCGCGGCCGCTCCGGCAGTCTCTGGGGTACGGCCGGGTGATTTGGCCGCCAGGAAAAACGTGCGCGCCACTGGAATTCGAACAACCGCTGCCAGTCGCTGACCAGCGGCCCTTCGATCGCCACCATGGTTTCATGCCAGGGACTCTGCGGCTCGTCCGGCAGCCAGAATTCATCGGTGGAGCCAGTACCGCCAACGTAGGCCAGCCGCTCGTCCACCAGCAACAGCTTGCGGTGGTCACGATGGAAATTGCGGATACCACGCCGCCAGCGCAACGGGTTGTACCAACGCACCTGCACCTGTGCCTGCTGCAGTTGCTGCCTCAGGCTGCTTCCCAGCCCGGCGCCGCCGTAGGCATCGAACAGGCAGCGCACACTGACCCCGCGCGCACTGGCCCGGCACAGTGCCTCGGCCAGGCGCCAACTGCACTGGCCATCCTCGATCAGATACAGTTCCAGCTCCACCTGCCGCTCAGCCCCGTCGATAGCCGCAAGCATATGCGGGAAGAAACTCTGGCCGTCGATCAGCAGCTCGAAGCGATTGCCCCCGCGCCAGGGAAAGATCGTACCTTGCATCAGCGAACCAGAGGTGCGCGGATCGCCGCGTACCAGAAGAGAAGTGGCCCGCAGCAATCGCAACAATCAGCGCAGAGACGAATCACCTGAACAAAGCGAAAGGTTCGGACGAGCAGCGAACGGCGCATGGGAACTCGGCAAGCAACATGACCAGGCGGCAACCATAGTCCGCCTCCGTCGCGCTTGCCAAGCTCGTGCCGGAAAAGGCTTGATCGCACCCGGACACGCCGCTACAACGCACTGACAAACCAACCGGCCGGTCGCTCAGGCCTGTCGCCGCCCCGAGGATTTCCGATGGACGCCAGTCCCCGTACACCCCAGCAAGCGCTGGCCGCCCTGCTCGACCATCACCACCCCGAGCGCCTGCTACTGCTCGGCGCCAGCGAGCTGCCCACGCTGCAGGCCTTCCGCCAGGCCCATCCGCAGAGCCGCCTGTTCAATGCTGCGGCGGCACCACTGCCTGCTGAACTGGCAGCGCTGCGCTTCGACCTGGCGCTACTGGCCGACTGTCTGGAGCACCTGCCCCGTAACGAGGGGCTGCATCTGCTGGCCGGCATCCGCAATCTCAATGCCAGCCGAATCGCGGTACTGGTCGACCTGCAAGCCGCAGGCTGGCAGGAAACCGACTTCTTCGCCCTGGCCATGCAGGTGCAGGAACGCTTTCAGCGTGACGGGCAAACGCTACACCTGTTCACCTATGATCTGCTCGAATACAAACCGGCACCGGACTGGCTGAATGCCAGGTTTTGGGCCAACCCGGAAAACTTCGGCAAGTACTGGTGGTAGCACACATGAACCTGACTGCACAGAACTGCCCCTGCGGCACGGGCCTGCCACTGGATCAGTGCTGCGCGCCATATCACCATGATCTGCCGGCACCAAGCGCGGAGCAACTGATGCGCTCACGCTACACAGCCTATGTGCTAGGGCTGGTGGACTACCTGGCGGCCACCACCCTGCCGGCTCAACAGGCCGCTCTCGACCGCGCCGCAATCATGGCCTGGAGTGCACAGAGCACCTGGCTCGGACTGAAAGTCGAAAGCAGCGAAGTATTCGCCGGACAACCCGAGCATGCTCAGGTCACCTTCACCGCACGCTGGCACGACGACCAGGGCGAACATAGCCACCACGAGCGCTCCGCCTTCGTCCGGGTCAACGGCCGCTGGTACTTTATCGACCCGACGGTGCCACTGCGGGCCGGGCGCAACGATCCCTGCCCCTGCGACAGTGGACAGAAGTTCAAGAAATGCTGCGCTGCCTACCTCCGCGCCTGACTGGCATCCGCATCGCTTTCTGCTTGAGTTGAAAGGCCAAAGCACACTTTCACAAGGAGATCGTCAATGCACAAGCGGAGCACAATCGGAATCCTTATCGCCGCTCTTCTAGGCGGCTGCACGGGCCTGCCCAGTGACAGCGGGGAGTTCGTTGACCTCGGCGACAGCCAGCGGGTTACCCGGCTGTTCGCCTACCCCAACAACTGCAACGTAATCTGCTACCGCAACTGGACGCTGGAGCAGACCGTGCAGCATTACCTGGATCAAAGTCTGAAGCGCGACGGTTACCCAGCTGCCAGCGTCCGGGTAGAACGCCGGGACGACCGGGTACTGGCCTACTTCGACGGCACGCCGCCCGGCTATGGCCAGCCGCTACGGCAACTGCTGGACGCCGGCGACCTGGCCTACCAGGGCGCCACTCAGCTCAACCGCGACGGCAAGTGGCAATACAACTGGTATTTCTTCCTGCCACTGGGCATGGCTCTGGAAAGCCGTCGTAGCGTCGAGCTGCTGCACTTCCCGCCGGACTACTCGCTGACCCAGGCCCAGGACTACCTGCGCTCGAACACCACGGATCGCTGGGCCAGCCTGCTTACATTCAACGGCGTTGCCGCAGAGCAGACACCGGCCTACCAGACCATCATCGACATCGCGCCGATCGCCGCACCGGCCAATGCTGGCGGCTCGCTGGAGGCGGTATACGATTATTTCACTGCCTACCAGCAACGCATGGTCGCCGAACTCAGCGCCGGCAGTGGCCAGGGCAGCCTGCCGATAGTGGCCTTCGGCGCCCCAGTACGCAACTGGATCCAGCAGCAGTATGGCGTCCCGCTTGCGGTGCTGGGCCTGGGCCGAATCACCGCCGCGCCTGGCCAGCAGGTCTCGGTGCTCGGCGCCAACCATCCGAGCTACATCTGGTACGCCGCCGATCCGGCCAACAACCAAGGCAGCGAGGAAAAGGCCAACCAGGCCGGCATCCGGGTCATGGGACAGGATCTCAGCGCTGCCTGCTGGCAGGCCGTTATGGGCCGGCAACCTTCGGCGGATCCGCAGCAGACACTGCAAGCCTGCACGCAGAAGTGGCAGGTAACGGATCAGCAGCAAACCTGCGTGCTGTTCTTCGAGAGCGTACGAAACCTGCCGCCGGAGCAAGCAGAGGCGCGCTGCCAGCAGCCCATCTGAACCTTGCCGGACGCCGTCGGGTTACTCCTGCAAGCGCAGGTGCGAAATATCCGGCGGTGGCGGTGCAGCCTCACCTCGCGCCTGGCCCATATCGCTGCCCACTGGGGCCAGGCTGAGGCCCGACAAGTCAAGCATAGGTGGAGGCACCTCCGAACGAGCATCCTGCAAGTCACTGCCAACCGGTGCAATGCCGAAGTCGGGCGCCTGCACCTCGCTGAAGGCCGCCATGTACTCATCGCGCGGCACCACCTTCAGCGCTGCAGGAGGCGTCGGTACCACGGCTGGAGTTGCCGGTGCTGCAGGAGGTGGCGCCAGTTCGATCTCCTCAACCGGCGGATCCAGGTTCACAACCGCAACCCGGGCGCCTGCTCTCTCCAGCGTCGCCCGGTACTTCTCCGCTGCTGCTTCGTCCAAATTGCTTTTGATAACCACCCGGCGCCCGGAAAACAACATGGCGATACGCTGGGCATCGGCCTGGAACAGCCGCGCCAGGTTAGCCTTGACCGTCTCGGGCTGGGCACCCGGCACCAGTTCCCCGGAAAAGGCAATCTCGTAACGGCTCATGGTCACACTCCTGTCCTATTCGCGCCTCAGTATGGCGCAGCTTCATTCGCACCGACAGCGTGCAAGTCTCAACCCAAACTTCGGACACAACTCCAGAAACAAGCGGACACGGCAGCCAAAATAATGGCATCTTCCCGGTTGCAGCCGAACACGTGCTTGTTACACTGGGGCGCAACGGGGGATATGAAATGCTCTATCAGGCGCAAATGATAAGACTTATCAGCCTATCAGTGTTTTTCGGAGTGATGCTCGGGCTTTCAGGATGCTCCACCTGGGTTAGCAGCGGGTTCAAGGATCCGGATATCCAGCTACTCAAAGTTGAAGTGGTGAAGGCCAGGCTGCTTGAGCAGGAATTCCGTCTTCGTTTTCGCATCGATAATCCCAACGGGGTCAGCCTGCCGGTACGTGGTCTGGACTATAACGTCCATCTCAATGGCATTCTGTTAGCCGAGGGGCATTCCAGCGAATGGTTCACCGTACCGGCGCATGGTCGTCATACCTTCGAAGTTCCTGTACGCACCAACCTGTGGCGCCATGTAAGGCAGGTGGTGAAGATGCTGGAAAAACCCGACACGCCCATTCGCTATGCCTTCAAGGGCGAGGTCAAGACCGGCATGCTGTTCGGCCGGAACGTGCACATGTCGCGCAATGGCGAGATAATTCCCGGAGATTTCCTCCAGGAGTAATTGCATGAACAATCAACCGCACATCCATGGTCCCGACTGCAACCATGATCATCACGACCATGGCCACGTCCATGGTCCACATTGCAATCACGCGCCGCAGGCCCCCGTGCGCAACGCTCTGAAGAACGTTGGTCGCAACGATCCCTGCCCGTGCGGCAGCCAGAAGAAGTTCAAGAAGTGCCACGGCGCCTAACGGCCTGATGAGTACCTTGTATCTCACACTACTGGCCGGCCTGCTGCTGATTGTCGGGCTGGCCGTCTATGCACTGTCGCTCTGGCGTCAGGTCTGGGCTCGCCAGCGCTCCGAAAAGAACGCCGCCGAGGCGCGCCGGAAGCAACTTGGCAAAAACATCGGCCTGCTCGCCAGCAGCCTGCTGGACGAACAGGTTCCGCTCATTGAAGGGGCCATCCGGATCAAGGTGTTGCTCGATCACTACGACAGTAGTCTGAGCGGCGATGCTCGCTGCCTGGTCTTTCACAGACTCTTCGAAGCAACTGCCGACGTCCCCACCCATGCTGCCTGGAAAGCTCTGCCACGTAGCGACAGGCGCCGCTACGAAACCCGCTTTCAGGAGCTGGAGCTACAGCACAAGGCCGCAGCCCGTACGGCCGCCCGCTGGCTGCTCGACGACGGGCTCAGGGAAACGCAGGCCGACACCTGAACGGCTCTTGCCAGGCCCGGCCACTCTCATTACCTTGGCGCCTTCGCGGTCAGCCTTGGCCGCCACGTCTACCCTAGCCAGAACCTAATCCAAGGAACTTTGCCATGCGCATGCTGGCCTGCCTGGCCCTTGCTGCTTCGCTGGCCGGCCTCGCCGGCTGCCAGTCGCTGCTCACCAGCCGTTATGCCGACAGCGTGCCGCCCAATCGGGGGGTTGAGCGAGTAAAAGGCATTGCCGAAAGCGCGTCGGTACGGCGCAACGCCCTCGGTATGCCGCTGATAGAGTCAGGAACCTTCCACGACGCCCTGTTCACACTCGGCTATGTCCATGCCGGCGACCGGCTCAGTCAGATGGTCGGCATGCGCCTGCTGGCCCAGGGACGCCTGGCCGAACTGGTCGGCCCCGGGGCACTGGAGACTGACCGCTTCATGCGCGCGGCAAACCTGAAGAAAAGCGCCGAGCTGCTATATGCCGATGCTTCACCGCGCCTGAAGCGCTTCTTCGAGGTCTACGCCCGCGGCGTCAACGCCTACATTTTCCGCTATCGAAGCCGCTTGCCGATGGATCTGGCCGAAGCCGGCTACCGGCCCGAATACTGGAAGCCCGAAGATTCGGTACTGCTTTTCTGCCTGCTCAACTTCGGTCTGGCGGTGAATCTGCAAGAGGAGATTGCCGCACTGACCCTAGCCCAGCGCGTGGGCATCGACAAACTGCCCTGGCTGTTGCCGATTTACCCGGACGAGCCACTGCCCTTTGCCGAAGCAGAAAAGCTTGCCGGCCTCGATCTCGACGGCCAACTGCCGGATCTGCAAGCCTTGGCTCACAACGCCAAGCTAGTGGCCGGGCAGCACATGCTTGGCGTCGCTGCCTCGAACAACTGGGCCATTTCCCCGGCACGCAGCCGTGGCGGCAAGAGTCTGCTGGCCAACGATACCCATCTGCCGCTCAGCCTGCCGTCGCTGTGGAACTTCGTACAGATCCGCTCGCCCCGATTCCAGGCCGCCGGCGTTTCCCTGGCAGGCATTCCGGCCGTGATAGCCGGCTACAACGGCAAACTGGCCTGGGGCATGACCATGGTCATGGGCGATAACCAGGATCTGTTCCTCGAACAAATCCGCAACCAGGGAGGGCGCCTGAGCTACCTGGCTGACGGCCAGTGGCTGCCGCTACAGGAACGACAGGAAACCTTCTTCATCCGTGGCCAGCGCCCAATCCGCGAGACCTTCTACGAAACCCGCAACGGCCCTCTGCTCAACCCGGTGCTTGGTGAGCGCCAGCACCCGCTGCAGCCGTTAGCACTGCGCAGCGGCTACGGCCTGGCACTAAAGACCACCCAGTTCGAACGAGACAGGAGCCTTGACGCCTTCTTTGATCTGTCCCGCGCCCAGTCGGTGGACGAGGCCTTCGAGGCCGCCCGGGAAATCCGCGCCATGCCGCTGAATATGGTGTTCGCCGACGCAGAACACATCGGCTGGCAAGTCACCGGACGCTACCCGAACCGCCGTGAGGGCCGTGGCCTGCTGCCCTCTCCGGGCTGGGACTCCCGCTATGGCTGGGACGGCTTCGCCGACCCGATGCTGCACCCTTACGACCAGGATCCAGCGCAAGGCTGGCTGGGCACCGCCAACGAGCGCAGCGTACCTCCAGGATACGGCATGCAGCTTTCCAGCTCCTGGTATTACCCCGAGCGAGCCGAGCGTCTGGCTGAACTGGCTGGCCAGGGCCGTCACGACAGCCGCAGCATGATCGCCATGCAGTACGACCAGACTTCCCCCTTCGTCGGCAAACTGCAGGCCATGTTCAACGACCCGCTGATGCACGACTCGCTGCGCCTGGCTGTCGCCGCACTGCCGGCGGATCGACGCACGCGCGCCGAGGAGGCCTTGCAACGACTGCTCGCCTTTGACGGCCGGCTTGCCGCCAGTTCGGCCGATGCCGCACTGTACGCCGCCTTCCTGCATGAAAGCGCGCGACAGATTTTCCTCGATGAGCTGGGCCCGGAAGATTCGCCGGCCTGGCAGGCGCTGGTGGAAACCGCCGGAACCTCCTACTCAGCCCAGGCTGACCACCTGCTAGGACGCCCCGACAGTCCCTTCTGGGACGACCAGAGTACTAAGCAGCAGGAGGACAAGCCGGCCATCCTCGC
Organism: Pseudomonas sp. NCCP-436; assembly: GCF_019656335.1. Lineage (GTDB taxonomy): Bacteria > Pseudomonadota > Gammaproteobacteria > Pseudomonadales > Pseudomonadaceae > Aquipseudomonas. Next base: position 64,604 of record NZ_BPLZ01000002.1, on the reverse strand, counting down.
CCGCAGCCTGGCCGCCAGCATCGAGCTGCTGGAAAGCCGTCTGGGGCCGGATCGCCGCCGCTGGCAATGGGGCCGCCTGCACAGCTATGTCTGGCAGAGCGACAGCAGCCGACAGGCACCCTACATGAGTACCCGCGAGCGTACCGGCATTCAGGCACTCAAGGGCTACCTGGATCGCGGCCCATATCCGGCCGGCGGCGATCACTCCACCTTGAACGTATCAGCCTATGCCTGGGGGCAGGACTTCGACACCACGCTGATCCCCGCCATCCGTCTGATCGTCGACTTCGCCGCCGACGAGCCGATGCTCGGCCTCAACAGCACCGGCCAGTCGGGCAACCCGGCCAGCCGTCACTACGCCGACGGTATCGACGCCTGGCTCAAGGGCGGTTACATGAGTTTCCCCTTTAAGTCGGAAAACCTCGACACAGTTTATGGCAGCCAACGGCTGTTGTTACTGCCGGGCCAGTAAAAATTTTCACAAGCAGAGGAACTTTCTCCTCTAGCCCGACTCAAAGCGTATGACTTACTCCATGGAACATCTTGCTTGAGGCGCCTACGGCGCCTTTTCTTTTGCTCGCCTTACAAGCCGCTGCCCTTTGTACTTCACCCGCAGTAGCATGCATCTACGGGAGGGCGCCATGGCGACGTTCGAGAATCTGCAGGTATTTCAGAGCATGAGCCGCTCAGCCAACGCGCGGCTGCACAACCTTGCCGAACTGGGCAGCGGCCTGAACGTAGCGCGCTGGAGCAATACCCATGACGCACGCGACTACCTGGCCCCCAACCACCACACACTGTCCTGCTACCTTAGCGGCGGCACCAGCACCTTTCGCCGCGACGACCCGAGCCGCAAGGGCGCCCCGGATCGGCTATGCATCTTGCCTGCCGGACATCAGTCGGCCTGGGTTATCAACGGCGACATTCAGCTGGCCCACCTTTACGTGGACGAAGAACAGTTCGCTCTGACCACCGTAACCCTGCTGGATCGGGAGCCACGCAGCCTGCAACTGGCCGAGGCAACCTTTCTCGAGGATCCGGCTCAGGCTGCGCGCTTTCGTCAGCTCTGCGCTCTCGACTGGCAGGAGCCGGGTGAGCGTCTGCTGGCCAGCAGCCTGGCCCACGACCTGCTGAACCACGCCCTGCTGACCCAGGCAGGGCAGCGCCAGGGACTGCGCGTGCGCGGCGGCCTGGCACCACAACAGCGCCGACGGCTATGTGAGTTTATCGAGCAACATCTGGATACCCCTCTGCCACTGAGTCAACTGGCGGCGCTCTGCACACTCTCCGAATACCACTTCGCTCGCATGTTCCAGAGCAGCTTCGGCCTACCCCCCCATCGCTACGTGTTGGCTCGACGCCTGACCCGGGCCTGTCAACTGCTGCGCCACTCTCCATTGCCACTTGGCGAGGTTGCCCTGGCCTGCGGTTTCGCCAGCGCCAGCCACTTCAGCAACCGTTTCCGCCAGACATTCAGCGCGACGCCTGGCCAGTACCGCGCCGCATTTCAGGCACTGGCGACTCGCTAGGCGCTGTACGAAAAGCGCCTGCGCTCAACGAATCTTCATACAGAACCTAGTCCGCCACCTCTGCCTGCGCACAAACTGCTGTCGATACGAAGCGTCTGCCCGAGCCTGCTAATTGCCAGGCAGTTGTGCGAAAATCCGCCGTTTTGCATTGCCGTGACCCAGTCATGCGTCTATCAGATTTCCGTCAGGGGCTTCACTGATGGCCCTGGATATCCACCAACTTCGCCAAGATGACTGGCGCTCCGAGTTCGGTGCCGGCGACCTGCGCCGCGGCATCGCCTATGCCGAGGAACAGCGCAGCAAGCTGCTCAAACTGCGCGACAACAGTCTGCTGGCCACCTGTCGCGGCTCCGGCAACGTGAGTTACCAGCAGCGCATCACCCTGCATCCCTACGGACGCAAGTGGAGCGTGACCGGTCATTGCAGTTGCCCGGTCGGCTTCAACTGCAAGCATGTGGTGGCGGCACTGCTCACCCTGGAAGCACGCCAACGCGACGGCAGTGACCTGTCGGAAATCGTCGTAGTGCGCCAGCCGCTGGCCGAAACCCGCCTGGAGAGTATTACTCCTACCGCCGTACTCAGCCTCGGCAGTCAGGTTCGGGTACAGTTCGATGCACGCAGGGGGCGCATGCAGGAGCAAACCCAGCACCGCGCCGCACTGGCCTTCGACTATGCCGGTCACCGGGTCTTCGGCAAGCCGGCCCGCGATCTGGTCAAGCGCCTGGACGAACACACCAACCTGCGCCTGATCCGCGATGCTGCCGCCGAATCCAAGCTGCGCAAGCGTCTGGAAGGCCTGGGTCTGCAGGTTGCGCTACGCCAGAGCGATGCCTTGCCAGCCGAGGCCGGTGAGCCCTTTGAGCTGCCTCACGAGCGGGACTGGCTGAGCTTTGTCAGGCAGCAGGTTCCGCGCCTGCGCGCCGAGGGCTGGCAGATCCACATCCACCCGGACTTCCACTACAACCTGGCCGAAGTCGACGACTGGTACGCGCAGATCGAAGAGGATCCGCAACAGAACTGGTTCGACCTGGAACTGGGTATCGAAGTCGAGGGCCAACGCCTGAGTCTGCTGCCGATTCTGCTGCAGGCGATCCGCCGGACGCCCTGGCTGCTGGCTCCTGAAGCGCTGGCCCAACGTCCAGACGAGGACTTCCTGCTGGTCAGCCTGCCCCAGGGAGGCAAGCGCCTCGCGCTGCCCTTTGCCCGACTCAAGCCATTACTGGCCACCCTTGGTGAACTGTATTTTCGTGACCCCGGCGAGGAACACCTGCCTCTGCGCCTCGGCCGTGCCGATGCGGCACGCCTGACCGGACTGACCGGCGACACACTGCTGCGCTGGCAGGGAGGTGAGACCCTGCGCGGCCTTGCCGAACGTCTGCAGCAACTGTCCAACCGGCAGCCTGCAGCCCCTCAGGGCCTGCAGGCCGAGCTGCGTCCTTATCAGCTACAGGGGCTGAACTGGATGCAGACTCTGGCCGAGTTGCGTGTCGGTGGTGTACTGGCCGATGACATGGGTCTGGGCAAGACCCTGCAGACCCTGGCGCACATCCTATGCGAGAAACAGGCAGGACGTCTGGACAGACCGGCACTGATCGTCATGCCTACCAGCCTGATTCCCAACTGGCAGGACGAGGCCGCGCGCTTCACTCCGCAGTTGCGCGTACTGGCTCTGCACGGCAACAAGCGCAAACCGCTGTTTGCCGAAATTGGCGATCACGACCTGATTCTCACCACCTACGCCCTACTGCCACGCGACCTCAAGGCCCTTGGCCAGCAGCAGTTCCGCCTGCTGATTCTCGACGAGGCGCAGAACATCAAGAATCCGCGTAGCAAGGCCGCTAGCGCAGCCACACAGATCAACGCGGATCTGCGTCTATGCCTGACCGGCACACCGCTGGAAAACCATCTGGGCGAGCTATGGTCACTGTTCCACTTCCTCATGCCCGGCTGGCTGGGTGACGCCAAGAGCTTCACCCGCAACTACCGCACCCCCATCGAGAAGCATTCCGATGCCCATCGTCTGACCCACCTCAACGGCCGCATTCGTCCCTTCCTGCTGCGCCGCAGCAAGGAACAGGTCGCCAGCGAACTGCCGCCGAAAACCGAAATCACTCAGTGGGTCGACCTGACCCAGCTACAACGCGACCGCTACGAGACTCTGCGCCTGGCCATGGATCGCAAGGTGCGCGAGGAAATCGCCCGCCAGGGGCTGGCACGCAGTCATATCGTCATCCTTGAAGCACTGCTGAGGCTGCGCCAGAGTTGCTGCGACCTGCGCCTGCTTGACGAAGAGGACACCCGCCTGACGGCTACCGACTCGGGCAAGCTCAACACCCTGCTCGGCATGCTGGAAGAACTGCTCGAAGAAGGTCGGCGGGTACTGCTGTTCTCGCAGTTCACCTCGATGCTGGAGCTGATCGAACAAGAGCTGCAGGTCAGAGGTATCGGCTACGCCAAGCTGACCGGCAGCACCCGTGATCGGCGCACCCCAGTGCAACGTTTTCAGGCCGGCGAATTTCCGGTGTTTCTGATCAGTCTCAAGGCCGGCGGCAGCGGCCTGAACCTCACCGCCGCCGATACCGTGATCCACTTCGACCCCTGGTGGAACCCGGCCGCCGAGGCCCAGGCCAGCGACCGCGCCTACCGTATCGGCCAGGACAAACCGGTATTCGTCTATCGGCTCATCGCCCGAGGCAGCGTCGAAGAGAAGATTCAGCAACTGCAACGAGCCAAGGCCGGCCTGGCCCAAGGCGTACTCGAAGGCGGCAGCCAGGTGCAATGGCAACTGGACGAATCCGATCTGGCCGCCCTGTTCGCTCCACTGGACTGAGCGCGCCCGTCACTCTACGGTGTCGTCGCGCTCGGACTCTGCCTCTTCACGGTTACGCGCCCGGCTGCGCGGATCCGGTCCGGCTACCGCCGGAAAGCGCGACGAGGCATAACGCACGACCAGAATCGCCAGCGCCAGCAGCAGAATCGCCCCAGAGACCATCACCACACCCCAGCCAGGCTTGTGAGTGTGGGAAATGTCAGAGATCAGCAGACGGGTCAGGGCGGTGATGGCCACATAGATCATGAAGCGGATCGGCATGTGGTTGGTCTTGAAATAAATCCCCACCATCGCTGCCAACTCCAGGTAGATGAACAGCAGCAGCACGTCGTCCACCGTAATGTGGCCCTTCTCCAACATGCCGCAGAAGGCCACCACCCCGGCCCAGGCCGTAATCGCGCCAATGGCAAACAGCGCCAGGTAGTGAAAGGCCTCCATCAGCAGATTCCCCAGGGACTCTGCCAGGCCATGCATGTTAATCCGCAGGCGCTCGATCCTATTCAACACGTTGCTCTCCCCCTAGAACGAGATGGCAGACCGACAGCAGTCGTCGGCGCAAGCCACCGATCATGCAGGAAAAGAATGGGTTGCAAAACGACCGTCAACTGTGGCGAATGGCCACAGGCAGCCAAGTCTTGACGATGTTTTCCAGTGCGCCACTGGCAAAATGCCGGAGAGTTCTATATTCTCGCGAATACTGTATAAATATCCAGCACAATCAACATGAAGGCATACGAGGTGATGAATGGCCGTCGAAGTGGTGTACCGCAGCAGTCGCGATCCGGAGCGACTGTTCATGGATAAGGCCGAAGCCGACCGTCACGACAAGATGCTTGAGCTAGCCGAGCGCCTCAGCGAAGTTCTGCATAAGGCGGTGCCTACCTTGTCCGAGGAGCAGGGCGAAGAATTGGGCATTTTCATGGCCAAGAATCGCGAGGTGTTCGCCAGGGCGTTCAGGAGCCAGCCTGACGCCCTGGGCGAGTTGGAGATAGCAACGACCGAGTGAAGCGCCGCGTGACCGGCGTTCGTTCAGTCAGCCTGGTATTGCGCAGCGACCCGCTCCAGCCAGGCGGGCAGATCACGCCGGCGGACGCCTTCTTGCTGCGCCCGGGCCAGTTGCTCCAGCATGAAGCTGCGCTTGCCGGCATCCGCACCGGCCATCGACAGCGCCAGGTCACGGTCGCTCCACTGGCGGATGCGCCGAAACAGCCACCAGTGGAAGTACAGACCGGCAGCCGTGGTAACGACGATGATGAAATAGTCCAAGATTGTCCCTCCGAAGGCCTCACGCTAATCCACGACGCAATCGGCGCCAAGTGCGACGTTGTCGCACAATGCGGGAGCCTGCCATGATCCAGTGCGAACGCGCATATTGAAACAGGCCACGATGATGGCTTCCTGCACCACTAGCTGCAGCGGAAGATTCGGCAACACTCAGCCCCCTGACAGCCATACCAGCACTCCATCGCCCCTCCCCAAGCGTCTTTCCTCGTATTCCCCATGACCTGTCCGCACGCCCAACTGGTACGAGGCCAACAGGCTACACATGGCTGCTCTGAGTTGACTGTTGTATTCGCACAAAGGCACTGCACTGGACGACAGACAAACCAGAGACTACAAGATCAACAGCCACCGGAGAACGCGATGAATCCACGCCAAGCCTGCCTGCAGTGCCTTTATCGCCATCCACCAGCCCTGTTCGAAGCCGCGCTGTGGATAGCCGCCGAACATGACGAACAGCTACAGCCTGGCGAATCAATCGCCAGCCTGAACGATCTGCGCCAGCAGCTTGCCGCCAGCCTCCCGTCACTTCCCGCCCGTGAACTGGCACAACCTCTGCTACGCCGCTTGAGCGAGCTGGGCTTTCGCCAGGACGGCGAAGGCCCGACACGCCCGCGCCATGCCCTGCTTCACCAAGTACTGCGCCATCGTTGCGGACAACCATTGAGCCTAGCCCTGATCGCCATGGAGCTGGCACGAATGCTGGAAATTCCCCTGCAAGGAGTCAACTTCCCCGGCTACTTTCTGCTGCGCGTGCCCGGCGCCGATCATCTGCTCGATCCCTGTGGCGGGCGCCGGCTCTACCCCCGCGATTGCCTGGCGCTGCTGCAACGCCAGCAGACGAGCGACATCACCCTTACTGCCGAGCACCTGAAAACGGCCGGCGCAGTGGATATCCTGCAGAAACTGTCACGCAACCTGCTGGCCCTGCATCTGAGGCAGGACGCGCTGCTGGCTGCGCTCAAGGATGCCGAACGGGTGTTGCAACTCGGCCCGGCGAATCCGCACGATCACCTGGCCCGGGCAGACATCTACCGCCGGCTCGACTGTCCACAGGGCGAACGCTACGACCTGGAGCACGCATTGCTACTGTGTGAACAGGACAGTCTGCGGCTGCAGTTGAGCCAGCGCCTGCGTGCCCTACCGCAGACTCCTTCGCTGCATTAAAGATGCACAGGGCGCATAGCATGCGCTCGCCATCTCTGCCAGCGCAGCTCAGGAACAGCGCCGGGCAATCCGTTCGCGCAGTTGGCGACGGGCGGAGTCGGTTTCCTCGTCGCTGTAGTAAATCCGCTCGCCATCGGCACCAATTCTGAAATAACTGTAGCCTTCTGCAATCCGCGCCAGGCGACGGCGCAGTTCATCGCACTCGTGTGCCCGCGCCCCGCGCAATTCGGCGGCTGCAGCCTCGGCCTGCAGTTGCTCTTCACGCCGCGCCTCGTGCAGGCGCTGACTGCGCGCCTCACGTTCACGGGTATGCTCGTCGCGTTCGACTACCTGCGGTCTGACCTGAACCTGTTCGGCACCAGCCACAGGCCGCTGACCGAAGTGCACCCGGCCCTGCTCGTCGGTCCAGCGGTAGATCTCGGCAACTGCCAGCCCCGGCAGCAAAGTGATAAGCAAGAAAAGCGCACGCATGTCCTTCCTCCCTGATAGGCGGGCACCAGCTTATCTCTCATGGTGTCAGCTCACAATGCGGCAGGCTCGGCCTTGGCCGGCACCGGCCGGTAGTGCCCCAGCAGCTCCAGGGTCTGCAGACGCGCCCGGGCGCGATAGGCGTACTCGCTGGTCGGATAGTGAGCAACGATGTACTGGTAAGTCTGCGCTGCGTCGACGAACAAACTCTCGCGCTCCAGGCACTGGCCGCGCAGCAGCGAGATCTCCGGCTGCAGGTAGCTGCGCGAGCGACTCTTGCGCTCGGCCTGTGACAATTCCAACGCAACCCGCGCACAGTCCCCCTCGTGATAGGCCCGGTACGCATTGTTCAGATGATGGTCGAGCGACCAACGGGTACAGCCCGTAGCGACAAGAGCCACGGTCAGGGCAATCAGCATTCGCATGGATAGTTCCTCCGTTGCGCAATGTATCGACCAAAGGCCGGAAAACTGAAAGACCCGCTGCGGGCTGACGCATATCAAGGCTTCGGCAGCGATTATGGTCTGTAATGCAACAACCGACTCCCGGACGAAGGCATTGGCATGAAACTCTGCACCCTACTGGTCGTCATCGACCCTGAGCATGAACAACAACTTGCCCTTCAGCGTGCCGCCGAGGTGGCGCGTAAAACTGGCGCCGTACTGCACTTGCTGCAGGTGGACTACCATCCCGGTCTGGAAGCCGGCCTGCTTGATCACCGCCTGCTCAGCCAGGCCCGCGAGGCGATGCTGTTGCAAAGCCACGAAGCGCTTTCGGCCAGTGTCGACCCTCTGCGCGAAGAGGGCCTGGCGATCTCGCTGGAAGTACGCTGGGCCAAACGCGCCCACCAGGAAATCCTGGACCGAGTCGCCGTGCTTCAGCCGGATGTACTGTTCAAGACCTTTCATCCGGCAGGCGCTCTACGCCGCCTGCTGCTTAGCGACACCAGTTGGCAACTGATCCGGCGCAGTCCCGTTCCGCTGTGGCTGGCCAACGACCGTAACTGGAATGGCCGCCGTCTGTGCGCCGCACTGGATCCTCTGCACAGTGCAGACAAACCGGCCGCGCTGGATCATCAACTGATTCGCACCAGCCAGGGCCTGCAGGCCCTGCTCGGTCTGCAGGCCGACTACCTGCATGCCCACGCACCGCTCCCGCGCTCGCTGATGTTCGACGCGGAGATGGCCCGGGAATACGAGGACTACCAGCTCAGTTCCAGCCAACAGCACCGCCAGGCCTTCGAGTGCCTGCTCGCTGAACACAGTATCGACGTCAACCGAACCCACCTGCTGGAGGGCTTCGCCGAGGAGGTCATTCCCCACTTCGTCCGTGAACAGGATGTGGATCTACTGGTGATGGGCGCCATCGCCCGCGGACATCTCGAGAGCCTGCTGCTTGGCCATACCGCCGAACGGGTACTGGAGCGGGTCGAGTGCGATTTGCTGGTGATCAAACCGGACGACAAAGAGTAGTGGCCAGTAAAAATGACTACAGCAAAAGGCCGTAGTAGCCTGCGCGACATTGTTCAGTAGGGAGTTCGCGCATGACCTTTCGTCGCACCAAAATCGTCGCCACCCTGGGCCCGGCAAGCAACTCGCCGGAGGTGCTGGAGCAACTGATCCTCGCTGGCCTGGACGTGGCCCGTCTGAACTTTTCCCACGGCACGCCGGATGACCATAAGGCACGTGCAGCGCTGGTTCGCGAGCTGGCTGCCAAGCATGGTCGCCACGTGGCCCTGCTTGGCGACCTGCAGGGACCGAAGATTCGCATCGCCAAGTTCGAGAACAAGCGCATCGAACTCAAGGAAGGCGATCTCTTCCGTCTGTCCTCCAGTCATTCGCGCACTGCCGGCACCCAGGAAGTGGTGGGCATCGACTACCCGGCGCTGATTCAGGATTGCGACGTCGGCGACGAGTTGCTGCTGGACGACGGCCGCGTGGTCATGCGAGTCGAACTCAAGGGCGCTGATGAGCTGCACTGCCGTGTACTGATCGGCGGCCCGCTGTCCGACAACAAGGGCATCAACCGTCGCGGCGGCGGGCTCACCGCACCAGCACTGACCGACAAGGACAAGGCCGATATCAAGCTCGCTGCAGAAATGGAGCTGGATTACGTCGCGGTATCCTTTCCCCGCGATGCCGCCGACATGGAATACGCCCGCCGTCTGCTTACCGAGGCTGGCGGCAGTGCCTGGCTGGTGGCCAAAATCGAGCGGGCCGAGGCGGTGGCCAATGACGAAACCCTCGACGGCCTGATCCGCGCCAGCGACGCAGTGATGGTGGCACGTGGCGACCTTGCAGTGGAAATCGGTGACGCCGAACTGGTTGGCATCCAGAAGAAAATCATCGCCCACGCCCGTCGCCTGAACAAAGCGGTGATCACCGCCACCCAGATGATGGAGTCGATGATCCATAGCCCGATGCCGACCCGCGCCGAAGTCTCCGACGTAGCCAACGCTGCACTGGACTACACCGACGCGGTAATGCTTTCGGCCGAGAGCGCCGCCGGCGAATACCCGGTCGAGGCGATACAGGCCATGGCCCGCGTCTGCCTGGGTGCCGAGAAGCATCCGACCAGCCAGAAGTCCAGCCACCGCATCGGCCGTACCTTCGAGCGCTGTGACGAGAGCGTAGCACTGGCGACCATGTACACCGCCAACCACTTCCCGGGCGTCAAGGCCATCATCAGCCTTACCGAAAGCGGCTACAGCCCGCTGATCATGTCGCGCATCCGCTCGGCTATCCCGATCTTCGCCTTCACACCGCACCGCGAGGCTCAGGCCCGGGTGGCCCTGTTCCGCGGCGTCTATACCGTGCCTTTCGACCCTGCCGCACTACCGGCCAACAAGGTCAGCCAGGCAGCGGTGGACGAGTTGCTCAAGCGCGGCGTGGTCAAGCCGGGCGACTGGGTGATCCTGACCAAGGGCGACAGCTACCACGGCACCGGCGGCACCAACACCATGAAAATCCTGCACGTCGGCGATCCACTGGTCTGATACGGCACCAACGCAAGAGGCCGCTCATTGAGCGGCCTCTTGCGTTTTCAGGATGACTATTTCTGGTTGTAGCTCTGGATCAGATTGGCGTAAGCCGGCAGGTGACTGCCAAGAATTCCGCCGAAGCCCTCGATGTCGTTACGCCAGTCGCGATGCAGTTCACAGCCAACACTGAACCAGTTCATCAACTGGGCGCCTGCCTGCGACATGCGGTTAAGCGCAGCATCACGCACCGAGGTATTGAAAGTGCCCGAAGCATCGGTCACCACAAACACCTCATAACCAGCCTCCAGGGCCGAAAGGGTCGGAAAGGTCACACAGACATCGGTCACGACACCAGCGATGATCAGTTGCCGACGACCGGTCGCCTTGATCGCGTTGACGAAGTCTTCGTTGTCCCAGGCATTGATCTGCCCCGGACGGGCAATATAGGGAGCATCCGGAAACATGGCCTTGAGCTCGGGCACCAGCGGCCCATTCGGCCCGGTTTCAAAACTGGTGGTGAGAATGGTCGGCAGCTTGAAGAAGCGGGCGATGTCGGCCAGTGCCAGCACGTTGTTCTTGAACTCGTCCGGGCTGTAGTCGCGCACCAACGAAAGCAGGCCGGACTGGTGATCGACCAGCAACACGACTGCATCATCCTTGTCCAGACGCTTGTAGGTATGGGCCATGGGTAAACTCCTATCCTGAGAGGGGGCTCACGTCGCCGGGTGGCGATGTAGTTTCAGCTTATTGAGACACTCACCGGCAATCGACCCTCAGGCGGGAAAATAGTTTTTCGCTGGAGACGAACAACCAAGGAGCAGCGACTGCGTTACCCTCATGGCAGCCAAGCAAGGAGCCGTACATGAATCTGGATCTAGCGGAAATAGAAACCTTTCTGCGGGTAGTGGAGCTTGGTGGTGTCAGCCGCGCGGCAGAGGATCTGGGCCTGTCGAAATCGGTGGTGAGCAAGCGTCTTAGCGACCTTGAGCGGCGCCTGGGCGCACAACTGCTGTATCGCTCCACGCGCAAGGTAGCCCCTACCGACAACGGCCAGTTGTTCTACCAGAGCGCCAAACAGTCACTGCAGGAACTGGAGGACGCCGCCGCTACGGCAAGCGCTCACGAAGAGGGTATCTGCGGCCGGTTGCAGATACTGGCCCCGATGAGCTTCGGCACCCAATGGCTGGCCCCGCTGATGGGCGGGTTCATGGAGCGCTATCCGGGGCTGGAAATCGGCCTGCATCTGGAGGATCGCCTCAACGACTTCGAGCGCGAGGGCTATGACCTCTGCCTCCGCATCTCGCATATTGGCGACAGCGCCCTGATCGCACGCAAACTGGCCGGCTGCGCGCGAATTCTCTGCGCCAGCCCCGATTACCTGCAACGCCATGGCGCACCGCAGTCGCTTGAGGCCCTGCAGCAGCACCATTGCATCGGCTACAGTAACGTCACCTGGCGGCAGTTCTGGTCATTCGGGGACAGCAACGGCGAAGAGCTGCTGAGTCGCATCGCGCCCCGCAGCCGCTTCACCAGCAACAACGGCGAGGTAATGCGTGAACTGGTGCTGGCCGGACAGGGGCTGGCGCTGCTACCAAGCTTTCTCATCCACCAGGATCTCGTCAGCGGCGCTCTGCGCGAGATACTGCCCGAGGCGCGTCCCAGACCCTACAGCATCTACGCACTGTACCCGCGCTCGCGTCGCGCCTCGCGCAAGGTACTGGCGCTGTGCGACTACCTCCACCAGCACCTGGCCAAGGCTCCCTGGGATCAGGCCTGATCAGGCGGCAATCCGCTGACGGCAAAGCGGCAGCGGATCTTTTACGGCGGGCAATCAGGCCTTGGGCAGAGTAACGCCGGTCTGGCCCTGGTACTTGCCGCCGCGGTCTTTGTAGGACACCTCGCAAGCCTCGTCCGACTGCAGGAACAGCATCTGCGCCACACCTTCGTTGGCGTAGATTTTCGCTGGCAGGTTGGTGGTGTTGGAAAACTCCAGTGTCACGTGCCCTTCCCACTCCGGTTCCAGTGGAGTGACATTGACGATGATGCCGCAGCGTGCGTAAGTGCTCTTGCCCAAGCAGATGGTCAGCACGTCACGCGGTATGCGGAAGTACTCGACAGTACGCGCCAGAGCGAAGGAGTTCGGCGGAATGATGCAGACGTCGCTCTTGATATCGACGAAGCTTCTTTCATCGAAGTTCTTCGGATCGACCACCGCCGAGTGGATATTGGTAAACACCTTGAATTCGTCGGCGCAGCGGACATCGTAGCCGTAGCTGGAAACGCCGTAGGAAATCACCCGGTTGGCGTCGGCGCCACGCACCTGGCGCTCGACGAACGGCTCGATCATCCCGTGTTCCTGCGCCATGCGGCGAATCCACTTGTCCGATTTGATGGTCATGCCGGCTTATCCTGAAATATGAGCGATGTAACAAAGAAAGCGCATCTTACCGGCGCCGGGGCCGTGCTTCAAAGACCCCGACATCCGAGGATCGGAACACAACAGCAATTATTTGCAGGAAAGACGCACACAGTGTTCGCACTCTGCAAAAAAAACACGTATGGTGTCCCCACTGTGCTGCATGTGTCACCGTGAATCGCTACTTGATGCCCAGATTTCGATCCAAACATCGTCGTCCGACTCCTAGTACTCGTTGCACTCAGTCCCGGCCTGGGCTTTTCCAGGGCTGTTATTACTTTTGTTAGGAGACATCACATGTCCAATCGTCAGACTGGCACCGTCAAGTGGTTCAACGATGAGAAAGGCTACGGCTTCATCACCCCGCAATCCGGCGACGACCTGTTCGTACACTTCAAAGCCATCCAGAGCGATGGTTTCAAAACTCTGAAGGAAGGCCAGCAGGTTTCCTTCGTGGCCACCCGTGGCCAGAAAGGCATGCAGGCTGAGGAAGTTCAGGTTATCTAACCTGCGCTACACCGCCTGAAAAGAGCCCCGCCAAAGCGCGGGGCTTTTTCTTGGCCGGTATAAATAGCGCAGGCGAGCCGCCCTGCAAGGGCAAAGACTCGCCGCTTGCTCCGTCAGTCGTCGCTGATCTCGATACTCGGCATCGCAGCATGAGCAGACATGGCGATACGCGCGCCCACCTTGCGTGCCATCTGCTGGTAGATCATGGCGATCTGGCTTTCCGGATCCGCCACAGCGGTCGGCCGGCCATCATCGGCCTGCATACGGATCGCCATCGACAGCGGCAGTGAGGCCAGCAGCTCCACACCGTATTGCGCGGCGAGCTTCTCGCCACCGCCCTCGCCAAACAGATGCTCGGCATGACCACAGTTCGAGCAGATGTGCACAGCCATGTTCTCCACCACCCCCAGCACCGGGATGTGTACCTTGCGGAACATCTCCACGCCCTTGCGGGCGTCCAGCAATGCCAGATCCTGTGGGGTCGTGACGATGACGCTACCGGCCACCGGCACCTTCTGAGCCAGGGTCAGCTGAATGTCGCCAGTCCCCGGCGGCATGTCCACCACCAGGTAGTCGAGATTGTCCCAGGCAGTCTGGGTAATCAATTGCAGCAGGGCACCGGAGACCATCGGCCCGCGCCAGACCATCGGTGTGTTGTCATCGGCCAGGAAGGCCATGGACATCACCTGTACACCATGAGCCTCGATCGGCACGAACCACTTCTGTTCACGAACCTGTGGCCTGCTACCCGGAGCGATGCCGAACATGATGCCCTGACTGGGCCCATAGATGTCGGCATCGAGGATACCCACCCGTGCACCCTCACGGGCCAGTGCCAGCGCCAGGTTGGCAGCAGTGGTGGACTTGCCCACCCCGCCCTTGCCGGAGGCCACGGCGATGACGTTCTTCACCCCGGCCAGCGCCGGCACCTGTACCTGGCCCTGATGCGGTTCAATCACGCAATCGATGCGCACCTGCGCCGACTCGATCCCCTCGAGGTTCTCCAGCGCCATCTGCAGCATCTGCGCCCAGCCCCCCTTGAACAGCCCGGCGGCGTAGCCCAGTTCCAGGCGTACGGCGACCTGACCACCACGGATATCGACCTCGCGCAGACAACCGGCGCTGACCGGATCCTGTTCAAGATGGGGATCGACAAGCTGGCGCAGGCAGGCTTCCACGGTTTCTCGGGTTACGGCACTCATGCATGGCTCCGAAAGGTTGAGCGAAACAGGCGGGCATCATACCCCAGCTTGAGCCCCGCGCATGCTGCCGGTGGCCTGCGGCCGCCCGCTGCTTTATAGTTGCCGACTTCCCTCGTAATACCAGTGCAGCCGATCACCATGACCGAAGCCCGCAAGATTCTCGTTACCAGCGCCCTTCCCTATGCCAACGGTTCGATCCACCTCGGCCACATGCTCGAGTACATCCAGACCGACATGTGGGTGCGCTACCAGAAGCTGCGCGGCAATCAGGCCGTCTACGTTTGCGCCGACGACGCTCACGGCTCGGCCATCATGCTGCGCGCCGAAAAGGAAGGCATCAGCGCCGAACAGTTGATCGAGGCCGTACGTGCCGAGCACATGGCCGACTTCGCCGACTTCGGCGTGGACTTCGACAATTACTACTCGACCCACTCGCCGGAAAACCGCGAGCTGTCCGAGTCTATCTATCTGGCCCTGCGCGAGCGTGGCCATATTGCCACCCGCGCAGTGACCCAGTACTTCGACCCGGAAAAGGGCATGTTCCTTGCCGACCGCTTCATCAAGGGCACCTGCCCGAAGTGCGCAGCAGAGGATCAGTACGGCGACAATTGCGAGAAATGCGGCGCCACCTATGAGCCCACTGAGTTGAAAAACCCGCGCTCGGCGATTTCCGGCGCCGTACCGGAGCTGCGCGAATCCAAGCATTTCTTCTTCAGGCTGCCGGACTTCGAGGCCATGCTCAAGCAGTGGACGCGCAGTGGCGCCCTGCAGGAGGCGGTAGCCAACAAGATCGCCGAGTGGCTCGACGCCGGCCTGCAGGAATGGGACATCTCCCGCGATGCCCCCTACTTCGGCTTTGAAATTCCGGACGAGCCAGGCAAATACTTCTACGTCTGGCTCGATGCGCCGATCGGCTATATGGCCAGCTTCAAGAACCTCTGCAGCAGCCGTCCGGATCTGGACTTCGATGCGTTCTGGGGCAAGGACTCCACAGCCGAGCTGTACCACTTCATCGGCAAGGACATCATCAATTTCCATGCACTGTTCTGGCCGGCCATGCTCGAAGGGGCAGGCTTCCGCAAGCCGACCGCGCTCAACGTGCATGGCTACCTGACCGTCAACGGCCAGAAGATGTCCAAGTCGCGCGGCACCTTTATCAAGGCGCGCACCTATCTGGATCACCTCAACCCAGAATATCTGCGTTACTACTACGCCTCTAAGCTCGGCCGCGGCGTCGATGACCTTGACCTGAACCTTGAGGACTTCGTACAGAAGGTCAACTCGGATCTGGTCGGCAAGGTAGTCAACATCGCCAGTCGCTGTGCCGGCTTCATTCATAAGGGCAACGGCGGCGTACTGGTAACCGCCAATCCGGAACCGGCCCTGTGGGATGCCTTCCAGGCCGCTGCACCGAGCATCGCAGAGGCCTACGAGGCGCGAGACTTCTCTCGCGCCATGCGCGAGATCATGGCCCTGGCCGATCGCGCCAATGCCTGGATCGCCGACAAGGCGCCCTGGGCGTTGAACAAGGTCGAGGGCAAGCAGGCCGAAGTACAGGAAATCTGCGCCCTGGGCATCAACCTGTTCCGTCAACTGGTGATTCTGCTCAAGCCGGTTCTGCCGAAGCTGGCCGCCGATGCCGAGGCCTTCCTCAACGTCCCGGCGCTGACCTGGAATGACCTCAGCACCCCGTTGGCCAACCACCAGCTCAACCCCTTCAGCCCGCTGCTGACCCGTATCGAGCCGGCGAAGATCGACGCCATGATCGAGGCCTCCAAGGAAGACCTGGCCGCCGAGGCCACCAAGCCCACCGGCAACGGCGAACTGGTGAAAGACCCGCTGGCCCCCGAGATCAACTTCGACGCCTTCGCTGCCGTGGACCTGCGTATCGCCCTGATCGAGAAGTGCGAGTTCGTCGAGGGCGCCGACAAGCTGCTGCGCCTGTCGCTGGATATCGGCGACGAGAAGCGCAACGTGTTCTCCGGCATCAAGTCCGCCTACCCGGACCCGAGCAAGCTGGAAGGCCGCCTGACCCTGTACGTGGCCAACCTGGCCCCGCGCAAGATGAAGTTCGGCGTGTCCGAAGGCATGGTCCTGGCCGCCGGCCCCGGCGGCGAGGAAATCTACCTGCTCAGCCCGGACAGCGGCGCCAAGCCGGGTCAGCGCGTCCGCTAAGGCACAGGCTGTAGTTGCGACAACCAGCATGGTTGTCGCGGCGCTTCACGCCCCGGATAATACCCGGCCATCTCCTGCCCGCTGTCCGTGATCCGATGACCGATCTGCTCTTCGTCCTGCTCGGCGCCGCCCTGATCAGCCATCTGCTGCTCGATCTGCCGCCTGCCAGCGCGGCCGACCGTCCAGCCCGGCTACAGGCTCTTGGTCCCTGCGCAGCACTGCTGATCCCGCTGGCTGCCGTGCTCGGCTGGCTGCTCGAACAGCTGCTGCAGATGCTGGGTTTTCCGATTCTTTTCCTCCTGCTCGGCAGTCTGCTACTGACAGCACTGACACAACTGCTGCCTGCATGGCTGGCAAGCCGACACGCCAAACTGAAGCAGCCGGGCCTGTGGCTGATCCTGTTTGCCAATGGGCTGGCAGCGCTGCTCCTGGCCCGTACCCAGCCCATGCCCCAGATACTGCTGTTGGGGCTGGCCGGGGGCGCGGGTTTCTGGCTGCTGATGCAGCTACTCGAAGACTTGCGCACACGCATCGACATGTCTGCCGTACCCACTGCCTTTCGCGGCGCGCCACTGATGCTGATCAGCGGTGGTCTGACCGGCCTGGCCCTGCTCGGTCTCAACAGCCTGGGGGCACGATGAACCTGGAACTGCGCAACGATCCGCACATTCGCGCCATCGACGCTCTGCTGCCACAGACCCAGTGCGGCAAGTGCGGTCATCCCGGCTGCTTGCCCTACGCTCAGGGCATCGCCGCCGGCGAGGCAATCAACAAATGTCCGCCCGGTGGCAGTACCACCATTCAGGCGCTGGCCGAGCTGCTGCAGCGTCCTTTCCAACCGCTGGAACTGCCCGAGGTGCCGCCGCAGATCGCCTTCATCCGCGAGACGGAGTGCATCGGCTGCACCAAGTGCATCCAGGCCTGTCCGGTTGATGCCATCGTCGGCGCGGCGAAGCTGATGCACACCGTGATCCGCGACGAATGCACCGGCTGCGAACTGTGCGTGGCGCCCTGCCCGGTGGACTGCATCGATATCCTGCCGCTGGAGCCGAGCGAAGCACGCCTGCAACGCGAACGTGCCAACCAGTTCCGTCAGCGCCACGATGCCCGTCAACTGCGCCTGCAACGCGAGCAGCGTCGTCAGGTCGAGCGCGCCGCCCAGGCGCCAGCCACAGTGACGACGCTGGCCCGCCCTGCCGCCTCCGGCGACGACACCTACAAGCGTCTGAAGATGGAGGCGGCCATGGCCCGCGTGGTGCTGGCCAAGGCCGAAAAGCAGCTTGCCCAACACGGTGGTGCCGAGCTGCAGCGTCAGGTCGAGGAACTGCGCGCCGCTGCCGACAAGGCCCAGAGCGCTCTCGATGCCCTGCCCGCACCAGCACCTGCCGAACAGGCACCCGGGATTGCCGCACTGAAGCAGGCCAAGATCCAGCTGGCCATGAGCCGCGCAGCTCTGGCCAAGTCCAAACGCGAAGGCGCGGACGAGGCCAGCCTGCAGGGCCTGCGCGCAAAACTGGTCGTGGCCGAGCAGGCCCTGCATGCAGCCGAGGACAACAGCGGC
Source organism: Pseudomonas sp. NCCP-436 (assembly GCF_019656335.1). GTDB lineage: Bacteria > Pseudomonadota > Gammaproteobacteria > Pseudomonadales > Pseudomonadaceae > Aquipseudomonas. The sequence continues at coordinate 46,488 of NZ_BPLZ01000002.1, read as the reverse complement.
AAACCGGTCCCGGAGCTGGTACGCAGCTACAAGCAACCGGTGGATCTGCAACTGCGCGAATTGAAGACTGCCCTAGCCTTTGCCCGTGCCGACCTGCAGCGTCTGGAGCGGCGTCAGGCGGCCAACCCGGCCAGCGCCCCTGCCGCCGAACTGGAGGCGGCACGCGAGCGGCTTCAGGCTGCCGAGCAGCGTCTGCATGATTACACCCCCGACTGAGCCGGGCTTCGACCCTCGCCCGCAACTGCAACGCGTCCTGCTTGCCTGCCTGCCTGGTGTATTGACGCTGTTCTGCTTCAACGGTTGGGGCGTACTGATCCAGCTGCTGCTGGCAGTTGCCACCAGCCTGTTCTGCGATGCACTGGTCACCCGCCTACGGCGGCAGCCGGCCAGCCCACTGGCACTATGGAACCGCCCCTGGCTGGCCGAAGGCAGCGGCCTGGTCAGCGCCGTACTGCTGGCCCTGGCGCTGCCCGGCTACCTGCCCTGGTGGGTGACCGTGACCGCCAGCGCTTTCGCCAGCCTGTTCGGCAAGGCCCTGTTCGGTGGCTTCGGCCGCAACCCGTTCAATCCGGCCATGCTGGGTTACGCCTTTGTCCTATGCGCCTTCCCGGCTCAGTTGAATCAATGGCCGGGCCCCACAGTCGGTCATGATCTGACGACGGCGCTGGGACAGATATTCGGCATCGGCTCCGGCTTGACCGACGGCTGGAGCCAGGCCACCGCGCTCGAAACCCTGCGACATAACGACCGTCTGACCCAGGACGAACTTTTCGCCGGCCACCCTGCCTTCGGCACGCTCGGCGGATACGGCGCGGAATGGGTCAACCTGGCCTTTCTGGCTGGCGGCCTGTTCCTGCTGCAGCAAAGAGTGATCCGCTGGCAGATACCGGCAGGTATGCTCGGCGCCCTGCTTGCCGCCAGTCTGCTGTGCTGGAATGGCTCCGGCTCGGACTCCAACGGTTCGCCGCTACTGCACTTGTTCAGCGGTGCCAGCATGCTCTGCGCCTTCTTTATCGCCAGCGAACCAGTCAGTGGTGCAGCGACTCCGCGCGGTCAACTGTACTTCGGCATCGGCGTCGGTCTGCTCACCTATGCAATCCGCACCTGGGGCGGCTACCCGGACGGTGTGTCTTTCGCCGTGCTGCTGATGAACCTGTGCGCGCATCGCCTCGACCGTGTCGGAGGCCGCCGATGAAACCCAGCCTGCTGCTGACGCTGCTGGCCATGGCGGTCACTGGGCTGCTTGCTGTGCTGCAATGGCTGGCCGCCCCTGCCATCGACCAGCAGCGCCAGGCAGCCAGCGAACGGCGCCTGCTTGATCTGCTACCGGTTCAACACTACGACAATCGCCCGCTGCATGAGCCGGTCGAGCTGCCAGCCGGCGTGCTGGGCAACCCCGCGGCAGAGACCGGCTACCAGGCACGCCTGCAGGGGCACCCAAGCGCACTGCTGCTACCAGTCGGTGCAGCCGGCTACGAAGGGCCGATCCGCCTGCTGGTTGCCGTGGACGCCGACGGCAGACTAATCGCCAGCAAGGTACTTGAGCAGCGCGAAACCCCTGGACTGGCCGACCTTGACGCGCCAGCCCGGCGTAGTTGGCTGCAGCACTTCAACGGCCTTCGCGACAATGACGACTGGCGCCTGCGCGCCGAAGGCGGCAACCTCGACCAGATGGCCGGCGCCACCATCACATCCCGCGCGGTACGCGATGCCCTGCAGAGTGCGGTGAAGTTTCACTATGCTGAACACCTGACGGAAGAACAGCCATGAAGCACCTGCCGCTGCTACTGGCCCTGCCATCCCTGTTCTGGGCCGGCGATCTGCTGATCAACGCCGTCGCACTAGGCCTTGCCGGCCTGCTCACATTGACTCTCTGCGGCTTATTGCTGGCGCCTCTGCGCCACAGGCTCGACGCCCCGCAAATGACACTGGCGGCACTAATGCTTGCCTGCCTGTGCCTCGGCAGCGCGCAACTACTGTTGCAGATACTCAGTCACGATCTGGCCGCCACTCTGGAACCGGCGCTCGCGCTTCTGCTACTGCCGGCTCTGGCACTGCCCCGGACTAGCACGCTCCTTGCCGGACTCGGCGCCGGCCTGCGCCTGGCCGCTCTGGCTCTGCTGTTCGGCAGCCTGCGTGAACTGTTCGGCCATGGCAGCCTGTTGACTCATGCTGACTGGCTGCCGGGCCTGGCCCTGAACGGCTGGCAGTTCCTGCACGGCCTGCCCCTGCTGACGCATGCGGCCGGTGCCTTTATCCTCGCTGGCCTGCTGCTTGCCCTGCAGCGTTACCGTAAACCGGAAAACGTCTGATGAACGCCGCCAAACGACTCGAAATCTTTCGCCGCCTGCACGAAGACAATCCCAACCCCAGGACTGAACTGGCCTACAGCACCCCATTTGAGCTGCTGATCGCGGTCATCCTCTCCGCCCAGGCCACCGACGTCGGAGTCAACAAGGCTACCGCCCGGCTGTTTCCGGTGGCCAACACTCCCGAAGCCATCCATGCCCTGGGGATCGAAGGGCTGAGCGAATACATCAAGACCATCGGGCTGTACAACAGCAAGGCGAAGAACGTCATCGAGACCTGTCGCATCCTCGTCGAAAAGCACGGCGGCCAGGTGCCGGACAACCGCGAAGACCTTGAGGCTCTGCCCGGGGTCGGCCGCAAGACCGCCAACGTAGTGCTGAATACCGCCTTCCGTCAGCCAACCATGGCAGTTGACACACACATCTTCCGGGTCAGTAACCGCACCGGCATCGCCCCTGGCAAGAATGTGCTGGAGGTGGAGAAGAAGTTGCTCAGGTTCGTCCCCAAGGATTATCTGCTCGACGCCCATCACTGGCTGATCCTGCATGGCCGCTATGTCTGCACGGCCCGTAAACCGCGCTGCGGAGCCTGTCGCATCGAGGATCTGTGCGAGTACAAGGCCAAGACTTCGGATGATTGACGCGATCTAGATCCTATCAATCATCTGATTGAAAAAATCTTTTTTACCCGCCCTATTTTTGCCGCTATAAGGTGCGCAAACGGCCCTGGTACCCGGCCTGGAGTGAAGTAGATGAGCACAGACAAAGATGACCTCGAACTGGACGAAGACTTTGTCGCAGACGATGCAGACGATGTCGAGCCTGTAGTTGAAGTCGCCAAGACCAATCTGACCAAGCGCCGCATCATCGACAATTTCCTCGAAGAGCGCCGCCTGCACAAGCAACTGGCTGAATACGACTTCGACATCTAAATGAAGAAACCCGCGAATCTGCGGGTTTTTTCATGAGGCATTGACCGGGCTTAATGCCTCAGCCGAACTTCGAGAAGTCGGGCGTGCGCCGCTGCATAAAAGCCGATAGCGCCTCGATGGCCTCCGGCGAGCGCAAGCGCTGGCCGAACAGGGCGCCCTCCTCCTCGATCACCCGGCGCAGTTCCTCGCGCCCCGGCGCCCGCATCAGGCGCTTGCTGTCCAGCACCGCCGAAGGCGCCAGCGTCAGGAAACGCTGCGCCATCTGTCGCGCCTTCGCCAGGGTCGCCGCGCCGTCCTCCAGTGCCTCGTTGGCGATGCCCCACTGCGCGGCCTGGGCACCGCTGAATGTCTCGCCGAGCAGCAGCAGCTCGGCCGCCCGCGCATGCCCGACCAACTGCGGCAGGATCAGACTGGAACCGTACTCCGGACACAATCCGAGATTGACGAAAGGCATTCTCAACTGTGCATCACGGCTGATGTAAACCAGATCGCAATGCAACAACAATGTGGTACCGATGCCCACAGCCGGGCCTGCTACTGCAGCCACAACCGGCTTGGCGAAATCGAACAGCGCGCGCATAAAGCGAAACACCTCGCTGTCCGCTCCGGCTGGCGGCGCCTGGAGGAAATCGGCAACATCATTGCCGCTGGTGAAGCAGCTCTGGCCACCGGTCAGCAGAACCACACGTATCGAACGGTCGGCAGCGGCTTCTTCCAGCGCGGCCGCCATACCGGCATACATGGCGCGGGTGAGCGCATTCTTCTTGTCCGGGCGGTGCATGCGCAGGGTCAGCAGACCGCCGTCACGCTCGATACACAGGTGTTCGCTCATGCGCTCTCCATTCTCGTTACAGGGTCAACCGAGCCCCTGCATCAGCAGGGATAGGGTATTGGCACCGGCCTTGCGATCCAGCGAAATCGCCTGGTACTCGGGAGACTCGGCAAAGCCACGGGCAGCCGCCTCGCTTATCGCGCTGCCGAGCAAGAATGCAGCGGTCATGCCGGGGCCGACACTGCAACCGGCCTATGCGCGAGATAAAAAGATGTCGGCCAGCACCTGACTACGCGGTACGCCGATCAAAAACAGGCGACGGGCAAAGGCTTCCACGCTGGAAGCTGAACCGCAGGCTAAGACGAGGGTCTGTCGCGAAACAAGCCGCAGATCCGCCAAAAACGCCGCCTGCTCGGACGTCGTCAGCCACTCAAGTTGCAGGTTCGGATAAACCGATGCCAGCGCCTGCAGAGGCTCACGCAGATAATGCTCAGTCACATCATGAGCCTGATGAATGAGCCGTATTGGCCCACGGTGATCCTGGCGCAAGGCCTCACGTAGCACCCCATACAGCGGTGCCAGGCCGGTGCCGCAGGCCAACAGCCAGAGCGGCCGCACCTGCCAGTCCGGGTCGTAGTGCAGTGCACCGCCGCGCAGCTCACCCAGGCGCAGACTGTCTCCTACCTGCAGCTGGCGCGCCGCATTACGGAAGGCTCCGGTTCCGCGACAGTCGATATGAAACTCCAGCCAGGGTTCTGCATCCGGCAGACTGGCCAGCGAGTATGGTCGTGCCAAGGTCGCGCCATGCCACAGCAGTAGATGCTGACCGGCACGGTAGCGCAACGGCCGATCCGGCTCCAGACGCAGGCGCAGCACCTGCGGTGCCGGCCAGTCCACCCCTACGACACGGGCGCCGACGGCATCATGCTGCGGATCAAAGGGCTCGACCTGCAGGTCGTCAATCACCCGGCACTGGCAGGCCAGACGCCAGCCCTCTGCACGCAATTGCGCATCCAGCGCCTCGGGGCGGTCATCCTGCGGCTCCCCGGCGACACAGCGCACCAGACAGGCATGGCAGCTACCAGCACGGCAGCTATAGGGTACGGCCACATCAGCCGCCAGCAAGGCATCAAGCAGATTGCTCTGGCTCGCCACCTCGACGCTGCGCTGGCGAAACCGCAATTCAGGCATCGGCGTATTTCCAACTGGCGTCGCAGCGGTTGCGGCCACTGCGTTTGGCCTTGTACAGGGCCTGATCGGCACGCTGCAGAGCCTCGTCGAGATCGTCATCGGCAGACAACAGGGTCATGCCGATGGAGAGGCTCAGTGGCCCCACTTCTATACCCACCGGCTCGGCCCGGGCGAAGGCCTCACGCAAGCGCTCGCAGCAAGCGAGGAATTGATCGGTATCGGTATTGGGCAGCAGCAGGACGAATTCCTCACCGCCATAGCGAGCCACTATATCACCGTCTCGCAGGCAAGCCCGGACAATGGCCGCGAAAGTCTGCAGCACGCGGTCTCCGGCGGCATGCCCGTGGGCGTCATTGATCCGTTTGAAATGATCCAGATCTATCAGCGCCAGACCATGGTGCAGCCCCGGCTGCATGCGTTGCACCTCCCGGCTGGCAAGACGCAGGAAATGTCTACGGTTGTAGAGTCCGGTCAGTTCGTCAGTCGCAGCCAGATCCTCCAACTGACGCATCATGCCACGCAGAGTATTCTGGTTCGCCTGCAGAGCGAAGCGACGCTGGCGCATACGCTGACGCATACTCTGCACGTAGCAAGAAAACAGACTCAACCATACCAGCAGTACAAGCAGCACCCAAACCTGCAGCCAGGCCATGCCCAGGCTGACCAGTTGCTGACGGTAAACCTCGATCAGCATCATCGCGGCAAAACCGAAGAAGGCAAACACGCAGCAGCGCACGAAAGCCCGCGGCGTCAGCTTCAACACGCCGAACAGCAGTATCGGCACGTAGAATGCCAGGATGCTGCCGCGCACGCTGTCGAACAGCGCCAGCACCAGCGCGAGCCAGGTCAGGGCCACCAGTAACTGTCCTTCGGTCATGCTGGGGTCGCGAAAGAGCAGGTTGCGTCCTGAGAGAAACAGCCAGAGAAACACCAGTTGACTGGCGAACACCCCCACAGTGAGCCAGACCACCGTAACCCGGGCGCCCTGGTAAAGCCCGCTGAACACCGCAAACCAGCAGACGAGCGCCATCATCACGTAAGTCGCGAGTGCCATTGCAAAGCGTTTGAGCAGAAGACGTCGTAGGCTGCGCTGCGTTCTCCGCGGGGTGATGATCATGCTCATGGGCTCCATCCCATAGTGGCACCTCGCCGTACTCTACTCGCCGATCAGAGAAATGCCTAGGTTGCAATAACCACTTCATCGCTACACCTCGCGACCTTAGCCGGCTGTGCCCATCGAGGCCGGCGCGGTATACTGCCGCGCCTTCAGGGGGGGGTAGCGCACCTGACGGGATATACGGCACAGACGCTCGGGCCTCCAGCACGCCCCGCGCCAACCGGCAACAGCCAAAATCGCGCTGCTGCCCGCTGCAGCCGGAAGACGCACCTTCCCCCCTGGTTTGCCGTTGCGCCGGGCGATGATTCGGCGCTTCCTTGTAGATGTTCCCTGATAGAGGAGCGCCCCAATGACCGTGATCAAGCAGGACGATCTGATCCAGAGCGTCGCCGACGCGCTGCAGTTCATCTCCTATTACCACCCCGTCGACTTCATCCAGGCCATGCACGAGGCCTATCTGCGCGAGGAGTCGCCTGCCGCCAGGGACGCCATGGCGCAGATCCTGATCAACTCGCGCATGTGTGCCACCGGCCACCGCCCGATCTGCCAGGACACCGGCATTGTCACAGTGTTCGTCAAGGTCGGTATGGATGTACGCTGGGACGGCGCCACCATGAGCCTCGACGACATGATCAACGAGGGCGTGCGTCGCGCCTACAACCTGCCGGAAAACGTCCTGCGCGCCTCGATCCTGGCCGACCCGGCCGGTGCTCGCAAGAACACTAAGGACAACACTCCGGCTGTGATCCACTACTCCATCGTCCCCGGTGACAAGGTGGAAGTGGACGTCGCGGCCAAGGGCGGCGGCTCCGAGAACAAGTCGAAGATGGCCATGCTCAACCCGTCCGACTCCATCGTCGACTGGGTGCTGAAGACCGTACCGACCATGGGCGCTGGCTGGTGCCCGCCGGGCATGCTCGGCATCGGCATCGGTGGTACCGCCGAGAAGGCCGCGGTGATGGCCAAGGAAGTGCTGATGGAGCACATCGACATCCATGAGCTGAAAGCCCGCGGCCCGCAGAACCGCATCGAAGAGCTGCGCCTGGAGCTGTTCGACAAGGTCAACCAGCTGGGTATCGGCGCCCAGGGCCTGGGCGGCCTGACCACCGTGCTCGACGTCAAGATCAAGGATTACCCGACCCACGCCGCCTCGTTGCCGGTGTGCATGATCCCCAACTGCGCTGCCACCCGTCATGCCCACTTCGTGCTGGACGGCTCCGGCCCGGCCGCCCTGCAGGCACCGTCTCTGGACGCCTACCCGGAAATCGTCTGGGAAGCCGGCCCAAGTGCTCGCCGCGTCAACCTCGACACCGTCACCCCGGAAGAAGTACAGAGCTGGAAACCGGGCGAAACCCTGCTGCTCAACGGCAAGATGCTCACCGGCCGCGACGCTGCGCACAAGCGCATGGTTGACATGCTGAACAAGGGCGAGCAACTGCCGGTGGATCTGAAAGGCCGCTTCATCTACTACGTCGGCCCGGTTGATCCGGTAGGCGACGAAGTGGTTGGCCCGGCAGGTCCGACCACCGCCACCCGCATGGACAAGTTCACCCGCCAGATCCTCGAGAGCACTGGTTTGCTGGGCATGATCGGCAAATCCGAGCGCGGCCCGATCGCCATCGAGGCAATCAAGGACAACAAGGCGGTGTATCTGATGGCCGTTGGTGGCGCCGCCTATCTGGTGGCCCAGGCGATCAAGGCTTCGAAGACCATCGCCTTCCCCGAGCTGGGCATGGAGGCAATCTACGAGTTCGAGGTCAAGGACATGCCGGTGACCGTAGCGGTCGACACTCAGGGCGAATCGGTACACACCACAGGCCCTGCGATCTGGAGCAAGAAGATCGCCGAAAGTCTGGCCGTAGAAGTGAAGTAACTCCCTCGCCGCCCGGACTCAACATCCGGGCGGCTTCTCTCTGCGCCACAAGCGCCAGCACGCATTCCTCACCATCTCCGCCCACCTGGGCGCAAAAAAATCCGACACCAAACGGCATCGGATTTCTCTGGCCTCTCGTGGTCGTGTCTTGGCTGCTTGCCCAGCAACCGGGCCGGCATCAGCCGGCGCGGCGTAGCAACCAGGCCCCGGCCAGGGCACAAGTTCCGGCCGGCACCAGCACCGCCAGCAACGGCGAAAAGCCGAATACCAGGCTCGAAGGACCAAGCAGATCCTGGGCGATGCGGAACACAAAACCCACCAGTACGCCGGTAAACACACGCTGACCGAGGGTCACCGAACGTAACGGGCCGAAGATGAAGGAAATCGCCATCAGTACCAGTGCCGCAGTGACCAGTGGCTGCAGCACCTTGGTCCAGAAGGCCAGCCAGTAGCGGGCGTTGTTCAGGCCCTGCTCGGCCAGATAGTGGATGTACTGCCACAGACCAGTCACCGAAAGCGACTCTGGTTCCATCACCACGGTACCAAGCAGATCCGGATTGAGCTCGATGTCCCAACGCTCCTTGGTACGCTTGACCACTTCGCTACGATCTTCATGCAGGTAGGTGTTCTCCACCCTGTAAAGCACCCAGTGGTCACCTGCAAATTCCGCGCGGCGGGCAAAGCTGGCCAGCTCCAGACGACGCTCGTCGTCGAAGCGGTAGCGCGTCACCCCCAGCAGCACGCCGTTGGGCTGCACGGCGTTGATATGCACATACTCCTGCCCTTGTCGATGCCAGAGCCCGCGCTTGGCGGTCTGCGCCTTGCCACCGCCCTGTGCCAGGGCTCGGTCCGCCTGAGCCTGCCGCTCGGTTAGAGGAGCAACATATTCGCCGATCAGAATGCCCGCCAGCATCACTACCAGCATCGGCTTCATTACCGCCCAGACGATGCGCCCGGTGGAAACACCGGCCGCGCGCATGATGGTCAGCTCACTGCTGCTGGCCAGAGAACCCAGGCCGATCAGACAGCCGATCAGCGCCGCCATCGGCAACATCTCATAGGCGCGCCTAGGGGCGGTGAGCAGGATGTACCAGAACACCTGTCCGAGGCCGTAATCACCCTTGTTCAGGTCGCCCAACTCATCAATGAAGGCGAACAGCAGTGACAGGCTCAGGATGATCCCCAGCACCGCCAGGATGGCCAGGAATACCTGAGTGGCGATATAGCGGTCGAGCTTAGCCATGAGCCACCTCCAGTGCGCGACGGCTGGCTCGCCAGAGACTCAGGCGCTCCCAGTACAGCAGTAACAGGCCAATTGCCAGGAAGATGCCGTGCACCCACCACATACCCAGTACCGGCGACAGTTGGCCCTTGTCGATGGCACCGCGCGCCGCGATCAGCAGGCCAAGGTAGGCCATATAAAGGAAAATGGCCGGCAACAGCTTGAGGAAGCGCCCCTGCCGCGGATTGACCCGCGACAGCGGTACGGCCAACAGCGTCACCACGAAAACCAGCAGGGGAATCGACAGACGCCATTGCAACTCAGCCTGCATGCGCCGGTCATTGCTGCCAATCAGGTCACGCGTCGGCATGGCTTCGCGCTCGTTGGCCTCCAGCGCCACTTCCGGCTTGGGCAACAGCACGCCGTAGGTATCGTAGCGAATGATGCGGTAGTCGGCTTCGCCCGGTTCACCGTCGTAACGATAGCCATTTTCCAGAATCAGATATCTGCTGCCATCCGCCTGGATTTCCTGACGGCCACTTTCGGCCACCAGCACCGTAATGCCACGGGCGTCACGCTTGTTGGCACTCATGCGTTTTTCCGACATGAACACGCCGCGCAACTCGCTGCGATCCGCCGACAGGTCTTGCGAATAGGTCACCCGCGAGCCGTCCTTCATCGACTGGAAACGCCCAGGCACCAGGGTATCGAGCTCGGTCAACGCATCCTGCTCATTGAGGATGCGGGTCACACTGGCCACTCCCTGCGGCGCCAGGCCCAGGCTGAGCCAGGCCACCAGCACCGCCACCAGCAGCGCCGGCGCCATACTGTAGAGGGTCAGGCGCTGCTGGCTTACCCCCGTGGCCGAGAGCACCGTCATCTCACTGTCCAGATACATGCGCCCGTAGGCCAGCAAGATGCCGAGGAACAGTCCCAGCGGCAGAATCAGTTGTAGAAAACCGGGAATCCGGTAACCCATGATCAGGAACAGCACTCCCGGATCAAGAACTCCCTGTGCCGCCTGAGCCAGGTATTTGATGAAACGACCACTCATGATGATTACCAGCAGTACGGCACTTACCGCACTCAGGGTCACCAGCACTTCGCGGGAAAGGTAGCGAAAGACAATCAAACCGGAGGCTCCAGGGTTGTCAGGCTCAGGCGCGAGCGCTCAAACTAGCCGCACCTACGTGCCGGCCCACTCAGGGTGGGCCCTCGAAAAATGGCGGTCATTATCCGTCAAAGCCGACTCTTTGTCTTGGGGACAGCTCATATGGAATTCCTCGTCAAAACCACCCGTCCTGAAACCCTGAAAACCGCTACCCTGGTCGTCGCCATCGGCGAAGGGCGCAAGCAGGGGGACGCAGCCAAGGCCGTGGATACTGCAAGCGGCGGGGCCCTGTCGGCCATTCTCAAGCGCGGCGACATTGCCGGTAAGCCGGGCCAGACCCTGCTACTGCACGATCTGCCAGGATTGAAGGCCGAACGCGTACTGCTGGTTGGCGCCGGCAAGGGTGATCTGTCTGACCGTCAGTTGCGCAAGCTGGTGACCAGCGTTTACGGGGTACTCCGGAACCTGGGCGGGAGCGACGCGCTGCTGACGCTGAACGAACTGCGAGTCAAAGGCCGCGATACCTACGGCAAGATCCGCCTGATCGCCGAAACCCTGGCTGACTGCAGCTACCAGTTTGAGCGCTTCAAGAGCCAGAAATCGGATCCGCGCGCCCTGAAAAAAGTCAGCCTGGCCGTCGCCAAGGCCGAGCAGGCCGAAGCCGAGCGTGCCCTGCAGCATGCCCGGGCAATCGCCAGCGGGATGGCATTCACCAAGGATCTGGGCAACCTGCCGCCAAACCTTTGCCACCCGAGCTACCTGGCTGAAGAGGCCCGGGCTCTGGGCAAGGCGCACAAAAACCTCAAGGTCGAGATTCTCGACGAGAAGAAACTCAAGGAGCTTGGCGCCGGTGCCTTCCTCGCCGTGGCCCAGGGCAGCGAGCAGCCGCCACGCCTGATCGTCATGCACTACCAGGGCGGCAAGAAAGACGACAAGCCCTTCGCCCTGGTGGGCAAAGGCATCACCTTCGATACCGGCGGCATCAGCATCAAGCCGGCTGCCGGCATGGACGAGATGAAGTACGACATGTGCGGCGCCGCCAGCGTGTTCGGCACCCTCAAGGCCGTGCTGGAGCTGCAGCTGCCGATCAATCTGGTCTGCCTGCTGGCCTGCGCCGAAAACATGCCCAGCGGCCGCGCCACCCGTCCTGGCGACATCGTCACCACCATGAGCGGGCAGACCGTCGAGATCCTCAACACCGACGCCGAAGGCCGTCTGGTACTGTGCGATACCCTGACCTATGCCGAGCGCTTCAAGCCGCAGGCGGTGATCGATATCGCCACTCTTACAGGCGCCTGCATCGTCGCCCTGGGCAGCAACGTCTCCGGCCTGATGGGCAACAACGACGCACTGGTCAAGCAGATCCTCAAGGCCGGCGAGAGCGCCGACGACCGTGCCTGGCAACTGCCGCTGCACGATGAGTACCAGGAGCAACTGGACAGCCCCTTCGCTGACATCGCCAACATCGGCGGGCCGAAGGCAGGCACCATCACCGCCGGCTGCTTCCTCTCGCGCTTCGCCAAGAACTACCACTGGGCCCACCTCGACGTGGCCGGCACCGCCTGGATCAGCGGTGGCAAGGACAAGGGTGCCTCTGGCCGCCCGGTACCGCTGCTGACTCAGTACCTGCTGGATCGCGCCAAAGCCTGACCTGACTACCGGCGGCGCGCCACAGGCAGCCGCCGGTTTTCATCTTCCGCCCCGGAACCACCATGCCCAGAATCGAGTTCTATGTGCTCTCCAGCAGTGACCAGGCCAGCCGCCAGCGTGCCGCTGCCGCCCTGGCGCTGAAGGCCTGGATTGCCGGCCTGCCGGTATTCCTGCGCGGCTGCGACGAGGCACATTGCGAGGAGCTGAACGAATTGCTCTGGCAGTTCCGTGCCGAACGCTTCGTCCCTCATGACCTGCACCGCGAAACGCCCCTGTCGCCGGTGGTGATTGGCACCGACGAGCCACCAGCGCAGCCACAGGGCGTACTGATCAACCTGGCCAGCAATCTGTCGCCACATGTCGAGCGCTTCGCCCGGATCATCGAAATCGTCAACCAGGAGCCCGAGCTGTTGCAGGCCTGCCGCGAGAATTTCCTCAGCTACCGTCAGCGCGGGTATGATCCCAAGCGAGTCGAACTTTAGCACCGGGCGCCGTTCAGAATACTGGCCAGCCCCGCCCCACCCCTGCACTGCCGACTGCCATGGACATCCCCAAGCCGCCGCATAAACCGACCCAACTGCTGAACGATCTTGAATCGATTCGCGAACTGCTGGATCAGGACAACCAGCAACCGCCACTGCTGATCGACTCACTGGATCCGGACAGCATTCCGGTGCTGTCGGATATCGTCAGCCTGCCCCCCGAGCTTGAGGCGAAGCCCGTACCACCGGCGCAACCGGCCCCGACGCCGGTTTCTGCTGCCACGCCATACTCCCCACCTCTGGCAGCCGGTCTGAACGCACGTCTCGTCGAGAGGCCGGCACTGCAACAGCTCGACAGCGAGCTGCGTTCGGCTGCCCAGCTAATCCTGCAGGACGTGATCGATGACTTCGTGCCGCAGATCGAGGCCGAACTCAAGCGCCGCCTTGAGGCCCGGCTGCAGCGCCTACAGCCACCGCGCAAAGGCTAAAGAAAGCCTCCGAGCCGAACGCACACATCTTGTCCACGCCTGCAGCCATTGCTCCGACACCGGCGCACTGCCCTTACGCCATGCCCTTGAACCCCGTTATACTTGCCGGCTTTTCCGATTAGCCGCCATAAGGGTCCCGCCGCGCATGGACAAGACCTACCAGCCGCACGCCATTGAAACCGCCCTGTACAAGAACTGGGAGGAGAAGGGCTACTTCGCCCCGCAGGGCTCGGGCGAGCCCTACACCATCATGATCCCGCCGCCGAATGTCACCGGCACCCTGCACATGGGCCATGGTTTTAACAACTCGATCATGGACTGCCTGATCCGTTTCCGTCGCATGCAGGGCCGCAAGACTCTGTGGCAGCCGGGCACCGACCATGCCGGCATCGCCACCCAGATGGTGGTGGAGCGTCAACTGGCTGCCGAAGGCATCGGTCGCCATGACCTTGGCCGCGAAAAGTTCCTGGAAAAGGTCTGGGAATGGAAGGAGCAGTCCGGCGGCACCATCACCCGGCAAATCCGCCGCCTGGGCAGCTCAGTGGACTGGTCGCGCGAGCGCTTCACCATGGACGAAGGTCTTTCCGAGGCGGTCAAGGAAGCCTTCGTGCGCCTGCACGAGAATGGTCTGATCTATCGCGGCAAGCGTCTGGTCAACTGGGACACCAAGTTCCACACTGCCATCTCGGATCTGGAAGTAGAAAACCACGACGAGAAAGGCAGCCTCTGGAACCTGCGCTACCCGCTGGCTGACGGCAAGAAGACTGCCGACGGCAAGGACTACCTGATTGTCGCCACCACCCGTCCGGAAACCATGCTCGGCGATGCCGCCGTGGCCGTGCACCCGGAGGATGAACGTTACAAGGCCCTGATTGGCAGCTATATCGACCTGCCGCTGGTGGGCCGGCGCATCCCGATCATCGGCGACGATTATTGCGATCCGGAATTCGGCACCGGCTGCGTGAAAATCACCCCTGCGCACGACTTCAACGACTATGAAGTCGGCAAGCGCCACAACTTGCCGCTGATCAACATCTTCGACAAAAACGCTGCCGTACTGGCTACAGCCCAGGTGTTCAACCTCGACGGCAGCGTCAATCCGGACATCGATGGCGGCCTGCCGTCCAAGTACGCCGGCCTTGATCGCTTCGAAGCGCGCAAGCAGATCGTCGCCGACTTCGAGGCTGCCGGCCTGCTGGAAAAAATCGAGGAGCACGCCCTGAAAGTGCCGAAGGGCGACCGTTCCGGCACAGTGATCGAACCCTGGCTGACCGACCAGTGGTACGTTTCCACCAAGCCGCTGGCGGAAAAAGCCATCGCCGTGGTCGAAAGCGGCGAGATCCAGTTCGTACCCAAGCAGTACGAGAACATGTACTTCAGCTGGATGCGCGACATCCAGGACTGGTGCATCAGCCGTCAGCTGTGGTGGGGCCACCGCATCCCGGCCTGGTACGACGAAGCCGGCAACGTATACGTCGGCCGCGACGAGGCCGAGGTGCGCGCCAAGCACAACCTGGGTGACACTCCGCTACGTCAGGACGAGGACGTGCTCGACACCTGGTTCAGCTCCGGGCTGTGGACCTTCTCCACCCTCGGCTGGCCGCAGCAGACAGAGTTCCTCAAGACCTTCCACCCCACCGACGTGCTGGTTACCGGCTTCGACATCATCTTCTTCTGGGTTGCCCGGATGATCATGCTGTCGACCCACCTGATGGGCGAGATCCCGTTCAAGACCGTCTACGTCCACGGTCTGGTGCGCGATGCCCAGGGCCAGAAGATGTCCAAGTCCAAGGGCAACGTCCTCGACCCGCTGGATATCGTCGACGGTATCGACCTGGAAACCCTGGTGGCCAAGCGCACCACCGGCATGATGCAGCCGAAGCTGGCAGAGAAGATCGCCAAGCAGACCCGCGCCGAATTCCCGGATGGCATTGCCGCCTACGGCACCGACGCCCTGCGCTTCACCAACCTGGCACTGGCCTCCACCGGTCGTGATATCAAGTTCGACATGGGCCGTGTCGAAGGCTACCGCAACTTCTGCAACAAGCTGTGGAACGCCGCCAACTTCGTCACCGAGAACACTGACGGCAAGGACACCGGCATCAATGGCGAGCCGGTGGAACTGTCGCCGGTCGACCGCTGGATCATCTCCGCCCTGCAGCGCTGCGAGCAGGACGTAACTCGTCATCTCGACGGTTTCCGCTTCGACATGGCGGCCCAGGCCCTCTACGAATTCATCTGGGATGAGTACTGCGCCTGGTACCTGGAGCTGGTCAAGCCGGTACTGTGGGACGAGAACGCCCCCATCGAGCGCCAGCGCGGCACCCGCCGTACCCTGGTACGCGTACTCGAGGTGATACTGCGCCTGGCGCACCCGTTCATGCCCTTCATCACCGAGGAAATCTGGCAACGCATCAAGGGGCAGGCCGGCGTCAGTGGCGACACCATCATGTTGCAACCCTGGCCGGTGGCCAATGAAAGCCGCATTGATCCGGCCGCCGAAGACGACATCGAGTGGGTCAAGCAGTTGATGCTCGGCGTGCGTCAGATCCGTGGCGAAATGAAGATTTCCCTGGCCAAGCGCATCGACATCGTTGTCGCCAACGCCAATGACGATGATCTGCGTCGTCTGGCAGACTTCGAGCCGTTGCTGAACAAGCTGGCCAAGTTCGAGTCGGTGCGCGTGTTGGCCGCAGGCGAAGAAGCGCCGCTGTCCGCCACTGCGCTGGTCGGCGAAATGCAGGTACTGGTACCGATGGCCGGGCTGATCGACAAGGATGCCGAGCTGGCTCGTCTGGACAAGGAAATCGCTCGCCTGGAGGGCGAGGTCAAGCGGGTCGGCGGCAAGCTGGCCAACGAAGGCTTCGTCGCCAAGGCCCCGGCCGAGGTACTGGAAAAGGAGCGTACCAAGCTGGCCGAGGCCGAACAGGCACTGGCCAAGCTGACCGGGCAACGCGAGAAGATCGCCAGCCTCTGACAGCCACTTTGTAACGGTAAATCAGGTTCCCGGTCGCAAACGGCCGGGAGCAAAGCAAGCGACGCACGGCTCTGTCATCCCCCGGGCCGAGCAGAGGATCAGGCCTACCAGCCCGAAGGAGACGCTCAATGCTGCAACTGCACAAACTGCTACCCCTGGCCGCCATTACCTTAGCCCTGGGTCTGCCCAACACCACGTTCTCGGCCGAACAGAAGTCCGTGGCGGTTACCGCCATTGTCGAGCATCCGGCCCTGGACTCGGTGCGCGACGGTATCAAGGCCGCTCTGGAAGAAGGCGGCTACCGTGAAGGTGAAAACCTCAAATGGCAGTACCAGAGTGCTCAAGGCAACACCGGCACAGCTGCGCAGATCGCCCGCAAGTTCGTCGGCGACCGCCCGGACGTGATCATTGGCATTGCCACGCCGTCCTCCCAGGCGCTGGTGGCCGCTACCCGCACCACTCCGGTACTGTTCAGTGCCGTCACCGATCCGATCGAAGCTCAACTGGTCAGCAGCTGGGAAGCGTCCGGCACCAACGTCAGTGGCGTGTCCGATCGCCTGGAACTGGAACAGCAGATGGCGCTGATCAAGCGTGTGCTGCCCAATGCCACCCGCGTCGGCATGGTCTACAACCCGGGCGAAGCCAACTCGGCAGTGGTGGTTCGCCAGCTCAAGGAAATGCTGCCGGGCATGGGCATGAGCCTGATCGAAGCAGCCGCACCGCGCTCGGTTGACGTGGGCAGTGCAGCACGCAGCCTGGTAGGCAAGGTGGACGTGATCTATACCAGCACCGACAACAATGTGGTGTCGGCATATGAGTCTCTGGTCAAGGTCGGCAATGACACCCGCACCCCGCTGATTGCCTCCGACACCGACAGCGTCAAGCGCGGTGCCATCGCGGCTCTCGGCCTGGACTATTACGAGCATGGCAAGCAAGCCGGGCGCATGGCCCTGCGCGTGCTGGCTGGTGAAAAGCCCGGCGACATCAAGCCGGAAGCCAGCGAAAATCTCAGCCTGTACCTCAACCTCAGCGCTGCCAAGCGTCAAGGTGTCACCCTGAGTCAGGAACTTCTGGACTCGGCTGCCGAAGTCATCGAATGACGGATCGGCGATGCGTCGTGCCGGGGCACTAGCGACGGCACGACGCGTTGTTTCATTCACCCGTTAGGTCACTCCTATGTCCCTTTTCTCCCTGTTCGGTGCCTTCGAGATTGGCCTGATCTTCAGCCTGGTGGCGCTCGGCGTGTTCATTTCCTTCCGCCTGCTGCGCTTTCCTGATCTTACCGTCGACGGCAGCTTCCCTCTCGGCGGCGCGGTATGCGCCGTACTCATTGCCAACGGCACCGATCCCTTTCTCGCCACGCTGATTGCCACGGCCGCCGGTGCAATGGCTGGCGTGCTCACCGCTGTACTCAACGTTCACCTGAAGATCATGGATCTGCTGGCCAGCATCCTGATGATGATCGCCCTGTATTCGATCAACCTGCGCATCATGGGCCGGCCGAATATCCCACTGATTATGGAACCCACCATATTCAGCGTGCTGCAGCCAGAGTGGCTGAGCGATTACGTACTGCGCCCATTGATCCTCTTGGTGGTCGTGATCGGCGCCAAGCTGGCACTGGACGCCTACTTCTCCACCCAGCAAGGACTGGCCATCCGCGCTACCGGCTCCAACCCGCGCATGGCCCGCGCCCAGGGCGTCAATACCGGCGCCATGGTCATCCTCGGCATGGCCATTTCCAACGGTCTGGTGGCTCTGGCCGGCTCGCTGTTCGCCCAGACCCAGGGTGGTGCCGATATTTCCATGGGCATCGGCACCATCGTCATTGGCCTGGCCGCTGTGATCGTCGGCGAAAGCATCCTGCCGGCCCGTCGGCTCTTCTACCTGACGCTGGCTGTCATCATCGGCGCCATCGTCTACCGCTTCTTTATCGCCCTGGCGCTCAATAGCGACTTTATTGGCCTGCAGGCTCAGGATCTGAACCTGATTACCGCTGTGCTGGTGGTAGTGGCGCTGGTCATCCCGCTGCTGAAAAAACGCCTGGCCCGCAGGAGGAATGTCTGATGCTCAGTGCCCAGAACCTCAGAATCACCTTCAACGCCGGCACCCCGATCGAGACCCGCGCCCTTCAGGGCCTGTCACTGGATATTCCGAGCGGACAGTTCGTCACCGTGATCGGTACCAACGGCGCCGGCAAGTCCACCTTCCTCAACGCCGTCTCCGGCAACCTGGCAGTAGACAGCGGGCGCATCCTGATCGACGACGTGGACGTCACCCGGCTACCGGTGTGGAGTCGTGCACAGCGCGTGGCCCGGGTATTCCAGGATCCCATGGCCGGTACCTGCGAAGACCTGACCATCGAGGAAAACATGGCTCTTGCTCAGTTGCGCGGCCAGCGCCGAGGGCTGTCCCGAGCCGTGCGCGCCTCGATGCGCGAGGGCTTTCGTGAAAGCCTGGCGACCCTTGGTCTGGGCCTTGAAAATCGCCTTTCCGACCGCATCGGCCTTCTCTCAGGCGGTCAGCGCCAGGCCGTAAGCCTGCTGATGGCAGCGCTGCAACCCTCGCGCATCCTGCTGCTCGACGAGCACACCGCAGCGCTCGACCCGCGCACCGCGGACTTCGTCCTGCAACTGACTGCACGCATCGTGGCCGAGAAAAAGCTCACCACCATGATGGTGACCCATAGCATGCGCCAGGCGCTGGATGTCGGTGACCGCACGGTGATGCTGCACCAGGGCCAGGTGGTGCTGGACGTTTCCGGCGAGCAGCGCAAGGGCCTGGATGTACCGGATCTGCTGCAGATGTTCGAGAAGGTGCGAGGCGAAAAACTGGCTGACGACGCTCTGCTGCTGAGCTGAAACGCCCGGCGGCCTGCTAAAGCCCCTCACCCCCTTCACCTCGGCGGCAGAGACTGGCAGGATGACCCCTTGTCAGCCGCCGCCGGCGGTGTAACTGGAGCCTATCGCGCTCATTGCGCCATGACCCTGAAACTGAGCTTTACCTCCACCCTGCCCGCCGACCCGCAATGCGTCTGGCGCTGGATCACCGATGTTCGCAGTCTGCGCGCCGAGATGCACCCCTGGCTGTGGATGAGCCTGCCCAAGGGCCTGTGCAATCTTGAGGATCTGCCGTTCGAACCGGGTCAGCCGCTGTTTACCAGCTGGCTGTGGCTGTTCGGGATCATCCCCATTGGCACCTGCCAGCTAACCCTGCAATCGCTCAATCCGGGCGTCAGTCTGGTAGAGCAGTCACCCACCACCTTTATGCGCCGCTGGCGCCATGCGCGACGTATCGAGGTGCTCGCGGACGGCACCCGCCTGACCGACGAGCTGACCATAGATCCTCTGTTGCCTACGATGCTCGTACGCCCACTGCTGCAATTCTTCTTCAACAGCCGTCACCGCACCCTGCGCCGCCGCGCCGCCCGCCTGAGCCTTTAAGCCGCAAGGACACCGATATGGAAGTCAGCAAGACCCGAACCAGCTTCTATCGCCGCCTGTACGTGGCCTGGCTGATCGACAGCGGTAGTGCCACCAGCGTACCGGCGTTGATGGCCGCGACCGGCATGCCCCGGCGCACCGCACAGGACACGCTCGCCGCCCTGGCCGAGCTGGATATAGACTGCCGCTTCGAGCAGGCAGGCGGAGAACGCAACAACTCCGGCCACTACCGCATCCACGACTGGGGGCCGATCAATCCGCAGTGGATCAGCGGACAACTGCAGCAGATCAAGGCCACTCTGGGTTACCCCTGAAACCATACGGGCGCACTCCCGAGGAAATTCCATGTCTCCCGATCTGCTCTGCACCCTGGCCCTGCTCGTCGGAGCCGTTGCTCTTTTCATCATCGGCCGACCACGCATGGATGTGGTGGCGCTGCTGGTGCTGGTCGCTCTGCCATTGACCGGCGTACTCAGCGTGCAGCAGACACTGGCCGGCTTCAGCGATCCCAACGTGATCCTGATTGCCGCGCTATTTGTCATCGGCGCCGGACTGGTACGTACCGGCATCGCCTACCGCCTTGGCGACTGGCTGGTGAAAACCGCCGGCAACAGCGAGACCCGCCTGCTGATCCTGCTGATGCTGGCGGCAGCCGGTCTCGGTTCGGTTATGAGTTCCACCGGAGTGGTGGCCATCTTTATCCCGGTGGCGCTGGGTGTGGCTGCGCGGCTGAACATCTCGCCAGCACGCCTGATGATGCCGCTGGCCTTCGCCGGATTGATCAGCGGCATGCTGACTCTGGTCGCCACTGCCCCCAACCTGGTGGTACATGCCGAGCTACGCCGTGCCGGCCTCGATGGTTTCGGCTTCTTCAGCATGACCCCCATAGGGCTGGCCATCCTCACCCTGGGCGTGGTCTACATGCTGCTGACCCGTCACTGGCTGCAGCGCCCGGACACTACCGGCGAAGCCGCCACGGCGCGCCTGACCCTGGCTGATCTGGCGCGCGACTACCGGCTGGAAGAGCGCGAACGTCGCCTGCGGGTAATGCCCCACTCGCCGTTGGCCGGACAACCTCTCAACGAGCTGGAGCTACGCCGCCAATACGGCATCAACGTGATCGCCGTGGAGCGCCAGGGCAAGTTTCGCAACCTGTTGCTGATGGCCACTGGCAACACCCAGCTGCAGCCGGGCGACGTGCTGCTGATCGACCTGATCAGCCCATCCATCGCCCTGCTTGGCATTTACCAGAACCTGGGACTGGAGCCGATGCCGCTGCCGAGTTCCTACTACAGCGTACACGCCCACCAGCTGGGCCTGGCGGAAGTGGCGCTGCCACCGGAATCGAAGCTGCTGGGCAAGACCATCCAGGAAGTCGGCTTCCGCACCCGGCACAAACTCAACGTGGTAGGCCTGCGCCGACAGGGCGTGGCTCTTGAGGGCGTGTTGGTGGATGAACGGCTGAAGTCCTCCGACACCCTGCTGGTAGCAGGGGACTGGAAAGCGATCCATCATCTGCAAGGCTTAAGCCGCGACTTTCTGGTACTGAGCCTGCCGGCCGAAGTAGACGAAGTGGCACCGGCAGCGCGCAAGGCTCCCTATGCCCTGCTCAGCCTGCTGCTGATGATCGTGCTGATGGTCAGCGGCGTGGTTTCCAACGTGCTTGCCGCGCTGATCACCTGCCTGTTGATGGGGGCTTTCCGCTGCATCGACCTGGACAGCGCCTATCGCTCGATACACTGGCCGACGCTGATCCTGATTGTCGGCATGCTGCCCTTCGCCCAGGCGCTGCAACAGACCGGCGGCATCGACCTGGCAGTACACGGGCTGGTCGCCCTGTTAGGCGACGCCGGCCCCTACGCCCTGCTTGCCAGCCTGTTCGCCGCCACCGCGCTGATCGGGCTGTTTATCTCCAACACCGCCACTGCAGTACTCATGGGCCCGGTAGCCATTGCCACGGCACAGACCCTTGGCGTCTCGCCCTACCCCTTTGCCATGACCGTGGCGCTGGCGGCCTCAGCCGCCTTCATGACACCGATCTCCTCGCCGGTAAACACCCTGGTGCTCGGGCCGGGCCAGTATCGCTTTGGCGACTTTGTGCGGGTCGGCGTGCCCTTCACCCTGCTTGTGATGCTCATCACCGTGCTACTGGTGCCCCTGCTCTATCCGCTCTAAGCCAGCTGCGCCCGCCCCGCTGGCCGGGGCGCGGCACAAGCCCCTGCAAAGCACCGCAAAGCATGGGAAAATTCCGCCCTTGAGCCACCGGATGCCCGCCATGCAGAAACCACCAAAACGCCCACGCAAACCCGCACCACCTGCCATCAAGACCGCGCCGGCCAAAGGGCAGCTGCATCCGCGCAACCGCCATCAGGGGCTCTATGATTTCCCCGCGCTGATCCGCCTCAGCCCGGAGCTGGGCCGCTTCGTCATCACCAATCCCTACGGCAAGCCGAGCATCGATTTCGCGGATCCGGCCGCCGTCCGGGTGTTTAACCGCGCCCTGCTGCGCCAGTACTACGGCATCGAATACTGGGACATTCCCGAAGGCTACCTGTGCCCGCCGATTCCCGGTCGGGCCGATTACCTGCACAATCTGGCCGATCTGCTGGCCAGCGACCTGGATGGAAGCATTCCCCGTGGAGGTTCGTTTCGCGCCCTGGATATCGGCGTCGGTGCCAACTGCATCTACCCGCTGATTGGTCACTGCGAATATGGCTGGCACTTCGTCGGTGCAGACATCGCCGAGGCAGCCCTGACCTCGGCACGCGCCATTGTTCAGGGAAACACGCAACTGCACGGGGCCATCGAACTGCGCCGACAGGAAGATGCCGCGCATATATTGCTTGGCCTGCTGCAACCCGACGAACGCTTCGACCTGACTTTGTGCAATCCGCCCTTCCACACCTCTGCTGCCGAAGCAACCAGCGGCAGCACGCGCAAGTGGCGCAACCTCGGCAAGCTCGACCCCAGGCGCAAACTGCCGCAACTGAACTTTGGCGGCCAGGCAGCCGAGTTGTGGTGCCCGGGTGGCGAGGCTGCCTTCCTCAAACGCATGGCCAGCGAGAGCGTGGCGGTCGCCGGACAGGTGCTGTGGTTCACCAGCCTGGTATCCAAGGGTGGCAATGTGGAGTTGCTGCAGCGCTGGCTGGAGCAGGCCAAAGCCTGCGAGGTACGGGTACTGGGCATGTCCCAGGGACAGAAACGCAGCCGCCTGGTGGCTTGGACGTTCCAGAACAGCGAGCAACGCCGAACCTGGCTGGTCGAACGCTGAACTACCAGAGCAGCCAGCCGCCAGCAACCAGCCAAAGTCCGGCCAACGCCATGCTCAGCAATGTCACCGGCACACCACTGCGTGCGTAGTCGACAAAGCCCAGGTGCACGCCCTGACGCTTTGCTCCCTCGGCGACGATCAGGTTGACCACACTGCCGATCAGCAGTAGGTTGCCGGCCAGGGTGGACATCACCGCCAGGCCGATCAGCAGCTCGTGCGACAGCTCTGGCAGCAGCCCCAGCAACAGCACCACGAAAGGCACGTTGCCAATCAGGTTGCCGGCCAGCAAGGACAGCCCAGCCAGCGACCAGACGCCTTCCGGCAGCAGCCCGTGTTCAGCCAGCCAGGCCGCACCACGAGCCATCTCCGGCAACTGCAGTGCGGCACCACTGACAAGGAACAGGCCGGTGAACAACAACAACAGGTTCCAGTCCACCTTGTAGACATAATCGCGGCTGTCGACACGTCGCGACACCATCACCAGTACTGCCACCAGCAGCGCCGACAGCTCGCGCGGCAGCGCCGTGGCAAACAACCCAAGCAGCGCGAGGCTGGCCAGCAGCGGCTTGAGGTAGCTGCGCGGCCCGTAGATACGCTCCACCTCGGCCTCCTGTTCCACTGCCGGTTGTGGTATGCCCCAGCGATTGCGCCACTGCAGCCAGACCACCGCATAGACGATCGCCATGGCGGCCAGCGCCGGCGGCCCAGCCACCGCGACATAACCCCAGAAATCCAACCCTCCGGCTTGGCCAATCAGGATATTTTGCGGATTGCCGATCAGGCTGGCACTGGAGCCGGCGTTGCAGGCCAGCGCCAGAGCAATGAGAAACGGCCGCGGATCCAGCCCGCGCAGCAGCAGGCTGCGGCACAACAGCGGGGTCAGAGCGAAGGCGACGATATCGTTGACCAGAATCGCCGACAGAAAGCCACCCAGCAGCACCACACCAAACAGCAGCATGGCTGGCTGCCCGGCCTGATGATTCAGGCAGCGGTTGAGCCAGGCATAGACTCCGGAAAAATCGAACTGCGCCGAAATCAGCATTAGCGCCAGCAGCAGCAACAGCGCACCGGCATCCAGGTGACGGGCGGCCTCCTGCATGCTCAACGCACCGCTGACCAGCAACAGCACAGCGGCACAGCAGGCTATCCAGCTACGATCGACGCGCAGACCGCGTATACCACCGGCCGCCATGCCCAGGTAGGTGAAAATAAACAGGCCGAGGGTCAGCCAGGCAGCAAAGGTCATGCACGATTCATCCGAACGGACACAGACAGGAAGGCAGCATCGCCCCAGCCAGGGCGTCGGGAAAGCTGACGACTACGACCGGAGCCGACGACATGCCGGTTGCGCAGCATAAGCTGATTGCCAGCGGCTGGACAGACTTCAGCCCGGCACTCACTCATTGGCTGGGAATGGGCTGCAAGAAAAGCTAGAGTTCCACTTGTTTGGCATTACATCTCCTGGGGTTATCGGATGTTCCAGCGCCTGTTGTTACTATTGACGGTATTGCTATGCAGTGGCGCGCCTCACGCGGCAGAGCAACCGCTGATACGCATCAGCGCGGGCGAATGGCCGCCCTATCTGTCGGCCCGGCTCATTCACCAAGGGCCGGTCGCGCATCTGATCAGCGACCTTCTGGCCGAGGAGGGCTACCGGGTAGAGTTCAGTTTTCTGCCCTGGCCACGTGCCTATGCCGAAGCGGCCGCCGGAAAATACGACGCCACGGCAGTCTGGATGCACAAGCAGGATCGCGAACAGGACTTTCTCTTCAGCAAACCGCTGCTGAATGAGCAGTTCGTGTTCTTTCACCTCAAAAGCCAGCCGTTCGACTGGCAGCGCTTCGAAGATCTGGACGGCATGCTTCTGGGCGGCGGGCTGGAATACAGCTATGGCACCGACTTTGACGTCTACCTCGAAAGCGGCCGGGTACGCATGGAGCGCGTTTCCAGCGACCGGCAAAACTTCGAGAAGCTGCTCAAGGAGCGTGTGGTGCTCTACCCGCAGGAACTCAATGTCGGCTATGCCGCTCTGCGCAACGAGTTCTCCGCCGAGGAAGCCGAACGCATCACCCATCATCCGCGTCCGCTGCTGGTCAACCTCAGCTACCTGCTGCTGCCCCGGCGTCTGGAGCAAAGCAACGCACTGCGTCAGCGTTTCGATGCCCGCCTGCAGCAGTTCCGCCAAAGCGGACGTTACCAGCAGTACTTCGACGACCTGCAGGCCGGTTACTACAGCCCGCTTCCACTCACCCCCTAAGCAAACCCATTAACGGATAAATTCGCGGCTGATGGCGCGGAAACGGTCGGTGCCGGCCTGCTCCAGCCACTCGAAGGCCACCATCTCCCGCGACACGATTACCGCTCCGGCCCGCTCCATCCGCGCCACCCCCAAAGCCTTGTCACGTGGCCGCCGGGAACCGACAGCCTCATCAACCACGAACACCTCGCGGCCGACTGCCAGCAGCTCGAGTACCGTCTGCAGCACGCAGACATGAGTTTCCGCGCCACAGACAATGAACTGCCGACGCTCGCCGCCCGGCAGGTCGAACAGCCCGGCACCAGCAGCAGCCGAGAAATGGATCTTCTCGCGCAAACCTTCGTCCGGCAGCAGCTCACGCAGCCCTGCAGCAGTAGTGCCGAGCCCTTTGGGATATTGCTCGGTGGCGATGATCGGAACCTGCAACTGCTGCGCTACCCGCACCAGCCAGGTTGCCTGCTCCAGCACTGCCGAACCGCCGTCGATAGCCGGCAGCAGACGCTCCTGCAGATCAATCACCAGCAGGGTGGAATCCTTCGCTTGCATCAGCATCACTACGCTCCTTCCTTCACTGCAAAACGTGCGTCAAGCCGGCTGTAACCAAGGCCAACGCCCTTGTGAACCCGCAACTGCACGGGAATCCGCTCTTTCATTGCCTCGACATGGCTGATCACGCCGATGGTCTTGCCGCTGGCATTGAGGTTATCCAGCGCATCCAGTGCTATCTCCAGCGTCTCGCCATCCAGCGTACCGAAACCCTCGTCAAGGAACAGCGAGTCGATGCTGGTCTTGTGGCTGACCAGATCAGACAATGCCAGGGCCAGGGCCAGACTGACCAGGAAACTTTCACCACCGGACAGCGTGCGGCAATCGCGAGCCACGTCCGCCTGCCAGGTATCCCGTACCTCCAGCTCCAGCTCGCCGCTGCCTTTGCGTGCCAATTGGTAGCGCCCGTGCAACCGCGCCAACTGGCGGTTGGCCAAATGGATCAGGTGGTCGAGGGTCAGCCCCTGGGCGAACTTGCGGAACTTGGCGCCATCGGCCGAACCGACCAGACCGTTGAGCTGCTGCCAGAGCGCACACTCGCTCTGCTGGGTTTCAATCTCGGCAAACAGCGCCTGCTGGCTGCTGCGCCGCGCATCATCGGCCTGCAGCTGTGCGCGCAGTTCGCCCTGACGCTGGCTCAGCTCGCGCAGTGTCAGCTGTAGCGCCTGCAACTGCTCGTCCAGCTGTGCCAGCGTCAGTTCGGTCTGCGGCGCGGCCTTGAGATCGTGCAATTGCGCTTCGGCAGCGGTCAGCAATGTTGTCGCCTCGGTGAGAGCCTGCTGCAGGCGTGTCTGCAGATCCATCAGGCGCGCCCGCTCGCTCTCGTCGAGCAGTGCGGCAAGAAATGCCGGCAGATCGCTGAACGGGCTGGCAGCCAGCGCCTCTTGCCAACGCAGTTCGGTTTCCCTCAGGCGCTGCTCAAGCTGTTGCAGCAGACTCTGCTGACTCAGCAGACGACCTCGCAGAGCATCACCATCGCGCTGTGCACTGGCCAGACTTTCAATGGTCTCCTGCAGGGCCTGCACAGGTTGCTCCGCCAGTTCTGGCTCTGCCAGCTCCTGAGCGTCATCGTTCTGCCAGCGCTGCTGCCAGTACTCTGCCTGGGTCTGGGCCTCGGCAAGCAGCCGCTGTATCTCGCGCTGCAGATCCTGCAATTGCTGATCCTGCAACTGGGCCTGCTGCCAGTCGCGCCAGGCGCTTGCCTGCTCGTCCAGCCAACTGTCGACATCCGGCGGCAACGCCGTGGCAAAGCCGTCGAGGCTGGCCAGCAATGCCTGTTCATGACGCAGCAACTCCTGCTCCAGTAACTGCAGCTGCTCGTCCTGTTCGCGCAAACGGGCCTGCAGGTTTTCGTCATCGCGCTCAAGCAAAGCCTGACGCTGCTGCGTATCGGCCAAGGCCCGTTCGGCCTGTTCACGCGCCCTGCGAGCCTGCACCAATTGCTCCTGCTTGCTCTCGACGGCAGCGATTTGCTCCTGCAACTGCATCAGGCTCTGCTCATGATCGCGCAGCATCTGCCGCAGAGCGGCGCCATCGGCAACCTGCGAAGCCAGCTCGGCTAGTTGCTGCTGCCAACTCGCTTCCTGCTCAGCCTCCTGCTGCCGCACCTGCGCCAACTGCTGCTGGAGCTGCTCGATCTGCGTAGCCAGACGAGTCAGTTCGTCACGCTGGGTGCCCCCCTGGCTCTCCAACAGCTCCAGCTCACGGCGAAGCTGTTCCAGAGCCTGACGGGTGGCAGAGACATCGAGTGCCTGATACTGACGAACCGCCGGATGCTCGTGCGAGCCGCATAATGGGCAGGCCTCCCCCGGCTGCAAACGGGCACGATGGGTTTCCAGAGCCTGAATGCGCTGCTCCTGCTCCAGCAGCCTTTCCTTGTCGGCAACCTGCAGCCTGAGTCCCCTGTAGCGTTCACGCAGGGCGGCGATTTCATCGTTCCTGGCTGTGTGCCGTGCTTGCAACTGCGCCAGGCGCGATGCTAGCTCGGCGAGCTGCTCCGCTGCTTTCTCACGGCTTTGCGCCAATTGCTCCAGACGATCCAGCGCTCTTCCCTGCACCTGCAATTGTTGCCAGCGCTGACGCAGTCCGGCCTCGTCGTACTCGCCGAGTAGCACCTGCAGCTCACTGTGCAGCCTGGCTTCGAGACTTCGCGCCTGCTCCAGACGCTCCGTTGCCTGCGCCTGTTCCGCGTCGGACTGAGCACGTTGCCGTTGCACACCTGCAAGCTGCTCATGCGCCTGGGCGATACGGGACTGCAGTGCCTGCCGGTCCCTGAGCTGCTGACCGCGCTGATCGAACTGCGCACGCCAGCCAACCAGCAACTCGCCCAGCCGTGCCTGTTGCGGAGCTGCACTCAGGCGCGCCTGCACGGCTTCACGCTGCTCGGCCAGCCGTTTTTGCTCGCACTGACGCTGTCTCAAGCTCTGCCAGGCATAGCAACTGGCCAACCAGAGTTGCTGACGCTCACGTGCGCTGCACTGGCGTTGTTGCGCCTGCAAATCGGCCAGCACCTGCTGCGCCTGCCTGCGGTCAGTCAGCACCTGCTGCCAGCTCTGATACAGCGGTTGTAGCCGCACAGCCGGCTCACTGGCAGCCAGACGCCGCAGATCAGTGGACGCCTCGTTGCGTGCCTGCTGCGCCTGCTCCAGTGCCTGGCGGGCCTGCTCGCGTTGCTGCTCGGCCTGTTGCAGCGCTTCACGCCAGCGCCGCTGCAATAGCAACGCCTGCTGCCGCTGCAATAGCGACGTCTCCTCCCGGCTCAGACGCTCAAACTCGGCCTGCAATTCGGCGCGCTGCGCCTGGTCCAGCAACTCCATGCCCTGAGCGCGGCTTTTCAGCAGGTTCAGGGCCTGCTCGGCGGACTTGGTGCGTTCATAGACCTGCCGGGAAATCTGTCCATAGATCTCGGTGCCCGTGAGTTCCTCCAACAATTCCGCACGCTGGTTGGCGCTGGCCTCAAGAAAGGCCGCGAAGCCCCCCTGAGCCAGCAGCATTGACTTGGTAAAGCGTTCAAAGTCCAGACCGGTCAGCTCGGCAGTGAGGCTTTCCTTCTCGCGGATCTTGTCAGTAAGGATTGCGCCATCGGCCAGTCGCGCCAGCTCGACCTTTGGCGCCTGCAAGGCACCGTCCACTTTGTCCCGCGCTCGACGCTGGCTCCAGAAGGCCCGGTAGCCCTGCCCCTTCACCTCGAACTCCACCTCGGCCAGACAATCGGCGGTATGCCGCGTCATCAGCTCGTTGCCGTTAACCGACAAGCTGCTCATACGCGGCGTGCGGTGATACAGCGCCAGACAGATGGCATCGAGCAATGTCGTCTTGCCCGCACCGGTTGGCCCGGTAATGGCGAACAAACCACTACCGGCAAAGGGCTCGGCAGTGAAATCGATCTTCCATTCGCCCTTGAGCGAGTTGAGGTTCTTCAAACGCAGCGTGAGGATTTTCATGCACGGAAGGCTAATCGTTGAAAGTGGCCATTCTGGCATTGACGATGGTCACTTGCAGGCCCTTTGTCTGGAGCAGTGAATAGCCCCTATCGCCGTTGCAACACAGCCGATCGCCATGATTGCAATGCCATGCTGGAAGCGGAGTACCGACATTCATCCAGTGTCGGTGAAGAGCCGTGATCAGCAACAGCTCCAGCAACTGCACGGGCTGCGGGAAACCAGGAAGAAGAGTTGCACCCAGCGCATCAACCTGCTGCGCGGTAAGCTGTGTGAAGCGTGGATCGAAGCCCCGACCTCAACCGTCGCTTTCATCCGGGCGGCCAGTGAGTTGGTTGAGCAACCTGAAGTCGCACCTTTGAGCCGCCTGCTGCATATCGTCCTGGCCGAGATCAACCTCTACGAACAGTGCATGGCCGAGTGCGAACAACAGCTCAAGCGCTGGCATGCCGATGACGACATCGTGCGCAAACTGGATGAAGTCAGCGGCATCGGGCTGCTAACAGCCAGTGCCCTGACGACCGCTGTTGGCAAGCCCGAGCGCTTTGGCAGCGGCAGGCACCTGAGCGCCTGGCTGGGTATGACGCCGCGCGAGTTCAGCAGCGGCAATAGCCGCAAGCTCGGGCATATCAGCCGACAGGGCAATATCTATGTGCGTACGTTACTGATCCATGGCTCACGTGCAGCCTTGCTGGCGGCACAACGTTGCCACGCCCGTACACCAGAGAAGCTGACGCAATTGCAGCGCTGGGCGGTGGAAACGGCGGCGCGGATCGGCCACAACAAAGCGGCTGTGGCCCTGGCCAACAAACTGGTGCGGATCTGCTGGGCGGTGTGGTGTCACGAGCGGCGTTTCAATGGCAATTGGCAGAGTGTAAAGCCCGCCTGACGGCGAGGGTAATCAGGAAGGTGTGATGGTTTTCTGGTGGTTGTGGTGAGCAGCACTGTCGGAACAGGCGAGTCCTGCAGCGGAACAAGGCCGATAACAATGATGATCGTCGTGATCGATTGAACGCTTGGCCCCCGCTGCGCGAACTACAGAATGGCCAGGGCGCAAGAGCCCGGAACAGGCCGGATATACGAATGCAACCGCGCTGACGATAGGTGCAAAAGCAAAGCTTTACTCACTACTTGTGGGGAGAGTCCATATAGAATTGTTAGGCATTACCAGAAAACGCTGAAAGCAGGATATACCCGGCGGCGAGGACGTAACAGATGCACGTAAGCGCCATGCCAGTGACCCGAAATCGCAAGACTTCGTTCTCCTGCGACACTCCGTAGGCATGGACGAGCCGACCGAGCGCCAACAGGCTGCCAAGGGAATGAACCAGCAGACTCGGCGCACCCAGTTGCTCAGACGCTGCCATAAGGAGCAGTCCGAGCGGCACGTACTCGGCGAAGTTACCGTGGACGCGGATGGCCCGCATTAGGAGAAGATTCTTTCCGTGACCGAGCGAAACGCGGTAGCGCTGCCTAAGGCGAATGGTGCGGAAAGTGAGAAATGCGAAGAACAAGCTAAGTAGAGCAGCGTAAATAGTCCAGATCATGAAAATCTCTCCGTAATGCCTAACGCCCAAATTTAGCGCGGAAAGCCGCGCAGCGGGTTGACGTCGCAGCCAGCGCTTTTTGCTGGCGATAAAATTTGTTTGTTATGTGTCAATCTGTCTGCTGCTTTTTCCATTCATCAGTTAGCAACCCCGAGAATCCCCAATTCTCTTCCTCAATTTCCTGTATTACCACATGAGTATACTCAGGCTTCTTTCCCAAAACACGAACAAGAGAATCTGTTACATCTTTGACGAGAGCAGCCTTTTGCTGCTTAGTTGCGCCTTTAGTTATTTGAATATTTACATATGGCATGTTAACTCCTGATATTAATTTACTTGTCTGAGCCATCGCCAGGCTCACACATAACGCCTGAGCTAAGCGGCGCGGCTTTAGCCGCGTCCGGTGGAGGGCCAACAGGCCCGGAACTTACTTGAGCGATTTGTTATGTGTTACCGCTTCGCTACCATGAATCTGAAACAATTGTGTTACCAGCCAAGTCTTTTTGTTCAACGGTCTGAGTCCTTTTGAAACCACGAACGGCTGTATGGTCTGTATGCGTGACGGTTCCGACGACCTCACCGGCGCTATTCACAATATGGTATTCAATTATATCGGTTTCCTCCATAAAGCCCTTGGTGCGGGAGCTAATACGTTTCAACTCTTCGCCATCTTTTAGTTTAAGTCTTGACTTCATTCCGCTTGATCCTTGATCGTTTTCTAGGGTGAACTGCTTTTCACATAACGCCCGCAGCATGCGCGGCTTTGGAATGGGGGCGAAGCCGCCATGGAAAAGACGTCGCCGTGCCTGCGATGGTTATACCGATTCATACTCACTCGGATGATTGAGCTCACACTTTTTCCCCTTGAACGCCTCGTAAAGCGCCCGATGGCGACGGAGACCGTATTCGTCTGAACGGGTGTCGTAGGCAGCTACCCATTCGATTAGATTTTCCAAGTTTTCATCCTGCTCTTCTTTCGAGCTGAATTTCTCTGGCTCCCAGGGGCGCGCGCGACAATGAGCGATACAAATCTCAACTCCGGGGTTCAGAAAAATGAGTTCGTCACACTCGCACATAATCGGCTCGATGATGTCTGCGTAACAGCCTTCAATTATCCAGCTCTCATTATGGGCAATAAAAAGTCTTACATCCGCGATGCTATCTTGGATCGGGCGCCGCTGCGCCCCATTGTGAAATGCCACTTCATCAAGAGAAAGGCGAGCGGCTGGCTGTTTGGCAATTAATCTCTTTGAGAGAGTGCTTTTACCAGCACCGGCATTTCCAAGAAGTATCGTTCTCACCGCGCTGTTCCTTCCTCGGTATAACGTCCGCAACAGCGGACAACTTGTAGCGCCAGCGGCAAGTTGTTCCGCTGCTTGCGCTTGTTATACATTGTGCAGCAGCTGCGAAATCGCTTGGCAGGAGATTGAAGTTGCGGCTAAGACAGCGCCGGCCGAATTCCACCTTGATTGCGCTCGAAACGTTCCGGACATATCCCATCCATCGAGAGACACACCAGCCAGATTAGGTTCTAAGCCCAGCTTCCTCGCTTTGGCCTTACGCCACTCGACTTCCTTTTCGCGACTTACTTTCACAACGCTTGCCCGAAGCCACGCTCCTGCCGAAAGAAAGCCGAGCACAATAGACACAGCTGTTAGATAAATTGACATTGTGCTATCTCACTCTCCATATGTATAACGTTTGGTTAAGGGGCCGGCTTTAGCCGGTCCCAAGTGAGCGAAGCGAACTGCCTTGAACCGTTTGTTGGGCGTATCACTTGGGAGCTTCCTCCTGAACGACTTGCTCTATGGCTGCCATCAGGGTTTCGATCCAATTTACGTCAGCCACTACGTCATCGTGTGCTATTTCGTTGTACTTAAGCTTTTGTGGGCGGGAGGCGCGCATTATATCTCCCTCATGGACAACTTGATTTCTGCGATGTACCAGATGGTTTAATTTTGTTTTTATTTCTTCGGATTTTATTCCAAGCTTTTCAGCGGTTCGGGACCATCCTTTATCTATGCCTGCTAGTGACAGTGCATTCCCTACTTGCTCATACGATTGAAATGTTTCTTTGAGTAGGCGTCGCTGCATTGCATTTTTTACTTGAACCCATGGGCGTATTGTGCGGTTCTTTTTTCGGCCTGCAATCGTAGCGTCGGCCAGTGACGCAAGCTCTGAAAATGGGAGGTCGATTTTCGCCAGTGACTTCGGCAGGTCGCCTTGTTTTCTTACATCCGAAAGCCTTTGATATACAAGCCAGTGCATATAGGAATCTATGCCAGTCACGGCCATTACAAGAGCCGATCGCCGGAGGTCATTTTTAATTTTATTGTCTGGCAAGTTTGCATTAGCTAGATCAAGTAGTCGTCGACTTCGACGAATGCATGCCTTTGAGGCTTGGATCGGAGTGAAAGCCATTTATATGCCCAACGTTTGGTTAAGGGGCGGGCTTCAGCCCGTCCCAGTGAGCGAAGCGAACGGTTTGAACCACTTGTTAGACCAAGCCGAGAAGGTCAATGGCTTGGTTGTTTTATATAATTTGAGATCCACTCTAGGATGCCGTCGTACTCTTTGCCTTCCAGCTCCCAACGATGCTTTTCTATGAACATTTTCGCGTCTTGAGAAAGGTGAGTTGTGGTAGCAAGAATAGCCTTGGTAGCTCCGTCATCGACTTTTACACCGTACAACTCTCTTACAGCGGAAACTCCAATGGCGTTTCCTGGGTCTGGACGCTTGCACTCAATAAGAAAGCGCAGATTTATTTCAGTTTCTTTTACAGCGATTATGTCTTTTCCGCCGTCGCGTGTTCTTTGTGTCAGCTCAACTTGGTAACCAAATCCGAGAAATATTTCTGCAACTATTTCTTCAAATAGGCGGCGATCAATTACTCGAAGATCGTTTGGGTATTTGTGTAGTCGCTCTATTAGCGCGCGGTCAGCTAGGGAGGCGACCTGTATTATTGATTTTTTACCTTGCTTCGATTGTAAGTCGAACCGGGCCAGCACGGGGGCACCGTTCAGTGGAGCTGAATTTATAGGGCCACCATTTAATAACATGCGACACCTCAATATTTCTGCTGGGTCTAACGACCAAGCTCACTGGCGGCAATGGAGCGTAGCGGAATTGCCGTCCAGTGCAGCGCCTTGTTAGCGCCTATTTTCATTCTCTGTTACGGGGTGCTCGCCCAAATCTTCTGGAAGTTCCTCTAACAGGTCTTTTGAGTGATACTCAAGCACCATCTCCCCTTTTGTTAATCTTTCTGTCCAATACCGACCCACCAATTTTTGTTTTGGCTTCTCAATGATCTGAAACACTGCTGTTCCATCATGGGGGATACTTCTTTCGCTCAAACTCAATCTAGGCTTACTAGTATAGGAATATGCTACGTTTTTTATCTGCCGATCGGGATCTATAAGAAAGCCCTCAGAATACGAAGAACTTTCCATTTCACTTGTACGCATCATGCAACTAATGTGGAAGAAGGACTGGTTCACGGTCAGCATAACTGGTATTGGAGGTGGCTTTTCGCCCGTCGCTGGATTTTTCCAATCTGAATAGATAAATCCCACCCAACTTCCGTTCAAATTTGGAAATGGAACAAGCCACCCTCTGAATATTTTTAGTTTCCAGCCCCATTTAACGAAGACAGCGATGACTAAAAGATCAATGCTCACCACTTTTGGAACAAGCCCAAAAAAGTCTTTTAGCTTTGACAGATCGAGCCCGCCAAAGTAGGCGAGCGAAAACCAAGCGACTGCCGAGATTCCCACCAGCAAATACAGCGAACTTTTTAGTGTTACATTGCGCATTATTTGAATCCAAAGTAATTCCAAGCCGCTTTGGCAAACTCGCGCCCGTCCATACGGGACCATTTTTGTCCTGGATGGAATAAGTAATAACAACCATTTACTTCAACCCACCGACCAGAAGACGGTTCGTCACCTTGAAGTTGATCCCAAATATGAAAAAGCATTCCGCGAAGACAATCCGTCCAGGTTGAATGACTAAAGACTGAATCTGGACAATTGTACGCTAGGCATTCCATAAAATAGGATGGCAACTCCCTAAATACTCCATCTTCAGCCATCGCGTTCTCAACGCGCTTTAACAAACGCACCCCCTTTTTAAATGCGTAGCCCGTTCGCTTATTTTTAGCTATTCCGTTCTCCAATTGCTGAGCAGGGTAGTTGACGATACTGCCACCGTCAGTCTTGAATATCTTTGTTCCTTGTCTCGTTTCATATTTCGTATGGTACTCGTAGCTAAAACACGGAACGACATCAGCGTCAACGCGTGAAGAGCTAGAGTTTACTTGAATGGCTGTAGATCCTGTGGTGTCGACTTGATTTGGGAATTTTGCTTTCAAAGCAGCGACGAGTTCTGATCTAAGTTTTGCAGGAGTCCATATGCCTTCATATGGTGTTCCTGGGGTGTAAATCCCAGACTCTTCCTCCTCCCAGTAAAGGACGTCCGTGCACTCGACTGCAATATCCACGTCGCTGTCTGCGCGCACATTGGTGTTGTTTGCATAAGAACCTTTCGCATAAATCTTTAGAGAGCAATTGTTAAAAGGAATGTGTGAGCTAATAGCATCGCGAATCATTCGCTCTGTCCGATCTTGTTTTTCCTGCTCTGTGTCACTCGAAGGACCGGTCCAACCGGTCAACTTGTCTTCTAGACTCATCACCTCTCCTTTGCGAAGCGCTAACGCCTGAGCTAAGCGGCGCGGCTTTAGCCGCGTCCGGTGGAGGGCCAACAGGCCCGGAACTTACTTGAGCGATTTGTTATGTGTTACCGCTTCGCTACCATGAATCTGAAACAATTGTGTTACCAGCCAAGTCTTTTTGTTCAACGGTCTGAGTCCTTTTGAAACCACGAACGGCTGTATGGTCTGTATGCGTGACGGTTCCGACGACCTCACCGGCGCTATTCACAATATGGTATTCAATTATATCGGTTTCCTCCATAAAGCCCTTGGTGCGGGAGCTAATACGTTTCAACTCTTCGCCATCTTTTAGTTTAAGTCTTGACTTCATTCCGCTTGATCCTTGATCGTTTTCTAGGGTGAACTGCTTTTCACATAACGTTTGGTTAAGGGGCGGGCTTTAGCCCGTCCCAGTGAGCGCAGCGAACGATTTGAACCTATTGTTATACGTTTACAGCTGCTTGTACTGAGTTCCTGCGTTGCTTAATTAGATATAGCAAGGTACTGCTTAAAATTGCTGTCGTCAGTATGTAGCCACTGTAAATCATAATTTCTGCATGCCAGAGCGCAGTTTCAAAATCTACTTTTTCTGTTTCCATAACATGGCCGACAACGCCCCAAAATGCGCCAGTGAAAGTCGCAATTACTAAACAAATGAAATAAGTTGTGAGAACTACTGAGTGTGATTTTTTATGATCTAGCGGCGGGATGAGCGACGTGAAAATGTAAACTAAAGATATAAGTGCGGCGCTAGAAAATGCTCCAACATTTAAGGCCCAGTGTGAAAGTGGCCGCTCCCCCAACGTTGGATAGGCAATAGACGTAAGTAAAAGTGCAAATGCACCAGTGGCGGAAATTAAAGAAATGTTGAGTGTACGCATAGATTTCCTTATGGCGTATAACGTTTGAATTAAGGGGCGCCGTTAGGCGTCCCGCTTGAATGATGGGTTAGCCTGATAGCTAAAAACTGCCATATTGTGTGCACCCCAAGCAGAACAAGTGCTGGTAATAAACAATTCCAGCCAATAACCCAAAGGTATTGGAATATCACGTTGTAGATTAGCTCAATACCCTGACTATTTGTTTTGAAGATGTAAATTAGTACCGGAAATATAGAGGCTATAAGAATTATCTTTGATATTTGCGCAAATGCATTAGTGAATGTATTTGCGAATAATACCGCAGGAATCAGGCATAAGAATGCAATATATTTAGGTGCATTTATGGGACTTGGCAATGACTCCGCCCATTCTGGTAGTCGAACTGTTTTAGCAAAAAGATACAGGTCAGACCAAAAAACCATTGCCACGCTAAGAAATAGCAGACTTACAACGAAGCAGGTGGATTGATTATTTCTTTTCATTTCACACTGAGTTTCCGTATGGCTAACAGTGATTAGATGGAAGGCGGTACTAATCCGATAGTAGAGCCTTCCATCTAACTCCGCATCATCGTCATCGCAGCTCTAGAAAAACTCTTTTCAAATCATGAAATTACCAGCCAGCTCCTGGTGTCTGGACGTATTCGCTTGACTTCCTCTTTTTGCTCTACCATTACTACTGTACAAAAACACAGCCAGGGAGTCGGCCATGGAAACCTCCAGCAAACCTCGCCTGCAAGAGCAGTTCAGGGCGGTGATGCGGTTGCATCACTACAGTATCCGCACAGAAAAATCCTACTGGTACTGGATTCGCTATTTCATCCGCCTCCATCAACTGCGTCATCCAATGGAGCTTGGCGCTATCGAGGTCAACGCTTTTCTCACCTGGCTGGCAGTTGAGCGCCAGGTGGCTGCCGCTACTCAGAATCTGGCACTCAATGCACTGGTTTTCCTTTACGCCAAGGTCTTGCAACAACCGCTCGGGCAAGTGGGTGAGGTGGTGCGCGCAAAACGCTCGGCGCGTATTCCCTGCGTCCTTACGCATGAGGAAGCCACAGCACTCATTGCCAGGCTTGGGCAACCGCATCAACTACTGGCTTCGCTAATGTACGGCGCCGGCTTGCGAGTGGTGGAAGCTGCACGTTTGCGTATCAAGGATATGGATTTCGATAAACAGGTCATCACCATTCACGACGGCAAAGGCGCCAAGGACCGAACAACACTCCTGCCGGCGCCCTTGATCACACCGCTGCTGGAGCGCAGAGAGCGTATGTTTCGCGCCTGGAAGCAGCGGGACAGCTTTTATCACGCTCCCGTCAGCCTGCCATTTGCGTTACGTCGCAAATACCCCAAGGCCGGATGTTCATTCGAGTGGCAATGGTTGTTCCCGTCGACCGGGCTTTGCACGGATGAGGACGGGCAGATCGTTCGTCATCACCTTCATGTCAGTGCCATTCAGAAAGCTGTCAGACATGCCGTCCGGCAATCCAATCTGCACAAGCCAGCAAGTTGCCATACCTTTCGCCACAGTTTCGCCACCGAGCTACTGCGTCGGGGGAGCGACATTCGCACAGTGCAGACGCTGCTAGGGCACGCAGATATACGCACAACGCAGATATATACCCACGTGCTGGGCCAGGGGTTTGCCGGGGTGATCAGTCCACTGGGGTGAGCGCACCAGACGCCTGAGCGATTTGTTACGCATTGATCAGGGTGCCCGATCAGCGGCCCTCGGGCAGCTCCTCCAGCACCTGCCGGTAGAGCTGCTGCAAGCGCCGGATGTCCTCTTCATCCAGTGCTTCCTGCTGCAGTCTCCGGTTGAATACGTCTTCGACACCGAGCTCGTCCAGAGTCTCGCGGGCTTCGCCGGTCAGGCTGGCAACGTTGCTGCCACGCTCGCGGCGAATGCGCAGTACTTCTACCGGCAAACCCTCGCACAGGGCGTTGATGCGTCCCTGCAAGTCGCTCAGGTAGTCGTCGCTGTTGACCTGCAGCTCCAGCCATACGGGCCGTTCTGGCGTGCCTTGTGCGGCCAGTTTGGCAATGCCCGCAGCCAGCTCCTTGAGCGAGCCGCGCAGGCTGGCCAATGGCTGGAATACCGGCACAGGCAGCGAGGTAACCGTGTGTAGCGCGGCCGCCTCGAACTGCAGCAGGAGTACTTCTTTCTGCTGACGCGCCTCGTCGAAAGACAGGGCAATGGGCGAGCCGCTGTAGCGGATGTGCTCGAACCCGGCCACTTTCTGCGGACGGTGGATATGGCCGAGAGCGATGTAGTCAGCAGGGGGGAAGGCATTGGTGGGGAAGGCTTCAAGGCTGCCGACATAGATTTCCCGTACCGATTCGCTGGCACTGGCGCCAACAGTGGTCAGGTGTCCGCTGGCGATGATGGGCAGCTCCAGGCCCAGTTCTGTACGGTAGACCAGAGCACGCTCGTACAACGCGCGGTAATGTCCGGCAATGGCCTGCTGCAGGTTTTGCTGCTTGTCCTGCGCACTTTGTCCGGCCTGACTGGTCAGGACATCACGCGGGCGGATAAAGGGCACGGCACAGAGCACTGCACCTGGTTGGCCATCGCGGTTGTTGAGCAGCAGTACCTGGTCGTCCGGCTCCCTTGCGACGCCCGGTACTACCTGGGCACCGAGTTGCGCCAGCAGGCTGCGGCTTTCGCCAAGCATGGCCGGCGAGTCGTGGTTGCCGCCCAGCACCACCAGGCTGCAACCGGCCTCATGCAACTGCACCACCAGCCGGTAGTACTGCTCGCGCGCATAGCTGGGCGGTGAGCCTGTATCGAACAGGTCACCGGCAATCAGTAGCACGTCCACCGCATGCTGCCTTACCTGTTCCAGCAACCAGGCGCAGAAGGCTTGGTGCTCGGCCTGGCGGGTCTTGCCCATGAAGTGCTGCCCCAAGTGCCAGTCGGATGTATGCAGGAGACGCAGGCTCATAGCGACCAGTCCTGTACGACCATGTGGGTCTTGACCCGCTGCATATGCGGGAAGGTTTCGATCTGCGCTCGTACTTCACTGAGCCGCGCCATGCTTGCGGCTTCGATGTAGACCAGCATGTCGGTCTCACCACTGATGCCGCTGCAGCGACGTACCTCGGGGATGGCGCGCATGCGCTCGACATAGTCCTCGCAACGGCGTCCCTGGTAGAACAGCTCGAAGAAGGCCTTCACTTCGCCGGAACCCGGCAAGCACACTTCGGCGTGATAGCCGCGGATGATGCCGCTTTCCTCCAGTTGGCGAATGCGCTCACTGACCGCCGAGCGGGACAGGTTGACCGCGCGGGCAATCTGACTGACGGGCGTGCGTGCGTCGGCACGCAGCAGGGCGAGGATCTGATGATCGAACTTATCCACTGGGCATCTCGAAAAGCGGGTTGGTGAAAGCCTGCCGGCGGGTTCGACAGTTTGCCGGCAACAACCGTTATTGTGCCGGCGAACGCCGACAGCTTGCTCACGGCGGCCCTCTTATCATGGCCTACCGGCAACCCGCTGAGCATACCTTATGAGTCGATTGAACAAAGAACTTGGCCTGCTGCAGGGTGTCGCCCTGCTCAGCACTTCGCTGCTTGGCACCGGCATCTTTGTGGTGCCGGCGCTGGCTGCCACAGTGGCAGGCGATGCCTCCCTGTGGGCCTGGCTGATCCTGATCGCGCTGGTACTGCCGGTAGCCTTTACCTTCGCTCAACTGGGCAAGCGCTTTCCCCATGCCGGCGGCGCACCGCACCTGATCGGTCAGGCCTTTGGCCTGCGTCTGGAACGTATCAGTGCGCTGCTGTTTCTCGCCGTTTTGCCTGTGGGACTGCCTGCGGCCCTGCACATCGCCAGTGGTTTCTGGCTGGCACTGCTGGATCTGGACACGGCCGGCCTGCTGGCAATCCAGTTGCTGACTCTGGCAGCCATCCTCCTGCTTGGCCAGCGTCCACCGCGCGCCTCGGGGCTGATCCAGGGTTTGATCGCCGTGGCCATCGTCGCCAGTGTCGGAATGATCTGGTGGCTGGGCGACCTGCCGCAGCCGAATCAGTCGCTGCTACCGAGCCTGGACGGCCAATGGCATCTGTTGCCAACGGCACTTGCTGTGATGTTCTGGTGCTTCGTCGGCATTGAAGCCTTCACCCATCTGGGCGAAGAGTTCAGGCGTCCCGAGCGCGACTTCCCGCTGGCCCTGCTGCTCGGCGTATTGCTGGCCGGTCTGGTGTACTGGGCCTGCTCGGTGGCGATTTTGAGCTTCGCCACCTATGGCGATGCGCAGCGCGACACCACCGCCCTGCCCCTGCTGTTCGAGCATTTGCTCGGCCAGAAGGCGCGGGTTCTGGCGGCGCTGATCGGCTATCTGGCCTGCTTTGCCTCGATGAACGTCTACATCCAGGGTTTTGCCCGGCTGATCTGGAGCCTGGCCGATGAAGGGCGGCTGCCGGCCCCGCTGGCAGTACGCAACCGGCACGGGGTTCCGGGCCGGGCCCTGCTGCTGGTAGTGGCCAGCTGTGCACTCTTCACCACACTGAGCCTGCTTCTGGAGCTGTCAGTAGATGATCTGATCCGCTACGCCAACGGCAACTTCATCCTCATCTACCTGTTCAGCATGGCAGCGGGCTGGGTATTGCTGCGCGGCCTCGGACGCCTGCTGGCGGGCATTGCCACATTCCTGTGCGCGGCAGTACTGCTGACACTGGGCAGCGATGCTCTCTACAGCCTCGGTCTGCTGGTCGCTCTGGCGCTCCTCGACATGCTGCACCACGCTCGCTCGGCCACCCGGCAAGCCGGAATCAATCGCTAGGCAGTATGCCGTACTGAGGAATACAACCGCGTTCCTTGCGTCCGACATGTCGGTGCTTGCAAGGCTGGTAGACCACCTGAAAGCGCTTTCGGTCGATGTCTGCATAAGCACTCAGGGCCTGTTCCACCAGCGCGTCATAATGCGCCTCGTCCAGCAGTGAATGCAGTCCGCGAAAATAGAGGAAGCCAAACTGAAAGCCCAATGTCTCGGCCAGGAAGTCCGTCTTGCCGAGATAGCAGTTCTCCAGGTCTATCGCCCTGTAGGTGCCACCATGCGGATCCACCATGATGTTCGCCGCCCACAGATCCAGATGATGAACCTCTTTCTCATGCATCACCCGAATAAGGTCGAACGCTCCTAGCACAAACTCCTCGACATCAACCCCGGGCTGACGCAACCACTCCACTCCGTCCACATGGCCTTCCAGCCACTGACTGACGATGAACACCTCACTGACCAAGCCACGGCCTCTGCGACGACAGCCAAAGCCCTTGAGCGGCGCCGTAGGCACCCCACGCCGATAGGCCTCGATGGAATTGATGACTTCCGCCAGCCCCCAATCGAAGATCCCCTGACGCCGGGGCAGCCCAAGGGTCACCCGTATACGGGAAGCAGGCTACCCAGCTTGGATGTCTTAACGAACACTCGCTGGTCGTCTCTCCCTAAAACACCGGAAAGTCGGCTCTTGCGGTGAACATGCTCGCGAGTCCATATCAGTTGATGCACCTGCCCGAGTAGATCAGTCGAAATCCCTTCGGCCAAATGCATGGTTAGATCGGAAAAACGAACCCGATATGGATAACGTCCACTGAACTCCCTGAAATACCGCATCACATTTCCAAGTAGTATCAAAGTAACTTCATTTTGACATATTTGTGACATTACAGAACATTTATTGCGTGCTCAGAGATGTTTGTTGAGGCTTAGCACTTGGCTATCCTTGGGGCACACCCTGACAAGGAATGCCCATGCGCCGCGTACTCCACGACCTGAAAATCATGATCATGGCCAACCTCTGGATAGTCCCGGTGGTGGCCGGGCTGATCTGGGCCCTGTTCCAGTTCGTCGCGCCGCCGCCGCCGATGAGCGCGAGCATGGCCACAGGTAGCCAGGGAGGGGCCTATCAGGAGTTTGCCGAGCGCCTGAAAGAAGAACTGGCCAAGGAAGGCTTCGAGCTGCATCTGGTGCCCACTTCCGGCTCACGCGACAACCTTGAGCGCCTGCTGGCCGAGCGCCCGGAAGTTGAAATTGCCCTGGTGCAAAGCGGCCTGGAAGAACAGCTGCCGGAGCAGGACAGGCAGCGTCTGGAAAGCCTCGGGGCCATCTATCAGGAGCCATTGTGGCTGTTCCATCGCCGTGATGTAACGATCGACCGCCTCAGCGATCTGCTGCCGCTGCGCCTGGGCCTAGGCGGTGACGGCAGCGGTACGCGCACAGCCAGCGATGCCGTGCTCGCCGTCAACGCCATCCTGCCCGAGCATTATCCGGAAAACTGGCAGAGTATCGGTGGCGGCAAGGCAGCCCGCGCCCTGATGGCCGGAGAACTGGATGCGGCCTTCTTTGTCGGCCCGGCTGAAAACAGCCAGGTGCAACAACTGGCCAGCCATCCACAAATCACCCTGGCGCACTTTCGCCGGGCGGCAGCTTATGAAGCTCGCCTGCCCTTCCTCAACCGCGTGACGGTAGAAGAAGGCCTGCTGGATCTGGCCAGCAACGTCCCTGATCGAGACATCATCACCCTCTCCCCGGTAGCTACCCTGGTGGTTAACGACGCCTTCAACCCCGGTCTGGTACCACTGTTTCTCGCCGCCAGCCGTGAGGTGTTGAAGAATGGCTCGCTGCTCGACCCGGCAGGCAGCTACCCCCGTGCCGAGCCGCCCACCTTCGAACTGCATCCGGATGCCGATCACTACTACAGCAAGGGACTGCCGATCCTGCAACGTTACCTACCGTTTCGCATTGCCTCGCTGGCTGACCGCTACATCATCCTGCTGATCCCGCTGATCGTGGTGCTGATCCCTCTGTTCAAGGCTGTCGGCCCGATCTACCAGTGGCGAATCCGCGCACGCATCTACCGCTGGTACAAGTACCTGCGCGAAGTCGATCGCAAGCTCCACGCCGGCTCCCTGCCCACAGAGCTGGACAGCGAGATCCAGCGTCTGGAACAGCTGGAGGATGAACTGGCCACAGTCGAAGTGCCACTGTCCTACACCCACGAGTTGTACGAGCTGCACATGCACCTGCGCTATGTGATCGAACGACTGCGGGCACTGCAACAGCGCGGCCAACAGGCGTAAGCGCCGTACCGGGTGAAGGGCAACCTCCAGCCTTTCACCCGCAGTTGCACACGAATGCAGCGCCCGGCTTCAGGTAAACTGTGTGCTGGTTTCATTTGCTAGCGAGCCCGCCATGCCGATCCGCCACTGCATCGTCCATCTGATCGACAAAAAGCCAGACGGCAGTCCCGCCGTGCTGCATGCCCGCGACAGCGAACTGGCGCCTTCGCAGGCCATGGAGAACCTGCTGGCCGATCTCAACGAGAGCTATAACGCCAAGCAGGGCAAGGCCTGGGGGCTGTTCCACGAGGAGTCAGGTGCCTATCCCTTCAGCGGCTGGCTGAAGACTTATCTCGACGGCGAACAGGATTTCACCAGTTTCAGCCGCCAGGCCGTCGAGCACCTGCAAAAGCTGATGGAAGAATCCAACCTGTCCACGGGTGGCCACGTATTGCTGGCCCATTACCAGCAGGGCATGACCGACTACCTGGCCATCGCCCTGCTGCACCACAGCGAAGGTGTGACAGTGACCGATGCGCTGGATGTAGCGCCGGCCAAGCATCTGGATCTGAGCCAGTTGCACCTGGCTGCGCGCATCAATATCAGCGAATGGCAGAACAACAGGCAGTCCAAACAGTACATTTCCTTTATCAAGGGTAAAAACGGCAAGAAGGTGTCGGACTACTTCCGCGACTTTATCGGCTGCCAGGAAGGAGTCGATGGCCCCGGCGAAACCCGCACCCTGCTCAAGGCCTTCAGTGACTATGTGGAAAGCGAGGATCTGCCCGAAGAGCAGGCCCGCGAGAAGACCAAGACACTGGTGGGCTACGCGACCAGTCAGGCCAAGCTGGGCGAGCCGATCACGCTT
This sequence comes from Pseudomonas sp. NCCP-436, assembly GCF_019656335.1. Lineage (GTDB taxonomy): Bacteria > Pseudomonadota > Gammaproteobacteria > Pseudomonadales > Pseudomonadaceae > Aquipseudomonas. The sequence goes on along the minus strand of NZ_BPLZ01000002.1, from coordinate 2,347 downwards.
GAAGAGCTATCCGGGCTAATTGACGAAGAACGCCCACGAGCCTTCTTTGAACACATCCGCAACAAGGACTACGGCATGGCGCCGGAATTTCCGGCAGACAAACGCACCCTGAGCCAGTTCCAGCGCTTTACCGGCCGTGCCGAAGGGCTGTCCATCAGCTTTGAGGCACATCTGCTGGGCTCGAAGGTTGAGTACGACGAAAGCCGTGACATGCTGATCATTCGTCAGTTGCCGACCCAGCTCAAGGATCAGCTCAAACGCCGCCAGAGCTGATCCCCTCCACGGCTCGCGGTACGACACAAGGATGTGAACGATGACCAAGCGAATCCTGCTTCTGCTCACCGTTCTGGCGCGTACCAGAACTGGGATCGGGTCGAGCGCTGGCTGAGTCCGCCGCCCCCGTCAGAACGACGAGATCGTGCTCTATGCCTCCTCCTGGTGTGGCTACTGCGCCAAGACCCGGGCACTGTTCGCCGAGGACGGTATCGTCTATCGCGAGGTGGACATCGAGAAAGACAGCGCCGGTCGTGCCCAGTACGAAGCGATCGGCGGAAACGGCGGAGTTCCGTTGATCGACATGCGCGGTCAGATAATCCACGGCTACGATCTGCGGGCGATTCGTGCCGCCTACTGATCCCTTAGGTTCGCTTCGAAAAGTCGTCGAACGCCGGCATTTTTCCTGCAGAGCCTAGTCGGCGCTCTCGCTTTCGCGCCGCCACTGCCGTGGGCTGACCCCGAACCAGCGGCGAAACGCCCGGGAAAATGCGCTGCTTTCGGAGTAGCCAAGCAGTGGCGCCAACGCACTGATCGGCAATTGTTGCTGACTCAGGTAATAAGTGGCCAGCTCGCAGCGCAGTCTGTCCACTACCTGCGAGAAGCTCAAACCCTGCTCGCGCAGACGTCGCTGCAGGGACCAACTGGTCATGCCCATCTGCTCGGCCACCAGTTCCAGCACCGGCTCACCGCTGTGCAGTTGCTGGCGGATCTGTGCACGGGTTTCACTGACGATATCCTGCTCGCTCAGCCCTCCGAGGCTACTGAGCTGACGCAGTGAATCCTGCATCACCACCAGCAGCACCGGATCATGCTCGGGCATGGCACGGTTCAGATCCCGCTTGGGAATCACCAGAGAGTTGAAAGGCTGCTCGAAATACGCAGGAGCCCCGAACAACTTGCTGTGATCCTGCCACTGTTCCGGACGCGGATGCTCAAAATGCACGGCACGCGGAGCCCACTGGCTGCCCAGCACATGGCGCACCAGGTTGTAGACCATTCCCATGGTCAGTTCAGCATCCTGCCGGCGACAGAGAATCGCGCCGTGCCGCACCTGGTAATCGAAACGGTAGCACTCGCCCTCGTCGACCAGACGAATGAGGCTGTTGCGTTGATGCAAGGGGAAGGCACGGGCAAAGTTGATCAGAGCCTGCTCCAGGGTTGAGGAGCACAGCCCTATATAACCCAGCAGCCCAAGAGCTTGTGGCTTGAACTGCTGGCCGTAATAAAGTCCGAAATTATCACAGCCGGATTGCCGCGCCGCCTCCTCCAGCACCCGACAGTAGTTGGGCAGCGCCAAGCTCAGGGTGGGATGCGCCAGAACTTCCGGATCGATACCGGAAACACCCAGAATACGATCGGCGTCGCCACCATGCTTGCCGATGAAGTCGCACAGACCGCTGGCAGCGGCTGCCAGCACCCCTGTATTGCTCTGGACACCTGACATGGGCGATAGACCTGCCGGCTGGGCACTATAGAAACTCATCACACGCTCTCCGCTAACGTGCGAGAAAACAAGCAAGAAACACACCGAGCAGCCTCCAGCCAGCCCTTCTGCCTTAGCAAATCCAGGCTCTGTACCAAAATCTCCGGCGCGCCACGCGCCTTCCATGCAGAACCTGATGCCGTGCACTGACGAAGCCTGATATGCCCAGTAATGGGTCAGAAGGAAACAGCAACGCGCCAGGGTGTTGCGCGCAACGGGCTAATGCTCAAGCGAAACAGCATCTGTGCATGCTTGAGCTGCGTAATGGGCGTTTGCTCAGGCGCCGGGAGCAAGCAGTGATCTTGGCGAAGGACTTGACTGCAGGCGACAGCCAAGCACCCGTGGCGTCAAGTTTGCAACATGAAAAAACCTCAAGATAAGCATGAGTGCTACTCGATTAGCCGGACTCATACACAAAAACAACAACCGTCGTTACGGAGAGTTACCTCATGATTTACGCCAAACCGGGTACCCCAGGCTCCCTCGTTACCCTCAAGCCGCGCTATGGCAACTACATCGGCGGTGAGTTCGTCGCCCCGCTCAGCGGCCAGTACTTCACCAACACCAGCCCGGTCGATGGCTCGGTAA
>NZ_BPLZ01000001.1 GCF_019656335.1 Pseudomonas sp. NCCP-436 | reverse complement strand
AAGCACGGGCGGATCTATTCGACTACATCGAGCGGTTTCATAACCCACGAATGCGTCGTAGAGTCGCCCGGCAAGATCTGAAGTTTTCAGCCCTTTTCAAACCGTCCGTGGAAATGGGGTAGAACCCCCTTATCCGACCAACCTTGGGAGAGACATTTCATGGGCATAGCCGGCATCAGCATCTGGCAGCTTCTCATCATCCTACTCATCGTCATCATGCTGTTCGGCAGCAAGCGCCTGCGCACACTCGGCAGTGATCTGGGCGATGCCATCGGCGGCTTCCGTCGTTCGCTGGGCAGCAATGGCGAGGTGGCAACGATCACTCAGGAAGGCACCAGCAGCATGAAGACTGCTCAGGAGAAACAGGAGCATATCTGAGGCGCCAGACTCAGACCTCCAGAAGGAAGGTCACCGGCCCGTCGTTGACCAGATGCACCTGCATGTCGGCACCGAAACGCCCGGTCGCCACATTCGGATGCTGCTCGCGCGCCAGCGCCACCAGCGCGTCGAACAGCCTCTCCCCCTGGGCAGGTGGCGCGGCGCTGGAGAAGCTGGGGCGCATGCCACTTTTGGTGTCGGCGGCCAGAGTAAACTGTGAGACCAGCAGCAAGCCACCACCGACATCCGCCAGGGAACGATTCATCTTGCCGGCATCGTCGCTGAATACACGGTAGTTGAGCAGCTTATGCAGGGCGCGGGCGACACTCGCCTGATCATCCTGCGGCTCCACTCCGACCAGCGCCAGCAGACCCTGGTCAATGCTGCCGACCACTTCCTCCCGAACCTCTACCCGCGCGCTGCGAACGCGCTGAATCAGCAGCTTCATGCGTCCTCCGGCGGCAGATCGAGCAGACGCCTGGCCATGGTTTCGGTGGCTCGCACCAGTGCATCGGTGATGCCTGGCTCGGCAGCCGAGTGGCCGGCGTCGCGGATGATCTGTAGCTCGCTGTTGGGCCAGGCCTGATGCAGTGCCCAGGCATTATCCAGCGGGCAGATCACATCGTAGCGACCGTGCACGATGATGCCCGGCAGGTGGGCTATCTTCGGCATGTCACGCAGCAACTGATCGGCCTCGAGGAAGGCATTGTTGACGAAGTAGTGGCACTCGATACGGGCTATGGAAAGAGCCCGTAGCGGCTCGCTGAAATGATCGACGACCTGGCTGTTGGGGCGCAAAGTGGCAGTGCGTCCTTCCCAGGTCGACCAAGCCCTGGCCGCGTGCATCTGGGCAATCTGGTCGGCGCCGGTCAGTCGCTTATAGAAGGCCTGCATCAGATCAGCACGCTCCTCCACCGGGATTGGTGCCAGGTAGTCCTCCCAGTAATCCGGGAACAGCCGGCTGGCCCCTTCCTGATAGAACCACTGCATCTCCTGCGGGCGACACAGGAAGATGCCGCGCAGGATCAGACCGAGCACCCGCTGCGGATGCGTCTGGGCATAGGCCAGTGCCAGAGTCGAACCCCATGAGCCGCCAAACAGCACGAACTGCTCGATACCCAGGTGCTCGCGGATCCGCTCGATGTCGGCTATCAGTGCCTGGGTGGTGTTGTTCTCCAGGCTCGCGTGCGGGGTCGAACGGCCGCAGCCGCGCTGGTCAAAGGTGACGATGCGGTACAAGGTCGGATCGAAGTAGCGGCGGCTGGCAGCATCGCAACCCGCACCCGGCCCGCCGTGGATAAACATCACCGGCAGGCCGTCCGCCGAACCACTCTCATCCACGTACAGGACATGAGGGGGCTCCACCGCCAGTTGGTGGCGGGCGTATGGCTTGATCTCCGGGTACAGGGTCTGCATGACTGGCTCCTGGCTGAACGTGAGAACCACCGATATTGGCGATGGCCCGGCAAAACAGTCTGTGAAAGCCCGCATGTCGCTGTAACATCCAGCGTGCCGGCCCACCATGCTCCGCAACAGTCGGAGACACGGCGTGGGGCGGCTACCAGCCGCGGCCCTGCCGGGCATCATAACCATGAAAAGGAACTTCGGCATGTCGAGCCGTCAACTGGCCCTTTGGCCTCTGCTGCTGACCATCGCCCTGCTGCTCGGCGGCTGCTCCCGCAACGATCCGCAGGTGGCGCTGGAAGCAGCGACGCAGCGTCTGCAGGAAAATATCGAAGCCAAGAACACCTCGGCCGTGATGGATCAGTTGCACGGAGAGTTCCTCGCCCGCCAGTCGCTCGACCGTGAATGGGCCAGGCGCACCATGACTCTGCTCTTTCTGCGTCACCGCAACGTACGGGTAATCGCCCTGAGCAAGAGCAGTTGGGTCGACCCGGTTGTTTCCAGCCGTGGCCACAGTGAGGCGCAGATTGCCCTCACCGGCGCCGAAGGACTGATTCCGGACAGCGCCAGGCACTATGCGGTGCGTCTTGAATGGTGGCTGGAAGACGGCGAATGGAAGCTGGGCCGCCTGGACTGGGAATGATGTCGCAGCGCCAGCCTCAATCGGCCTTGCGCCAGATCAGCTCGTCAGTATTGCGATAGCCTCGCTCGCGGGCTACCGACAGCAATTGCTGACGGGTCGCCTCGTCCACCTGCGGAGTACGCGACAGCAGCCAGAGATACTTGCGTTGCGGATGGCCGACCAGCGCAACCTGATAGTCGCTGTCGTGGTACAGCACCCAGTAATCGCCGCGAATCCGCAGTAGACGGCTGGCCCAGTTGTCGAAGCGCACCGAGAACTTGTCGGTGTGTCCCTCCTCCTGCGGCTCGGCCTGGCCGGTAACTTCCTGCCACTCACCCTCGGCAGTGCGGCAGCGGTTGGTCACGGCGATGCTGCCCGAAGCCTGCAGCGCATAGTGGGCCTCGGACTGCACACACTGACGCTGGAAGTACAGCGGCAGGCGTGCCAGTTCGTACCAGGTGCCCTGATAACGCTGCAGATCCACCTGCATGGTCTTCGGTGGCACTGGAGGAATCGACCCTGTTCCGGAATTGGCACAACCGGCAAGAACCGCAAGAACACTGACAACCAGAGTGCCGCGCATTATCTGCTCCCGTTTATTTGAGTCCCTTGCCAGAGAACAGCATGACCGTGTCTCCGCCATACTGGACGCTGATGTAACTCTGCCCGTTGGTCCAAGTACAACTGGTCATGCCCAGTGCCCCGGCGCATTCGTCTGGCGCGCCCAGCAGCCGCTCCACTTCGTCCTTGCTCATACCCGGTTTGAGCTTGGCGTAGTTGTCCTGGTTGATCTTGCTGCAGGCCGCCAGGAGGCAGCAGGCGAGCAGCGCCGCGATACGCATCGACATTGGAGAACTCCTGATGGGAAAGTGCCAGCAAGCTTGGCATAGCCGCCGGCGTCTTGCCCGCTTGGAGTTCAGAAACGCGAACCGGGTTCCCCTAGAAAAGCAACTTCCTTGGGACTGGAATGACGTCCGAGAATGGCATTGCGATGAGGAAAGCGGCCAAAAAGCCTGATTACCTGCTGGTGCCGCTCGGCAAACTCGAGAAAGTTCGCGAACAATCCCCGCTCCTCCTCGGTAGCCTCGTTCAGCAAGACACGAAAGCAGGCCACAGCCCTATCCTGCAGCAGCGGATCCTCGGCATGCTCGAGAATCAGATAGGCAAATACCCGGCGAATCGGCGGCAACCGCCGATCCCACTGTTTTGCCAGCCCGTCCTCCAGCAGCGCAAGGGCCAGCGGATCACCGGCAAAAGCCTGTGGCGTATTGCGGAAGATCATCCGCGGCAACTGATCCAGCAGAATCAGCAGTGCCAGCCAGCCCTGCGGCGACTGTTTCCAGTCCTGCAGACCGCCGCTCAGAGCCTGGCGAACCTGTACGCCGAAGCGTTGCTCGGCCTCGCGATCCTGCTCGTCGCGCTTGCCGAACCATAGTCCATGGCGAGCAGCGGCCACCTCGGCAGCCGGAGCCTCCGCGCCGAACCACCAGTCGAGCAGAGGCTGCCAGGCGTCCATCAGTTGCGGTGGTAGGCAGTGATACGCAGCACTTCTTCCTTCGAGCCGAGGAACACCGCCACACGTTGGTGCAACGACTCCGGCTGAACATCGAGAATGCGCTGATGACCATTGGTAGCGGCGCCACCGGCCTGTTCGATGATCATCGACATCGGGTTGGCCTCGTACATCAGACGCAGCTTGCCCGGTTTCTCCGGCTCGCGGGCGTCGCGCGGATACATGAAGATGCCGCCACGGGTCAGGATACGGTGCACATCGGCAACCATCGAGGCAATCCAGCGCATGTTGTAGTTCTTGCCCAGCGGCCCGGTCTCGCCGGCCAGCAGCTCGGTGACATAACGTTGCACCGGCGGCTCCCAGTGACGCTGGTTGGACATGTTGATGGCGAATTCCTTGGTCGCCTCCGGCACCCGGATGTTGTCGTGAGTAAGCACGAAGCTGCCCAGCTCGCGGTCCAGAGTGAAGCCCTTGACGCCGTCACCGAGGGTCAGCATCAGCATGGTCTGCGGGCCGTAGATGGCGTAGCCGGCAGCAACCTGCTGGGTACCCGGCTGGAGGAAGGCTTCCTCACCCAGGTCGCCGGTCTCGCCATGGCGATCCGGGCAACGCAGCACCGAGAAGATGGTGCCGACCGAGACGTTGACGTCAATGTTGCTGGAGCCGTCCAGCGGGTCGAACACCAGCAGGTAGGCCCCCTTCGGGTACTTGCCGGGAATCTGGTAGGCATTGTCCATTTCCTCGGAGGCCATGCCGGCCAGGTGGCCGCCCCACTCGTTGGCCTCCAGCAAGATCTCGTTGGAGATCACGTCGAGCTTCTTCTGCACCTCGCCCTGCACGTTTTCACTGTCGAGACTTCCGAGCACCCCGCCAAGGGCGCCCTTGGAAACCTGATGGCTGATTGCCTTGCAGGCCCGCGCCACGACTTCGATAAGGAAACGCAGGTCGGCCGGGGTGTTGTGGCTGCGAGTCTGCTCGATCAGATAGCGGCTCAGGGTGACGCGGGACATGGACGGCTCCGGAATAGGAAAAAACCTGCGCAGTTTAACCCGAGTCGCTGCGCAATGCTGCCTGCCGGGATGGATGGCTGACGATGCCACCTGCCAGCAGGCCGCCGATACGGGCGCTCTGGCCTGGCTCAGCCTTTTCAGGCCGACGCAGAAGGCTCGCCGCCATCACAGCCAGCAAGACCACGCCAAGCAGCAACACGGCCCAGAGCCCCCAGCGCTTCCAGTCCGTCGCCACACTCGCCGGCGCATCCACCTCGGACGGGACAGCACTGACGTCGACCCGTGACCGCAGCGGCGCAGACCGTACCATAGCCAACCATGATGACGCCCCGCCTGATAGCAGCTGCACCCTGCCCGTTGAAGTGCGCCTTAACGGCCTGATTCGCCTGGAGCTGGTGGACGAGTTCGAGCGCAGCGAACCGCCGAAAAACATCGCCAGGCGTCTGCAGAAGGACGGCATCGTCGAACGCTTCAACCAGAAGTCGGGCATCTTCACCCTGACGCGCATGTCCAATAACGACTGCCTGTTCCTCGACCGCAAGACGCGCCTGTGCACTGTCTACGAAAAGCGCCCGGACACCTGCCGTCATCACCCCAAGGTCGGCCCGCGGCCGGGTTACTGCGCGTACAAGCCCAAATAAGGCTCACACGGCGCCCTCTACGCAGAGCGGCGCAGGCCGATGACCCGGCCAACGCAGGCCGGCTGCGGCAACCCCTGATGCTCGCTGGCCAGTTGCGCGACTCTTTCTGCAACCTGATCGGCGAACGGCGCCGCGCGGCCGGCGGCGCTGTCGATGTTCATCAGCATCTGCTCGCTTTCCGCCAGGCTGGCGTCGTCACCGGGTCGATACAGCGCGTGGTGGATATGCAGGCGTTTGGTGTCATGTGCCAACAGCTGCGTGCGCACTTCCACCGGTTCGCCCTCCTTCACCTCGGCCAGGAAGTTGAGGTGGCATTCCAGGGTATACAGCGTGTGTCCGATACGGGCGCGACCGGCTTCGTCCAGCCCCAGCACGTCCATCAGCGCATCGGTGGCGTGGCTGAATATCAGCAGGTAGAAGGCGTCGCGCAGGTGCCCGTTGTAGTCGACCCAATCGGGGGAGATGGTGGTGCGATAGGTTGGCAGACTCATGTTGGTATTCCGATAAGGCCCTCAGCTCTCGACTTTGGCGTCCTGCGTCGCCCTGACGTCTGCATCCATGCAGTCGTCTTCCGCAAGCGGGAGAGTGGAGCCGGATGGGCGTCGGTCTTCAGGGTGCGCCATGCGCACCGGTATGATTCGATTCACTCGGCGAAGGCGAAGCCGTGCCTGGCCTTGGTCTGACGAATCGCTTCCAGCACCGCCAGCAGGCAGTCGTCGCGGTAGCGCTCCAGGGCGTCCAGGCTGCGCTCGCCCTGCTGTTCGGCCGTGCCCTCGACCACTGCATCGATCAGGCTCTCGGTGAGCTCGGGCGCCTCAAGGTAGGTCCAGGGCAGTTTCAGCGCCGGGCCGAACTGGGCCATGAAGTGGCGCATGCCGGCCGGGCCGCCGGCCAGGGTGTAGGTCAGGAAGCTACCCATGAACGACCAGCGCAGGCCGGCACCGAAACGGATCGCATCGTCGATCTCGCCGGTAGTCGCCACGCCGTCGTTGACCAGGTGCAACGCCTCGCGCCACAGCGCTTCGAGCAGACGGTCGGCGATAAAACCCGGTACTTCCTTGCGCACATGCAAGGGGCGCATGCCCAGCGCCTCGTACACCCTGATCGCCGCCTGTACGGCCTCGGGCGCGGTCTTCGCCCCGCCCACCACCTCCACCAGTGGCAGCAGGTACACCGGATTGAACGGATGGCCGACCACGCAGCGCTCCGGGTGCGTGGCACCTTCATAGAACTCACTGGGCAGCAGCCCCGAGGTACTGGAGCCGATCAGCACGTCCGGGCGCGCCGCGGCGCTGATCCTGGCGTGCAGTTCGCACTTGAGTTCGAGCCGTTCGGGCGCGCTTTCCTGAATGAAATCGGCATCGTGTACGCAGTCTTCGATGCTGCTCACGAAGCGCAGGCGCTCAAGCGAAGCACCGGGCGCCAGCCCCTTTTTCTCCAGCGCCGGCCAGGCATTGGCCAGACGGCTGCGCAGCGCGGCTTCGGCGCCGGGGGCCGGATCCCAGGCGATCACATCCAGGCCATGGGCCAGGGCGCGGGCGATCCAGCCGGCGCCGATCACGCCGGTGCCGAGGGCGGCGAATGTCTTGATATCGGTAACGAAGGTCATGGTTGAACTCCGGTGGCCCGGATGCAATCCGGGGCATGGCAGGTGAAGTTTTTCCCGGATTTCATCCGGGCTACGGGAGATGCACACAAGCCTCTCCCCGGCCCCTCTCCCATGATTGGGAGAGGGGGGAAAGCCGCGCTAGCGACGCTTGAGCTTCATCTTTTCCCGCCCTTCGGCCGGGGTCAGGGCGCGGCCACCGAGGCGCTCGATGATCTCGATGGCGCGCTCGACCAGTTGGCCGTTGCTGGCATGTACGCCACGATCCAGCCAGATGTTGTCCTCCAGGCCCACGCGCACGTGGCCGCCGAGCAGCATGGCCTGGGCGACCATCGGCATCTGCATCCGCCCGATGCCGAAGCCGGCCCAGGTGACACCCGGCGGCAGGTTGTCGGCCATGGCCTTCATGGTGGTGGTGTCGGCCGGCGCGCCCCATGGGATGCCCAGGCACAGCTGGATCAGCGGGTCGTCCAGCAGGCCTTCCCTGATCATCTGCTTGGCGAACCACAGGTGGCCGGTATCGAAGATTTCCAGCTCGGCCTTCACCCCCAGCTCGGTGATGCGCCTGGCACCGGCACGCAGTTGCGCCGGGGTGGAGACGTAGATGAAGTCGCCGTCGCCGAAATTCAGCGTGCCGCAGTCCAGGGTGCAGATTTCCGGCAGCAGCTCCTCGACATGCGCCAGGCGGGTGAGCGGCCCGACCAGGTCGGTGCCGGAACCGAACTCCAGCGGCTGTTCACCCTTGCCGATTTCCAGATCACCGCCCATGCCGGCGGTGAGATTGATGATCACGTCGGTGTCGCTTTCACGGATGCGTTCGACTACCTCTCGGTACAGCGCCACATCACGGCTCGGCTTGCCGGTCTGCGGATCACGCACATGGCAGTGAGCGACAGTGGCTCCCGCCTTGGCCGCCTCGATGGCGGCCGCCGCGATTTCCTTTGGCGTAACCGGGATCGCCGGGTGCTTGCCGACGGTGTCGCCGGCGCCGGTCACCGCACAGGTGACGATAACCTCGTAGTTCATGCTCAACTGTCCTTTCCAGGGGCGAACGGGGGCCGACGGCAGGGCCGCAGGCATTGTGCAAAAAGGGAAATCAGCGCCGGCTCGACCGGCGCTCGCGTATCAGTTGCCGGCGATCAGCGCCGCGCTGGCGGGCTTGCCGTCGAAGGTGGTGACGCCTGCGAGCCAGGCCTCGACCACCTTCGGGTTGGCCTTGATCCAGTCACGCGCCACCTGCGCTGGCTGCTTGCGATCCATGATCGGCTGCATCAGCTCCGCTTCCTGCTCACTGGTAAAACGCAGGCTGGTCAGCAGACGGTTGGCGTTGGGGCAGCGCTCGGCGTAGTCCGGCGCGGTTACGGTGGACACCGTGGCGGCTCCGTCGTTGGGGCCGAACACATCCTCGGTGCCGGTCAGATAGGTGATCTGCATCGACAGGTTCATCGGATGCGGCTTCCAGCCGAAGAACACCACCGGTTTCTCGTTGCGCACGGCACGCCCAACTGCGGCGAGCATGCCGGCCTCGCTGGATTCGACCAGCTTGAAGCCGCCGAGGCCGAACTGGTTGGTATCGATCATCTTCTGGATCGCCGTATTGGCCCCGGAGCCGGCCTCGATACCGTAGATCTTGCCGTCCAGCTCGTCCTTGAACCTGGCGATATCGGCCAGGGTTTTCAGGCCCTTGTCGGCGGTGTAGCTGGGCACCGCCAGCACTGCCACCGCGTCATCCAGCGACGGTTCGGCGGCCACCTTCACCGCGCCGGCATCGAGGAAGGGCTTGATGTTGTCGTCCATGATCGGCTTCCAGTAGCCGAGAAAGGCGTCGATCTGCCCCTTCTGGATACCGGCGAAGATGATCTGTTGCGAGGCCTGGGTCTGCTTGGTTTCGTAGCCGAGCCCCTGCAGCAGCTCGCTGGCAACGGCAGTGGTGGCGACCACGTCGGTCCAGCCGACGGCGCCGATGCGAACGTTCTTGCAACTGGCGTCATCGGCCAGCAGGGAGGTACTGAACAGGCTCAGGGTGCAGCACGCGGCCAGTGCGGTAAGACCTTTCATCTGGGTGCTCCTCATCGTGTCACAGCGGTTCTATTTCGTTCTTCTAGAGGCTTCAAGCCCCCACCGTGCTCGGGATTGCTCGCCTCCCGATGAAAACACCTTACGCCCGCCCCTGACGCAAAATTCGCATCTGACCGACCATTTATTGACCTTCAGCGACCAGTTTTCGGTACAGATGCACTGATGGCGTATTAATCTCTCGAGCTACCAGCCACCCTGCTCCAGCCTCGTGATCTGTATGCCCCAGACCTTCTGCTTCCTGCTGCTGCCCGGCTTTTCCATGATGGGCCTGATGTCGGCCATCGAACCGCTGCGCGTGGCCAACCGCTTTCGCGGCGAGCTGTATCGATGGCGCCTGCTCAGCCGGGACGGCAACGCCGTACAGGCGAGCAACGGCATGTCGCTGAACGTCGACGGCGCGCTGGAACTGCCGGACGATACCCGGGCGCTGTTCGTTGTCGCCGGTTTCGAGCCACTGGCCCACTACGATCATCACCTGGCGCACTGGCTGCAACGTCGCGAGGCGGAACTGACGGTACTTGGCGGCATCGATACCGGCAGCTTCGTGCTGGCCGAGGCCGGACTGTTCCAGCATCAGCGCCTGACTCTGCACTGGGAGGCCATCGATGCCTTCCGTGAGCGCTACCCGGCGCTACTGGTCACCCAGGAGCTGTTCGAGATCGACGGCAAGCGCATCACCAGCGCGGGTGGCACCAGCAGCCTGGATCTGATGCTGGGGCTGATCGGCCGGGAACACGGCGAAGCACTGGCCGTGAAGGTCTCGGAGCAGTTCGTGGTCAGCCGTATCCGCACGCGCCTGGATCACCAGCGCATGCAGGTCGCCAGCCGCTACGACCTGCACAACAAGAAACTGGTACGGGTGATCGGCGAGATGGAACGCCAGTGCGAGCAGCCGCTATCCAGCGAAGTGCTGGCCGCTCAGGTGGGCATCAGCGTGCGTCAGCTGGAGCGTCTGTTCCGTCATCATCTGGACACCACCCCCTCGGCCTTCTACCTGGAGCTGCGCCTGGACAAGGCGCGCCAGTTGCTGCGCCAGAGCGACCTCAGCGTGCTGGAGGTGAGCCTGGCCTGCGGTTTCGACTCGGCGTCGTATTTCTCGCGCTGCTACCGCAGGCGCTTCGCCGCCAGCCCCAGCAAGGACCGCCGCGAGCGACTGGACTGATCGACAGCCGGCACGGCCACGCCGGAGCCGCTTCACCACGAAATATCCTTTAGCTCGCCGCTTCGGGACGAATCGCGGCTGAAAACGCAATGCCGCCCGACCGTACCTGCGGGTTATGGGATGGCAAGGCTTCGTATTCATTCGCGACCTCGGCTTGACGCTTTCGGCAATCCCCCAGTCGCTTTTGCACCGGGTCGGCCAGCCCCCCAGGGATAAGCTTTCCCCAAAGCACCGCCAGCCGATGCGGTGTATTCGTTCAGGGGACAAGCCTTATGAGCCCAGCCGAATTGCACGCCGACAGCATCGTCATCGACGGGCTGATCATCGCCAAGTGGAACCGTGAACTCTTCGAAGACATGCGCAAGGGCGGTCTGACCGCCGCCAACTGCACCGTGTCGGTATGGGAAGGGTTTCAGGCCACGGTCAACAACATCGTCGCCAGCAACAACCTGATCCGCGAGAACAGCGATCTGGTGATTCCGGTACGCACCACCGCCGACATCTACAAGGCCAAGGAGCTGGGCAAGACCGGCATCCTCTACGGCTTCCAGAACGCCCATGCGTTCGAGGACCAGATCGGCTACGTAGAGATCTTCAAGCAGCTGGGCGTGGGCATCGTGCAGATGTGCTACAACACCCAGAACCTGGTCGGCACCGGCTGCTACGAGCGTGACGGCGGCCTCTCCGGTTTCGGTCACGAGATCGTTGCCGAGATGAACCGTGTCGGCATCATGTGCGACCTCTCGCACGTGGGCAGCAAGACCAGTGAAGAGGTCATCCTGGCCTCGAAAAAACCGGTGTGCTACTCCCACTGCCTGCCGTCCGGCCTCAAAGAACATCCGCGCAACAAGTCCGATGAAGAACTGAAATTCATCGCCGACCACGGCGGCTTCGTCGGCGTAACCATGTTCGCCCCGTTCCTGGCCAAGGGCATCGACTCGACCATCGACGACTACGCCGAGGCCATCGAGTACGTGATGAACATCGTCGGTGAAGACGCCATCGGCATCGGCACCGACTTCACCCAAGGCCACGGCAAGGACTTCTTCGAGTGGCTGACCCACGACAAGGGCTACGCCCGTCGTCTGACCAACTTCGGCAAGATCGTCAACCCGCTGGGCATCCGCACCGTGGGCGAATTCCCCAACCTGACCGAAACGCTGCTCAAACGCGGCATGCCCGAGCGCGTGGTGCGCAAGGTCATGGGAGAAAACTGGGTGCGCGTACTCAAGGACGTCTGGGGCGAATGACCAACGCTGGTGGAGCCGACTGCGCTCACAGGTAGCCGCGCCGCGCTCCACAACGATTCATGCGCTTTTGCAAACACGTAACACAACGAATTCTGGAGTTTGAACACATGGCCACCCACGCCCCCGAAATGCCCATCGAAGTCGATGACGAAACCGGCGTATGGACCACCGACGCCCTGCCGATGCTGTATGTGCCGCGTCATTTCTTCGTCAACAACCACATGGGCATCGAAGAGGTGCTCGGCGCAGACAAATACGCCGAGATTCTCTACAAGGCCGGCTACAAGAGCGCCTGGCACTGGTGTGAAAAAGAAGCCGAGTGTCACGGCATTTCCGGTGCCGCGGTGTTCGAGCACTACATGAAGCGCTTGTCGCAACGTGGCTGGGGCCTGTTCGAAACGCAGAAGCTGGATCTGGAAACCGGTCACGCCGAGGTCAAGCTCAAGCACTCGGCCTTCGTCTACGTCTACGGCAAGGTAGGTCGCAAGGTCGACTACATGTTCACCGGCTGGTTCTCCGGCGCCATCGACCAGATCCTGGCCGCCGCCGGCAGCCCGATCCGCACGGTCACCGAGCAGGTCTACAGCGGCGCCGAAGAAGGTCACGAAGACGGCCTGTTCGTCACCCGCCCACTCTGATCCAACCTTCCACGGCGGGCCCTGCCCGCCCGATGACCAATCCGCGCACCGTGAGCGCGTAAACGCCGAATCGAGGAGAAGGTCATGGCCTTCGAAGCAATGTTCCAGCCGATCCAGATCGGCAAGCTCACCATCCGCAACCGCGTGCTGTCGACCGCGCACGCTGAGGTCTACGCCACCGACGGCGGAATGACCACCGAGCGCTACGTGAAGTACTACGAGGAGAAAGCCAAGGGCGGCATCGGCCTGGCCATTTGTGGCGGCTCCTCGGTAGTGGCCATCGACAGCCCGCAGCAATGGTGGAGCTCGGTCAACCTGTCCACCGACCGCATCATCCCGCACTTCCAGAACCTGGCTGACGCCATGCACAAGCACGGCGCCAAGATCATGATCCAGATTACCCACATGGGCCGCCGCTCGCGCTGGGATGGCTACCACTGGCCGACCCTGGTGTCGCCGTCCGGCATTCGTGAGCCGGTACACCGCGCCACCTGCAAGACCATCGAGGAAGAGGAAATCTGGCGCATCATCGGCAACTACGCCCAGGCCGCGCGTCGGGCCAAAGAGGGCGGTCTGGACGGCGTCGAGCTGTCGGCCGTGCACCAGCACCTGATCGACCAGTTCTGGTCGCCTCGGGTGAACAAGCGTACCGATGAGTGGGGCGGCACCTTTGAAGGCCGCATGAAGTTCGGCCTGGAAGTGCTCAAGGCCGTGCGCAAGGAAGTCGGCGACGACTTCTGCGTGGGCATGCGCATTACTGGTGACGAGTTCCACCCCGATGGTCTGTCCCATGAGGACATGAAGCAGATCGCGGCCTACTACGACGCCACCGGCATGATCGATTTCATCGGCGTGGTCGGCTCCGGTTGCGACACCCACAACACCCTGGCCAACGTCATCCCCAACATGAGCTTCCCGCCGGAGCCGTTCCTGCACCTGGCCGCCGGGATCAAGGAAGTGGTCAAGGTGCCGGTGCTGCACGCGCAGAACATCAAGGACCCGAACCAGGCCACGCGCATCCTCGAAGGCGGCTACGTGGACATGGTCGGCATGACCCGCGCGCATATGGCCGACCCGCACCTGATCGCCAAGATCAAGATGGGCCAGGTCGACCAGATCAAGCAGTGCGTTGGCGCCAACTATTGCATCGACCGTCAGTACCAGGGCCTGGATGTGCTGTGCATTCAGAACGCCGCCACCAGCCGTGAATATATGGGCGTACCGCACATCATCGAGAAATCCACCGGGCCCAAGCGTCGCGTGGTGATCGTTGGCGGCGGCCCGGCCGGCATGGAAGCGGCACGCGTTTCCGCCGAACGCGGTCACGAAGTGATCATGTTCGAAAAACAGGACAGCCTGGGCGGGCAGATCAGCATTGCCGCGCGCGCCCCGCAGCGCGACCAGATTGCCGGTATCACCCGCTGGTACCAGCTGGAACTGGCGCGTCTGGGCGTGGACCTACGTCTGAGCACGCCGGCCGATGAGTCCAGCATCCTGGGCCTGAATCCGGACATCGTGGTGCTGGCCAACGGCGGTCATCCGTTCCTGGAGCAGAACGAACACTGGGGCGCGGCCGAAGGGCTGGTGGTCAGCAGCTGGGACGTGCTCTCGGGCAAGGTCGAGCCGGGCAAGAACGTGCTGGTCTACGACACCATCTGCGAATTCACCGGCATGTCTGTGGCCGACTACCTGGCCGACAAGGGCGCGCAGGTGGAGCTGGTGACCGACGACATCAAGCCCGGTATCGCCGTGGGTGGCACCAGCTTCCCGCCCTACTACCGCAGCCTGTACCCGAAGGAAGTCATCATGACCGGCGACCTGATGCTGGAAAAGGTCTACCGCGAAGGCGACAAGCTGGTGGCGGTACTGGAGAACGAATACACCGGCGCCAAGGAAGAGCGTGTGGTCGACCAGGTGGTGGTGGAGAACGGCGTGCGTCCGGATGAGTCGCTGTACTACGCGCTCAAGGCCGGTTCGCGCAACAAGGGCCAGATCGATATCGAGGCGCTGTTTGCGATCAAGCCGCAGCCTTGCCTGTCCGAGCCGGGCGACGGCTACCTGCTGTTCCGCATCGGTGATTGCGTGGCCCAGCGCAACACCCACGCCGCGATCTACGACGCCCTGCGCCTGTGCAAGGACTTCTGATCGGGCTTTTGTAGGGTGGATGGCCACGGCCCTCCACCCAGGCATTTACGCGGCGCCTTACGGTGGCGGGCTTACGCCGCCCCTGCGGCGCAACGCGATTCGGGTAATTGAAAGGGTGCGTCCATGTTAAACACCATCCTGCCCATCCTGCTGTTCGCCGCCCTGGCGCTGGCGGTGCTGGGCGCGGTTAAACGCTTTCTGATGTGGCGTCGCGGCCGCCCGTCCCAAGTCGACTGGATCAGCGGCCTGCTAAAGATGCCGCGCCGCTATCTGGTCGACCTGCACCATGTGGTCGAGCGCGACAAGTACATGTCCAAAACGCACGTTGCCACTGCCGGTGGCTTCGTGCTGGCCGCGCTGCTGGCAATCGTGGTTCACGGCTTCGGCCTGCACAGCCGCATCCTGGGCTACGCCCTGCTGGCGGCCACGGCGCTGATGTTCGTCGGTGCCCTGTTTGTCGCCAAACGCCGGCGCAATCCTCCGGCACGCCTGTCCAAAGGGCCGTGGATGCGCTTGCCGAAAAGCCTGCTGATGTTCTCGGCAAGCTTCTTTATCGCCACGCTGCCGGTTGCCGGGATTCTGCCCGCCGAGTTCGGCGGCTGGGTGCTGGCGGCGATTCTTGCCGTCGGAGTGGCCTGGGGAGTGTCGGAGCTATTCTTCGGCATGACCTGGGGCGGGCCAATGAAGCACGCCTTTGCCGGTGCCCTGCACCTGGCCTGGCACCGCCGCGCCGAGCGCTTTGGCGGTGGCCGTTCCACCGGCCTCAAGGCGCTGAATCTGGATGACACCAGCGCGCCACTGGGCGTGGAAAAGCCCACCGATTTCACCTGGAACCAGTTGCTCGGTTTTGACGCCTGCGTGCAGTGCGGCAAGTGCGAGGCAATGTGCCCGGCCTTTGCCGCCGGCCAGCCGCTGAATCCGAAAAAGCTGATCCAGGACATGGTCATCGGCCTGGCCGGTGGCAATGACGCCAACTTCGCCGGCAGCCCCTACCCGGGCAAGCCACTGGGCGAACACGCAGGCGGTCCGCACCAGCCCATCGTGGTGGAAGGCGGCAAAGGCCTGGTTGACGCTGACACCCTGTGGTCGTGCACCACCTGCCGCGCCTGCGTCGAGGAATGCCCGATGATGATCGAGCACGTCGATGCCATCGTCGACATGCGCCGTCATCTCACCCTTGAGAAGGGCGCGACCCCGAACAAGGGCGCCGAGGTGCTGGATAACCTGATCGCCACCGACAACCCCGGCGGCTTCAATCCGGGCGGACGTCTGAACTGGGCGGCCGACCTCAACCTGCCGCTGATGAGCGAGAAAAAGCAGGCGGACGTGCTGTTCTGGGTCGGCGATGGCGCTTTCGACATGCGCAACCAGCGCACCCTGCGCGCCTTCGTCAAAATCCTCAAAGCGGCCAAGGTGGACTTTGCCGTACTGGGACTGGAAGAACGGGACAGCGGCGACGTGGCCCGTCGCCTGGGGGATGAAGCCACCTTCCAACTGCTCGCCAAGCGCAACATCGCCACCCTGAGCCAGTATCGCTTCAAGCGCATCGTCAGCTGCGACCCACACAGCTTCCATGTGCTGAAAAACGAATACGGCGCATTGGGCGGCCAGTACGAAGTGCTGCACCACAGCACCTTTATCGAAGAACTGGTTCGCCAGGGCGCGCTGAACCTGGGCACCAGCAAGGCCGGCAGCGTCACCTACCACGATCCGTGCTACCTGGGCCGCTACAACGGTGAGTACGAGGCGCCGCGCGCGGTGCTCAAGGCCATCGGCATCGATGTCAAGGAAATGGAACGCTCGGGCTTCCGCTCGCGTTGCTGTGGCGGTGGCGGCGGCGCGCCGATCACCGACATCCCGGGCAAGCAGCGGATTCCGGATATGCGCATGGCCGACATCAAGGAAACCGGAGCCGAAGTGGTCGCGGTGGGCTGCCCGCAGTGCACCGCCATGCTCGAAGGTGTGGTCGCCCCGCGCCCCGAGATCAAAGACATCGCCGAGCTGGTGGCCGAGGTACTGGTCGAATCCAGCGTACCCAGCCGTCAGCCGCAGGAGGTCAGCGCATGAGCATTATCCGCCGCGACCCGCGCGCCGAATGGATCGCCCGTAACCGGCTGCATCCGTTGCACGCGGCCATGAGCACGCAGGGTCAGATCAGTTGGATGGGCCCCAACGGCGTGCTGCGCAAAAACCCGCACCTGGCTGCCGCCGGCTTTATCGGCCCGGCCGGCCTCAAGCGCATCGACCGCAGCGGCGCCCAGCAGGGCACCAGCGGCAAGCGCGCACAGGTCGAAACCCAGGTGCAGCTGCCGCTGCACGTTGTCGAGCAGCCGGCCTTCCATATCGTGGTGGTGCCGGACCTGGTCGGCGGTCGCCTGTCCAGCCACGACAAGGACCTGCTGGGTCTGGCCCGCAAACTGGCCGGCGACGCCGGTGCGGTGGTGGCCGTGGTGTTTGGCAGCGACAAGGAAAACCAGTACGACGTCGCCGGTGTCGACCGCCTGCTGCGTATTCATGGTGAGGCCTTCGACGGCTACAGCCCCGAGGCGCGCGTACTGGCGTTGGCGGCCGTCGAACAGGAATTCAAACCCCGTCACTGGCTGCTGCCGGACAGCCGCACCGGTGGCGGCGAGCTGGGCCGGCGCCTGGGTGCCAAGCTTGGCGAACGCCCGGCCACCCGCGTCTGGCAGGTGAGCGACACGCACAGCACCGGCCGCGCCGGCGGTGGCCAGCAGGACCTGCAACGGCCGCTGGCGCGCCTGATTCTGGCAGCAGCCGAATGTGCCGAGCCGGTCAGCGAAACCCGCCACGAGGCGCGCGAAATCAGTCTGAAAAGCGCCCTGGCGCACAGCCTGCCGCGTATCGAAGACCTCGGCCCGGTGGCCGTGGACCCGGCGCAGATTCCCATGGCCGAAGCCGAATTCATCCTCTCCGGCGGCAACGGCGTGCGTGACTGGAACCTGTTCCACCAGGCCGCGCAGGTACTCGGCGCCACCGAAGGCGCCTCGCGGGTGGCGGTCGATGACGGTCATATGCCGCGCAACCGCCAGGTGGGCGCCACCGGTACCTGGGTCACCGCGCGGGTCTACCTGGCTGTCGGCATTTCCGGCGCGATCCAGCACCTGCAAGGCATTGGCGCGTGCGACAAGGTAGTGGCGGTCAACCTCGACGTCGGCTGCGACATGATCAAACGCGCCGACCTGTCGGTGATCGGCGACTCGGCCGAGATCCTCACGGCGCTGATGGCCAAAGTCAGCGCCTGGCGCCAGGAGGGCAAACGCGATGCCGCATAACGCCCGGAGTCTGAACATGGCTGAACTCAATATCGTCGCGCTGGTATCGATCGGCGCGCACCCCACCTCCGGCCGCCCGCGGCGCGCCGAACAGGATGCCCGCGCGGTGGAACTGGGCCTGCGCCTGAGCCGTCAGCTGGAAGTGGTGCACGCCGGTGACGTGCGTGCCGAAGCGCTGCGCAGCTACCTGGGCATGGGCCTGAACGAACTGACCGTACTGGAACAACCGGCCGGCAGTGACGCGCTGCCGGTGTTGATCGAACACCTCAACGGCAGCAACGCACACTTGGTGCTGACCGGCAGCCAGGCCGAGACCGGCGAAGGCTCGGGCATGCTGCCGTTTTTGCTGGCCGAGCGTCTGGGCTGGCCGATGGTGGTCGGCCTGGCGGAAGTCGAATCGGTCGAAAATGGTATGGCGCAGGTGCTGCAAGCCTTGCCGCGCGGTCAGCGTCGCCGCCTGAAGGTTCGCCTGCCCTTTGTCGCCAGTGTCGATCAGGCTGCCCCGGCGGCACGTCAGAGCGCCTTTGGTCCGGCGCGCCGCGGCGAGCTAAGCGCCGTAGACGTGCAGGTGGTCGAAGATGAGGTTCTGGCCAGCGGCAGCCTGCAGCCGGCACGCCCACGTCCAAAGCGGCTTAAGGTGATCAAGGCCAAAACCGGCGCCGAGCGGATGAAGGCGGCCACCGCCAAAGCCAGTGGTGGTGGAGGCAAGATACTCAAGGATGTCTCGCCACAGGACGGCGCCGAGGCTATCTTCAAGCTACTGATCGAAGAAGGCGTCCTGCGCTGACGCCCCAAGCCAAGGAGTGAAAACCATGATGCATGCCGACCTGATCGACCAGGAAGACTTCCGCGAACGCTTGGTGTCCCTGGGTTTAAGCATCCCGGCCGGCGCCAGTGCCGAGCAGGCCTGCCAGTTGGCTGTCAACGGCCTGACCGCCGAGCGCAGCGCCGCGCTGCGGCGCATGGTCGAGGAGCTGCTCGGTGGTAGCGCCACCCTGCTGCCGGCCGTACGCGAAGCCATCAGCCTGCACCTGCTGCCAGCTCTGGCACCCAAGCCGATCTGAACCAAGGGCTGATAACGAAAAGGATGCGCTGCAAAGCACCTGAAACACTCTGACAAAGCCCAATCTAACGCCCCGACTGGTTCGGGGCGTTGTCGTTTTTGAAGTCTGGAAATGAAAACGCGGGATTTATCCCGGCAAGTCGATCAACCGACGCCCCACATTGATTCCACAGGTTGCAGGCGTTGGTACCAGGACCATTTCCGCTCACGACCCGTCGGCCGCTAGAGGCATTGCCTTGGTGCTTGCATGCAGACTGCTGACTTTCACGCGAGCAAGGTAACGCTCTAGTAGCAGACCGTGATGCTTATATCCGCACGCTGGCGAAGGTGGACTCTCCCTGAGCCCGGTTCAACGCCAGCACGGCACTGGAGTTGACCTGCTGTTCCGGCAGCGGCACCAGCGCCACGACACCGGCTGCAGTCTGACCGGCGCGCTCATCACGCGGCGGAATGCCAAAATACTCGCGGTAGCACTTGGAAAAATGCGGCGTGGAGACGAAGCCGCACACTGAGGCCACCTCGATAATCGACATGCTGGTCTGCTTGAGCAGTTGCCGTGCCCGAATCAGGCGCAGCTTGAGGTAGTAGCGCGATGGCGAGCAGTGCAGGTACTTCTGGAACAGACGCTCGAGCTGACGACGGGAAATGTCGACAAAGCAGGCCAGTTCGTCCAGATCGATCGGCTCCTCCAGGTTGGCCTCCATCAGCGCGACTATTTCCTGCAACTTGGGCTGGTTGCTGCCCAGCATGTGCTTGAGCGGCACGCGCTGATGATCCTGCTCGTTGCGAATACGCTCGTAGATAAACATCTCGGAGATGCCGGCGGCCAACTCGCGGCCATGCTGCTGGCTGATCAGGTGCAGCATCATGTCCATCGGAGCAGTACCGCCGGAGCTGGTATGACGGTTACGGTCGATGGAGAACAATCGCGTGGTAATGGCGGCTCGCGGGAAAGCCTCCTGCATCGAGGCCAGACACTCCCAATGCACGCTGCAGTCGTAGCCATCAAGCAGACCGGCCTTGGCCAGTGCCCAACTGCCGGTACACACCGCGCCTAGCTGGCGCCCCTGACGGGCTTGCATCTGCAACCAACTGACATGCTCACGGCGCACGCTGTGCTGGATGTCTATACCGCCGCAGACAATCACTGCATCCAGTGGCGGAGCGTTGTGCAAGGCCGCATCCGGAGTGATCTGCAAGCCGTCACTGGCGCTGACTGGCGCACCATCGTGGGTCAGCGTGTGCCAACGGTACAGCTCCTGACCCGACAACTGGTTGGCCATGCGCAGAGGCTCCACCGCCGAGGCCAGGGAGATCAGGGTGAAATTGTCCAGCAGGAGAAAACCAATGGACTGGACGGAGCGGTTCTGGGAATGCCCCCCTTGATTGAACTGCGACATGGCTCAAACCTCACGCTTAGCACGGTCTAGCCCAACGGCCGGGCTCCGCAGCACCAAAGGATGCTCCATGGCGCATAGGAAGGTCCGGAGAAGGGCCTCTATATTTATTCTGGCCAGGCGCACGTGGAGCGCCGGTTGCATTGTCATAATCTAGGCAAAGGTCATGCCTAATTTGATTAACCGTTCAACAAAGATTGCAAATCGCAATTTGTACGCTCCAGACAGGTAAGTTCTGCAGCACGGCCAGGGGCCATTTACCAAAAGCCGACTGAGCATTTCGGTAGCACTGCACCAGGGCGGTGCTACGGCATTCACAGCCCCTGTAACCTTGTCACATAGGTTATCTGTGGTGCACCGATAGGCGTCATTTCGCAACGCACCTGCTCAGGTCGAATACATGGATAGTCGCAGTGCAAATTTGCCGGACGCAGCGCAGGACATGATGTTTTTTTCACCTCCACTTCAGCACCTGATACCGACCTGAACTTATCCATTAACGCCATCGCGCTCTGTTTTGCCGGCCAGGTCTCTTTTCAGCATGCGAAGGTCGCTCTCCCCCTATACGTCCCATCTATCGCCTGTTATGAAATAGCGCGCCGCGCATAGGCACCCTAATTTCAGCAAACCGGCACAGGCCTGACTTCATGAACAGATTTCTCCGCTGGCTGCTTGCAATGTCCCTTGTCTCATCTACCGCAGTGCAGGCCAGTGAGGCTGAGCAATGCGAACTGGTGCGCCTGAGCGACGTCGGCTGGACCGACATCACCATGACCACCGCCGTAGCCCGCCTGGTACTGAGCGAAATCGGCTACCGTACACAGGTCCGCCGACTGTCACTGCCCGACACCTACCGTCAGCTATCCGAGGGCCAACTGGATGTATTCCTGGGTAACTGGATGCCTGCCCAGAGCGACTTGCTGGAACCACACCGCAAGAGCGGCCGTATCGAGGTGCTCAACACCAACCTGCCGACCGTTCGCTACACCCTGGCCGTGCTCAATCCGGGCTATGAGGCCGGTCTGAAGAGCTTCGCCGACATCCACCGCTTCAAAAACGAGTTGGGCGGACAGATCTTCGGCATCGAGCCCGGCAACGAAGGCAACGAGATGATCAAAAACATGATCCGCGACAATGTCTTCGGCCTTAGCGGCTTTAGCCTGGTGGAGTCCAACGAAAGCGGCATGCTCAACCATGTCGAGCGCGCTCAGCGACTGGGCAAATGGGCGGTATTCCTGGGTTGGGAGCCGCATCCCATGAACGATCGCCTGAAGATGAACTACCTGGACGGCGGCGACGACTATTTCGGCCCCAACTACGGAGCCGCCCAGGTCAATACCGTGGCCCGCGGCAACTTCAGCCAGCAATGCCCCAACCTGGCGCGACTGTTCCGCAATATGACCTTCACCATCGCCGCCGAGAACCAACTGATGAATAGCGTTCTGGAAGGCAATACCAACCGCCGCCGCGTAGCCAAGAAGTGGATCGAGAACAACCCGCAGATGGTCGCCGACTGGCTCAGGGGCGTGACCCGCTACTCGGGGGAGCCGATCGAAAACATCTTCGGCATTGCCATCCGCCAAGAGTGACAAAAAGAGAGTGCATAATTAAAAACAGGGCATAGAAAAGCGCCAAGCGTCGTCGTAAGCCCTGTACGAAAAGTCATCGAGCGTCCCTTGCAAGCCCGACAACGGATCGCGGCGCACAGGCTGCCTTTTGCCTACTACTTTGGCCCCTCTTCTTTCTCACGGCATACGCCGCATCCTCAGATGCAATCCAAGCCCTGGCGGTCTCAGACTTGGCCAAGCGGCAAACAAGTCTGTTAAGGTTTTTTCAGGCGCGCTTCCGACAGATCATCTCGCAAGCCATGGCGGGACACAGGCGCAACCACATCAATCCGCGTTTCAGGAGCCTGAAAAGAACGAGGAACGAGTAATGCGCATGGCAGAACAGGTCATGTCGTCACCCAACACGTCAGGGTCGCAAATCGACAATTGCGCCAACCTCAAGACTATATCGTTGAAGCCAATAACGTCGCTGCCGCCTGCCCCAGGGCACGGCAGACCGGGGCCCTCCGCCCCGGACCGAAGAACATACAAGCGCCTGCCCCGCATCGACCGGGTGCAGGCCCAACAAGAAATTTCGGATGTACGCATGTGCCAGGACGGCACATGAGCCTCCAAGGGAATGGGCTTCGAAACACTGCCAGAGGGTTTGGAAAGCGTTTTGCAACACGGCAATGCAATGGTTGTCCACGCACTTCATGCACCGACACTGCAGGCGAGTCTCGCCTCCAGCCACGCGCTCTGCATCTGGTCTGGCGCCCTGCTCCTGTCTGCGGCAACACGCCAATCAACCCAAATACAACACACACCCACACAGATACCAGGGGAGCTACATGGCTGATCAGCGCTACTCAAAACGCACCCGGCCCTAGCAAAGCAAACTGGATATCGATTGAAGGGGAAATGTCCCATGCAGTCTGGAAAGATCGTGGTCGAAAACCTCTATAAGGTTTTCGGCAATAACCCACAAGAAGCCATCGAGTTGCTCAAGGAAGGCTGGAGCAAGGAGCGGATCCTGGCCGAAAGAGGTGCAGTAATCGGCGTCAGCGACGTATCGTTCAGCGTCGAAGAAGGCGAAATCTTTGTCCTTATGGGCCTGTCGGGCTCTGGCAAATCAACCCTGATCCGGCTGATCAACCGCCTCGTCGAACCCAGCTCCGGCAACGTCTATATCGATGGGCAGAATGTGGCCAAGCTGCCACAGTCGCAACTGATCGAGCTGCGGCGGCGCGATATGAGCATGGTTTTCCAGTCCTTTGCCCTGATGCCCTCGCGCAGCGTGCTGGAGAACGCCGCGTTCGGCCTGGAAGTGGCCGGTGTCGGTCGCAAGGAGCGCGACAAACGCGCCATGGAAGTACTGGAACAGGTAGGTCTGGCGGCCTTCGCACACAAATATCCAAACGAACTCTCCGGCGGCATGCAGCAGCGTGTCGGCCTGGCCCGCGCACTGGCGGTGAATCCTTCGATGATCATCATGGACGAGGCCTTCTCCGCTCTCGATCCACTCAAACGGCGTGAAATGCAGGACGTGCTGCTGGAACTGCAGAAAACCCATCGCCGCACCATCATCTTCGTCTCTCACGACATCGAAGAGGCCATGCGTATCGGCACCCGCATCGGCATCATGGAAGGCGGCCGACTGATCCAGGTCGGTACCCCGCAGGAGCTGATCGAGAAACCGGCCAACGACTACGTGCGCAACTTCTTCGATACCGTAGACACCAGCCGCTATCTCACCGCCGGGCAGCTCAAGGCTGACAGTGTGCCCACCTATGTCTACAACGGCAACGCGCCGGATGCGACCCGCATGTGCAGGGAGCTGCAGGCGATGGACAAGCACTACGCCTTCATCGTCGACGAGGAAAACCGCTTCCAGGGCTCCATCAGCCTGGAAAAGATCGCTCTGATGGTCGACGGCGACCAACCCCGGCCACTGGAAACCGATGCGCTCAAACGGGTGGAACCGGTACCGGAAGACATGCCACTGGAGCACGTCATCACACGTCTGGTAGACAACGAAGGGCCGATCCCGGTAGTGGACGCAGAGGGCCGTTACTGTGGTGCCATCAGCAAGGGTCGCCTGCTGACCCGCCTGCAGGGAGAATCCCATGAGTGACAAGAAACTGGACCTGGGCAGCTGGGTCAACGACGTAGTGCAGCATCTGCTGGACAACTACAGTGGCGCCTTCGACAGCATCGGCAAGCTGGTCAGCGGATTCTCCGAGAGCATCGAGACCCTGTTGATGCTACCCCCGGCCTGGCTGCTGATCGCCATCTTCGTCGGTCTGGGCCTGTGGCGCATCGGCGTACGCTTTGCCACCTTTACTGCTGTGGCGTTCATTCTGATCGTGATGACCGGTTTCTGGGAACAGACCGTCGTCACCCTCGGCCTGACCTTCTCTTCCACACTGATCAGCCTGCTGCTGGGTATTCCACTGGGTATCTGGGCCGCCAAGAGCGAGCGCGTAGCTACCCTTATCCGTCCGGTTCTGGACTTCATGCAGACCATGCCGGCGTTCGTCTATCTGATCCCGGCAGCCATGCTCTTCGGTCTCGGCCGCGTGCCCGGAATCATTGCCACTGTGATCTTCGCCATGCCACCGGCCGTACGCCTGACCAGCCTTGGCATCCGCCAGGTCAACAAGGAAATCGTCGAAGCCGGTCAGTCCTTCGGCTGCACCAGCGGCCAGCTACTGTTCAAGGTACAGCTGCCCAATGCCATGCCGTCGATCATGGCCGGGGTCAACCAGACCATCATGATGGCCCTGTCGATGGTGATCATCGCCTCGATGGTCGGCGCCGGCGGCCTGGGCAACGATGTGCTGGCGAGCATCCAACGCCTGGATATCGGGCTAGGCTTTGAAAGTGGCATGGCCGTGGTGCTGCTGGCGATCATTCTTGACCGCATCACCGAGAGCTTCGGCACGCCGAAAACCGCTCGTCGTGGCGTGTTCGCCTGGTTCAGCGGCAAACTGCAACGTCAGTAGAGACTTTCACACAACGGGGAACAGCAGATGAAAACCTTCAAGATCACCGCTGTCATCGGCCTGCTCACCTGCGCTCTGGCGCAGGGCGCACTGGCCGCTGAGCCAGCGAGCTGCAAGCAGGTGCGTTTCGCTGAAATCGGCTGGGCGGACATCGCCGCTACAACCGGCGTGGCCATGACCCTGGCAGAGGGCCTGGGCTACCAGCCACGCAAGATCATGGCCTCCGTACCGATCGCCTTCACCGGAGTGAAGAACGGCCAGATCGATGCATTCCTCGGCTACTGGGCGCCGTCGATGGACTCGGTGATCGAGCCCTTCCTCAAGGACAACGGCGTGAAGGTGCTGGAAAAGGCCAACCTCGAAGGCGCCAAGTACACCTTGGCGGTGCCCTCCTATACAGCAGAAGCCGGTCTGAAGAGTTTTCAGGACATCGCCAAGTTCAAGGATCAGCTTGGCGGCAAAATCTACGGCATCGAGCCGGGTAACGACGGCAATCTGCTGATCGAAGGCATGATCAAGAACAACCAGTTCGACCTCGGTGATTTCCGCATGGTCGAATCCAGCGAGGCCGGCATGCTGGTGCAGGTGGCACGCGCCATCAAGAAGCAGGAGCCGGTGGTATTCCTCGCCTGGGCGCCTCATCCGATGAACACCCAGCACGACATTACCTACCTGGCCGGTGGCGATGACGTGTTCGGCCCCGACTACGGCGCCGCCAGTGTACACACCGTGGTAAAGCCGGACTATGAAAGCCGCTGCCCCAACATGGGCCGACTGCTGAATAACCTGCAATTCACGGTCGGACAGGAAAGCGAGCTGATGGAAAAGGTTCTGGAGAAGGAAAACCCGCAGAACGTCGCCAAGGAGTGGATCAAGGCCAACCCGACGATCCTCGACAAATGGCTGGCCGGTGTCACCACTTTCGACGGTCAGGACGGCGTATCTGCCGTGAAGAAACACGTGGGGCTGTAACAGGCCGCTACCCGATTCGCGCTCGAACCTCAGGGTTCCGGCGCGAAAACCTCCTCCTCGATCACTAGCGGCTGTTTCATGGCCGTGACGGGGAGGCTTTGCCCGCGAACCGGAAACCTGCAGCGCAACACGGTTTCGCAAGGCCCGCAATGAGAACGAGCCAGTCAATGATTCTGCAACTGCCACTCAACTGACGGAGCAATCCCACATGCGCGTATTCAAGCATCTCTGCCTCGGCGCCGCCGCCCTGGCCATCGGCATGGGCAGCGCCCTGGCCGACGACAAACCCACCCTGAAGATCGGTTATGTGAACGGCTGGGACGACAGCGTAGCCGTCACCCATGTCGCCGGGGAAATTCTCGAAAGCAAACTCGGCTACAAGGTCGAGCTCAAGCCTGTCGAACCCGCCATCATGTGGCAGGGCGTGGCCCGTGGTGACCTCGACGCAACGCTTTCCGCCTGGCTGCCGGCCACCCACGGCGAGTACTTCGACAAGCTCAAGGACAAGGTGGAGGTGCTCGGCACCAACTACGCCGGCGCCAAGATCGGCCTGATCGTGCCCGATTATGTCGAAGCCAAGACCATCGAAGACCTGGAAAAATACGCCAAGGACTTCGACGGCAAGATCACCGGTATCGATGCCGGTGCCGGCGTGATGCGTCGCACCGAGGACGCGATCAAGGAATACAACCTGGCCAGCATCAAACTGATGCCCAGCTCCGGCCCGGCCATGGCCACCGCACTGACTCGCGCGGAAAAGGCGCAAAAGCCCATCGTGGTCACTGGCTGGATTCCGCACTGGATGTTTGCCAAATGGAAACTGCGCTTCCTTGAGGATCCGAAAAAGGTCTACGGCGACGACGAGCGCATCGACACCGTGGCCAACCCAGGTCTGAAAACCAAGGCTGCCGATGCGGCTGCCTTCCTTTCCAAGCTGTCCTGGAGCGGCGAGGAAGTCGGTGCGGTGATGTTGGCCATTCGCGAAGGCACCAAACCGGAACAGGCCGCCCGGGACTGGATCGCCGCCAATCCGCAGCGCGTCGAGCAATGGCTGAAGTAATTCTCTGACGCCCTGATTTGCGAAGCGGGCCAAAGGCCCGCTTCGTCGTTACTGACAGTCCTTGTCAGCCCCAAACATGACCGCACCCGAACACTGTCGGCTATCGACCGACAGCAGCCTTACTCCACACCGGGATGCAGCGTTTGATTGATCGAGCATTCCGAATGCGCCTAGACTGCAGCCACCTGATCTACCGGAGACCCCGATGCCCAAGGTCGGCATGCAGCCCATTCGCCGTTCGCAACTGATCGCCGCTACCCTGGAAGCGATCGATCAGGTCGGCATGGCCGACGCCAGCATCGCCTACATCGCCCGTCTGGCCGGTGTTTCCAACGGCATCATCAGTCACTACTTCAGGGACAAGAACGGCCTGCTCGAAGCCACCATGCGCCATTTGATGCAGGCCCTGAACACTGCCGTGAGCGAGCGCCGCCGCGCCCTCAGCGAAGACGATCCCCGCGCCCACCTGCGGGCCATGATCGACGGCAACTTCGACGACAGCCAGGTCAGCGGCCCGGCCATGAAAACCTGGCTCGCCTTCTGGGCCGCCAGCATGCATCACCAGTCACTGCACCGGCTGCAACGCATCAATGACCGACGGCTCTACTCCAACCTCTGCGGCCAGTTTCGCCGGGTGCTGGCAGACACCGAGGCCCGCCAGGCGGCCCGCGGCCTCGCGGCGCTGATCGACGGCCTATGGCTGCGCGGCGCCCTGACAGGTGAGGCCTTCGATACCGGGCACGCCCGGCAGATCGCCTACGACTACCTAGAGCTGCAACTGGCCAAGGCCAGCTGAGCCTATTCCCAGCTCATATCCTGACAGCGACGGGCCTGCGCCGTGTCGCTTTTGGTGTTGCCCGGTCGCTTTTATTGATTGATCGTTCAATAAAAATAAAATAGGCTGTTATTTAACCAATCCAAGCGTCAGAGGAAAGCTCATGCCCCGTTTTGACGAACAGCAGCTCTACATCGGCGGTCGCTACGTGGCCGCTACCAGCGGCGAGACGTTCGAAAGCATCAACCCGGCCAACGGGGAAGTGCTGGCTCGGGTACAGCGCGCCAGCCAGGCGGACGTCGACCTTGCCGTGGCCAGCGCGGCTGAGGGGCAGAAAGTATGGGCGGCGATGACAGCCATGCAGCGCTCGCGCATTCTGCGCCGCGCCGTGGATATCCTGCGCGAGCGCAATGACGAACTGGCCGAGCTGGAAACCCTCGACACCGGCAAGCCGCTTTCCGAAACCCGCTTCGTCGACATCGTCACCGGTGCCGATGTGCTGGAGTACTACGCTGGCCTGATCCCCGCCATCGAAGGTGAGCAGATCCCGTTGCGCGACTCCTCCTTCGTCTATACCCGCCGCGAGCCACTGGGTGTGGTCGCCGGTATCGGCGCCTGGAACTATCCAATCCAGATTGCCCTGTGGAAATCCGCACCGGCCCTGGCCGCCGGTAACGCGATGATCTTCAAGCCGAGCGAAGTCACTTCGCTTACCGCACTGAAACTGGCCGAGATCTACACCGAAGCGGGACTGCCCGACGGCGTGTTCAACGTGCTCACCGGCAGCGGCCGCGAGGTCGGCCAGTGGCTCACCGAACATCCGGGCATTGAGAAGATTTCTTTTACCGGGGGTACCGTCACCGGCAAGAAGGTGATGGCCAGCGCCTCCAGCTCGACACTCAAGGAAGTGACCATGGAGCTGGGCGGCAAGTCGCCGCTGATCATCTTCGAGGATGCCGACCTCGACCGCGCCGCCGACATCGCGGTGATGGCCAACTTCTACAGCTCCGGCCAGGTATGCACCAACGGCACCCGCGTGTTCGTCCCACGCATGCTGCAGGCGCGCTTCGAGGCCAAGGTACTGGAACGGGTCAAACGCATCCGCCTCGGCGATCCTCTGAACGATGCCACCAACTTCGGCCCGCTGGTCAGCTACGCCCATATGGAAAGCGTGCTCGCCTACATCGACAAGGGCCGCAGCGAAGGCGCGCGCCTGCTGGTCGGCGGCAATCGCGTCACCGACGGTGACTACGCCAGGGGCGCCTACGTGGCACCGACCGTGTTCACCGACTGCCGGGACGACATGACCATCGTCCGCGAGGAAATCTTCGGCCCGGTGATGAGCATCCTCATCTACGACGACGAAGACGAAGTGATCCGCCGCGCCAACGACACCGATTACGGCCTGGCTGCCGGCGTGGTGACCCGCGATCTGAACCGCGCGCACCGGGTGATTCACAAGCTGGAGGCCGGTATCTGCTGGATCAATACCTGGGGCGAGTCGCCGGCCGAGATGCCGGTGGGTGGCTACAAGCAGTCCGGCGTCGGCCGCGAGAACGGCCTGGTTACCCTCGGCCACTACACCCGGATCAAGTCGGTGCAGGTGGAGCTGGGCGACTACAGCTCGGTTTTCTGAGCACTCCGACCCAGCCGCTGCCGTCGCCCGGACAGACCCGGGCCCCATTCGCGCTGCCCGGGTTACCCGGGCAACAGGAGGAGCCATGTCTCAAGAATACGACTACATCATCATCGGTGCCGGTTCGGCCGGTAACGTGCTGGCCACCCGCCTGACCGAGGACGAAGACGTAAGCGTCCTGCTGCTGGAAGCAGGCGGCCCCGACTACCGCTTCGATTTCCGCACCCAGATGCCAGCTGCCCTGGCCTACCCGCTGCAAGGCCGGCGCTACAATTGGGCCTATGAGACGGATCCGGAGCCGTACATGAACAACCGCCGTATGGAGTGCGGCCGTGGCAAGGGCCTCGGTGGTTCGTCGCTGATCAACGGCATGTGCTACATCCGTGGCAACGCCATGGATTTCGACAACTGGGCGAGCAAACCCGGCCTGAAAGACTGGAGCTACCTGGACTGCCTACCGTATTTCCGCAAGGCCGAAAGCCGCGACATCGGCCCCAATGACTACCATGGCGGTAATGGCCCGGTCAGCGTGACCACTCCCAAGACGGGCAACAACCCGCTGTTCCATGCCATGGTGGAAGCCGGGGTACAAGCCGGCTACCCGCGCACCGACGATCTCAATGGCTACCAGCAGGAAGGCTTCGGCCCGATGGATCGCACGGTAACGCCACAAGGACGCCGCTCCAGTACCGCGCGCGGCTACCTCGATCAGGCTCGCGGCCGGCCCAACCTGACCATCGTCACCCATGCCACCACCGATCGCATCCTGTTCGATGGCAAGCGCGCCATCGGAGTGAGCTATCTGCTCGGCAACGCCAATACGCAGAACATTGCCCGCGCCCGCCGCGAGGTGCTGCTATGCGCCGGTGCCATCGCCTCGCCGCAGATCCTGCAGCGCTCGGGCGTCGGCCCGAGCGAGCTGCTGCGCGAGTTCGACATCCCGCTGGTGCACTCCCTGCCCGGAGTTGGCCAGAACCTGCAGGATCACCTGGAAATGTACCTTCAGTACGCCTGCAAGAAACCGGTGTCGCTGTATCCTGCACTGCAGTGGTGGAACCAGCCGAAGATCGGCGCCAACTGGCTGTTCTTCGGCAAGGGCATCGGCGCCAGCAACCAGTTCGAGGCTGGCGGCTTTATCCGCACCCGTGAAGAATTCGCCTGGCCCAATATCCAGTTCCACTTCCTGCCGGTGGCAATCAACTACAACGGTAGCAATGCGGTGAAGGAACACGGCTTCCAGGCTCATGTCGGCTCCATGCGCTCGCCGAGTCGCGGCCGCATCCGGCTCAAGTCACGCGACCCACGCCAGCACCCGAGCATCCTGTTCAACTACATGAGCCACGAGCAGGACTGGCAGGAATTCCGCGATGCCATCCGCATCACCCGCGAGATCATGGCGCAGCCGGCGCTTGATCCCTATCGTGGTCGCGAGATCAGTCCTGGCGCCCACCTGCAGACGGATGCCGAGCTGGACGCCTTCGTCCGCCAGCATGCGGAAACCGCCTTCCACCCGTCCTGCTCGTGCAAGATGGGCGAGGACGACATGGCGGTGGTCGACGGCCAAGGCCGCGTGCATGGTCTGCAAGGACTTCGGGTCGTGGACGCGTCGATCATGCCGGAGATCATCACCGGCAATCTCAACGCCACCACCATCATGATCGCCGAGAAGATCGCCGACCGCATTCGCGACCGCCAGCCACTGCCGCGCAGCAATGCGTCTTACTTCGTCGCCGGCGAGCGCCCGGTACGAGGCCAACCGCAACGCCCGGCAGCGACCTCCTGAGTCTGATGGATTCGCTTCCGCCATGTTGCGGGAGCGAATTTATTCGCGGCAAATCCGTCGAAGGCAGGCAGTCCCGGCGATAATGTCCGTGGATAAGTCACTGCCGCCGACCGGAAGCCCCATGCAGAGCCCAGCCACGCCCCTCGACCCGCGCACCGCACGCATTCTGCCGTGGATCATTGCCATCGCGTTTTTCATGCAAACGCTCGACGGCACTATCCTCAACACCGCGCTGCCGGCCATGGCCCGCGACCTGGGCGAGGATCCGCTGCGCATGCAGTCGGTGGTGATCGCCTACATGCTCACCGTCGCTCTGCTGATTCCTGCCTCCGGCTGGATCGCCGACCGTTTCGGCACCCGGCGTATTTTCTACAGCGCCATCGCCCTGTTCAGCCTTGGCTCGTTGCTCTGTGCCCTGTCCTCCTCGCTGCCCATGCTGGTAGCGGCACGCATTGTCCAGGGCATAGGCGGCGCGCTGATGATGCCGGTCGGGCGTTTGGTGGTACTGCGCGCCTACCCACGCAGCGAGCTGGTCCGAATCATGAGCTTCATCACCCTGCCCGGCCTGCTCGGCCCGCTGAGCGGCCCGGCACTGGGCGGCTGGCTGGTGGAAAAGGCCAGTTGGCACTGGATCTTCCTTATCAACCTCCCGGTGGGCCTACTTGGCATCTGGGCCGCACGGCGTTATATGCCGGACATGCGCGGCCCGCAGCGTAGCCGCTTTGACGGCCCCGGCTTCATCCTCTTCGCCGGTGCCATCGCGCTGGTCTCAATCGCCCTGGAAGCCCTGGCCGCGCACGACCTGTCGGGGCTGCGCATCACCGTCATGCTGGTAGCAGGCCTCGGCTTGCTGGCCGTTTACTGGCTGCGCGCCGCACGGGTAGCGTACCCACTGTTCTCACCCAGCCTGTTCGCCACCCGTACCTTTGCCACCGGTATTCTCGGCAATCTGTTCGCCCGTCTCGGCAGTGGCGCTCTACCGTTCCTCACCCCGCTGCTGCTGCAACTGGCACTGGGCTACTCGCCGACCCAGGCCGGCATGAGCATGATTCCCCTGGCACTCGGCGCGATGGCCGCCAAGCCACTGGCCAAGCCGCTGATTGATCGCTTCGGTTATCGCCGCGTACTGACCCTCAACACCCTGCTGCTTGGCAGTCTGATCGCCAGCATGGCGCTGGTCGGGAACCAGACTCCGATCGTTCAGTTGGCGGTGCAGCTGGGCCTGATCGGAGTGATCAACTCGCTGCAGTTCGCGGCGATGAACACCGTGACGCTGATCGATCTGGACAACACCGAGGCCAGCAGCGGCAACAGCCTGCTCTCGGTGGTGGTGCAACTGGCCATGAGCCTTGGCGTGGCCACTGCCGCTGCGCTGCTCAGTGGCTTCAGCGGTGAATTCGAGGCGGTGCACAGCGCTTTCCAGGCTACCTATCTGTGTGTCGGCCTGTTGTCGATGCTGGCGGCAGCGATCTTCCTCCAGCTCGACCCGCTCGACGGCCGCCGCGCCCAGCCGATGGAGCCTCCACCGGAGGAATAAGAACAGTCCACCTGCAGCATGTCCGAGGCACTGGCCAGTGACCCGAAGGGCAATCACGTCCGGCATGCACTGCTACACTAGCGGCCAATCTTTCTTCAGGTCCATTTCCGTGAGCCACCCTGCCTTTTCCAGCCTGCCCCTGTCCCCCGCCATGCAGTCCAACCTCGCCGCCATCGGCTACAGTGAGATGACCCCGATTCAGGCCGCCAGCCTGCCGATGATCCTCAAGGGTCGCGACCTGATCGCCCGGGCCAAGACCGGCAGCGGGAAAACTGCAGCCTTTGGCATCGGCCTGCTGCATCCACTCAATCCGCGCTACTTCGGCTGCCAGGCTCTGGTGCTTTGTCCAACCCGGGAGCTGGCCGACCAGGTCGCCAAGGAACTGCGCCGCCTGGCCCGCGCTGCCGACAACATCAAGATTCTCACACTCTGCGGTGGCGTGCCCTTCGGCCCGCAGGTCGGCTCGCTGGAGCACGGTGCACACGTCATCGTCGGTACCCCTGGACGGGTGCAGGAACACTTGCGCAAGGGTACGCTGAAAGTCGACGGGCTAAATACCCTGGTACTCGACGAGGCCGACCGCATGCTTGACATGGGCTTCGTCGACAGCATCAGCGAGATCATCGGACAAACCCCGGAACGACGGCAGACGCTGCTGTTCTCCGCCACTTACCCGGCCGGCATCGCACAACTGGCGGCACGCTTCCTACGCAATCCGGAGCATGTCGAGGTAGAGGCGCTGCACAACGACTCACAGATCGAACAGCGTTTCTACGAGATTGCCGCAGCACAACGCCTGCAGGCAGTCGCGACACTGCTGCGACACTTTCGCAAGCAGCCGGCCCTGGCCTTCTGCGCCACCCGCCAGCAGTGCGACGAACTGGCCGC
The DNA here is from genome assembly GCF_019656335.1 of Pseudomonas sp. NCCP-436. Taxonomy (GTDB): domain Bacteria; phylum Pseudomonadota; class Gammaproteobacteria; order Pseudomonadales; family Pseudomonadaceae; genus Aquipseudomonas. The sequence continues at coordinate 399,003 of NZ_BPLZ01000001.1, read as the reverse complement.
CCGACTCGAAGCCGAGAAAATTTCTGCTGCCGCCCTGCATGGCGACCTTGAGCAGCGTGAGCGCGACCAGATCCTGGCATTGTTCGCCAACCGCAGCCTCAGCGTACTGGTAGCCACCGACGTGGCTGCGCGCGGACTGGACATCGCGGGTCTGGAGCTGGTGATCAATGTCGAGCTGTCGCGCGATGCCGAAGTACACATCCATCGCATCGGACGCAGTGGTCGGGCCGGCGAAAAGGGCCTGGCACTAAGCCTGGTAGCACCCGCCGAGGCCGCTCGCGCTCAAGCCATCGAGGTGCTTCAGGGTCAGCCTCCAGCCTGGTATCCACTACCGGCGGATCGCACAGGAGAGGCACTACTGCCACCTATGCATACCCTGTGCATCGGCGCCGGACGCAAGGAAAAGCTGCGTCCCGGTGACATTCTCGGCGCGCTCACCGGCGAGGCCGGCATAGCCGGCGACCAGGTCGGCAAGATCACCCTGTTCGACCACCAGGCCTACGTGGCCGTGCAACGTGATGTAGCCCGCAAAGCCCTGCAACGCCTCGGTGAAGGGAAGATCAAAGGGCGCGCGCTACGTGTACGCCTCGTGTAAGGCTGATATAAAGCAACACACAGCCTGGGCTGGAGTTTCCCATGCGCAATATCCTGGTCATCGAAGACAGTCCCCTCGTACTGAAGATCCTCGAACACCTGTTCCGTCAGGAGCCTGATCTGCAGCCCATCTTCTGTGCCTCCCTTGCCGAGGCGCAGGTCATGCTGGAGACCTCGGCAGCCCTGTTCTTCGCCGCCATCGTCGACCTGCACCTGCCCGATGCGCCGAATGGCGAAAGTGTCGACCTGGTGATGCGCTACCACCTGCCATGCATCGTGCTCAGCGGTAGCTATAACGAGCAACGCCGCGACGAACTGCTGATGAAGGGGGTGGTCGACTACGTGCTCAAGGAGAGCCAGCACTCGTACGAGTATGCCTTCCGCCTGTTGCACCGGCTCGACGACAACAGCCGCATCAAGATCCTCATCGCCGATGACTCCGACCCCCAGCGCCACTACATTCGCCACATCCTCGAACCTCATCACTACCAGATCATCGAGGCACGCGACAGCAAGGAGACTCTGCGCCAGCTCAATCTGCAACCGGACATCGACCTGCTGGTGCTCGATCACGCCATGCCCGGTGTCAGCGGCTTCGAGCTGGTCAAGTTGCTGCGCCAGAAGCTGCGCTTCAGCGAACTGATCATCATCGGCGTTTCCGCCGACCCCAAGGGATCGCTCAGCGCACAGTTCATCAAGCACGGCGCCGACGACTTCCTGCGCAAGCCATTCTGTCCAGAGGAACTCAACTGCCGGGTCATGTCGACCCTGGAGCGCCGTGATCTGCTGCGCGCTCTGAAAAAGGCCGCACAGTACGACGCGCTAACCGGGCTGAACAACCGCCGTGCCTTCTACGAACAGGGCATACAGATCCTGCAACGGGCACAGCAGGAACAGCGCCAGGTCAGCGTGGCGATGCTGGATCTCGATCATTTCAAGCAGATCAACGACAACTTTGGCCACGCCAGCGGCGACAGTGCTCTGGTGGTTTTCGCTCGGGCGCTGCAAACGGCTTTCCCGAAGATGCTGCTGGGGCGCCTGGGCGGCGAGGAGTTCGCTCTGCTCAGCCTGCACGCTCCAGAGCAGGTACTACGGGGCCTGGAAAATCTCCGTCAGCAATGCAAGGGCCTGCATTACTCCGTTGGCGCCCCGCCGCTGTCATTCAGCGCCGGCCTCCATCATGGCGAGCCGGATGATCTGGAAAGTCTGCTGCACGAAGCCGACATCCGCCTCTACCGCGCCAAACAACAGGGACGCGCCCGAACCGTCCACGACTGAGCGAAAACATCGCTCAGGGCGCATGCCGGGAAATGATCTGCTCGTAACTGCCGTCGGCGATCATGCTTTGAATCGCCTGATCAAAACGACTGGCAACTTCCTGGTGCCCCGGGTAACTGCGGCGTACCAGAATGTGCAGGCCATTCTCACTCAACGCCTGTGGCAGAAACTCCAGTTCGTCGCGAAACGCCTCCAACTTGCGGCTCAGGTAGTAACGCGCCACCAATTCATCCTCCAGGGCCAATTGCACCCGTCCGGCGTGCAACATGCGTGCGGCATTCTCGAAACTGCTGACGGCAATCCGCTTCAGCCTCGGATCAGAATCAAAGTCCTTCCTATAGGCGTATCCACGCACCACGGCGATGCTGTAGGGATACAGGTCGGCAAGGGTCTCAAAACGGATGCTGCTGCTTTTGCGCCGCATAAAACGCAGGCGGTTGATCAGGTAAGGCTGGGAGAAATAGCCGTACTCGGCCCGTTCGGCACTGTACCAGGCGTTGATCAGTACATCGTACTCGCCACGCTGCAGCCCCTGAACAGCCCGTGCCCAGGGTACCTCGGCATAAAGAGTGGCGTAGCCGGCGCGCTGCAGGGCCTGCTCAACCAGGTCGCTGGAAAGCCCCCTGGCTGGCAGCGTACGGTCGTTGAACGGCGGCCAGGGATTGGCCACCAGCCGCAATGCCTCCGCCGAGGCGCCAGCAGGGATCAGCAGCAGGAGCAATAACCAGACACATACTGCAGGCATGGATGGCAAGCCTTTGGAAAGAACCTGTTCAGTCTTAGCAGGCAGGAAGCATGCCGTCACGCAATTTCCGGAAAAACCCCAGAATGGCGACATGCACGATACCTGCCCTTCGACGAGATACCCGCCACCCTGCGAGTTCCGGTAGGCTTTGTCCATCCCGGCTATCTCAGAGTCTCCATGCCCCGCCCTCGTCTACGCCAATCATTGCGCCGCCTCTGGGCACTGGACAAGTTCAGTGCCAGTCTACGGGTGTTCATCGCCCTGGCTGGGGCACTCGCACTGTGCAGTTGGCAGGGCTGGGTACACGGGCTGATTCCGTTGTTTCTCGGCATCATCGCCAGCGCCCTGACCGAAACCGATGACAGCTGGCAGGGCCGGCTCGGCTCGGTACTGGTCACCCTGGTGTGTTTCAGCGCGGCCGCCTACGCGGTGGAGTTCCTTTTCCCCTATCCCTGGCTGTTCGTTATCGCCCTGGCACTGTCGACCTTCGCTCTGACCCTGCTCGGCGCCCTCGGCGAGCGTTTCGCCACGCTCGGTTCCGGAACGCTGATCCTGGCGGTATACAGCATGATCGGCGTGGAGCAGCGCGGCGGGGTGGCCGGCCTCTGGCTGGAGCCGCTGCTGCTGGTGGCGGGGGCGGCCTGGTATGGCCTGTTATCGGTGATCTGGCACGGTCTGTTCGCCCACCAGCCGGTGCAACTGAGCCTGGCCCGGCTGTTCCGCGAACTGGGCCGCTACCTCAAGATCAAGGCCACGCTGTTCGAGCCCATACGACAACTGGACGTCGAGCAGCGCCGTCTGGATCTGGCACAACAGAACGGCCGGGTGGTGTCGGCGCTGAACGCGGCCAAGGAGGTCATCCTGCACCGGGTCGGCAACGGCCGCCCGGCGCCCAAGGTCAACCGCTACCTGAAGCTGTACTTTCTCGCCCAGGATATCCACGAGCGCGCCAGTTCCTCGCACTATCCCTACAACGAACTGGCCGAAGCCTTCTTCCACAGCGACGTACTGTTCCGCTGCCAACGCCTGCTGCGCCTTCACGGTGAAGCCTGCGAGCGCCTGGGCAGCGCCATCGAACTGCGCCAGCCGTTCGAATATCGCGCGCTCTGTAGCCAGGCGCTGGAAGATCTGCATGCCTCACTCGACCATCTGCACCTGCAGAGCAATCCGGCCTGGCGCCGGCTTCTACGCTCACTCGGCGCACTGGCCGGCAATCTGGCCACCCTCGACCGGCTACTGGGCAACGCCAGCAATCCCGATGCCCTGGCCGAGGAGCAGGACAGCAGCCTGCTCGACCGCGAGCCTCATTCCCTACGCGAAGTGCGTGAGCGCATCGGCCAGCACCTGACGCCCACCTCGCTGCTGTTCCGCCACGCCCTGCGCCTGTCACTGGCGCTGGCCGCCGGATACGGCCTGCTGCACCTGATCCATCCGACCCAGGGTTACTGGATTTTGCTGACCACGCTGTTCGTCTGCCAGCCCAACTACGGTGCAACGCGTCTCAAGCTGGTGCAACGCATCAGCGGCACACTGATCGGTCTGGGGCTGGGCTGGGCACTGTTCGATCTGTTCCCGGATCCGCGCATCCAGGCTCTGTTCGCAGTAATCGCCGGGGTGGCCTTCTTCGCCACCCGCAGCAACCGCTACACCCTTGCCACTGCGGCCATCACCCTGCTGGTGCTGTTCTGCTTCAACCAGATCGGCAACGGCTACGGCCTGCTCCTGCCGCGCCTGATCGACACCCTGCTCGGCGGCCTGATTGCCGGCCTGGCAGTTTTCTTGATCCTGCCGGACTGGCAGGGCCGACGCCTGGGTCACCTGCTGGCCAACACACTGAGCTGCAACAGCGCCTACCTGCGGCAGATCATCACCCAGTATGCCCAGGGCAAGCGCGATGACCTCGGCTATCGGCTGGCCCGACGCAACGCACACAATGCCGATGCCGCGCTGTCGGTGACCCTAGGCAATATGCTGCTAGAACCCGGACACTTCCGTAAGGATGCCGACCTGGGCTTCCGCTTCCTGGTGCTCTCGCACACCTTACTGGGTTACCTGTCGGCCCTTGGCGCCCACCGCGGCGAGCGTCTGCCGCAGCCGATCCAGAGCCATCTGCTGACACAGGCCGAGAGTCTCGCCAGTAGCCTCGACGAAATCGCTGCGGGCCTGCGCGGAACCGGCACGCTGGCCATTCACAGTGACGAGGAACAGGTTCTAGCCCAGGAACTGGAACAGATCGCCGAGGATGCCGACGAGACCCAGCGTCTGGTACAGATCCAACTGGCCCTGATCTGCCGCCAACTGGCTCCGCTGCGTACCCTGAGTGCGCATCTGGACAAGACTCGCCTCACCAGCCCATAGACAAACATAACATGGACAAGAAACGCTTGCTGGCCGACGTGCTCCGCCAGTTGCAGGATGATCTGGACCAGGCTCAGCACGCCGCGCTGGTCGCTCACGAAGCCGCCACTCACGAAGAAAGCATTGCCGAAAACAAGTACGACACCCTGGGCCTGGAGGCCGCCTACCTGGCCAGCGGCCAGGCACGCCGGGTCGACGAACTGCGTCAAACACTGATCACCTGGGGGCAACTGCAGCCGCGTGCGTTCGTCCCGGAGCGCGGCATCGAACTCGGCGCCCTGGTACAACTACTGGACGAGCAAGGCACGCCACGCTGGCTGTTCCTCGGCCCACCGGGGGCCAGCATCAGGCTGAACCACGACGGCGTGCTCGTGCAGGTTCTCGGCAGCGGTGCCCCGCTGGGACGCGCCCTGCTCGGCAAGGGGCCGGGCGACGAGGTAGAACTGAGCCTGCCCAGTGGCCTGCAGCGCTGCGAGGTGCTGGAGGTACGGTAAGTAGCGCCCATCTGCGCAACCGTGCCCGTGCGGCGGAACACTGCACCGGGAAGCGCCTGACAGGTAAGTTTCGGACTTCGCTCGACAAGCCGTCGAACAGAACCTAGGGTTTCCAGTGTCCGAACCAACCGGCACCGGGCGCAAGCCCTGCCTGTCCGACGCCCCCCGCAGCCTGCCACGGAGCCCCACCATGCAACAGCCCGTCCACGACCTCCCAGCCCTGTTCAAGCAGCTCGGCCTGGCCAATGAGCCGGCCGCCATCGAAGCCTTCATCCGTCGCCATGCGCCGCTGCCGGACAACTGCAGGCTGGCCGATGCGCCCTTCTGGAGCCCGGTCCAAGCCGCCTTCCTGCGAGAGGAAATCCTCGAGGATGCCGATTAGGCCGAAGTGGTGGATCAGCTCGACGTACGCCTGCGCGGCTGAGCACTGCCGGCTTAAACATCCGCCTCAGGCAGACGCCGTCATCTCGCGCCAGGTCAGATACATGCGCAGGTCGAACTCGATCTGCGCATAGCCCGGCAGCATGTAATCACAGAGCTTGTAGAAGGCCTTGTTGTGCTCGGCCTCTTTCAGGTGCGCCAGCTCATGCACCACGATCATCTGCAGAAAGGCAGGCGCCGCATCGCGGAACAACGAGGCGACGCGAATCTCCTTCTTCGCCTTGAGCCGGCCGCCCTGCACGCGGGAAATCGTTGTGTGCAGGCCGAGGGCACGATGGGTAAGATCCAGCCGGTTGTCGTAAAGCACCTTGTCGATGGCCGGGGCATTCTTCAGATGTGCCTGCTTGAGCGTCATCACGTAGTTGTACAGCGCCTTGTCGCTCTGCACGTCGTGACGACCGGGATACCTCCGGGCCAGATAATCGCCCAGACGATCATCTGCGATCAGCTGGCGCACCTGTTGCTGCACCGCCACGGGATAACCCTGAAGATATTTCAATGCACCACTTCCATCCGCATCGGGAATCGCCAGTCTAACGGATCCAGGCTCATTCGCTGGGCAGCACGCGCAGCAGACGCCCCTCTTCACTGTCGGTAAGCAGGTAGAGCGCTCCATCCGGACCGCTGCGCACGTCACGGATACGCTCCCCCAACTCTTCGAACAGAATGTCCTCACCAGCGAGCCTGTCTCCGTGAATGCGGATCCGGCGTACGCTGCCCTCCGCCAGAGTGGCGACAAACAGATCCCCCTGCCACTGCGGGAACAACTCGCCGCGATACAGCGTGAGACCCGCAGGTGCCACCGAGGGTGTCCAGTGCAGCAGCGGATCGCTCAGGCCGGGCAGGCTGCTGTAGGGGCTAATGCGCGCACCGGTATAGTCGACACCGAAGGTCGCCAGCGGCCAGCCGTAGTTGTTCCCAGGCTTGATCAGGTTCAGCTCGTCACCGCCGCGTGGGCCGTGCTCGTGACTGTACAGGCGGCCGTTCTCGGCATCGAAGAAGATACCCTGCACGTTGCGATGGCCGAGGCTGTATATTTCTGGGGCATTCCCCGCCTGCCCCACCAGCGGATTATCTGACGGCACGCTGCCATCACGGCTCAGGCGCACGATCTTGCCCAGGTGATTGGTCGGATTCTGTGCTTCCTCACGCCAGTCGAAGCCATCACCCAAGGTCAGTATCAGGGTCTTGTCAGCAAGAAAGGTCATGCGCCCGCCATAGTGGGCAGCGCCAGCCTTGAGCGGACGGGCGGTAAAGAGTACCTGCAGATCCTGCAACTCGCCGTCCACCAGTCGGGCGCGGGCCAGCCGCGTGTTGTTGGCTTCGGCGTCACCATAGGAATAGCTCAGGTAGATCCAGCGATTGTCGTGGTAATCCGGGTCCAGCGCTACTTCCAGCAAACCCGCCTGGCCGGTGACAAAAATCTCCGGCAACCCGGCCACCGGCTCCGGATCAATACGGCCATCGGCTTCGAGGATTCGCAGCCGTCCGACCCGCTCGGTAACCAGCATGCGGCCATCCGGCAGGAAAGCCAGCGACCAGGGATGCTCCAGCCCCTCGCTGAGCACCTCGATGCGATAGCCAAGGGCCGACAACGGGACAACAGCCAGAAGACAACCCAGCAACACGGTACGAATAGGTTTCAGCATGGACACCGCCTTGTCAGGAAAGTCCGTCGCAAGCCACTGCATCATGGCTATGGCGCTGCGGCGCGAGCCAGGCGAACAAGAGAGCACCGAGACTGCCGCAGAGCATCAGTCCGAGCGTCCCCGGCAGGTTACGGTCAGCAGCGACCAGGGTAGGCATCGGCGCCAACGCGTTGGCCAAGGCCAGCACACACCAGATGGCCAACGCACCGGCCAGGGCAAAGATCGGCCAGCGCAGCGTCGGCAAGCGCAGGGCGCAGCCAACAGCCGCTGGCAGAGCCACAGCGAAGGCCAACGCACAGAGCAGGGCAAACAACGGCGCAAAACCTAGCAGGTCGTGCCCCGTGGTGAGCAACCGTACCTGTACCGGCACCGGTGCACCAAGTTCCTGCAGTGCAGCCAGGTTGCTCTGGGTCTGGAATACCGAAGCGAGTAGCGACGTCAGCCCCACCGCTAGGGCAAAGGCGAGCAGCAGACGTGACTTGCTGGACATGAGGGTTTGTTTCCCTGCGACTATGAGCGCGATTATGGCCTACCCCATCCCCCCGGATACCTCCGGTGTTTTACAGGGTTTTACCTTGCCTGTGGCACGCAGTGCCCGGCCTGCCAGCCACAGGCTCCGCCCTGCAGATAGTACCGGTAGGCCTGCTGCACGGCAGCCGGAGCAACGCGGCAGCTTGCCACACGACAATGACTGTCGAGCACGAAGCGCCCGCCAAGCGGCTCGGCCAGACGAATATGCAACGCCGGCCAGTCATCAGGCGCGGCGTCCTCCGGGGTAAACAGCAGGCGTCCGTCACGCTGCACCAGCGGGGCTCCGGCGGCGGCATAGTCGAAAACAAACAGCAGCGTCCGGGCCACCTTGGTGGTGCATTCAGCCCGCGTCTGGCAGCTTAGCGGGTCGGCAGCCAGCGCTTGCTGTGGTGGCTGCAACGGCTGCGGCATACGCGTGACCGAACTGCAGGCACTCAACAGCAACAGGCAGAGCAATACGGCAATCCGGCAGTGCATCGGCGTCTCCAAGAAAAAGCCCCGCCAATGGCGGGGCTCGTTTACAGCTTCAGGCTCAGTTCACCTTGGCGTCCAGCTCACCGCTGGCATAGCGCTTGTACATGTTCTCCAGTGAGATCGGCTTGATCTTCGAGGCATTGCCGGCAGTACCGAAAGCCTCGTAGCGTGCGATGCAGATTTCGCGCATGGCCTCGATGGTCTTGGCGAAGAACTTGCGCGGATCAAACTCGCTGGGATTCTGCGCCATAAAGCGGCGCATGGCACCAGTGGAAGCCAGACGCAGATCCGTATCGATGTTGACCTTACGCACGCCGTGCTTGATGCCCTCAACGATCTCCTCGACCGGCACACCGTAGGTTTCCTTGATGTCACCGCCGAACTCGTTGATCACCTTCAGCCACTCCTGCGGAACGCTGGAGGAGCCGTGCATGACCAGGTGAGTGTTGGGAATACGCGCGTGAATTTCCTTGATACGCTGAATCGACAACACGTCGCCGGTTGGCGGTTTGGTGAATTTGTAAGCACCGTGGCTGGTGCCGATGGCAATCGCCAGCGCGTCCACCTGAGTGGCCTTAACGAACGCAGCGGCTTCTTCCGGATCGGTCAGCAGTTGGCTGTGATCGAGAACGCCTTCGGCGCCGACACCGTCTTCCTCACCGGCCATACCGGTTTCCAGGCTACCCAGGCAACCCAGTTCGCCCTCCACGGACACACCACAGGCATGTGCAAAAGCCACGGTCTGCTGGGTCACGCGGACGTTGTAGTCGTAGTCGGCCGGGGTCTTGCCGTCTTCGAGCAGCGATCCGTCCATCATCACCGAAGAGAAGCCCAGTTGGATGGAACGCTGGCACACGTCCGGGCTGGTGCCATGGTCCTGGTGCATGCACACCGGAATGTGCGGGAATTCCTCGATGGCAGCGAGGATCAGGTGGCGCAGGAAGGGCGCACCGGCGTATTTGCGGGCACCGGCAGAAGCCTGGACGATGACCGGTGAATCGGTCTTGTCGGCCGCTTCCATGATGGCACGCATCTGCTCGAGGTTATTGACGTTGAAGGCCGGCACGCCATAGCCATACTCGGCGGCGTGGTCGAGCATCTGGCGCATGCTGATAAGTGCCATGGTGTTACTGTCTCCCGGTTTGGAGGTCGTTGATGGTGCAAGCCTGCCGCAGGGACAGGCGTTGTTCAAGTTTCGTCATGCCAGGGCGCCATCACCGACGCGGTTAGCGCGCCCGGCAGTTGCTACCGATCAGATCGTCGGTAGCCGTCCAGTAGATCAGCCCCTGCTCGCCCTTGGTGTGGAACGACAGCCGGCCATCGCTGTACAGTACCCCGGAAGCAGCCAGCTCCTGGCTCAGACGGTAGACGATATCGTCACCGCCCAGACGCACATCCACCTGCTCGAAGCGCTCGTCGCTGAAACGCCACTGCAACTCGGCGCCACTGTCGCACACCCAATGCTGCCAGACACCTGGAGCAGGCGGCTGATTGCTGCACGCGCTCAGCAGCAGCGCGGCGAATGCCAGAACCGTCAGTCTCGTCATATTCATCCTTCTCTCCTCGTCAGCAACGCTGCTGCGGTACCGACGCTGCCGGATCAGCTCGTCCTGGCTCCACATACGGGTCGACACCGGGCCCCGGCTGATCAATGGTGGCCGGGCTGAACACTTCGCAGGCGGCCTCCTGGCTGCCGCTGCTGCAACCGGCCAGCCACAGTGCCGCCAGTGCAAAAATGGCTAACTGTTTCATGACGTGATCCTCGCGTGGTGGTTCCTTCTACAGACCACGGGCTCACGTCAGGGTTTTGTCTGTGGCGCGGTGGCTGTCCACCGCGCCCAGACTGACTCAGCCGGCGCGCTGCTGCAGTACCTCCACGGCCGGCAGCACCTTGCCCTCGACGAACTCGAGGAAGGCACCGCCACCCGTTGAAATATAGGAGATCTGCTCGGCCACGCCGTACTTGTCGATGGCCGCCAGGGTATCGCCGCCACCGGCAATGGAGAATGCCGGGCTCTCGGCGATGGCCTGAGCCAGTGCCTTGGTACCGTTGCCGAACTGATCGAACTCGAACACCCCGACCGGGCCGTTCCACAGAATGGTCTGCGAAGCCTTGAGCATCTCGCCGAACTGCGCTGCGGTCTGCGGACCGATGTCGAGGATCATGTCGTCCTCGGCCACGTCCTTGACCAGCTTCACGGTAGCCTCGGCGTCCTCGGCAAAGGCCTTGGCTACCACTACGTCCACCGGCAGCGGTACGCTGACCTTGGCCGCAATGGCCTTGGCGGTTTCCACCAGATCAGCCTCGTACAACGATTTGCCCACCGGCAGGCCGGCGGCAGCGAGGAAGGTGTTGGCAATACCGCCGCCGACGATCAGCGAGTCGCAGATATCGGCCAGTGAGTTAAGCACATCCAGCTTGGTCGATACCTTGGAGCCGGCGACAATCGCCAGCATCGGACGATTCGGCTTGTCCAGCGCCTTGCCCAGGGCTTCCAGCTCGGCGGCCAGCAGCGGGCCGGCGCAGGCAACCTTGGCAAACTTGGCCACGCCATGGGTCGAGCCCTGTGCACGGTGAGCGGTGCCGAAAGCATCCATCACGAACACATCGCACAGCGCCGCATATTGCTGGGCCAGCTCGTCGGTATTTTTCTTCTCGCCTTTGTTGAAGCGTACGTTTTCCAGCAGCACCAGCTCCCCGGGCTTGACCTCGACACCGCCGAGGTAGTCCTTGACCAGCGGCACCTCACGACCGAGCACCTTGCTCAGGTAAGCAGCGACAGGAGCCAGACTGTCTTCCTCGCTGTAGACACCCTCTTCCGGACGGCCCAGGTGCGAGCAGACCAGCACCGCTGCACCCTTTTCCAGAGCCAGTTTGATAGTAGGCAGCGAGGCAAGAATACGTGCGTCGCTCTTGACCACACCGTCCTTCACCGGGACGTTGAGGTCTTCACGGATCAGCACGCGCTTACCGGCGAGGTCGAGGTCGGTCATCTTCAGAACGGTCATGGATCAGTCCTTCACGGTGCAGGATTGGCTTTAAGTAAAAAGTGTTCGGCAACATCGAGCATACGGTTGGCAAAGCCCCACTCGTTGTCGAACCAGGCCAGCAGGTTGACCAGGCGCGGGCCGGACACCCGGGTCTGGCTGCCGTCGACGATGGCCGAGTGCGGATCATGGTTGAAGTCACAGCTGGCGTGCGGCAGCTCGGTGTAGGCCAGAAGGCCCTTGAGCGGGCCACTCTCCGCAGCCTGACGGAGCATGCGGTTAATCTCTTCTGCACTGGTATCACGGGCAGTCTGCAGGGTGATATCGAGACAGGAGACGTTCACCGTCGGCACGCGAATGGCCTTGGCTTGAATGCGCCCGCCCAGTTCCGGCAGCAGGCGCTCGATCCCACGTGCCAGACCAGTGGACACCGGGATCACCGACTGGAAGGCCGAACGCGTACGGCGCAGATCCTCGTGGTGGTAAGCGTCGATCACCGGCTGGTCGTTCATCGCCGAGTGGATGGTGGTGATGGAAACGTACTCCAGCCCCACCTCCTCATTGAGCAGCTTGAGCAGCGGCACGCCGCAGTTGGTGGTGCAGGAGGCATTGGAGACCAGTCGCTCGCGGCCGCTTAGGTCATTCTGATTGACGCCATAGACCACGGTGGCGTCGATATCCGCCTCACCGGCCATCGGCTGGGAGAACAGCACGCGCGGCGCACCAGCCTGCAGAAAGCGCTCGCCATCGGCACGGGTGACATACTGACCAGAACACTCCAGCACCAGATCGATGCCCAGCTCAGCCCAGTCGATGGCCTCAGGCTCGCTCTGGCACAGCACCTTCACGCAGTCTCCGTTGATATGCAGACAGTCGCCGTCGACCCGTACATGGCCGGGAAAGCGGCCGTGGGTGGAGTCGAAGCGAGTCAGGTACTCGACGCTGGCCTGATCGGCCAGATCGTTGAGCGCAACGATCTCCAGATTCGCTCCACCCCGCTCATACAGGGCGCGCAGCACGCAGCGACCAATACGGCCATAGCCGTTGAGGGCGACACGATAGGGGCGATTGGACATGGTAAGTCTCGTATGGACGTAGGGTGGACACGCTCTATCGATCCACCGTCGGCGTAACGGCGGGTGAAAAGAGCGTCACCCGCCCTACAGCGTCGTTCTCGCTCAGGCGTCCAGCAGTTCCTCGGCAGTGGCGACGACGTTCTCCACGGTGAAGCCGAAGTGCTCGAACAGCGCCGCTGCCGGAGCCGACTCGCCGAAGCTGGTCATGCCGATGACGCGGCCCTCCAGGCCCACATACTTGTACCAGTAGTCGGCATGGGAGGCTTCGATGGCGATGCGCGCACCGACCTGCAGCGGCAGCACTGCCTGCTTGTAGGTGGCGTCCTGCTGGTCGAACACGCTGGTCGACGGCATCGATACCACGCGCACCTTGCGTCCCTGCTCTTCCAGCTTTGCAGCAGCCTGCATGGCCAGGCCGACTTCCGAACCGGTGGCAATCAGGATCAGCTCCGGCTCGCCAGCACAGTCCTTGAGCACATAGCCACCGCGGGCGATATCGGCCAGTTGCTGCTCGTCACGCTGCTGGTGCGGCAGATTCTGACGGCTGAAGATCAGCGCGGACGGACCATCGGCACGTTCAATGGCATGCTTCCAGGCCACCGCGGACTCCACTGCGTCGGCTGGACGCCAGGTGTTGAGGTTCGGCGTGCCACGAAGGCTGGCCAGTTGCTCGATCGGCTGGTGGGTCGGACCATCCTCGCCGAGGCCGATGGAGTCGTGGGTGAATACATAGAGCACACGCTGCTTCATCAGCGCACTCATGCGCACGGCGTTGCGTGCGTACTCCATGAAGATCAGGAAGGTGGCGCCATAGGGGACGAAGCCGCCGTGCAGAGCGATCCCATTCATGATGGCGCTCATGCCGAACTCGCGCACACCGTAGTACAGGTAGTTGCCGGAGGCGTCGCTGGCCGAAACGCCCTGACAGCCTTTCCACAGGGTCAGGTTGGAACCGGCCAGATCCGCCGAACCGCCGAGCAATTCCGGCAGCAGTGGGCCGAAGGCGTTGAGGGTGTTCTGGCTGGCCTTGCGGCTGGCGATGGTTTCGCCCTTCTCGGCCACTTCACGTACGTAGGCGGCTGCCTTCTCGGCGAAGTCGGCCGGCAGCTCGCCCTTGATGCGGCGCTGGAACTCGGCAGCCAGCTCCGGGTAGGCGGCGGCGTAGGCCGCGAATTTCTCGTTCCAGGCCGCTTCGGCGGCGACGCCGGCATCGCGGGCATCCCACTCGGCGTAGATCTCGGCGGGAATCTCGAACGGGCCGAAGTTCCAACCCAGGTTGGCACGGGTCAGGGCGATCTCATCGTTGCCCAGCGGAGCGCCGTGACACTCTTCCTTGCCCTGTTTGTTCGGCGAACCGAAGCCGATGGTGGTCTTGCAGCAGATCAGGGTCGGCTGATCCGGCGTCTTTCGAGCGGTTTCGATGGCCATCCTGATCTCTTCGGCGTCATGGCCGTCGACATTGCGGATCACCTGCCAGCCGTAGGCCTGGAAGCGCGCCGGAGTGTCGTCGCTAAACCAACCCTCGACCTCACCATCAATGGAGATGCCGTTGTCGTCGTAGAAGGCAATCAGCTTGCCCAGACCAAGGGTGCCGGCCAGCGAGCAGACTTCGTGGCTGATGCCTTCCATCATGCAGCCGTCACCGAGGAACACGTAGGTATTGTGGTCGACGATGGTGTGACCTTCGCGGTTGAACTGTGCAGCCAGTACCTTCTCGGCGATGGCAAAGCCAACGGCATTGGCGATGCCCTGACCGAGCGGCCCGGTGGTGGTTTCCACGCCGGGGGTATAGCCGTACTCCGGGTGACCCGGAGTCTTGCTGTGCAACTGACGGAAGTTCTTCAGGTCGTCGATCGACAGGTCGTAGCCCGTCAGGTGCAGCAGCGAATAGATCAGCATCGAGCCGTGGCCGTTGGACAGCACGAAGCGGTCGCGGTCAGCCCAGTTGGGGTTCTGCGGGTTGTGCTTGAGATAGTCGCGCCACAACACCTCGGCGATATCCGCCATCCCCATTGGGGCACCGGGGTGGCCGCTGTTGGCTTTCTGCACGGCATCCATGCTGAGGGCACGAATGGCATTGGCTCGCTCACGACGGCTGGGCATCGCTGAAATCTCCTACGGGGGCTGAGGGTGCGAAAAACGCGCATTTTCGCCCAGCCGGCCCTTGCGGGGCAATGACAGATGGTCGCAGAAAGGCAATCAAATACCCTACATAGCGCGCGACACCTGTCATTCGGTGCTCTGGAAACGCCGCCAGGCAATATCGAAATATTTTGATATTGATATTGCTGTATGAAAAATGACCGACTAGACTGCGACCCATGAACCTGCGCGCCCCCAACCCCGAATACGATCCCTGCGACGACCTTGCCGTCCTGTGCAAGGCTGCCGGTGACCCGTTGCGCCTGAACGTACTGCGCGCACTGAGCAACGATTCGTTTGGCGTGTTGGAACTGGCGCAGATCTTCGCCGTCGGCCAGTCCGGCATGAGCCATCACCTGAAGGTACTGGCACAGGCCGCCCTGGTGGCTACCCGTCGCGAGGGCAATGCCATCTTCTACCGTCGCAGCCTGCCTGGCGGCCGCCTGCATGCCGCACTGCTCGAAGAGATCGACGCGCTGCCACTGCCGGCGAAGCTGCAGGCAGGCATCGCCGCCGTGCATCAGCAACGCGCAGCCGTCAGCCGCGACTTTTTCGCCCGTATGGCCACACAGTTCCAGGCCCAGCAGGATCTGATCGCCAGCCTGCCGCAATACCGTGACAGCCTGCTCACCCTGCTCGACACACTGCACTTCAGCCCTGCCGCCAGCGCTCTGGAGATTGGCCC
This sequence comes from Pseudomonas sp. NCCP-436, assembly GCF_019656335.1. Taxonomy (GTDB): domain Bacteria; phylum Pseudomonadota; class Gammaproteobacteria; order Pseudomonadales; family Pseudomonadaceae; genus Aquipseudomonas. The sequence goes on along the minus strand of NZ_BPLZ01000001.1, from coordinate 383,548 downwards.
CGGCGACGGCGCCTTCCTGCCGGAGCTGGCCCGCCGGTTCGCACACGTCACGGCACTGGACAACAGTCCGGCTATGCTCGAACTGGCCAGCCAGCGTTGCGCCGCGGAAAACCTGCACAACGTCGAGCTGAAACTGGCCGATGCACTACAGGATGAACAGCAACCCGCCGACTGCGTGGTGTTGAACATGGTGCTGCACCACTTCGCCACGCCGGCCGAGGCCTTTCGCAGACTTGCCGGCCTGGTCGCGCCAGGCGGCAGCCTGCTGCTCAGCGAACTGTGCAGCCACGACCAAAGCTGGGCGCGCGAAGCCTGTGGCGACCTGTGGCTCGGCTTCGAACAGGAAGACCTGGCCCACTGGGCGACGGCCGCCGGCCTCGTGCCAGGCGAAAGCCTTTACATCGGCCTGAAAAACGGCTTCCAGATCCAGTTACGGCACTTTGCCAAACCCGATGCGCACAGCGCCTTCAGCCTCCGGCAAGAAAGGAACCGATAGATGAGCGAATATTCCCTGTTTACTTCCGAGTCCGTGTCCGAGGGGCATCCGGACAAGATCGCCGACCAGATTTCCGATGCGGTGCTCGACGCCATCATCACCCAGGACAAGCACGCCCGCGTGGCCGTGGAAACCCTGGTCAAGACCGGTGTGGCCATTGTTGCCGGCGAAGTCACCACCAGCGCCTGGGTCGACCTGGAAGAACTGGTGCGCAAGGTCATCCTCGACATCGGCTACAACAGCTCCGATGTCGGCTTCGACGGCGCTACCTGCGGCATCATTAACATCATCGGCAAGCAGTCCCCGGACATCGCCCAGGGCGTCGACCGGGCCAAACCGGAAGATCAGGGTGCCGGCGACCAGGGTCTGATGTTCGGCTATGCCAGCAACGAGACCGACGTGCTGATGCCGGCGCCGATCCGTTTCTCCCACGCCCTGGTCGAGCGCCAGGCCGAAGCACGCAAATCCGGCCTGCTGCCGTGGCTGCGCCCGGACGCCAAGAGCCAGGTCACCTGCCGCTATGAAGCCGGCAAGGTAGTCGGGATCGACGCCGTGGTACTGTCGACCCAGCACAACCCGGATGTCTCGATGAGCGACCTGCGCGAGGCGGTGATGGAGCTGATCGTCAAGCACACCCTGCCGGCCGAACTGCTGCACAAGGACACCCAGTTCCATATCAACCCGACCGGCAAGTTCGTCATCGGCGGTCCCGTGGGTGACTGCGGCCTGACCGGACGCAAGATCATCGTCGACTCCTACGGCGGCATGGCCCGTCACGGCGGCGGCGCCTTCTCCGGCAAGGATCCGTCCAAGGTGGACCGCTCGGCTGCCTACGCCGGCCGCTACGTAGCCAAGAACATCGTCGCTGCCGGCCTGGCCGACCGCTGCGAGATCCAGGTGTCCTACGCCATCGGCGTGGCCCAGCCGACCTCCATCTCAGTCAACACCTTCGGCACCCACAAGATCGCCGAAGAGAAGATCATCGCCCTGGTGCGCGAAGTATTCGACCTGCGCCCGTACGCCATCACCCGCATGCTTGATCTGCTGCACCCGATGTATCAGGCCACTGCGGCCTACGGCCATTTCGGCCGTGCCCCGGAGCAGAAGAGCGTGGGCGACGACCACTTCACCACCTTCACCTGGGAGCAGACCGACAAGGTCGAGGCCCTACGCGCTGCCGCCGGACTGTAAACCGACCGCACCACCGAGAAGCCCCGCCCCGTGCGGGGCTTCTCGCTTTGCGGAACAGAACTCGCGCCAGCCTGCCGGCTGAACTAGACTCAGCCCGTTCCTTACAAGCACGGATGCTTGCCATGCAGCGCTGGATCGCGCCATTTCTGCTACCCCTGCTGGCCCATGCCTCGCCCTGCCCCGACTGGCCCGCGCAGCGTGCTGCCAGCGAGATCACTGCCCTTGCCCGGCAGATTGCCCGGTGGGATGACGCCTACCACAACCACGGCCAGACTCAGGTAGCAGACGAGCTCTACGACCAGGCCCGCCAGCGCCTGCTGGACTGGCAGCGCTGCTATCCCTCGACCTTGCCGGAGCTTCCCGGACCACTGACCGGCAGCGCTGGCTCTCTCGATCATCCGGTACCACAGACCGGTCTGCACAAGCTCAGTGATGCCGACACCGCGGCCTGGATCGCCAGCCGCCAGAATCTGTGGATTCAGCCCAAGGTGGACGGCGTCGCGGTCACCCTGGTCTACCGCAATGGCCGCCTGCAACAGGCCATCAGCCGTGGCAACGGCCGCAGCGGGCAGGACTGGAGCGCACGGGTAAAACAGCTGCCAGCTGTCCCCCAACAATTGCCACGTCCCCTGGACGCCGTCCTGCAGGGTGAACTGTATTGGCGCCTGAAGCAGCACGTACAGGCTCGTGATGGCAGTGCCGGGGCACGCGGCAAGGTGGCCGGCGCCATGGCCCGGCAGCAACCGGATACACAGCAGGCGGCGGCCATCGGCCTGTTTGTCTGGGACTGGCCTGACGGCCCAGCGGAGATGAGCGAGCGCCTGCAACAGCTAGCACAGTTGGGCTTCCCGGATAGCCAGACCCATACCCACCCCTTGCACGACATCAACCAGGCCCGGCAATGGCGCCAGCACTGGTACCAGCAACCACAAGACTTTGCCACCGACGGCGTAGTCATCCGTCAGGGCAGTCGACCGCCGGGAAATCGCTGGAGGGCAGAGGCGCCAAACTGGGCTATCGCCTGGAAGCACCCGGCACATCAGGCGCTGGCCGTGGTACAGCGAGTGGAATTCAGCATCGGTCGCAGCGGCCGGATTACCCCAATTCTGCACCTGCAGCCGGCCGACCTCGACGAACGCCGCATCAGCCGGGTAGCGCTGGGCTCGCTGCAGCGCTGGCAGGCACTCGACGTGCACCCGGGCGACCAGGTTGCCATCAGCCTGGCCGGGCAGACCATTCCACGACTCGACCAGGTGATCTGGCGTAGCCCGCAGCGTACCGCGCTCAGCATTCCCCGCCCCGAGGACTACCACGAACTGAGCTGCTGGCGTCCGACTCCAGGTTGCCAACAGCAGTTCCAGGCCCGCCTGGCCTGGCTAAGCAGTCGTCGCGGACTGGCCATGAGCGGCATTGGCCCGAACACCTGGAATGCCCTTCCGCTGGAACACCTGCTCGACTGGCTGACACTGGATGCCAAAGCCCTGCAACGACTACCGGGCATCGGTCAGCGCCGAGCCAAGCAGCTGCTGGAAACTTTCGCCCAAGCGCGCCAGCGGCCGCTACGACAGTGGCTCGATGCCCTAGGCGCACCGTCCGGTTACGACAGCAGAGCTGTGACGGACTGGCACAGCCTGACTCACCGCGACCTGGCAGGCTGGCTCTCACAACCCGGAATCAACCGGCAGAAAGCCCGGCGGCTTGCAGCCTTCTTCCACCACCCCGAAGTTCGGGCACTGGGCAGCCAGCTACAGAACGAAGGGATACCGGCCTTTCAGCCCGACTCGCACAGACTGACGACCGGAGGGCAATCCGATCAGTAGGCGCGGAAGACCTTGTGGCAAGACTCGCAACTATCCTCGATACGCTGTACCGCCCCCTCCAGCTCGCTGCGGCGCAGTGGTGCAGCGGTGGTAATGCGCACCAGCTCGGCAGTAGCCTGTTCCAGCTCACTGGCCATCTTCTGGAACTTTTCCTGACGCTGCCAGACTTCCGCGGTTGCCTTGCTGCGCTCGTCGTCGCGCACCTGAGGAAAGTGCTGCCAGGGCTCGCGCGACAACCGGTCCAGCGCAGCGGCGCCAGCGACGAAACCGGCTTCGTCATAGGCAATGCGCCCACGCAGCATGCCGCCAAGATCCTCGCTTACCTTGAGCATTTCCTTGAACAGGGCCTGGCGCTTGCCCAGCGGCGAATCGGGATCGACGCCGCCACAGGCAACCAGCATCAGGCATGCGCAGACAGACAGGAGCATCTTCAGTTTCATCGACTCGCCTTCCGAATCAGCAGGGAGCTGCCAAGTATCACGGCTTCGCCTGCCAAGGCCAAGCGACCGCTTGTCACAACACCTGTCGAGATCCTTTCACTCAGATACGGAAGTGACCCAACTGGTCATTGAGTACCCGCACCTCGCCACGGATCCGCTCATTGGTTTGCTCCACCACCACGGCATGCTGCTGGGTCTGCTCGGCCAAACTGGAGATGTGCGTGACACGCTGATCGATATCCTGAGCAACCTGACTTTGCTCCTCGGCAGCAGTGGCAATCTGGGTGTTCATCGCTTTGATGCCGTCGACGGCCGCGACGATGGTCTCCAGCGCCTCGCTGGCCTGGCGAATATGAGTCAGATTGGCATCGATCAGCTCGCCACTTTGGGTTATCGACTCCACCGCGCCCTGCGCTCCCTCCTGAAGCCGCTGGATGATTGCCTGGATCTCGCCAGTGGATTGCTGAGTGCGACTGGCCAGAGTTCGAACTTCGTCGGCCACCACCGCGAAACCGCGCCCCGCTTCGCCGGCCCTCGCCGCTTCTATAGCTGCGTTGAGCGCCAGCAGGTTGGTTTGCTCAGCGATACCGGTAATTACCTCGACGACCTTGCCGACGCTGGCGGTTTCCTGGTGCAAGGCAAGGATCTGCTCGCTACCGTGACGCAGCTGCTGAGCCAGTTGCTCGATATGCTCCACACTGCTCTGCACCAGTTGCCGGCCATGCTGCGCACAGCTATCAGCACTGTGTGCAGAGGCGGCCGCCTGTGCCGCATGGCGCGCCACTTCGGCCACCGTGGCACTCATCTCGTTCATTGCCGTGGCAACCTGATCCAGTTCTTCGTACTGCTGGCGCACGCCTTCGCCAGCCAGCTCGATGGCCCGGGTAATCTCGCCGACGTGGCCGGCACTATTCCCACCACTCTGCTTGACGGCGCCAAGCAGACTGCGCACCTGCTGCCGGGTTCGGTTGTAGCCTTCGAGAATGCGGCCGATCTCGTTGTCGACCTGATGGGTATCCAGTGAACGGGTGAAATCCCCGACGCCCAGCTGCACCAGCGCCTGCTCTACCTCGGCGAGGCTGGCCATAAGCGGCTTGAGGCCGAACTGCCGCCCCAGCACTACCAGCGCCAGAATCCCCAAGACACAGCCGAAGGCCAGCCAGAGCTGCTGACGCTGCTGATTCTCGGCTAGCGCACTCATCATCCCTACGGCCTGATTCATGCTTTTCAACAGCTCGCCGGAACGCCGCTCCAGATCCCCCAGTTCAGCCCCTGACTCTCCCGCGGCAATGCGCTGTAGCAGGTCTCGATAAACGTTCCAAAGCTCACCGACGCTATCCAGCTGAGCGACCACCGCACTGTCGCGCACAGCGCTGATATTGCGCTGCTGGTTCCCGTTGATGAGATCACGATGCGCCGACTCGAACTGGTCGATGGTAGCTGCCAGATTCGCCGCCGGCAGCACTCCCTCCCGCAGCAGCAGCGCCTCTTTAGCCATCTTCTGGCTGAGCATACGCTGCGCCCCGGCCACGTTGATCGTCTCCGGCGACACGGACATGCTCAGGTAAAGCGCCACCGAGGCCACCACTGCCAGTACGAACATGAGCGCATAGGAAAAGAGGAACTGCTGGTTGAGGGTGCGCAGACCAATAGAGCGCAAGAGCTGGTCGAATACCGAGGAGGTCGACATTCGCGGATTCTCCGGAGAGCGAAGGGAGCCGATGTCAGCGCACCAGCCCGGGATTACGGGGGAACAGCGCTATTTTTATAGCACTGCGTCAGAAGCCGAGCCATCAAATTGACATTATCTCGACAAATTGACGCCAGTTGATGGAACTCCTTGGGCTTGCGGCATCGAGCCGCTATAATTGCCCGCTGTCCGGCCGGATCATTCGGCCGAATCCCGCCACCCGTCCGAGGGGCGCTGCAGCAGAGAAGTCGCTTCCATCCATCGGATGCAGCAGGCTCTGTCAGGCTCGGACCGGGCGTTAACCATACGCATCAACGGCGCCCAATCGGACTGCGTGAAAACGTGGTGAACGATCGTCGGCATGACGGATGCTGGCTGGCCAGCAGCGGCCAAGTACAGGGCCTCTCCTTGCCGCCCCGGGCACATACCGTTTTTTCGCAAGACCGAGCGCAGACGACCAACGGAGAGTGACTGCATGAGCGCCGCCTTCACAGATTACAAAGTTGCCGATATTTCCCTGTCCGACTGGGGCCGCAAGGAACTGACCATTGCCGAGTCCGAGATGCCGGCACTGATGGGCCTGCGCCGCAAGTACGCGGCCAGTCAGCCGCTCAAGGGTGCCAAGATCCTCGGCTGCATCCACATGACCATCCAGACCGGCGTACTGATCGAGACGCTGATTGCACTGGGCGCCGAAGTGCGCTGGTCGAGCTGCAACATTTTCTCCACCCAGGATCATGCTGCCGCTGCCATCGCCGCTGCCGGCATCCCGGTATTCGCCTGGAAAGGCGAGACCGAAGAAGAGTACGAGTGGTGCATCGAGCAGACCATCCTCAAGGACGGCCAGCCGTGGGACGCCAACATGGTGCTGGACGACGGCGGCGACCTGACCGCGACCCTGCACCAGAAATACCCGCAGATGCTGGAGAAGATCCACGGCATCACCGAAGAAACCACCACCGGCGTGCACCGCCTGCTCGACATGCTCAAGGCCGGCACCCTGAAAGTCCCGGCGATCAACGTCAACGACTCGGTGACCAAGAGCAAGAACGACAACAAGTACGGCTGCCGCCACAGCCTCAACGATGCCATCAAGCGCGGCACCGACCACCTGCTGTCGGGCAAGCAGGCGCTGGTCATCGGCTACGGCGACGTGGGCAAGGGCTCGGCTGCTTCTCTGCGCCAGGAAGGCATGATCGTCAAGGTTTCCGAAGTCGACCCGATCTGCGCCATGCAGGCCTGCATGGACGGTTACGAGGTAGTTTCGCCATACATCGGCGGCATCAACGATGGCAGCGACGCCTGCATCGACAAAACGCTGCTGGGCAAGATCGACCTGATCGTCACCACCACCGGCAACACCAACGTCTGCGACGCCGGCATGCTCAAGGCGCTGAAAAAGCGTGCCGTGGTGTGCAACATCGGTCACTTCGACAACGAAATCGACACCGCCTTCATGCGCCAGAACTGGGCCTGGGAGGAGGTCAAGCCGCAGGTGCACAAGATCCACCGCACCGGCGCCGACAGCTTCGATCCAGCCAATGACGACTACCTGATCCTGCTGGCCGAAGGGCGCTTGGTGAACCTGGGCAATGCCACCGGCCACCCGAGCCGGATCATGGACGGCTCCTTCGCCAACCAGGTGCTGGCGCAGATCCACCTGTACGAGCAGAAATTTGCCGACCTGCCAGCCACCGAGAAAGCCAAGCGACTGACCGTGGAAGTGCTACCCAAGAAGCTCGACGAGGAAGTGGCACTGGAGATGGTCAAAGGCTTCGGTGGCGTGGTCACCCAGTTGACCAAGGCTCAGGCCGACTACATCGGCGTCAGCGTGGAAGGCCCGTTCAAACCGGACACTTACCGCTACTGAGCCTTAGCGCACCACAAAGCGGGCAGCAACGCCGCCCGCCGCCTGAACCGATGACCGGCAGGCCTCGCGCCTGCCAGTCCCATGCATGTGGAATCCTCAGATGAGCCAGGAACGTCGTTACAGCTTCGAGTTCTTCCCCACCAAAACCGAAGCCGGGCACGAAAAACTGATGAACGTGGCGCGCCAACTGGCGGGCCACAACCCCGACTTCTTCTCCTGCACCTACGGTGCCGGGGGGTCGACCCGCGACCGCACCGTCAATACCGTGCTGCAGCTCGATCGCGAAGTCCAGGTACCCACCGCACCGCACCTGTCCTGCGTCGGCGACAGCAAGGCCGAACTGCGCGAACTGCTGACCCTGTACCGCGATGCCGGCATCCGTCGCATCGTCGCCCTGCGCGGTGACCTGCCGTCCGGCATGGGTATGGCCAGCGGCGAGCTGCGCTACGCCAATGAGCTGGTGGAATTCATTCGCACCGAGACCGGCGACCACTTCCATATCGAAATCGCCGCTTATCCGGAGATGCACCCGCAGGCGCGCAACTTCGAGCACGACATCGCCAACTTCGTGCGCAAGGCCAAGGCCGGCGCCAACAGCGCCATCACTCAGTATTTCTTCAACGCCGACAGCTATTTCTACTTCGTCGAGCGCATCACCAGGCTGGGCGTGGACATTCCGGTACTGCCCGGCATTATGCCAATCACCAACTACAGCAAGCTGGCGCGCTTTTCCGACGCCTGCGGCGCGGACATCCCGCGCTGGATTCGCAAGCAACTCGAAGCCTATGGTGACGACATCGAAAGCATCCAGGCCTTCGGCGAACAGGTAATCACCGAGATGTGCGAACGTCTGCTGGCTGGCGGCGCTCCCGGCCTGCACTTCTACACACTGAACCAGGCTGGCCCGAGCCTGGCCATCTGGAACAACCTCAATCTCAAGCGCTGACACTGCTGAGCCGGGGCCGCCCGCGGCCCCTGGCCCTTTCAAGGATGAGCCCATGATCTTGCCACACCAGCCCCTCTAGCCCTGCCAGTCCAGCCGTGTTGAATCGGCTCGGCGAAATCGTCGGCGAAACAGCCATGCAGACCGATCAGGGCCGCCACGGCATCGCAGATGCCATTTTCTGTCGCCCTGATCCGGCAGGGCCAATAGCAAGCTCCCGGCCACGCAGTTACGTGGTATTTCTACTCAATCCACGTGACGCGGCCGGCTCCCGGCCATCCAACATTCAATGAATACAGCCGGCGACCAGACCGACTTTGTGCCCACTCATGGCGCCACACTGCCCGCAGGACACCATCAATGCTCAAACGCCCCAAGATCAACGCCTCCATCAGCCCCAAAGGCAGCCTGGAAACCCTTTCCCAGCGCGAGGTTCAACAGTTGCGTGAGACCGGCTCCGGCAGCGTCTACCGCCTGTTCCGCCAATGCGCCCTGGCGATCCTCAATACCGGCTCGCACAGCGACAATGCCAAGACCATCCTTGAAGCCTATCCGGACTTCGAGGTGAAGATCCATCAGCAGGATCGCGGCATTCGTCTGGAGCTGATCAACGCCCCGGCCGATGCCTTTGTCGACGGCGAGATGATCGCCAGTACCCGCGAGATGCTGTTCAGCGCCCTGCGCGACATCGTCTATACGCAGAGCGAGCAGGAGAGCAAACGTATCGACCTGGACAGCTCCGAAGGCATCACCGACTACGTTTTCCATCTGTTGCGCAATGCCCGGACCCTGCGCAGCGGCCTGGAGCCGAAGATGGTCGTGTGCTGGGGCGGCCACTCGATCAGCACCGAGGAGTACAAGTACACCAAGCGAGTCGGTCACGAGCTGGGCCTGCGCGGCCTAGACATCTGCACTGGCTGCGGCCCGGGGGTAATGAAGGGCCCAATGAAGGGTGCTACCATCGCCCACGCCAAACAGCGCATCTGCAACGGCCGCTACCTGGGCCTGACCGAACCGGGAATCATCGCCGCCGAAGCGCCCAACCCCATCGTCAACGAGCTGGTCATCCTGCCGGACATCGAAAAACGCCTGGAAGCCTTCGTTCGCGTTGGCCACGGCATCATCGTGTTTCCGGGTGGTGTCGGCACTGCCGAGGAATTTCTCTATCTGCTGGGTATCCTCACCCACCCGGACAACCACGAGCTGCCCTTCCCAGTCATCCTCACCGGCCCGAAAAGCGCCAGCGCCTACCTGCAGCAGTTGCACGATTTCATCGGCGCGACCCTGGGGAATGCCGCTCAGCAACGTTATCGCATGATCATCAACGATCCCGCCGAAGTAGCCCGGGAAATGACCGCTGGCATCAAGTCCGTGCATCAGTTCCGGCGTGAGCGCAATGACGCCTTCCACTTCAACTGGCTGCTGAAGATCGACGAGCATTTCCAACGCCCTTTCGAGCCGACTCACGAAGCCATGGCTGCTCTCGACCTGAGCCGTAACCAGCCGGTGCACCAACTGGCAGCCAACCTGCGTCGCGCTTTTTCCGGCATCGTTGCCGGCAACGTCAAGGAAAACGGTATTCGCCTGATCGAAGAGCACGGCCCCTACGAGATCCGTGGAGAGGCCACCATCATGCGTCCGCTCGACCGCCTGCTGCAGGCCTTTGTCGAACAGCACCGGATGAAGCTGCCTGGCGGCAACACCTACGAACCTTGCTATCGGGTGGTCGAATAGACTGATGCGGGCCGGTCCGTCGCCATTGCGTGAAGTAACCGACAGGCTGATAGCTGCGCAAGACGCAAGCTCTGTTATAATCAGGCCTTCCCGCCAGGCTTGCGTCCGGATGCCGGTCCAGAACCTGTTTGCGATTTGCGCGCTCCGTGCCCTCCGGCATGCGGGCGAAGACGCAGAACCTACCTGTGCAGACCCGCAGTCCGGGGCCTGCCCTCTCTGCCTCACGGCAGATCGCAAGCAGAGTCACAGAGGCCGACAGTACCGGACGGGATCACGCAGCTCACGTGTGATTCAAGTCCGGCAATTCATCCCATAGGGCCACGCCCTCACTACGTACAGGATTGCCCATGTCCTTTGCTTCCCTCGGTCTCTCCGAGGCTCTAGTCCGTGCGATCGAATCCGCCGGCTACACCCAGCCCACTCCGGTGCAACAGCGGGCCATTCCCGCCGTGTTGCAAGGCCGCGACCTGATGGTGGCGGCTCAGACGGGCACGGGTAAGACCGCAGGCTTTGCCCTGCCGATTCTCGAACGCCTATTCCCCGCCGGCCATCCGGACCGGGAGCAGCGCCACGGCCCGAAACAGCCGCGCGTGCTGGTACTGACGCCCACCCGCGAACTGGCTGCCCAGGTACACGACAGTTTCAAGACCTACGCTCGTGACCTGAAATTCGTCAGCGCCTGCATCTTCGGTGGCGTCGGAATGAATCCCCAGATTCAGGCGCTGGCCAAGGGCGTCGATGTTCTGGTCGCCTGTCCTGGCCGTCTGCTTGACCTGGCAGGCCAGGGCAGCGTGGACCTGTCCCACGTCGAGATCCTGGTGCTGGATGAAGCCGACCGCATGCTCGACATGGGCTTTATCCACGACGTCAAGAAGGTTCTCGCCCGCCTGCCGGCACAACGGCAAAACCTGCTGTTCTCGGCCACCTTCTCCAAGGACATTACGGATCTTGCCAGCAAGCTGCTGCACAACCCGGAGCGCATTGAGGTCACACCACCGAACACCACGGTCGAGCGCATCGAGCAGCGCGTATTCCGCCTGCCCGCCAGCCACAAGCGTGCACTGCTCGCTCACCTGATCACTCAGGGCGCCTGGGAGCAGGTGCTGGTTTTTACCCGGACCAAGCATGGCGCCAACCGTCTGGCCGAATACCTCGACAAGCACGGTCTGCCGGCTGCTGCGATTCATGGCAACAAGAGCCAGAACGCCCGCACCCGTGCACTGGCCGACTTCAAGGCCAACAAGATCCGCATCCTCGTGGCCACCGACATTGCGGCCCGCGGCCTGGATATCGACCAACTGCCGCACGTGGTCAACTTCGAGCTGCCCAACGTCGAGGAAGACTACGTACACCGCATCGGTCGTACCGGCCGTGCCGGCCGCAGTGGTGAGGCCATCTCGCTGGTCGCCCCGGACGAGGAAAAGCTGCTCAAGAGCATCGAGCGCATGACCAAACAGAGGATCCCGGACGGCGACCCGATGGGCTTTGATGCCAGCGCGGTCGAAGCCGAACGCCCCGAAGCACGTGAGCCACGCCAACCACGCAATGCCGCGCAGCCGAAGAAGCAGAAGGCCGCAGCCGGCGATAAGCCCAAAGGCGAGCAGCGCGGCAACGGCCGCAAGGACAAGGGTAAGGATAAGGACGGCAGTAAGGCCTCCAAGCCCAGAACTCAGGGCCAGAATCGTCGCGGTAAGCGTGGCGAAAGTCAGCCGCAGCCGGTCGCGACCATCCCTCAGTTGCCACCGGATCGTGACCCAGAGGAATTCCTCGACGACGAGATCGACAACTTCGGCAACCGCATCGACTACGTCAGTCCGCTGCAAAACACCCAGCCGGGCCGTGGCCGTCGCAATGGCGGTGGCGGCGCCCCTGTCGGTCAGCGCCAGGGAGGTGGCAAGGGTGCACGTGGCAACACTACCGGCGGTGGCAAGAACCGCCGCCAGGGCGCCGCACAGGGCCAGAATCAGGGGCGCGGTAATCGCGGCCGTGGCCGACCTGGCCACGACAGCGGCCGCATCACTTCGCTCGACCGCGATGAACTGCCACGGGTCGAGGCCGCTGTACGCAGCACCCGCGAGCGCCAGCCGATCATCATGCACAAGAGTTCGCGCCTGGATCGCTTTCCCACTGCCGAACAGCTTGACGAGCTGAGCAACAGCACACGCCCGCGCGGGGAGAAGCCGGCTCTGCTTACGCGCAACCGCGACGAGTAGGCTGTCCTGTAAACCAAAACGCCGCCCACTGGGGCGGCGTTTTGGTTTTTCCAGCGGGCTCTGGGCTCGCCAGAGTCACTGCGTGCTTACTGGCGAATGCCTTCCACCGAGATAATCAGCTCGACCGTCTCCGATGCCGGACCGAGGTTCGACTTGATGTCGAAGTCCTTCAACGTCAGCGTGGTGGTACCTTCGAAACCGGCACGGTAGCCACCCCACGGATCCTTGCCTTCGCCGATGAACTTGGCGGCGATGACTACCGGTTTGGTAACTCCATTGAGAGTCAGATTACCGGTAATGTCGGCAGTGCCTTCACCAGTGGACTTGACCGAGGTGGATTCAAAGGTAGCAGTGCCATGCTTGTCCACGTTGAGGAAATCGGCGCTACGGATGTGCTTGTCACGCTCGGCATGGTTGGTATCGACGCTGGCGGTCTTCAGGGTCACGCTGACCGAGCTGGCTTCAGGTTTGGCAGCGTCAAAGCTGAACTTGCCGTCGAAGTCCTTGAAGGTGCCATACAGCCAACTGTAACCCAGGTGGCTGATCTTGAAATTGACGAAGGCGTGCTGACCCTGCTTGTCGATGACGTAATCGGCCGCCATGGCCTGTCCGCCGATCAGTGCGGAACCCAGAACCAGTGCAGCGAGTGCTTTCTTCAACATGGTGTTCTCCTTGCGAGGTTGTCGATCTTGATGGGCATCCGCCCGGTGGTGAGTCTTCAGCGCCCGAACATACGCAACAGGGTGTTGTCGCGATCGAAAAAGTGGTGTTTGAACGCTGCCAGCGCATGCAGGCCGGCAAGAATCACCAAGCCCCATGCCAGGTACTGATGGACGGCGCCGGCGATATCTTCCTGACGGGGAATATCCGTGACAGTCGCCGGCACGCTGAATAGACCGAACACCTCGATGCCGCGGCCGTCAGCAGTGGAAATCAGGTAGCCGGAGATCATCACTCCGAACAGCCCCAGATAAAGTACGCCGTGCCCCAGTTTAGAGGCCAGCCGAGTGAGCCGGCCGTGACTGGCCAGAGCCATCGGCGTCGGGTTGAACAGACGCCACAGCACTCGCAGCAACATAAGCGCGAACAGCAGGAGACCGATGCTCTTGTGCAGATCCGGGGCGGTCTGACGCCAGGGATCGTAGTAGCTCAACCCGACCATCCAGTAGCCAAGAGCGAACAGGCCAAATACAGCCAACGCCGCCAACCAGTGCAGAGTGATGCTGACCAGACCATAACGTGCCGGGGTATTACGCCATTGCATGAAAAACTTCCGTTACCAAGTGATTGGACAAGACTAACGTCAAACCTATCGGTTTAAAGCAGAAAATTTCGCTATAAATAATCTAAAAAACAGATCTCTCGTCCATTTCCCAGTCGACCTGCCCGGGTCTTTACCGACAGCGCCCAAGCGAAACGGCATTAGGCGCAGACTGGTTAAGACTGCGAGTGACCGACAAGTTCCGCCTTTGCAGCAATAAGTTACGATTTGTCCGGCAAGGCAGAACCTCCGACGGGCTGTGATACGGACTTGATGGACGACGTCGCAGAACCGAAGCTATTGATCCGCCAACCGGGAGAGAGCATCTATGAGCCTCAATGACCACTGGATGCAGCGCGACCTCGAAGTGCTCTGGCATCCCTGCACCCAGATGAAGGATCACGAGCGCCTGCCACTGGTGCCGATCCGTCGGGCCTCCGGGGTCTGGCTGGAGGATTTTGACGGCCGCCGCTACCTCGATGCCGTCAGCTCCTGGTGGGTCAATGTCTTCGGCCACGCCAATCCACGCATCAATGCGCGCGTCCGCGAACAGCTGGAGAGCCTTGAACACGTCATGCTGGCCGGCTTCACCCATGAGCCGGTGGTGGAGCTGTCCGAGCGCCTGGTGCAGATCACCCCGCCCGGCCTGAACAAGGTGTTCTACGCCGACAATGGCTCTTCGGGCATTGAAGTGGCGCTGAAAATGAGCTTCCACTACTGGCTCAACAACGGCCGGCCAGAAAAGAAACGCTTCGTTACCCTCAGCAACAGCTACCACGGTGAGACCGTGGCAGCCATGAGCGTGGGCGATGTGGCACTGTTCACCGACACCTACCGTGCTCTGCTGCTCGACACTCTGAAAGTACCCAGTCCGGACTGCTACCTGCGCCCGGAAGGGGTCAGTTGGGAGGAACACTCACGCACGATGTTCTCACACATGGAGCAGTGTCTGGTCGAACATGCCGACGAGATCGCTGCGGTCATCGTCGAACCGCTGATCCAGGGTGCTGGCGGCATGCGCATGTACCATCCGGTCTACCTCAAACTGCTGCGCGAAGCCTGCGACCGCTACGGCGTACACCTGATCCACGACGAGATCGCCGTCGGCTTCGGCCGTACCGGCAGTATGTTCGCCTGCGAGCAGGCCGGCATCACCCCAGACTTCCTGGTGCTATCCAAGGCGCTGACCGGCGGCTACCTGCCGATGGCTGCCGTGCTCACTACAAACGAGATCTACGCGGCCTTCTACGACGACTACGCCACCCTGCGCGCCTTTCTCCACTCGCACACCTATACCGGCAATCCGCTGGCCTGCGCCGCCGCACTGGCGACCCTGGACATCTTCCGTGACGACGACGTCATCGAGAAGAACAGGGCCCTGGCCGCACGCATGGCCAGCGCCACCGAACACCTGAAGGATCATCCGCATGTGGCCGAAGTACGCCAAACCGGCATGGCTCTGGCCATCGAGATGGTGCAGGACAAGGCCGGCAAAACGCCCTACCCCTGGCAGGAGCGGCGCGGCCTGCGCGTCTACCAGCACGCGCTGGAGCGCGGCGCGCTGCTGCGTCCTCTGGGCAGCGTGGTGTACTTCCTGCCGCCCTATGTGATCAGCCCGGAGCAGATCGACTTCCTCGCTGAAGTGGCTGGCGAGGGCATCGACATCGCCACCCGCGAATCGGTCAGCGTGGCGGTGAATAACAGCCACTATCCGGATCATCGCGATCCGGGCTGAGATGCACCACGCGGCCTCTGCAGCTAGAATCCGCGCCTCTGTTCAAGGTTGGTAAGCCATGCGCCTGTCCCGCTTCTTCATCGATGCCCCACTCTCTCTCGGTCAGCATGAGCTGCCCGAGGCACAGGCCCATTACATCGGCCGTGTACTGCGCCATGCAGCGGGCGATGCCGTGCAGCTGTTCGACGGCAGTGGTCAGGAATACCTGGGCGAGCTGATCGATGTGGGCAAGAAAAGCGTGCGCGTCGAGCTGCGCGAATGTATCGCCGGTCTGGCGGAGTCGCCGCTGCGCATCCATCTTGGCCAGGGTCTTTCACGCGGCGAGCGCATGGACTGGGCGATCCAGAAAGCCACGGAGCTCGGTGTCAGCGAAATCACCCCAATCATCTCGGCACGCTGCGAAGTACGCCTGAAGGATGAACGCGCCGACAAGCGCCTGGCCCACTGGCGCCAGGTAGCCATCAGCGCCTGTGAACAGTGCGGGCGCTCGGTGCTGCCGCTGATCCATCCGCCTCTGGAGCTGGACGCCTGGCTGCAGCAGGTTCAGGCCGATCTGAAACTGGTGCTGCACCCGGTAGCCACCCCGCTGCAGCAGCATACGCCGCCACGTTCGCTGGCCGTACTGATTGGCCCGGAGGGCGGCCTGAGCGATGACGAAGTGGCGCGTGCCGGGCAATTGGAGTTCCTACCGGCAAGCCTAGGACCACGAATTCTCCGTACGGAAACCGCACCGGTAGTGGCTCTTAGCGTCGTTCAGCTTCTATGGGGCGACCTTTAGAAGAAAAATGTCGCAAAGACGTAACAAAATGCGACTTGGTGAAATTGCAAAAGCAGCTAGCTTTGTCATGCTCAACGCCTGCGGGCATCGCCTACTCAACCAGCATCCGTGCCCGTCCGAGGCCGACGCCCCCAATGCGTCGTTCCTCTTCCAATAACAATCAAGGGCCCAAGCCACGCCCAAAAGGCAAGCTGATGCCCAGGAGCAATGCATGAACGAACTCGTCTCGACCTTGAACGGTCTGGTCTGGAGCTCGGCGCTGATTTATTTGTGTCTCGGCGTTGGTCTCTACTTCTCCCTGCGCGGACGCTTCCTCCAGGTTCGCCACTTCAAGGAAATGATTCGCCTGATGTTCACCGGCAAGACCGATGAACACGGCATCACCTCCTTCCAGGCTCTGACCATGACCCTCGCCGGTCGCGTCGGTACCGGCAACATCGCCGGTGTAGCCACCGCGATCACCTTCGGTGGTCCGGGCGCCGTATTCTGGATGTGGATGGTAGCCTTCCTCGGCGCCAGCTCGGCCTTCGTCGAATCCACCCTCGGTCAGGTATACAAGGAAAAGCTCAACGGTGAGTACCGTGGTGGCCCGGCCTTCTACATCGAGCGCGGTCTCGGGCTGAAGTGGTATGCCTGGCTGTTTGCTGTCGTCACAGTGTTCGCCTGCGGCCTGCTGCTGCCGGGCGTACAGGCCAACTCGATCGCCTCTAGCGTCAACACCGCCTTCGGCATCGATCCGAACGTGACGGCAGCCGTACTGGCCGTGCTGATCGGTCTGATCATCTTCGGCGGTGTCAAGCGTATCGCGCACTTCACCCAGGTAGTCGTACCGTTCATGGCACTGGGCTACATCATGGTGGCTTTGGTGATCATTCTGCTGAACATCGAGAAACTGCCGGAAGTGGTGATGCTGATCATCAAAAGCGCCTTCGGCCTCGAAGCCGGCTTTGGTGCCATCGTCGGCATGGCCATCCAGTGGGGTGTCAAGCGTGGCGTTTATTCCAACGAAGCGGGTCAGGGCACCGGCCCTCATGCGTCGTCGGCAGCTGCTGTCAGCCACCCGGCCAAGCAAGGTCTTGTTCAAGGCTTCTCGGTCTATATCGACACCCTGTTCGTCTGCTCCGCCACCGCCTTCATGCTGCTGATCACCGGCCAGTACAATGTACAGGCGCCTGATGGCAGTGCGCTGTTCACCGGTATCGCCGGTGTTGCCGCAGGCCCAGGCTACGTGCAGACCGCGATGGAAAACATGATGCCCGGCTTCGGCAACGCCTTCGTAGCCTTGGCACTGTTCTTCTTCGCCTTCACCACCATTCTGGCGTACTACTACATCGCTGAAACCAACATCGCCTACATCAACCGCAAGGTGAAACGCCCCATCCTCGTCCTGCTGCTAAAGATCGGTATCATCGCGGCCACCGTCTACGGTACCGTGCATACTGCCACCTTCGCCTGGGATCTGGGCGACCTCGGTGTAGGTCTGATGGCCTGGCTGAACATCATCGCCATCCTGCTCATGCACAAGGTCGCCTACAAGTGCCTAAAGGACTACGAGCAGCAACTGGACGAAGGCAAAGATCCGGTCTTCCATCCGGAAAAGCTTGGCATCAAGAATGCCGACTACTGGCTTGACGAAAGCGTCGTCAAACAGCTGGCCGAACAAAACGACAAGCTGGCGTCCAAGAAGGGTACACAGCCCCAGCGCTGATTCTCCTTACTCTGCGCATTGAAAGGCCCCGCCCAGGGGCCAAGCGAAACCCTGCGAGGTATCACCTCGCAGGGTTTCGTGTTTTTCAGGTTCAGATGTACGAAGAGGACTTCATACAGGCAGGACAGAGCCGGCCTGATTAGTCAATAAGCACGATACATGGGCGAGACAGACCAGGCTCAGATCAGTCCGGCATCGGCCAGCCGTTGCTCCAAGCCGACCAGATCCGGAATTCGCACCACATCCTCACCAACCCGGGCAGCGGCCAGCTCCAATGGCGCCAGGTCTACTGTCGCCGCCGGCAGATCGCTGGCAACTTTCAAAGAACGCGGGATACCCTGGATCAGCAAAGCGATGAATTTGACCTGCGAACGACCACCCAAGGCGTTAAGCACCGCCACACGGGAGCTGCCCGAAACCTGCGCCTGACCGCCACTGGCGGCCTCGAATGAAAGCAGCGGCAGGCTCAGATCACGCCAGGCGATCTGCCCCAGAAACCAGTCCGGAGTGCCCTCACTGAGCTGCGCAGAGCGATAGGGAATCAATTCGGCCAGGGCCACGTTCGGCAGCAGTAGGGTGCGATCCGCCAGCGGCACCAGCAGCCCGGTCAGGCTGGCTGCACTGTTCTGTGTGGCGACGGCTTGGCTCATGGAAACATCCTCTGATAACTGCGCTCAAGCGCTTTTCGTACAGGTTCGACAGGTCTTGGCACCGTCAGCTGCAGTGTTCGGCAAGCAGGTTGACCAACGCTAAGGCCAGCTCCCGGGGATCGGCAGTAAAACTGGCGTACCCCGCCTCGCGCAGGCTTTCCGGCATGCTTGGGCTGGCACAGCTTTCGCTACGCTGCGTCCAGATCACACCATCCTGACGCCTGACATAGGCGGCAGCAGCACTACCATCACTGCCCATACCGCTGAACACGATCACCCCGCACCGGTCACCGAACTGCTGGGCCAGGTTGAGCATCATCTGATCAATGGAAGGACTGTAAGGCTCCGGCCAGCCATGTCCGGCAATGCGCATGCTGCCATCCTCGGAAAAAGCCAGCTCGTGAGCGATGGGAACGACCACCACTTCGCCGCAACGCACCGGCTCGCCCTGTCGCGCCGGGCCAACGTGCCACTGGCTGTGGCGACCTACCGCCTGCGGCAACAGCGACTCGAAGCTGGCATCGATATGCTGGGCATAGATAAAGCCGATCGGCAAACCACCCGGTAATGCATCGAGAAACTCCTTGACTGCAGCCGGCCCGCCCAGCGATGCCGCCAGCAGCCACACCCGCTCGGCGGGCTCTCCAGCCTTCAGCGGCGTCTCGGCGAGCGCCGGCGGCAGCTCCAAACGTGCAGGCCGCTGCGCTTCGTCAAGCAATGCTTGAAGGCTCGGCCCTACGGCCTCGGCGGGATCGCCCACCAGGCGCTTGAGCTTGCCGAACAGACGCCGCTCCCAGCGCGGGTAATTCTCCGAATGCCGTTCCGGAGCATGCCCCTCGCCGAACAGAACCGGTGCGCTGGCATGCTCCAGCAGGTGGTCAACCAACGGTGAGTCCTCCGACTGAGCCAGATCCACCAGCCAAAGATCCGGTTCACAAACGCCGAGGGCCTCAGTTTCGAGACGGGCCGGATCGCTGTTGAGCACCACCTGATAACCTCCGCCGGACAGTGCCTGCTGCAGCACATGGCGCTGCAACGAGGTGTCGGCGATCACTGCAATGCGTGCCGAGGATTTCTCTGTCATGTCCTTCTAACCCTGTGGCTACCCACCAGTTGTGCGATGGTATCGAGCAGCAGGGTCTCCTGATAAGGCTTGCCGAGGTACTGGTTGACGCCGATAGCCATGGCACGTTCGCGGTGCTTCTCGCCGGTACGCGAAGTGATCATGATGATTGGAAGATCCTTGAGACCGTCGTCGTGACGCACAAGCGTCGCCACCTCGAAGCCGTCCATGCGTGGCATCTCGATGTCCAGCAGCATGATGTCGGGCTTCTGCTCCTGCAGCAGGGCGATGGCGTCCACCCCGTCCTTGGCGGTGATCACGTTCATGCCGTTGCGCTCGAGCAGGCGACTGGTGACCTTGCGCACGGTGACCGAGTCGTCCACCACCATGACCAGCGTTGGACGCTCAACCTCCATCTCATCACTAACGGCCAGCTGACGCGACGCAAGCCGCGGAGCCAGTTGCCCCTGCAGGTGTGCGTGCAGCACACGGATGGTCGCCAGCAGGTCGAGAATCACCACCACCCGACCGTCACCGAGGATGGTCGCACCGGAGATACCGTGCACCCCGGCAAACTGCGGGCCGAGGCTTTTCACCACGATCTCGCGCGAACCGGCCAGACTGTCCACCTGCACCGCCACCGCGTGTTCGCTGGAGCGAACCAGGATCACCGGTAGCGGTAGACTCTGGCCAACCAGCTTGGGCTGCTGGCCATTGCTCAGCAGGTCGCCCAGATACTTCAGTTCATAAGCCTGCCCGGCGTACTCGAAACGCGGCGCATCAGGGGCGTAGTAGGCCTCCAGCTCGTACGGCGAAACCCGCACGATACCTTCGATGGTGTTGAGCGGGATGGCATAGAGATCTTCGCCCGAATAAACCATTAGCGCCCGGTTGACCGATACGGTAAACGGCAGGCGGATGGTAAAGCGCGTTCCCTGCCCTGGCGTCGAGTCGATGCTCATCGAGCCACCGAGCTGCTTGACCTCCGAATGCACCACATCCATGCCGACGCCGCGCCCGGATACCTGGGTCACCTGCTCGGCGGTGGAGAAGCCAGCCTCAAGGATGAACTGCAGGATCTCATGATCCGAAAGGTCACTGTCGGTATCCATCAGACCACGCTCGATCGCCTTGCGCCGCACAGCCTCCAGGCGGATGCCGGCACCATCGTCCTCCAGGGTCAGAACGATGTCTCCCCCCTCGCGGCCAAGGTTCAGGCGAATCGTGCCACTCTCCGGCTTGCCTGCCGCACGACGCTGAGCCAATGGTTCGATACCATGGTCGACGGCGTTACGCAGCATGTGCTCCAGCGGTGCGACAATGCGTTCGAGCACCGTCCGATCCATTTCCCCTTCGGCGTTGCCGACGACGAATTCGACCTGCTTGCCCAGCTCACCGGCGATCTGTCGCACAATCCGCCGCAAACGCGGTACCAGACGGTCGAAGGGCACCATGCGGGTACGCATCAAACCTTCCTGCAACTCCGTATTGACCCGTGCCTGCTGCAGCAACAGGGTCTCGGCGTCACGGTTCTTCGCCGCCAGGGTTTCCTTCAGGTCAAGCAAGTCGGAGGCCGACTCGAAGAGCGCCCGGGACAACTGCTGCAACTGCGAGTAACGATCCATCTCCAACGGGTCGAAATCCTCGTAGCCGGCACGTTCGGCCTCGGCCTGGTAGCGACTGAGGATCTGTGCCTGGGTCTCGGTGTCGAGACGGCGCAACTGATCGCGCACCCGGTCGATGGTTGCTTCCATCTCGCTCAGGGTGAAACCGACGTCGCTTACCTGCTGCTCGACACGGCCTCGGAAGATCGAAGTCTCACCGGCCAGGTTGACCAGACCTTCGAGCAGTTCGGCCGGCACCTTGACCAACTCCTGCGGGGCACGCCGAGCGGCTGCCTCGGCAGCGGCCTGCTGAGCACGTTGGACAAAGGGCAGCACCTTGGGCGCCTCGACCTGCACCGGCTCCTGACTGGCCGCCACGATAGGAGCCACCAGCGTGGAAGCTGCTGCAGGCGGTTCGACTGGCTCCGGTTGCGGCTCGGCAGCCTGGCTGGCATCCAGTCGTCCACGCAGTTGTTCAAGTTCTTTCTGCAAACCATCAAAGCCGGCCTGAACATCGTGGAACAGACTCTCTGGCCATGGCGCCCCCTGTTGCAACGCCTCACTCAGGTGCTGCTCAAGGTCGTGACTCAGGTCACCCAGACGACGCTGACCAGCCAGACGCGCACCACCCTTGAGGGTGTGCAGGATGCGCAACATCTCGTCGATGGGCGTGACATCGTCACGCTGGTTTTCCCACTTACCAATGGCGAGCTCCATCTCCTCAAGCAGGTCATCACCCTCTTCGAGGAAGATGCCGAGAATGTCGCTGTCCGCTTCTTCGACACGATCTTCCTCGGCCACAGCCTTGAGCTGTACCGCCGACGGTATGCTCAGTTGCTCATCCGGATTGGCCCGGAAGCGCCTGATGGCGTTGATCAGCACCTCACCAGACGGCAGTGCACGCCGGTCGCGTACAGCCTCAAGCATCTCGGCCATGCGGTCGTGACAGGTCTGCAGCAGGTTGAATAGCTCCGGACTGGCGCGCAGACGGCCGCCGCAGAGCCCTTCGTAGAGAAACTCCAGCTCATGGGCCAGGTCGCCGATCTCGCGAATTTCGGCCATGCGCGCACCGCCCTTGAGGGTGTGCAGGTCACGCTGCAAGGCTTCCAGCTCCAAACTGTTATCGACATCGCCCATCCAGCGCTGCAATGCAGTACCGGCACTGTCGAGAATGTCGAATCCCTCCTCAAGGAAGATCTCTACCAGCTCTGGATCGCGTTCGTCGTGCCAGTCGGAGGGCACCAGGCTCTCGACTGCATCCCCGACGGGACTGGCAGCCGACGCTTGCGCCTGCTCACGCGGATCGCTTTCGAAAACCGGTTCTGCCAGCTCGATGGCCTGGAGTTCAGGCTCAGGCTCAGGCTCAGGCTCAGGCTCAGGCTCAGGCTCTAAAGTACATTCGATTGGCGGCGCGGCCTCTTCCTCAAGAGCTGCCTCATCCAGCTCTGTGACCGGCGGCAAATGAACGTCCAGTGGCTCGACCGCCACAGTCTCTGGTACCTCATCATGCACTTGTGAGGCATCAACACAGGCCGGCTCAACCTCGACAGGCTGCTCCGTCTCAGGCAGCGGTGCACTTGCTGCCAGACTCTGGCGGGCGGCGTCCTGCCGAAACGCGCGAATTTCCTCTATCAGTCGTTCTGCACCGGCCAGCGGCTGACGATTCTGCAATTGCTCCAGCATCTGCGCCAGGTAGTCGTGACTTTGCTGCAACAGATTGCCCAGCTCAGGGCTGTAACCGTAGCGGCGATCGACCAGGCCTTCGTAGAGAGATTCGAGTTCGTGACCAAGATCTCCTATCTGGCTGATCTCGGCCATTCGCGCCCCCCCCTTGAGGGTATGCAGGTCGCGCTGCAGTGCAGACAGAGGCAATGTGTTGTCCGGCTCACCGAGCCAACGCTCAAGGGCCTGGCCGGCGCTGTCGAGGATGTCCACAGCCTCTTCGAGGAAAATCTCCACCATTTCCTCGTCGAGATTGACCTCCTCCGGGCTGAAGGCTGGCTCGGGGTTATCCGCTGGCTGAGCAGAGGCTGCAACGGACGTATCGACCTGCTCCTCCGGTTCAGCTTCCTTGGCCTGCAGAGTTGCGGTGGCGGCCTCCAGCTCGATCAGCTGCGGACTCTGCTCACCCTGAGTAAGCAGTGCCAGGGCAGCCGGATCGATGGCCTCGCCAAGTAGTTGCCGAAGCGCCTCTACCCGTTCGGGCCGGGCACTGACCTGCAACGCCGCAGCAACCTGATCCATCATGTCGATCAGGGCTTCATGGGCCCTTTCCGCCTCATCGAAGAAACGCTCGCTGACCGCCAGGCTGCCTTCCTCCACCGCACCGTAGAGATCCAGCAGGGCTTCGCACAACTCGTCGATCTGCGGCAGCTCGGCCATTTCCGCGCCACGCCCCAGAGTGGTCAGTTCTTCCAGCAGGGCCGACAATTCCTGACGCTCGGACGGATGCTCGCGCCACTTGCGCAGCAACCCCTCGGCGTCGAGGAGAATGTCCATGCCCTCGGCCAGGAAGATGCTGATCAACTGCGGATCGCGGGTCTCACCACTCTGTACCTGGCGCTCGTCCTCAGCACTGGCCAGATGCTCCTGATGCAGGGCCTGGACGCGCTCGAGGAACTCATCAGCACCCTCGATCGGCGCCAACGGCTGGCGCTCGAGATTCTCCAGACCGGCCCGGAACAGTTGCTCGGCACGACTCAGCAGTTCGGCAGCAGTCAGATCCACCTGAACCAGGTTGGTTTTGAATTCCTTGACCAGTTTCTCCAGCGGAGCGGCAATAGTCGCCATCGGCAGAATGCCGGCCATATAGGCGCTGCCCTTGAGGGTGTGCAAGGCACGCTGCAACTGATCCGTAACCGGCTGCGGCAACTCCTGTGCGCAGTCGGCGAGAAAGCCCACCAGTGTATCGAGGTGGGTCTCGGCCTCGTTGCGGAAAATCTCCAGCAACTGCGGATCCGGCGACTCGTCATCGTTGCTCTCGGCAACGGCTGTGCTGTTTGACTCAAGCACATCGGTAGCCTGGGTAACGCCCACGGAATCAGCTACCTGCGCGACAGCCGGGGCGTCAGATTTTGGGGGAGTGAGTCCCTTGGCCAACGCATGGGCGGTGGCAGCCAGGTGATCGACGTCGTCGCGCTGACGCTGCGCCTTGGCAGCAAACTCCTCAACCAGCGTCGGCATCAAGGCGACCACGTCGACCACCACCTGCTGCACGGGCGCATTGGCCTCAATACTGCGATCCAGCACCCGGTTGAGCAGGTTCTCGATGGACCAGGCCAGCTCACCGATCACCAATGCCCGCACCATCCGGCCACTGCCCTTGAGGGTATGGAAGGCCCGACGTACTTCCACCAGCGCATCGCGGTTTTCAGTGTCGGTCTGCCATTGCGGCAAGTACTCGGCAATGGTCTCCAACACCTCGCCGGCTTCCTCGATAAAGACCTCGAGCAGCTCTTCATCCACCGGCTCTTCATCGGCCGGTGGCGGCAGCAGGCTTGGCGGAACGTCGGCAGCAGGCGGGTTGATCGCCTGCACCGGCGCAGCCATGACATCGGCAATCGACAGCTGCTTTTCCGTCGGTGCCTCTTCGGTCAGCATTACGACCTCTGGAGCACTGGGTAGCTCCACCTCGGGCAGCTCCAGTGCTTCCAGTTCCAGATCGTCCCATTGCACGGGCTCTTCCGGCAATGGCTCCAGGCTCAGTTCCTCGAGCACGAATTCAGGCTCGAATCCACTCTCTGGCAGCTGCGGTGCCTCGTCGGCCGAGGTCAGCGACTCCAGCTCGCCCAAAGCCGGCAGCTCGGCCAGCGCCGGCTCGTCATCAAGCGGCTGCAGTTCGCCTACCTGCTCAAAGGACTCAGTAGCAAGGTCATAGGTTTCCGCCTCGGGCAGCCCTAGCGGTTCATCGACATTCGCCGGCCCTGCCACCAGGACTTCGACTTCCTGCAGCGGATCGGCCAGCGGCGCCGGTGTCTCGACCGATTCTTCAACAAGGTCGAGGATCGAGAGTCGCTCCCTGAGCGGATAACCCAGGTTCTCCAGGCTTTCCTCGGCCACATCGAGAATCAGGTCGCCCTGCGGGCCGTGCTCCTCGGCCAGGCGCTCAAGGTAGTACTCGACACTGGTAATAGCATCGGCAAGAGTGTCCAGGCTTTGCCAGTTGGGCACTGCCTTGCGCGCCAGCAACTGCTCCTGGATATAGTGGTTGCAGGCATTAAGCAGGTCGGCGGCGCGCTGCAGCGGAATCATTGCCAGCCCGCCGCGCACCTGGGTCAGCAGTTCCGGTACGCGAGCCAGGTGCTCGTGATTCCATTGCGAAGCAATGAATTCGATGATCGCATCCTTGGCCTGCTCCAAGCCGTTGCGCGCCTCCTTGATCACCAGTTGGTGAATCTGCGCCACATCAGTGGTCGGCAGATGGTTCTGCTCGTTTTGGCTGTCGTCACTCGGGCCGACCATGCCGGCCAGCGTCGCCTCGACGTACAGCAGTGCGCCAGCCACATCCATCAGCACCGCATCATTCGGCTCGCGCTGCCCCAGCGACAGCGCCTGTACCACATCAATCTGATCGAGGATCACCTTGCGCGGTTGACCGAAGCCCAGTACCGCCAGGGTGTCGGCGATCTGCTTGAGCGGTGCCAGCAGGGCATCCAGCTCGGCGGTGCGGCTGCGATCACTACGCACGAAGAGATCGAGGTTGTCCTTGACCCGAACCAGTTCCTCGCACAGTGCAGTCACTACCGATCGCATGGCATCTCGATCCGGACCGGCCAAGCGGGCGCGTTCCTCGTCTACCACGGCACTGTCCGGCAGCGCCTCGTCGAGGCGGTAACGCTCCTTCAGTGCGCGAATGCGCGGCGACTGGCTCTGCGCCTTAGCCACGTAGAACAGCAGGTTCTTGACCAGCTCATCCGGGGCCGACTGATTAATGCCGTCGGCGCCCTGCTCAACCAGACGTTTTAACTCTCTGTCGACCTGACGCAACAAAGTGCGCACGGAGGTGCCGTTGACCACACTGCCGTTGGCTAGCCCCTCGACCAGGCCGGAAGCAATCTGCCACAGGCTTCCCAGCGGAGCCTCCTTGCACAGCGCCTCCAGGCGGGCGAAGACACGCGCCAGGTAACCGAGGTTGGTCGGCAGATCCTGGTTGCGGATCACCCCGACCAGCGCCATCTGCATCATCTGCCGCAGCTTGCGCAGCAGCACCGGCAGTTCGGCAGTACGCAGGAGCACCATACTGCCTTCCGGCAGGGCCGGCAGGCGGGAAGACATGTCCGGAGAGAACAGGCTGGTTTCCGACAGCAACTTCTCGCCACGGGCCGCACGCAGATCGTTGAGCAGCGGCAGCAGTACCATCGGCAGGTCGCGTCGGGCGGTCTGGATTCGATCCAGATACACCGGTAGCTGCAGGATGGCCTGCATCAGCACTTCCAGCGCTTCGCCCTGGTTGGCCGTACGGCCGTCCAGCAGCGCCTTGGCCAGCTGTTCCATTTCCTCGGCGAGCAGAGCCGCGCCATAGAATTCGACCATCTGCAAGGTGCCGTGAACCTGATGCACATAGGTCAGGCAGAAACGCATGCGCGTCGGATCCTGCGGGTTCTCGACGAACGCCTCCAGGGCCTGCCGCGCCTGCTTCAGGGTTTCCGCGATCTCGCCTTTTACCCACTCCAGGGCGACATAGTCATGCCGATCACCCATAGCCACTCCACTCATAAACTTGGCCTTATCCCTTGCGGGTAAACGCCAGTACTCGCTCGTCGGGCACCGGCTCCAGCTCCGGATGCTGCCAACCGACCATTTCGCCTACACCCACCACCAGCAGTCCACCCGGCGCCAGCCTTTCAGCCAGGCAGTTGAGGATGTCGCGGCGACGCCAGCGGCGGAAATAGATCAGCAAGTTCTGACAGAAAATCACATCCATGCCGGACATCGGCGCCTTGGCCAACTCCAGCACATTGAGCCGGGCACAGCACACTCGCTCCGCCAGGCTCGGTACTACTTTGAAGCTTCCGTCGGGCTGCATGAGGAAGTAGCGCTCGCGCCACTGTGCTCCGACCTGCTCCATGCGTCGCTCCGAGTAGCAGCCCGCGCGCGCCTTGCTCAGCGCCGCCTGGCTGATATCGGTAGCAGTCACCGCAAAGCGTTCGGGCGTCTCACTGCCGCTGAGGGCCTCGGCGGCCATGATCGCCAGGGAGTACGCCTCCTCACCACTGGAACAACCTACGCTCCACAACTCCAATGGTTTGCCCAGCCCCCGCGCCACTCGTAACCGCAAGTACTGTCCCAGCACCTCGAAGGATGGCAGATGGCGAAAGAAGCGGGTTTCCTGCACCGTCAGGCGATCGAGCAGAGTCGTCCACTCCACCGCACCACGCGGCCCATGGATGACCTGGCGGTAGTAGCTGGCATAATCGTTCACGCCCAGTTCGCGCATTCGTGCGCTCAGGTTGGTCTGCAGAAAGGAGCGACGACGCTCGCTGATCACCACCCCGGTACGCGCCTCGAGCAACGTCTGCCAGTCGTGGAAATCGGCTTGCGACATATCTGCCACAGGGCGCAAGGCCCACACACCCGCTGACTGCATACCTTCGCCCTGGGTCATGGCCATGTAGCGGCGGCTGCAGGCAGCCACCGCGCTCCTTTATCGAGCGTCCGGCAGGGTGAAACCGGACACCGACTTACGCATCTCGCTGGCCATCTTGGCCAGGTTACCAATGCTCTTGGCGGTGGCGGTGGTACCCGAGGACGTCTGCGAGGTGATCTCCTGGATCACGTTCATGGTGTTGGAAATATGGCCGGCCGAAGAGGCCTGCTGACGAGCAGCGTTGGAAATGTTCTGGATGAGGGCCGCGAGGGTCTTGGATACCTTCTCGATCTCTTCCAGAGCCACACCGGCGTCCTGCGCCAGGCGGGCACCACGTACCACTTCCGCGGTGGTCTGCTCCATGGAGATAACCGCTTCGTTGGTATCGGTCTGAATGGTTTTTACCAGCGCCTCGATCTGCTTGGTCGCTGCCGAGGAACGTTCCGCAAGGCGCTGTACCTCGTCCGCTACCACCGCGAAGCCGCGGCCTGCGTCACCGGCCATGGACGCCTGGATCGCGGCGTTCAGCGCGAGAATGTTGGTCTGGTCGGCAATGTCGTTAATCAGGCTAACGATGTCACCGATCTCCTGGGAGGATTCACCGAGGCGCTTGATCCGCTTCGAGGTGTCCTGGATCTGCTCGCGGATGTTGTCCATGCCGGTGATGGTGTTGTGCACCACCTCGTTGCCCTTGTTGGCAATGGCTACGGAGCGCTCCGCTACCGCAGAGGATTCCGCGGCGTTAGCCGATACCTGGTCAATCGACACGGCCATCTCGTTGATTGCTGCGGAAGCACCTGCGATTTCCTGCGCCTGGTGCTCAGACGCTTCGGCCAGGTGCATTGCCGTAGCCTGGGTCTCCTGGGCGGCAGAAGCCACCTGCACGGCAGTCTGGTTGATGGTTTCCACCAGATCACGCAGCTGGTCGATGGAGTAGTTGATGGAGTCGGCGATGGCACCGGTGAAGTCTTCGGTTACCGTCGCGGCCACGGTCAGGTCACCGTCTGCAAGGTCGGCGATCTCGTCGAGCAGTCGCAGAATCGCTGCCTGGTTGCGCTCGTTCTTCTCGGCAGTTTCGGCCAAACGGCGGTTGGTCTCGAGAACCATCACCAGACCGATGAGGATAATGGATGCCAGTGCCAGAGCACCCAGCACATAGCCGATCAGGGTGTTGATGGCGCGTCCTTCGACCAACCCCTCAAAACCCAGTGCCAGCTCGGAGGCGCGGTCAAGCAGGGTCTGCGACACGGTAAAGATGGAGTGCGCCGACTCCCTCACCTGGAACAGCTCCGGCGAGGTTTCAAGAATCTCGTCCACCGAACCGGAAACGAATTCGAACAGCTCGGAAATCTCGGCCAGACGCTCCAGCGCCTCCTCGTCGGTCACCTGGCTGATTTCCATTGCTGCGTTGCCTTCCAGCATCGCAGCCAGCACCCGGCCGAACAGGCTGGCGTCTCGACCGAACATGTCGGCGGCCTGTACCGAGTCCTCGTCACCGGCCAGAACCTTGTTTACCGAGCCGAGAATACGCTCTGCCAGCAGCGACTGGCGCTGAGCCACGGAAACCTGAGCCGCCGGTGCACCGCTTTCCAGCAGGATATCGACTACTTCTTCGTACTCGACCTGCAATTGCGGAATGGTTTCAGCCAGGGTGGAGGCTACTTGGTGCAACGACAATACGGTCTGTTCGCTGGCCAGAATGGCATCGGTGTTCTGCCGAAGGCTGTCCCAGTCCTTCTGTACCATGGCCATCTGCGCCTGAACCGAATCGGGTGCCGGCGGCAGACCGGTACTCGCATCACCGTCTGTCAAGAAGCCCCAGCGACGCTGGAAGTCGTTGCGGGCATCGCGCAGCAGGCTGAAGGCCTCGGCGGTACCGGCCGCAGCTTCGGTGGCGTTCTTGGCGATACGCTGGGACAGTACGCGCAGCTCGCCAGAGTGACTGATGTACTCGGTATCGTAGTTGGACTGAGTGTTGATGTAGGCGAAGTTCGCGAACAACAGCACGATGGAAACGATGAGCACGACGAACAGCGCTGCGATCAGCGTGCTACTGCGTACCCCGACCAACAATTTGCCTGCATTGAGTTTTTTCATCATCTGGCCCCCGCCTGGACCGACCGCACTACGGTTCCCATGTAACGCCAAAGAGCCGGAAGAACCGGCCCAACCGAAATCCTGCTAGTACGCGACATCAAGAAACCCCGGATCGGTCGCCAGCGCATGCGGGCTGAATACCAGCCAGGGTTGTTCGCGTTGAAATACTCCATGGATGAACGGCACGATGCTCGCCTCGAGAGGCGGCAACTGCTCGGAAAAGGTATCCACGGGAAAATGCTGCATGCCGAAGACTTCGTCGACCGTCAGGCCGGCGAAAATCTCCCGATGGTCGACCACCAACACGCGCCGCAGCCTGCGCAGCGGCGACAGTTCATGGCCGAAAAAGCCACACAGATCCATGATCGGCAACAGACGACCACGTACGTTGGCCACGCCCTTGACCCAGCTCTTCACTCCTGGCAGCAGCGTGTAGCGCGGCTCGTGCAGAATTTCCCCAACCTCGCCCATGGGCGCCACAAAATGGCGATCGCCCATGCGAAAGCCAATGCCGCTCCAGGTCTGTATCGCCGCCTGCTGCGACGGCAGGCCGGCCGCCAGAGCTCTGCAACGCTGGTCGATCTCGAGGAGAATCTGGAAAGGGCTCTGCGCGTCCGACATGCCAGCCGTGGCCTTCTTATTTATTTAGTGCAGGGACGACTCGGCATCAGCCGGCCAGTACCGAATTGAGGGTTTTCAGCAAGGTGTCTTCGTCCACCGGTTTGGTCAGATAGTCCTTGGCACCCTGGCGCTTACCCCAGACCTTGTCGGTTTCCTGATCCTTGGTGGTAACGATGATCACTGGAATATGGCTGGTCTCGGCGTCCTTGGTCAGTTGGCGAGTGGCCTGGAAGCCGTTAAGACCGGGCATAACGATATCCATGAGCACGGCATCAGGCTTTTCCTGACGAGCCAGCGCCACGCCATCGGCACCGTTTTCTGCCTTAAGAACCTGATGACCATGCTTTTCCAGCATGGCAGTCAGCTTGTACATCTCGGTTGGGGAGTCATCAACAATCAGAATTCGAGCCATGGTGTTTCCCAATAAAGAAGTGGCGTGCAGCCCTCACGGGGCCTACATCAGGAGGCTTGCTCAACCGGTGTGAAATCCGGCACATGGGCCTTGATTGCACCGAGCAGTTCTTCCTTGCTGAAGGGTTTGGTCAGGTACTGATCAGACCCCACGATGCGACCCTTGGCCTTGTCGAACAGGCCGTCCTTGGAGGACAGCATGATCACCGGAGTGGACTTGAACGCACTGTTGTTCTTGATCAGGGCACAGGTCTGATAGCCATCGAGACGCGGCATCATGATGTCGACAAAGATGATTCTAGGATGGGTGTCGGCAATCTTGGCCAGAGCATCGAAGCCGTCGACCGCAGTGATGACCTCGCAACCCACCTTCTTCAGCAAAGTTTCCGCGGTGCGACGAATCGTTTTCGAGTCGTCAATCACCATCACTTTCAAACCGTCGGAATGCTGTTCCATGTTCGCCCTACCATCGCCTCGGTGAGTCGTTATTTTCGCGTTATCAGTATGCCTGAGGCCTTGTTCGACGGAGTTTGCCCAGTCGCTCGGCCTTTGTAGCACACTCTCCAAATGCAAGCTATAAGCCCGCCAGGCCTTGACCGTCCCCTCGTACAGCGCCACTCTTGGCCGCCTGCCGACATCAATCGTGCGGCATCCTCCCGAAGCATTTGCCACTGCCCCGAAGGGCTCCTTTAGACTAGCTGAAATTCCTTCGACCTCCCGCAGGCCAACTCGTCCATCATCCATCCAGCCTGCCACCACTCACGGAGACCTTCCAATGAGCCTTCGCCTCGGCATCGTCATGGATCCAATTACCAGCATCTCCTTCAAGAAGGACAGCTCCCTGGCCATGCTTCTGGCTGCCCAGGCTCGCGGCTGGACACTGTTCTACATGGAACAGCAGGATCTCTATCAGGCACGTGGCCAAGCCCGCGCCCGCATGCGCCCGCTGCAGGTATTCAACAATCCTGATCGCTGGTTCGTCCTTGACGCAGAGCAAGACAACCCGCTTTCCGAGCTGGACGTGATCCTGATGCGCAAGGATCCGCCGTTCGACAACGAGTTCGTCTACTCCACCTATCTGCTCGAACAGGCCGAGCGCGACGGCGTGCTGGTGGTCAATCGGCCGCAGAGCCTGCGCGACTGCAATGAAAAGTTCTTCGCCACCGGGTTTCCCCAATACACGCCGCCGACCCTGGTCAGTCGGCGCCCGGATATTCTGCGCGAGTTTGCCGCTGAGCACCGTGACATCATTCTCAAACCCCTGGACGGCATGGGCGGATCGCAGATATTTCGCCACCGCGAAGGCGATCCCAACCTCTCGGTGATTCTCGAAACCCTGACCCTGCACGGGCGCCAGCAAATCATGGCGCAGGCCTACCTGCCAGCCATCAAGGATGGTGACAAGCGCATTCTGATGATAGACGGCGAGCCGGTGCCCTACTGTCTGGCGCGCATTCCCGCTGCCGGCGAAACCCGCGGCAACCTGGCTGCCGGAGGCCGTGGCGAGGCACGCCCACTGACAGCCCGTGACCATGAAATTGCCATGGCAGTCGGCCCTACCCTACGCGAAAAGGGGCTGATCTTTGTCGGTCTGGACGTGATCGGCGAGCATCTGACCGAAATCAACGTCACCAGCCCGACCTGCATCCGCGAGATTGATGCGGCTTTCGATACTCGCATCGGCGAACGCCTGATGGACTGCATTGCCAGCAAGCGCGGTCTAAAAGCTTGACGCAGGTGGCAGCCTGACGTCTGCAACTTGCAGGCGCCCATCGCCACCCGGCAGACTGCGCACCATTCGCAAGCAGACCCGATACGTGATGAACGCAGCAGCCACCGCATCCTCGGCCACCGTCCGCCCGGCGGATCGACTGGGATTCACCCTGTTTCTCGCCGCAGCCGTGCATGTGGCGCTGATTCTTGGTGTCGGCTTCACCCTGGAGCCACCACCGGAAATCAGCAAGACGCTGGAAATCACCCTGTCCACCTTCAACAGCGAGAAGACACCGGAGAAGGCCGACTTCCTCGCTCAGGACAATCAGCAGGGCAGCGGTTCGCTCGAACACGCCGCAGCCCCCAAAACCACCGAGCAGGCCACATTCCAGAACAACGAAGTACGCAAAGTCTCGCCGCCAGCCACTCCACAACAGCCCGCTACCCGCCAGGAAGCACCCAAGGCGGCCGTTGCCACACGCACGCCCCAGCCACAGAAAGCACCGGCCAAGCACGAGCAGGTCAAAGCCACTCCGCAGACGCGACCAGCACCGGTGTTTGACGCGGCTCAGCTCTCGGCGGAAATCGCCAGCCTGGAAGCCGAATTGGCCCAGGAAGTCCAAGCTTACGCCAAGCGACCGAAGATCCACCGTCTCAGTGCCGCTTCGACCATGCGCGACAAAGGCGCCTGGTACAAGGATGAATGGCGCAAGAAGGTCGAGCGCATCGGTAATCTCAATTATCCGGACGAGGCACGCCGCCAGCGTATCTACGGCAGCCTGCGCCTGCTGGTATCGATCAATCGCGACGGTTCGCTGTACGAGGTGCAGGTGCTGGAGTCGTCCGGCCAGCCAGTGCTGGATCAGGCCGCGCTGCGCATCGTTCGCCTGGCCGCACCCTACGCCCCTTTCACCGGCGATCTGGCCGACATCGACCGCCTGGAAATCATCCGGACCTGGCGCTTCGAGCGCGGCGACCGCCTGTCCAGCAACTAGGGCCGGAGGGCGCCTCAGCACTCCCGGCTTGTAGCTTGCTGCGTGTCGCTCCAAACTAGGTGCCATGAAGACTTCAGCCTCCATTTCTCTCAAGCACCATTTTCTGATCGCCATGCCGCATATGGCCGATCCGAACTTC
This sequence comes from Pseudomonas sp. NCCP-436, assembly GCF_019656335.1. Taxonomy (GTDB): domain Bacteria; phylum Pseudomonadota; class Gammaproteobacteria; order Pseudomonadales; family Pseudomonadaceae; genus Aquipseudomonas. Next base: position 349,790 of record NZ_BPLZ01000001.1, on the reverse strand, counting down.
GCGCACACCGTCACCTACCTGGTTGAACACAACGAGCAGGGCGCCATGGGCCTGGTCATTAACAAACCCAACGGGCTCACCCTGGCCGATGTACTGGAACAACTGCGTCCGGACGAGCAGCCCGATGCACGCTGCCACGACCTGCCGATCTTCGCCGGAGGCCCGGTGCAGACGGATCGCGGCTTTGTCCTGCACCCGCTTGGCCCACGCTTTCAGGCAACCATCGAACTAGGCGAACTGGGTCTTTCCACCTCTCAGGACGTGTTGTTCTCCATTGCCGACGGGCGTGGCCCGGAACGCCATCTGATCACCCTCGGCTATGCCGGCTGGGAAGCCGGCCAGTTGGAGGCGGAGCTGGCCGACAACGCCTGGCTGACCTGCCCCGCCGACAGCAGCATCCTCTTCGATCTGCCGCACGACCAGCGACTCAACGCCGCCGCCGCATGCCTGGGAATCAACCTCAGCCTGATAACCACTCAGGCCGGACACGCATAATGAGCGACAAACCATTACGCCTGCTGCTGGGTTTTGATTACGGCACCAAACAGATCGGCGTTGCCGTCGGCCAGGTGATCACCGGCCAGGCCCGGGAGCTTTGCGTGCTCAAGGCCCAGAACGGCGTCCCGGACTGGCAGCAGGTCGAAGCATTGATTCACGAATGGCAGCCGGACGCCGTGGTGGTTGGCCTGCCGCTGAATATGGACGGCACACCCAGCGAAATGTGCTCCCGGGCGGAAAAATTCGCCCGTCGGCTCAACGGTCGCTTCAACCTGCCGGCCTACACCCACGACGAGCGCCTGACCACCTTTGAAGCCAAGGGCCAACGCCTGCAACAAGGCCAGAACGGCGGCTACCGGCAGCGCCCGGTGGATGCCCTGGCCGCAGCCCTGCTGCTGCAGGGCTGGCTGGAACAGCATACGGCAGACTGAAACCAGCTCTTTGCCTGTCTCCAACAGCTTCGCTTACGCTCTCGGCAGACGTTTCCTCTGGAGTATCGCCATGCTACCCAACCCCCACGACCTGCTGCCGGCCATGACCGGCGATCTCACCCGCCACCTGCAGCAACGCCGGATCGACGAACCACGCTTCATCGGCATTCGCACTGGTGGCATCTGGGTGGCCCAGGCCCTGCTGGCCGAGCTGGGCCGCGACGAGCCGCTGGGCATTCTCGATGTATCCTTCTACCGCGACGACTTTACCCAAAACGGCCTGCACCCGCAGGTGCAACCTTCCGAGCTGCCGTTTGAGATCGAAGGCCAGCACCTGGTGCTGATTGACGACGTACTGATGAGCGGGCGCACCATCCGTGCCGCCATGAACGAGCTGTTCGACTACGGCCGCCCAGCCAGCGTGACCCTGGTCACGCTGCTCGACCTGGGCGCAAGGGAACTGCCGATCCGTCCGGACGTAATCGGTGCCACCCTGTCGCTGGCGGCCAACGAGCGGGTAAAATTGACCGGCCCTACGCCCCTGACCCTCGAACTCCAGACGCTCGCCAACTGAGACCCCCGCGATGACGCCACTCACCGCCAAGTGCCCGCTGCAGCTGAACGACCAAGGTCAGCTGCGCCATTTCCTCTCGCTCGACGGCCTGCCGCGCGAACTGCTGACCGAGATCCTCGACACCGCCGACTCCTTCCTTGAGGTTGGCGCCCGTGCGGTGAAGAAAGTCCCGCTGCTGCGCGGCAAAACCGTGTGCAACGTGTTCTTCGAGAACTCCACGCGCACCCGCACCACCTTCGAGCTGGCGGCCCAGCGCCTGTCGGCCGACGTCATCAGCCTGAATGTCTCCACCAGCTCCACCAGCAAGGGCGAGACGCTGTTCGACACCTTGCGCAATCTTGAGGCCATGGCTGCCGACATCTTCGTCGTGCGCCATTCCGACTCCGGCGCCGCACACTTCATCGCCGAACACGTGTGCCCGAACCTGGCCATCATCAACGGTGGCGACGGGCGCCACGCACACCCGACCCAGGGCATGCTCGACATGCTCACCATCCGTCGCCACAAGGGCAGCTTCGAGAACCTCTCGGTAGCCATCGTCGGCGACATCCTGCACTCGCGGGTGGCACGTTCGAACATGCTGGCACTCAAGACTTTGGGCTGCCCGGACATTCGTGTCATCGCACCGAAAACCCTGCTGGCCGTGGGCCTGGAAGAACGCTACGGCGTGCGCGTGTTCAGCGACGCCAGCGAAGGCCTGAAGGATGTCGACGTGGTCATCATGCTGCGCCTGCAGCGCGAACGCATGCAGGGCGGCCTGCTGCCCAGCGAGGGAGAATTCTTCCGCCTGTTCGGCCTGACCGAGCAGCGCCTGGCACTGGCCAAGCCCGATGCCCTGGTGATGCACCCGGGACCAATCAACCGCGGCGTGGAAATCGAGTCGGCGGTGGCTGATGGGCCGCAATCGGTAATTCTCAATCAAGTGACCTACGGCATCGCTATCCGCATGGCTGTACTGTCGATGGCCATGAGCGGCCAGGCCGCGCAACGTCAGCTCAACACCGAGGAGGCCAACTGATGCGCATTGCAATCCTGGGTGCCCGCATCATCGACCCTGCCAACGGCCTGGATCAGGTCGCCGATCTCTATATCGATAGCGGCAAGCTGGCAGCCATCGGCCAGGTGCCGGCCGGCTTTGCCGCCGAACAGACGCTGGATGCCCGTGGTCTTGTAGCCGCCCCGGGCCTGGTTGATCTATCCGCAGCCCTGCGCGAGCCCGGCTACAGCCGCAAGGGCAATATCGCCAGCGAAACCCTGGCTGCAGCTGCCGGTGGCGTCACCAGCCTGTGCTGCCCGCCACTGACCCGGCCGATCCTCGATACCCCGGCAGTGGCCGAACTGATCCTGGATCGCGCCCGCGAGGCCGGACACACCCGGGTATTTCCCATCGGCGCCCTGAGCCGCGACCTGGCCGGCGAGCAATTGGCCGAACTGGTGGCCCTGCGCGACACCGGCTGTGTGGCCTTCGGCAACGGCCTGAACAACTTCCGCAGCAGCCGCACCCTGCGCCGTGCGCTGGAATACGCGGCCACCTTCGACCTGCAGGTAGTCTTTAACTCCCAGGATGCCGATCTGGCCGAAGGCGGCCTGGCCCACGAAGGCCCCACCGCCAGTTTCCTCGGTCTGGCGGGAATTCCGGAAACTGCCGAGACCGTGGCCCTGTCGCGGGATCTGCTGCTGGTCGAACAGACCGGTGTACGCGCGCACTTCAGCCAGATCACCAGCGCCCGTGGCGCCGAGCTGATCGCCCAGGCACAGGCCCGCGGCCTGCCAGTGACGGCAGACGTGGCCATGTATCAGTTGCTGCTTACCGACGAGGCACTGGAAGGTTTCTCCAGCCTCTATCACGTACAGCCGCCGCTGCGTTCGCAGGCCGACCGCGACGGTCTGCGCGAAGCACTGAAGGCCGGCGTGATCTCGGCCATCGCCAGCCATCACCAGCCTCACGAGCGCGACGCCAAGCTGGCTCCGTTCGCCGCAACTGAACCAGGAATCAGCAGCGTGGAACTGCTGCTGCCGCTGGCTCTGACCTTGGTCGAAGATGGCCTGCTGGATCTGCCCACCCTACTGGCTCGCCTGACCTGCGGTCCAGCCCGGGCCCTGCGCCTGCCGGCTGGCCAACTGAGCATCGGCAGCGCTGCCGACATTGTTCTGTTCGACCCGCAGGGCAGCACCGAGGCCGGGCAAACCTGGCACTCGCGCGGGCGCAACTGTCCCTTTATCGGTCAGCAACTGCCGGGCGCCGTGCGCTACACCCTGCTCGACGGTCGTATCAGCTACGCGCGCTGACCTTTCCGGCCCGCTGTCTGGCGGGCCCTCTCCCACTCATTACTCACCGGCTCGTCATTGAACCAGCATCTGTGTTTGCACATCGACATTGGACGAAGGCGTGACTCGACAGTCATGATTCACGTCAGGATAGGCATCCGGAAATTTCCAAACGCCACCGCCCCATAAGCCTGTCCGCGCCCCGACGGCGCCGGCCTGGCATTGCGCTGGCCTTGTTCAGGAGCTTTTGATTTATGTCGCGCTTACCCGTGATCGTGGGTTTTGGGGGTTACAACGCAGCTGGACGCAGCTCCTTCCACCATGGATTCCGCCGCATGGTGCAAGAATCTCTGGAGCCCCGAGCCCGTCAGGAAACCCTGGCCGGTCTGGCACAGATGATGAAGCTGGTGCGAGTGGTCGATAGTCAGTACCAGGATCAGGACGGCCAGCCACTGAGCCTGGCCGATATCGAGCAGCGTTACAGCCGGCAGATTCTCGACGGCACCCTGGTGCGCCGGATCGAGCGCCAGCATCTGGATCCGGACGCCGCGCATTGGCACAAGAACATCGCCGTGACACCGGAAAACGGCACCAGCCTGAGCTTCATCACCCCGCGCAAGCACCTCCCCGAACCACTGCCCGCCAACTGGTCGATCGAGGAGCTGGAAGGAGGCGAAGTGCGCGTCACCCTGCACGGCTGTTGCGAGTTCAAGGTGGACAGCTACCGTCCGCTGGCGGTGAAATCCGCCGGCCAGTTGCCCACCGGTTTTGAGCCGGCGGAGCTGTACAACTCGCGCTTCCACCCGCGCGGACTGGCCATGAGCGTGGTCGGCGTCACCGATGCCCTGCACTCGGTGGGCATCGACTGGCAACGCATCGTCAGCCATGTGGCGCCGGACGAAATTGCCGTGTTCGTCAGCTGCATCATGAGCCAGCTCGACGAGAACGGTTTCGGTGGCATGATGCAGGCGCGTCTGAAAGGCGGCCGCGTCACTGCCAAGCAGTTGGCCTTGGGTCTGAACAGCATGCCGGCCGACTTCATCAACGCCTACGTGCTCGGCAGTGTTGGCACCACTGGCAGCATCACCGGCGCCTGCGCCACCTTCCTCTACAACCTGCAGAAGGGTATCGAACAGATCGCTTCGGGCAAGGCACGGGTGGTGATCGTCGGCAGCAGCGAGGCCCCGATCAACCAGGAGTGCATCGAGGGCTATGGCGCCATGGGTGCTCTGGCTACCGAAGAAGGCCTGCGCCAGATCGAAGGCAAGCAGGAAGTGGACTTCCGCCGCGCCAGCCGGCCATTTGGCGACAACTGCGGTTTCACCCTGGCCGAGGCCTGCCAGTTCGTGGTGCTGATGGACGATGAACTGGCGCTGGAGCTGGGCGCCGACATCCACGGCGCGGTACCGGATGTTTTCATCAATGCCGACGGTTTCAAGAAGTCCATCTCCGCCCCCGGCCCGGGCAACTACCTGACCGTGGCCAAGGCAGTGGCCAGTGCCGTGCAATTGCTTGGCCTGGAGGCCGTGCGCACACGCAGCTTCGTCCATGCCCATGGCTCCAGCACGCCGGCCAACCGGGTCACCGAGTCGGAGATCCTTGATCGCGTCGCCACCGCCTTCGGCATCGAGCAATGGCCGGTTACCGCAGTTAAGGCCTTTGTCGGTCATTCTCTGGCCACCGCCAGCGGCGACCAGGTGATCGCCGCCCTCGGTAGCTTCCGCTACGGCATAGTACCTGGCCTCAAGACCATCGACGCGGTCGCCGGCGACGTGCACCAGGAGCGCCTGAGTCTGTCGCTGAGTGATCGCCAGTTTGGCGAACGGGCACTGGATGTGGCCTTGATCAACTCCAAGGGCTTTGGCGGCAACAATGCCAGCGCTCTGGTACTGGCTCCGCACGTGACCGAACGCATGCTGCGCAAGCGTCACGGCCAGGCGGCCTTTGACGCCTACCTGGCGCGCCGCGAGGTCACCCGTGCCGCAGCCGCGGCCTATGACCAACAGGCGCTGCAGGGCAGGCTGGACATCATCTACAACTTCGGCAACAACATGATCGACGATCAGGCGATCAGCATCAGTCACGAGCAGGTACGGGTACCGGGCTTCGAGCAGCCGCTGGTGTTCCGCAAGGACGAGCGCTACAGCGATATGCTCGACTGAAAAATCGCCCTGCTCTACAGCGCGCCGGCCAGTTCGATTAGCGCCGCGCGCCACTCGGCAGCGGCGGGCAACGCGAGGAAATGCGGATTGAGAAAATCATCACGCGCCTCGTAGCTCAGCGCCGCACCGGCAAGGTCGAGCACCTCTCCGCCGGCTCCCTCCAGCACTCCCTGCGCCGATGCGGTATCCCACTGCGAGGTGGGTGCCAGCCGCGGGTAGCAGTCGGCCTCGCCCTCGGCCAGCAGACAGAACTTCAGCGAGCTGCCGATGCTAGTCAGGCGTGGCTGGCCGAAGCGCTCTCCAAGGCGATCGAGCAGGCGCTCCTGCTGTGCACTGGAATGGCGCCGGCTGGCCACCAGGGTGAAACCGGCGGCAGGTGCCAGACGTACCCGAACCGGCTGCGCCGTCCCGGTACTCTCGCTGCGCCAGGCACCAATACCGGCGCCACCGTGATAACAGCGCCCGGTAGCGGGAATGCCGACTACCCCGAATACAACCCGGCCTCGCTCGATCAGAGCGACATTAACGGTGAACTCCTCGGAGCCGGCAATGAACTCCTTGGTACCATCCAGCGGATCGACCAGCCACCAGCGTTCCCAGGTAGCGCGCTCAGCCAGAGGAATATCGGCAGCCTCCTCGGACAGTACCGGAATATCCGGCGCCAGTGCCTGCAAACCATCAACCAGCAGCCGGTGGGCCGCCAGATCCGCCGCAGTGACCGGTGAGGCGTCGGCCTTCTCGATCACCGCCAGATGGCTGCGCCAGTACGGCAGAATGGCCGCACCGGCCTGCCTTACCAGCGCGATAACGGCGTCGATCGGTGGCTGCATCACAGCTTCAGCTCCCCCCTGCCAATCAGCAGATCACGCACCAGATAGAGCGCCGCCAGTGCGCGTCCCTCGCTGAACTGCTGGTGTTGCGCCAGATCCGACAGCTCTCGCAGGCTGACGCGGTCAACCCGCATTGGCTCCGGCTCGTCACCCGGTAGGCGCTCTTCGTATAGATCGCGGGCCAACACCACCTGAATCTTCTGGTTCATGTAGCCCGGTGACAGGCTGAGTTCGGTGATGTGCTCCAAACGCCGGGCACCGAAGCCCGCTTCCTCCTTGAGCTCACGGTCGGCGGCCAGCAGAACGTCCTCACCTGGTTCGATCAAGCCCTTGGGCAGTGATAGCTGGTAGTCATCCGTACCGCAGCAGTACTCCTCCACCAGCACCGCGTGTTCGTCATCAAGCAGCGCCACCACCATCACCGCACCATGACCAGTGCCCCTGCCGACCAGACGCTCGTAGGTTCGCTCGGTGCCGTTGGAAAAACGCAACTGCACTTGCTCGACACGAAACAGTCGGCTGCTGGCGACAATTTCGCGAGCGAGCACCGTGGGCTTCTGACGCATGGGACAACTCCTTGGCGGAACCTGGCGGGTTATCATACAGCGCCTCGTCCGATTGTCTGCGGTCGAGATTGCATTGCCGCAAAACAGTGCGCCGATCCGGCCCGATGAGAAGAAACCTGCATGCCACTTTTACCCTGGAACGAGATCGACACCGTATTGCTGGATATGGACGGCACCCTGCTCGATCTTCACTTCGACAACCACTTCTGGCTGACCCACCTGCCGCAACGCTATGCTGAACATCACGGTATCAGCCTGGCGCAGGCCCATTCGGAGCTGCTAGCGCTTTTCCGCCAGCATGCCGGGACACTGAACTGGTACTGCACGGACTTCTGGAGCCGCGAGCTGCGCCTGTCGATACGCGACCTCAAGCGCGAGGTAGCCCATCTGATTGCCCCTCGTCCGGACACCGAACCCTTCTTGCGCGCCCTGCGCAGAGCCGGCAAGCGTGTGCTGCTGATCACCAACGCGCACCGCGACTCGCTTTCGCTGAAACTGGAGCGGGTGGAACTGGCGCCCTGGTTCGAGCGCCTGATCAGCTCCCATGACTATGGATTCCCCAAGGAGGATCAGCAGTTCTGGCAGGCGTTGCATTCGGATGTCGGCTTCGATCCGGCAAGCAGCCTGTTTATCGACGACAGCTTGCCGATCCTGCGTAGTGCCGGTCGTTTCGGCATTGCCCACCGGCTCGCCGTGCGCCTGCCGGACAGCCGCGGCGCCGCGAAAGACACCGAGGAGTTCGCCGCTGTCGAGGATTATCGACAACTGCTGAAAGGCCTGCCGGCAGAGTCATCCGGGGAGCCATTGCGGCGCCCCGGATCGCATCCGTGATACCGGACGGCTTATTCAGGAATACGCAGCACCTGACCCGGGTAGATTTTGTCCGGGTGACTGAGCATCGGCTTGTTGGCTTCGAAAATCTTCATGTAGGCGTTGGCATTGCCGTACTCGGCCTTGGCAATAGCGCTTAGGGTATCGCCCTTCTTCACCGTGACGAAGCGCGCCTCCGGCGCAGGCGTGGCCACACTGATCTGGTCATCCACCTCGCCAACCCCGGCGACATTGCCCAGGGCCAGCAGGATCTTTTCCTTTTCCTCCTGAGTAGCCACCTCACCGCGGGCGATGACCTTGTCGCCCTCAACGCTGAGTTCAATGGCCGGATTGCCCAGGCCCACCTTGGCCACATGTTCCTTCAGTGATTCGGCGGCCTGTGCTTCCTGACCCACCAATGACTCCCAGAGTTTGACCCCGGCATCTTTTACAAAGGCAAACAGACTCATGATGATTCCTCTCGTTGCATGGACGTACCCGGACATGGCGTCTGGATACCTGAGTCTAGATGCGAAAGCCGGGCCTGGGTTCCCTCAGGCAACACAAGCTCTTTCGCCGGAGATAGTGGAAGGGCCTGTTCGCCGCTGGGGTGCACTCCCGCAAAGGGCGTGATTGCTGCAGGAGCATTGCCACCAGCGTGTCTGGCGACTCAGTCCGCGCAGCAGTCGTCGAGGAAGCGAACCTGGCCGTTTTCCAGCGCCGCGATGCGGGCCAGCGACTCAACCCGGTAACCTTCACTCTCCAGCAGGCCACGACCGTCCTGGAAGGATTTCTCGATAACGATGCCGATCCCCGCCACTTCGGCCCCGGCCTGCTGGATCAGGTCGATCAGCGCCTTGGCAGCGTGGCCGTTGGCCAGAAAGTCGTCGATCACCAGCACCTTGTCGCGCGAGGTCAGGTGACGGGCAGAAATGGCGATGGTGCTCTCGGTCTGCTTGGTGAAGGAGAACACCCGGGAAATCAGCAGATCGTCCTTGAGCGTCAGCGACTGGAACTTGCGCGCGAAGATCACCGGGATACCCAGTTCAAGCCCTGCCATCACCGCCGGTGCAATGCCCGACGCTTCTATGGTGACGATCTTGGTGATCCCCTGGCCGGCAAAACGCCGGGCGAACTCCAGGCCGATCTTCTGCATCAGCACCGGGTCGATCTGGTGATTGAGGAAGGCATCGACCTTGAGCACCTGCTCCGACAGTACGATGCCCTCGTCGCGAATTTTCTGTTTCAGCGCTTCCACGATGACTACCTCTGGGTGAAAGCGGCCCATTTTCGCTCAAAACGCGCCGTTCTTGTAGAGGCCGATAGCGGGCAATCAGGCGAACGGTAGGAGTCAGCGTCGAAGCATGGCGCGGATATCGGCCAGCGCCGACTGGCCGCTGGCCTTCTTCACTTCCTGCGGCGCGTCCTCCTGACCCTCCCAGACCAGATCCTCCTGCGGTAGCTCGTCGAGGAAACGGCTGGGCGAGCAATCGATCACCTCACCGTACTGCTTGCGCTTGGCGGCGAAGGTCAGTGCCAGGTTGCGCTTGGCGCGGGTGATGCCGACATAGGCCAGGCGGCGTTCCTCTTCGATGGTGTCGGCCTCGATGCTGGAACGATGCGGGAGAATGTCCTCCTCGAAGCCGAGGATGTAGACCGAGGGAAATTCCAGGCCCTTGGAAGCGTGGATGGTCATCATCTGCACACCTTCAGCGCCTTCCTCTTCTTCCTGCTGGCGTTCGAGCATGTCGCGCAGCACCAGCTTGCCGATGGCGTCCTCGATGGTCATGTCGCCGTCTTCGTCGCGCTCCAGGGTGTTTTTCAGCGCCTCGACCAGGAACCAGACGTTGCCCATGCGCGCCTCAGCCACCTTGTCACTGGAGGCATTGGAACGCAGCCAGGTTTCGTAGTCGATGTCCATGATCATGCTGCGGATTGCGCCGATCGGATCATCACCGGCGCACAGCTCGCGGAGCCTGTCCATGTAGCGCTTGAAGCGACTCAGACGCTCGGTGTAACGGGCATCGAGGTGCTCGCCCAGGCCGAGTTCGTCGCTGGCGGCGTACATGGAAATGCCGCGCTCGCTAGCGTAATTGCCGAGTTTTTCCAGCGTCGCCGAGCCGATCTCCCGGCGTGGTACGTTGATCACCCGCAGGTAGGCGTTGTCATCGTCCGGGTTAACCAATAGGCGGAAGTAACTCATCAGATCCTTCACCTCCTGGCGAGCGAAGAAACTGGTGCCGCCGGACAGGCGATAGGGAATCTGGTGGTGCTGCAGCTTCAGCTCCATCAGCTTGGCCTGGTAGTTGCCTCGGTAGAGGATGGCGAAGTCGCTATAGGGGCGGCCGGTGCGCAGGTGCTCGGTAAGGATCTCCAGCGCCACCCGCTCGCACTCGGCATCCTCATTGCGGGTACGGATCACTCGGATCGGGTCGCCGTGCCCCATCTCCGACCACAACTGTTTCTCGAACACGTGCGGATTGTTGGCGATCAGTACGTTGGCGCACTTGAGGATGCGGCTGGTCGAACGGTAGTTCTGCTCCAGCATCACCACCTTCAGAGAGGGGTAGTCCTCCTTCAGGCGCATCAGGTTTTCCGGACGCGCACCGCGCCAGGCGTAGATCGACTGGTCGTCATCACCCACCACGGTGAACTGGTTGCGCATACCCACCAGCAGTTTCACCAGCAGGTACTGGCTGGCGTTGGTGTCCTGGTATTCATCCACCAGCAGGTAGCGAACACGGTTCTGCCATTTCTCGAGGATGTCCGGGTGTTCCTGGAACAACTTCACCGGCAGCAGGATCAGGTCGTTGAAATCCACCGCGTTGTACGCCTTGAGCGTGCGCTGGTAGTGCAGGTAGACGATGGCGGCGGTCTGCTCCTTGGCGCCACGGGCCCCGGACAGAGCCTCTTCGGGCAGGATCAGGTCATTCTTCCAGCCATCGATCAGGCTTTTGATTTCATCCACACCATCATCGCCGGCGTATTCCTTCTGCATGATGTCGCTCAGCAGGGCCTTGATATCGCCGTCATCGAAGATCGAGAAACCGGGCTTGTAACCGAGCCGCACATACTCCTTGCGGATGATGTTCATCCCCAGGTTGTGGAAAGTGGACACGGTCAGGCCACGTGCCTCGCTGCCACGAAGGAGCGTGCCGACACGCTCCTTCATCTCACGCGCCGCCTTGTTGGTGAAAGTCATGGCGACGATGTACTGGGCACGAATCCCGCAGTTCTGCACCAGATGGGCAATTTTGCGGGTAATCACGCTGGTCTTGCCTGAACCGGCGCCGGCGAGCACCAGAAGCGGGCCGCCGACGTAGTTCACGGCTTCCTGTTGCCGGGGGTTCAGTCGGGACATGGAGTCGTTCGCTAAGAAAAGGCACGCATTCTAGCAGGCCTGAAGATGAATGCCTTGACCGGCTGGAAGCGTGATCCAGTACACGATATCGCAGATAACAACGGGTCGGCCGAATCGACTGAAGTACTCTGCTGCGCCTTGCCGCTTTGGCGACTATGGTTCAGGATCAGCAGTGTATTTCCGCAGGGATGTGGTGAATTAGACGCCGATCACGGCGCAATCGGGTAAGACTGCTCGTCATCATTCTTGAGGCATTGGGGAGGTTGTTTGTCCACGCTCGTCGAACCGTTGCGCATGGTTCTGCTCGCCGACTCGTCGGAGTGGGCTGAATTGCTCGGCCAGTTGCTGAACACCATCGACAACCCCTCCCCGCTGATCACCGCACCGAACTGGGAGGCGGCCAGCAGCTTGTTCGACAGCCCCGACAACGGCCTGCTGCTGGCCACACCGGATCGACTGCCCTCCCTGGATCAGTGCCCGCTGCCGGTAGTGCTGCTACTGGAGCAGGAACCCGATCAGCCACCTGCCGGAGTCAGTGACTGGCTGGTGCGCAGCAGCCTCAACGCCGATGTACTGCGTCGTTGCCTGCGCTATCTGCATGAGCAGAACCGATTCAGATACAGCCTGCAACGGCTGGCCGAGCAGGATCCGTTGACCCGCATCGCCAACCGCCAGGGCTTCCAGGCCCTGCTCAACGCTCGCCTGAGCGAGTGTCGTGAAGGCGGTCTGGTACTGGGCCACCTCGACCTGGACAACTTCCGCCACGTCAACGACGCGCTTGGCTACCAGAGTGGTGACCGACTGATCCTGCAGGTGGTGACACGGCTCTCCGCCCTGCTGCAACCCGGTGATCAGATGGCACGCCTGGGCAGCGACGAGTTTGCCCTGCTGCTGGATGTAGGCCGCGATCCACAGCGCGCCGGGCACTTGGCCGAACGCATCACCGAGGCGCTCGCCGAACCCTACTGGATCGACGGCGAAAGCCTGCTGCTGGGCTGCAGCCTGGGCCTGGCCCATGCCCACCCCGGAGAAACGGCGGATCCGCTGCTATGGCACGCACACATCGCCATGCAGCAAGCCAAGAGTCAGCAGGGTTGCGCCTTTCATTTCTATGACGAGCGCCTTAACCGGGGGGCACGCAGCCGCGCCGATCTCGAAGGAGAATTGCGCCGGGCACTTCGCCGCGACGAGCTGGAACTGCAATACCAGCCCAGACTATGCCTGAAAAGCGGACGTATCGTCGGCCTAGAGGCACTGGTGCGCTGGCAGCATCCGCAGCGCGGCTTGCTTGCCCCCGGCGAATTCGTGCCGCTGGCCGAGGAAAGCGGGCTGATCGTGCCACTCGGTTACTGGGTCATCGCCCGCGCTCTGCGCGACATGCAGTGGCTGCTCGGACGCGGCCTGCCGCCGCTGCACATGGCCATCAACCTGTCGTTTCGCCAGTTCCAGGACAGCCAGTTGTTGACCACCCTCAGTCGCCTGATCGAAGAACGCGGAGTGGATGCACAGTGGCTGGAGTTCGAACTGACCGAGACCGCGGTGATGCGTCGCAGCGAGCAGGTGCAGCAGACCATGCAGGCGCTGGCACAGTTGGGGGTGCGCTTCTCACTGGACGACTTCGGCACCGGTTTCTCCTCCTTCGTCCATCTCAACAACCTGCCAATCGCCTTGCTGAAAATCGACAAGGGCTTTGTCGGCGGCATGAGCGACCGGGCGGAGAATCGCCAGCTGGTTCGGGCCATGATCAACCTGGCACACAACCTCAACCTCGAAGCAGTGGCAGAAGGGGTGGAGAGCGTCGAACAGCTAGACATGCTGCGTCAGTTCGGCTGCGATCAGGTGCAGGGCTACCTGATCAGCAAGGCCGTGCCTCTGGCCGAGCTGGCGCGTTTTCTGGTGTTCGGCATGCACCAGCCGCTGTTGAGCAGTCATTAGCTCAAGGACTTTATCTGCCAGAGGTGAGGCGATACAGTCGCAGCCGGCAAGGCAGTGCCTCTCCTGTCATTTGATATGCCGCGAGTCTTGCGATGATCAGTCTCAGTCCCCGCGCCCTGGCTTACCTCTGCGAGGTGATCCACCATGGCTCGTTGCGTCGGGCGGCGCAGCATTTGAATATCGATCCCTCTGCCATCAGTCGACAGCTCAGTATCCTCGAGGAAACCGTTGGCCAGCGCCTGCTGGAACGTTCGCCGCAGGGTGCACGGGCGACTGCAGCAGGCCGCTTACTGATCGATTTTCACCGCCAGCAACTGGCCAGCCAGGCCGCCACGCTGTCGCGCCTTGGCGCCTTGCGCGGCTTGCACGAAGGGCAGGTGCGCATTGCCGTCGGCGAAGGGTTTATCGCCGACCTGATCGCCCACCCCTTGCAGGCTTTCCTGCGCAAGCACCCGGGTATCGAGCTGGAAGTACGCATGGCAGGAGCCAATGAGGCCGTCGGGCTGGTCAAGGAGGACGCGGTGGATTTCGCCTTTATCTATTCGCCCCCCGAGGATGGCCAGCTCCTGGTGCATGCCGATACCTGGCAGCCCATGGAGCTGATTACACCGCCGGGGCATCCGCTGCTCGCCAGCAGCGAGCCGATCAGCATGCGCGCCATAGAGGGTGAATCGCTGGCGCTGATTCACAGCAGCACCGGGATGGGTCAACTGGCCCTGATCGCCGCGCGTCTGGAACAGGTCGAGCTAAAACCGAAGCTGCGCACCAACTCGGTGGCCGTACTCACGCATTTCGTCAAAAGCGGCATCGGCGTGACCTTCATGCCGCGCCTGACCGTGCAGCATGAGATCGAGCAGGGCAGCATCTGCTGTGTGCCGGTCGCGGCACCTGCATTACGGGGGGCAAGAGCGCGCATCGTCAGCCACCGTGATCGCGAGCTGAGCCTGGCAAGTAGTGCCTGTCTGGAGTATCTGCGCAACGCGACCCGTTTCTTCAGCAGCGATGCACCTGGCAGGTGTTGCAATTAATGCATCATCCTAGGGCTTGAATAGTCAACAGCGCAACGAATAGCTTCCTTCCCGCTAACGCAAGCGTTCCCGCTTAAGAGGACGCTGCGAGTCTCTCCTTGTTCGAACTGCCATAACTACAAGGTACAAATGTATGCAATCGAATAGTCTCAGCACTGTGGTGCGTCGTCTCTGTTTGTCATTTTGCCTGCTTGGAGGCCTGACCTCGGGGGCGCCTGCCTTGGCCGCGACCACCATCAACCTCAGCTACAACGGCACATCCGATGCCGAGAAGAACCCGGTTCACCTGTTCGCCGAGAACTTCAAGCGCCTGGCTGAAGAGAAAAGTGGCGGCAACCTGCAGATCAAGCTCTACCCCAACAGCATGCTGGGTGAAGAAGAGCAGCGCATGGAGCAGGTCATGACCTCGCCAGGCCTGAACATCGCTTCGTTCGGCGGCATCGCGCCGTTGTTCGAGGAAATCTACGTCAGCGCAATCCCGTTCATGTTCAAAGACGCGGCGGCAGCCCATGAGTTCTTCGACAAGGGGAGCTATTGGCAGTCCGCCAAGGCGGAGTTCGCCAAGCGCACCAATACCGAGCTGCTGGCGGTGGTAGAGGAAGGCGGCTTCCTCAACTTCACCAACAACAAGCAGCCGATCAAGTCGCCGAAGGACTTCAAGGGCTTGCGCTTCCGCGCCATGGATCCGAGCCAGATCGCCCTGTATGAGTCGTTCGGCGCCTCCGGCACCCCGATTCCATGGACCGAGCTGTACATGGGGCTGCGTACTGGTGTGGTCGACGGCCAGATGAACCCGACCTCCTACATCATCATGGGCAGTCTGTATCAGGTGCAGAAGTACCTGACCCTGGCCAACATCCAGTATTCGGATCAGTTCCTGGTAGCCAACGGGGAAATGCTCGCCGACATGAGCGAAACTGACCGCCGGGCTCTGACCGAAGCGGCACAGGAAGCCACCGTGCTCAACCGCCAGGCCATTGCTGTGGCGCAGGAGAAAGATCTGGAGTTTCTGGCTGCCAACGGCATGCAGATCATTCAGCCGGATGTTGATGACCTGAAAGCGTTCCGTGAGGCTGCCCAACCGTCCTACATTGAGTGGCTGAAGAAACAGAATATCGATCAGCATTGGATCGATAAGGCCCTGCAAGACGTGGGCTTGGGCCTGTAAAACCCCCTCTCGCGCGGAGCCGCTCTGGCTCCGTGCGCTGCTTCCATGCTGGAGTTCGCCCAATGGCTTCCCTTCCCTTCGTCTATCGGCTGCGTGGCTGGCTGATTCATGGCGCGGCTGTGCTGCTGTTACTCAATCTGCTGCTGCTGATCGGCAGTATCGCTGCGCGTTACCTGTTTGGCGGTTCGCCGATCTGGTCGGATGAACTGGCCCGTTATCTGGTGATCGGCTGCGTGATGATCGCCGTGGGTGCGGTTTGGGTCGAAAGCGGCCATATGCAGGTCAGTCTGCTCGATCAACGCCTGCCGGCACGCTGGATGCGCTGGGTGCACCTGTACAAATGGCTGCTGGCGCTGGTGCTGTTCGGCTTCGCGGCCTGGGCCAGCTATCGCTATGCCCTGAATGCCGGACGTTTCCGCTCGATGGGGCTGGGCATCAGCCGAACCTGGCCACTGCTGGTGGTGCCGCTGGGCTTCGGCCTGCTGTGGATACAACTGCTGTTGCAAGGCCCGTGGCCGCGGCAGGAACACCTCAATCGTCTGCATGAAGGGGTCGATCCATGACCTACGCGATGTTCGCCGTTTTCATCATCAACCTGCTGCTGGGTGTGCCGCTATTCGTCTGCATGCTGCTGGCCGCAGCCGTAGGATTTCTCTTCATCGATCCCGGCCTGTTCATGAACACCTTGCCGCAGCGCTTTTTCGGTGGGATGGACGTGTTCTCGCTGATGGCCATCCCTCTGTTCATCCTGGCCGGCAACCTGATGAACAACTCCGGGATGACTCCACGTCTGATTCGCCTGGCCAATACACTGGTCGGTCACTTTCGCGGAGGTCTTGGCCACGTCAACGTGGTCGCTGGCGTGTTCTTTGCCGGGGTCAACGGCTCGGCTGCCGCGGATGCCTCGGCACTCAGCACCTTGCTGGTGCCGGCCATGGAGAAGGAGGGCTATAGCCGCAAGTTCGCCGCAGGCCTGACCGCAGGAAGTTCGCTGATCGGCCCGATCATCCCGCCGAGCATCTTCATGATCCTGTATTCGTCCCTGACCAATACATCGGTGGGCGATCTGTTCCTGGCCGGGGTCATTCCAGGCTTTATTCTGGCCATGGCGTTTCTGCTGATGAACGCCGTGCATGCACATCGCCACAACCTGGCACCCAGCGGCAAACGCGCGACCCTGAGCGAGCTGCTGGCTGCGGTGAGCGGTGCTGCGACGGCTCTGGTCGCGCCAGTGATCATCGTTGCAGGTATCGTCTTCGGCCTGGTGTCGCCGACCGAATCCGGTGCCCTGCTGGCGCTGTATGTCATCGTCGCCGGCCTGGCTCAGCGCAACCTGAGCCTCGCTCGGCTGTGGGCTGCGTTCACCGAAACGGCGCGCCTGACCGCGTGTATCTACGCCATCATCGCCTCGGCCTCGGTGCTCAACTGGCTGCTTTCCTATACCCAGGTAGCCGCGCAGTTTGCCGAACTGCTGCACCCGTTTATGCACTCGCCAACACTGCTGCTGTTCGTCATCAGTGGGGTGATCTTCCTGTGCGGCATGTTCATGGAGGAGGTCTCGGTGCTCATGCTGCTCACCCCGATGATCGCCCCTGTCGCCCTGGCCGCGGGTATCGACCCGGTGCATCTGGGCCTGATTTTCACCCTCAACGTAACCATCGCGCTGATCACACCACCGATGGGGGCCTGCCTGTTCATCGTCGCCAGCATCAGCAAGCTGGATATTGTCGAGATGTTCACGGGCATTCTGCCGTTCATCGCAGTGGCGCTGGTCGTACTTGCGCTGCTGATCATCTTCCCCTCGCTGACACTGTGGCTGCCTTCGGTGTTTCATTGACCATGACTGATCTACTAAAACCGATCCCGCTACAGGACGAACCTGACTGGAATGCCTGTGCCGCGATCCCCATCGTCGAGAGTGACCAGCCGCTGGTGGCACTAGGCCTTAGCCAGCGCCTGGTGGTCTATCCGGCCTACCACCGGCTGGGAGTGCCAGAGGCGCTGCCGGACTGTCATGTGCGCCACGAGGTGTTCGAGCGCTTGTTGCTGGCGGCGGCGGCCTTGCCGTCAGGCGTGCGCCTGGCGGTGCTCGATGGCTGGCGCCCGCTGGCGGTGCAGCAACACCTGTATCGCAGCCTGACTCAGGCGATTGCCGGGGCCAATCCCGGACTGAATGCAGAGCAGTTGCTGACGCTGACCCGACAGTTTGTCTCGGTACCCAGCGTATGCCCGGAGGCACCGAGCCCCCACCTCACGGGCGGCTCGGTGGACGTCATTCTGACCGACGAGGCTGGTCGCTGGCTGGACATGGGCAGTGAGTTCGATGCGGCCTGTGCGCGCTCCTTCACCCACTACTACGAGCAAATCGCAGAGCCGAGTGTCGACGAGCAGGAGGTTCGTGCACGTCGCCGCATGCTCTACAACGCCATGCTGGCTGCCGGCTTCAGCAATCTGGCCAGTGAATGGTGGCACTACGACTTCGGCAATCAATTGTGGGCCTGGTCTACCGGTGCCAATCGGGCCCAATTCGGTCTGACCTCGGTGGAAAGCGTCGAGCAGCGTTGGAAACGGCAACTGCAGCGCGCTTGATCGTCGCTAGGCGAGTTGATCACTAGAAGCTGGCGTCGCCCGAGAACCGGTCCGGCGCCAGCTCATCTGCCTGAGCTTCCATTCGAAGCCCAGCACCAGGCCCGTAGCCGTGACCGCCAGGCCGGCGGCCAGGCCCCACCATACACCGGGCGCGCCCCAACCCAGCGGGAAGGCAAGCAGCCAGGCCAGTGGTGCGCCGATGCACCAGTAGCCGGTCAGACCGATCAACAGGGTTGTCCGGCCGTCGTTAAGCCCTCTTATCGCGCCCATGGCGATGCTCTGCAGACCATCAAACAGCTCGAACCAGGCGGCTATCGCCAGCAGGCTCACCGCCAGGGCGACGATCTCGGCGAAGGCCGGGTCATGACGGTCAAGGAACAGACCGATGATCCACTCCGGCAGCAGCCAGAACAGCAGGGCAAACAGCAGCATCAGCGACGCCCCAAGGATCATACCCAGGTGTCCGGACAGACGTGACAGGTGCAGGCGTTCGGCACCGTAATGCAGGCCGACACGGAAGGTCACCGCATAGGACAGCCCCTGCGGCACGATGAACGCCAGCGCCACTGTTTGTATGGCGATCTGATGCGCTGCCAATTGCACGCTGCCAAGGGCTCCCATGCACAGGGTAGCGAAGGTGAACAGCCCCTGCTCCGCAGCGTAGGTGCCGCCGATGGGCAGACCAAGACGCAACAGCGCACGCATTTCCGCACGTTGCGGGCGACCAAGGCCTGCGCGCAACTGATAATGCTGATAGGTCGGTGAAATAAGGATGTACAGCGCCAGGGCCAGAGCCATCGCGCTGCTGACCAGCGCAGTGGTCATGCCGATGCCGGCGAGGCCCAGACTGGGCAGGCCAAACCAGCCCTTGACCAAAGCGTAATTGATAACGAAGTTGGCCACGGTACCGACAATGCTGATGGCCATGACCGGGCCAGGGTAGCCGATGGCACTGGTGAAACCGCGCAAGGCCATGAAGCACAGGTAGCCAGGCAAGGCCAACGACAGCGGGCGGAGGAACTCCAGAGCCTGGCTGGCCGCCGCAGGATCCTGGCCAAGATGTGGCAGCAACGGGCCCAGAGCATTGAGGCACAGCGCACTGACGATCCCCAGCGAAATGGCCAGCCATAAGCCATTGCGCATCAGCCGCGTGACCGCGCCAGGATCTCCGGCGCCATGGCGGATGGCAACCAGACTGCCCACGGCAGCGATCACTCCGGTGCAGAAGATCGAGAAGATGAAATAGCAGGTAGCGCCCAGTGCGCCACCGGCCAACTGCTGAGGGCCAAGCATGGCCATCATCAGCGTGTCGGTGAAAATCATCAGCGCGTGGGCCAACTGGGCGGAGATCAACGGGGCGGCCAGACGCAGCAATGCACCCAGCTCGTGACCAAGGGAACGATTCATGATGAGTAAAACTTCGGCAGGACAAGCATCCCCGGGCTGTCCAGGAATGAGCAATGGCGACTATTCTCCGGCTTGAGCGAATTACCCACAAAAGGAAAATAACCATGTCTGACATGATTAAAACTCATGGTTTGATGCCGTGACCCGACGTTTGCCACCGCTCTACGCCCTGCGCGCCTTCGAGGCCGCCGCGCGCCACGCCTCCTTCACCCGCGCAGCCGAGGAGCTGGCTCTAACCCAAAGCGCGGTGAGCCGGCATATCCGGACTCTGGAACAGTACTTCGGCTGCCGCCTGTTCGAGCGCCGTGGCCGCAGTCTGCAACTGACCGACCCGGCCCGGGCTCTGCTGCCAGGAATCAGCGATGGTTTCGATGCCCTCGAGCGGGCCAGCGCAGCCCTGCGCGCAGACGACCATGCGCTGCGCCTCAAGGCACCCTCGACCCTGACCATGCGCTGGCTGCTGGCACGGCTCTCACACTACCGCCTGGCCAACCCCGACAGCGAGGTTCAGTTGACCAGCGCCTGGATGGATGTGGACAAGGTGGATTTTCGCCACGAACCGTTCGACTGCGCGGTGCTCCTGTCAGACGGCCAGTTTCCCGAGGACTGGGAAAGCACCCTGCTGTTCGAAGAATGGCTGATACCTGTCTGCGCCACCACCGATGCTGCCGCCGGCCCCTGGACGCTATCCCGCCTGCTGGAAGCCGAACAACTGCACCCGACCCCGGATCGACGCGACTGGCGGCGTTGGCTGCAGGTGACCGGACTAAGTGAGCAGGTTCCACTGAAGACCGGCCAACTGTTCGACATGCTGGAGCTGGGCATAGTGGCTGCTGCACGCGGTTACGGCGTATCCATAGGTGATCTGCTGATGGTGGCCGAGGACGTACAGGCCGGCCGCCTCGGCCTGCCCTGGCCGACAGCGGTGTTCAGCGGCGACAGCTATTACCTGGTTTGGCCCCGCGGCCACCGCACTCAGGCGCGTCTGCAGCGTCTGCGCGACTACCTGCTGGCCGAGGTTCAGGCCATGCAACTGCCGCCAGTAGAACGTCTGACTGGCTAGGCAAGCCATCCGATTCAACTCCGCTGTCATCTCCTTTGCGTTGGCTCATGGCCCCAGTCGTGGCACGATTGCGCCGTCCAGAAACGAGATGCCCCGACATGCCCCCAGAAGCTCCCGAGAATTTCCCCCTGATTGCCGCCATCGATCTGGGCTCGAACAGTTTTCACATGGTTCTGGCCAAGACCGACAATCACGAAATTCGCATTCTCGAACGCCTGGGTGACAAAGTGCAGCTGGCTGCCGGCATCGATGAAACGCGTCAACTCAGCGAAGAGGCAATGGTTCGCGGGCTTGATTGCCTGCGCCGCTTCGCCCAGCTCACCGCCTGCCTGCCGGAGGGTTCGGTGCGCATCGTCGGTACCAACGCGCTGCGCGAAGCCCGCAACCGTGCGGTATTTATCCGCCGCGCCGAGGAGATTCTCGGTCATCAGGTGGAGGTGGTATCCGGCCGCGAGGAAGCGCGGCTGATCTACCTCGGGGTCTCCCACAGCATCGCCGACACCCCGGGCAAGCGCCTGGTAGCCGACATTGGCGGCGGCAGCACCGAGTTCATCATTGGCCAGCGTTTCGAGCCGCTGCTGCGCGAAAGCCTGCAGATGGGCTGCGTCAGCTTTACCCAGCGCTACTTCCGCGACGGCAAGATCACGCCGGCCCGCTATGCCCAGGCCTACACCTCGGCACGGCTGGAGCTGATGAACATCGAGCAGAGCATGCGCCGGCTGGGCTGGGAAGATGCTGTCGGTGCCTCCGGCACGATCAAGGCCGTGGGCCTGGCGATCAAGGCCGCCGGACTGGGCAGCGGTGAGGTCACTCAGGAAGGCCTCGCCTGGCTCAAGCGCAGGCTGTTCAAGCTGGGTGAGGTGGACAGAATCGACCTAGAAGGCATCAAACCGGATCGCCGGGCAATCTTCCCGGCGGGCCTGGCCATTCTGGAAGCAATCTTCGACGCCTGCGAAATCCAGCGCATGAGTCACTCCGAGGGGGCGCTGCGAGAAGGCCTGCTCTATGACCTGCTCGGCCGGCGCAAGCACGAGGATGTACGCGAACGCACCCTGTCGGCCTTCATGGAGCGCTACCACGTCGACCTGGAGCAGGCCGCCCGGGTCGAAGCCAAGGCAATTTTTGCTCTGAACGAAGTGGCCCAGGCCTGGCAACTGACCGACGACTGGCTGCGCGAGCTGCTCAGCTGGGGAGCCCGGGTGCATGAAGTGGGCCTGGCCATCGCCCACTACCATTACCACAAGCACGGCGCCTATCTGATCGAGCACTCGGATCTGGCAGGTTTCTCGCGCCAGGATCAGCAGATGCTGGCACTGTTGGTACGCGGCCACCGGCGCAGCATTCCCCGTGACAAGTTCACCGAGTTCGGCGAGGACGGCATTAAACTCATGCGCCTGTGCGTGCTGCTGCGCTTCGCCATCCTCTTCCATCACATCCGCGGCACCCAGAGCATGCCGGAGGTACAGTTGCAGGCCAGCGAGGACAGTCTGGAAATCGTCTTCCCCGAGGGCTGGCTAGCCGCCAACCCGCTGACCCAGGCCGACTTCGAGGCCGAGGCCGAATGGCTCAAGCGCATCGACCTGAGCCTCAGCGTGCGCTGAAGGCACTCACCGCGTCAGGGCGAAATCCAGCACCTGCACACTACTGATAAAACCGTTGCCGGCATGATCGGTAGCAGGCGGCACCTGCAGGTCGCTGGCAATGCCCAGATCAACCAAACGCGCCTGCAGCTCACGGGCATTGTCCAACATGCGCCGCTCGGCCAGTTGCCGCTGACGAGGGTCGGTCGGCGCCACATCGAAAGCCGGCTGTTCGGCACCACCAACACTTAGCATCAGCCGCACGGATGGATGCGGCCGGCTTCGAGCGAACGTCTCCAGCAACCCAAAGACATGGCGCCGATTCCACCACAGCGAGGGGCTGGCGGCGTAGTAGCGCTGAAAAGCCTCGGGCCGGGTGAGCAGGGTGTAGACGGTGAACAGTCCGCCGTAGGAATGGCCGAACAGGGTCTGGCGCTGCGGATCCACAGGATAACGCGCAGCCACCAGTGGCTTGACCTCATCCTCAAGGAAGTCCAGAAAACGCTGCGCACCACCCTGCGGCCGCCCGGAACGGTCTCCGGTATCGCTCAGGTCAGGGGCCGGCGGAGTAAAGTCCTCCGCGCGCGCGGCAAGGTCGAAAGGGCTGTCATGGGGATGCCCGATGCCGACCACCAGCACCGCTTCGCGACCTTCACGCGCAGCATGGGGCTGGTACATCAACGCCTGCTGCGAAAGCAGGGGAAAAAACAGGTTGGCATCAAGCAC
Source organism: Pseudomonas sp. NCCP-436 (assembly GCF_019656335.1). GTDB lineage: Bacteria > Pseudomonadota > Gammaproteobacteria > Pseudomonadales > Pseudomonadaceae > Aquipseudomonas. Next base: position 326,794 of record NZ_BPLZ01000001.1, on the reverse strand, counting down.
GTAGACCACCGGAAAGCCCTGCGCCGGTGCTTCCCCCTGCGGCCGGGACAGGTACAGCCGATAACTGCGCCCAGTATGCTGCGACTGCACTTCGCGCATTTCGGCCTGCACCAGACTCGCCGGCTGCCAGGCAGATTCTCCGGCCAGCGCCGGCAGCGCCAGTGTCAGCAGCAGAAAACCGAGCAGCCTAGCCCTCATCGGCAATGTCCGCACGCCAGGCGATGGACAGGTTTTCCTTGCGGGCGAAGCGCTGCAGATGGTCGTCCAGCACGAAGCGGATGCGCGCCGCCGCCTCGGCATTCTCGGCGCTACAGTCGAAGTGCAGCGCTCCGGCCTCGGCCTGCATCAGGCAGCGCCCGTTGGGAAAGTGAGCATCAGCGCTCTGCTCATCGAACTCGACGCTGATTTTGTGGCGAAAGTGCTTGCACAGCTTGGTCATATACAGCGAGGCCGAGGTGGTCGCCGCGCTACCTTGAAATCGAATCATGCAGGAAGACTCATCTGGCTGGCGGGTGGTCCCGCCTGATTATCGTGGCAACGAGTGGCAAGCGGGAGGCCATGGCCTCCCGCTCGAGACTCAGAAGCTGGTGCTGAGGCTGGCGTAGAAGGTACGCCCCGGTTCGTTGTAGGTGTAGGCACCGGCCTCACGGGCATTACCCTCGCGATACAGGCGCTTGTCGAACAGGTTGCTGATGCCCGCGCCAACGCTCCAGTTCTTGTCGATCTGGTAATTGCCGCCGATGCCAACCAGCGCATAGGGCGAGATTTCACGACGGGCATCGCCCTCCAGCACATTGCCCTTGTAGTCATACTTGCCCGGGGTCTGCCGGCCATACCAGGTGACCGTGGCCTGCAGCGAAAGCGGGTCGCTTACCTGCCAGTCGAGTGTGGAGTTGACGGTGAACTCGGGAATAATCGACAGCGGCTCGCCGGTTTCCTTGTTCTTCGACTGCAGCATCCAGGTGAAGTTGGTATTCCAGCTCAGACGCTCGGCCAGCGGCATTTTCAGGTTGCCTTCAAAACCCTCGACCACCGCCCTTGGCACGTTGCTCCACTGGAACACATCGACCTGGCGGTTGTTGCCCATGATGTTGGCGGTGATATTGGCTACCGGCGTGCGCCCGGCCTCGACCTTGTCGTGGTAGTCGTTGCGGAACCAGGTCAGGCTGGCCTGGTACTCACCGGACTCGAACTCCAGCCCCAGTTCCTTATTGACACTGGTTTCAGCCTTGAGACTGTCATTGCCGACCAGGAAACAGCCGACGCCGACCGTTCCCCAGCAACCGATGCCATTGCTGTACAGCGCGTAGGAGGGGTTGCTCTGGTACAGGTTGGGTACCTTGTAGGCGCGGGCGATACCGGCCTTGAGGCTGAAGTTCTCGTCCAGCCTGTGCGAAAGGTTGAGCGCCGGGCTCCAGTTGCTGCCGGAGAAGCTGTTGTGATCAAAGCGCAGCCCGGGAGTAAGGATGGTGCCCGGTCGCAGCTCGATGTTGTCTTCGACGAAAAGCGATGCGGTACGCATCGTCGTCTCGCCCTTGAAGGCGTCGGTGTAACCGATGTTCTGTACCACAGCCAGATCGGAGACGCCGTCGTCCATGCGCTGCTCGTTCCACTCCGCGCCCAGGGTCAGCACCTGTTCGAAGCCGGCCGACAGCGGCAGGCTGACCTCACTGTGTGCGGTCAGGTTTTCCAGCTCGATGGTGCCGAACTCGTTGCCGTTGATGGCACCTTCCGGACCGCCGGCCAGACCTTCCTTGAGACGGTTGTTGCGCGTGCGCTCGTACTGCAGGTAGTTCAGCGTGGTACCGAAGTCCCAGTCGCCATGGTGGGTGATGGCGTAGGTATTGCGCAGCATGCGGTTGGTTTCGCGGCCAATCCAGTTCGAGCGTATGGCATTGATGGGTGCCGAGCTGGACAGATTGTTCATGCTGTCGCCGGTGTAGATGTTGCCCTGCCGGCTGAAGCCAGCCTGCAGATCGAGGGTCTGCGACTCATCCATACGCCAGCTCAGCGTGGCGTCGATATCACGATTGCGCACACCTTCGCGGCCGGCCACGGCGGAACTGTCGGGGCTCGCCGCACGACCTTCGTTGATGTCTTCGTCGTCCGAGTCCGTCTTGTTCAGATTGCCGTACACACGGTACGACAGGGTTTCGCTCAGCGGGCCGCTAAGACCAAAGCTGAAGCGCCGGGTAGCACCCTCTTCGCTGTGCTGCGGCATGTTGGCATAGAGACTGAGATTGCCCTGATGCTCGATGCCCGCCTTCTTGGTGATGATATTGACCACCCCGCCAGCCGCACCGCTGCCGTAGCGGGCTGCCGCCGGGCCACGCAGCACTTCGATGCGCTCGATCTGCTCGGCAGGCACCCAGTTGGAGTCACCGCGGGTATCGCGGTCGCCACGCCAGCCGTAGCGCACGGCATTACGCGAGTTGACCGGCTTGCCATCGATCAGAATCAGGGTGTTTTCCGGCCCCATGCCGCGGATGTCGATCTGCCGATTGTTGCCGCGCGCACCGGAGCCGCTGTTACCGGTCAGATTCACCCCTGGCTGCTTGCGGATGATCTCGGCAATGTCATTGGCCGGTGGCGCCTTGCGGATGTCCTCGGCAGTAATCAGGGAAACACCCAGCGCCTGGCGCAACTCCTCCTGGGCAGTACCGAGCACTTCGGTAGCCTGCAACTCGACAGGCTCGGCTGCCAGACTCAGAGGTGGCAGCGCCAACAGTACGGCCAGACTCAACGGCCTGATGGAAAACTGATTAAGTGGTGGCAGATGCATCGTTCCCTCCTCGCGCTTCCCCGCCAGGAAGACGCACAATTTAAATGCGAATGATTTGCATCAGTAAAGAACGAGGCGTAGTCTGCCAGCCTGGATGTAACAAAAGGTTTGCGCGCCGGGATTTGTTCTTTGCGCCAGATGCATCGAGGGAGTGCTTATGAACGCCCAGAACCATGTCGTCCGCGCCGCCGAGTTGGCGCAGCTGTCGGGCGACAAGATTCAGTTGGTCAATGGCCAGTGCAGTCGCGACAGCCTGTTCCGCGGCCACCTGAGCTGGCGCCAACTGCGCGAAGGCCTGTCACTGCACTGCTCCGACTGCGTGGAGCTGCAGGACTTCGCCACTCGGGCGCAGGCACACCCGCACCTTAACCTCATCCTTTTCCTGCAGGGCCGCAGCGAAGTCAGCTACAACGGCCGCCCCTTCACCTTCGGCACCTCTGGCGGCAGCGGCGAAGGGGTGATCATCGCACTCAACGAGCCGATGCAGTTCGCTCGCCATGCCCGCCGTGGCCAGCACATTCGCAAGGTATCGATCAGCCTGAGCGAGGAATGGTTCGACTCCTGCGGTTTCGACGGCCAGACCGAACTGAAAGCGTTGTTACAGGGCGACTACCGGCCACTCAACGTGCTGCGCTGGAGACCTTCAGCGCGCCTGCTGACCCTGGCCGAGCAGGTTCTGCACCCGGCCGGTGGCAACCGACTGCTGGAGAACCTGTATCTGGAAAGTCGGGCCCTGGAAATCGCCGGCGAGGCACTCGGCCAGATCACCCGACAAGCACCGGCTGCCTCAGCCAGGCTGCGCCCGCACGAGCATCAGCGCATTCGCAGTACTCTGGAGCTACTGCACAGCGGCGAGGCCGACGGTTGGTCGCTGGAGCAAATCGCCCAAGCCGTGAGCTGCAGCGCCAGCACCCTGCAGCGTCACTTCCAGGCGGTCAATGGTCTGTCGATCTTCGAGTATCAGCGCCAGCGCAAGCTGCAACAGGCGCGTGACGCGCTGGAACAGCAGGGTGTGTGCGTCAGCCAGGCGGCCTGGATTGCCGGCTACAGCAGCGCCGCAAACTTTTCCACAGCATTCAAGCGCGCCTTCGGCATCAGCCCCAGGCAGGTGCGCGCCCGGCTCTGAGCCCGGCACAGGGCGACTGCACCGGGCTGGCTGTGAACGTGCTCAACGGGTTACCACGATCGGTGCGGTGAGCTTCTCCAGCAGAGCCGCCTGGGCGTTGCGCGGGTTCTGGTTGCCGGTTGGCTGCTGGCGCACATAGCGGCCGTCCGACTGCAGCACCCAGGCCTGGGTGTTGTCGCTCAGATAGAGCTCCAGCTCCTTCTTGACCCGGCTGATAAGCTTCTTGCCTTCGACCGGGAAGCAGGTCTCAACCCGCTTGTCGAGGTTGCGCTCCATCCAGTCGGCGCTGGACAGGTAAACCAGCTCGTCGCCACCGTTAAGGAAGTAGTAGATCCGGCTGTGCTCAAGGAAGCGGCCGACAATCGAACGCACCTGAATATTGTGCGAAACCCCGGCAATGCCCGGGCGCAGACAGCACATGCCGCGCACCACCAGATCGATCTTGACGCCGCTCTGGCTGGCCTTGTACAGCGCACGGATGATCTTCGGGTCGGTCAGCGCGTTGACCTTGGCCATAATGTGCGCCGGTCGCCCTTCGCTGGCCGCTGCCGTTTCCCTGGCGATCAGGTCGAGCAGGGTCTTCTTCAGGGTGAAGGGCGCATGCAACAGCTTCTTCATGCGCAGGGTTTTGCCCATGCCGATCAACTGGCTAAACAGCTTGCCGACGTCCTCACCCAGCGCCACGTCGGCGGTGAGCATGCTGTAGTCGGTGTACAGGCGAGCGTTGCCGGCGTGGTAGTTGCCGGTGCCCAGGTGCGCGTAACGGCGGATCTCGCCATTCTCGCGGCGCAGGATCAGCATCATCTTCGAGTGGGTCTTGAAGCCCACCACGCCGTAGATCACCACCGCACCGGCCTGCTGCAGGCGAGTGGCCAACTGCAGGTTGGACTCCTCGTCGAAACGTGCGCGCAGCTCGATCACCGCAGTGACCTCCTTGCCGTTGCGTGCAGCCTCTACCAGGGCATCGACAATCTCCGAGTTGGCGCCGGAACGGTACAGGGTCTGTTTGATCGCCAGTACATGCGGATCCTTGGCAGCCTGGCGAAGCAAGTCGACCACCGGAGTGAAGGACTCGAAGGGGTGCATCAGCAGGATGTCCTGCTTGCTGATGACGTTGAAGATGTTCTCGGCATTCTGCAGCGGCTTGGGAATCACCGGAGTGAAGGGCATGTACTGCAGCTCCGGGTGGTTGTCCAGACCGGTGATGGAGAACAGCCGGGTCAGGTTCACCGGGCCGTTGACCCGATACAGTTCGTTTTCCGACAGGCCGAACTGCTTGAGCAACTGATCCGACAGGTGCTTAGGACAAGTATCTGCCACTTCCAGGCGTACCGCATCGCCGTAACGACGGCTAAACAGCTCGCCGCGCAGGGCGCGGGCCAGATCCTCGACATCCTCGGTATCTACCGACAGATCGGCGTTACGAGTCAGGCGGAACTGGTAGCAGCCCTTGACCTTCATGCCGTGGAACAGATCGTCGGCATGAGCATGGATCATCGACGAGAGGAACACGTAATTATCGCCGCTCCCGCCTACCTCCTCCGGCACGCGGATCACCCGCGGCAGCGAGCGCGGCGCCGGGATGACCGCCAGGCCGGAATCGCGGCCAAAGGCATCGATGCCTTCAAGCTCGACGATAAAGTTAAGGCTCTTGTTCACCAGCAGCGGGAAGGGGTGCGTCGGATCAAGACCAATGGGCGTGATGATCGGCGCGATCTCGTCGCGGAAATAGCGGCGCACCCAGCTCTTGAGCTTGGTCGTCCAGTGCCGCCGGCGAATGAAGTTGATGTTGTGCTTGGCCAGCGCCGGAAACAGTGTGTCGTTGAGGATGGCGTACTGGCGCTCGACTTGCTCGTGCACCAGCTCGCTGATCCGCGCCAGCGCCTGGTGTGGCTGCAGGCCGTCAGCACCAGCCTGCTCACGGGCAAAGTTGATCTGTTTCTTCAGCCCGGCAACGCGAATCTCGAAGAACTCGTCGAGGTTGCTGGAGAAAATCAGCAGGAACTTCAGACGTTCAAGCAGCGGATAGGACTCATCCAGTGCCTGCTCCAGCACGCGGATGTTGAACTGCAGTTGCGACAGCTCGCGATGGATGTACAGGCTGATATCGTCCAACCCCGGCACAGGTGGCGGGGGCGGGGGAGTTTCCACCACAACCGGCTCCATGGGTGCCTCTAGCGACGCTGCTGGGCTGCTGTCGAGTACATCACTGTTGAGTCCTTCGCTGTTCATCACTGGGTTCCTGAGGGGTATCACCCCTGTTTTAACAGTTCTGCCGCACGCACGGCGAAATAGGTGAGGATGCCATCGGCGCCGGCGCGTTTGAAGGCGGTCAGCGATTCGAGGATCACCGCCTCGGACAGCCAGCCGTTCTGGATCGCCGCCATGTGCATGGCGTACTCGCCGCTGACCTGATAGGCGAAGGTAGGCACCTTGTAGGCCTCCTTCACTCGCCAGACGATGTCCAGATAGGGCATACCCGGCTTGACCATGACCATGTCGGCGCCTTCGGCCAGATCCGCCGCCACTTCGTGCAGCGCCTCGTCACCGTTGGCCGGATCCATCTGGTAGGTGTTCTTGCTGCCCTTGCCGAGGTTCGCCGCCGAGCCGACCGCATCGCGGAACGGTCCGTAATAGGCGCTGGCGTACTTGGCCGAGTAAGCCATGATGCGCACGTTGGTGTGCTCGGCCAGCTCCAGTGCTTCGCGGATCGCCTGGATGCGTCCGTCCATCATGTCCGACGGAGCCACAATCTGGGCACCGGCCTCGGCGTGAGACAGCGCCTGCCTGACCAGCGCATCGACGGTGACATCGTTCTGCACATAACCGTCGGCATCAAGGATGCCGTCCTGGCCATGAGTGGTGAAGGGATCCAGGGCTACATCACTGATCACTCCCAGCTCCGGAAACTTCGCGCGCAGGGCACGTATCGCACGCTGGGCAATGCCGTCCGGATTCCACGCCTCAGCGCCGTCGAGCGACTTCTTCTCCAGCGGCGTAACCGGAAACAGCGCCAACGCCGGTATGCCCAGCTCCACCCAGTGTTCGGCCTCCTTCAACAGCAGATCGATGGACAGACGCTCGACGCCCGGCATGGAGGGCACGGCCTCGCGGCGGCTTTCACCATCAAGAACGAACACCGGGAGGATCAGGTCATCCACGCTCAGGCGGTGCTCACGCACCAGGCGACGGGAAAACTCGTCACGACGGTTGCGACGCAGGCGGGTGGCGGGGAACAGGCGGTTGGCGAGGGTAACGCTCACGGCAGACTCCAGAGCCCGCACGGGCGGGCCAGTGTGACAGTTATAAGCAGCCATTATGACCGGATGATGACAGCCACATGGCTCCGTGCGACGGCAGGTCGCATAGCTGGTCGCTCATTGTGGCACGCCCGCCATCTTTCTGCGGCATCGCCGTCGGGTTAGGCTGATGCCTCCTCCTGGCCTGAGTGTTCCGCATGCTGCAAGACCTGATCGCCCAGTTCGGCTACCCGGCGCTGGTACTGGGCACCTTCCTTGAGGGCGAGGTGTCCCTGCTGCTGGCCGCCTACCTGGCCGTACGCGACCTGCTCCGTATCGAGGGAGTGATAGCCTGCGCCTTCCTCGGCACCTTTGCCAGCGATCAGCTGTGGTACTACCTGGGCCGCCACCATGGCCGCGCCCTGCTACAGCGAAAGCCGGCCTGGCAACCGCTGGGCGCTCGCGCCAATGCCATGCTGGCCCGCCACCCGGATCTATGGGTGCTCGGCTTTCGCTTTATGTACGGCCTGCGTACGGTAATGCCACTGGCTATTGGTTTGTCCGGCTACTCCTGGCGCCGCTATCTGCTGCTCGATGCCATCGGCGCTGGCCTATGGGCCACCGGCCTGAGCCTGCTGGCCTACAATCTGGGCCAGGCCATGGAGGGGCTTCTGCAGGAACTACGCCGCTATCAGTTGCTGCTGTTGCTGCTCGTGGTACTGCTGATCGGCCTCGGCTGGCTATATCGATGGCGTCAGCGACGCCGGGGCTGAGTCGTCCTGGCGCAGCCACCACAAGCCCAGCAGGCTGAGCCCCCCATAGAGCAGCAGAGCAGCCCAGGCGGCAACACCCATGCTCAGCACACCCAGCGCATCAGCCAGCCAGAACAGCGGCAGGTTCAGCGTCAGACGCAACAGTTCCACCCTCCTGGCCCAGCGGCGGCTCTCCAGCACACAGCCGATGCTATACAGGCCCAGCCCCACCCAAATGCAGCCCAGCAGGGCCGCAACAGTGCTCAGCCCGTCACCCTGCGCCAGCAGCCAGACACCGCCCAGCAGATAAACGATGAATTGCAGCAGCGCATAAACCTGCGCGCCACGTCCCAACGGCACCTCGAACTTGCGGAAGCGGCTCAGATCCGGCTTCTCCTGCGGGTAACGCGCAGCCACATCGGCCGGACGCCAGCCGGTGGGCATAAACCAGATGCGCAACCGGTCCCACCAGGAGGCGGCTCTACGCGCATCACACCAGAGCCCGGCATACACCTGCAGGTTGGCCCATAGCGGGTTCCAGCTGGCCAGCGGGACGGTCACACCGAAGATCACCGGTTCTTCTTCCAACTCCTCCTGGTAAGTGCGAAACAGTCGATCCCAGACAATGAACACACCGCCGTAATTACGATCCATGTAAAGAGGATTCTGTGCATGATGAACACGGTGATTGGACGGGGTGATCAGTAGCCACTCCAGCCAGCCGAGCTTGGGAATGTGTTTTGTATGCACCCAGAACTGGTAGAGCAGATTGAGTGCCGCCACGCTCAAAAACACCAGCGGCGGCACTCCGAGCAACGCCAGCGGCAAGTAGAAGATCCAGCTGAAAAGAAAACCGGTGCTGGTCTGGCGAAGTGCGGTGGAGAGGTTGTAGTCCTCGCTCTGATGGTGCACCGCATGAGCGGCCCAGAGCACGTTGCGTTCATGTCCCAGGCGATGATTCCAGTAGTAGCAGAAATCATAGAAGACGAAGGCAAACACCCAGACCCAAAGATCGCTGGCAGACAGCTCCAGCAGCGCCAGATGCTCCCAGGCGAAGGTATAGGTGAGCAGACCAACTACCTTGGTCAGTATCCCGACCGCCTGGGACAGCACTCCGGCACTCAGACTGTTGAGGGCGTCGGCGAGACGGTAGTTGTGCATGCCTCGCCAGCGGTCGGCAAGCAACTCCAGACCGATCAGCAGAAAGAAAAAAGGCACTGCGTAAAGGACATAGTTCATGACTGCGCCACATCGTTGTACTTGTATCGGGATTGAGCTGTTATTCATCCTATGCGATCAGCCAGCAGGCCTCACGGCGGCAAATGACAACCCAAGCGGCATTTAACGCCAGCAGCCTGCGTTACCAGAATAATCAACAAGCGCGCCCGCCCTGCGGCGCGCCCGTCCTCACCAGGAGTCGAGCATGAGCAAGAAAGTGGCAGTGATTCTGTCCGGCTGTGGCGTCTATGATGGCGCCGAGATCCACGAAAGCGTGATCACCCTGCTGCGTCTCGATCAGCGTGGTGCCGAGGTGGGCTGCTTTGCACCCAACATCCCGCAACTACACGTGGTCGACCATTACAGCGGCGACGAGATGGACCAAACACGCAACGTGCTGGTCGAATCGGCACGCATCGCCCGTGGCCAGATCAAGGACGTTAAAGCGCTGCACGTGGCCGACTTCGATGCCCTGATCTTGCCAGGCGGCTTCGGCGTAGCCAAAAACCTTTCCGATTTCGCCGTCAGCGGCGCCAACTGCAGCGTGCAACCGGACGTACTGGCAGCCTGCAAGGCCTTCGTGGACGCCGGCAAGCCAGTCGGCCTGATATGCATCGCCCCGGCACTGGCAGCAAGAATCTTCGGTGAAGGGGTGACCTGCACCATCGGCAACGATGCCGATACCGCCGCAGCCCTGAGCCAAATGGGCGCCCGACACGAGGAGTGCGAAGTCAGCGACATCATCGAAGACAGCGAGCGCAAGCTGGTCACCACTCCGGCCTATATGCTGGCCAAATCCATTTCCGAAGCAGCCGCCGGCATCAACAAGCTGGTCGACCGGGTACTTGAACTGACTCACTCCTGAGAACGGCGCAAAACAACATACCGGCCAGTGCCTGCTTCGGCTGTGACAGGCACGGGCAGGCCCTGTAAAGGGCTCTTCGGTCATAGCACAGGGCAACCCTGCCGTTCGGCTGGTCAAGTCGCCAGTGCTGCGGCAGCGTGGCAAAAAACTCCAGGGAGTAACCGCCGTGTCTGCCGCCTTCGTGCTCAGCCCGGAACTGCATCAGGCAGTCTCCGCCTTCTTCCAGCGCATCCCGTTCAACCAGTTGCTTGGCATCGAAATCGATGAGCTGAGCGAACAGCAAGTAACCATGCACCTGCCGATGCGACCCGAGCTGATCGGCAACTTTCTCCACGGCATCCTTCATGGCGGCGTGATTTCCTCGCTGCTCGATGTCTGCGGCGGTGCCATGGCCCTGATCGGAGCCTTCGCCAACCATCAGCACCTGCCGGCTGCGGAACGTATGAGCCGCCTGTCGAAGCTGGGCACCATCGACCTGCGCATCGACTACCTGCGCCCGGGACGCGGCCAGCGTTTTATCGCCACGGCCATACCACTGCGCGCCGGCAACAAGGTGGCGGTGATCCGCATGGAACTGCATAACGAGGAGGGTGTGCTGGTGGCCGTGGGCACCGGCACCTATTTGTGCGGCTAGCCGGAAGCAGCCGCCTTGCCTAAGGCGCTGACGACAGGGGCCGGATCAGGCGGGTAAGCAGACGATCCAGCGAATTGGCGAAAGCCTGTCGATCCTTGTCCGAGTATGGCGCCTGACCACCGCCGACCTGTCCCTGCTCGCGCAGATCGGTGAACAGGTTGCGCAGTGCCAGACGCTCGCCCATGTTGCGCTCGTCGAATTCGCGCCCACGCGGATCCAGCGCGGCCACGCCCTTCTTCAGCAACCGGTCTGCCAGCGGTACATCGCTGCAGATCACCAGATCTCCCGGCTGCGCATGCTCCACCAGGTGGTCATCGGCTGCATCCGGGCCGCTCGGCACCACCACCAGCCTGGCACAGGTAAAATTCGGCCGGGCAACGACCTGCCCGGCCACAAGCACCACCTCGAAGCTCCGCTTGAGAGCAAACTTGACCACCTGATCCCGAGCCGCCCGTGGGCAGGCGTCGGCGTCAATCCATACACGCATGTCACCCTCGAAGCCGCAAATCCGGCACCCAGTATGCCAGCTTGTGTGCTGCTAACGCCGGTAGAAGGCCTCGCAATGCTCCCGCAATGCGTCTGACAGGCTGTCGTCGGCCAGCTCGATCAGATCCAGCTCCAGCCGATCCGGCAGCAGCTCACTTGCCAGTATAGCCAGGCGCCGCAAGGCCTGCTCGTCAGCTCCGGCCACCGCCAGCAGCAGACTCGGCTGCCGTCCGCGTGCCGGATCACGGAGTGCTGCCAGATAGGCCTGCTGTATCTCGAGCTGGGCACAGGCCGCTGCCAGTGCCTGCTCCAGCGCCTGATGCTGCAGAGGTGCCAATGCCAGATCCGGGCTGTCGGCATAACGAGTGTGACGTATGGATGCGGACATGCTGGGGCTCTACGAAAGATTTCAGCCAGCCTAGAACCCGTCGCCGGCTCTGTCGCGGCAGCCGTTCACGCATTGATATCTCCACCTGTCATGAAATCCGGACTAATATCCTGGTGATATTGAAAGAATGATAAATAGCCACTGTCTGACAGCTGTTTCTGAATATACTTGCGACCCTCCACATAGGTAACTGGACGTTAGCCTCACGCACTCTGATGCGCGGCCAGCTACAACGGATACCGGTGGATAGAGCCAGGCCGATCAAGGGAATCAGCTGCATTTACGAACTTCAACTTAAAAGGACTAGGTGTGTTTACGATGCAATTCCGAGCTCTAGTGGCCTTGACACTTTGCTCCACCTTCCTCAGCGGTTGCGAAACCTTCCGCAGCTATGAAAACGAGCTGACCCAGACCAGCCTGCACCTGCAGAGCGGCAACGTGGACGCAGCCATCGCCCTGCTGGAGAGCAATAACAGCGGAGAGAACAAGGATCTCCTCTACTACCTCGAAAAGGGCGAGCTTTTACGCAACAAAGGCGACCTGCAGGGCAGTCTGGAGGCCTGGGCCCAGGCCGATCGGCAGATTTTCGAGTGGGAGGAATCGGTACGCAGCGATCCGGCCAAACACCTTGCCAATATCGGCAGCCTGCTGGTCAATGACCGCGTCCGCCGTTACGAAGGCTATGACTACGAGAAGGTCATGCTGACCACCCAGATGGCAGTCAACCATCTGGCCCTGGGTGACTTCGAAGCGGCCCGCGTCGAAATCAAGAAAACCCATGAGCGTGAGGCGCTGATTGCCGAACTGCGGGATAAGGAATACCTCAAGCGTGAAGAGGAAGCCGAGCAGCAGGGCATTACCGCCGAGATGAAGGACTTGCAGGGATACCCGGTGGAAACTCTCAACGCTCCGGAAGTACTTGCCCTGAAGAATAGCTACCAAAGTGCCTTCAGCCACTACCTGTCTGGCTTTGTCTACGAGGCGCTGGGTGAGCGTGGCTTGGCTGCCCCGGGCTACCGCAAGGCGGTCGAGCTGCGCCCGGACACCCCGCTGCTGGAGCAAGCCTTGCTGGATCTGGACAAGCCACTGAGTCGTGGCTCCGATGAGAGCGACGTGTTACTGGTGGTGCAGAGCGGCCTGGCCCCGGCGCGCGACTCGGTACGCATTCCCCTGCCCATCCCGACACCCGACGGCCTGATCATCACTCCGCTGTCGTTCCCGGTGATCAAGAGCGACACCTCCAGCATTAGCCTGCAGAGCCTTAGCCTGAACGGTGAAGTACTGCCCCTGACCGAACTCAACAGCACCGAGGCCATGTCGCGCCGAGCCCTGCGTGACGACATGCCCGGCATCATCCTGCGCACCAGCGTACGCGCCGCCACCCGTACCATCGCGCAGAAGCAGCTCAACGAAGTCAACCCGTTGGCCGGCCTGGCCGTGGGTCTTGCCTCAGCCATCACCGAAGGTGCCGACGAGCGCACCTGGCGCACCCTGCCGGACAGCACGCAGATCGTGCGCCTGCGCCTGAAGAAGGGCGAGCATCAGCTGCAGCTGGGCGCTACCCAGTTGCGACTGAACGTCGAACGTGACTATCAGGTAGTTCCACTGCGTCTGCTTGGCAGCCAGATTTTCACCAGCGGTAATAGCGTCACCCCTCTCAACACGGAGTCGCTACAGAATGTAGCGCAGGCCACCAGCCTATAAGGAGATCTCTGATGTCCCGCCCCCTCTACGCCATGCTTGCCCTCGCCCTTGTAGCGGGCTGCGCCAGCCCACCACCGCCGCCCCCCGGGAGTGCTGCGAGCAAGGTGGTTTCCCTCGGCAGCATGAAGCACATCGAAGTCGGCGCCATGCGTGTGGCTCGCGAAAACGGCTTTCTCACCGTCAAGGTGGAACTGACCAATACCAGCCACAAGAACAAGTCGATGTACTACCGCTTCGCCTGGCTTGGAAACGACGGTTTCCCGGTGGCTGACGAGGAAAGCTGGAAGAGCCTGACGCTCTACGGCACCCAGACCAGCTATCTGCCGGCTATTGCACCAGTGCCCCAGGCCACTGACTTCCGCCTGGAAGTGCAGACGCCTGAAAACTCCGTCAACCTGTTCCGTTAAGAGAGCCCGCCATGCTGTTTGCACGCCTTTCCCTCATCACCGCCCTCACTCTGCTGGCCAGCGGCTGCGCCTCCACCTCCTCGCCCGTGCTCGGCGGCGGCAACATCAGCTACGGCGACAGCAAGGCCGTCGAGCTGATCACCAACGAGTTCGGCTCCACCGACTTGCAAATGATCGCCGAGTCGATGACCCGCTCCCTGGCCCAGTCCGGCGTTCTACAGGGTCGCCCGGTGGTGCAGGTGTACGACGTGAAGAACAAGACCAGCGAGTACATCGATACCCGCGAGATCACCACCTCGATCAAAACTCAGCTGATGAAGTCCGGAGTCGCTCGCTTCGCCAGCGACAACACCGATATGCAAAGCCAGATCGACCAGCTCAAGCTGCAAAATCAGAGCGGCCTGTACAAGGACTCGACCGTGGCCAAGACCGGCAACATGATCGCCGCCAAGTACCGTCTGGAAGGTTCGATCAGCTCCATCGTCAAACGTAGCAGCGACTACAAGGACGTATTCTACAAGTTCAGCCTGCAACTGATCGACGTGGAAAGCGGCCTGGCGGAATGGATGGACGAGAAGGAAATCCGCAAGACCACGGAGCGCTGATGACATGAAGCATCTGATCGTATTACTGCTGCTCGGCCTTACCGGCCTGTGCCAGGCAGCTCCCAAGGTGGCTGTGACCGACCTGGCCTACGAGGAACGGGTACGTGAGTACATCCGTGTGGTCAGCTCGCAGAGCCAGGCCCAGGCCAGCACTTTCAGCGCCAGTGGCTCGGCCAGCTACAGCGAGCTGGAGGGCACCTACAGCTACGTGGATCGCGGTGAGCTGCGCAAGTTCGGCGGCGATATCAAGGGCGAGATCCTCAAGTCGCGAATGTTCCAGCTGATTCAGGGCCGGCCGTATACCGCCAAGGAAAACGAGAGCCTGTACGATGTGATCGCACGCATCAAGCAGGGGCATTTCCAGGGCGCCGACTACGTGCTGTTCGGTAGCGTCTCGGACATCAACTTCCGCATGGACGTCAACGACATCGCCAACACCGACAGCTACTCGAAGGTTTTCGGCCTGACCCTGGTGGCCGATTTCAGCCTTATCAACACCAAAACCTACGAGATCACCTCAGCCTTCACCGCCATGGGCGAGGCGCAGGACGTCAAGCTGGTCAACAGCTACGATGTCCGCGTCACCCCGAACCGTGGCCGGGTTATCCGTGATGTCTCCAAGGCACTGGGCGAGGATGTCGCCGCCCAGTTGCAGGAACAACTGCTGGGCAGCCGCCCGGCAGGCTATGGTGATCCCTCCGGCGGCGGCCAACTGCCCCCGGACGAGGCGCCGGTCATCCTGCACTGAACCCGCCATGCAACGGCGTCCGCAGCGACCGCTGCGGACGCCGCGCTCTCCTTCCGAATCAGACTGCAGCGCGCTTGACCGTGGCCAGCAGGCCGGCGGCAGCGACGAACAATGCGGCAAAGCTGCGGTTCATCAGGCGTTGCTGGCGCGGCGTGCGCAAGGCCCTCAGCACGTGCGAGGCCAGACCGGTATAACCGGCCATGACGATCAGATCCACCAGAATCATGGTGACTCCCATCAGCAGGTACTGCGGCAGCAGCGGTGCATGCATATCAATGAACTGCGGCAGCACCGCCAGCATGAAGACGATGGCCTTGGGATTGCTGGAATTCACCAGAAAGCCGCGCAACATCAACGTCAGCGGGCGCCCAATAGGCCGCTCGGCAGCATCGGCCGTCAGATCGCTGGGCAATGCCTTCCATTGCTTGTAGCCGAGATAGACCAGATAGGCCACACCGAACCACTTGATCAGACTAAAGGCCATGGCCGAGGTGGCCAATACGGCACCCACACCAGCAGCGACAATGGCGATCTGCAGGGCCAGGCCCAGTTGCAGCCCCACCGCGTTCCAGTAACCGCGCCAGAAGCCATATTGCAGCCCGGCAGACATTGAAGCCACCGCACCGGCGCCGGGTGACAGGCTGATCACCCAGCAGGCAATGAAGAAAGCGAGCCAGGTTTCCAGAGCCATGGCGCTGCACCTCGAACAGGAAAGGGAACGGAGCACCCACAGCTTACTCCAGCATCGTTACTCCGGCACGAGTTTCATACGGGCCTGCTGCGTGACGCCCGCAGGCGCCACGTCATGGCCTAACTGCGTGCCCCCTTGCGCAAGCGCACCGGCTCGCTCTTGGCCTTCTTGCTTATACGGCTGCGCAAGCGGATGTTGATCGCTTCCACCCCCAGCGAGAAGGCCATAGCGAAGTACACGTAGCCTTTGGGCACATGCACATCGAAGCTCTCGGCAATCAAAACGGTGCCGACCACGATGAGGAACGACAATGCCAGCATCTTCAGGCTCGGATGCTTGTCGATGAATGCGGAGATAGTGCCGGCCGAAAGCATCATCACGATCACCGAGATGACAATGGCCGCAATCATCACCGGTACGTGCTGCACCAGGCCGACGGCGGTAATCACCGAGTCGAGGCTGAAAACGATGTCGATGATGGCGATCTGAATGATGATGCCGAGAAAGCCGTAGCTCTTCTTCGGCGCCCCCTCCTCCCCACCCTCATCGCCTTCCAGGCTGTGATAGATCTCGGCAGTACTCTTGAACAGCAGGAACAGGCCGCCGAAAAACAGGATCAGATCCCGTCCGGAAATACCCTCGCCGAAAATATGGAACAGATCCGTCGTCAGTTGCATCACCCAACTGATCGACAGCAGCAGCAGGATGCGGGTTCCCATCGCCAATCCCAGGCCAAAGAACCGTGCCCTGGGCTGCTGCTCGACCGGCAGACGACTAACCAGAATGGAGATGAAAATTATGTTGTCTATGCCCAGGACGATTTCCAGGGCAGTCAGGGTCAGAAATGCGACCCAGATTTCCGGGCTGCTCAACCATTCCATTTGCGCTTACTCCGAAAAGATTTCAGATTGATAGGATCGGACAGGCCAGTACCTGCACGGCGCGTTCCTGCATACAGACAATGGATTGCGGCTATTCTCTCGGGTTAACGCCAACGCCGTACGGATTTCTGGAAGAACAGG
The DNA here is from genome assembly GCF_019656335.1 of Pseudomonas sp. NCCP-436. Lineage (GTDB taxonomy): Bacteria > Pseudomonadota > Gammaproteobacteria > Pseudomonadales > Pseudomonadaceae > Aquipseudomonas. The sequence goes on along the minus strand of NZ_BPLZ01000001.1, from coordinate 310,127 downwards.
CTGTTGGGCACCTGCAACATCGCCCCGGCGGCTTCCTCGGCAAGATCCTGCATAGTGGTATAGAACAGATTGATGGCCACCACCCGCCCCTTGACCCCCGGTTTATCGGCACTATCGATCACCTCCACCGTGTCGCCGATGCGAAAGGGGCCCATGGTGAAGATCAGCAGCGCGCAGAACATATTCGACAGCACGCTCCAGATGGCGAAGAAGGCCACCGCAGCCACTGCTGTAAAGCCGGTGATCGCCGTCCACAATACCGTGGCCGAGACGCCCAGACGCTCCAGCACCATCAGCAGTGCACTGCCCATGATCAGCCAGCGCACCAGCCCGCGCAGCGGCAGCAACACTTCTGGCGGCAACAGGCTGTAGCGCGCCCCCAGACGACTGATGGCGCGAGTCAGAATGCGCTGGGCAAGCCAGGCCAACAGCAGGATCAATAGCACCTGGCCGGTGCGCACCAGAGGATCACTCCAGCTGGTCAGTAGTTCGATGTATTCCATCATTCGCTTTCCTCCAGCTGTTGCTGCAGCACCTCCAGAGCTTCCAGCGCCTGCAACCAGGCTTCTTCCAGCTCCACCTCACGGGCCTTGAGCCGTGCCTGCTCTGTCAGGCAACTGCGCAGCTCATCCTTGCGGGCGGCCTCGTACAGAGCGCTGTCGCCCAGACGGGTTTCCACCTCGGCAAGTTTTTCCTGCAGCTTGCCCAGCTCCCTCTCCAGCTTTTCCGCTTCGCGCTTGTGTGGAGCCAATTGCTGACGCAAAGCGGCAGCAGCCTGGCGCTGGGCGCGTTTGTCGGTTTTTTCGGTGACCGAAGTGGTACTGCTCTGCGGCTGCTGGCGGGCACGGTAGTCGACCAGCCAGCGGGCATAATCGTCCAGGTCGCCATCAAACGACTGGATGCGACCGTCAGCCACCAGCAGGAATTCGTCAGTAGTACTCTTGAGCAGATGCCGGTCGTGGGAAACCACCAGCACTGCGCCGGCAAAGCCTTGCAGGGCCATGGTCAGGGCCAGGCGCATTTCCAAATCGAGGTGGTTGGTCGGCTCGTCGAGCAATAGCAGATTGGGTTTCTGCCAGGCGATCAGCGCCAGGGCCAGGCGCGCCTTCTCACCGCCGGAGAAGTTCAGTACCGGCTCCTCGCAGCGCTCGCCGCGGAAGTCGAAGCCGCCAAGGAAGTCGCGCAGGGTCTGCTCGCGCTCGCTCGGAGCAATGCGCTGCAGATGCAGCAGCGGGCTGGCCTTGGCGTCCAGGGCATCGAGCTGATGCTGGGCGAAATAGCCAATAGCGAGATTCTCTCCACGAGCCAGCTCGCCACCGAGCACCGTCAGCTCGCCGGCCAGGGTCTTGATCAGGGTCGACTTGCCGGCGCCGTTGGGCCCGAGCAGGCCAATGCGCGCGCCGGGGGCGAGGCTCAGCTTGACCTTGTCCAGCACGGTCTTGTCGCCGTAACCAAGGCGCGCTTCGGACAGATTGAGCAACGGACTGGAGACCTTGTCCGCCTCGCGGAAGGCAAAGTCGAAAGGCGAATCGACGTGAGCCGGGGCCAGTTCCTCCAGACGCTCCAGCGCCTTGATCCGACTCTGCGCCTGGCGGGCCTTGGTCGCCTTGGCCTTGAAGCGGCGGATGAAGTCCTCCATGTGCGCACGCCGTGTCTGCTGCTTCTCGTAGGCCTGTTGCTGCTGCGCCAGGCGTTCGGCACGGGTGCGCTCAAAAGCCGAGTAACCACCGCGGTAGAGGGTCAGCTTCTGCTGCTCCAGATGCGCCACGTGGTCGACCACGGCATCGAGGAAATCGCGGTCGTGGGAGATCAGAAGCAAGGTACCGGGGTAGCCCTTGAGCCACTCCTCCAGCCAGAGGATGGCGTCGAGATCGAGGTGGTTGGTCGGCTCGTCGAGCAGCAGCAGCTCAGACGGACACATCAGCGCCTGGGCCAGGTTCAGGCGCATGCGCCAGCCACCGGAGAAGTCACCGACGCGGCGCTCCATCTGTTCACTGGTAAAGCCGAGCCCGGCCAGCAGCTTGCGGGCGCGGGCATCCGCACTGTAGCCCTGGGCATTGTCCAGTTCGCTATGCAGGCGGGCGATGGCGGCGCCGTCGTGGGCTGCTTCGGCGGCCGCCAGCTCGCGCTGCACCTGGCGCAGTTGCTGGTCCCCATCGAGCACATAGTCAACTGCCAGCCGCTCAAGATCATCGACTTCCTGGCGCATGTGGGCAATGCGCCAGTCAGGCGGCAGCTGGCAGTCCCCGGCGTCAGGGCCAAGCTCGCCGCGCAGCAGGGCAAACAGGCTAGATTTACCGGCACCGTTGGCACCGATCAGACCGACCTTCTGGCCGGCGTGCAGGGTCAGCTCGGCGCCCTGAAGCAGGCGCTGCGGGCCGCGTTGTAGAGTCAGGTTCTGGAGTCGGATCATAATGGCGCGGAGTCTAGGGGCAGTCCCGGTACAGCACAACTGCGGCGCAGGCGTTTTTGCAAACACCGCATGGGGAAAGCTCCGACAACATTTGAACGGGGCGGTCGGCTGCCCCTTGCGGAGGCTGTATGCCCGACCTGTGGAGTTTTGCCCTGCGCCTGTACGCCTGCCCCGGCGTGGAGGACGACTGCCTACAACTGCAGCAGAGCGGCAGTGATGTCTGCCTGCTGCTGACTGCAGCCTGGCTCGAACAACGCCACAGCCTTTACAGCGACGCCCGAAGGGATGAGTTGAAGGCACTGGCCGGCCCCTGGCAACAACAGGTCATTGGCCCACTGCGGAAAATCCGCTGCGCCTGGCGCGAACAGGCCGGTAATGATGCCGGGCTGGCCGAACTGCGCAAGCAGGTCAAGGAACTGGAACTGCAGGCCGAGCACCTGCTGCTGCAGCGACTGCAGGCACTCTGTGCCGACTGGCCATGCGGCAATGCCGGCCAGCCGTGGCTGGAGCAGCTTGCGCAAGGAGACGGCTCCGCGCTGCAACGGCTGCGCGACGCCGCCCACAGGCTTTAGCAGTGACTAGGAGGCGCTGACAGGTGCAGCGGTTTCCGGGCTTGCAGCCGGAGCAGGCGCAGCCGCCGGCTTCGGTGTTGCCCTACGACGTACCGCCGGCTTCTTCACTGATGGTTTTTCGGCTGGCTTGCTGGCCGGTTTCCCGGTGGTTGTTGCGGCTCTCCGGGCCGGCGCCTTAGTTGCAGCAGTCTTGGCAGTGGCCGACTTCGCGGCCCGGGCGCCCGGTCGGGCGGCAGGTTTGCTGGCGGGGGGCTTGGAAGCAGTTTTGGTAGTCGCCTTAGCGGCAGCCGGTGCTTTTTCCACCTTACCTTCTACCGGCTTCTTGACCGTCGCCTTCTCTTCACGGCTGGACAATGCCCTGGCAGTTGCCTCACGCACCTTGCCAATACCCTGTGCCAGCTTAAGGCTCTCCTGGGCATCGCGCTTGAGCTGAGCAATGTAGTCTCGTGTGTCGCGCTGGCTGGACTGCAACGCCTCAAGCAGTTCTTCCAGCTCATCAACAGCCTTCCTGGCCTTGGCCTGCGCCTTGGCTTTGCCGGCTTTCGCGGCATCCTGCAACTTGCCACGGGCCCTGTGCAGCTTTTCCTGAGCCTTGCCCCGCTGTTTTTCGAGCTTGGTCAACAGTTTCTCGGCATCGGCCAGAGCCTGGGAACAGGCGCTCTCGAGGTGTTCGAGCAGACTGGCAGACAGTTGATGCAGCAGGTGCAGCGGAGTGGTAATGGTTTTCTTCTTGGCCGACATGGCGCGCCTCCTGGCGGATGTGGATGCGACCATACTAGACGCAGGCGCCATGCACCGCCATAGACCTTTTCGCCACGCATACGCAAACTGGTGCGCGCTGGCATAATCACCTTCCTGCCTGATCGGAAGCTCCGTCATGAAGCGCATCCTGCCTGCCGTCGTTCTTCTCTGCTGCAGCCTGCCGGCCGGAGCCGATCCGCTACAGCGGGATCTGGCCTACAGCCTGGGCGTACGACTGGGCGAGCGCCTGCAGGCGGAAATGCCGGAGCTGCCGCTGGAAGACCTGCTGGACGGCTTGCGCCAGGCCTACCGAGACGAGCCACTGCGGCTGCCTCCCGAGCACATCGAACGGTTGCTGGAAGCTCACGAAGCCCGGCTCGCAGCCAATCTGCCGGCAACGAATGAAGTCATCGCAGCGGAGCAACGCTTTCTCTCAAGTGAACGTGCGCGCGCCGGGGCCCGTGAACTGGAAGGCGGAATTATCGTCAATGAACTGCGCACAGGTAACGGCCCGCGCCCCTCGCCAGGCAGTCGGGTTCTGGTGCACTACCGTGGCACCCTGGCCAATGGTGAAGTGTTCGATGAAAGCGAATCGCCGCAATGGTTCCGCCTCGACAGCCTGATTTCAGGTTGGCAGACCGCTCTGCGCCAGATGCCCAAGGGATCCCGCTGGCGGCTGGCCATTCCCTCGGCCCAGGCCTATGGTCGCGACGGCGCCGGCGAACTGATTCCGCCCCACAGCCCACTACTGTTTGAACTGGAACTGATCGAGATTGCCGACTGAGGCAGCTCAAAGCGCCTCAGCCTGCTCCTGATGGGCGTTGTGTAACACCTCGATCAGACAGTCTTCGAGTTCGAAGCGTTCATGCAGGAGCTGCCCCAGACTGTTGAGCTCGGCCACCAGCGATACGCTGTCGCGGCAGTCGCCGTTGTCGCAGTGGTCATTGAAGGTCAGCGCCACTTCGGTGATGGCCTGAATACGCGGGTAAATCTGCTGTGCCAGCTCCAGACCACGACTGTCATTGAAGGCCCGAGCCTCACTGGTGAGCTGCTCGTAGACTTCGAAATGACCTGCCGAGACATAGTCCAACAGCAGCTCGCAGAAGTTCTCAAGCGCCTCGCCATTGACCGTTGGTGCCTGCGAGGCTCGGGTCAGATCCGTATAGGCCTGCACCAGCTCCCGGCGCTCCCCCAGCCAGCGATCAATCAGTTGGTGAACCCCTCCCCAGCGCTCCTGGGCGTTCCTGCAACTCTCCAGCATGATGAGCCTCGCTTCCCTTATCGATGTGCATGTTATACGTCACCGCCGCGACAGGTTCCTGCCGAGCAGTGCTTGTCTTGGGAAGGCAACCGCACAATGGCATTCGGGCGGTGCATGCTGGCCAGATTATGCCCGCCGAAAGACACCATCAAGGCATGCCGACGAGTAATTTCATACGACTGTTTGATCGGCAAGACAAAGCTGCCGCGGCTTTGAGCTCAGTCGCGACGCAGGAGCTGGAGCAGACAGAAACCGAGCATGCCGATAAAGGCCAGCAGGCTCCACTCCGGAATACTCATGCCGAACAGCGTCCAGTTCACCTCAGCGCAATCTGCCGAACCCTGAAACACCAGACGCACGATGTCCTGCATCGGCAAGGCCTGCATCATGAATTCCAAGCTCGGCAGACAGGCTTCGAGCTGGTCAGCCGGCACGCTCTGCAGGTAGATCTGCCGGCCTGCCGTAGCACCGCCGACCAGCACGAACAGCAGGGACAACAACGCATAGACGCGCCGCCCCAGACGCCCAGGGCCGTGCAGTGCCGCCACCAGGCAGACGAGGCCGAAACCGATCACACAGATGCGCTGGACGATGCACATAGGGCAGGGTTCGAGTCCCACCACGTGCTCCAGATAGAGCGCCACGGCCATCAGCAGCACGCAGCCAAGAAATGCCAGAAGAAACAGGGAACGCGGACTGGCCAGTTGCATGACGGCTCCGGGAGGAAATTCGAGGGCAGTACGGTAGAGGAAAGCGAGGGAGCCTTTCAAGGCTCCCGGCACCTGGCGGACGACGGCTCGTCCGGTACAACAGCCATTCCGTCCGTTCAGGCCTGCGTAGCGGCCGGCTGTGGCAGCTGTGGCAGACCCTGGTGCAACAGACTGTGGCTTTCCAGCAGCAATTGATTGCTGCGCTCCAGCTCACCCAGCCGGGCCAGCAAACGCGCCAACTCGGCACAGGTTTCCGGATGTCGCTCAAGACTCAGGCTGCTTTCGAAGTAGTCCCGCGCCTTGCCCCACAGCTGATTCTGCAGGCACAGTCGCCCAAGGGTCAGTAGCAGCGCGGGATCCTGCGGATGCTGGCGCAACCAGAGCTCGGCAGTCTGCAGCTGCTGGGCCGGATTGGCACCGCGCACGACGCCATAGAAGCGCGCCAGGCGACTGTCGTAACGACGCTTCAACGCGGCGCGCAGCACTTCCTCGGCGCTTTCCTGAGCCCCCAGTCGACGCAGTTGCTCGACATAGGCTGCGATAAGCTCCGGCTCCTGGCGCAAGGACGCGGACAACTGCCCCCAGGCCTGCATCAGCGGCTGCAGCGCATCCTCTGCGGATGTCTGTCCGGCAGCGGCCAGACGCCCACGCCAGGTTTCCCGTTCCAGCTCATCCAGCTCGGCAGCTGGCAGCGCCTTTTCCTTGCGCAGCTCCGGCAGCAGCCCGAGCAGAGCCGACCAGTCCTGACGCTGCAGGTACAGATTGTGCAGCTGGCGCAACACCTCATGCTGCCCCGGATGACGCTCACGCATGGCCTGCAAGGTATCCAGCGCGGCATCGCTCTCGCCGCGTCCACGCTGCAACTCGGCATGGGTGAGGGCGATCGCCAGTTCGGCATGCGGCTGACGGTTGAGCGCCCGTTCGAGCAATGCATCGCTCTGCTCGTGATCACCAAGCCGGTGCGCCGCCCGCGCCGCGCCCAGGTAGTAAATCAGCGGCTGACTGTCGGCCTCGGCGGCACGGCTAAGCTGACGTAACGCCTGAGCCCAGCGCCCTTCGGCAAGGTCGAGCATGCCTTGAGCGGCAGCCTGCCGGGCACGACGCTCACGATGCAGGCGCGACCAGGGATTGGCCAGACGCGTCGAACTGAGCAACAGACGCAGCAGCAGACGAATCAGATAAACCAGGAGAACTATGACCAGCAGCAGACCGAGAAAGGCCCACAGTCCGGACTGGTAACGAAAGCCCTTGTAGGCGAACAGCACATAGCCGCGATCCGCTTCAACCGCCAGACTCAGGCCGTACAGTGCAGCTGCGGCCAGCAGCAGCAAGGCAAGCCAGACCAGACGCTTCATGGCGCCTCCTCGGCCACGGCGGCTCGCCGGGCCTGGTTGCGCTGCAGGTAGGCGCGCAGCGCATCGAGCGCATTATCAAGATTCGGCGTTTCAACCTCGACGCGGGCTTCGGCCAATTCGCCCAGACGCTGGCGCAGTGCCCGGCTGTCCGGATTATCCAGATTGAAATGGGCATCAAGAATCTGCCCGGTCTGTTCGAGCGCCTGCCTGTACACCTGAGGCTGTCCGTGCAGGGCGGCCCACTGCGCCTGTTCCAGCGCCAGCGCCAGACTCAGACGCACCCGGGATAGGCTCTGCCCGGACAGCAACGGACGGATATTGCTGTCTGCGTCGAACTCGATACGGAAGTATTCGGACAGTGTCTTGAGCCACTCGCTCCACCAGGCCGCACCATCCCCTTCGGCAGCCAGATCGGAAAGTACATCGCCCTGGCCATCAAAGGTGGGTGCCAGCGGCGTGAGGCGGGCCGCCTGCTCACGCAGCGCACCCAGCTGCAGGAACAAACCGACACGATCCGGCCGCGGAGTGGTTCGCAGCGCCTCCAGGCTGAGGCTGAGTTGCTCGCGGGCGGCGAAAGAGGCCGGGTCGTCCTGATCACGCAGAATGTCGTCCGCTGCCTGCACCAGTGTTTCGGCGGTGGTCACATCCTGCATGGCGGAAAGCCGCAGCGCGGCCAGGCGCAGCAAATGCTCCGCCTCGTCCAGACGCCAGTCCTGGCGGGTGCCTTGCAGCACGGACTCCAGACGGTGACTCAGGCGCTGCTGGTCGCTCTGCAGATTGGCAAGCAGACGCCGGCGCTCGTCCAGCTCGGCAGGCGTCGGTAGCGCCGCCAGTCGCGAGTCCAACTGCTGCGCCAGCCCCTGCAAGCGCCGGGCATTGTCATCACGCGCCGATTGCAGTGCCTCTGCCTGCTGCTGATCTTGGATCTGCATCTGCTGCAACTGCCAGAGGCTCCAGCCTCCGGCCGCCACACCAGCCAGGCCGACCAGCAAGGCAAAACCTGCCAAGGCCGTCGCACCACGACGGGGCTTCGACTCGACAGTAACCGGCATGACCGGCTGAAACTCGTCGGCCGGGGTTTCATCGGGCGTCTTCGGGGTAGGTGCTTCGCTCACGTATCCGTCCTTCTACAAGGCGGCAGCCGGGAACTGTTCCAGAGCTGCCTGCAAGGCCGCAGCGCTGGCACCACGGCAATCCACAACCTGCGCCGCACCAGCCAGGCTCGCCTGCTTGGCAACGCGCGGACTGGGCACAAACAAGGGTAGTCGAGCCAGGCTCGGCCAGTCATCGCCTGCCAGCTGCAGCAAATGCTCGAATCCCTGTCCACTGCTGACCACCAGGCCGTTCAGGCGTTCCGCTCGCACCCGTCGCATCAGCTCCCCGGCGGGATATTCCGGCAGGCAACGGCGGTACAGGGCCAGATAGTCGACTGTCGCGCCCTGTCTGCGCAAGCTCTGGCCGAGGAATTCACGACCGCCTTCGCCACGCAGGATCAGCACGCGGGGCGAAGGCGTCGTCGCCAGCAGTTGGCGTAGCACCGGCAGAGCAAGCAGTGCCTCGCTGTCGTCGCCCTGCTGCGGGCAGTGCACAGTGAGTCCCTGCTCCCGCAGCACCATCGCGGTGGCAACCCCCACCGTGAACCAGGCCAGCGACGGTCTGGGGTGCGGCGCATGTCGCGCCAATAACTCCAGCCCCAGCCGGGCGGCGGGCTTGCTTACCACTATCACCGCCTGGTAGCGCTGCAGGGCAGCAAAGGTATCGCGCTGTTCGTGCGTCTCGACCAGCGGCTCAATCGCCAGTAACGGCATGCAACTGCCGACGACCCCCTGCTGCGCCAGAGTCTGCGCCAGATGGGCGCAGTCCTCGGCGGGCCGGGTCAGTAGCAGACGCCAGTGCCTCACGAATCAACGGTCTCGCCGTAGACGGCACTGAGGATGGCATCGGCACCCTGCGCCAGCAGCGCTTCGGCTACACGCACACCGAGGGCCTCAGCCTCGTCAGCGTCAGCACGCGCCTCCGCCCGCAGCAGCAGGCTGCCGTCAGGCTGGCCAACCAAGCCGCGCAGCCATAGTTGGCGGTCCTCGAACAGCGCATAACAGGCTATCGGTACCTGGCAGCCACCATTGAGCCGGCGGTTCAGCGCGCGTTCGGCCGTCACCCGCAGTGCAGTCTCGCTGTGGTGCAACGGCGCCAGCAGAGCATGGACTTCCTGGTCAGCGCTGCGGCACTCGATCCCCACGGCGCCCTGGCCACCAGCCGGCAGGCTGTCTTCAGCACTGATGAAGCTGCGAATGCGGGTCTCGAAACCAAGGCGGATCAGTCCCGCCGCAGCGAGGATAATGGCGTCGTACTCACCGGCATCCAGCTTGGCCAGACGGGTGTTGACGTTGCCGCGCAGGAAGCGGATGTGCAGATCCGGACGACGTGCCAGCAACTGGGCCTGACGGCGCAGGCTGGAGGTGCCGACCACGCTGCCGGCGGGCAGGGCATCGAGGCTGTCGAAGATGTTGGAGACGAAGGCGTCGCGCGGATCCTCGCGCTCGCAAATGCAGTACAAGCCAAGCCCCTCTGGAAACTCCATGGGCACGTCCTTCATCGAGTGCACGGCGATATCAGCCTCGTTTTCCAGCAGAGCAGTTTCCAGTTCCTTGACGAACAGACCCTTGCCGCCGATCTTTGCCAGTGGCGCATCAAGCAGCTTGTCGCCACGACTGACCATCGGCACCAGGCTGACCTGCAGGCCCGGGTGGGCCCGTTCCAGACGACTTTTGACGTATTCGGCCTGCCACAGGGCCAGGGCACTCTTGCGGGTGGCGATACGGATTTCGCGGGGCATAAGGCAATTCATTCCAGAAAATGATTGCCGCGCATCATAACAGGCTCGCCCGCGGAGGACTGCCGGAGGCGGCCATCGGCCGCATCCGGGGCTGCCCTACAGCGACTGCATCAGTTTGCGTACACCGGCCACGTGCCGGCGACTGACCACCAGCGAATCCCCCTCAAGCCCCTTTAGAAAGAGCTGAAAGTGCCCCAGCGGCGTTCGGTGCAGACGCTCGATACGCTCACGGGCTACCAGAGCATTGCGGTGGATGCGCACAAACTGATCGCCAAATTCATCTTCCAGCGCCTTCAGTGGCTCGTCCAGCAGCACTTCGCCCCCCTCGTGGCGCAGGGTCACGTACTTGTGATCGGCGATAAAGTAGATCACCTGCTCCAGAGGTATCAGCTCGATACCCTTGCGGGTGCGGGCGCTGATGTGACTACGTGGAGCGCCACTCTTGGCTGCCGGCCGGGTCAGGGCCGCCAACTGCACCCGATTGGGTCGCTCGGCCTTCTTCAACGCCTCGCTGAGGCTTTCAGGGCGCACAGGCTTGACCAGATAGCCAACGGCACTGACCTGGAACGCCTCCAGGGCAAATTCGTCGTGTGCCGTGCAGAAGATCACCGCCGGCGGCGCCTCGCGCTCGCACAACCGGGCGGCCACCTGCAGGCCGTCGAGGCCGGGCATGCGGATATCCAGCAACACCACTTCCGGCTTAAGGCTATCGATCAGGGCTAGAGCCTCTTCGCCGTTACTGGCGGAGGGCTCCAGAACCCGATAGCCCTCGAGCTCACCGACCAAGCGGGTGAGACGCTCGCGGGCAAGAGGTTCATCATCGACAATCAGGACATTCATATTGCTCTGGCTTCCTGCGTGAGTCTCGCACATGGATAGCGTAGACAGCTGTAGTGACGGCCGTCACGGCGCTCCACGCTGAGACTCGCATGCGGCCCGAAAAGTGCCGTCAAACGCGCATCAATATTGCCCAGCGCTTGCTGCGTTCCCCGTGACCGGTATGGCTCGTCCCGTTCTTCATACGGATTGCTGACACACAAGCTGAACACACCTTCCTGGTAACTCGCCTCAATACGTACCAGGCCGCCTTCGACGCGCGGCGCGATGCCGTAGATCAACGCGTTCTCCAATAGAGGCTGGAGGGTGAGCTGGGGAATCGGCAAATCCTCCGGCACATCCTCGACCTCCCACTGCAACTGTAGACGGTCGCCGAGCCTATAGTGCTCGATCGACAGATAGCGCCTCGCCAGCTCCAACTCCTCACTCCACGTCACCAGGCTGCCCGGCTTGGCCAGACTGGCGCGAAACAGATCCGAAAGATCCAATACTGCCTGCTCGGCTTTGGCCGGATCGAACGTGACCAGACTGGCGATGCTGTTGAGACTGTTGAACAGAAAATGCGGGCGGATTCGCGCCTGCAGCGACTCGATCCGCGCACGCAGCTCAGCCTGTTCCTGCCTGCGCCACTGGCTCTGCAGATAGAAATAGCGTAGCAGTAGTGCCGACATGATCAGGCTGATCAGGGCATGGCGCAGATAAAGGTTGCCCTCCTCGCCCGGCCTGCCAGCACTGCCAAGTCCGTAGTGCCCGGCCACAGCTGTGCAGCCCAGGGTCAACAGCACCACCAGCAAGCAGCACAGTCCACCAGCAAGAGCCGGGCGCAAACGGGCCAACAGGGGGCGCAAGCGGCAAAGCAGGGCTGCCGAGAGCAGCACGATCCACTGCACGAACAGCGAGGTCAGCGCCAGCCTCATCCAGTCGAAGCCGGCGCCCATGGGCTCGGCCAGCACCAGTACCAGCACCAGCAATTCGGCCAGCAGCACCATGCTCAGCAAGGCCTCTGACTGGCACAGCTCAGGAACGAAAAACTCGTCGACGACGAGGTTGCGAGAGTTCTTGGCAAGGGATCGAATATTCATGCCCGCAGTGTCCGCTCAGGCCCGCCAGGCGGCAAGTTCAACGGGCCCGGCCGGGCGAAATATTGCACCGAAATGCTTCCATCACGACAAAACTGTGAAGCAGCCGACACCTGGAGGACGAGCGCTGCCGAAGCGACCAGCCGCGTAGCCGGATCGGCGAAATTCTTCCGGACCCTGTTATCATCGCCCCACTTTTGTCCGCCATGCCGGCCAGCAACATGGCCTGCCCGATCCAGAGCCCAAACCATGAGCAGCGAAAAAACCAATCAGTCCTGGGGCGGCCGCTTCAGCGAGCCCGTCGATGCCTTCGTCGCCCGCTTCACCGCTTCGGTCGAATTCGACAAGCGCCTGTATCGCCACGACATCATGGGCTCCATCGCCCACGCCACCATGCTGGCCAAGGTCGGCGTGCTCACCGATGCCGAACGAGATGCGATCATCGATGGCCTCAAGCAGATCCAGGGCGAGATTGAAGCCGGCACCTTCGACTGGCGCGTCGATCTGGAAGACGTGCACATGAACATCGAGGCGCGCCTGACTGATCGCATCGGTATCACCGGCAAGAAACTGCATACCGGACGCAGCCGCAACGACCAGGTAGCCACCGATATCCGCCTCTGGCTGCGCGACGAGATCGATACCATCCTCGCCGAGATCACCCGCCTGCAGCAGGGGCTGCTGGATCTGGCCGAAGCCGAGGCCGACACCATCATGCCCGGTTTCACCCACCTGCAGACCGCCCAGCCGGTGACCTTCGGCCACCATCTGCTGGCCTGGTTCGAGATGCTCTCGCGCGACTACGAGCGCCTGGTCGACTGCCGCAAGCGCACCAACCGCATGCCCCTGGGTTCTGCCGCGCTGGCCGGCACCACCTATCCGATCCAGCGTGAAATCACTGCCGAACTGCTGGGCTTCGAAGCCGTGGGCGGCAACTCCCTAGACGGCGTGTCCGATCGCGACTTCGCCATCGAATTCTGCGCTGCCGCCAGCCTGGCGATGATGCACCTGTCGCGCTTCTCCGAAGAGCTGGTGCTGTGGACCAGCGCCCAATTCCAGTTCATCGACCTGCCCGACCGCTTCTGCACCGGCAGCTCGATCATGCCGCAGAAGAAGAACCCGGATGTGCCGGAGCTGGTGCGTGGCAAGACCGGCCGCGTGTTCGGCGCCCTGACCGGCCTGCTGACCCTGATGAAGGGCCAGCCGCTGGCCTACAACAAGGACAACCAGGAAGACAAGGAACCGCTGTTCGACGCCGCCGACACCCTGCGTGATTCGCTGCGCGCCTTCGCCGACATGATCCCGGCGATCAAGCCCAGGCACGCCATCATGCGTGAAGCGGCGCTGCGCGGCTTCTCCACCGCAACCGACCTGGCCGACTACCTGGTGCGCAAGGGCCTGCCGTTCCGCGACTGCCACGAGATCGTCGGCCACGCGGTGAAGTACGGCGTCGAAACCGGCAAGGACCTGGCGGAAATGACGCTGGACGAGCTGCGCCAGTTCAGCGACCAGATCGAGCAGGACGTATTCGCCGTGCTGACTCTGGAAGGTTCGGTGAATGCCCGTAACCATATCGGCGGTACCGCACCGGCCCAGGTGCGTGCGGCGGTGGCGCGTGGCAAGGATTTGCTGGCCAACCGCTGAGCAGCGCTTGGCAAGAAACGGGAAAAGGAGTTCCCATGCCTGAATTACTGCTGCGCGGCTTGGCGTTACTGGCCGAGATCGCGCTTGAAATCATCATCGGCTACGTCTTCTACACGACCGGCTGGCTGGCACTACGACTGCTGACATTAGGGCGCTACCCGCGCCTGCCGCTGCGCGTGGCCGATTCGATGGGTTCGCGCAGCGCCTGGGTCGCAACGTTCGGCTTTCTCTGCCTGGTTGGCCTGCCCCTGACGTGGCTGACCGCCACTTACAGCTGAACGCTGCCACGAGACATTTCCATGCCTATAGACATCCGCCCCGCCACCCCTGAAGACGCCGAGCTGATCCTGCGCTTCATCACCGACCTGGCCATCTACGAGAAGGCCGAGCACGAGGTGAAAACCGACGCCGCAGGCATCCGCGACAGCCTGTTCGCTGACGGCAGCACCGCTCACGGCCTGATCTGCGAGCACGACGGCAAGCCCATCGGCTACGCAGTGTATTTCTTCAACTACTCCACCTGGCTGGGCAGGCACGGCCTGTATCTGGAAGATCTCTACGTCAGCCCCGAGGCTCGCGGCATGGGTGCCGGCAAGGCCCTGCTGCAGCATCTGGCGAGGATCGCCGTGCAGCGCGGCTGCGGTCGCTTCGAGTGGTCAGTGCTGGACTGGAACACGCCGGCCATCGACTTCTATGAGTCCTTCGGCGCCCGCCCGCAAAGCGAGTGGACCACCTATCGCCTGACCGGCCAGGCCCTGCTGGACTTTGCCGCCGGTAATCAATGAGGAATCCGACATGAGCCAGAACAACGACCAGGAAGACGAAGACTTCGCCGAGGCCACCCTGATCCAGGCGATCGAGAACCAGCTGGAAAGCGGCGAACCTGCCGCCGCCAAGGCGGTGTACAACAAGCTCACGCTGGTCGGCTACGAGCGCGAGGAGATTCTCGAGCTGATGGCTCTGGTGCTGGCGCATGAAGTCGACGCCATGCTGCGCGAGGACCGCCCCTTCGACGGCGCTCGGTACGAACAGGCTCTGCGGGAGCTGCCGACGCTGCCCGACGAGGAACAGTAACGGCCGCGCATGTGACGCCATGGGGTCTACACTCCATGCACGTCCTAGCGGAAAGCGGAGCCACCATGAAGTCATTCACTGCTGATCTGATCGATGAGCTGGAAATCCTCGCCCTGTACAACCTGGGTAACCTCCAGGAAGGTCTCAAGGTACACAACAACGCCTCGTTCAAGGCCCAGGGCGCCATTACCCGCCTGCATCAGAAGGGTCTGGTCAGCCAGGCCGATGGCGGCTACCTGACTAGCCTGGGCATTGATGCGGCTGAGCACACGCAGGCACTATTGGCCATTCTCGCTTCCCGCCAGACCTCCCCCGCCTGAAATCTGTGCCCGCCGCCGTACAAACAAGTCGGCGGCGGGCAAGATGACGTCATGGAGACTGCTCTGGCCGGCACACCGCTGATAGGCTTGCAGCCTGACCAGTAGAGTTCGAACATGACGCGCATGCAGGAAATTCGCCCGGATATCGACGACGGCATTGACCGCAAGGTTCTGGCACAACTGCGCAGCCGCTTTCTGCGAATCAACCAGGGTCGGCTGGAGCGTACCCTGCAGGCTCTGTCTCCGCGCCAGCAACTGGTGCTGCGACTGCTACCGCTTTTGCTGCACGTCAATCATCCTTTGCTGCCCGGCTACGTCTCGGCCACCACCCCGGCCGGGCTCAGCGGCTTCGAGCCGGACGACGACAGCCTGGCCGAAATCCAGCGCCTGGCCCGTTCGTTCGCCTACAAGCCGCGCCGCGGCCAGGGTGCCGCACCACTTCACGGGCTGTTTTTGATGGGCAGCCTGGGCACAATAGCGCAGGCTGAGCAGAGCGATATGGATCTGTGGCTGTGCCACAGCACGAACCTGACTGCGCAAGCCCTGCAGGAGTTGAACCGCAAGTGCCGCCTGCTGGAGGAATGGGCAACCACCCAGGGAGCCGAGGCACATATCTTCCTGATCGACCCGCAGCGTTTCGTTCAGGGCGAGCGCGCCGCCACGTTGAGTTCGGACGACTGCGGCACCACCCAGCACTACCTGCTGCTCGACGAATTCTACCGTACAGCGATCTGGCTCGCCGGACGTACGCCGATCTGGTGGCTGGTTCCGGTGTACGAGGAGAGCCGCTACGAAGAGTACTGCCGAACGCTGCTGAACAAGCGCTTCGTACGCGAGGAGGATGTACTCGACCTCGGCCACCTGGCGCATATTCCACCGCAGGAATTCCTAGGTGCCGGTCTATGGCAGCTGTACAAAGGCATCGAATCGCCCTACAAGTCAGCCCTCAAACTGCTGCTGACCGAGGTCTATGCCAGCGAATATCCGCGGGTCGAATGCCTCGCGCTGCGCTTCAAGCAGGCGGTCTACCAGGGTCGCCTCGATCTTGACGAGCTCGACCCCTACATCATGGTCTACCGTCGTCTGGAGGACTATCTCGGCGCCCGCGGCGACCACGAGCGCCTCGAGCTGGTACGCCGCTGCCTGTACCTCAAGGTGAACAAGAAGATCAGCCGGCCTCCAGCACGCGGCCGCCAGAAAAGCTGGCAGCGCGTGCTGCTGGAGCGTCTGACCGGCGATTGGGGCTGGCCGCTGCGCCAACTGGCCGTACTCGACAGCCGCAGTCAGTGGAAAGTCCGCCAGGTCAGCGCCGAGCGCCGCGTGCTGGTCAACGAGCTCAATTACAGCTACCGCTTCCTCGGCCAGTTTACCCGTAACGCCGGCATCAGCAGCTTGCCGAACAATCGCGACCTGGCCGTGCTCGGCCGGCGCCTGTACGCCGCTTTTGAGCGACGGGCCGGCAAGGTGGAATTCACCAACCCGGGCATCGCTCCGGATCTGGCCGAGGACACCCTGACCCTGGTGCACCAGACCAGTACGGAAATCCCGGAGGAAAACCACTGGGCACTGTTCGGCGGCAGCCTGGGCGCGCAAGACTGGCCGGACTTTGCACCGATCCGGCGTAGCCGGGAGCTGATCGAACTGCTGGCCTGGTGTCACCGCAACGGGGTAATCGACGCCAGTACCCGGTTGTCCCTGCACCCGGGCGTCAGTGACCTGAACGAATTCGAGCTGACCAACCTGATCGCAAGCCTGCAGCAATGCTTCCCCCTGCCGCTGCCGCCCATGGACGACACCGCACTGCTGCGCGCCAGCCAGCCGACACGAATCCTGCTGCTGATCAACGTCGGAGTGGATCCACTGAGACAGCACAGCCAGATGAACCTGCACATGACCACAGGGCGCACCGATGCACTCGGCTATTCGGGCATGCGGGAGAATCTGGTACTGACTCTTGATCAGGTCAGCCTTAACAGCTGGAACGAACTGCTGGTGTCCCGCCACGACGGCGAAGATGCCCTGCTCGACTGCCTCAGCGAATTGCTCAACCAGCTACCACCAGGCACTCCAATAGACATTCGCGTGCGCTGTTTCTGTCGCAATCGTGCCAAGGCCATCGCCGAACGGGTCGAGGAACTGCTGCGCGGTCTGCTGGACTGCTACTCCAGCGGTATTCACTCGCGCTATGTGCTGCAAATACGTCAGCACTATCACGTGCTATACCTCAAACCCGGCCAGGTACGACACGTCGCGCTGGGTGATCTGCAGGCTCTGCTGGATCATCTCGGCACCGAGCAAAAGGACTACAGTCCCCTGCGACTGGATCGCTACGCACTGCATGACACGGATCTGGCACTGATCCTGCCCATGGCCCGACCACAGGCAATTCAGGTTTTCTATCGCCTCAACGAGGCGCAAGACGAAGCCGAGCTGACCGTAATCGACGAATACAACGCGCTGTGGCGCCGGCGCGTACCGTTCCGTGACGAACAAAGCCTGCTCACGCCGCTGCAACGCTTCCTGCAGTCACTGCTGTACCGGCGCAATGCCCAGCTACCGCTGGACGGCACTGCCGCTGCCGCACCGCTGGAAGTGCTTTACTACCAGATACTGCCGGATGCACCGTTACGTCCGCGCAGTATCGAACCACGTCCCGCCCCACAGGCATGCGCCGGCCAGCCGTTCTACGAGGTGCAGGCCATCATCAAAGCCGGCGAAGGCCGCCAGCGCCAGGTCACCCTGTACTGCAATCATCGCGAGTTCTCCGAACTGGAACACGGCCAGGCGCTGTATGCCCGCGTAGCCCGGCACATTCTGGCCCATCGACGCAACAACGAGCGCTACCCCTGTTACATCACGGATCTGGATCTCTCGGCACTGACGGGCAAACGTCCGCCGTCGACAGTGCGCTACCTGCGTTACAAGGCCAGCTTGGAGGATGCCCTGAACCAGGCCCTACGCACGCCCTAAGGCCTCCAGCCCGGATCAACGCCGTGCCCGGATACCAGCATCATTCCCTTCGCCGCGAGAGAGCGATTTCTACAGGAAGGCTTCATTGCCGACAGCCGTGAGGCAACGCGCGCGCGGGGCCCCGAATACAGGGCGCTTAGCCAACGAAATTGGTTCTGTGGACACCGATGCACGCCACAAAAACAAGGCCGCCAGCGGGAGGCTGGCGGCCTTTCTGGTGAGCACAGACGTACTCAGAGGTCGTAGTCGCCTGCAGCTTCCGGCTGATATTCGACCGACAACAGCTTGAGCTTCAGCTGCTTGCCACCGGGCGCCGGCCAGTCGATCTCCTGGCCAACCGTCAGTCCGAGCAACGCACAGCCTACCGGCGCCAGGATGCTGACCTTGCCTTCGCCACCGGCATCCTGTGGATAGACCAGGGTCAGGTGGTAATCCTTGCCGCTGCTCTCTTCGCGGCAATGCACACGCGAGTTCATGGTCACCACCCCTGCCGGCACTTCTTCGTGCCCCACAACCTCGGCACGATCCAGTTCGGCCTGCAACGCAATAGCGGCAGGGCCGAAGTCGTCCAGGCTGTCGAGCAGGCGCTCCAGACGCTGCATATCGAGGCGGGTTACGGTAATGGCGGGTGTTTTATTCATGATCCCAAGCAGTCTCCTTGCATAGGTCTTCTCAACCGTTCAGCGCCAGCAGTCGGGCACAAACAGCGGGCAGGAAGGATCAGGCCAGCGCCCCTCTCCCGCACCGGCTTGCGTGACTCCGACGGCCACCATCCTGAACGGTTTTCAAAAAGTAAAAACCCCGCCCGAAGGCGGGGTTCTGCAAAATGTCCTGCCGACCCTACCACAGCCGGATAAATAAACAAGACTGCCCCCTGCACAAGCGGGGCATGGCTCAGAGTTCGTCGAACTCCAGCTCGACGCCTACCTGCTCAAGAGTGATGCGCGCCAGCATCTCGCCCAACCGCTCGTGACTGGTGTCGCAAATCCAGCTCAGTTCGCTCTCGTCGTAGTCGAAGTGAAAACCACCGGAACGCGCAGCCAGCCACAGTTGGCGGATGGGCTCCTGACGGCTGAAGATGAGCTGGCTTCCATTGTCGAAACGCACCGTGAGAATACCCGCGGTGTTTTCCAGATCAACGTCCAGGCCGCTGTCGTCGAAAATGTCCTCCACCGCCTGCTGGGTGGCATCGACCAGATCATGGAATCGGGCTTCGTTAAGACTCATCGGGTTGTCCTCAATGGGTACAGCAAATAAAGAAGTTATCTGAAAAGGCCGGCGTAAACGCACTGCCAGTTATAGCGACACGCACTCTGCACAGTCTGACAGGCCGGAAAGGTGGCGACGGTACTCGCCAGGACTCTCTCCCGTCCAGCGACGGAACGCACGAGTCAGCGAACTGGGCTCGCTGAAACCGATCAGAAAAGCGATTTCCGCCAGCTCCAGCGCCGGATCGCGCAAGTAGTGCAGCGCCAATTGCTGGCGGGTCTCATCCACCAGCTGACTGAACGACAGGCCAGCCTCGCGCAAACGCCGTTGCAGGGTACGCGGGCTGAGCGCCAGCGCACCGGCCACGGCCTCCAGATCCGGCCCCTGCTCGGGCAGTTGCCGGGATAGAACCAGACGAGCCTGGTCGAGCACAGCATGACTGCTGCGTAGCTCGCCCAGCAAACGCTCGGCGTAGGCATCGAGCATGCGCTGCACCTGCGCATCCGCCTGCCCCAACGGGACCCCGAGCAAGCGCCGGGGAAACACCAGTGCGTTGTCCGCCTGACCGAACAGTACCGGACAACGGAAGATGCGCTGATGTTCGCGGATATCGGGCGGTGCAGGATGCTGGAAACGTACTTCCGTAGGCGCGATGTCCAGGCCGCTGATCCAGCGCCCGAAACTGACCCAGCCGGCCAGGGTTTCTTCACACTGCTGACGTTGCTGCTGCGGCAGAAGCGGCTTCCATCTGTGCGCTACCAGCGGTTCACTGCCGTCACGCGACGGTTCGTCATCAAGACTGACCAGTCCCAGGCCACCCACCAGCGCGGCATAGCGGGCCTGACGGTGCAGGGCATCGGCCAGCGTCGCGCAGCTCATCACCAGGTAACCAAGCACGCCGTAATAACCGGGGCGGACGGCTTCGCCCAGATGCAGACCAAGATTGTCGTCACCGCTCAACCGTACGCCAGCGCCAAGCAGACTCAGGTAGGCACTGGCGGCAATACGCTGATCGCGCTGAGAGAGAATCTCGGGTGTCAGTTGGACATGGGCAAGCAGTCGCTCCGGCGCGATATCACGACGCTGCAGATGCTCGACCAGCCCCTGCAGGTAAGCCACCGACACCGAGCCGGCGAGAATCGCAGGGTTTTCCATCATCTCTCCTCGTAATGCGCCCCATACCAACCCGTAACACCCAGCGACGCTCAAGAACGCTGCGGATCCCGTCTGATGCCCCGCCGGACGGGCGCCTGCGCATAGGCAAGGGGACGGGGGGCCGGTATACTCCAGCGCAATTCATGCTTAATTTTCAAGGATCACCCCATGAAGCGACTGACCCTCGCGCTCCTCGCCGCTGCCTGCCTGCTGGCCGGCTGCGGCCAGAAAGGCCCGCTGTATCTGCCGGGCGACGAAAATGCCGGCAACAGCCGAGACCGTTTCGAATTCTGACAGGAGCCCACCATGGAAGCCTTCAACTACCGCGACGGCGAGCTGTACGCGGAGGGCGTCGCCTTGTCCGCGCTGGCCCGCCGTTTCGGCACCCCCACCTACGTCTACTCCCGCGCCCACATCGAGGCGCAGTACCGGGCATACACTGATGCGCTGGCCGGTATGCCGCACCTGGTCTGCTTCGCAGTCAAGGCCAACTCCAATCTCGGCGTGCTGAACGTGCTGGCGCGCCTGGGCGCCGGCTTCGACATCGTCTCCAGTGGCGAACTTGAGCGGGTACTGGCCGCCGGCGGCGAGCCGGGCAAGATCGTGTTCTCCGGCGTCGGCAAAAGCCGTGACGACATGCGCAGGGCGCTGGAAGTCGGCGTGCACTGCTTCAACGTCGAATCCAGCGTGGAGCTGGAGCGCCTGCAGAAGGTAGCTGCCGAGCTGGGCGTCAAGGCCCCGGTGTCGCTGCGCGTCAACCCGGACGTGGACGCCGGCACCCACCCGTACATTTCCACCGGCCTGCGGGAAAACAAGTTCGGCATCGACATCGAGCAGGCCGAGGCCGTCTACGCCCGCGCCGCCGAGTTGCCGAATCTGGAGGTGATCGGCGTCGACTGCCATATCGGCTCGCAACTGACCACCCTCGATCCCTTCCTCGATGCATTGGATCGCCTGCTGCTACTGGTGGACAGACTGACAGCTCGCGGCATCCGGATCAGGCACCTGGATCTGGGCGGTGGTCTCGGCGTGCAGTACCGCGACGAGCAGCCACCGCTGGCCGGCGACTACATTGCCGCCGTGCGCAAGCGCCTGGAAGGCCGGGATCTGACTCTGGTGTTCGAGCCGGGCCGCTTTATCGTGGCCAACGCCGGTGTCCTGCTGACCCAGGTGGAATACCTCAAGCACACCGGGCACAAGGACTTCGCCATCATCGACGCAGCGATGAACGACCTGATCCGCCCGGCCCTGTACCAGGCCTGGATGGATGTTTCGCCGGTACAGCCTCGCGAAGGGCAAGCCCGCTGCTACGACCTGGTCGGACCGATCTGCGAGACAGGTGACTTTCTCGCCAAGGAGCGTGATCTGGTGCTGGAGGAAGGCGACCTGCTGGCCGTGCGTTCGGCCGGTGCCTACGGTTTCGTCATGAGTTCCAACTACAACACCCGCGGCCGAGCAGCCGAGGTGATGGTCGATGGCGAGCAGGCCTACGAAGTCCGTCGCCGCGAGACCATCCAAGAGCTCTACGCCGGCGAAAGCCTGCTGCCGACCTGAGGGCGACGCCATGCTATTGCGCTTTACCAAGATGCACGGCCTGGGCAATGACTTCATGGTGCTTGATCTGATCAGCCAGCACGCCCATGTGCAGCCCAAGCATGCCCGGCAGTGGGGCGACCGCCACACCGGCGTCGGTTTCGACCAGTTGCTGATCGTCGAGCCGCCAAGCCAGCCGGATGTCGATTTCCGCTACCGCATCTTCAACGCCGATGGTTCGGAAGTGGAACAGTGCGGCAATGGCGCACGCTGCTTCGCCCGCTTTGTGCTGGACAAGCGCCTGACCACCAAGAAGGTCATACGCGTCGAGACCAAAGGCGGCATCATCGAACTACGCGTGCAGAACGACGGCCAGGTCTGCGTGAACATGGGCGCACCGCGGCTGGATCCGCCCCAGGTACCGTTCCAGGCCGAACAGGCCGCCCTCAGTTATCGCGTCGATGTCGATGGTCAGAGCGTCGAACTGGCCGCCCTGTCAATGGGCAACCCGCACGCCGTGCTGCGCGTCGATAATGTCGACAGCGCGCCGGTGCACACGCTCGGGCCGAAACTGGAACACCACCCGCGCTTTCCGCAGCGGGTCAACGTCGGCTTTCTTCAGGTACTCGACCGCAAGCATGCACGCCTGCGTGTGTGGGAGCGCGGTGCTGGCGAGACCCAGGCCTGCGGTACCGGTGCCTGCGCCGCTGCCGTGGCCGCCATCCGCCAGGGCTGGATGGATTCCCCGGTGCAGGTGGAACTACCGGGCGGACGGCTGTCTATCGAGTGGGCAGGCGAAGGACAGCCGGTTATGATGACCGGACCCGCTGCCCGCGTATACGAAGGACAGGTTCGCCTATGACCGACCAGCAGGATTCCGCCAAGCCACTCGACTCGGAAACGATTGCCGCCTATCTGCGCCTGCATCCGGAGTTCTTCATCGACCATGAGGAACTCATCCCCGAACTGCGCATTCCGCACCAACCGGGTAATGCCGTGTCACTGGTGGAGCGTCAGGTCAAGCTGCTGCGCGAACGCAACATCGAGATGCGCCACCGCCTCGGGCAACTGATGGATGTGGCGCGCGACAATGATCGGCTGTTCGACAAGACCCGCCGCCTGGTGCTCGATCTACTCGATGCCGGCAGCCTGGAAGAAGTGGTAGGCGCTGTAGAAGACAGCCTGCGCCACGAGTTTCAGGTGCCCTTCGTCGGCCTGATTCTGTTCAGCGACAACAAACTGCCGGTCGGCCGCTCGGTCAGCTTGGCCGAAGCACACCAACAGATCGGCGGCCTGCTCAGCGGCGGCAAGACCATATGCGGTGTGCTGCGCCCGCACGAGCTGGAGTTCCTCTTCGGCGCCGAGGAAGCCACACAGGTTGGCTCCGCCGCCGTAGTCAGCCTCAATCACCAGGGTCTGCACGGCGTACTGGCCATCGGCAGCGCCGATCCGCAGCACTATAAAAGCTCGCTCGGCACACTATTCCTCGGTTACATAGCCGAAGTGCTGTCACGCGTGCTGCCGAACTTCGCCACACCGCTGCGCTCGGTTCGCTAGGTACCGTCGCAGCTCCGGGGCCTTTCGCCAAACGACGCGACAGGTGAATGACAGCCGCCGGAGAGAATCCGCCACGTGACACTTCAAGCCCACCTCGACGCCTATCTGGAGCACCTGCGCCGCGAACGCCAGGTTTCCCCCCATACGCTGGACGGCTACCGCCGCGACCTCGGCAAGGTTGTGCAGTTCTGTGAGGAACAGGCGCTGGACAACTGGGCAAAGCTGGATACCCGCAGTCTGCGCCGGTTGGTGGCCCGGCTACATGGCCAGGGCCACTCCAGCACCAGTCTGGCTCGTCTGCTCTCCGCCACTCGCGGACTGTATCGCTACCTGCTGCGTGAAGGCCTGTGCCATCACGATCCAGCCACAGGACTCAGCCCCCCGAAACGCGAGCGACGCCTGCCGCGCACACTGGACGCCGACCGCAGTGCTCAACTGCTCGATGGCGCAGTGGAAGACGACTTCATCGCTCGCCGCGACCAGGCCATGCTGGAGCTGTTCTATTCCTCAGGCCTGCGCCTGTCCGAGCTGGTTGGCCTGAATCTCGACGGTCTGGATCTGGCCGCCGGCCTGGTGCGCGTACGCGGTAAAGGCAACAAGGTGCGCGAACTGCCAGTCGGCCGCCTGGCACGCCAGGCACTGGAACACTGGCTCCCCCTGCGCCGCCTGGCAAATCCAGCTGACGGAGCCGTGTTCATCGGCCGCCAGGGCCGCCGCCTCAGCCCCCGCGCCGTGCAACTGCGGGTGCGCCAGGCCGGCGTACGTGAGCTGGGCCAGCATCTGCACCCGCATATGTTGCGTCACAGCTTCGCCAGCCACCTGCTGGAATCCTCACAGGATCTGCGCGCGGTACAGGAGCTGCTCGGGCATGCCGACATCGCCACCACGCAGATCTATACCCACCTGGATTTCCAGCACCTGGCCAACGTCTACGACAGCGCCCACCCGCGAGCTAAACGCCGTGGCGGAGCCGACCAATGAGCATTCGCCTGATCACTTTCGACCTTGATGACACCCTGTGGGACAACCGCCCGGTTATCCAGGGCGCCGAAACCGCCATGCACGACTGGCTGGCACTGCACAGCCCGCACCTGGCAGAACAGCCGGCGGACTTCCTTCCTGCCGTGCGCAGCCGCCTGCTGACACAGGAACCTGGTCTACGCTATCGCCTCAGCGAACTGCGCCGACGCACCCTGTTCCACGCCCTGATGGAAGTCGGTTACAGCCAGAAACAGGCCCTGCAGCTGGCCGAGGGCGCCTTTCAGGCAATGCTCGAGGCTCGCCACCGCATCACCTTCTTCCCGGAGACGCTGTCGACCCTGGAACATCTCGCCGACCATTACCACCTTGGCGTGATCACCAATGGCAACGCTGACGTGCGCCGCCTGGGCCTGGCCGACTACTTCCGCTTCACCCTCTGTGCCGAAGAACTGGGCGTGGGCAAACCTGATCCCGTGCCATTCCACGAGGCCCTGAGGCGAGCCGGAGTGAATGCCGGGCAGGCCGTGCACATCGGCGACCATCCGCACGACGACATCGCCGGCGCCCAAGCCGCCGGCCTGCGCGCCATCTGGTTTAACCCGCAAGGCCTTGAGTGGCAGAACGAGACAGGCCCGGACGCCCAGATCTCCAGCCTGGCCGAACTGCCAGCCCTGCTCGCCGACTGGCTCGCCTGAAACGCTCCCACCTTCCTGCAGGCATAAAAAATCCGATGACGGAAACCGCCATCGGATTTTTTAGGTAGCCAGAGTGCCCGCAGGCACTCGATCAATTACTTGATCTTGGCTTCCTTGTAGATCACGTGCTTACGCACGACCGGATCGTATTTCTTGATTTCGATCTTGTCGGGGGTAGTGCGCTTGTTCTTGTCAGTGGTGTAGAAGTGGCCGGTACCGGCGCTGGACACCAAACGGATCAGTTCACGCATGACTCTCTCCTTAAACCTTTTCGCCGCGAGCACGCAGCTCGGCCAGTACAGCGTCGATGCCACGCTTGTCGATTACACGCATGCCCTTGGCGGAGACGCGCAGACGTACGAAGCGCTTCTCGGACTCGACCCAGAAGCGATGGTGCTGCAGGTTCGGCAGGAAACGACGGCGGGTTTTGTTGTTCGCGTGGGAAATGTTGTTCCCGGTTACCGGACCCTTACCGGTAACTTGACAGACTCTCGACATGCCTCAGCCCTCTAAAACCACATGCCCAACCCGGCATGGGTTGGCCGCTTAAACTCAATGTCATTTTGGCGCCGTGCGCCGCGTTTCTCGAGGGTCTTACCGGATGCACCTGCATTCGCAGGAACCGAGCCCCTAGAAAAGAGCGCTGCTTTATACCAGAAAGCCGGGCAGGCAACAAGGAAAAACGCAGGACACGCCCATCCGCAAGATGGCGTAGCGCCACGCGGGGCCGGCACTGTAGGCGTCCGAAACGACTCTACCATTCGTCGCCCGTCGATGGTATCCAGCGCCTGGCAAATCGTCTAGGGTTGCAGGTCTGCCATCAGCATACCGGCATTCGGATAACAAGGAGTCCCTATGCGCCTGCTCTTCGCCACCCTGCTGTGCACTCCCCTTCTGGCCCAGGCAGCCACCCTGAGCGTCTGTACCGAGGCGAGCCCGGAAGGTTTTGATGTGGTGCAGTACAACTCGCTGACCACCACCAACGCCTCAGCCGACATGCTGATGAACCGCCTGGTGGAGTTTGACGCCGAGCGCGGCCAACTGCTGCCGAGCCTGGCGCATAGCTGGACAGTATCCGAAGACGGGCTGACCTACGAGTTCATCCTGCGCGACGACGTCGGCTTTCACCAGAGCGCCGAGTTCACCCCCAGCCGCAAGCTGAACGCCGAGGACGTACTGTTCAGCTTCCGCCGCATGCTCGATAGCGCGCATCCCTGGCATGCCACGGCTGCCAGCGGCTACCCGCATGCTCAGTCAATGCAGTGGCCAAGCCTGATCAGCGCCATCGAGGCGCCGGAAGCACACCGCGTACGCATCACCCTCAGCCGCCGCGACGCCACCTTCCTCGCCACTCTGAGCATGGGCTTCGCCTCCATCTATCCAGCCGAATATGCCGAACACCTGCTAGCCAACGGCACACCGGAAAAGCTCAACACTGCCCCCATCGGCACCGGCCCGTTCATCTTCGAGCGCTTTCAGAAAGACGCCGTGGTGCGCTATCGCGCCAACCCTGACTACTTCGCCGGAAAGCCCGCTGTGGAGCGAGTGATCTTTTCCATCACCCCGGACAGCAATGTGCGCCTGCAAAAGCTGCGGCGCGGCGAATGCCAGGTTGCCCTGTCGCCCAAACCCCAGGATGTGCAGGCCATCGCCGGCGACGCCAGGCTGAAAAGCGCACAGACCGCCGCCTTCATGACCGCCTTCGTCGGCATCAACAGCCAGCACCCGCCACTGGACAAGCCGCAGGTGCGCCAGGCGATCAACCTAGCGTTCGACAAGGCCAGCTACGTCAAGGCCGTGTTCGAGGGCAGCGCCGAACCGGCCAGCGGCCCCTACCCACCAAACACCTGGAGTTATGCCGGTGATCTGCCCGGCTACCGTCATGATCCCGAAAAAGCCCGCGCCCTGCTGAGTGAGGCCGGCCTGCCCGAGGGTTTCAAGACCACCATCTGGACACGCCCCAGCGGCAGTCTGCTCAACCCCAATCCCAGCCTCGGCGCGCAACTGCTGCAGGCCGACCTGGCCAAGGCCGGCATCGATGCGGAAATCCGTGTGATCGAATGGGGCGAGCTGATCCGCCGCGCCAAGGCCGGCGAACACGACCTGCTGTTCATGGGCTGGGCCGGCGACAACGGCGATCCGGACAACTTCCTGACGCCGCAATTTTCCTGCGCTTCGGTTGAATCCGGCCTCAACTTCGCCCGTTATTGCGACGAAACGCTGGACAAACTGATCGCCGACGGCAAAGCCAGCAGCGACCAGCAAGAGCGCAGCCGGCTTTACCGGCAGGCGCAGAGAATCATTCAGGAGCAGGCGTTGTGGCTGCCGCTGGCCCATCCGACCGCTTTTGCTCTACTGGACAACCGCGTGCAGGGTTACAAGGTCAACCCGTTCGGCCGCCAGGACTTCTCACGAGTCAGCTTCTGAGGTGAGCCACGTTGACTGAGGCTAAATCCAGCCCTGCTCAGCCATCGACAGCGGCTCACCGTCACCGACGATGAAGTGGTCGAGCACGCGCACGTCGACCAGCGCCAGAGCGTCGCGCAAACGCCGGGTCAGCGCCTGATCGGCCTGACTCGGCTCGGCTACACCAGAGGGGTGGTTATGAGTCAGGATCAGCGCAGCAGCGTTGTGTGCCAATGCTCGCTTTACCACCTGCCTGGGGTAGACGCTGGCACTGTCGATGCTGCCATGAAACAGCACCTCGAACGCCAGCACACGATGTTTGGCATCGAGGAACAGGCAGCCAAATACCTCATGCGGCTCGTGGCGCAGCATGGCCTTGAGATAGTCCCGTACCGCCTGCGGGCTTTCCAGCGCAGAATCCCGTTTGAGCCGCTCAGCCAGGTGCCGCCGCGCCATCTCCAACACAGCCTGCAACTGCGCATACTTGGCCGGCCCCAGCCCCAGATGCCGGCTGAAACTCGGCAAATCCGCCTCCAGCAAAGCCCGTAGGCTGCCAAACTCGGCCAGCAGCCGGCGCGCCAACTCCACGGCGCTGCAACCAACCACTCCGGTGCGCAGAAAGATCGCCAGCAACTCAGCGTCAGTCAGCGCCCTAGCCCCCTGCTGCAAAAGCTTTTCCCGCGGCCGCTCCGCCGCAGGCCAGTCCCGAATACTCATGCTCACCTCCCTGTAGAGCCGGGCACCTGCCATCCCTCGGCAGGCCCTTCGATAGACTAGCCGATAACAACCATCCTGCAGTTCGGGGCTTACAGGACGTGTCTCAGGGCCCACACAGCTGAATACTCCACTTGCCAGGCGCAGGAAGCTTAACTCCCTAGAGGACGGGAGCAGCCAATCGGACGCGGACGTCTCCACATGAACGCCGGAGATGATCACAGATCATATTGAATACGCTCTTCGATATGCCGGAACGCTCGGCATCGCCTGCAACAGAACAAAGCCTCATTGCAAGTAACAGCGAAACTGCTGAGCGAAGCTACTCTGGAGACGCAACACCTTGCCTCCAATGTGCTTGTGGCAGATTTCACAAGACTTGCGTGACGAGCTTGACACGATTGCATACCAACCGAACAGGGTACTGTCACCTCCAGTAAATTGCCGGCCCAGTCATCCGACCCGCTCTGGTGCAATGGAATGCAAACTCAAGAAAATCGGCAGCCTGATCAGCCCTTCCTCTCCGACAGTGGCCTCGCATGCCTAGTAATTCTGGCTCGTTTCCACAACGTGGCCGCCTCGCCTGAACAGCTCGCCCATGAGTTCGCCGAAAATGGCCACGCATTCGGTCGCGCCGAGTTGCTGCTGGCGGCGAAGAAGCTCGACCTCAAGGCCAAGTCCGCACGCAGTTCACTCGAGCGCCTGCCGCATGTCCCGTTGCCTGCAATTGCGGCTGATCAGGATGGCCGCTTCTTCATCATCGCCCGTGTCGACGAAAGCAAGCATCAGGCACTGATTCACGATCCCCAGGCGCAACGCCCCGAAGTCGTCTCGCTCGAACACCTGCAAGCGCGCTGGACGGGCGAGCTGATCCTGATCCGCTCCGAAGCCTCGATGGCTGGCGAGCTGTCGCGCTTCGATTTCACCTGGTTCATCCCGGCCATCGTCAAGTACCGCAAGCTGCTCGGCGAGGTGCTGCTGGTGTCCTTCGTGCTGCAGATCTTCGCCTTGCTCACGCCCTTGTTCTTCCAAGTGGTGATGGACAAGGTGCTGGTGCATCGTGGCCTGTCGACGCTGGACGTGATCGCCATCGGCCTGCTCGGCATCATGATCTTCGAGACCCTGTTGTCGGGTCTGCGCACCTACGTGTTCGCCCACACGGCCAGCCGTATCGACGTGGAGCTGGGTTCGAGGCTGTTCCGTCACCTGGTGACCCTGCCACTGGCCTATTTCCAGGCGCGCAGGGTAGGCGACTCGGTGGCGCGGGTACGCGAGCTGGAGAACATCCGCAGCTTCCTGACCGGCAATGCCATCACGCTGATTCTCGACGTGCTGTTCTCGGTGGTGTTCATCGCCGTGATGTTCTTCTACAGCGGCTGGCTGACGTTGGTAGTGATCCTGTCGCTGCCGCTGTACTTCGTGATCTCGCTGCTGATAACGCCGGTACTGCGCGCCCGGCTCAACGAAAGCTTCTCGCGTGGCGCCGAGAACCAGGCCTTTCTGGTCGAGACGGTCAACGGCATCGACACCCTGAAAGCCATGGCGGTCGAGCCGCAGATCAACCGCAAGTGGGACAACCAGCTTGCGGGTTATGTGGCCGCCAGTTTCAAGACCCAGAACCTGTCCACCCTCGCCAATGAAAGCGTCGGCTTCGTCGGCAAGCTGGTGACCGTGGCCACGCTCTGGCTGGGCGCGCGTCTGGTGATCGAAGGCGATCTGACAGTGGGGCAACTGATCGCCTTCAACATGCTCGCCGGGCGGGTTTCGCAGCCGATCATGCGCCTGGCCCAGCTGTGGACGAACTTCCAGCAGACCGGCGTCTCGGTGCAGCGCCTGGGCGACATCCTCAACACCCGCACCGAACTGTCCCAGGCCACCCGCAGCGCCTTGCCGCCGCTCAAGGGGCAGATCGAGTTCGATCAGGTGCACTTCCGCTACCGGCCGGACGGCTCGGAAATCCTCCGGGGTATCAGCCTGCACATCCAGCCCGGCGAAGTGATCGGCGTGGTCGGCCGTTCCGGCTCGGGCAAGAGCACCCTGACCCGACTGTTGCAGCGTCTCTATACGCCCGAGCGCGGCCGGGTGCTGGTCGATGGCATGGATCTGGCGCTGGCCGACGTCTCCTCGCTGCGCCGGCAGATCGGCGTGGTGCTGCAGGACAACATGCTGTTTGCCCGCAGCATCCGCGAGAACATCGCGTTGACCGATCCGGGCGCGCCCATCGAGCAGGTGATGCAGGCCGCCAAGATGGCCGGCGCCCACGAATTCATCCTGGAACTGCCGGAAGGCTACGACACGGTGGTCGGCGAGCACGGCGCCTCGTTGTCCGGCGGGCAACGCCAGCGTATCGCCATCGCCCGCGCGCTGATCGGCAACCCGCGCATCCTGATCTTCGACGAGGCCACCAGCGCCCTGGACTACGAGTCCGAGCGCATCATCCAGCAGAACATGCAGGCCATCTGCAAGGGCCGTACGGTGATCATCATCGCCCACCGCCTGAGCGCCGTGCGCGATGCCAACCGTATTCTGGTCATGGACCGCGGCCAGATCGTCGAACAGGGCAGCCATGCCGAACTGCTCGCCCACCAGGCTGGCCACTACTCCCGTCTGCACCGCCTGCAACAAGGCGGTGCCGCATGAGTGCCAAACGCGAGCTGATCGAGCGCTACCGCCAGGCCTGGCGCCATGCCTGGCAACGGCGCAGAAGCATGGATGCGCCGCCACGCCTGAGTCACGAAGTGCACTTCCTGCCCGCCGCCCTGGCCTTGCAGGAAGCACCGGTACATCCTGCGCCGCGGATCATCCAGTGGACGATCATGGCCTTCGCCGCCCTGGCACTGCTCTGGGCCTGCATCGGTGAAATCGATGTGGTCGCCACGGCTACCGGCAAGATCGTCCCCAGCGGCAAGAGCAAGGTCATCCAGCCCAGCGAAGTGGCGGTGGTCAAGGCGATCCATGTCTACGACGGACAGACCGTGAAAGCCGGGGAGCTGCTGGTCGAGCTGGATACCCAGATCACCGGCGCGGACGTCCAGCGCCTGAAGAGCGACCTGCTGGCGGCCCAGATCGACAGCGCGCGGGCCAGTAGCCTGCTCGAAGCCATCGAAGAGAACCGTGAACCCGCCTCCCTGGCCACGCGCATTCCCCAGGTCGCCGAGTCACAGCAGCTATCGGCCCAGACCTGGCTGAGAGGCCAATACCTGGAACTGCAAAGCGCACTGCAGCAGAGCGACGCCGAGATCGCCCAGCGCACGGCGGAAATCCAGGCCGCCCGCGCCTGGGTAGCCAAGCTGCAGGAATCCCTGCCCATCGCCCAGCAACTGGCGGCGGACTACAAACGCCTGTTGGACAAGGCCTATATCGCCAAGCATGCCTACCTGGAAAAGGAACAGCAGCGCCTGGATCAGGAGCGCGAACTGGCCGTACAGCAAGCCCGCGTACTGGAGCTGCAGGCGGCGAGGCAACAGGCCGAAAGCCGCCGCCAGAGTGTACTGGCGCAGACCCGTCGGGCCATGCTCGACCTGTTGCACGAATCGCAGCAACGCGCCGCCGGTCTGCAGCAGGAACTGAGCAAGGCCGAACAGCGCAACCGCCTGATGCACCTCACCGCGCCGGTGGACGGCACC
The DNA here is from genome assembly GCF_019656335.1 of Pseudomonas sp. NCCP-436. Classification (GTDB taxonomy): domain Bacteria; phylum Pseudomonadota; class Gammaproteobacteria; order Pseudomonadales; family Pseudomonadaceae; genus Aquipseudomonas. The sequence continues at coordinate 278,439 of NZ_BPLZ01000001.1, read as the reverse complement.
GTCCAGCAGTTGGCCATCCACACCACGGGCGGGGTGGTGACCGAAGCCCAGCCACTGATGGTCATCGTGCCGAGCAATCAGCCGGTGGAAGTCGAGGCCCTGCTGGAGAACAAGGACATCGGCTTTGTGCGTCCGGGCCAGGAAGTGGAGGTCAAGGTGGATACCTTCACCTTCACCAAGTACGGCGTGGTGCATGGCACGGTGCAGAGCATTTCCGACGATGCCATCGAGGACGAGCGCCTGGGGCTGGTGTACAGCACACGGATCCAGCTCAGGGAAAACAGCATCCTGGTGGGCAGCCAGCAGGTGCCGTTGTCGCCGGGGATGGCGATCAGGGCCGAGGTGAAGACCGACAAGCGCAAGGTGATCGACTACTTCCTCAGCCCGTTGCAGCAGTATGTGGACGAGAGCCTGGCAGAGCGCTGACAGTCCGCTAATCAGGAGCCCAAGGAGGGCTGCACATGAATGTACTTTATTCACCAGATATTTCTTAGACATCTCTGTCTACTACCGCGCGCCTAGAAAAACTGAGCGCTCAGATATTGACCGTAAAGCAAAGCGAATTTGTTTTTCCGGTGCATTCTTGAAAGCAAACAAGATCACGATCCGAAGGAGATAACAGTGAAGCTTCCAGTTCTAATACTATCAATACTTGGATTAACAGGATGCATCAATTCAGGGCTAGAGCAACTCTACCCTGTCGAGCTTTGGGATGAGAAAACACAACGATCAGAAGATGTCAGCATAAAGGAAGAGGGCTGGTACACGGTAGGGGTTATTTTTCGAGACCCTCCCAGTTCGTTTTCATACGAGGAATTCTCTAAAATAATCAGAGAGCCATCCAGTAGCGCTCCTAGACTTAGCATAACTCTGAAGAATGGCAAGAGCGTTGTCTTTGAAGGGCAGTTCAATGTAACAGGAACTGACGGGAGACACGCCTTCAGACTGAATGGGCAAGTTGAAGATGGACATCACAAGATACTAAAAGCAATTTGGTTAGAAAAAGGGAATTACAAGATAAGCTATCACACCACGAGGCCTGTAGGTAAATACAAGCCACTCGAGACTTATCTTGCTGTATTTCGACACAACTCTAAGGTATAGGAGACCTTATGAGTTATACAGTAACAGTCAAGATCGCCCCCAAAGACTCTACATATCTTAACCCTCAGACAGAGGGGAGGCGTCCCCATGAGGGCCATTGGTGTATCAAAGAGAAAAATGAAACCGTGAGACGGTCGGAGCACCAGAAAAACGCAATAGCCAACCACGAGCAAACTTTAAAAAATTAATTCATACATAACGAACTCACAAAGAGCCTGCTTGAATGCCTCTATATATTTATCACCACCCCTATAAAGGCTAATCCATGCACCCAAAAAGCAACAAATTAAAAATATCCAAGAAATTAGCCTATATTTCTTTTGCTTGGTTGCTGCTCGGCATAACTGCAGCCAATTTGCTACCCACAATTACTTCAGATAGTGCAATCGTAAACTTGCACATCTATAGCAATTTGTCGCGAAAAGTAGATGACGCTTCGTCATTCCTGCTCGCCTGCCTCACATATTTGGCAACGCTGCCAATTATCATCTGCCTTATGCGCAAACACGGCTTCAAGTCAAAAACAAAATCAATCAAAGGGAAATTCTTCTTAATTACCCTAACTTTCATATCCCTACCCATGGCGCTAGACATCGTCCCACTGGAAAGAAATACAAAGTACAGCAAGCTAGCACTTTTTTTTATTCATAACTGGGATTGGGTTGGCGCGGCACTGATTGTATTCATCTACCTATGGATAACAGCATTTCTAATTTCAGCAGCAACCACCAAAGGGACTTATAATGGCTAATGACACTACAGCACCAAACAACAGTGACATCCTTAATCAGTATTGGACAAGTATAACAAACACGTTAACTGGCACTCTCAGAGAAATATCCTCTTCTTACTCCCAGGCGGATTTCAACAACGCAGTAAAACAACAAGAAATTGCGAACACCCTAGCTAGCCAGTTCGATTACTTCTCCCAGAGAGCGTCTGACTTGGCCAAGAGTGCATCTCAAGCAGGTATGGATATGAGGAACTCTGCCCAGAATGCACTCGATAGTACCTCTTTAGCCTTCAGACAGCATGCGGAGAACTTGAGAGCCCAAGGGATGAGTGCCTTGGATAAGGTTGACCAAAGCCTCCTGAGTAGTGTCAATCGCCAATTAGTCGCCAAGGGGGCGGACTTCCTTGGCCCATTGGCAGATATCGCCAACATGGGATGGCAGGCTGCAGAAGGCAATTACTACGGAGCAGCCTCATCGCTAATTGCCCTTGGTGCCGGCATCGCTATAGCGGCGGGCCTTGCAGCGGCGGGCATCGTAGGAATCCCGGCTGTTCTGCTAGTCGTTGGTCTCGGAATGGGAGTAGAAGCCTTGGCCAACTTCCTTTTTGATTACTTCGACCCCTTCGGGATCAACTCCGATGTCAACACCCACTTTGATCTTGCACTAAAAACCGCATCCCCCATCGTCCTAGACCTCGACGGCGATGGCATCGAAACCTTCGGCGCCCATGGCCAGGTACTATTCGACCACGATGGTGATGGTAATAAACACGGAACCGGCTGGGTCAAGTCCGACGACGGCCTGCTGGTGCTGGATCGCAATGGCAATGGCACCATCGATAGCGGTCTGGAGTTATTCGGTGAAAACACCCTGCTGGCCAATGGACAGAAGGCCCGTGACGGCTTCGAGGCCATGCAGGCGGTCGACGGGAACGGCGATGGGAAACTGGATGCCAGCGATGCCGTGTGGGCCGACCTGCGCGTATGGCGCGATCTCAATGGCGACGGTATCAGCCAAGGTGGCGAACTGTTCACTCTGGAAGAACTGGGTATCAAGAGCATCAATACCGGTTCGGACGGCAAACTCCAGAACCTGGGCAATAACAACCATATCGATGGTTTCAGTACCTTCGAGTGGGACGAAAGCCGTGGTGGCGGCACCGGTGTCAGCGGTGACGTGTACTTCGAAGACAATCAGTTCTACCGCAAGTTTGGCGACCGTATCGAGATTCCCGAAACGCTTCGTGGGCTGCCGGATATGCAAGGCTCCGGTGCAGTACGCGATTTGCGCGAAGCGGCCGTAGGCAGCCAAAAATTGCAGGATCTGCTCACCAGCTATGCACAGGCTGAAACGAGCACGGCCCAGAAAGCCTTGCTGGAGCAAGTTGTCAGCGCTTGGTCGGAAACCGCTGAATTTCGTACCTTCGATCAGCGCATTGGCGATCTGGGCAACGGCACACCTTACAATTTCGCGTTTGCTTACAGTTGGACCGTGCATGGTTCGGATGCAATGGGCAGCGGAGGAAGTGGTGGTGGATCGGCCACGATGGGAAACGCTGGAAACAACTCTGGGCTCACGGTTACACAGTTGGAAAGGAAAGAGCTTCTGGAGAAGATCAAGGTATTGGAGGTATTCAATAACCAGTACTTTTTCAGTTTCGACGCGCCCACTATCACGAGCAGCGGACAGACCTCGCTAAATCATAAGGCTGGAGCACAGCAGCGCTCTGGTGTCGCTCTTGCGGCAGTTCTGGGGGGCACGACCTACATTACCGAGAGTTCCTTCTCTTTTGGCCCACAACAGATGGCAGGTATTCGATCCGCTTACCAGGCACTGCTGGATTCCGTTTACGAAGGTCTGCTACTGCAAACACGCCTGAAGCCTTATGTCGATGCCATCGGCCTGACACTTGGAGTTGATGGGGTCGAACTCGACTACTCCGGCATCACCGAAATACTTGAGCAGGTTGCCGAGCAGAACGTCGCAAAAGCCGTATCCGATCTATTCGATCTGCAGAAGCATCAGGCTTTCAACGGTAGTCTGCTCGCTGACTTCGTCAGCATATCGCTGCTCAACTGGGTGGAGAAACTGAGCCCGGCAGAGCAGCAGCAACTTCAGGGCGAATTCGGCCCCACACTGCTGCTCGGCAGCGCCGCCGCAGATCACCTGACCGGGACAGCGCAGAACGACCAGCTTTATGGTGGTGCAGGCGATGACCTGCTCGATGGTGGTAGTGGTTCCAACCGCCTCTATGGCGGCTCCGGCAACGATGTGCTCAAGGTCAGCACCTCTGCCCGTGACAACCTCTTCGTCGGCGACACCGGCGACGATACCCTCTACGGCAGCAATCACAGCGATACCTACCTGTTCAACCTCGGCGATGGTGTCGACACCATCATCGAGACAGGTAGTAACAGTGGTGCAGTCGACGTCCTGCACTTTGGCGAGGGTATCGCTGCCGAGCACCTCTGGCTCGGTCGTAGCGGCAACGACCTGCAGGTGCAGTTGCTGGGCAGTGAGGATCAGGTAATCATCCGTGACTGGTATCGCGGCACAGTCAACCAGCTCGAGCAGTTCCAGCTCGACGACGGGCGCGCCCTAAACTTCAAACAGGTCAACAACCTGGTGGATGCCATGGCCGCGTTCGGCAGCCCAGACGGTGGTGAACTGGATCTGTCCGTACCGCAGCGCGAGCAGCTGGATCTGCTGATTTCCGCCAACTGGCAGTAAGATCACTCATCCCGCCGCGTAAGCGGCGGGATGAGTTGCAGAGCCTCAGCGCGGCTCGCTCATCAGCCCCCGCACGACGGAAATACAGCCCAACAGCAGCACGACGGCGAATGGCAAGCCGGTGGACACGGCCATCGCCTGCAACGCCACTAGGCCGCCGCCGAGCAGCAGGGCGATGGCGATCACCCCCTCGATGCTGGCCCAGAATATCCGCTGTACCACAGGCGCATTGACCTTGCCGCCTGCAGTGATGGTATCGATCACCAGTGAGCCGGAATCCGACGAGGTGATGAAGAACAACACCACCAGCAGGATGGTGACGAACGAGGTGATTCCGCTCAGAGGATATTCACCGAGCAGTGCAAACAGCTTCAGCTCCAGCGCCGCGTCTACCACTCCACCGAGTCCTGCACCGATCTGGGCGAAGGCACTACCACCAAATGTGGTCATCCACAGCACCGAGACCAGCGATGGCACCAGCAACACGGCGATAAGGAATTCGCGCACGCTGCGGCCGCGGCTGATGCGGGCGATGAACATGCCAACGAATGGCGACCAACTGATCCACCAGGCCCAGTAAAAGGCGGTCCAGCCCTGAGTGAAGTTGACGTCCTCACGCCCGACCGGATTGGACAGCGCCGGCAGATAACTCAGATAGGCGCCCAGGTTGTCGAAGAAACCCAGGGCAATGGCCAGGGTTGGCCCGGCGATGACCACGAACGCCAGCAGTACGAAGGCCAGGAAGATGTTGATTTCCGACAAGCGGCGCACGCCCTTGTCCAGCCCGGACACTACCGAACCCAGCGCCACCAGGGTAATGGCGATGATCAGCAGGACCTTGCTGGCATTGTTGGCCTCGATGCCGAACAAATGCTCGATGCCACCGGCCGCCTGCTCTGCACCGATACCCAAAGAGGTAACCAGACCAAACAGCGTAGCGAACACGGCGAGGATATCGATCACGTGACCTGGCCAGCCCCATACCCGCTCGCCAAGGATCGGATAGAAGATCGAGCGGATCGCCAGCGGCAGGCCCTTGTTGAAGGAAAAGATTGCCAGCGCCAGGGCCACGATGGCGTAGATCGCCCAGGGATGCAGGCCCCAGTGAAAGATGGTGGCGGCCATCGCCAGACGCTGCGCCTCAACAGCATTTCCGGCGGCTCCGCCGAGTGGTGCCCAGTCGGTACGCACACCGTTCTCCATCGTCACACCGCCCAGTGCAGCGCTGAAGTGCGACACCGGCTCGGCCACGCCGTAGAACATCAGGCCAATGCCCATGCCGGCAGCGAACAGCATGGAGAACCAGGTCAGGTAGGAGAAGTCAGGCGTCGCCTCGCGGCCGCCGATGCGCACTCGCCCCAACGGCGAGATGATCAGGCCCAAACACAGCAATACGAAGATATTGCCGGCACCAAGGAAGAACCAGGCCATGTGATGAGTCAGCCAGTCCCTGAGTGCGGTGAACAACGGCTCCACTTCAGTCTGCAGGGCAAGAGTGAGAATGACAAAGATTACCGCGACCAGTGCGGAGATGGTGAAGACCTTGCCGTGAATGTCCAGGGAGAATACGAACTGACCGCGGATGTTGTCCTGGCCGATGACATAGTCGGTGTCGATCAGGTTTGCTGCTCCGGACGGAGCCGGGATGCCGTCTGCTGTGTCCACTGTGGATGGCGGGGTCGTTTCAGGCGAAGGAATGTTTCCCATACGTGGCGTACTCCTTGATGCGTTTGACTCGCTAGACGAGCGTGAACAGGACTGGATGCCCTCCTCGAATTAAAGACGACCCGAACTTGAGTCGAACGAAAGAGGGTAACACATGAATTTATTTCACGTAGAAGGAATTAGCGCTGAAAATTACAAATAATGGCCAGGTGACAGCCCCTGCCATTACATTCCTTGGCGTGGCACGATGGCCGCACAACAGCGGCGTTTACGGCCTGCCCGGCACCCGCTGCCCGGTTCAAAGGACAATCCCGCATGCCCGTCGACTTTGGCATTCCGCACCTGTTTGGCTACCTGATTGCCACCATTCACGCTTTCGGCATGCTCGCCGCGATTCATGCCGTGCTTACCGTGCGCACCGCCCAGGGCGCGCTGGCCTGGGCGCTGTCGCTGTTCTTCATGCCCTACCTCACGCTGCTGCCCTATCTGATCTTCGGCCGCAGCCGCTTTGATGCCTATGTGCGAGCGCGGCGCGAGGCGGACAAGGCCATGCACCTGGCCATGGCTGCTCAGGACTGGCGACCCTGGGTCGAAGAGGCCAAGGCCGCCAGTCTGTCACCTGCCTACGAACGCCTGCGGGCGCTGCCGCGGCTATCCCACCTGCCTGGGCTGACCGGCAACCGCGCGCGGCTGCTGATCAATGGCGAGGCCACCTTTGCCGCTATGTTCGAGGCGCTGGCCAGCGCTCGTCGGGTGATCCTGCTGCAGTTCTTTATCATCCGCGATGACGAACTCGGCCGCCGCCTGCACCAACTGCTACTGGAGCGTGCGGCGGCCGGTGTGAAAGTGCATGTGCTTTACGATGGCGTGGGTAGCCACGCACTGCCGCGTACCTATATCGACAGCCTGCGCCAGGGAGGCGTAAAGATACACGCCTTCCCCACCCGTGCAGGAGTGTTAAACCGTTTTCAACTGAATTTCCGCAACCACCGCAAGATCGTTGTGGTCGACGGTGAAGTCGGCTTTCTCGGCGGGCTCAACGTCGGTATCGAATACCTCGGACAGAAACCACCACTGGCCCCCTGGCGCGACACCCATGTGGAAGTGCGCGGGCCAGTAGTGGCCAGCCTGCAAGAAGCCTTCGCCGAAGACTGGTACTGGGCCTGCCGGCAGTTGCCGCCCATGCTGATGCCAAGCAAGCAGGACGAGCCCGGCCTGCTCTGCCAGATAATCGCCAGCGGCCCGGCGGATCCGCAGGAAACCTGCTCACTGATGTTTGTCGAGGCGATCCACGCCGCCCGCGAACGTGTCTGGCTGAGCAGCCCCTACTTCGTCCCCGATGAGGCGCTGTTCGCTGCCCTGCGCCTGGCGGTAATGCGTGGAGTAGATGTGCGCCTGCTGCTGCCGGCGCGCCCGGATCACCACGTGGTCTACGCCGCCTCCAGCCTGTATGCCTTCGAGGCGCTACGCGCCGGTGTACGGGTGTTTCGCTACCAGCCCGGCTTCCTGCACCAAAAGGCGCTGCTGATCGACCATGACGCCTGCGTGCTGGGAAGCGCCAACCTGGACAACCGCTCGTTTCGGCTGAATTTCGAGGTGAGCCTGCTGACCTTCGACCCGGGCTTCAATGCCGAGGTCGCAGCCATGCTGGAAGAGGATTTCAGCCAGGCTCGCGAGCTAGTCAACGAGGATCGACGAAACCTTCGCCGCCTGCAGCAGTTGGGCATGCGCGTGGCGCGGCTGATCTCCCCGGTTCTCTGAGACTCAGCTGCGCACCGGCAAAGCCTGGCCGTCGCGCTGACGCTGCTCGCTCAGCTGGCGTGAGCGGCGCTTCTTCGCCCAAATCACCACGCCCGTGACCGACAAGCCAGCCACCACCAGCCCCAGCAGCGACACCAGAATGCGTCCGGGCAAGCCGATGATGCGTCCAGAATGCAGCGGGAACTGTGCCTGCAGGAAGATATCACCGGCGCTACCACTGCCCGGTACATGCGCTCCGGCCAGCTCGCCGCTACGGCTGTCGACATAGATCCACGGATTGCCCAGCCCGGCATCGCCGTGATCCTCACCCAGCGCATAGAAACCGACGCCATACACGCCAAACTCGGCGGAGTGGAACAGCCCTCCGGCGGGTGACTCCCAACCCAGTCTCTGTGCCTCGGCCGAAGCGATGGCAATCACCTTGTGCCGGTCGATCTGCGGCACGATCTGCTGGTCGAGGGTAACTGGCGTACGGCTGGCAAACGGGCTCGGTGTCAGCGGCGAAAACACTTCCACCAGCGGTCGGACGACCTGGCGTTCCAGGTTCATCGATACCGAGGTGACGGCGAGAATCAGCAGCAGCAACCAGAGCCAGACGCCGCCTGAGCGGTGCAGGTCGAAGTTGAGCTTGTAGCCTCCCTGACGCCAGCGGAAGGCGAAGGACTTGCGCCAACTACGACGATTGGGGAACGACAACCACAGCGCCACCAGGCAGTCGATGCACCAGACCATGGCGACGATACCGAAGAACAGCACACCCAGCTCAATGCCGAAGCCGTCCGGGATATGCAGGCTGTAGTGCAGCTTGTAGAGAAACGGCAGGAGGTTTTCCCGACTCAGAGAAATCGCTCCCCACTCGCGCTGGCCCTGGATCTCGCCGCTTACCGGGTCGATTCCCAATTGGTTGAAGCCCAACTCGTAGGCCTTGCCGGTGCGCTCGTCAATACGCGGATCGACGAAAACGTTCAGTGCATGCCCAGGCTCAAGAGCCAACGGCATGAAGCTAATTTGCAGGCGCGGGTCACGTGCTTCCAGCGCATCGGCCAACTGCAGCGGATCCTGCACAAGCCCTTCGCTGCGAGCGTCGAACAGGTGCGGGTTAAGCCACTCGTCCAGCTCATGATCCCAGGAGATTACCGCCCCGGTCAGGCCGGCGACGAACAGGAACAAGGCGATGAACAGGCCGCACCAGCGGTGCAGCAATACCAAGATCTGGCGCATGGTATGTCCTAGTACTTCCAGCTCAGGGTCATGCTGGCGTTACGCGGCGCACCGTAGAAGCCCTGCTCCCAGTAGAGGCTGGAGATGTATTTCTCGTTGGTCAGGTTGTTCAGGTTGGCCGACACGCTCCAGTTCGGGTCGATGTCGTAACTGGCCATCAGACCAAGCAGGGCATAGTCATCCTGCTCGATCCGGGCACGACTGCCATCAGCCAGAGTGACAGCACGGTAGATGTCGTCCTGCCAGCTGAGATTCGCACCAACCTTCAGTTGCGGCAGTTGCGGCACGCGGTAGACGGTGGAAGCCCGCAACATGTGCTTGGGTGCATAGGTACGGCCATGGCTATGATCGGCATTCTGGATGTCGACATAGGTATAGCCGCCCATGATCTGCAGCCCCGGCAACAGCTCGCCGGACACCTCCAGTTCATAACCTTCGCTCAGATAATCAGCCCCGGCGTAGATCTGCTTGCCACTGCCGCTATCAAAACCAATGGATTCGGCCAGGTTCGACTGCTTGGTGCGAAACATTGCTGCCGAGACATTGAGCCGCCCATCCAGCAACTCTCCCTTGACGCCGATCTCGTAATTCTCCCCTTCGACCGGATCAAGGCGACGCAGGTCGGCACCCTCCTCCTTCTGCGGATTGAAGATCTCGCTGTAGCTGGCATAGAGCGACAACTGCTCGTTCAGGTCGTAGACCAGCCCGGCATAAGGCAGAACCGCATCATCCTTGCGCTGACGATCCTGTCCGTACGAGAGACCCTCGCTCTCCAGCTCCACCACCCGGGCACCGGCAATCAGCGTAAGCGCATCGGTGAGGCTCAGACGCGCAGCCGAATAGAAGCTTTTCTGCTTGTCCTCGTAGCCTCCGCCGCCACTGCGATCCCACGTGTCCGGTTTGGGAAAGTCACCATCGAAAATGATGTCCGAGGGCAATGCCAGGGAGTTGCCCGGGATATACCGTGATCGCTCATCCACCTCAGAGCGATACCAGTTGGTACCGAACACCAGCTCATGTTCACGCCCGGCCAGGTTGAGCGCACCTCCCAGCGACAGATCGGCTATCCACTGGTGTGTATCGCCGGTGTACGTTGAAGGGTAACCAAACAGCCCCTCTCCGGTGGCGGCATCCGGCGTACCGAATACATAGAACAGTGCTGAGTCGCTCTCTCTCTTAACACGGGTCAAACTGCCCTTTACCTGCCAGCCATTGGCCAAGGTGTGGGTCAACTCAGAGAAAATGCGCTGCTCCTGATTATCCCACCAGGACCAGTCGGCAGCAGTGCTGGTGGAACGCGACAGACGTGTCGGCCTGCCCGCCGAATCGAACAGCGGTAGAGCTCCCCACAGCGGGCTGTTGGCGGCCGTCTTGTCCAGGGTATAGCCGACGGAGAGCAGCGTATCGTCACGCAGGTCGGCCTCCACCACGCCATAGAATACGTGCTTTTCCCGTGAGTAGCGGTCGAGATAGGAGTTCTTGGCGTCGTGGGCATACACCGCGCGCCCGCGGATGTTGCCGCTATCGGTCAGCGCGCCTGATACATCGGCCTCGATGCGGCGCTTGTCCCAGGAGCCTGCGCTCATGTCCACGCGCGCCTGCGGCGCCATGGTGGGACGCTTGCGTACGAAGTTGACGGTCGCCGACGGATTGCCCGTGCCGCTCATCAGGCCGTTGGCGCCGCGCAACACCTCCACCCGCTCGAACGGCGCGAGATCCACAGCCCCCTCCTGGCCGCCGGAAGAAAACGGAATGCCAACGCCGTCGAACTGAAAGTTGGTGATGTCAAAACCGCGGGCGGTGAAATAGGTTCGATCGGTTTCGATCTCCTCGACGGTGATACCTGGGGTGAACTTGAGTACGTCGTTGATGCCGTTGAGTTGGAAGTCGTCGATCTGCGCCCGGCCGATAGCCGAAATCACCTGCGGTGTCTGCCGCGGCGTCAGGTCAAGCCGGGTCGCTGCACTGCTTGATGGTGCGCGATAGCTGTCGGTGTTGACTGCTTCAGGGCTGGCGGTAACGGTCTGGGCATCGAGCTCCAGCTGCCGTGCTTCCTCTGCCATGGCCTGACCGAGGCCGCAGGCCGAGGCAATCGCCAGGACCAGTCGGGTTTTTCTGCTGAACAAGGGGGCTCCTGTTGCACTTTCGATAGCTGCAGAAAGTCCATTTGCAGCCAACTGTCTCATTGACGGCGCCGCAAATAATGCAAACGATAACAATTATCGATAAGATTCTCGCAACAGACGCCCATCTCAGTCAATACAATTGACTTACATTTACCAGCTAATCTCAATTGGCTCTTGGTGATCCGCAATCCTCGCCAAGCCAAAGTGCCCGACTTTCCATGCTACTGGACTGTCCGTTGTAGATACCCTGGATCCGGGAGGTGAACTCCCTGTCACTGACGAAGCGCGTCTCTCCTTCACCACTGGCTTGCGGACAGGTAAAGCGAAACCGCCACAGCATCGCGCTGCGTTCGAGAATTTCGCTGCTGCAGCCGGACTCCGAATCGTGCAATGGCAGCTTCTCCTCGCGGATCTGCTCTTCGGTAAGGCATATCCGTACACCACCCGCATCCAGCCAGATGCCCTGTTCAGCCAGCACTTCCTCCATCTTCCGGCGCTGCTCGGGTGGCAGGTTCTGCATCTGTCCCAGAAGAACCTGTATGGCGGGTATGGGCTTATCACCGACCCTAACCTGATGCTGACTGACTTCCCATAATCCTGGCCGGATATCCACAGCCCAGGTTGGCACTGACGACAGGCAGCAGGTCAGCGGGATAACCAGATGAAGAGCTAAGCGCATAACGAACCTCCTGAACGAATGCCTCCTGAAGCCTAGCAGGCAGCGCACGAACAAAACCCCCAGCAGCTCTCACCGCATGGGGGTTTCCTCCTCCCTCACCTGAGAGGGAATTATCCGGAGACAGCCGAGCCAGGCCCGCAGCTCCAGAACTCCAGCATCGGCTGGCTCGCTTGTGGCGGGCCGAGCCAGTCGCTCAAGGGGCGACAGTGCTGGTCAATACAGAGTTGATAGTCCCCGGCCTCGGGCGTACGCCCGAGACGCAAAGGCTGCAAAGGCGGTAGCTGACGCTGGTAGTGCCAGCTGCCATTGCGCAGTTCGGCGCCGTCCGGGACTTCCATCCCGGCGCCGGAACCCTTGATCCGTGCCTCGCCGAGAAGCAAACCCTCGGCGCTGACTCGGTAATCCTCTTCCCAGCGGATTTTCTCGATTGTGTGATCCCAGGCCAGGGTGAAGGCCGGCACAGGCAGTTCTGCCCAGACCACACCGGCCAAACCCAGACATAGACCGATCACGCAGCCGCCAGTTGCGCCCGACGGCGCGCACGCCAGATGTGCTGAGCCAGCAGCACGGCACCCACAACAAAGCCGATTTCATCGCTGATCGGCATCGCCAGCACCAGCGCGAAACCCGCACCGACGGCGACCAGACGCTCGATCCAGGACAGCGGCAAGCGGTAGTAGCCCACCACGGCGATGCCCCACAGAACGATGGCGAACATGGTCTTGATCACCATGTAGACGGTCGCCCCCCAGTCATCGCCCTGCATCATCAACGCCGGGTCATAGACCGCCATGAACGGCACGATGAAGCCGGCAATGGCCACCTTGACCGCTACCAGGCTGATCTTCAGGCCGTTCTCCTTGGCGATCGGTGCTGCAGCGAAGCAGGCCAGCGCCACCGGCGGCGTCAGGTCCGCCATCAGGCCGAAGTAGAAGACGAACATGTGCGAGACGATCAGCGGCACACCCAGTTCCAGCAGCGCAGGTGCGGCGATGGAGCTGGTGATGATGTAGTTGGGGATGGTCGGAATGCCCATGCCCAGCACCAGGCAGGTGAGCATGGTCAGCACCAGCGACAGCAGCAGGTTGTCCTGGCCGATGGCGAGGATGTAGCCCGCGAACGTCGAGGCGATGCCGGTCAGCGACACGATACCGATGATCACCCCGACCAATGCACAGGCGATGCCCACCGGAACGGCGTGACGGGCGCCCTCGACCATCGCGTGCACGCAGGCACGCAGGGTCTCGCGACCGCCCTTGACGAACCAGCAACCGGCGACCAGCGCGGCGATGACGCCGAAGATCACCGCGATACCCATCTGGAAGAAACCGGCGCAAAGTACGCCCAGCGCGACCCAGAAGGCCATGCGCAGCCAGAACGAGTTGAAACGCAGGATGATCGCCGAACCGAGGATGACGATGGCGGTCAGGGCCAGGCCCACGGTGCCGGAGAACATCGGCGTGTAGCCGGAGAACAGCAGGTACACCAGCACGCCCAGCGGAATAAGCAGGAACCAGCGTTCCTTGACCGCAGCCCAGGCGCTCGGGCACTCGTCCTTCGGCAGGCCCTTGAGGTTGTTCTTCACCGCTTCCAGATGAACCATCCAGAAGATTGAGCCGAAGTACAGGCACGCCGGAATCAGCGCGGCCTTGGCCACCTCGACGAACGGCACGTTGATGGTCTCGGCCATGATGAAGGCCACGGCGCCCATTACCGGCGGCATAAGCTGGCTGCCCATGCTGGCGGTAGCCTCAATGCCCGCGGCGAAGGCCGGCTTGTAACCGAAGCGCTTCATCAGCGGGATGGTGAACTGACCGGTAGTGACCACGTTGGCCACGCCGGAACCGGTGATGGTGCCCATCAGCAGCGAGGACACCACCGAAACCTTGGCCGGGCCACCGGTACGGTGGCCGAACATGCCCATGGCGAAGTCGGTGAACAGCTTGATCATCCCGGCCTGCTCGAGGAAGGCGCCGAACAGGATGAACAGGAAGATGTAGGTGGCCGAAACGTAGGTCGGCGTACCGTAGAAGCCTTCGGTGCCGAACGACAGCTGGTTAACGATCTGGTCCAGCCCGTAGCCCCGGTGGGCCAGGTCGCCCGGCAGGTACTGTCCGAACATGCCATAGAGCAGGAAGGTGCCACAGACGATCGGCAGGGCAATGCCCATGACCCGGCGCGCCGCCTCGAACACCAGCACCATCAGGGTCAGACCGATGATCATGTCGGTGGTGGTGAGGTCACCAGAGCGCTGGATCAGGTCTGCCTCGAAGTACCACTGGTAACCGAAAGTGGCCATGCCGGCCAAACCCAGAACCCAGGCCACAGGCTGGAACGGACGCTTGTTGCCGATCGCCGGATAGCAGAGAAACACCAGCAGCAACAGAAAGCCGATGTGACCGGCACGCAATACCTGGCTGGATACGGGGTGAAAGGCGGCTGTAACGATCTGATAGACGGAGAAGGCCAATGCCACATAGAACAGTGTCTTCGGCCATTGGCTGGGGCTGGCATGCAGCCCTTCTTGTTCGCTCATGATGCAAGCTCTCTGGGGCTAAAGGTGGCACTCCCTGGACTCAGGGAGAGGGGCTGGGCGCTTACCCGGCGACCGGATTGAGGCATGCTGCCGGCCACCGGGCAGATCCGGGGTTTACTGGATCAGGCCTTTTTCCCTGTAGAAGCGCTCGGCGCCCGGGTGCAGCGGGATCGGCAGGTTGCTGGTGGCAGTTTCCAGCTTGATGTCGGCGGCAGCGGAATGCGCGTTGGCCAGACGACCGAGGTTGTCGAACATCAGCTTGGCCATCTGGTAGACCACTTCCTCGGATACTCCTTCATGGGTAACCAGGATGTTGGTAATGGCCACGGTGGGCACGTCCTCGTCCTGACCGTCATAGGTGCCGGCCGGAATCACGCCGGCCTGATAGGCCTTGCTGTCGATCTTGGCAACGACCTCCTGCGGTACAGCTACGAAATTCAGCGGCACCATGGACGCAAGGTCACGGATGGCTGCCATACCCAAACCGGAGGATTGCAGAGTGGCGTCGATCTGACGATTCTTGATCAGCTCTACAGACTCGGCATAGGGCATGTACTCGACGCGAGCGAAGTCGTCATAGCTGATGCCGGCAGCCTTGAAGATGGCGCGGGCATTAAGCTCGGTGCCCGAACGCGGTGCACCCACGGAAATCCGCTTGCCCTTGAGGTCTTCAAGAGTCTTGATGCCCGATTCCTTGCTGGCAACGATCTGGATGTAGTTCGGGTAGGTACCGGCCAGGGCGCGGATCTTTTTCAGCGGTGCCTTGAAGCCGGCATCCTCGACGCCGTTCCAGGCGTCCTCCACCGAGTCACCCAGGGCAAACGCCAGTTCACCACGGCCGGACTGCAACAGGTTGAGGTTTTCCACCGACGCTTTGGTCGCCTGCACAGAGGTACGAGCTCCGTCGATCTGCCCATAGAGCTGCGACAGGGCCACACCGATGGGGTAATAGACCCCGCTGGTGCCACCGGTGAGCACGTTGATGAAGGTAGGAGCGGCAAACGCCGCAGTACTGGCAGTGAACACCGCAGCAGCGGCGAACAAGCTGATTTTCCTGGTCAGTCGCATGGAGGTTTCTCCGTTTTTCTTATTGATTGGCGGCAAGCAATCAACCCGGCTCAGAGAGACACGGACGGCGACATGCGAGTCGCCCAAAAGACTTGATGCGGCCCGGTCAAACCGGACGCAGGTGCAACTGATAGCCTTTTGTGATTGTTGTAGGCCGTCAGCCGTTGGAAGGCTGTACAGCTGACAATCCCTTAAGCAGGCACCATGCCAAAGAGTCAAAATATTGATTTAAAAGGAAAAACCAGATTTTCAGAGCACCCTATAAGCGAGACACCGCCTATCCGCCCCGAATCGATCGGCAAAAATCCGCCTATTGTTGGCAGAATCCCTGCGCCTATTCGGCGCCTCCCGGCAGATAGTCGGTACGACTCAGGCCGTGGCGCTGCATCTTCTCGTTGAGCGTACGCCTTGGCAGCTGCAGTTGTTCCATCACCGCAGCGATATTGCCCCGGCACTGCTGCAGCGCCTGGCGCAGGCACTGCGCCTCGAAGCGTTCCATCTGCTGCGCCAGCGACTGAACGGCCGCAGGCTCCTCCACGGCTGCAGCCGACAACCCCAGCGCATGCCGCTCGGCAGCATTGGCCAGTTCTCGCACGTTGCCCGGCCAGTCGTGGCTCAGCAGCTGGGCCAACTGTCCGGGGGCCAGGGGCGGCACTTCACGCTCATGGCGGCGCGCAGCCTCACTGGCGAAGTGCTCGAACAGCAACGGAATGTCCTCGCGACGCTCTCGCAGAGGCGGGATTTGCAGGGTGGCGACGTTGAGCCGATAGAGCAGATCCTCACGAAAACGCCCGGCCTGCACCTCTTCCCGCAGATCCGGCTTGGCCGCACTGATCACCCGCAGATCCACCTTGATGCTCTTGTTCGATCCAAGCCGCTCCAGGGTCTTTTCCTGCAGCACCCGTAGCAGCTTGACCTGCTGCGCCAGTGGCATGCTTTCCACCTCGTCGAGGAACAGGGTGCCGCCATCGGCATGTTCCATGCGCCCGATGCGCCGGGCCTGGGCACCGGTGAAGGCACCGCTCTCGTGGCCGAACAACTCGCTCTCAAAGATGGTTTCGGGAATGGCGGCGCAGTTCAGTGCAACAAAGGGCTTTTCAGTACGCGGGCTGAACTCGTGCAGGCTGCGAGCCACCAGTTCCTTGCCACTGCCGGTCTCGCCGCGAATCAGCACGTTAACCGAGGTGCCGGCCAGTTCGAGAATCTGTCGCCGCAGGTTTTCCATCGCCCGCGACATACCGATCAACTGACTCTCGATGCGCCCCTTGTCCGCCACCTGGCGGCGCAGCTGGCGGTTCTCGCAGACCAGCCGGCGCTTGTCCAAGGCCCGGCGTACGCTGTCGAGCAGACGCTCGGGCGCGAAGGGCTTCTCGATGAAGTCGTAGGCCCCCTGACGAAGGGCCTGTACCGCCATCGGCACATCACCATGACCGGTAATCAGGATCACCGGCAGATCCGCATCGAGCTGCATCAGCCGGTCGAGCAACTGCAGTCCGTCACTACCGGGCATGCGCACATCACTGATAACGATGCCGGGATAGTCATGATCGACCAACGCCATGGCCGCATCGGCACTGCCGCAGGTTCGCACCGCCAGGCCGGACAGCTCCAGCCACTGCTGGATGGCCTCGCGGATCGCTGCTTCGTCATCGACCACTATCACCTGATCGCTCATGGCACCTCCCTTTTCGATCGCGGCAGTTTATCCCGGATGAAGAGCCGGCGAACCCTGCTCCACGCACCATCCATCCGTGCCGTCAGGAAACCGCCGGCAGCTCCAGAATGAACACCGCGCCGCACGTTCCGTTGGCGGCGCTCAAGGTGCCGCCCAGCTCGCGAACGATGCCGTAGGACACCGCCAGGCCCAGTCCGAGCCCCTGACCTACCGGCTTGGTGGTGAAGAACGGCTCGAACACATGCTGCAGTGCCTCCTCGTCGATACCGCCGCCACTGTCCTCGACAGTCAGCCTGCAGCGTTCCCCCTGACGCTGGATAAGCACATCAACGATCCGCCACTCGCTGTCCTGCATGGCATCCAGAGCGTTGTTCAGCAGATTCAGCAGCACCTGTTCGAGGCGAATGGCATCGCCCTGCACCCAGGCATCGCTGACGGCACGGACGTTCAACTCCACCTGCTCGACGCGGATGCGTGGCGCCAGCAACTGCAACGCCTGCCCCAGTACCTCGTCCAGCCGCAACCGCTCGCCGAGGCCGGCAGGGCTCTTGCGGGCAAAGGTCTTGAGATGGCTGGTCAACGCTGCCATCCGCTGTAGCAAGCCCTCCATACGTTGCAGGCCCTCACGCATGGCTTGTGGGCGACCGCTTTCCAGCAACAGGCGCTGGCTGCCCAGCTGCATCTGCAGAGCCGTCAACGGCTGGTTGATCTCATGCGCCATGGCGGCCGACATTTGCCCCAGGGCAGCCATTCGAGCCGCATGCACCAGCTCTTCCTGAGCCTGACGCAACTCGGCGGTACGCATTTCCACCTCGCGCTCCAGACGCTCGCGAATACCGGCCTGCAGGCGCTGGTTCTTGCGCCGCTGAGCAAGAAACAGCAGCAGGAAGGCCAGTGCCAGCCAGACTCCGGCCGCAGCCAGTGCATAGCTGCGGCGGGCGGTCGTCAGTGAGGTCGGTTCGCTGAGCAGGTACAGCGTCCATTCTTCCTGCGGCAGATCGAGTCGCTGCCAGAGATATTCGCGGTTACCCTCGGGCCCATCCAGACGCATCCAGGCGGTGTCCTCGTCGATCTGCCGCAACAGGCGTCCGGGCAACGGCTGCAGCGCCTGTTCAGCGTAACGGCGCACCTCCACCAGCTCGGCACGGGCCTGCTCGTCCAGCGACTGCAGCGCACGAAAGCGCCAGGCCGGGCGGTTGCTGAGAATTGCAACATGGTGGCTATCGGTCACCAGCAGTACGCCCGGCTGCTCGACCCACTGACGCTGCAGCTCCTCAAGTTCCAGCTTGACCACCAGAACCCCCAGCAGCGTTCCATCCTCCTCACGCACCGCATGCGACAGGAAGTAGCCGGGAACCCCTGTCGTCACGCCCACCGCAAAATAACGCGCGCCCCC
Organism: Pseudomonas sp. NCCP-436; assembly: GCF_019656335.1. Lineage (GTDB taxonomy): Bacteria > Pseudomonadota > Gammaproteobacteria > Pseudomonadales > Pseudomonadaceae > Aquipseudomonas. The sequence goes on along the minus strand of NZ_BPLZ01000001.1, from coordinate 259,744 downwards.
CTCACGCAGGGCATTCTGGAAATAGGGACGGAAGGCATAGTTGTTACCGACAAAACTGCTCCAGTCCCGCCAGTTGCTCGCTGCCAGGGTTTCACCCTCGGTGTCGAGCAAATACAGCACGGTGGATCCGGCGGCCTTGTTCAACTGCTCCAGGCGCAGGTTAAGCGCCATGCGCAGGTGGCGATCCTGCGGCGCCCGCAGTAGGCTGCGGATATCGCTGTCGAGCGAAAGCACCGCCGGCACAGAATTGAAACGCTCGATCAGCGTTCGAATCGACTGCGCATACAACTGCAGCTGGCCGCGCGCCTCGGCGCTGCGCTCGATCCAGGCGCGCTGCTCGGCATAGCGCCCGGCCAGCCATGCGCAGAGCAGCAGACCGAGCAAAATCGGCAGGATGATGGCCAGCAGGCGCTGGCGACGTTGCGGCAGTCGGAACATGACCAACCCATCGGCGAGGAAGGCCGCATGTTAACCCAGCATACGACGTCGATGCCGCCAGCTCAGCGATAGAGATCGGCACGCGTCCAGGGCAGCTCGTGACTACCGTCCGCCAGCGGCTTCACCGCCAGGATCTGATGCAAATTCATCCAACCGCGCCGGAAGCCGTAGGCGCAGCCGGCCAGATACAGTCGCCAGATGCGCAGGGACTTCTCCGGCACCCACTGCGCGGCCTGTGCCAGTTGCCTTTCCAGGGCCTGGCTCCAAAGCTGCAGAGTACGCGCGTAATGCAGACGCAGGCTCTCGACATCGACGACCTCCAGCCCAGCCTCACTGACGGCAGCAATGATGGTGGACAGGTGTGGCAGCTCGCCCTGAGGGAACACATAGCGGTCGATGAACTCTCCAGCACCTCGGCCTACCGCCCGCCCATCAGTGAAGCGCGAGGTGATACCGTGGTTCATCACCAGTCCGCCTGGTCTAACCGCCGCGAACAGACGCTGGCTGTACAGGGCCAGATTGGCATGACCGACATGCTCGAACATGCCGACGCTGACCACCTTGTCGAAACGACCGTCCTGCGGCAGGTCGCGGTAGTCGAGCAACTCCAGCGTCACCCGCTCCTGAAGGTCCTCCTCGACGACCCGCTGCTGCGCCAGTTCCAGTTGCGCGCGGCTGAGGGTGATGCCATGAACTTCGACGCCAAACTCGCGCGCGGCAAAACGCGCCAGCCCGCCCCAGCCACAGCCGACATCCAGCAAACGCTCCCCCGGCTGCAAGCGCAGCTTGCGACACAGATGGCGTAGCTTAGCCTGCTGGGCCTGATCGATATCTTCCCGACCACTTTCGAAATAGCCGCAGGAATAGACCATGTCGCGATCCAGCCACAGGCGGTAGAAATCGTTGGACAGATCGTAGTGATAGCTGATGGCTTCTGCGTCGCTGTGCTTGTCATGGCGACCATAGGCAACTGTAGTGGACGCATCCTCGTCCAGCAGTGCCGCGCTCAGCGCATCACCAACCTCGATGGCCTGGTCAATCGGCCCCTCCAGATCCAGCCGGCCCTCGACATAGGCTGCGCCCAGTGCATCCAGGCTGGGTCGCATCAGTTGCTGCACCAGGCCGGGATCCTTCAGCACCAGCGTTACCCGGGGCCTGGGCCCCAGGTCGATCTGCTTGCCGTCCCAAAGCTGCAGGCGCAGCGGCAGTTGGAGTTCCCTTAGAGCAGTGGGCAGTTGCGTGAGCATGGTCGTCCCTCCTGGCCTGTGGATAAACAGCGAGCCTCGTTCAAAAGACCGGTACTTTCTCTGGTCGGTTCAGCGAAGCCGACGACTGCCCGCCACCTGCACAAATCTTCTAGTGCCAAGCACCGGACGCGTTATCCTCGAAGACCGGATACGGAGGCACATAACAGACGATGAAGAAGCAGTCGTGGGTCGATCTCAGGCAGGATGTCGATACCGGCATTGAGGTCATCCGTGCCCATTTCGTCGGCCATGCCTACGACCCGCACTGGCACGACAGCTACCTGATCGGCTTCACCGAGCAGGGCGTGCAGCAGTTTCACTGCCGTCGCACCCTGGTCAGCAGCGTGGCCGGGCAGACCTTCTTCCTCGAACCTGGCGACATCCACGACGGACACGCCCCGACTCCGGGCGGCTTCACCTACTCCACCCTGTACCTGCATCCGAACTGGCTGCAGCAGGCGCTTGCAGCGCTGTTCGAACAGGCCCCGAGCGACTGCCTGCCGGGCGTACCGCGCACTCAGCCGGAAGATCCGCAGTTGCTGCCCTATATTGCCCATGCCCTGCATGCGCTACGCGATGGCGAACCACGCATGGTGCGCGATGCAGCACTGGACGCGCTGCTCGAACGCATCTCGCGCAACCTCAGCTGGCGCCAGCGCACCGCCTGCAGCGCACAGATTCCGGCAGTGGCGTTGCGCGCCCGCGAATACCTGCACGCCCACTATCAGGAAAACATCGGCCTGGAGGCGCTGGCACGGGTTTGCGAGGTCGACCGCTTTCATCTCAGCCGTGCCTTCAAAGCAGCCTTCGGCATCGCTCCTCATGGCTACCTGATCCAGCTGCGCCTGGCCCAGGCACGTCGCCTTCTGGCCCTGGGCGCGGCCCCGGCAGATGTCGCCAGCGACCTGGGCTTTGCCGACCAGAGCCACCTCGGCCGCTGGTTCCGCCGTGCCAACGGCTTCACCCCGGGCACCTACCGCAACCTGCGCACAAAGCTTCAAGACCGCTGAAAACCTGCCCATGACAATTGCTGCCCGGCATCTTCACGGATGCCAGCAGCAATGTTCTGCCAACGCCTGCGGAGCGAGTCATGAGCCAGTGGCTGCCCTTTATCCTGTTCGTCCTGGCCGCCTCGGTCACGCCTGGGCCGACCAACCTGCTGATCCTCGGCAGCGCTGCCCGCTTCGGCCTGCCCCTGGCCCTGGCCATTGCCCTGGGCGCCAGCGTCGCCGCCAGCACCATGCTGCTGGTCGTAGGGCTCGGCCTGGGAGGACTACTGCTGCGCAGCCCTCTGCTGCAACTGGCCATGACCTGGGTCGGAGTGGCCTGGATCAGCTTTATGGCCTGGCGTCTGATGCAGCACCATCCTGCCACCCTGCAGACCGCCTCCGTGGACAGACGTCAGGGCCTGCTGCAGGGCGCCGGACTGCAACTGGTCAATCCCAAGACCTGGCTGATGAGCCTGTCGGTAAGCGCCATTTTCCTCGACGGCGCCAACACGCTGGCCAGCGTCGGCCAGTACGCGCTGCTGTTTCTGCTGCTATCGACGCCCTGTCTGATGCTCTGGGGGCTGCTCGGCGCCGGCAGTGCGCACCTGCTGGGCAAGCCATCGAGAGCGCTGCTGTTCAATCGTCTGATGGCGCTATTGCTGCTGGCCTCGGCATGGCTGCCGGCGCTGCTGGCAGGCAAGTTCAGCAACTAGTTCTGGCGGCGATACGCCCCGGGGCTGAGGCCGAAACGCTGGCGAAACAGCTTGCCCAGGTGACTGGCATCGGCAACGCCGATCTCGTCGGCAATCTGCGCCAGGCTGTGGCTGGAATTGCGCAGTCGCCAGCAGACATGCTGCAGGCGCAGCTCGTTCCAGTAGGCACGGGCACTCATGCCCAGCCGCGCCCGGAACAGACGGTCGAGCTGACGACGACTGAGGCCGACACGGCCGGCCAGTTGCTCGATACCGTCGGTACTGGCCAGACCACGACGCATCAGTGCGACAGCGCGATCCACATGACGCTCGCCACTCGACGCCACCTGCAGCGAGCGCAACGCATGCTGGCTGCTGCGCGTTTCGTCCACCAGCATGTCGGCCAGGCCCTTTAGCGCTCGCGACCGGCCGCTGTCGCGGGCCAGCAGTTCTACCGCCAGGTCAATTGCCGCAGCGCCGCCAGCACAGGAAATTCGCGCGCCATCGAGACAGTACAGTCGACCGCGCGCCAGTCGCAGCTGCGGGAAGCTGGAGCGAAATTCCGCCTCATGACGCCAGTGCACCGCCACCTGGTGGCCTTCAAGCAGACCGCACGCGGCCAGCAGAAAGCTGGCGTTATCGATCGCCACCAGCTTCAGTCCGGCACGTACGGCGCGACGCAGCAGCGGCCGGTATGCCGGCGCCAGCGCCGCTGTGGCCTGAGCATTGCGTCCACCGAACAGCACCAGATAGTCGAAGATCTCCAGCGCCTCGGGCACCGCTTCGACCTGTAGCGCAGCGCCACTGCTGGCCTGCACCTGCCCCGCCTGCAACCCGGAGATGCACCAGGTGCAGTAACGCTGGCGACTGTAATCCTCGTCGTCGGCACTGAAACGCAGAGTGTCGAGGAAGCCACCAAACGGCAGCAGGGCGAACTCCGGCAAAGGCAGCAGGAGAAATCGCAGGATCGGGGTCTGGTACATTGATGACGTCCGAAATCTACCACTGGATGACCAGAATCTACCTCAATTGGTATCACAGCGCTGACTAGACTGGCCGCCACCCCGCACAGGAGAGCCGCATGGCCTTAGATCTCTGGTTTGTCTACTTCCTTGCCACCCTCGGCCTGGCCCTGACGCCCGGCCCCAACAGCCTGCTGGCCCTGACCCATGGCGGCCTTTACGGCGCCCGCCTGGCGCTGGCTACCATCCTCGGCGGCGTGCTGGGCTTCAGCCTGTTGATCGCCCTGGCCATGTTCGGCCTCAGTGCGTTACTGAAAACCGCTCCCGCCGCACTGCTGGCACTGAAATGGCTGGGAGGCGCGTACCTGATATGGCTGGGAGTTCAGCTCTGGCGCTCGCCGCCGATGAGCCTGATGCTGGTCGACAGCGGCGTGCGCCCACGCGCGACAGGCCTGTTTCGCCAGGGACTGCTGTCAGCTCTGGCGAACCCCAAAGTAATACTCTTCTACGGCGCCTTCCTGCCGCAGTTCGTCGATGCGCAGCGCGGCCTGGCCGTGCAGTTTGTGGTAATGGCCGCCACCTTTGCGGCAGTGGAGTTCCTTGTCGAGCTGCTGCTGGCACTACTGGCGTTCCGTGTGCGGCCCTGGCTGGAGCGTGGCGGACGCGCCTTCAACCGCTGCTGCGGCATACTGTTCATGCTTATTGGCGTCGCTCTGCCGCTGGCTCGCTGAACAATCAGCTCCACGTGGAACGGGGCAGTTACCCACAGGCAATGCTGCAACCACTGAGAAAAAACCGTCCATAAGGCTGAAAATCCCGCCAAGCGGTCTCCCCAGCAATCTATTCACAGCTTTGCCCGGAAGTTATCCCATCTTTCTGTGGAAAAGGCCCGCATGTCTGCTCAAATTCTGCACGAATCGCCGGAGCGCCCGTGAGCAGAAGGACACAGACAACATTGGACAGGATATCCACAGGCTGATCCACGGCGACTGTGGGCAAGGCCGCAGGTTGGGTGCGGAACGAAAAGTACCTGCTCCCGGTAATGCGGCGTGCAGAACCTAGAGCCGGACTTCCGTACGCTTGATGCCGAGACTGCGCAGCTCGCTGATCAGCCTGTCCAGACTGGCGAATGTCTCCACCTGGTCGTTCTCGTCTACCAGCAGGAAACTGCGGCCGGCGTTCTTTTTAAAGAACACGATCCACTCGCAGGTATTGGCTGGATTGACCAGTATCTGGGTGTCGAATAACACACCCTCGGCGAGTCTGCGTTTCACGTCCGCACGCTTCATCCTCTCTCCCGTTTCAGCATGACGCCAGTGATGAAAATCCGGTCGGGCCGGATCATGAAATAGGCGCAACAGTGTAAAGGATGGCAGCGCTGACGATGCACTCGCCGCCTTGCGCGGGCTTAATTCGCTGCATCCAGACACTCCAGCAGGCAGTCCAGGGCTGGCTGGCGCTGCGCCCGGCGCAACAGCGCTACCAGCTCGCGATGGAAAGTCAGCTCGCCCAGTTCGATCACCCGCAACTGCGCCGGCCGCTGCAGCCACAGCCCGGCGCGCGGTACCAGGGACACGCCCATGCCGTTTTCCACCAGCCGCACGATGGCCTCCAGTTCGTCCAGCTCCAGAGCCTCACGAACGTTCAGGCGCTGCTCACGCAAGAAACGACTGACCTGGCGACCGCCGAACGAGGTGCGGTCGTAGCGGACGAAGGGTTGCTCAGAGAGCAATTGCAACGGATCGTCGCCAACCACATCCAGCGGCGCAATAAGCACAAAGGGTTCGCACGCCAGCTCTACCTCCAGCAACTCCTTGGGCAGCGGGAAGGGCGGCCGAATCAGCAGGGCAAGATCAAGCTCGCCGGCATCCAGCTGGCTGAACAACTGCAACGACACACCAGGTACCAGCTTCAAGTCCACCTGTGGTGCCAATTGCCGGAAGCGTGGTAGCGCCTCGGCCAACCGGCCAGTCTGCAAGGTGGCAATGGCGCCGACCCGCAACTCGCCGCAAAACTGTCCGGCACTCTGCGGCAGAGCCATTTGTGCATACAGAGCAAGCATCTGCTCAGCCAGCGGCAAGGCGTGCCGACCGGCCGCATTGAGCACCGCAGCACGTCCGCTACGATCGAACAGGCGCACACCAAGGTGCTGCTCTAGCACGCGTATCTGCGCACTGACCGCGGACTGGGTCAGCCCAATCTGCTGCCCGGCTGCCGCGAAAGTGCCAAGCCGGGCGACGGTCACGAAGGTTTTCAGCTCGCGCAGCACTGCCACCTCTATTGATCAAATATTTTTGAGCTTGCCAGCAAGGATATTCGCTTTTCAGCAAAACTTTCGTTGATAGGCTGGTGCAAAACCACAGAGGAATAATGCAATGTCCCTTGCCCCCTTTCACCTGGCGATTCCCGTCCACGATCTGGCCGCCGCGCGCCATTTCTACGGTGAAGTATTTGGCTGCGCCGAAGGCCGCAGCAGCGATCACTGGGTGGACTTCGAGTTTTTCGGCCATCAGCTGGTTATCCACCAGGCGCCAAAGATGCCCCACCAGGAGGCCGCGCACAGCAATCCGGTCGATGGTCACGATGTACCGGTGCCGCATTTTGGTGTGGTGCTGAGCTGGCAAGACTGGGAGGCGCTGGCCGAACGCCTGCGTCGTTACGGCACCCGTTTCGTCATCGAGCCCTATGTACGCTTCAAGGGTCAGGTCGGTGAGCAGGCCACCCTGTTTCTTCTCGACCCCTGTGGCAATGCCCTGGAGTTCAAGGCCTTTCGTGACATCGGCCAGCTATTTGCAAAGTAACCGGATCGCGCGGCCTATGCCAGGCTGATGCGTCGGCGCAGCAGCTCGGCAAAGACCTCGGACTCGACCGGCCGGCTGATCAGATAGCCCTGAACCTCGTCGCAGTCCTGGTCTCTGAGGAAATCCATCTGTACCAAGGTCTCGACACCCTCGGCGACCACTTTCAGATCCAGGCTGCGCGCCATGGCGATAATCGCGCGGGTGATGGCTGCATCCTCGCCGCCTGCCGACAGATCACGGATAAAGGTCTTGTCGATCTTTACGAAGTCCACCGGCAAGAGCTTGAGGTAGCCGAGCGAAGAATAACCGGTACCGAAGTCATCGATGGCCAGCTTGACGCCCAGGTTGCGCAGCTGGCGGAAAGTCGTGGTGACACTTTCGACGTTATCCAGCAGTTGGCTCTCGGTCAGTTCCAGCTCCAGCCGCTGCGGTTCCAGGCCGGTTTCCTCCAGCACCTGACGCACCAGACTGGCAAGGTTACCCTGGCGGAGCTGCTGCACCGACAGGTTGACCGATACGCGGATACCGGCCAGCCCCTGGCGTTGCCACTCGCAGGCCTGGCGACAGGCCTGGCGCAGGACGAACTCGCCGATTGGTACAATCAATCCGGTTTCCTCGGCCAAACCGATGAACTCGCCCGGGGCCACCAGCCCCTGCTCCGGATGGCGCCAGCGCACCAGCGCCTCGGCGGCGCTGATAGTGTCGTCGCGCAAATCCAGTTTGGGCTGATAGAACACTTCCAGTTGTCCCTCACTGATCGCCTTGCGCAGGCGGTTTTCCAGCTGCAGACGCTCCAGAGTGCAGGCCTGCAGGTTCTCGGTGAAGAACTGGAAAGTATTGCCACCCAGATGCTTGGCGTGCTGCACCGCCATGTTGGCCTGACTGATCAGTGCACCGGTCTCGCGTGCATAGTCGGGCAGCAAGCTGATACCCAGCGAGGCACTGATCACCAATTCGTGACCCGCCACGGTCATCGGCACCCGCAGCTTGGCCAGCAGCCGGCTGGCTACCCGCGCCAGACTGGAGACGCTGCCATAGGCATCGAAGATGATGGCGAACTCGTCACCCGACAGCCGAGCAATGCAGTCGGCCTCCGGCACGGTCTGAGTCAGCCTGCGGCTCACCTGCCGCAGCAGTTGATCCGCTACTTCGTGACCAAGACTGTCATTGAGCAGCTTGAATCGATCCAGATCCACCTGCACCAGGGCAATACTGCGGCCACTGTGGCGGGCGCGCAGGCTGGCGTCGTGCAACCGCTCACGGAACAGGGTGCGGTTGGCCAGCCCCGTCAGCTCGTCGTAATGCGACAGGTAACGCAACCGTTCCTCGGCCTCGCGCCGCGCACTCAGGTCGGCGAAGAAGCCGACGATATGGCTGGGCCTCCCGGCCTCGTCACGCACCAGATTCAGCTGCAGCCACTGCGGGTAGAGCTCACCGTTCTTGCGCGTCTCGATCAGTTCGCCCTGCCAGCTGCCGCTGCGCTCCAGTTCCTGGCGGATGATCTGGTACTGCTGGCGCATTTCCCGACTGCCCATCATCCGGGTGGCCGGCTGCCCCAATACCTCCTCGCGACTGTAGCCGGTGACCGCGCTGAAGGCGCGGTTGACATCCAGCAGGCGGTAGTCCGGGTCAAGGATGCAAATGCCTTCGCTGGCCGCCTCGAACACCGTCGCCGCCAGCCGCTGCTGCTCCTGCTGCTGGCGCCGGGCGCTAACGTCGCGGCGAGTACCGAGCATGCGCAGTACCCGGCCATCAGCGTTACGCTCCACCGCCCGGCCGCGATCCTCGACCCACACCCAATGACCATTGGCATGCCGCACGCGGTACTCGACCTGGTAGTCCTCGCTGCGTCCCTTCATGTGCGCCACCAGAGCACGGCGCAGCGTCGGCAGGTCATCCGGGTGCAACCGCGGAGTGAGGTCGCGCAGCATTACCTGCACCTGCTCGGACGACAGACCGAACAGTTCATGCAGGTGTGAGTGATAGACCTGATCGCTCTGCAGGTCCCAGTCCCACAGCCCCAGCTCACTGGCCTCCAGGGCCAGACTCAGGCGGGCCTGGCTCTTGCTCAGCGCACAGGTGGCCTCGTCCAGTTCCCGGGTACGCTCGGCAACGCGCATCTCCAACTGGTCATGGGCACTGCGCAACTCGCGCTCGGCTAGACGCCGCTGCTCCACCTCATGAGCCAGTTCGGTATTGAGGCTTTCGGCCTGCTCCGTGGCCAGCTGCAGATGTGCAATCAGAGCCTGGTTCTGGAAGCGCCGGATAAGGCTGCGCTGCACCAGATGATTGACCTGCCAGGCCACCAGCAACAACGCGACAAAGATAATCAGTCCGAGCAACCCCCAACCGCGCAGCAGGCCACTCTCGCTAAACAGCAGGACGGCGGTCGACGGCAGCAGACAGGGCAGGGCAAAGGCAAGAAAGGCGGGCAGACTGACGGCGTAGGCAACGCTGGCCGAAAGGATCGCCGCAGCAATCAGACCGTAAATCAGCGCCTGCTGATAAAACACGTCAGCCGGCAGCAGTGCGATCACGGCAAAAGCCAGAGTGAGTCCGGAAACGCCGGCCCCCACCAGGAACATGCGGCGCCAATATGGACGGGCCTGGCCGGCCGGCGAAGCCTCGGCAAAGGCTTTCACCTGTGTCAGGCGCAGCAACACCAGCAACCCGACCCAGGCGCTCCAGCCAGTCAGCAGCACCAGATCCTGCTGGCTCCACAGCAACACCCCGCCAACGATACCGACCAGCAACATCAGCAGGGTCGGCAACCGCGAGCCCTGATACAGCAAACGCGTTCGCTCAGCGGCGATATCCCTGGAAAACTGGCGCTCCACCTGCTGCGGGTCCAGCGTCACCTCATGTACTACGGCGCTAGGTGTGGCGGTCATAGACGGTTTCTTCGATGGCTGTGCGGGGCTCTGTGTCGCGTTTATCCAACGCGTACAGCCTTGTTGTCCCGGCAGAATACCCGAGAGCGGCGAGCTGCCCAACCAGCCAGACAGGGATAACCGGCAAAATGCTGTAGCCGCTGCCAGTCACCCCTTGCATGCCTTGGCTACTCGACCTGTTTCGCCTCGTCGACGCGGTTTGCCCTGCCCCGCCACGCCCCCTAGAATGCCGCGATGCAAAACGACCTCGAACAGCAGCTAAACAACCTCAACCCCGCCCAGTTCCATGCGGTTACTACGCCACCCGGCCGCCAACTGGTGCTGGCAGGTGCCGGCTCCGGCAAGACTCGGGTGCTGGTACACCGTATCGCCTTCCTGATCCAGCGGATGAATGCTTCGCCGCACTCGATCCTCTCGGTGACCTTCACCAACAAGGCCGCCGCCGAGATGCGTGCGCGTATCGAACAGATGCTAGGCATCAGCCCAACCGGTATGTGGGTCGGCACTTTCCATGGCCTGGCCCATCGACTGCTGCGTGCTCACTGGCGCGAAGCGGGGCTGGCGGAGAACTTTCAAATCCTCGACTCTGACGACCAGCAGCGACTGATCAAGCGAGTGATCCGCGAACTGGGTCTGGACGAGCAGCGCTGGCCGGCCAAGCAGGCACAGTGGTTTATCAACGGGCAAAAGGACGAAGGCATCCGCCCGACCGGCATCCAGGCCAGCGGCGACCTTTTCCTGGCCACCATGCGCGGCATTTACGAGGCCTATGAGGCAGCCTGCGCGCGCACCGGCGTAATCGACTTCGCCGAGCTGCTGCTGCGCGCCCTCGATCTGTGGCGTGACAACCCGGGGCTGCTGGAACACTACCAGCGGCGCTTCCGCCATATTCTGGTGGACGAGTTCCAGGACACCAACGCTGTGCAATACGCCTGGCTGCGCCTTCTCGCCAAGGGCGGCGAGAGCCTGATGGTAGTTGGCGACGACGACCAGTCGATCTACGGCTGGCGCGGCGCGCGGATCGAGAACATCCAGCAGTTCGATCAGGACTTCCCGGACGCGGAGATCATTCGCCTGGAGCAGAACTACCGCTCCACCGGCAACATCCTCAATGCCGCCAACGCATTGATCGCCAACAACCAGGGGCGCCTCGGCAAGGAATTGCGCACCGACGGAGGTGACGGCGAGCCGCTTTCCCTGTATGCCGCCTTCAACGAGCACGACGAAGCACGCTACGTGGTCGAGAGCATCGAGGACGCCCTGCGCAAGGACGGTCTCAAGCGCAGCGAGATTGCCATCCTGTATCGCTCCAACGCCCAGTCGCGGGTGCTGGAGGAGGCGCTGCTGCGCGAAAAGATCCCCTACCGCATCTACGGCGGCCAGCGCTTCTTCGAACGCGCAGAGATCAAGAACGCCATGGCCTATCTGCGTCTGCTCGACGGCCGCGGCAACGATGCGGCACTGGAGCGCATCATCAACGTGCCACCGCGCGGCATCGGCGAGAAGACCATCGAGGCCCTCCGCGAATATGCACGCAGCCACGGTGTACACATGTGGGAGGCGATCCGCCTGATGCTCGCCAACAAGGCCCTGCCGGGCCGGGCATCCGCCGCGCTGGTCGGCTTCACCGAGCTGATCGACAACCTTGCCAAACAGGTGCTGGCCATGCCCCTGCACCAGATGACCCAGGTGGTCATCGAAAAGAGCGGTCTGCTCGCCTACCATGAGGCGGAAAAGGGCGAGAAGGGCCAGGCCCGGGTAGAGAACCTGGAGGAGCTGGTCAGCGCCGCACGCGCCTTTGAAAACGACGAGGACGACGAGCTGACACCACTGCAGGCCTTCCTCACCCACGCTTCGCTGGAGGCCGGTGATACCCAGGCCGCCGAAAACGAGGACAGTATTCAACTGATGACCCTGCACAGTGCCAAGGGCCTGGAATTCCCCCTGGTGTTCCTGGTCGGCATGGAGGAGGGCCTGTTCCCACACAAAATGAGCCTGGAAGAACCGGGCCGACTGGAAGAAGAACGCCGCCTGGCCTATGTCGGCATTACCCGTGCCATGCAGAAGCTGGTGATCAGTTACGCCGAAACCCGGCGTCTCTACGGTAGCGAGACCTATAACAAGGTGTCGCGCTTCGTCCGCGAGATCCCCGCGCCGCTGATTCAGGAAGTACGTCTGTCAGGCAGCGTCAGCCGCCCCGTGAGCACCAGTGCGATGGGTGGCGGCAACCTGTTTGCCGGCAGTGCCGTACCGCAAACCCCCTTCAGCCTCGGTCAGCGCGTATCACACAGCCTGTTCGGCGAAGGTACCATCCTCAATTTCGAGGGAGCTGGAGCACAGGCGCGGGTACAGGTGAATTTCGAAAACGAAGGCAGCAAATGGCTGATGCTGGCGTATGCCAAGCTACAGCCCCTGTAAGGCGCCGCTCCGGTAGCGCTGCAGCCGCTGGAAAAGCGGCTCGCGCAGCCTGAACGGCCTCGACAAACTACCGTATCTGGAGAACACGCAATGAATCGCCGTAACCTGTTCGGCGCTGCCCTGGCTCTGATGGCCGCCTTCGGCCTGGCCGGCTGCAAGGAGGACAACAAGGCCGAGTCCGCCCCGGCCACCACAAGCACTGCTCCGGCGCAGACCTTCCACTGGAAGATGGTCACTTCCTGGCCGAAAAACTTTCCCGGCCTGGGGACTTCTGCCGAGCGTCTGGCCGAGCGCATCAATGCCATGAGCGCCGGGCGCCTGACCGTCAAGGTCTACGCTGCCGGCGAACTGGTGCCGGCACTGGAAGTATTTGACGCAGTTTCCCGCGGCACCGCCGAAATGGGTCACGGCACCCCCTACTACTGGAAGGGCAAGGTGCCGGCCGCGCAGTTCTTCAGCAGCGTGCCGTTCGGCCTCTCCACCCTGGAAATGAACGCCTGGCTCAGCCACGGTGGTGGCCAGTCCCTGTGGGAAGAAACCTACGCCCCCTTCGGCGTAAAACCGCTGGCGGCCGGCAACACCACCATGCAGATGGGCGGCTGGTTCAACAAGGAAATCAACAGCCTGGCCGACATCCACGGGCTGAAAATGCGCATGCCCGGTCTCGGCGGCGAAGTCTGGAGCAAACTCGGCGCCACCACCATCAACCTGCCCGGCGGTGAAATCTTCACCTCGCTGCAAACCGGCGCCATCGATGCCACCGACTGGGTCAGCCCGTACAACGACCTGGCTTTCGGTCTGCACAAGGTAGCCAAGTACTACTACTACCCGGGCTGGCAGGAGCCGCAAGCGGTAGTCGAGTCCATGGTCAACCAGAAGGCCTTCGACGCCCTGCCGGCCGACCTGCAGGCCATTGTCGTCGAAGCCGCCCGCGCCGCCACCCTGGACATGATGGATGACTACGTGTTCAACAACGCCAAGGCTCTGCAGAGCCTGCGCGAGCAAGGCGTACAGTTCCGCCGCTTCCCCGACGACGTGCTGCAGGCCATGCGCCAGCAGTCCGAGGCCGTACTCGAAGCCCTGGCGGCCGAGAACGACCTGCATGCGCGCATCCTGGCTTCGCAGAAGGCCTTCCTAGAAGAGGCCAGCGCCATGCACGAGCTGTCCGAAAAAGAGCTGTACAACTGGCGTTGATCGCTTATCTACGGGGCCGTACCGGCCCCGCTTTTCATGTGGACCAATGCCCATGCGCCTTGCCTCCCTGCTACTTCTGCCCCTGCTTGCCTTTGGCCTGACCGGCTGCAAGGACGAGCCGGCGCCTGCTACCCAAGCCGTCACGCCGGCACAGAGCTTTTACTGGAAAATGGTCACCACCTGGCCAAAGAACGCGCCAGGCACTGGTACCGCTGCCGAACGCCTGGCCGAACGCATCAACGCCATGAGCGCCGGACGCCTGACAGTGAAGGTCTACGCCGCCGGCGAACTGGTTCCGGCCCTGGAAGTGTTCGATGCCGTCTCACGCGGCACTGCCCAACTGGGCCACGGCACTCCTTACTACTGGAAGGGCAAGGTTCCGGCCGCGCAATTCTTCGGGGCCGTACCATTCGGCCTTTCCACCCTGGAGATGAACGCCTGGCTCAGCCATGGCGGCGGTCAGGCGCTATGGGACGAGGCCTACGCACCGTTTGGCGTGAAACCGCTGACCGCCGGCAACAGCACCATGCAGATGGGCGGCTGGTTCAACAAGGAGATCAATGGCCTGGACGACATCCGCGGCCTGAAGATCCGCATGCCCGGGCTTGGCGGCGAGGTCTGGAGCCGCCTCGGCGCCACCACCGTGGTACTGCCGGGCGGCGAAATCTTCACCGCGCTGCAGAGCGGCGCCATCGATGCTACCGACTGGGTCAGCCCGTACAACGACCTGGCCTTCGGCCTGCACAAGGCTGCACGGTACTACTACTATCCGGGCTGGCAGGAACCGCAATCGGTGCTGGAACTGCTGATCAACCAGAAGGCCTTCGATGCCCTGCCATCTGATCTGCAGGCCATCGTCCGCGAGGCGGCCCGGGCTTCAACCCTCGACATGATGGACGACTACGTATTCCACAATGCTCTGGCTCTGGATGAGCTGAAAAAACACGGCACCCTGCTCAAGCGCTTCCCCGACGAAGTACTGCAGGCCATGCAGCGCGAGACCGAACAGGTACTGACCGAGCTGGCGGCGCAGAACGAACTGAACGGCCGCATCCGAGCTTCGATGAAGGCCTTCCAGGCCCAGGCCGAGTCGATGCACAGGCTGTCGGAGCAGGAGCTGTATAACTGGCGCTGAGCATACCGACTGTTATGTCACCGGCACTGTGGCTGCATCCGTGGCGGCGATCCCGGGCAAAAGCCGGAAACATTCTGTGACTAGTCAGCGCCGCGCATGACGGGCAAGATGCCCGCCAGCGTTTCCCACAAGAGAGAAAACCGTGATGCAGCGTCTCCTCAGTATCGCCATGGTGATCTGCCTGGCACTGACCTTCAGTTTCGAGGCCCACGCCAAGCGCTTCGGCGGCGGCAAATCCTTCGGCTCTGCGCCGAGCCACCAGACCCGTCAGGCTGCTCCGCAGACGCAACCTACCGCTCAGGCGCCCGGTCGCCAGCAACCGGCTGCCGCGGCCAGTGGCGCCTCGCGCTGGCTCGGCCCACTGGCCGGTCTGGCTGCTGGCGGCCTGCTGGCTTCGATGTTGATGGGTGACGGCTTCGAAGGCCTGCAGATCATGGACTTCCTGATCTTCGGCCTGATCGCCTTCCTGCTGTTCCGCTTCCTCGCCGCACGCCGTGCCCGCCAGCAACCGCAAATGGCCGCCGCCGGTGGCGTCCCCTTCCAGCGCGAAATGCCGGACAGCCCCGCTGCGCCAGCCGCTGGCAGCAATATTTTTGGCTCCCGTCTGGCCCCGGCTGCCCCGGTAATCAATGCTCCGGCCTGGTTCAACGAGCAGAGCTTCATTGCCGCCGGCCGTGAGCACTTCATGAGCCTGCAGCAGCACTGGGATGCCAACGAGATGGACAAGATCGCCGAGTTCGTCACCCCGCAACTGCTGGAATTCCTCAAGCGCGAACGCGCCGAGCTGGGCGACGGTTTCCAGTCCACCTACATCGACAACCTGCAGGTACAACTCGACGGCGTCGACGACAATGCCGAGAAGACCATCGCCACCCTGACCTTCAGCGGCGTGGCCAAGACCTCGCGCTTCGACCAGGGCGAGCCGTTCAGCGAGAGCTGGCGTCTGGAGCGCGTGCAGGGCGAAAACCAGCCCTGGCTGGTCGCCGGTATCCGTCAGAACTGATACTGGCGAAGCCCGGCCAAGGCCGGGTTCCATCTTGCGCAAGACCAAAAGGCCCGGGAGCTTCCCCGGGCCTTTTCGTTCGTTTCAGGCCAGCTCGACGCGGTTGCGCCCACCGTGCTTGGCGCGATACAGCGCCTCGTCAGCTGCGCGCAGCAGATTCTGGTAATCCGGATGGCCGTCATGGCCGGCCACGCCAACACTGATGGTGAGCTGCAGGCTCTGCTCACGCGGCAGGCGGAACACCTCCTTCTCGACCTGCCGGCGCAGCTTGTCGGCTACCCCCACCGCGCCGGACGCACTGATATCCACCAGCAGCATAAGGAACTCCTCGCCACCAAGTCGGAACACATAGTCACCGCCACGACTGTGGTTGCTCAACAGCAGAGCAACCTGCTGCAACACCAGATCGCCGGCCTCGTGACCGTGGGTATCGTTAATCATCTTGAAGTGGTCGATGTCGATGGCCAGCACGGCGAACGGCCGCCCGCTCTTGCGCGAGTAGGCCACCTCCTTGGCCATTACCACCGGCAGGAACTTGCGATTGAGCATGCGCGTGAGCACATCGCGGCCGCTCTCCAGTTCATTGACCTGTTCAAACAGCGTATCGAGGTGGAAAACCACACTCTTGGCCTGCTCACGCAAGTCACGTAACCGCTGCATGCGCGTCTCGGCATCCACCTCTCTGCCGCCAAACATGGGCAGCAGTACGTTATCGATACGCTCCATGCTTTCCAGGATCTGATTCACCTCTGTGGTGCCCTGAAAGGCGTACGAACCCTTGTGGCGGAACCACAGACCAAACTCGGAAGCGCCCAAGCGTGGCAACTGCTGGGACTCCAGGCCCATGGCCAGATCGAACATCAACTGGTTCTCCCAGTCCAGCAGGGCGGCACGCTGACGCTCCTTCTCGGCACCGACGTTCTGCGCTACCGAAAACAGCCGGTATGCCTCCTCGTTGCGCGCGTTGCGATCGTGCGAGCTGGCATAGGCACGGCTGATGATCTCCATGGCGTGATCGATCAGCTCGACGAACATGCGTTGCGCCAGCAGTCTGTCAGCATCGCTCCAGCCCTCATCTTCAAGCAGGGCATAGAAGCGCCGCTTCAGGCAGCCGGCGCCTTGCAACACCAGATGTACCGGCACGCCGATGCGCGCGTGGATCTCGCCGACCTGCTTCTGCAGCCCCACCAGCGGCTGCAGGTCGTTGGTCAGCGAGGCGGAAAACAGCATTCGCAACCAACGCTGCAGCGCACTATCCAGACGTAGCTTGACCTCGTCATGGGAAAGAAACTGCGAAGCGGCCTCGTCGGCCAGCATCCGCTCGTAAAAATAGCCGGCCAGCTCAGCCTGATGACGCTCGATCAGCTCCTGCAGCCGTACCGCGAGGCTGGCAGGGAATTGTGCGAGCAGCAATCGCCACTGCTGTACCTGCTGATCGATAGAGAGAGACAACATAAGATTTCCTGAATTGAACAACAGTACGACGATCCGGGACACCGCGCCTCCTGCGAGGCAACGAGCACTCTGGGAATTTATCCACAATCGACCAACCCGGATATGCTCGCAAAGGTGTCACCTTCTTGCCAGCGTCGCAGTCGATCAAAACCTTGCCTGCGGGCAGACAGTGCCCCAAGGCTTCGGTATAAACGCTTCCTCAATCTGCAGGAGTCGCCCAATGGAAGAAGTTATCGAACAACTGCGCGAACTCAACGAGCCGGTTCCGGTCCCCTTGGAGCTGCCGGACGAGGAAACCCTGGTCGAGATCCAAGAGCAGATCCTGATCCACCTGCCCTTTGAGCTGCGTGAATTCCTGCTCAAGGCCAGCGATGTGGTCTACGGCCGCCTGGAGCCGGTCACCGCCAGCGACCCGCAGTCGCACACCTACCTGCCCGAAGTAGCCGCCCAGGCCTGGGATCTCGGCCTGCCACGCGACCTGGTGCCACTGTGCCAGGACGGCCGCAACTACTATGCGGTGGACGTGGAGGGCACGGTCTGGCTGTGGGATGGCGACGAAGGCGAACTGACCGACGAGAGCTGGGACTCGGTCTGGCACTGGTGCCGCGACGTCTGGCTGGAAAGCTAGGCCTCACAGACTATGTCCCCTCCTGCAGCGCCAGCAAGTTGAGCAGATAGCGAGCGAAATAGGTCATATCCTGCTCCATGGCCTGCCTGGCCCCCTGTGCATCGCCGGTCTCAATGGCGGCAAAGGCTTGTTCGTGAAAATCGTTGAGGCGCAACGACAGGTCGGACTCGGTAAACAACTGGTTGAAAAAAGGTCCTATCTGCAGCCAAAGAGACTCGATCGAACGCAAAAGCACCGGATTGCCGCACGCGCCGTATAGCAGCAAATGGAAACGGCTGTTGGCCTCCAGATAGGATTGCACCTGTCGCAGGCCGATAGCGGCCTCCATTTGCGCCACGCAGTCACGCAGCTTCGCCAGATCCTCCGCGCCCAGGCGCGGCACGGCCAGCTCCACCGCCAGCCCTTCCAGAGCGATGCGCACCTGAAAGATCGCCTCATAACGCTCACGGGTCATCTGCGGCACGCGTACCGAACGCTGCGGCTCCCCCTCCAGCGCGCCCTCGGCCACCAGCCGCTGCAGCGCCGCCCGCACCGGCATCGAACTGGTTCCCCAGAGCGCGGCCAGATCACGGATCTTCAGCCGCTGCCCCGGCTGAAAACGCCCAGCCAGCAGAGCCGAACGCAGATTCTGATACATCACCTCCTGCAGGTTGTCGGCCATGATTTCAGTGCCCTCCTGGTGGTGCAGGAAGCTGGGACAAGGTAAGCAGACAGTTGCGCATGGAATTCTCCACGGTTCTGAAAGTTAAATCGAAGCTGACCGCCCCTGGCCAGTGAGCATGTGCTGCGACAGCAGATCAGCGCAGCAGCTAGCAGGGCGCCTTGTTTTCGATCAGGCAGTTGCCACCGTCCACCACCAGCACTTCGCCGGTGATGTAGCTGGCCAGCGGTGAGGCGAGGAAAGCCACAGCTGCGGCCACCTCCTCAGGGCGTCCGGCGCGGCCCATGGGCGTATAGCTGGCGGCGTGACGCTCCTCCTCGGTACTGGAACCGGTGGCGATCCAGCCGGGTGCCACACTGTTGACCGTCACGCCCAGCCTTGCCACCTCCAGCGCCAGCCCCATGCTCAGCCCCAGCATGCC
The DNA here is from genome assembly GCF_019656335.1 of Pseudomonas sp. NCCP-436. Taxonomy (GTDB): domain Bacteria; phylum Pseudomonadota; class Gammaproteobacteria; order Pseudomonadales; family Pseudomonadaceae; genus Aquipseudomonas. The sequence goes on along the minus strand of NZ_BPLZ01000001.1, from coordinate 240,809 downwards.
GGCCTTGGCGGCGGCATAGGCGGCCTCGCCGACATTGGCGCCACGGGTGCCTGTGGTGGAGCTGATATTGACGATGCGTCCGTAGCCGCGCTCAAGCATGCCCGGTAGCAGCGCCCGGGTCAGCAGGAAGGCCGTGCTCAGGTTGCGCGAGATCGATAGCTCCCAGGTGGGAAGATCCATTGCCACCACTTCGGCAAAGGGTTCCGGGCTACCCTGCATGGCCATCCCGGCATTGTTCACCAGGATCTGCACCGGGCCGAACTGAGCCTGAGCCCAGTCCGCCAAACGCCGGACCTGATTCTCGTCGGTCAGATCCGCCACCGCAGCGGCGGCGCTGAAACCCTCGGCATGCAACTCGGCAACGCGCTGGTGGACACGCTCGCTGCTGGCTGTCAGCAGTACCCGCGCCCCCTGTCGAGCCAGTTGCCGGGCGATGGCCATACCGATCCCGTCATGGGCGCCGGCACCACTGACCAACGCAACCTGCCCGCTCAATATCTCAGTCATGACAGATTCCCTGTGATCACAAAATATCAACCAATCGCCTTTACTGGCGTTTCTTCCAAAGATATTGACAGAATTGTGATCACAAATGCACGATGTTTCGAAAATAAAACGAGGTGTTCAGAATGACCGCCAGCGGTATCAGTCCAGCAGCAGTGGAAACCTTCGCCGCCCGTGAACGCGAGCGTTTCCTATCCCGCAACCCGAAGTCCGTCGCCCTTGCCGAGCGTGCCCGCCATTCGCTGTACGGCGGCGTGCCGATGCACTGGATGGCCGACTGGTCGACGCCGGTGCCATTGTTCGTCGAACGCGCCAAGGGCGCGCGCTTCTATGACGTGGACGGCCACGAGTACATCGACTTCTGCCTGGGCGACACCGGCACCATGTTCGGCCACTCGCCGGATCCCATTGCCCAGGCCATCGCCGAACAGGGCAACAACGGCCTGACCACCATGCTGCCGGGCGAGGACGCCGTGGTCTGCGGCGAGCTGCTGGCGGAGCGCTTCGGCCTGCCGTTCTGGCAGGTCACCGCCACCGCCACGGATTCGAACCGCTACGTGCTGCGCTGGGCCCGCGCCATCACCGGCCGCAAGACCCTGCTGGTATTCGACGGCTGCTACCACGGCACCGTCGATGATGTGATGGTGCGCTATCGCGACGGCCAGACCGTGCATCGCTCCGGGCTGATCGGTCAGGCTTACGATCTGACCCAGCACAGCCGCTCGATTCCCTTCAACGACGTTCAGGCGCTGGAAGCCGCGCTGGCTCAGGGCGACGTCTGTGCCCTGCTGTGCGAGCCGGCGATGACCAACATCGGCATGGTCCTGCCGGAGCCGGGCTTTTTGCAGAAATGCCGCGAGCTGACCCGCAAATACGGCAGCCTGCTGATCATCGACGAAACCCACACCATCTCCACCGATATCGGTGGCTGCACCAGGCTGTGGAACCTTGATCCGGACTTCTTCGTGGTCGGCAAGCCGATTGCCGGGGGTGTACCCTGCGGCATCTTCGGCTGCAGCGCGCAAATGGCCGAAGCCATGACCGAAGCGCGTCAGCGCGCCAGCGAGAACAGCCATGGCCACGGTCACAGCGGCATGGGTACCACACTATCGGCCAACGCCCTGGCCATGCACTGCATGCGCGCCAACCTGGAACAGGTGATGACCCCGGCCGCCTACGCGCACATGCTGCCGCTGGCCAAACGCCTGGCCGACGGCTTCCGTTCGCTGATCGCCAAGTACGAGCTGAAGTGGTCGGTGACCGAGCTGGGCGCGCGCAGCGAGTTCCAGTTCTGCCCGGTATCGCCGAAGACCGGGGCCGAGGCCGAAGCCGCCTTCCACGACGAGCTGCAGATGGCCCTGCACCTGTACCTGATCAACCGCGGCATCCTGATCACCCCGTTCCACAACATGACCCTGTGCTGCCCGAGCACCACGGCAGAGGATGTGGACAGGCTGATCGCCACGCTGGATGAAGCGCTGAGCGAGCTGCTGGCGATTCCCGGCGCCCGCGAATGACCCGCACGGTGGACATTGCTGCGCGGATGTCCACCATCCCATACCCGAGGCAGGGTGGAAAACGGCCGCCAGGCCTTTTCCCCTGTTCCCCATCCGGTGGAAATCGTTGCGCGGATTTCCACCCTACGAGAGATTGCATGATGCTATTTGCCGATCCGCAAGAAGCCCGAGACTTTCTGCAACAGCATCCCGAAGTGCGCAGCATCGAGCTGATGCTGATCGACGCCAACGGCATTCCGCGCGGCAAGCTGCTGCACCGCGACGAGCTGCTGGCCATGTACGAGAACGGCCGGCCACTGCCCAGCTCGATCCTTTCGCTGACTATCCAGGGCGAGGACGTTGTGGAGAGCGGACTAGTCTGGGAGGTTGCCGACGCCGATTGCCTGACCTATCCGCTGCCCGGCAGCCTGACCCTGCAACCCTGGCGCGAGGTGCCCACCGGCCAGGTTCAGGTGAGCATGCATCCGGATCAGGGCATGCCCGCCACTCCGGGCGACCCGCGCCATGTACTGGCACGCACCATTGATGCACTGAAAGCCGACGGCTATCACCCGGTAATGGCCGTGGAGCTGGAGTTCTACCTGCTCGACAGACAGCGCGACGCCAGTGGCCGGCCGCAACCCGCGCTGCAGGCCAACGGCGTACGACCACAGGCGCCGCAGGTCTACGGCGTGTACGAGCTGGAGCAGCTGCAGCCGTTCCTCGACGACCTCTACGCCGCCTGCGAGGTGCAGGGCCTGCCGGTGCGCACGGCGATCTCCGAATACGCCCCCGGCCAGCTGGAGCTGACCCTGGAGCACCGCTTCGATGCCCTGCAGGCGGTGGATGAAGGCGTGCGTTACAAGCGTCTGGTCAAGGGCGTAGCCAACCGCCATGGCCTGCAGGCCTGCTTTATGGCCAAACCGTTCGGCGATCTGGCCGGCAGCGGTTTGCACCTGCATGTGAGCCTGGCCGATGCCGACGGCAACAACCTGATGGCCAGCGAAGACCCGCACGGCACGCCGCTGCTGAAGCATGCGATCGGCGGCATGATGGCCACGCTCGACGACGCCCTGGCGATCTTCTGCCCCAACGCCAACTCCTACCGCCGCTTTCAGGCCAACAGCTACGCACCACTGGCCAAGAGCTGGGGGGTGAACAATCGCACCGTTTCATTCCGCGTACCTGGTGGCCCGGCCAAAAGCCGCCATATCGAACACCGCATCTGCGGAGCAGACGCCAATCCCTATCTTGCCGCTGCGGCAGTTCTGGCCGGCATCCACAAAGGCATCCGCGAGCGCATCGATCCGGGCGCGCCCGTCGTCGGCAACGGCTACGATCAGGTTCGCGAAACCCTGCCCACCGACTGGCTGACCGCACTGCGCAACCTGGAAGGATCGGCCTGGGCCCGCGAGGCACTGGGCGAGGACTTCCTCAAGGTGTTCCTGGCAATCAAGTGGGAGGAACTGCGTCAATTCATGAGCGAGGTGGGCGAGCAGGACTGGCGCTGGTACCTCAGCCACGCCTGAAAAACGCCCCATATCATCCGCTCCCCCTTACGGAGAAACCTCCATGCAACCCGTCGTACTGATCACCGGAGCTGCCGGCGGCCTCGGCCGCGCCCTGGCCCGGCGCTTTCACCAGGGCAACTGGCGCCTGGCCGTTACGGATCTGGATGCTGTCGGCCTGGCGCAACTGGGTCACGAGCTGCCGCTGGCCGGCTCCACGGCTGCGGATCTGCGCAGCGCGGCAAGCTGCCGCGAGGTGGTCGAACGCTGCGTCGGCCGTATTGGCCGTCTGGATGCGTTGGTCAACGCCGCTGGCGTCTGGCGCGAAGGGCCGGTGGAGGAATTCTCCGAAGAGGACTTCGATCTGGTCATGGCTGCCAACCTGAAGGCACCGTTTTTCATGTGCTCGGCCGCCATTCCCCATCTGAAGGCAAGCCGTGGCTGTATCGTCAACGTCTCCAGTGACGCCGGCCATCAGGGCAACCGCAATGCCGCCGCCTACTGTGCCAGCAAGGGCGGTCTGACCCTCTTCGGCAAGACCCTGGCACTGGATCTGGCGCCCTACGGCGTACGGGTAAACACCGTGTCGCCTGGCGACATTGCCACGCCGATGCTGCAGTTCCAGGCCGAACGCTACGGCAACGGCGATCCACAGGCTTACTTTGCCGAGTTGCTGGCCAAGTATCCGCAGGGTGAGGCAGCTCGCTTCATCCAGCCGGAGGAAGTGGCCGAGTTGGTCTACTTCCTCTGCCAGCCTCAGGCCGCCGCCATCACCGGTGCCGACCTGGCCATCGACTTGGGCCTGTCCGCCGGCAAATAGGTCGGGCCTACTGCGCAGGAACCGGCCAGGGCAGGCAACGCAGCCCGCGCGGGTCCTCCAGCGGCCCATCGGCACAGTAGGCCCGACGCACCTCGTCCCAGCGGGCCGACTGCGGGCGCGAACGTCCAAGCTGGTTGAACAGCTCAATCTTGCGGTCAAGATCGTGCACCCGTGCCACGTAGCGAGACAGATCCGGACTCGCCACGCTTACAAGGATTGAGCCGATCGGATTGCGCAGCCGGCGCCAGAAGTCAGGCCCGGTCGGCAACTCGTCCGTCACCGCCGGCCACTGCAGGGCAGCCTGGTAACGCGGCAGCAGATCGTTGACACTCATGTTGGGCTTGAACAGCCAGAACATCTGCCAGCCCACCTCGTCGGCAAGGCCGACAGGCAGGGCTCTCAGGCCTTCAGCTACCGCGGCAAATTCGTGGCGCAACGGCACCAGCATTGAGAGTTCCTCGGCACTGAGTGGCGCGAGCGTCGGCGGTCGCCCGATCAGCCCGGCTTGATAAAGCGCCGCCAGGCTTTCCAGATCATGGCTGATCAGGCTCACCAGCACCATCTTCATCACCAGCCGATCCGACTGTGCCAACCAGCGCCGCAGATGAGCCAGCTTGTCCGTGAGCAAATTCATGGCCTGCTGTGCCTGCCCCTGGCTGGCCAGTTGCAGGGCCTCCAGAGCCAGCAGCCGGTTAGCCCGCTCCAGCACCATAAATGCCGGCAACGGCTCGTCCGGCCCTGGCGAGGTGAGACTGCGATAGTCGCTCAGCGGCAGCAACTCCAGATAGCGCCGGCGCAGCTCGGCGTGCTCCTCCAGCCAGCGCCCGATCTGTTCCGGCCGCGTCTGCAGACGTGCCAGACATCGCCCCTCGCCGAGCCGGCACAACTCCGGTAGCGCAAGGCTCTGCGAACCCTCCGGCATGGCGTCGTTCAGCCCGAACTGGCGATGGCGCTGTAGCAACTGACGAGCGTAATCCCGCACATCGACTCCCGCCGGCGCCGCCATGCCCAGCAGTTGCAGAAAGGCCTGGCTTTCACCACTGCCGTCGTGACTCAGCCACTGCTGCGCCTGCGGCTGCAGAGGCTCGTCCCACAGCCACAAACCGGTCAGCACCACCACGCCGGCCAGTCCCCCCAGCGCTACCTTGACCCAGCGTTTCATTGCCGCCCCCGTCAGCAGTGCTGCTGCCCTTCATGGCTGTACCTTGAGATAGCTGCCGGCAAGGCTGATGCCCATACCGGCATAGTCCTGACAACCCGGGGCGAACACTTCCAGTACCTGCAGGCGTAGCCCTTCACGCAGCAACTGCACTGCGCAGTCGTCACTCAGATCCGCGCTTTCCAGACGCATCTGCCGTGCATCGCCCCGCAGCCGCCCCTGCAGCTCACCGATGGCAGCCGGCCCGTAGCTTTCGTACTGCTGGCCGGCACGTACTGCTGCGAAGCTGGCATGGTATCCGCCCTGACCGTCCGCGCTAATTACCACCTCGCTCCAGGCGGCCTGCCCGGCATAACGTAGGTAGCGCCCCTCCGGCGAAGCCTCCAGGGCTGGATAGTCCAGAACCCGGGTGACGCTGGCCAGATTGTGACGGGTGGCCGATCCTGCCAGATTGTTGTCCAGCGCCACCTCCAACCAGGCCCGCGCCATGCCGGACCTGCCGGCACGCAGATTGACAACGATCAGGTTGTTCAGGGCCAGTTCCAGGCCGGATATATCCACACCCTCGACCCGGCGCAACTGCCGCTCGAAGGACTCGATAGCCTCGTCCAGACGATTCGCCTGATAGGCGGCGGTTCCGGCCTGATTGCACTGCGCGGCACTGTCGCACACCCCGCCAACCGCCAGCGCCGGAGTTGACATGGCGAACACGAACGAAATGTGGCGTTTGTTCATCTGTTTTCATCCAAGAAAAGACAAATCCTTCTCTATCGGGGTTGCAGCCGGCATTGCCGACACGATCCCTCTCGGAGTCATCATGGAAGCCGGAACCGCACAACTGACGATGACCGTACTAATGACCCCGGACATGGCCAATTTTTCCGGCAACGTTCATGGCGGCACACTACTGAAATACCTCGACGAAGTTGCCTACGCCTGCGCCAGCCGCTACGCCGGCTGCTACGTGGTGACCCTGTCGGTGGATCAGGTGATTTTCCGCGAGCCGGTGCATGTAGGCGAACTGGTCACCTTCCTCGCCTCGGTCAACCACACCGGACGCACCTCCATGGAAATCGGCATCAAGGTAATCACCGAAAACATCCGCGGACGCTCCGTACGCCACACCAACAGCTGCTTCTTCACCATGGTCGCGGTCGACAGCCAGGGACGACCGGTGGCTGTGCCGCCGCTGCAGCCAACTACCGCCGATGGCCTGCGCCGGCAGCGTCAGGCTCGTCAGCGCCGACAGATCCGCGAAGAACTGCAACAGCGCTACCGGGCGCTGGCCGATGAAAAGCACCAGACTCAATCGTCAAGTAGTTCGGAATGACTCTGCAGTCAGGCAGGTTGCAGCCGGGCAGGGCAGACAGGGCATGGCGAAATCCCTTTGCGAGCAAGAAGCGGATGTTAGCGCCACCAACTGATTGCCACAAGCGCCATACTGAGAACTGACTGGCAGATTCGCTCTGCGCTTCACCGGCGCCCTACGGCCACATTGAATGCCTGGCTAAAATCGGCGCCTGTCATGGCCGACAGGCGCGCCAGTTGCCAGTACAGCCTGTAAACTTGCAGACGCGCCCGCCCACATGCCAGCTGTACTCTGCGGGCGCTGACGCCAACAGCCGAGTACGTCCTGCCATGCTGGAGCCCGCATGATCAATCTATTCGATGTTTTTCTACTGATCCTGTTCGCTGCGGTCTGTGCCTGGCTGTGGCGCGGGCACGGCATTCGCGAGCGAGCTCTGCTACTGGCCCAGCAGCATTGTGCCAGACTGGATGTGGAGCTGCTTGACGGCGCCGTGGCACTGCGGCGCCTGGCCATCCGCCGCGACGGCAAGGGCTATCGGCGTTTGGCCCGGCTCTACGACTTCGAGTTCACGGTTACTGGCGAGCAGCGTCTGCGCGGTCAACTGTCCATGTTCGGCCAGCATCTGGGGCACATCGAACTGGAACCACATCCCGTACTGGAACCCCAGCCCGAACCGGTGGCAGTGCAGCACCCTGGCAATGTAATCCACCTTGAGGACTGGCGTCGCCGGACCAACTAAAGGCCCCTGCCTAACCGGCTCGCTGCTGATTCAGAACCAGCAGGCGCGCCGCAGTTTCGCCATCTGGCTGGCCGTCGTAACGGGCCGGGCGGTACTTCATCTGGAACGCGGCAATAACATTACGCGTCGCCTCGTCCAGCTCACCGTGCTGCGGCACGCTGTAACCCTGCTGCGCCAGTTGCGCCTGAAACCAGCCGACACTGGGCAAGCTGGCATCAAATAGCGCCTGCTGCCGGGCCACTGCGGTTTCATCGGGCCAGGGCACCAGCCCTTCATCGGCCAGCCTCTTCCAGGGAAATAGCGGCCCCGGATCCACCTTGCGCTGCGGTGCCACATCACTGTGGGCGATGATCGCTCCTGGCGGCAACTGATGACGCCGGACGATATCCTTGAGCAGCACGATCAGCTTGTCGATCTGCTGCGGTGAGAACGGCTGCCAGTAGCGCCCGGCAGGGGTATCGTAATACCCCTGATTGACCAGCTCGATACCGATGGTGGTCGCGTTGAGCCAGGTTCGCCCCTGCCACTCGCTGTCCCCCACGTGCCAGGCCCGGCGGTTTTCATCCACCAAACGATAGACCGTGGCCGGCCTGTCGCCGATCAGGTAGTGACTGCTGACATCGGTCTGCGTCAGCAACTGCAGCGAACGCTGCAGATCAGCCGAGGTGTAGTGCAATACCACGTACTGCACGCGGCTGTTTTGCCCCTGAGCGACATAACTGTCGTCGATGTGCAGGCTACCCTGGCAACCGGCAAGCAATGCCAGAGCGAGAATCAGAATGAAAGACTTCATGTGTGGGCAAACACACTCTGCAGGTTGTCCAGCAACATATCGACGCTGAGCATGATCAGCAACATGCCCATCAGACGCTCTACTGCGGTCAGTCCGCGGCTGCCCAACAGCCGCTGCAACCAGGAAGCCTGCAGCAGGATGAAGGCAGTGGCCGCCCAGGCCAGCACCAGCGCCAGGTAAAGCTCCCAGAGCGGCCCGGTATGGGTATTGCGCAGAGTCATCAGCACCGCCAGGGCTGACGGACCGGCCACCGCCGGCGTGGCCAGCGGAACCAGCATCGGCTCGCCGTCCGGCACATCACCGAGCAGTCCCTGCGGACTGGGAAAGATCAAGCGCATGGCAATGACGAACAGAATGATCGCACCGGCAATGGCAATCGCCTCGCGTGACAGCCCCAGGCTGCTGAGGAACATATCGCCAAAAGTAAGGAACAGCAGCAGCAGGCCGAGGGCAAACAGCAGCTCGCGCGCAGCCACCCAAAGCCGCCGACGCGGTTCGAGGTTTTTCAGCGCGGCAATGTAGATGGCTATGTTGCCGAAAGGGTCGGTGACCAGAAAGATCAGCACAGCAATGCTGAAAATGTCCATGGGTGCCTCCGCAGAATGAGGCCCATAGTCTAGGTTCTGTACGAAAGGTCGTCGAGCAAAGCGCTGGCGGGCAAGAACTTCTGCGCAAGTACGGCTTACGCACTGTAAACAAGCATTTAGACCTTGTCCTTACGCCACTTTGACTGTGCATGGGCACTTTTTTAAAGAGGCTCAAGGCTGATGCGTCACGCAGAAAGCCGTGCGCTGGCATGTGCGATCAAACCATTGCTGATCCAACCCCGCCTGATTGGTCATTCGTGCGCCGCTCGTAAGAATGTATACAAAATAGTAGCCAAATACACAAAAAAGTGTCTACATTGATCGAACAAGAACAACAGCGAGTAGCACATCACCATGACCTCTATCGCCCCCTCCCCAAAGCCGCGCCCAGAGGATGAAAACCTTGGTCTGGGAGCCAACCTGCTGTATGGCCTGCAGCATGTCCTGACCATGTACGGCGGCATTGTCGCCGTGCCCCTGATTGTCGGCCAGGCAGCCGGCCTTTCACCCGCCGAGATTGGCCTGTTGATTGCTGCTTCGCTGTTCGTCGGCGGTGCTGCCACCCTGTTGCAAACCATCGGCCTGCCCTTCTTTGGCTGCCAGTTGCCATTGGTGCAGGGGGTGTCCTTCGCCAGTGTCGCCACCATTGTGGCAATCGTCGGCACCAAAGGAGGAGAGGGCGGCCTGCCCGTAGTGTTTGGCGCCGTGATCAGCGCGGCCTTTATCGGCCTGCTAATCACCCCGGTGTTCTCCAAGATCACCCGATTCTTCCCGCCGCTGGTGACCGGCATCGTCATCACCACCATCGGCCTGACGCTGATGCCGGTTGCGGCACGCTGGGCCATGGGCGGCAACAGTCAGGCGGCAGACTTCGGCAGCATGGCCAACATCGGCCTTGCAGCCTTCACCCTGGCCACCGTGCTGCTACTGAGCAAGATCGGCAGCGCTACCATCTCGCGACTTTCCATTCTCATCGCCATGGTGATCGGCACCCTGGTAGCTCTGGCGTTCGGCATGGCCGACTTTTCCAAGGTCGCTGACGGGCCGGTGGTGGCCTTCCCCACCCCCCTGCACTTCGGCATGCCGGTATTCCAGGTCGCGGCAATCATTTCCATGCTTATCGTGATAATGGTGACCCTGGTGGAAACCTCGGCGGACATCCTTGCCGTTGGCGACATCATCGACACCCGGATTGATTCGCGACGACTGGGCAACGGCCTGCGCGCAGACATGATTTCCAGCATGGTGGCACCGCTGTTCGGCTCCTTCACCCAGAGCGCCTTCGCCCAGAACGTCGGTCTGGTGGCCGTCACCGGGGTCAAGAGCCGCTACGTGGTGGCCACTGGAGGGTTGATCCTGGTGACCTTGGGCCTTCTGCCGATCATCGGCCGCGTGATTGCTGCCGTGCCCACCTCAGTGCTAGGCGGGGCCGGTATCGTTTTGTTCGGCACCGTGGCCGCCAGTGGCATCCGCACCCTGGCCAAGGTGGACTACCGCAACAACATGAACCTGATCATCGTGGCGACCTCCATCGGCTTCGGCATGATTCCGATTGCCATGCCGAGCTTCTACCAGAACTTCCCGTCCTGGTTTGAGACCATCTTCCACTCGGGCATCAGCTCGGCAGCAATCATGGCGATTCTGCTCAACCTGCTGTTCAACCACCTCACTGCGGGCAACTCGGATCAGCAATCGGTGTTCGTCGCCGGCACCGAACGCAGTCTGCGCTATCAGGACATCGCCGCCCTACACGACGGAGACCGCTTCGTCGATGGCAAGCTGTACGACGCTCAGGGCAACGAAGTACCCCTTATAGACGGGGAACAGGACGAACATGCTCCACCGACACAACCACGCAATGCCACTGTCGGCGAAAGGCAGCAGCAAGGGGTTGTGTCCTAGGCGACCTGCTGTACGGGCAATTGATTGAATCAGCGCCGCCGGCCTGCGGCAAAGGCCGGCGGCGATTTACTCGCACCCTGTTCGAAAGCTGGGAGTCAAGCTTGGACAAAGCATCTGCTCAGGCGGCTTCAACCCGGTTACGCCCGGCGCCCTTGGCACGGTACAGCGCCTGATCGGCCTGCTCGAATACCGCATCACCACTCGCCCCCTCGCTGAAGGGTGCAACACCGGCAGAAAGCGTGACGGTTACCGGCTCTCCCCTGAAGTGGAAGGGACAGGCCTCAATAGCTGCACGCAGAGTCTCCAGCAGTTGCAGCCCGCCCTCCAGCGGCGTCGAAGGGATCAGCAGCACAAACTCCTCGCCGCCAAAACGGGCGATGAAATCTGTCTTGCGCAAGCGCTTCTGCAGCTCCGCGGCGATGATCTTCAGAACCCGGTCTCCTGCAAGGTGACCGTAGCCGTCATTGATTCGCTTGAAATGGTCAATGTCCAGCACTGCCAGCAGCAACTGGCCGCCATAACGCTGGTAGCGCGCCACTTCCAGCTCCAGCCGCTCGTTCCAGGCAGCCCGGTTGGGCAAACCGGTCAGAGGATCGAGCAGCGACTTCCGTCGCTGCTCTTCGATGTGCTGACGAAACTGCTGCGCTTCCTCCTCCATCTCGGCCACTTTCTGCATCAACCCGCGCAGCCGCTCGGCAACCACCCCTTCCAGCTCGTCACGCTGGCGCTGATGGACACTAACGCTCTGTAGCAGACCTTCCAAACGCTGCTCCAAAGCCTGCTTTAGCGACTCAAGGTCAGCAGCACCCTGCACGCTATTCTGCAAGTCCGCCACCTGAGCCCGCAGCTCACGGTCAAAGTGGCGGGCGCATTCGGAGGCCTCACCATAACCCTCGCCAGCCTGGCTGAGAGTACCGATAAAGGCTTCCAGGCGTTCGTTGAGTTGCTTGAGATACACGGCGAATTCGCGCTGGCCGCTGTCGGCCGCCGCCAGTACCAACACCGCCAGGTCATCCAGTACCGGTATGAGTTCGTACCAGTTCAGCGGCCCCTGCAGGCGCTGCAACAATGCCTCGCCCTGCGGCTGATGGCGGACAGGCAGCTCCAGCTCACTCAGCAGGTGCCGCAGGCTGTCGGCAACGCGAGGGGCAATAGCACTGTAACCGGGCTCACGTTCCGGCAGGTCGTATGCCTGATCGGTTTCGGCCAGAAACAGGGCAGCCGACAGCGGCAGGCTGTCGAGCAAAACCGTTGCGGCGGGGGGAGCGGTCAGTGGTACCGGCAGCGAGTCCGCTAGCACCGCTTGCGACAGTGGCGTTGCCAGCCGCTCCGCATCGTCTGCCGGTGAACCAGCAGGCTGACCCTCGCCACGAGAACCAAACAGCCGCTGCAGCAGGCCTGGCGGCTCCGGTAGTGCGTCACGCAGTTGCTCCAGACTCTGCCCCTGTAACCTGCTCAGACGACTGAGCACGGCCGGCAACAGATAGACCTGCCCGGCAGCATCTTCCAGCTGCCGGCCGAGATCCTTGAGAGATTTACGCACCTCGCGTGGCGGCTCCAGTTTCAACAACTGCACCACCATGGACTGAAGAGCCTCCAGCGCCTCGCCGGTACGCTGCTGACGACGCTGATCGGAATCCAGCACGGCCTTCTCCAGCCGCGGGATCAACTCGCCAAGTGCACTATCTATGTCGTCACGACGGAGAATCTCGCGCATCTCCTTCATGCACGCATCCACCGCCTTATCAACCCCTTCGGCCGCCAAACTGCTGCGCACCAACCCACGACGCAACAAATCCACACGTCCGGCCCAGCGCTGCTCGAGCTGCTCCTGCTGCTCCAGGCTGATCAGGTACTTGTCCTTCCAGCGTTGCGCTTCGTCGCTCATGACGCGTTCTATCCGATGTCCGACGAATTCAGTATCGGCGTTTTGCCACTACTCGGTGCTCTCGGCAAGCGGATTTCCACGGAAACCGGCAGGTGATCGGAAATCGGTTCACTCAATACCTCGACCCGCCCCAGCTCCAGTCCGGGCGTCAGCAGAATATGATCGAGACAGCGCTGCGGCCGCCAGCTGGGAAAGGTAGCGCATACCTGCGGCGCCAGGAGATCGAGATCCCGCAGTGGAGAGTTTTCCAGCAAGTCGACAGCGTGGGTGTTCATGTCCCCCATCAGTACCAGATGACGGAACTGGCCAACACGCTCACGGATATAGGCCAACTGTCGGGTACGGGTTCGTGCGCCAAGCGCCAGGTGCATCACCACTACTCCCAGCGCATGCTCGCCCTCGCCGAGCTGCAGGAAAATCGCGCCACGCCCGGGCGGGCCCGGCAGCGGATGGTCCTCCAGCAGCGTCGGCCGCAGGCGACTGAGTACACCATTGCTGTGCTGCGCAAGGCGACCGAGGTTGCGATTGAGTTGCTGATACCAGTAGGGGAAGGCTCCCAACTGTGCCAGGTATTCGACCTGATTGATGTAGCCCGAGCGTAGGCTGCCGCCGTCAACCTCCTGCAAGGCCACCAGATCGAAGTCGGCAAGCAGATCACCGATACGCTGCAGATTCAGGGTTCGCCCGGCATGCGGCAGCACATGCTGCCAGCTGCGGGTCAGGTAATGGTGATAGCGCTGGGTGTTGATGCCCACCTGCACGTTAAAGCTCAGCAGGCGCAGCAAACCGTCCTCCGGCCAGCCGGTCGGCGACGGGCAGTGCGGATTGACCTGCGGATCGCACAGGCCGACCTCGCGAGGCTGTCGCCAGCGGCGCAGCACGGTCATACCCGAGTCGCCGCTCAGTTGGCGGCGCGCTCCTTCTCGATCAGATAGTCGGCTACCTGCAGCGTCTGCTGCGGGCCGCCAGAGGACGTGATGTCGAAGCGGTACTTGCCGCCGACAACCATCACCGGCACACCGGTGATCTGATAGGAGATGGCCAGCTTACGGGCCTTTTCCATCTGGCTCTTGATGCCGAAGGAGTTGAAGGTCTTGAGGAAGGCATCACGATCAACGCCCTGAGTAGCGACAAAGTCGGCGAACTCATTGGCAGAGGCCAGCTTCTTCTTTTCCTGGTGGATGGCGTTGAAAACCGCTTCATGCACCTTGGCTTCAACCTTCATGCTTTCCAAGGTGAGGAAGGCCTGGCCGTGGACGTTCCAGATTCCGCCAAACAGGGCCGGAATGCGTACGAAGTTGACGTCCTCGGGCAGTTGCTCGATCCAGGGGTTGAGCGTTGCCTCAAACTGATAGCAGTGCGGGCAGCCGTACCAGAACAGCTCGACCACCTCGATCTGACCCGGCTTGGATACCGGCACCGGGCTACTCAGCTCGACATACTGCTGGCCGGCGACCGGCTCGGCATGAGCGCTGATGCCGAACAGGCTGCTGATCGCCAGAGCGGCGCCGAAGATCAGATTACGCATCGATGTACTCCTTGACTGGATAGGCCTCGCCCGAGGGCGATCCGAAACTATGACAGATAGCAGCCGGGCCGGTTCCGCTCATTGTAACCGCGCCCAATACGAAAAAGGGTGGCCTGAGCCACCCTTCGTCATTGCCTGAAGCAAGCTGCGGCATATCGCCGCAGGAGATCAGTGCAGCCCCTGGAGGAAGCTGGAAACCGCCTCGATATCCTTGTTGCTCAGCTTGGCCGCGATGTTGCGCATGATCATCGTGTCGCCGTCGTTGGTACGGTTGCCTTCACGGAAGTCGGTCAGTTGCTTGGCCACGTACTGCGCATGCTGACCACCCAGCTTCGGATAGCCGGCCGCTGCCAGGCCGGCGCCATCCGGCGAATGGCAGCCGGTGCAGGCCGGCATGCCCTCGGCCAGTTTGCCGCCGCGGAACAGCGCCTCGCCACGCTCGACCAGATCACCGTTGGCAGCACCAACGCTCATTTTCTGACTGGCGAAGTAAGCCGCGATGTCTTCCAGATCCTGGTCGCTGAAACTATCCAGCATGCCGGTCATCTCGATGACCGGACGGGCGCCGGACTTGATATCGTGCATTTGCTTGAGCAGATAGCGCTCGCCCTGACCAGCCAGCTTGGGGAAGTTCGGCGCGGGGCTATTGCCATCGACACCATGGCAGGCGCCACAGACAGCGACTTTGCCCTGACCGGCTTCGGCGTCGCCAGCAGCCTGCGCCACGCCGGTGAGGCCCAGGGTCAACAGCAGACTCACGAGTACTTTGTTCATCAGCTAATCCAACTACGGCTAAGAGAGAAAAGGGTTATCGTCCGGAACCACTCATTCGGTCATCAGCTTGATGACCGCTTGGTAGTCCTCGTCCGTGCAGTCCATGCACAGGCCGCGGGGCGGCATGGCATTCAAACCATTGGTAACGCTCTGTACCAGCGCATCCATTCCTTTGGCCAGGCGCGGCTCCCAGGCGGCTTTGTCGCCCTTCTGCGGCGCAGTCGGAATCTGGCCACCGTGGCAAATGCCGCAGCTACGGTCATACACGGCCTGCGGTTCCTGAGCGGCAAAACCATTGTAAGACATGGTCATCAAGGCCGCTGCGAGCAGCATCTTCTTCATCAGGTCAACCTCATCAGGGTAGGAACGTTTGCCTTCTATGGGCAGCAAATCTAATCGTTCCCGGCTACATAATTCCTGCGGGTGGGACAAAGCGCACACAAAATCTGCGGCATTATATACTGGCAATGCCGAAACGGAAACGACGCCTCTTGCCGCGCCACGCGGCGTGCAGCAGGTGCGCGGAAATGTCGCAAGCCCCGATCTGCCGATCCGGGCCATCACCGGATACCCCATGCTCCCGAAGAATCCCATCATCGGTCTGTGTCAGCAGGCCAGCTTTCTCACCAGTGCCGCCAAGGTCGACCAGTGCCCCGAGGACAGCGGCCTAGAGGTCGCCTTCGCCGGACGCTCCAACGCCGGCAAGTCGAGCGCTCTCAATACCTTGACCCATGCCAGCCTGGCACGCACCTCGAAAACCCCGGGGCGCACCCAGTTGCTCAATTTCTTTCGCCTGGACGACCAGCGGCGCCTGGTCGATTTGCCCGGCTACGGTTACGCCAAGGTACCGATTCCGCTCAAGCAACACTGGCAGAAGCACCTTGAAGCCTACCTGGGCAGCCGCGAGAGTCTCTGCGGTCTGGTGCTGCTGATGGATATCCGCCACCCACTGACCGAATTCGACCGGATGATGCTCGACTGGTCCGTGGCCAGCGGCATGCCTCTGCACGTACTACTGACCAAGGCCGACAAGCTGGCCTTCGGCGCGGCCAAGAACACGCTGCTCAAGGTGCATCAGGAAATCCGCAAGCAATGGAACGGCGGAATCACCATCCAGTTGTTCTCGGCTCCCAAGCGCATGGGAGTGGAAGAGGCGCAGCTCGTCCTGGCGCAATGGCTGGGCCTGATTGAAAACGAGGATGCTGGCGGCGAAGAAGCCTGAGCCGCCGGCAAAAATTGCCGGACGTATTTTTAGGTCCGCAGGTCGCCGCCAGGAGTTACGCAGACAAAAAAAACCCCGAGCTTCGTATGGGGAGGGGGAAGTTCGGGGTTCAAGGTCTGAACCGCTAGGGCGGGGTTCAGATGTCTGCCAACACTTAACACAACAAAGGAGCAATGAAGGGCTTCGCGGCCATTCAGTTACTCTGACGAGAGCCTTTCCAAAAAGTTCAGCGGAAATTGAAAAACTTCTCAATCAGGCCTTAGCCATTACGACCAGTGGTCGTAATGGCTCCCCGCTCAGTGTGCTTCATCCCAGTTGGCGCCGACGCCCACTTCCACCAGCAGCGGCACCGCCAGCTCGGCAGCAGCGCCCATCAGTGTCTTGAGCTGCTCAGCAACCTGCTCGACCAAATCCTCACGCACTTCCAGCACCAGTTCGTCGTGTACCTGGAGCAGGATGCGTGCGTCGATGCCGCTGTCCTGCAACCAGACATCCACCGCGATCATCGCCCGCTTGATGATGTCCGCCGCCGAGCCCTGCATCGGCGCGTTGATCGCCGCTCGCTCGGCACCTTTGCGCAACGCCTGGTTCTGCGCGCGAATCTCCGGCAGGTACAGGCGACGGCCGAATACCGTTTCCACATAGCCCTGTTCGGCAGCCTGCGTGCGGGTTCGCTCCATATAGGCCAGTACTCCGGGATAGCGGGCGAAATAACGGTCGATATAGGCCTGGGCCTCCTTGCGCTCGACATCGATCTGTCTGGCCAGACCAAAAGCGCTCATGCCGTAGATCAGGCCGAAGTTGATAGCCTTGGCCTTGCGCCGCTGATCCGCAGTCACCTCGTCCAGCGCCACTCCGAAGACCTCGGCAGCGGTCGCCCGGTGCACGTCGCGATCGTTGCGGAAAGCCTCCAGCAAACCCTCGTCCCGGGCCAGGTGAGCCATGATGCGCAACTCGATCTGCGAATAGTCGGCCGCCATCAGGCGGTAACCCGACGGAGCCACGAAAGCCTGGCGGATGCGCCGCCCCTCGGCGGTGCGGATCGGGATGTTCTGCAGGTTCGGATCGCTGGACGACAGCCGGCCGGTGGCAGCCACCGCCTGGTGGTAGCTGGTGTGGATACGGCCGGTACGCGGATTGATCTGCTCCGGCAAACGATCCGTGTAGGTGCTCTTGAGCTTGCTCAGGGAACGGTACTGCATCAGCAGCTTGGGCAGCTCGTAGTCCTGCTCGGCCAGTTCGGCAAGCACCGCCTCGGCGGTGGACGGCTGGCCCTTGGCGGTTTTGCTGAGTACCGGATAGCCGAGCTTTTCGTAAAGGATCACGCCCAACTGCTTGGGCGATGCCAGGTTGAACTCCTCGCCGGCAATGGCGAAGGCCTGGCGTTCCAGCTCCACCAGTTTCTCACCCAGCTCCAGACTCTGCTGGCCAAGCAGCCGGGCGTCGACCAGCGCGCCGTTGCGTTCGATACGCGCCAGCACCGGCACCAGCGGCATCTCGATTTCACGCAGCACCTTGGCCAGCGATGGCACGGCCTGGAGACGGCCCCACAATTCCTGATGCAGGCGCAGGGTCACGTCGGCATCCTCGGCGGCATAGGGGCCGGCCTGCTCCAGCGGAATCCGGTCGAAGGTCAGCTGCTTGGCACCCTTGCCGGCGATGTCCTCGAAACGCACGGTGCTGTGGTTGAGGTATTTCAACGCCAGGCTGTCCATGTCATGGCGGGTGGCGGTGGAGTCCAGCACATAGGACTCGAGCATGGTGTCGAAAGCCACGCCGCGCACGGTGATGGGAGTGCTGGCATTGGCCAGTACATTGATGTCGTACTTGGCGTGCTGGCCAACCTTGATCTTGGCCGGATCCTCGAGGATCGGCTTGAGTGCGCGCAGCACCGCATCCCGATCCAGCTGCGGCGGTACGCCCATGTAGCTGTGCGCCAGCGGCACATAGGCCGCCTCACCGGGCCTGACCGCGAACGACAGGCCGACCAGTTGCGCCTGCTGCGCGTCGAGGCTGGTGGTTTCACAGTCAAAGGCGATCAATTCGGCCTGTTCCAGCTTTACCAGCCAGTCGTCGAGCTGCGCCTGCTCCAGTATCAGTTGGTAGTCCTCAACGCTTACCTGCGTCGGCTCGGCAGCTTCTCCGGCAGACTCGCCAGCAGCCTCGGCGAACAGATCACCTGCCGGCGCCAAAGTCCGAGCGGCAAGCGCCTTGTCCTGTCGCAACAGTTCGTCCAGCCAGCTCTTGAACTCCAGCTCGCCATACAGCTCCGCAAGCGCAACGCTGTCCGGCTCCCCCGGATACAGCTCGTCCGTCCGAATATTCAGCGCCACGTCGATCTTGATGGTGGCCAACTGGTAGGACAGGTAGGCCATGTCGCGGTGTTCCTCGAGCTTGGCCGGCAGGCTCTTGGCGCCGCGAATGGGCAAGGCAGGCACCTTGTCGAGATTGGCGTAGATCACATCGAGGCCACCACCGAGACCGACCAGCAGGCCCAGTGCGGTTTTCTCGCCGACTCCGGGCACACCCGGGATGTTGTCCACCTTGTCGCCCATCAGGGCCAGGTAGTCGATGATCAGCTCAGGCCCGACACCGAATTTCTCTTTTACGCCACCTTCGTCGTAAACGCTTCCGGTCATGGTGTTGACCAGCGTAACGTGCGGGCAAACGAGCTGCGCCATGTCCTTGTCGCCGGTGGATATCACCACGTCGCGCTGCTCGCCGGCAGCCTGGCGGGCCAGAGTGCCAATCACGTCGTCGGCTTCCACCCCCTCGACGCACAGCAAGGGCAGACCCAGGGCGCGCACCGCCGCATGCAGCGGTTCGACCTGAACACGCAGTTCGTCCGGCATGGACGGCCGGTTGGCCTTGTACTCGGCAAACAGCTCATCGCGGAAGGTGCCGCCCTTGGCGTCGAATACCACCGCAAAGGGGCTGTCCGGGTACTGCCGGCGCAGACTCTTGAGCATGTTCAGCACACCCTTGACTGCTCCGGTGGGCATGCCCCGGGAGGTGGTCAGCGGCGGCAGGGCGTGGAAGGCGCGGTACAGATACGAGGAACCGTCGACCAGAACGAGGGGAGCTTGGCTCATGCGCGGAATCAACCTTTTCGGCGGATGCAGCGCCATCGACCTGCCGCAGCCCCCGGAAGGAGGCGCCCGTACCGAACACGGCGGCGACACGGGTAGTTTCTCGGCGTGCTGTTAGAATGGCTGCATCGGTGAACATTAAGGAGCAAGGTTACCATGGGTACACTCAATCGCCTGTTACTGGTTGGCCTGCTGGCCTGCCTTCCGCTGGGAGCTGCGGCCGATGAGCCGGTTTCCGCGGATCCCGACGTAACCATCCGCCAGGACGGCGACCGCACCATCGAGGAATACCGGGTCAACGGCTTCCTCTATGCCATCAAGGTCACCCCGAAAAACGGCAAACCCTACTTCCTCGTTCGCGCCGACGGCAGCGACGGCAACTTTATCCGGGCGGACGACCCGGACATGCTGATCCCTGCGTGGCAACTCTTCAGCTGGTAAGGCAATTAAGGTCTGATATGTCGGTATTCACTCCCCTGGAACGTCATGAACTCGAAACTTTTCTGAGGCCTTACGGCCTCGGTCGCCTGATCGACTTCCAGGGTATCGAGGCAGGCAGCGAGAACAGCAACTTCTTCGTCAGTCTGGAACAGGGCGAGTTCGTGCTCACCCTGGTTGAACGCGGCCCGGTGGATGATCTGCCGTTTTTCATAGAACTGCTCGATGTGCTGCATGATGCCGGCCTGCCCGTGCCCTATGCCCTGCGCACGCAGGACGACGAAGCCCTGCGCAGCCTGGCCGGCAAGCCGGCGCTGCTGCAGCCGCGACTGTCGGGCCGACATGTGCGCACACCTCATGCCCACCATTGTCAGGAGGTCGGCCAGTTGCTGGCACGTCTGCACCTGGCGACCCGCGACCAGTGCCTCGAACGACCGAGTGACCGCGGCCTGGACTGGATGCTGCGCGAAGGAAAGAGCCAGGCGGCAAAACTGGCAGAGGCCGATGTGCCATTACTCAATGCCGTGCTGGCGGAAATCTCCGAGCTGGCTCCCCGTCTGCGCGCCCTGCCCCGGGCCAATCTGCATGCAGACCTGTTCCGCGACAACGTCCTGTTCGACGGCAACCATCTGACCGGGGTGATCGACTTCTACAATGCCTGCTCCGGGCCGATGCTCTACGACCTGGCCATCACCCTCAATGACTGGTGCTCGCACGAGGACGGCAGTCTCGACCCGGTACGCGCCCGTACGCTGCTCGGCGCCTATGCAGCACTGCGGCCGTTCAGTGCAGCCGAGGCCGAGCTATGGCCGGTCATGCTGCGCATCGCCTGTGTACGCTTCTGGCTGTCACGCCTGATCGCCGCCGAATCCTTCGCCGGGCAGGAAGTACTGATTCACGATCCGGACGAATTCCGCCAGCGCCTGGCGCAACGCCAGCAGATCGACCTGGCGCTGCCCTTCGCTCTCTAGAAGCGCCCTCGATGCATCAGCTGCCGGCCACCAGCCCCGGCAGCTGCGCAGCCAGCTTGGCTGGATTTATGGGGGCACGGATAAAACCGCGCTGGGTACCATCCGGGCCGATGATCACCAGATTGCCGCTGTGGTCGACGGTGTAGTTTTCCTTGCTGGTATCGGCCGGAATGTAGGGGATGCTGACGGCATTGGCGAACTTCTGCAGGGTTTCCTCCTGCCCGGTCAGGCCCTGGAAGCCGGCGTCGAAGTAACCAAGGTACTTGCTCAACTGTTCAGGCGTGTCACGATGCGGGTCCACGCTGACCATCATCACCTTAAGCCGCTCCAGGGTTTCCTCGGGCAACTGCCCCTGCAGCTGACGCAACTGAGCCAGGGTCGCCGGACAGATATCCGGGCAGAAGGTGTAACCGAAGAACAGCAGACTCCACTTGCCCTTGAGCTGATCCACCATCACCGTCTCACCGTCCTGGTTCAACAGGCTCAGTGCCGGCAGGCTGCGACTTTGCGGCAACAGCACGATCCCCGCATCGAGTAGCGCCGCCGGGTCGCCCTGGCCGTTTCTGGTGAGCACCTTGTTGACGGTAAGCCCAAGCACCAGAGCAACGATGGCGACGAGGACGAAGACGGTGGCGTGGGTACGAGTCATTAATCCCTCGGCGAAACGCTAGATATTCAGCAGCAGGTAGTGATCCGCCAGCAGCGCGATGAACAGCAGAAACAGATACCAGATACTGTACTTGAAGGTGTTGATCGCGGCATGCGGTCTGCTGTCACGGTACAGCACCCAGGCCCAGTAGAGGAACCGCCCACCCAGAACCATCGCACTGGCCAGGTAGAGCGGTCCGCTCATATGGATGGCGTAAGGCAGCAGGGTCACGGCAAACATCGCCAGGGTATAGAGCAGGATGTGAACCTTGGTGTAGTGCTCGCCATGAGTGACCGGCAGCATGGGGATGTCGGCCTTGGCGTATTCCTCCTTGCGATGGATGGCCAGGGCCCAGAAGTGCGGTGGCGTCCAGGCAAAGATGATCAGTACCAGCAGCAGCGGCTCGGCGCTCAGATGGCCGGTGACCGCCACCCAGCCAAGCAGCGGCGGTGCCGCACCGGCCAGGCCGCCGATGACAATGTTCTGCGGTGTGGCGCGCTTGAGAAAGCCGGTGTAGATCACCGCGTAACCGAGCAGCGAAGCCAGGGTCAGCCACGCCGCCAGGGCGTTGGTAAACACCAGCAGCAGCGTCATGCCAGCCAGCGCCAGCACCAGTGCGAAGGTCAGTGCCGCCAGCGGCGACACCCTTCCGGTAGTCACCGGGCGCTTGCGGGTACGCGCCATGATCGCATCGATACGACGGTCAACCACATGGTTGACTGCCGCCGCCGAACCGGCACACAAACCGATCCCCAGGTTGCCGAACAGCAATACGGTCCAGGGCACGCCGGCACGGGTGGCAAGGAACATCCCAACCAGCGAGGTGATCAGCATCAGCAACACCACCCGCGGCTTGGTCAGCTCAAGGTAGTCGCGCCAGGTGGCATGACCGGAATGAACGCTCAGAGTTGTCGCCATGGCCTTTCTCCTTGCTCTTTTTATTTGCCGGTCTGCACCAGCAGCCGTGCCATTGGTTCTTTTGCCGACCCGGCAGCCGGCTGTGGTGTGACCGCACGCAAGCGATAGCTGATCAGCACCAGAACCAGCAGCAGCGCCGCACCACCGGCGTTGTGCGCCACCGCCACCAACAGCGGCAGATGGAACATCACATTGCTGATGCCGAGGCCGACCTGCATAGCCAGCGCCATCAACAGCAAACCGGCCAGCCGGGAAAGCCCGGTTCGCTGCAGTTGCCAGGCCAGCAGCAGCAGCGCCAGAGTGACCAGCAGCGCGCCAATTCGATGGCTCATGTGAATGGCCGTACGGGCATCACTGTCCAGTTGGCCACCGAGGTAGTTGGGGCCAATATGCTGAGTCAGATGAAAGCCCTTGCCGAAATCCATCGCCGGCCACCACTGCCCATGGCAGGTAGGAAGATCGGCGCAAGCCACCGCGGCGTAGTTGGAGCTGACCCAGCCGCCAATGGCAATCTGCCCGATCACCAGCAACAGGCACGCCAGGCTCAGCCTTCGCAGGCTTGGACAAACCGCCTCTGCGGCCATGCGCCCGGACAGTCGCATCGTCAAAAGCGACAGCAGGCTCAGGGTGGCGAAGCCACCAAGCAGATGAGCCGTGACCACCTGGGGCCAGAGTTTCAGAGTGACCGTCCACATGCCGAACAGGACCTGCAAGGCAACCAGCGCGAGCAGGAACAGCGGCAGTTTGAATGGCTGTCCGGGTTCACCACGCAGCCTCAATGCCTGCATGGCAAGACCGAGAATCACCAACCCCAGGGTTCCGGCGAAATAGCGGTGGATCATTTCATACCAGCCCTTGGCTACCTCCAGCGGAGCCTCGGGAAAGCGCGCCTCGGCGATCGCCTGCTTATGCTCGCTCATTGGCACGCCAAGAAAGCCGTAGCAGCCGGGCCAGTCCGGGCAGCCTAGGCCAGCATGGGTCAGACGGGTATAAGCCCCCAGCACCACAACCACAGCCGCGAGCAGGGTGGCGAACAACGCGATTCGGTATCCGGGCTTGTGCATCTCTACTCCTCAGGCTCTGGGCCATCAGTGGAATGAACAAGGCCTGACATCAGCCAATCAGGGAAACCTTCAGCAGGTAACGCAGATCATCGAGTATCGCCTTGCCGTTGCTGCCGGCTGGGTAACGCAACACCAGGTTGCCGTGCGGATCCACCAGCCACAGCTGCGCGCCCGACTCGTCCCCGGCTACCCGTGAATAAACGGCCGGATCCAGTGAGTGCAGGCCAAGGCGGGGATATTCGCGTCTGAGATTGGCTCGATAACCGTCGTCCAGGGGATTGGCCAAGGCCAGTGCATGCTCGGCGCGGGAAGCCTCGCGGTTCAGACCGATATGGATCTGCCGCGCCAGGTAGACCAGTTCCTGGCAGTCAGCCGCACACGCCTCGGGAGCTGTCACCAAAATCAGCCAGCGTTGAGCCAGCTCCCCCTGAACACCGAGATCGGCCAGCGTGCGCCCGTCACCGATCAGTACACCGTGATAGCTGCGTGTTTCCGGCACCCAGAAACGCCACTGATACATGGCGCTGGCCAGCAGCATCGGGCCGATGGCAATGGCCAGCAGCAGCAGCAGTTGCAGGCGCCCACGGCCCTTTCGCGGTACTTCAGGCATGGCGATGGCTGGGTTCATGACGATGCTCCCGTGCATTGTGAATTCCAAGATAGATGTATAGGCCGAGCAGGGCTGTGGCGAGGGCAAACCACTGCACTGCGTAGCCCTGGTGTTTTCCAGGGCTCATGGCCACAACCGGCCAGCCCAGCCGATAGCTGGCCGGCCCCGGCTCCAGACGCAGTTCGAACGGCAGTCCGCTGCGGCCAAGCTGCCGCCAGAGCGAATCGGCCTCAACGGTCGTGACCAGACGCGGCCAGCCTTCTCCGTCTGCGCCGCCACCCAGTTGCAGGGCGCCACCCGGTGCCACATAGGCCCAGGCCTGTAGTTGCAGTGTGCCATCCGGAGTGCTGAAGGCCGGCGCAACCCGACGATCCGGCCAAGGCAGCCAGCCGCGGTTGACCAGCACCCAAAGGCCGCTGAGCTGATCATGAAAGGGTTGCAGCAATTCAACCCCGGCGTGGCCGTCACGCACGCGGTTATCCAGCAGCAGGCTGTGCCCACGGTCGAAGTAGCCTTGCAGACGAACGCGCTGATAGCCCGGATCAGCACTGTGTAGTAGTGCGTCAGCAAAAACCGGAGCGGCCTGCCGACGGGCCTCGAAGCTGTCGAGCAGCTGCTGCTTCTGCTCACCGCGCTGCAACTGCCACAAGCCCAGGCCAAGCAGAACCGGCATCAGCAAAAGCACCAGTACACTGGGCAGCCAGCCGGGCCGAAAGCCGCTCACAGGATGCCTCCGTTGTCACTCTGCCGGCTGGCTATACTGCCACTCATCACCCACTCCCCCCGGAGCTACACATGCTCAAGGCCGCGATCATCTTTTTGCTGCTGGCAACCCTCACCAGCCTGTTCAGCGGTCTGTTCTTCCTGGTCAAGGACGACAGCCGCGCCACCCGCGTGATCAACGCCCTGACCGTTCGCGTGGTGCTTACTGCTCTGACCGTCGCCCTGGTGGCATGGGGCTTCTATTCGGGACAACTGATATCCCACGCCACCTGGTAAATGTCCTCACAATACGTAGACGAAGATGAACAGGCCCAACCAGACCACATCAACAAAGTGCCAGTACCAGGAAGCGGCCTCAAAACCGAAGTGACTCTGCGCATCGAAGTGCCCACGCAGGATGCGCACCAGCATCACCGTCAGGATGATCGCGCCGATGGTCACGTGTGCACCGTGGAAACCGGTAAGCATGAAGAAGGTCGCGCCGTAGATGCCCGAACCCAGGGTCAGGCCCAGTTCGTTGTACGCCTCTATGTATTCCTCGACCTGGAAGAACAGGAACGTCGCGCCCAGCAGAATGGTAAGCGCCAGCCAGGCCTTGAGCGGGCCGCGCCTGTTCTTCTTCAGCGCATGATGCGCAATGGTCACCGTCACACTCGACGCCACCAGCAGGATGGTGTTGAGCAGCGGCAGATGCCATGGATCAATCACTGCACTCGGCGGCGGGAACAGCTTGGAGTCCGGATTCTGCAGCAACGGCCAGCTGTACTCGAAGCCCTCCCAGAGCATGTTGCTGATGCCCTTGTCGCCCTCACCCCCTAGCCACGGGCCGGCCCATGAGCGGATGTAGAACAGGGCGCCGAAGAACGCGGCGAAGAACATCACCTCGGAGAAGATGAACCAGCTCATGCCCCAGCGGAACGAGCGATCCATCTGCGCACTGTACAGCCCGCCGCGGCTCTCCCGAACGACATTGCCGAACCAGCCAAACAGCATGTAGGCCAGGATCAGACCGCCAACGAAGAAGATCAGCGGGCCACTGGACTCGTCACGACTGGCCGACAGGTCATTGAACCAGGTACCAACCCCGTAGACGCTGACCAGCAGCCCGAGGGTAGCGATGATCGGCCATTTGCTCTGGGCCGGGACATAGTAGTTTTCGTGACTCGACATTGTTGTTCTCCTTATGGAGTCGCCCGTGCGAGCGTCGCCTGTACCACTGGCGGCTTGCGCTCGGTGATATCGAACAGGGTGTAGCCCAGCGTCAGGTGCTTCACATCCTGCGGCAGGTCGCGGTCGACAATGAAACGCACCGGCATCTCGATCCGCTCGCCCGGCTGCAGTACCTGCTGGGTGAAGCAGAAGCACTCGGTCTTGTGGAAAAATGCCGCCGCCCGGGAAGGCGAAACACTGGGGATGGCCTGAGCGGTCATCGGCCTGTCGCTTGGGTTGTAGGCGACGAACAGCATGTCGCGCGCCTCTCCCGGATGAACCACCAGTTCGTCGGCCAGCGGGCCGAACTCCCAGACCATCCCGTCCGCGTTGGTTGCCAGAAACTGCACCCGCACCTGACGCTGCTCGTCGACCGCCTGCGTACCCTGGTAGGCGCCGGCTGTCTTGCCGTTGATGCCGAACGCCTGGCACATGGCGTCATAGAACGGCGGCAGGACGAACACGCCGAAGCAGAACATGGCCACTACCACGCCCAACAGGCGGATGACCAGGCGCCGGGTACCGATGGCTGCGTTCACGGCCAGGCTCCTACTTCACTTCCGGCGGCGTGCTGAAGGTGTGGTAGGGCGCCGGCGAAGGCACCGTCCACTCCAGACCATCGGCACCGTCCCAGGGCTTGGCCGGTGCCGGCTTACCGCCACGAATGCACTTGATGACGATGAACAGGAACAGCAGTTGTGTCGCCCCGAACAGAAAGGCGCCGATACTGGAAACCATGTTGAAGTTGGCGAACATCATGTTGTAGTCGGGGATGCGCCGCGGCATGCCGGCCAAACCGACGAAGTGCATCGGGAAGAACGCCAGGTTCATGCCGACGAAACTCATCCAGAAGTGCAACTTGGCAAGCACCTCGTCGTACATGTGACCGGTCCACTTCGGCAGCCAGTAGTAGGCGGATGCAAAGATGCCGAAGATCGCACCTGGTACCAGCACGTAGTGGAAGTGCGCCACCACGAAGTAGGTGTCGTGGTACTGGAAGTCTGCCGGGGCAATGGCCAGCATCAACCCGGAAAAACCACCGATGGTGAACAGGATGACGAAGGCCACCGAGAACAACATCGGTGCCTCGAAGGTCATCGAGCCACGCCACATGGTGGTAGCCCAGTTGAACACCTTCACCCCGGTAGGCACGGCGATCAGCATGGTGGCGTACATGAAGAACAATTCGCCGGTCAGCGGAATGCCGACGGTGAACATGTGGTGCGCCCAGACGATGAACGAGAGGAAGGCGATCGCCCCCGTGGCGTAGACCATCGAGGTATAGCCGAACAACGGCTTGCGCGCGAAGGCCGGAATGATCGAGCTGACCGCACCAAAGGCCGGCAGGATCATGATGTACACCTCGGGGTGGCCGAAGAACCAGAACACGTGCTGGAACAGCACCGGATCACCGCCGCCGCCGGCATTGAAGAAACTGGTGCCGAAGTGAATGTCCATCAGCATCATGGTCACCACGCCAGCCAGAACCGGCATCACCGCGATCAGCAGGAAGGCGGTAATCAGCCAGGTCCAGACGAACAGCGGCATCTTCATCAGGGTCATGCCCGGGGCACGCAGGTTGAGGATGGTGGCGATCACGTTGATCGCGCCCATGATCGAACTGATACCCATCAGGTGAATGGCGAAGATGAAGAAGGTGGTGCTTTCCGGCCCGTAGGTGGTCGACAGCGGCGCATAGAAAGTCCAGCCAAAGTTCGGCCCGCCTCCCTCCATGAACAGCGTACTGACCAACAGGCCGAAGGCCGCCGGCAACAGCCAGAAGCTGAAGTTGTTCATCCGTGGCAGAGCCATGTCCGGTGCGCCGATCATCAGCGGGATCATCCAGTTGGCGAGGCCGACGAAGGCCGGCATCACCGCACCGAAGACCATGATCAGGCCGTGCATGGTGGTCATCTGGTTGAAGAATTCCGGCTGCACGATCTGCAGGCCCGGCTGGAACAGCTCGGCGCGAATCACCATCGCCATCGAGCCGCCAAGCAGGAACATGCAGAAGCTGAACCACAGGTACATGGTGCCGATGTCCTTGTGGTTGGTGGTCAGCACCCAGCGCATCAGGCCCTTGGCCGGGCCATGGTGGTGGTCAGTATGACCGTGGTCGATCACTGCACTCATGTCCTTACTCCTGAGCCTTGGCGAAATCGAGAATGTCCTTGGGCGTGACCATGTCGCCGACGTTGTTGCCCCAGGCATTGCGCTCGTAGGTAATGATGGCGGCCAGGTCGACCGGCGACAGCTGCTTGCCAAAGGCGGCCATGGAGCTACCCGACTTGCCGTTGTAAACGATCTCGATATGGCCCTGAGCCGGCCCCTTGGCGATGGCCGAGCCCTTGAGCGCCGGGAACATCGGCGGCAGCCCCTCGCCGGTAGGCTGGTGACAGGCGGCACAGGCGGTGTTGTAAGCCTTCTCGCCACGCGCCATCAGCTCCTCCATGGTCCACTGCTTGCTGGTCAGCTCGCGCTCGGCGGCAGCAGTCTCCTTGCGTTCGGCCAACCAGACGGCAAAGTCTTCCTTGCTCTTGGCTTCGACTACCACAGGCATGAAGCCATGATCCTTGCCACACAGTTCGGTGCACTGCCCCCGATAGATGCCGGGCTGCTCGATGCGCGTCCAGGATTCGTTAATGAAACCGGGAATGGCATCCTTCTTCACCGCCAGCGCCGGCACCCACCAGGAGTGGATGACGTCGGCCGCAGTGATCAGGAAGCGCACCTTGGTGCCAACCGGCACCACCAGCGGTTCGTCCACCTCCAGCAGATAGTGCTCACCCTTTACGGCACGGTTATTGATCTGTTCGCGCGGAGTAGAGAGGTTGCTGAAGAACTCGACGTCCTGGCCCAGGTACTTGTAGTGCCATTTCCACTGGTAGCCGGTGATCTGGATATCCAGCTCCGATTCAGAGGTGTCGTAGATCTCGATCAGCGTCCGGGTTGCTGGGACAGCCATCAGAATCAGAATCAGCAACGGCACCACGGTCCAGAGAATTTCGACGCTGGTGTTTTCGTGAAAGTGCGCGGGCTGCTGGCCAGTGGAGCGACGGTGCACGAGCATCGACCAGAACATGGCGCCGAACACCACCACGCCGATCACGACACAGATCCAAAAGATGGTCATGTGCAGATCGAAAACGGAACGGCTGACCTCGGTCGCGCCAGGGCTCATGTTGATGCCCCACTGGGCATGCGCCGAGTCGAATACCAGCCACAGCATGAGACCCATCCAGACTCGTGGATGTCGCATCATCGCGGGTTCCCCTTGGTTGTTCTTGTTATCCCGCCGGCTGAGCCTGCGGCTAAAGGGATCGACTGCCGTACTGACAAGCTGGCCGTGGCTCACTGCCGGGGCCCGCTTGTCTGACTGCTGGCAAATGCTGTCAAAACCTTACCGTGCCAAAGCTCGTCCGGTTCCATCAGGTACTGCCTTTCGAAATCGAGTATAGACGGCGACTTTCAGCCCGCAATGTGTGAGAAAGCAGCCTCACATGAACATCGGCCATGCCTCCAAGCCACAGCCAATGCGGCCTGGAACCTAGGGCTCCGGCTTCTGATATAGCGAGCTCGCATAAGTACGAAAAGGTTATGAAAATCGCGTCTTAGCCTGACCAGAACGCCGGCTAAGGTTCTCGTCCATGTCCTGAATTGTAGGAGTTGTCATGAACACCACCGCCCTTCGCCAGATAATCGATAAGGCCCGTCAGCACGAGAGCACCGACCAGGCTCTTGAGCACTTCCTGAAAGCACAGCTCGAGCGCCTGCACCCAGCCATCCACCTTCCGGCGGACGATGCCCCCGGCGCGCTGAGCAGCTTTGTCATCACCTATATCGAGGAAGTGCCGGACGTGCTCGACGCGGCTGCCAGCGTGGCCCGCGAGGCCGGCATCGAAGACGCAGTCAAACCGGTGCTGAAGATTGCCGAACAATTCTTCCTGCAGCCGCCACTATTGCTGGATGGGCATGAGGGGCTCGAAGGCCTGCTCGACGAAGCCTATCTGGCCCATCGCCTGGTCGAGGAGGTCAACGACCGCTACATCACCCACTTCGGCCAGCCGCTGATCCCGCTGGACACCACCCGCGCCAACCTCATTGCTCATCAGTTGATCGGAGAGCCATTCGCCAACCAGCTCGACGAAGCCGTGCAACACGCCCTGGCCGGGATGCTCGATGAGGCCAGCTTCGAGCAACCCTCGGTGCAGGCCTACCGTGAGCGCCTGGCAGCGCCGGCAACCTGCTCGGCCTGGCAGCGCTGGCCCTGCCTGTCGCGACAGTTGGGACTGGAGCTGCAGCTCAGGGCGTGATCAGCAGCAGGATAAGCGAAAGCGTCAACAGTGAACCGAGCGTGGAGAACAGGATGGTCCGCGAGACCAGTGCCGCCTGGCGCTGGTAATACTCGGCGAGCATGAACGGTCCGGTGCCGGTCGGCAGCGCGCTGAGCAGCAGCGCGGCGTGCGCCCAGAACGGCGGCAGGTCGAGCAGCACGAAGGCGATGAACCAGGTCACCAACGGCTGCAGCACCAGCTTGAGCAGCACCAGCGGCCCGGCGCCCTGGCTCGGCCCGCTCTGGCGCTGGGCCAGGAACAGGCCCAGCGAGACCAGCGCACAGGGCACGGTGGCGCCGCCAAGCAGACGCAGGAATTCATCCAGCGCCGCAGGCAGCGGTATACCGCCCGCCCCCCACGCTGCACCAAGCAAGGGTGCTACCACCAGCGGATTCTTCAGGAGCGCTGTGACCACCTGAACGATCGCGGCGCCCAGACCCTTGTTGCTCTGCAGGCCCACCTCGATGCATACCACCGCCAGGCCGAACAGCACGCAGACCACCATCAGCGAGGCGATCAGCGCCGGCGCCATGCCATCCTGCCCGAGCACCAGCACGCACAGCGGAATGCCAATGTAACCGGTATTGGCGTAGCCGGCACTGAGCCCGTCGATGCTGGCATCGACCAGACTGCCGGTGCTTTTCCAGCGATACAGCAGGGTGGCCAGAAACACCGCCAGCATCCCGCCGGTGAAGGCCAGCAGAAAACCCGGCTGCCAGATCTGCGCCCACTGCGCCTTGGCAGTGAGGCTGAACAGCAGCGCCGGCAGCCCTAGCCAGACCACGAAACGGTTCATCTCCGAGGCAGCGGCAGACCCCAGGCGATTGGTACGCCGGCACAGGTAGCCAACCAGGATCAGGCCAAAGATGGGCAGCAGGACGTTGAGAACGGAGGACATCGGTTCACGCTGGCGATGGGAAGAGACGGAGCCTAGGGGCTTGGACCCCCACAGGGCAAGAAGTGGCTGTGATTCCAGCATGCCCACCGGCGTCTACCTTCGACCTGACGGGCCATGGCCCGACGTATCCGTGAGCTGACCATGCAAGAACTGCTGAGCGAAATCCTCGATGAAGTCCGCCCACTGATCGGCCGGGGCAAAGTGGCCGACTACATCCCGGCGCTGGCCGGTGTGGAACCAAATCAATTGGGTATCGCCGTATATGGCAACGATGGCCAGTTGCACACGGCCGGCGACGCCCGCACGCCTTTTTCCATCCAAAGCATCTCCAAAGTGTTCAGCCTGGTGCAGGCCATCAGCCACAGCGGCGAATCAATCTGGCAGCGCCTCGGCCATGAACCGTCCGGCCAGCCGTTCAACTCGCTGGTGCAGCTGGAGTTCGAACGAGGCATCCCGCGCAACCCGTTCATCAATGCCGGAGCACTGGTGATCTGCGACATCAACCAGTCACGCTTCGTCGCACCGGTACTGTCGATGCGCGACTTCGTCCGGCGTCTTTCGGGCAATCCGGAAGTGGTGGTAGACAACCATGTCGCCGAATCGGAATACCAGCATCGGGCCCGCAATGCGGCAGCGGCCTACCTGATGCAGTCGTTCGGCAACTTCCACAACGAGGTGGAAGCTGTGCTGCGCAGCTACTTCAGTTGCTGCGCGCTGCGCATGAGCTGCGTGGATCTGGCCCGCGCCTTCGGCTTCCTGGCCAACGAGGGGTTCTGCAAGCACAGCGGCGAACAGATTCTCTCGCCGCGCCAGTGCAAGCAGATCAACGCCATCATGGCCACCAGCGGCCTGTATGACGAAGCCGGCAACTTCGCCTACCGGGTCGGTCTGCCGGGCAAGAGCGGCGTGGGCGGTGGTATCGTCGCAGTGGTTCCGGGACGCTTCAGCGTCTGCGTCTGGTCGCCCGAACTCAACGCCGCCGGCAACTCGCTGGCCGGCATGGCGGCGCTGGAGCTGCTCAGCCAGCGCATCGGCTGGTCCGTGTTCTGAGGCCGGCTACAACAGCTTGCGGTACTGGACGAAGCCGGAGCGCTCGCCGATGCGGTCGTACAACAGCATCGCCTGACTGTTGCTCTCATGGGTCAGCCAGTTCACCCGAGCACAGCCGGCGGCACGCGCCTGCTCGATAACAAACTGGATAAGCTGGCGGCCGACGCCGCCACTGCGCTGCCCCTTGGCAACGAACAGATCCTGCAGGTAGCAGTAGTCGCCGACTGTCCAGGTGGAGCGGTGGATGACCCAATGCACCAGACCGATGGCCTGCCCGTCACGC
Organism: Pseudomonas sp. NCCP-436; assembly: GCF_019656335.1. Classification (GTDB taxonomy): domain Bacteria; phylum Pseudomonadota; class Gammaproteobacteria; order Pseudomonadales; family Pseudomonadaceae; genus Aquipseudomonas. Next base: position 208,344 of record NZ_BPLZ01000001.1, on the reverse strand, counting down.
CAGGCCAGCGCGGCCCCCATGGGCTCGTTCGGATCCAGAAAGCGCTGCCAGGTGACAGTGCTGGCCTCGGCCGGGATTTCGGTCATGTAGAAACGCTGATAGCCCTGCCACAGAGGCAGCCAGACAGCATGATCGGCTGCCTCCACGGGACGGATTGAAACACTCATACGGTGGTTCCCTCTCGGCGGATTGCTCAGTCGCTCATCTCACCACACAGATCGCGCGCCAGCCAATACTCCACCTCATCCTGCGCCAACCCTGCGCCGATCAGCGCGAACAGTTTACCCAGAGCCGCCTCGCGGGTCATGCCGCCACAGGAAATCAGACCAGCCTCGGCCAGACGGCTGCCGGCTGCATAGACGCCGAACTCTACATGCCCCTGCTGGCACTGGCTGATCGCTGCCAGCACCACGCCCCGGGAATGGGCCTCACGCAGTGCCGCCATCAACCCGGCATCACCGGCCGGTCCGGTGCCGCTGCCATAACACTCCAGCAGAATACCCTGCACACTGCTGACCAACAGAGCACGCAGATGATCCGCTTGCAGCGCCGGATGCAGCGGCACCACAGCCAGGTTCACCATATTGCGCATACAGCGGTAGTCGATCCGCGCATCGAAGGCGACATGCTCGGCGCGACGCTGGCGTGCCAGCACCTGGAAGGCGTCAAAGGCATCGCTACGCAGCTTGGAACAGCGCGCGCCGTGCAACAGCTGACCGTTGAAATACAGGTAAACGCCGGGCGCTACGCCGGCACCCAGAGCGTGCAACGCTCCGAACAGATTGGGCCAGGCATCGCCGCCCGGCACGCCGGCCGGCTGCATGGCACCGGTCAAGACTACCGGCACCTGCAGTCCGAGCAGCAGGAAGCTCAGCGCTGCAGCACTGTAGGCCAGGGTATCGGTGCCATGCAGTATCAGCACGGCATCATGACCGCCGCTCTCCACTGCCTGCACCACCGCATCACGCAGAGCCAGCCAGTGAGCGGGGGTCATGTTGGCACTGTCGATCAACGGCAGTAGCTCGCGGAACTGCCAGGAAGGCAGATCCTGCCGCTTCTCTGCCAGCGCCTGATCACGCATGCGCGCCTCAAAACCGGAGGCTGGTGCCAGCCCGGAAGAAGTCATCTGCATGCCAATAGTGCCGCCGGTGTACAACACCAGCAGGTTTTCAGGGGTTGCCATGGGCTCTCCTCGGCAAAGGCCGGCAGGAAAAAGGGGGCCTGAGCCCCCTTCGTCCTGCCAGGATGCAATCAGCGCTGATGGCGCTCGGCGATTATTTCGTGATCGGCACGCACACCTGCTGCAGGGGCCTGCCAGGCAGCCGGATCGAGATCCAGATCGGAGAACTGTCGGGGATCGAATACCGGAGACTGCACGCCGGCACGGATCTGGTTGTCGTAGTCGCGCATCAGGCGCAGGCCAACTTTGAACAACAGAGCCACGGCGATCAAGTTGCAAATGGCCAGCAAGCCCATGGTCACGTCGGCGAAAGCGAACACCGTGCCCAGATCCTGCACCGAGCCCCACAGCACCAGGCATACCACGAGAGCGCGATAGAGCATGACCGGCAAACGCTTGCTGGTGAAGAAGCCCAGGGCGTTCTCACCGAGGTAGTAGTTGTAGATCAGCGTAGTGAAAACGAACAGCAGCAGGGCGAGGCTGACGAACACCCGGCCCCACTCGCCAACAACGGCAGCCAGAGCGGTCTGGGTCAGAACCACACCGGCCATTTCACTGCCCGGCTGATAGATGCCCGAGAGCAGGATGATCAGCGCGGTGCTGGTACATACCAGCAGGGTGTCGATAAACACGCTCAGCGACTGCACGATGCCCTGAGCGGCCGGGTGCTTCACCTCTGCCACTGCTGCTACGTTGGGCGCGCTGCCCAGGCCAGCCTCGTTGGAGAACAGCCCGCGCTTGACGCCCATCAGAATGGCCGCGCCAATACCACCGGCGAAAGCCGGCTCCAGGCCGAACGCGCTCTTGACGATCAGCACCAGAGTAGCCGGCACTTCCGGCAGGTTCAGGCCGATCACCACCAGTGCCATGCCGATGTAGGAGAAGGCCATGACCGGTACCAGCACATCAGCAATGCTGGCGATGCGGCGTACGCCACCGAAGATGATCAAGCCCATGATTACTGCCAGCGCCACGCCACTGGCCAGAGTCGGCAGGCCGAAGGTGTCGTGCAGCGAGCTGGCCACGGTGAAGGACTGCACCGCATTGAAGCCGAAGCCGAAGGTCACCAGCAGCAGGATCGATACCAGAATACCCAGCCAGCGCTGGCCCAAGCCGTGCTGAATGTAGAACGCAGGGCCGCCGCGATAGGTGCCGTCGCTCTCACGGCGCTTGTACAGCTGCGCCAGCGAACACTCGAAGTAGCTGGTAGCCATGCCGACCAGCGCAACCACCCACATCCAGAATACCGCACCCGGGCCACCGAGCATGATTGCCACAGAGACCCCGGCGATGTTGCCAGCGCCGACACGGCCGGCCACCGACAGCATCAGGGCCTGGAACGAACTGAGCTGGCCGGCCTTACGCTGCAATGCCTCGCCGAAGATGCGGAACATGCTGCCGAAGTAACGAAACTGGACGAAACGCGACGCGAGAGTGAAATACAGGCCAAGGCCGATCAGCATCACGATCAGCAGCTTGCTCCAGATGAGGTCGTTAAGAAGGTCGAGCATGAGTGGCTATCTCTCTTGTTCTTGAAATCGGAACGCGGCCCACTGGGCAGCCGGCGCATGTTTGGCGATCAGGCCTCGCCGGGCAATTTCGCTGATCGTGTAGAGTTGATGCGACTTGATGCTACAATCGCGACACTCGCATCATCTTCGGATCCTCCATGTCGAATCAGTTCGGCAGCAACCTGAAACTGCTGTGCAGCCACTATCGCTCGATTGCCGAGGTATGCCGCAAGCTGGCGCTCAACCGCGCCCAGTTCAATCGCTACCTCGCCGGGCAAAGTCGCCCCACCGCCCATAACCTCAAGCGTATCTGCGACTTCTTTGGCGTCGAGCCATACGAACTGGAGATGCCGAGCGAGCAGTTCGCCCGCCTGATCGGCGTTCGCGACGGCGGCACTCTGCCAGCCGATGGCGACCCGCTGCTGGAACTGTTCTCACCGCTACGCCGCCAGGCCAGTTCGCTGGATCGTTACTGTGGCTACTATTTTGAATACGCCAACTGCATGTCGGTTCCCGGGCACGTCCTGCTGTCACTGGTGCACCTGCGCCTGGAGCGCGGTGCCTACCTGTTCGAGCGCCAGGAACGTCAGGAACGCCAGGAGCGTACCCGCGGTGACAGCGAAGACTGGGTACGCTGCCGCTATCTGGGCGCCGCTTTCCTCCTGCAGGATCGGATTTTCCTCACGGACTACGAAAGCCTGACCGGCAACGAGATCAGCCACACCATTCTGATTCCCAGCTTCAAAAGCCGCATCAACCGACTCAACGGTATCAAAACCGGCGTATCCAGCGGCGACCGGAGAACCCCGGCCTGCACCCGTGTGGTCTGGCACTACCTGGGCAGCGAGATCAACCGGGTCAACGCCTACCGCCAGCTGATGCTCTACGCCCCGGACGATCCGCGCATCGACGACGACATCCGCCAACGCCTTGCCGGGGCAAAGCTGCGTGATGGGCTGTTCGAGATGGAGTGAAAGACGGCAGCATAGTTTCCGACAATAAACGCTCCTGATGTCTCGATAGAGACATCAATCTGAAAGTCCGAAGCTGGGGCCTAGGTGGCATCTCACGCTGGTCTGCTACTGGGCTTCGCAGCCAACTCCGACCCCTGCGACGCGCTTGGGCACTGGACTGCCGCAAGCAAAAGATGGCAATGTGCCAATGGGTTGCCTAGCCTTTCGCGGCGGTATCAGGAGTCACTCATGGACGACATCAGCCCTTCTGATCTCAAGACCATTCTCCACTCCAAGCGCGCCAATCTGTACTATCTGCAGCACTGCCGGGTGCTGGTCAATGGCGGGCGAGTCGAGTACGTCACCGATGCAGGAAAACAGTCGCTGTACTGGAATATCCCCATCGCCAATACCACCACAATCCTGCTCGGTACTGGCACCTCGATTACCCAAGCGGCCATGCGCGAGCTGGCCAAGGCCGGCGTGCTGGTCGGGTTCTGCGGTGGCGGGGGCACGCCTCTGTTTTCAGCCAATGAAGTGAGCGTGGAAGTCGCCTGGTTTTCCCCGCAGAGTGAGTACCGCCCAACTGAGTACCTGCAGCGTTGGGTAAAGTTCTGGTTCGATGACGCCCACAGGCTGACGGCAGCCAAGCATTTCCAACGCGCTCGTCTACAGCGCATCCGTCAAAGCTGGCAAAACAGGGCCCTGCGCGACGCGGGCTTCGAAATCAATGCGCCTGAGCTGGAAAAAGCCCTGGACGCCTCCCTGACGACCATCGACAGCGTGCCCGACAACGCCCATCTGCTCACCGAAGAGGCACGCCTAAGTAAACAACTCTTTGCCTTGGCGGCACGGGCAACCGGTTACGGTGACTTTGTACGCGCCAAAAACGGTACTGGCGGCGACCCGGCCAACCGTTTTCTCGACCACGGCAATTATCTGGCCTACGGCCTGGCGGCCAGCGCTACCTGGGTGCTGGGCATCCCCACGGTCTGGCCGTGCTGCACGGCAAAACCCGGCGCGGTGGGCTGGTGTTTGACGTGGCCGATTTGGTCAAGGACGCCACCATTCTGCCGCAGGCGTTTATATCGGCGGTGCGTGGCGATGAGGAGCAAGAATTTCGTCAGGCCTGTATCGATAACCTGACCCGCAGCGGGTCACTGGATTTTATGATCGACACCCTCAAGGACGTGGCCGAGCACACGGACGCATGAACATCCTGCTGATCTCCCAGTGCGAAAAACGCGCACTGACCGAAACCCGCCGCATCCTCGATCAATTCGCCGAGCGCCGTGGCGAGCGCACCTGGCAAACCCCCATCACCCAAGCGGGCCTGGATACTCTGCGCAAACTGTTGCGTAAAACCGCCCGTAAGAACACCGCCGTGGCCTGCCACTGGATTCGCGGCAAAGACCATAGCGAGCTGCTGTGGATCGTCGGCGATGCCAGCCGCTTCAACGAGCAGGGCGCCGTGCCGACCAATACCAGCCGCCGTGACGTGCTGCGCAAGGATGACGAGAATGACTGGCACAGCGGCGAGGACATCAAGCTGCTGGCGCAGATGGCGGCGCTATTGCACGACCTGGGCAAAGCCAGCGTCGCCTTCCAGCAACGCCTGCGTGATAACCACCGGGAAAGAAACCTGTATCGCCACGAATGGGTATCGCTGCGCCTGTTTCTTGCTTTTGTCGGCCCGGATGATGACGTCACCTGGCTGCAACGCATGGCCAATCCCGACAACCTGGACGACACCCACTGGCTGGCCCCCGAACGTTACTGGCGCGACGGATTAGACCCACAGGCTCCAGCGCCCTTTAAAGACTTGCCGCCACTGGCTGCAGCCATCGCCTGGCTGGTCGTCACCCATCACCGGCTGCCAGTACTGCCCTGCACCACAGCGGAGGATGGCAAGAGCTGGTTTGGACAAAAGTCCAAAACCTTCAATGCCAGTCAACTGGCGAACCTGCTGCAAATGGTGGAGCACGACTGGAACGAACAGCGCCAAAGTGCCGAGCCAGAAGCCATCAGCCCTTATTGGCAGTTTGCCGACGAGTTACCCGTGGTGCTGCCCAAATGGCGTACCCAGGCCGCCAAACTGGCCACTCGCCTGTTGGCACTCAACAGCAGAGCTGACCGGCAAAGCTGGCTGGGCAACCCATACGTGATGCACCTGGCGCGCCTGTGCCTGATGCTGGCTGACCATCACTATTCCAGCCTGCCTGCCGATTCGACACAGCGCATCAAGGGCGACAGTGCCTGCAGGCTTTACGCCAATACCGACCGCGACGGGAAACTGAAGCAGCCGCTGGACGAGCACCTGCTGGGCGTCGCCCGTATGGCGGGCAGCATCTGCCACAGCCTGCCCGGCTTTGAACGTTACCTGCCGCGCCTGGCGCGCCATCGCGGTTTAAAGAAACGCAGCGCCAGCGAACGCTTCCGCTGGCAAGACAGAGCCTTTGATGCCGCCACAACCCTGCGTGAACAGGCCGCCGAACACGGCGCATTTATCATCAACATGGCCTCAACCGGCTGTGGCAAGACGCTGGCCAACGCACGTGTGCTCTATGCTCTGGCCGATCCGCAGCAGGGCATGCGCGCCACCTTCGCCCTGGGCCTGCGCACCCTCACCCTGCAAACTGGACGCAGCTACCGCGAAGACCTGCATTTGAGCGACGACGAGCTGGCCATCCGCGTGGGCGGCTCGGCCAGCCGCCGCCTGTTTGAGTACTACCAGGAGCAAGCCCACAACACTGGCTCGGAGTCGATCCAGGCGCTGCTCGAAGAAGACAGCCACGTGCTCTACGAAGGCCAGCACGCCGATCACCCGCTACTGGCCAAAGCCATGCACGATGAGCGCATTCGCTCGCTGCTGTCGGCGCCCATGCTGGTCTGCACCATCGACCACCTGATGCCCGCCACCGAAGCCCAGCGCGCCGGACGGCAAATCGCCCCCATGCTGCGCCTGATGAGCAGCGATCTGGTGTTGGATGAACTGGACGACTTCGACCTGGCCGATCTTCCCGCTCTTACCCGTCTGGTGCACTGGGCAGGCCTGCTCGGCAGCCGCGTGCTGCTGTCCTCGGCCACGCTGCCGCCAGCACTGGTCGATGGCATGTTTCAGGCCTACCGCGCCGGTCGGCAACAGTACCAGCGCAATCGCGGGCAACATGGCGGGCAGGACAGCGCCCTACAGATTGCCTGCCTGTGGCTGGATGAGTTCGCCCCGCAACAGGCCACCTGCAGCGATGCCCAGCAGTTCAACAGCGCCCACCAACAATTTGTACAACGCCGCGTGCAATCACTGGCGCAGGTCACTGAACAAGAGGGCGCCAGGCGCCGCGCCGAACTGCTGCCGCTGGAGATCAGCGCCAAACAGGAAGACGCGGTGCGCAGCGCCTTTGCCGGCGAGGTGCAAAAAGCGATCATTCAGGCCCACAAGCGTCACCACGAAACCTGCCCTCACAGCGGCAAGCGAGTCAGTTTCGGCCTGGTGCGCATGGCCAATATCGGCCCGCTGTTCGACGTTGCGCTGGAGCTGCTGCGCCTCGGTGCACCGGATGGCTACCGCATCCACCTGTGCGTCTATCACTCACGCTTCCCACTGCTGCTGCGCTCGGCCATTGAGCATCAACTGGACACCTGCCTGAACCGGCGCAACGCCGAAGCTACTTATGAGCACGCCAGCGTCCGCGCTGCCATCGACCAGCACCCAGAGGCCAATCAGTTGTTCGTGGTGCTCGGCTCGCCGGTGACCGAAGTGGGCCGCGACCACGATTACGACTGGGCGGTGGTCGAGCCTTCGTCCATGCGCTCGCTGATCCAATTGGCCGGACGCGTGCAGCGCCACCGCAATCGGCCCTGCCAGACGCCCAATATTCTGATTTTCGAGACCAACCTGAAGTATTTCTCGCCGGACAAAGGGGATCAGGGTTATCCCCTGGCCGCGTTTATCCATCCGGGCTTTGAAAGCGACAGCCGACGCATTGACAGCCCCTTCCGGCTGGTCAAACGCCGCCTGGGCAATCTGCTGCAACCCGACGAATACCAGATCATTACCGCGACCCCGCGCATCCAGCCAAGGCCCATGCCGCAGTGGCAACCGAAAACCAGCCTGGTCGATCTGGAACATGCCCGCCTGGCCGAACAAATGCTGCCCAAGCCGCGCAACGCTGCTCCCCGTGCGCAACGCGGGGTAAAACCCGCCGGCCTGGAGCTGGACGCCGCCTGCGCCTGGCAATTTCCTGATGCCGCACTGACCTGGGCACTGCCGCAGCAGCAGCCGTTCCGGGACGATCCGGGTTTTGAGGAAGACCTGCTGTTCCTGCCGGACGATGACGGCGAACAACTGATCGTTCACCGCATTCATCAAGCGGCCAAAGGCAAACAGCGCGCGATCTACACCCGCGCGGAAAGCCAGGTCGTCTACCTGCAGCCGAATCTTGGTCCTGGCATCAGCTTTTGGGAGCAGCACGACCTGCTGAAACTGCTCAATGAACAGGCCGAAGCGCAAGGCCTGTCACTGCAACACTGCGCCGAACGTTTCACCACCGTCAGCGTGCCGAACTATACGCAAGGCTGGCGCTATCACCCGATGTTGGGGTTTGGAAGAAGAAAGCACTAAGCCAAAGGATCTGTACCAATGATCTGCTCGGCAAACAGGAGTTAAGCCATGGGAGGATGCGATGGGACATGAACGCAAAACAGCATTCCTAAACGCCATCTCCGCCTTCATTGATGAAAGGCGCGAGACCAAGCTAAAGGGCTTGAAGGAAGATGCGGCGGTAGAGGCCGCTGCCAAATACGACTACTCAACCTGGCTGGCCGACGCCGCGCGGCGGGTGTCGCAAATCCAGGCTGTGACCCATGTGCTCAAAGCCACCCACCCGGATGCACGGGGTAGCAGCCTGTACATCCGGCCACAGGGCTTGCCCACACACAGCGAAATTGGCAGTCACTTGCTGGGCGAGCACTACGATGACGACATCGTTGGCAACGCCGCTGCGCTGGACGTGTACAAATTTCTGAAAATCGAGGTGGAAGGCCGCCGTTTGCTGGATTGGCTCCAGGCCGACGATAGCGACCTGCTGGCCGCCTTGCATCCCGACAGCGAAATTGCCAAGCAATGGGCCAGCGCATTCAAAGGGCTGCTACGCAGCAGCGATAAACCGGCCTCTCATACCCTGGCCAAACAACTCTACTGGTGCGTCAGCGGTGAACCCGCAGACGATAGCGGCTATCACCTGCTGCAACCGATGTTCGCCAGCAGCCTGGCCCATACGGTGCATCAGGAAATTAACGAGGCGCGTTTTGGTGAGCGCAACAAGCTGGCGCGCCAGGCCAAACGCGACAAAAAAAGCCACGACGACACCTACCGCGATTACCGCGACTTAGTCGTGCGTAAGCTCGGTGGCACCAAGCCGCAAAACATCAGCCAACTCAACAGTGAGCGTGGCGGGGTCAACTACCTGCTGGCCTCACTGCCGCCATCCTGGCAGCACAACCGCCCGCGTCACTTGCTGTTTATTGACTCAACATTGCCGCGCTTCGCCCGCTTTGAAGAGGTGCCGGAGTTGCTTCAGGCCTTGATCGCGCTGCTGAAAAGCAATCCCTCCGCGACCCTAGAAACCCGCCATAAGCGCAAGCGTATTGAGCGGGCCTTGGGCGAATCACTGGCCGCATTCGGCGCCACCCTGCATGCCCAGCTTCAACCTGGCTGGAGCCGCGACCCGGACTGCCGCCTGCCCGAGTACGAAAAACTCTGGCTGGATCCCGAGCGTGCCACGCTGCCGCCACGGGTGAGCCACCTGGAAGAAGACCGGGCCTTCTCAGTCGCCTATGAACAGAAGGATTGGCCCGATCAGGTCGCCCATGCCTTCGGCAATTGGCTTAACGCCATTTTGCGCAGCCATGACCTGCCGGTAGGTGATGCCGAACACGCACATTGGGCGCGCCAGGCACTGATTGACGCGCAGTGGCCAGCGACCATGCAGCGCCGGCGTGTGCCCAGTGCAAACCCTGAGGCGGAGGTGCAGCATGGCTGAGTGCCCCTACTTTGAACACCTGCTGGTGATCCCCCGCCTGCGGGTACAAAACGCCAATGCCATTTCCAGCCCGCTGACCCACGGGTTTCCCTCCATCACCGCCTTTACCGGGCTGATGTGGGCGCTGGAGCGCAAGGCCCGGGCCGCCGGGCTGGATCTGCGCTTTAACGCCGTTGGCGTGGTGGCTCACGACTTTGAAGAGCAAATTACCGATAGCGACTTCGTCAGCGCGTTTCGCCTGACCCGCAACCCGGTCGACAAAGACGGCAGCACCCTGGCCATTGTTGAGGAGGGCCGCATCCACCTGGATATCAGCCTGATTTTTGCCGTGCAAAGCCAGGCGCTGGAAAACCCGCAAACAGCGGTGGATATCGCCAGACAGGTACGCGAGCTGCTCAGCCAAATGCGCATTGCCGGCGGCAGCGTGCTTGAAGCGGCATTGCCATCCGCACGTCAACGTCCCTATGTCATGTCTATGACGGGAGATGAAGAAGGCCGTGATGAACTCTTTCGCAAACTCAAACTACGCCTGCTGCCGGGTTTTGCCCTGGTTGAGCGCGAGGATTTGCTGGAACAACGCCATCAAGCGCTGCAAGCCAGCCAACCGCAGGCCACCCGCTTGGATGCCTGGCTGTCACTGGCGCGTATCAACTGGCAATGGCAAGCCGACGATGAGGGTAAAGAGGCCTGGCAACATGACCGCAAAGGCCTTGGCTGGATCGTCCCCATCCCGGTCGGCTACGGCGCTCTTGGCGAGCTGCACGCCGCAGGTAGCGTGACCAATGTACGTGACCGCAGCGTGCCGTTCTGTTTCGTCGAAAGCCTCTACGGCATCGGCGAATGGATCAGCCCGCACCGTCTGAACGCTCCGCAACAACTGCTGTGGTACACCGACAGCCAACCCGAAAGCGGCCTCTATCGCTGCCGCAATGACTACCGGTCAGCGCCGGTTATTGAACTCGACTAATCACTGATAAGGATATTAACGATGAGCAACGCAGCCCTGAAAACCGCATCCGTACTGGCTTTTGAGCGCAAGCTGGACCCCTCCGACGCCCTGCTCTACGCCGGCAACTGGACCACGCGCGACAACAGTGCGGACTGGAGCCCGATTGCCGTGCGCGAGAAGTCTGTCCGCGGCACCATTTCCAACCGCCTGAAAACCAAGGATCAGGATCCAGCCAAGCTCGATGCCGCCATCGAAAACCCCAACCTGCAAACCGTAGACGTTGCCGCCCTGCCTGCTGATGCAGACACCCTCAAGGTTCAGTTCACCCTGCGTGTGCTGGCCGGCACCGGGGAACCCTCCGCCTGCAACGAGGCGGCCTACCGCGACAAACTGCTGGCCACGGTAAAAGGCTACGTAGACAGCCACGGTTTTACTGAACTGGCTCGCCGCTACGCCCATAACCTGGCCAACGGCCGCTTCCTGTGGCGTAACCGCATCGGTGCGGAGCAGGTTGAAGTGCAGGTTAGCCACCTGGTAGACGGGAAGGCACAGAAGCAGTGGACCTTCGATGCCTTCGCCTTTTCCCTGCGCAACTTCGACAAACCCGCCGATCACCAGCAGGCTGACAATCTCGCACAACTTAGCGCCCTGATCGCCTCCGGGCTGGCCGGCGAACATCATGTGCTGCTGCAAGTGACGGCTTTTGTCCGTATGGGAAATGGGCAGGAGGTCTTCCCGTCCCAAGAGCTGATCCTTGACCGTGGCCGGGGCGAAAAGAGCAAAACTCTTTATAAAGTTAACGAAGTCGCCGGCATTCACTCGCAAAAAATCGGCAACGCTTTGCGCAGCATCGACACCTGGTACGAAGGCGCCGAAATCAACGGCCCTATTGCCATCGAGCCCTACGGCTCCGTCACCACACAAGGCAAAGCCTATCGCCAGCCCAAGCAGAAAATGGACTTCTACAACCTGCTGGATAACTGGGTACTGAAAGACAAGGCGCCAGCCACCGAGCAGCAGCACTTTGTTATGGCCACGCTGATTCGTGGCGGTGTGTTTGGCGACTCCGACAAGGGCTAAGCCATGGATTACTACCTTGACCTAAAACTGCTGCCCGACCCGGAGTTTGCCGCCACTCAGTTGATGAGTGCGCTGTTCAGCAAACTCCATCGGGGTCTATGCGATCTGGGCCGCAACGATATTGGCGTCAGCTTCCCTGCCGTCGAATCAGGCGGGCATGGCCTGGGCGATTGTCTGCGCCTGCACGGCAGCGCCGAGGCACTGGATAAACTGCTGGCACTTAACTGGCTGAGCGGCATGCGCGACCACCTGCATACCGGAGAGCTGGCACAGGTACCGGCTGGGGCAAAGCATCGCCTGGTCAGCCGCGTACAGGTCGACAGCAACCCCGAGCGCGCCCGCCGGCGCCTGATCAAGCGCCACGGCATTAGCCTTGAGGAAGCCCGCCAGCGCATCCCGGACAGCGCCGGCAAACGCTGCAACCTGCCCTATGTGGCCATACGCAGCAACAGCTCGGGGGAGCGCTTTAACCTCTTTATCCGCCACGGGCCACTGCTCGACAGCCCACAACCCGGAACCTTCAACCGCTACGGCCTAAGCAGTACCGCCAGCGTGCCCTGGTTCTGACCCTTTTTTCAGCCGTAAATTTAGCTCTTTAAAAATCAATGAGTTACAAAGCGGCTAAAAAATAGGGTATTGGACGCACCAACACCCTCCAGGCCTTTTACTGCGCAGGCCTGGAGGGTGTTAAGCTCTTCTTCACTGCCGCACAGGCAGCTCAGAAACCCAAATTGGTATGGAATCCCATACCGACTATCTTCACTGCCGCACAGGCAGCTCAGAAACTGAGATCGACCGCCTCAATATCCAGTTTGAACTTCACTGCCGCACAGGCAGCTCAGAAATGGAGGAAGCGCAGCGCCAGGTGAAAGGCGGGCTTCACTGCCGCACAGGCAGCTCAGAAAAACCAATACCGTTGAGCCATCGATTGATGGAACTTCACTGCCGCACAGGCAGCTCAGAAAGTGCGTCTATGCCGGCCTCTTCCTCGATCATCCTTCACTGCCGCACAGGCAGCTCAGAAAATCGCCAGAGCCAGATAGACCGGCCACGGCGCCTTCACTGCCGCACAGGCAGCTCAGAAAATTACCCTTTTACTCCAGGTTGATGCCGCGGACTTCACTGCCGCACAGGCAGCTCAGAAATTGCCGGTGTTGAACGCCTTCGAGACGGCGGTCTTCACTGCCGCACAGGCAGCTCAGAAAAAGTCGATCAGGCTGCCAGCGCGAACCGGCTCCTTCACTGCCGCACAGGCAGCTCAGAAACGCGACACGCCTGAACGTATACAGCCGCCTCGCTTCACTGCCGCACAGGCAGCTCAGAAATAATCGAGCTGGGCGGTTAATCGTGGCAGATTCTTCACTGCCGCACAGGCAGCTCAGAAATGGACGCCCGTCTTGCTGAGCTTAAGGCTTTACTTCACTGCCGCACAGGCAGCTCAGAAAACGCCGCTCGCGGACGAGCCGCTGACCAATTGCTTCACTGCCGCACAGGCAGCTCAGAAAATCGTGGTCGCCCGCGAAGCGGCCCGGCGAAACTTCACTGCCGCACAGGCAGCTCAGAAAAACCAGCAGCGCTAGCTGCGCTGCAGTAGGAAGTTGCTGACTCGCTCTGCCGTATCCGCTGGCCATTCCTGCATAAAGCAATGTCCGCCCGGTACTATCTGGGTGCGGATATGCGGATTGCCGGCGCACCAGCGGGCTACCGAACGAGCGACGAAGGGGTAGGTATGCGTGCCATGGATCACTTCGGTTCGAGTCGTGACCCGCGCCAGCGACGGCCACAGGCGACGCGGGAAGGAACCAAATATCTCGGCCTCGCGGCTGGGCCGGCACTTGAGTTCGACACCGTCCGGCACATCGCGCAGGGCGTGCTCGATATAGGCGTCGAAAGCGGTCTCGTCCCAACCCCGGAACATACCCCGGCCATGTAGCGCGGCATGGGCAGCGGCCCGATCCGGCCAATGCCGGCGACGTTTGCGCGCCCGCTTTGCCAGTCCGCTGCGCTGCGCCAGACCGACCACGTCGGACAAGGCCATGACACCGATCATCGCCGGGCTGAACAGCACCGGGTCGAGCAGCACGGCTCGTTCGAACAGTTCGTGCCTGCGCGCCAGAATCAGGCTGGTGAGCACCCCGCCAAAGCTGTGGCCAAGGGCAAAGCGAGGCACTTCACCGAAGGGTTGGCGCAACGCATCGAACGCCTCCACAGCCAGCTCGGCACTGCGGTTCCAGCCGTGGAAGCGGCCACCATGGTCGCTGTCCCCATGCCCCTGCACATCACTCAGCCAGAGGTCGAAATCCTCGGCCAGCAGCGCCAGCATGGGCGTGTAGACCCGTCCACAGTAGCCGTTGCCGTGCAGGAAGTGCAGCAGCGGTCGGCCAGAGGGCGGGGTATGCCAGCCGCGCAGGGTAAATCCGGCTGAGGTGGCGAAGGACCAGGGCAGCAGTTGCATGGAAGGAAGATCCGCAGCGTCAGGAGCGCGGCGAGTGTATCAGGGCTCCGGCTCGATCCGGCAGGCGCAGAACCCGGCAGTCAGCAAGGAAACCTCCTGCGCGCTGGCAAAGATCAGCTCCAGCCGCGAGTCCCGGCGCCAGGCGCTGTCTTGCCACTGCAGAGAACAGCCGGCCAGTGCATTGGCCGAGCGCCAGCCTGCGGTACCATGCAACACTGCCTTGGCCCGACTCCAGCTCAAACCCTGCAGCCACTGACTGACCTTGCCAAGATCGAAGCTCTGACTCGGGTGCCAGCGCCAGCCAATACTCCAACCCTCGGCCTGCGCCTGCACCTGACAGATCGGCTCGCTCGGCGTGCGCCAGAGCCGCGCGAGCGGTGGCGCGGCATCCGGTAAAACGCTGCGTGCTGCCACAGGCCCACCACCTGGCAGCACAGGCTGCGGCAACGTTGCCAGATCGAGCCGCCCCTGCTCGCTCCAGAGCAGCGGCAAATCCGGCAAGCCGGCAGCAATCCGCCGGCGCGCGACTTCGTCCAACCCCTCACTTTTGTTCAGCAATACGAGCCCGGCCTGCTCCAGCGCCTGTCGCTGCACGGCCGGCAATGGCTGGCCCGCGGCCAGCGCAGCGGCATCCAGCACCATCACTGGCGGCTGCACAGCCAACACGCCCAGCCATGGCGATTGACGCAACTGTTCCAGCAACTGCTGCGGATGGCCCAGGCCAGAAGGCTCGATCAACAACCGCTGTGGCCGGGCGCGGCGCAACAGGCGGGCGAGCGCAACCTGGAACGGCAGACCGTTGACGCAGCACAGACAGCCGCCAGCCACTTCGGCCAGGGCGATATCGTCGTCGCCCTGCTCCAGCAAAGCGGCGTCCAGACCAACCGAGCCGAATTCGTTGATCAGAACCGCCCAGCGCTGCTGCGCGGGCTTCTGTGCCAGCAGATGACGGATCAGGCTGGTCTTGCCGGCTCCCAGCGGGCCAGCGATGAGATGCGTGGGAATTTGGCTGAGCATGAAACCTATGGTCGATGTTTTGCGCTGCAACTGCCAGCACAGACGTGATTCTGACTGCATGCTAGAGTCACCGGCGGTTTTCCGGAGTCATACCGATGCGCGTCTATCTTCTGCTGTTCAGCCTGTTACCAGGCCTGGCCCTGGGCGAAGCCTGCGTGGTGCACAGCCAGGCCGAGCGCCTGGATGTGAAGCTCTGTCAGGAGAACCGCAGCATCCCTGCTTCGCTGTTTCTCGACGGTTTCTGCCAGCCGCAGCTGCAGGGCCAGACGGTGGAAGTGGAGTTTCTTGAACAGTGCCCGCCCGGAGCCTACGGCATCTGCCGCAACGCTCAGGGCGGCGGCGAGCTGTACCGACAGGATATCCACTACTACGGTGTGGCCAGCGATGCCCTGTTTCTGGCACCGGCCTGCGCCAGTCAGTACCGGGGCCAGTGGGTCACGCCCTGAACCGACAGCCTTTCAGGCCAGCCAGTCCAACGTCAGCAACAGACGCCGCTGTCCGGCCGGGGGTTGTGGCGAGCGGTGAATCAACCCGCGCCCCTCATTGCCCTGCCACTTTTCGCCCTTGGCCAGCGCCACATCGCCGGCCTGCAGACGCCGAATCAGCCGCTCGTCCGGCTCGTCGAGAGCGGCCTGACCAGGCCACTGGCGCGGCATAGCGGCGGCCTCCAGCCATTCGCTGCCGGCTCCGGCGTAACTAGTGATCAGCCGCAGTGGCACCTGATCCACGTGGAAGCGTGGGCACATAGCCTTGTCCAGGGCCCGCAGACGCAAGCCTACAGTGCGGGCGTCAAGCAGACAGGCAAAGATGCGCACCAGCCAGGCCACGTCGGCAAGGAAGGCGTTCTGTCCCGGCAGATCAGCATACTGCTCCAGCAGTCCGGTCAGATTAGGCTCACTATCCTCTCGCGGCAGCTCCAGGGTCATGGATTGCGCCAGGGGTTCACCCTGGGCCAGAAGCGCCGAGGCGAAATCAGCAATGTGCAGCGGCAGGCTACGCTGCCAGACGGCCAGATTGACACCATCGCGCAGCACCTCGCCAAGCACCGGGAGATCCGTACCCAACACCTGCCGGGTCAGCTGCGGCAGTTGCAGCGCGAACATCAGGCGACCTCCTGCTGCCAGTTACCGAAGGGGTCGTGAAGTTTCTTCCAGCCTTCCGGGCCTTCCATCATCTCGGCCGCACTCAGCAAGCAGGCATCCAACTCTTGCCGCAGGCGGTCGAAATCGATGTTCTGGCCGATGAATACCAGCTCCTGGCGACAATCGCCTACGTCGATATCCCAATGTTTCATGATTGCCTGCAATCCCTCTTCGTCCTGCGGCCATTGTTCGCGCGGTACAAAGCGCCACCAGCGCCCGGCCACCCCATAGCGCATCAGGCCGCCAGCCTGCGACCAGCTACCGGCCTCACGGTATTTGCTGGCCAGCCAGAAGAAACCTTTGGAACGCAGCAAGCGGCCGTTCTGCCAAGGCCGAGCAAGGAAGTCGTGGAAACGTTGCGGATGAAAGGGCCGGCGTGCGCGATAGGCACTTGAAGCGATGCCATATTCCTCGGTTTCCGGCACATGCTCGCCACGCAGCTCCTTGAGCCAGCCGGGTGCCTGTGCGGCACGCTCGAAGTCGAAGCGGCCGGTATCAAGGATGCTCGCCAAATCAACCCGGCCCATGCTCATTCCCTGCACATCGGCCTGAGGATTGAGCCGACGCAGCACGGCAATCAGCTCCTCACGCTCGGCCTGGCTGATCAGATCGATCTTGCTCACCAGAATTACATCGGCGAACTCCACCTGCTCGATCAACAGGTCCGTGATCGAGCGCTCGTCTTCCTCGCCCAGCGTCTCCCCCCGGCTGGCCAGACTGTCGGCAGCATGAAAGTCGCGCAGGAAGTTCACCCCGTCGACCACCGTGACCATGGTGTCGAGCCGCGCCAAATCCGACAGGCTTCGTCCCTGCTCGTCACGGAAGGTGAACGTCTCGGCCACCGGCAATGGCTCGCTGATACCGGTGGACTCGATCAGCAGGTAGTCGAAGCGACCTTCCCGGGCCAGGCGACTGACCTCCTCCAGCAAATCCTCGCGCAGGGTGCAGCAGATGCAGCCATTGCTCATTTCCACCAGGCGTTCCTCGGCGCGATTGAGGCTGACACCGCGTTGCACTTCGCTGGCGTCAATATTGATCTCGCTCATGTCGTTAACGATGACCGCTACACGACGGCCCTCGCGGTTCTTCAGTACGTGGTTGAGCAGGGTGCTCTTGCCGGCACCGAGAAAGCCGGATAGCACGGTTACGGGTAGACGCTGGGTCATGGGAGATTCCTCAAGAAGGCAAGTCGGTATTAGACGGCAATTTTTATTTGTTATAACATAACATATCAATTGCAAGTTACCGTGGATCGGGAAATGAACGACCTGTCGCTGCCGGATATCGCGTCCCAGACTTCGCAGCATGTTCACCCACTGGAATGGGTTGGCATGACCGGTATTACGCTGCCTGTGAGGTTGGCTGGAGAGGCCGTGACTGCCTACGCCGACATCGGCGTAAACCTTGATGACAGCCACGCTCGCGGCATTCACATGTCACGGCTTTATCTGGCAGTACAGCGCCTGGTGCACCAGGAGGTGGAAGTGAACGCTCTGCGTCAGGTGCTGGAGGACTGTCTGGCCAGCCACCGCGGGCTTTCATCTCGTACAACGCTGAGCCTGCGCGGCGAGGTTCCCCTGCAGCGAGCGGCACTGATCAGCCCTTTAAGCGGCTGGAAGTCCTACCCGTTTGAAATTCGTGCCCGGCTCGACGAAGCCGGCCTGCAAGTGGAGCTGCAGTTGGAGATCAGCTATTCCTCCACCTGCCCCTGCTCGGCCGCGCTGGCACGTCAACTGATCCAGCAGCGCTTCCTCGAAGACTTCCCCTGCCATCAGGCAGAGTCCCTCGAAGTGCTCGACTGGCTGGGCTCATCGCAAGGCATAGTCGCCACACCGCACAGCCAGCGCAGCACCGCCACCCTGCAGTTGCGTCTTGCTGCTGACGTTCATGCAATACCGCTGCTGGACTTGATCGATCAGGCCGAGCAAGCGCTGGGGACACCGGTGCAGACAGCCGTCAAGCGCGCCGATGAGCAGGCTTTCGCCCTGGCCAATGGCCAGAACCTGATGTTCTGCGAAGATGCCGCGCGGCGCCTGCATAAGGCCCTGGCTCACTTTCCCCGGGTTAGCGCTTTTCACCTGCAGGTTGTGCATGCTGAAAGCCTGCACGCTCACGATGCCACCGCGCAGAGCCATTGGAACTGGTACTGAGTCGCTACCAGCCGCCACCGCCGCCACCGCCGCCACCTCCACCGGAGGAGCCACCGCCAGACAGTCCACCACCGGACGAGCTGCTTGATGGCGGCGTCGAGGCCAGCGCTGTGGCACTGCCAAGGCCGGCAGTCAAGGCGCTGCTCAGTGCCTGCGGAGAACTGTAGCGCTCGTGGCCACGGTACCAGGCCGGCTGGTAGTCGCGCTGCTGCGGGTCGATCAACCCGCTGGCCAGCGCCGCAGCGAAACGGGCGCTCCACTTGTCCTCCACTCCCAGCGCCATGGCGTAGGGCAGGTGCCGCTCATACAGGGCGATACTCATGGCCGGCGCCTTATCCGCCAGTGCCAGAACATCGCGCTCGGCCAGTTGCAGGTAGTTGTAATACCCCTCAAGCGCGTCGAGCAGGCGCCGTCCCTGCACTGTCGGAGCCGGCATCAGATAGTAGAACAGCACCACCACTGCCCCGTGCAGCATCAGCAAGATCAGCATCGGCAATGCCAGCGACTGGCCCAGAAGCAGCACTCCCAGCAGTGCCGGAGCGGTCAGCAGCAGCGCCAACCCACCACGCCGTATGCGGCGCCACAGCCCGACTTCGTGGCGGAGCTGGCCCAGCAGCAGAAGTGCAGGCAGACCAAAGCCGAAAATGAGCGCCAGCCCGGCTACCCATTCCATCTCCTCATCACCATGGCTGTCGAGCAGCAACATCGCCGTACAGCCGGCCACAGCCAGCAGCAGGCCAAGACTCCAGAGCCCACGATTGTTGCTGAACCAGACCATCCCCTGCACTTTCAGCCGGCTTGCCAGTTCACCCAGTGCCGCCGCCAGGCGGGGCTCATACCGCCGATCCAGATGCAGCGAGCCACTGCCCCCGCTCTGGCCGAACAGGTGCCTGCACAATTCACGATCCAGCTCGTCCGACAGCTGGCCTGCCGACCTGCGCCGCGACAGTAGAAAGCCGCCCTTAGATTTGTCCTCCAGCGCCAATTGCCTGCGGATGGCCATGTCTGTCAGCCACACACTGAATGCTCGCGACGGCGCAAAGCCACCACGCAGCCCCCGATGCCAGAGGTAGCCGGCCTGCAACGGTGTCATTCCTTCCGGCCCTTGGAACAACGGGATGATCAGCCCCTTCTGCGGATCGCGGCCGACCAGCCGCCAGGCCAGCAGATAGAACGCCAACACCCCCAGCAAAGCCAGCGCCCCCAGCACCAGCCCTAGGTTGTCGTGTAGCAACCAGACAGCCTCCTGCCTCACATCCGGGCGCGGCACCAACCCCGCCGGCCAACCCACTGCGACGGTCAGTCCATGATGGGCGGGCAACGTTCCGGTCGTTGCCAGGCGCAGGTAATCGTTGCCCTGCTCCAGCAACTCGAAATCCTCGCCCTGCTCGCCCTCTGCACCGGTATAGGCGGCCCAGTCGGTGATTCGGCCTCCTTGCGGCAGGCGTACTTCTACCATCGCGCGGCGAATGGGAAACACCCAGCCATTACCGGTAACGTTCCAGTACAGCTCGTCGGAGTCCGGGTGATGCAACAATGCACGCTCCACCCGATAGCGCAGCACGTAGGTATGCCGGCCCGGCTCCAGCAACACCTCGGGCGTACCGATGTAGAAGCGCTGCCAGGCACCGTTATGCTCGCTGCGCACTGGCTCCTCGCTGCCGTTGCGAGTTATCTCCAGCAGGCTCAGCGGACTGCTTTGCGTCAGGCCGCTCGGCAACTGGTAGCGCACCGGCAGATCACGGTAAATGCCGCGCCGGATCTCCTGCCCGGCAGCGCGCACGCGAATACGCTCGGTCACCAGCAGGCTGCCGTCCTCCTCAATCTGCAGGCGCACGCTGAAGTCCTCGATCCGCTCCTGCGCCAGGGCTGCCAGCGGCAGCAGCCAGCACAGCAGCAACACCCGCAAGCAGAGCGTCATGTTCAGAACTCCATCTGTGGCGACTGTATGTCGCGCGGATCATCCAGGCTGAAATACTCGGCCGGGGCAAAAGAGCACAGCCGCGCCACCAGGTTGCTCGGCACCGATTCGACCAGCACGTTCAGCTCACGCACGGCGCCGTTGTAGTAACGCCGGGCCATCTGAATCTGGTTTTCCACCTCGCTGATGCTGCCTTGCAGTTCGCGGAACTGACTGTCGACCTTGAGATCCGGATAGTCCTCGACCAGCGCGAACAGTTGCCGAAGCTGGCTGCTCAGCTGCGCCTCCACCGGCGCGCGCTGGCCCAGAGGGGAGTCCGCCAGCTGCACGGCGTGCATGCGCTCCTGCACCAGCGCCTGCAAGGCGTCGTGCTCATAGGTCATGTACTGTCGGGCACACTCCACCAGGGCCGGAATCAGGCTGGAGCGTCGCTTGAGCTGGACATCGATACCGCTCCAGGCTTCCGCGACGCGATGGCGATTGAACACCAGCCGGTTGTAGTAAAAGACCACTAGCGCGCCCAGCGCCAGCAACATGCCTGCTCCCCACCAAAGCCCGCTCGCCTGCATCGACTCTTTCCCTCCGGCCAATCGTCTGCTGCTTTGCACCGCCGTGACGGCAGCCCGTATCCTGTAGTGCCTGCCACTCTGCGAGGCCCGCATGCAGATCGAGCTGATCGAAATCCGCGACCACCTCAGCCGCTTCGCCCCCTTCGACAATCTGCCGGAGCAGACCCTCGACGAGCTTGCCTGTCAGATTCAGGTCGGCTATTTCAAGGCTGGTAGCGAAATCCTAGCAGTCGGTGCACCAATCCACGACCTGCACTACGTGCGCAGCGGTGCCGTGGAGATCCACCGGCGCGGTGGCGAGCTGCACAACCGTCTCAGTGAGGGCGACATCTTCGGTCAGGCCGGCCTGCTGCGCGGCAACCGGGTACGCCTCGGCGCCACTGCGCTGGAAGACAGCCTGATCTATTTCATTCCCGCCACACTGTTTCAGCAGTTGTGCGAACAGTTCGACAGCTTTGCCGACTTCGTCGAGGCCGAGGGGCAGTCGCGGCTGAAGTCCGCACTGGAAGACAGCCACGGCCAGGCCAGCGAACTGATGAAGATCCGTGTACGCAAGCTGATCGGCCGAGAGCCGGTCAGCGTACCGCTGCATGCGCCGATCCAGCAGGTGGCCCAGGTGATGACCGAGCACGGCGTGTCTTCGGTAATCGTGGTGGATCCGCAGCGGCAATGGCCCAACCCCGCCCAGGTACAGGTAGCCGAACCACAGCGCGAGGTGATGGCCGGCATTCTTACCGATCGCGACCTGCGCACCCGGGTACTGGCCGAAGGTCTGCCGCTGGATACGCCAGTCAGCCAGGTAATGACCCCCAATCCCATCACCCTGCAGGCCGACGACTCGGTATTCGAGGCCATGCTGTGCATGCTGCGCCACAACATCCACCACCTGCCGATTCTGCAGCGTCGCCGGCCGGTAGGAGTGATCGCCCTGGCCGACATCGTCCGCTACGAATCACGCAGCAGCCTGTATCTGGTCAACGGCATCTTCAACCAACAGTCAGTGGACGGCCTCAAAAGCCTGCTGCCGGATCTGCGTGCCACCTTCGTACGGATGGTTGCCGACGACGCCAGTGCACATATGATCGGCCGTGCCATGAGCGGCATCGGTCGCGCCTTCAGCCAGCGTCTGCTGCAACTGGCCGAACAGAAGCTCGGCCCGCCGCCGGTGCCCTACTGCTTTATGGTCGCCGGCTCCATGGCCCGCGACGAGCAGCTGCTGCTCACCGATCAGGACAATGCCCTGGTGCTCGACGACCGCTTCAACCCTGACGAGCATGATGCCTACTTCGCCGAGCTGGCACAGTTCGTCAGCGACGGCCTGGCCGCCTGCGGCTATGCCTATTGCAAGGGCGGCATCATGGCCAGCAACCCGCGCTGGCGGCAGCCGCTGAAGATCTGGCGCCAATACTTCAGCAACTGGATCGAGCGTCCCAACCCGGAGACCCTGCTCAACGCCAGCATCTTCTTCGATCTCGATGGTCTCCATGGCGACACTGCACTGGTGGAAAACCTCAAGACGCTGCTGGCGCAAAAGGCCAGTGCCAGTCCTGCCTTCCTTGCCGCGCTGGCGCGTAACGCCCTCAACCGCAGGCCGCCGCTGGGCTTCTTCCGCACCTTCGTGATGGAAGTCGACGGCCGACACCGCAACATCATCAACCTCAAGGGCCGTGGCACCGCACCGCTGACCGACCTGATCCGCGTGCACGCCCTGGCCAGCGGCTCCACCGCGCAAAACTCGCTGGATCGTCTCGACGCCATTGCGGCCACCCGGCTGCTGCCTGGCGAAGCACTGCAACACCTGCGCTACGCCTTCGAATTCCTCAGCCTGGTGCGTGCACGGCATCAGGCCCGCGACGTGGAGGCCGGCAACCCGCCCGACAATTACATCGAGCCGGAAAAATTCAGCGCCAGCGAACGCCAACATCTCAAGGAAGCCTTTCAGGTGGTGAGCAACGCACAGAAGTTCCTGCGCTTCCGCTACCCGGCCCAACCGACAGGGCGCGGGCAATGAACACAGCCACCACCCCAGAGTGGCCGCAGCTCTTCCGGCAACGTGCCGAAGCCAGCCGCGACCCGCGCCTGCAGGCCTACTACGCCGCCGGCTGCGCCAGTGCCGACACACCGCTGGAGCAGTTGCCACTGGTCGCCCTGGACGTGGAAACCACCGGCCTTGATCCGCAACGGCACGCCATCGTCAGCCTCGGTCTAGTACCCCTGAGCCTGCAGAGAATCCGCTGCGCCGAGGCCCGCTACTGGGTGGTCAAACCGACCAGTGAGCTGAGCGCCGAATCGATCACTTTCCACCACATCACCCACAGCGATATCCGCCATGCGCCACGCCTGGCCAATGTACTGGACGAACTGCTGCAGGCGCTGGCCGGCAGGGTGGTGGTCGCACACTATGGTCGCATCGAACGCAGCTTTCTCGACCGGGCCGTGCAGCAGTATCTGGGCGAAGGACTGATCTTCCCGATCATCGACACCATGGAACTGGAAGCCCGCCTGCATCCCAAGCGCCGCCTCGGCTGGTGGGATCGCCTACGCGGCCGTCAGCCCGTCTCCATCCGTCTGGCCGACAGCCGCTTGCGCTACGGCCTGCCGCTGTACAGCGCCCACCACGCCTTGACCGACGCCCTGGCCTGCGCCGAACTGCTACAGGCGCAGGTGGCGACCCACTACCCGGCAACCACTCCGGCTGGGGCGCTCTGGAGCTGAGCGGACTACCGTCTCTACCCTGTAAAGACGCCGCGACACAGGACTTTTATGCTTGACCCTCACGCTGCGTCAGGGTCCAGCATGGCTGGTGTCGAAGGAAAAGGAGCAAAGCGATGTTGCTGAAAGTAGGCGAACTGGCCAGACGGACAGGGCTTACGGTGCGCACCCTGCACCACTACGACCAGATCGGTCTGCTTCGCCCCTCGACCCGTACCGAGGCTGGATACCGGCTCTATAACCGTGACGACATTGCACGTCTGCATCAGATCCAGGCGTTGCGCGGACTGGGAATGCCGCTGGCAGCCATCGGTACGGCACTGGAACGTCCAGGACAGGCTCTGCTGCCCACCCTTGACCGGCAGATCGAAGCCATTGAGGCAAATCTGCGACAGCAGATCCGGCTGCGCAAACGCCTAATGCTGCTGAGAGCGCAGCTTGCGGCAGGAGAAGAACCCGCACTGGACGACTGGCTTACGACCTTGGAGCTGATGTCTATGTACGAACAATATTTCACTCAGGACGAACTTTCGCGGCTACCCTTTCCCCAGGCCAGCCGCGAATGGCTGGCCCTGGCAAACGAAGCGACGGCGCTGCATGCGCAAAATCCAGATCCAGCCAGTGAGGCGGCGCAGAATCTCGCTCATCGCTGGATGACCACTCTTGAGCGCGACACCGCGCAGAACCCCGCATGGCTGCTGAAGATTAGCCAGA
This sequence comes from Pseudomonas sp. NCCP-436, assembly GCF_019656335.1. GTDB lineage: Bacteria > Pseudomonadota > Gammaproteobacteria > Pseudomonadales > Pseudomonadaceae > Aquipseudomonas. The sequence continues at coordinate 183,950 of NZ_BPLZ01000001.1, read as the reverse complement.
TGCATGAGAACGAGCCGGAGTTCCAGGCCCACCTGGGCCTGGCGCCCGAAGTGGTAGCCTTCCTGCTGCAGGCCTTCGGCGAAAGCAAGCTGAGCCTGCTGGTGCGCTATCTTTGCGCCGAGGAAATGGCCTTTACCCGGCCCCGCTATCTCGAACAGATGGCTCTCTGGCCACACCTGCTGGTGGAGCTGAACGAAGCCATCGAGCAAAACACCAGCCCGATCAGTGAACAAGGCCAGGCGCTGGCCGGACGCTGGCTGGCCATGTTCAACACCTATGCCGGGCCCGACCCCCAGACCCGGCAGAAGATCCGCCAGGCGCTGGCTGAAGAACCGCGCCTGGCGCAAGGCACCTGGCTATCGGCAAAAGTGCTGGGCTTTCTGACGATGGCAGTACAGGCGGCACAACCCGCCTAGGTTGCAGGAACAGCGCAAGGCTTACCGAACCGGAGCAGTCCTGGCACCGGCCCGGTTCGGTTTGACCTCCCGGATCAGACGCGAGGCGGATCCGTTTCCCGCTCCGGATGGCGGTGAGCCTCAAGTGCACTGACAAACTGCCGCAACGCCTTGTCATCGGCCTTGCTGACCAGAAGCAGACCCTTGTCCGGGTTATCGAGAGGGATGCCAGCCGCCTGGAGCACCTCCCGAGCCTCGCCAATCACCAGCAGCGGCTTGCAGTGACGGAACTGCTCCTTGACAAACTCCAGAGCCTGTCCGTCGTCACTCAGTGACTTGACCGCCTCGCTCCCCGGTGCAATCACCAGGGCATCGAACAGCGGCCCCGGGCTGTTGGCAAAGCTGGCGTCCAGATCCAGCTCGCCCCCCTTGGCCTGGATCAGGCCCACATGCGGGCCGACCAAACGCACGACGGCGCCCTTATCCATCAGCGGCTGGGCAATGGCCTGCACCTCCGCAGCATCCGTGCCGGCGGCGCACATGATCGCCACCTTGCGAGTGCGGATACCCACTTCACCAGGGTGGGCCAGCAGCGACAGGTGTTCGGAACGCTGCACCTCAGGCTGGTAACCTTGCTTGCTGGCCAGCGGCAACGGCTCGGGCAGTTCGCGCATGCCCAGATGGTCTGCCACCTTTTGCGCCAGCGTTTCATCCACGTTGCGCAGCAGGGCCACGGCACGATGCCGGATGGCCGGCACCGTGAGCTTGGACAGCTCGAAGCCAAAGGCGTCGGCGATATGCTTCTGCTCATGCGGCGCCTGGCTGGCATAGAACATCCGGGCCTGGTTGTAGTGCTCGGCGAACTTCTCCGGCTTGCCGCGCAGCTCGTCCGCCGCCACCTGCTCGGGGAAGGAGACAAAACCGGCACCGCCGGCCTGGAATGGACAGCCTCCGGCCAGAGAGTTTGGCTCATAGGCAACCCGGCCGCGGTGCACAGCCTGCCGGTGCATGCCATCACGCTGATTGTTGTGCACTGGTGCGACCGGCGCGTTGATCGGTATCTCGTGAAAATTCGGCCCGCCAAGCCGCGACAGCTGCGTATCGACATAAGAGTGGATACGCCCGGCCAACAGCGGGTCGTTGGTGAAGTCGATGCCCGGCACAATGTGCGCCGTACAGAACGCCACCTGCTCGGTCTCGGCGAAGAAATTGTCCGGGTTGCGGTTCAGTACCATGCGCCCCAGCGGGGTCACGGGCACCAGCTCCTCGGGAATCAGCTTGGTGGCGTCGAGCACGTCGAAGCTGAACTGCTCGGCCTGCTCCTCGCTGAACACCTGCACGCCCAATTCCCACTCCGGGTACTCGCCGGCCTCGATCGCTTCCCACAGGTCACGCCGGTGGTAGTCCGGATCGGCTCCAGAAATCTTCACCGCCTCATCCCAGACCAGCGAGTGGGTGCCCTGCTTCGGCGTCCAGTGGAATTTCACTAGGCTGGCCTTTCCCTCACGGTTGATAAAACGGAAGGTGTGCACGGCAAAACCCTTCATCATCCGGTAGCTACGCGGGATGCCGTGATCCGACATCACCCACATCAGCATATGCGCCGTTTCGGGCATCAGGGTGACGAAATCCCAGAAGGTGTCGTGTGCCGAAGCGGCCTGCGGCATGCCGTGATGCGGCTCGGCCTTTACCGCATGCACCAGATCCGGAAACTTCATTGCATCCTGAATGAAGAACACCGGGATGTTGTTGCCGACCAGATCCCAGTTGCCTTCCTCGGTATAGAACTTAACGGCAAAGCCGCGCGCGTCACGGGCGGTATCCTTGGAACCACGCTCGCCAGCCACGGTGGAGAAACGCACAAAAACGGGCGTGCGCTTGCCCTTTTCCGACAACAGCGCGGCAGCGGTAAGCGCGGAATGATCGGCATAACTCTCAAAGTAGCCATGGGCCGCCGAACCCCGAGCATGCACGATACGCTCGGGAATGCGCTCATGGTCGAAATGAGTGAGCTTCTCGCGCAGTACGAAATCCTTGAGCAGCGCAGGGCCACGCAGGCCGGCCTTGAGCGAGTGCTGGTTGTCCGATACCGGCACACCCTGGTTGGTGGTCAGTCGGCGGCCACTGGCATCACAGCGATGACCGTCGAGCGAGCCAGCGGCCTGACAGACTCCTGGGGCGACGGGCTTGCCACTCTTGCCGGTATCATTGCCTTCACTCAGCGAACTGGCCGAAGCCAGCTCCGACATATCCCCGGTCGTCTCACCGACAGGAGGAGTAGCGGCCTGCTCGCCATATTCGTCAGCCTTGTTGCCATTGCAAGGACGCGCACCGGCCGTATCTCCAACATCCCGGGCTTGCTGCAGGGCTGGGTGAGCCTTCGTATTCCTCGGCGGCAGCGCGGGGGCGCTGTCAGAGTTCAGATACGCTGTATCCACAGCGGCCTGAGGTGCGTTAGGTGCGTTCTTGTTCTTCTTACCGGCCATCTCGTCTATCTCCGTTAGTCTTAAACGCGAGTCGCGTAGACCCGGAGATAGCTGCCCAAAGTCCCGACTGGCGACGAACGGGCACCCACCTTCCACACTGGCCATAACACTGCACCAGCTGTGACCCAGGCCCGGCTCAAACCCGCCATCACGTTCTGCTGCAATGGCGTTACCAGCAGCGCCAAACAACACCGATAGTACCGCCCGTATCACCACCCTTTTTTGAAAGCCTGTTTCAGCCCCTTTGAAATCAATAACCTGGAGCGCAGCCAGAAAAAGGGTTTTACCTGCCAAACAGGCAAAAACCCGGTATTCAAAAGGTCTGTAACGGATTAGGCTCTTGTTCACTGCCGCGTAGGCAGCTCAGAAATTGTGCGGGACCAGCGGCCCGAACAGCCAAAAGTTCACTGCCGCGTAGGCAGCTCAGAAACTGGTCGAGCCTCGGGGAAGGCCCGCCAGAGGGTTCACTGCCGCGTAGGCAGCTCAGAAAAATGCCGCCAACGGCCCGGAGATTCCCGAGGTGTTCACTGCCGCGTAGGCAGCTCAGAAAGTCTGCGCATCGATGCTCAGCTCATGCGTCAGGTTCACTGCCGCGTAGGCAGCTCAGAAAAGCACGGGCGCCGGAAGCACCATCACGCAAAAGTTCACTGCCGCGTAGGCAGCTCAGAAATCAGCGTCGAGGATGTACAGGGTCACGACTGAGTTCACTGCCGCGTAGGCAGCTCAGAAATGCGCGAGTCGGGGATTCTGCCGGCTGGCCGCGTTCACTGCCGCGTAGGCAGCTCAGAAATTGCCCGCCAGCGCCTGGGCGCGCTCGATCTCGTTCACTGCCGCGTAGGCAGCTCAGAAAGCTGGGCGTAATGTCACATGGTCGGGAGAATTGTTCACTGCCGCGTAGGCAGCTCAGAAATCTAAAACCAGCTTGGCCTGCCGTGTGGTTTCGTTCACTGCCGCGTAGGCAGCTCAGAAACCATGCTTCAATCACATCCTCCGGCTCACGGAGTTCACTGCCGCGTAGGCAGCTCAGAAAATGCGATTTGATGACGTGCGCGACGGCTATCTCGTTCACTGCCGCGTAGGCAGCTCAGAAATCCTCGAATCAACGCCCGAGGCCACCATTCTTGTTCACTGCCGCGTAGGCAGCTCAGAAAGCCTGGCCGACATCAGCGACGAGGGCGTGGCAGTTCACTGCCGCGTAGGCAGCTCAGAAATGGTGGCGACGGATGCCGATGCATGGGTTGCTGTTCACTGCCGCGTAGGCAGCTCAGAAAATGCCCACCACGGCGGTGGCGACGGTGCGAATGTTCACTGCCGCGTAGGCAGCTCAGAAAGGAGGCAACCGCCGCAACCCTGGCCGCCGCGAGTTCACTGCCGCGTAGGCAGCTCAGAAACCAGCGTGCCCGAGGTGCAGGTCATGCTCAACGTTCACTGCCGCGTAGGCAGCTGATTAACAAAGCCCTGCACGGACTCGGGTCTATACACCGGTGACCATGCAGCGCTCTTCGGAATGCCTGCGCTACAGCGAAGAATGCTTAGCCTTTATCGCACTGGAATGTGCCCAGCAGCAGGTTCGACAGTACTCCGCCCTGTGAGCGACCATCCTCGCCTGATCCCAGGGCAATGACCGGGACTACCGACATACCTACGCCCAGGCGTTCAAGGCCGGACTGGTCCGGGTCGAACAGAATGCGCACGGGAAAACGTCGCACGATCTTGGTGAAGTTTCCGGAAGCATTATCCGGCGGAATAACGGCAAACTCGGAACCGCTGGCGCCAGATATGCTTTCGACATAACCGCAGAACACCTGTCCGGGGAAGGCATCAACTTCGATCTGAACCCGGTCGCCGCTGCGCATTCTCGCCAGTTGGGTTTCACGCAGGTTGGCCTCCACCCACAGATCCCGAGTTGGGGATATGGCCATCAACCGGCTACCCACCGATACATATTCGCCGAGGCGGACATTGCGTGCGGAAACCCGTCCTTCCCGAGGAGCCTTGATCTCGGTCTGATCGAGATCGATCTGGGCACGCTGCAGGCTGGCCCTGGCCACCTTCAACTGGGCAGCTATGACGTCCTGCTGGGCACTGAGCACCTTGAGCTGTTGACGCGCATATTCGGCCTGCGAGCGCGCCTGAGCCAGGCTTGCCCGGGCTCGGATAAAGGCGGTCTCCGTCTGATCGAACAACTGGCGGCTGACCGCTCCCTTCACAACCAGTGCCTTGGCTCGCAAGTACTCGGCTTCCTGTTGTCTGAAGCTGGCCTGCGCCGCTTCGACTTCTGCATCGGCCACGCGAACCTGCGCGCCCTGCAAACGCTGCTGTTCCTGCAGCTCGGCCAGAGCGGCATTCTGCTGTTCGACGCTGGCTTTGGCAGCCAGCACTGCAACCTGATAGTCCGCCGGATCAATGCGCACCAGAGTCTCACCCGGCGTGACATATCTGTTGTCTTCGGTTTCCAGTGCAATCACGTAGCCGCCAACCTTCGACGAGATAAAAGTCAGATCACCCTTGATGTAGGCGTTGTCCGTGACTTCAAAATCCACACGCTGGTGCCACTGCGCGTAGATGAAAGCTACCGCCACCAGGCAGGCGTTGGCGGTAATGGCGGCAATCAACACCCGCCGGGCGCTGGCCCAACTGAAGGAACGAGAGGTTTTCCTGGTTTCTTCCGGGGATGTATTCATCGATGTGGCTCGTTGCCTGACTGTTGCGGAGACGGGGCTGCGGCAATGGCCTCGGGCAGGCCCGGCAGCGCCCAGACGAATATCGCGCCGATCAGCATGACCAGCGCCGTTAGCAGAAAGGCATCACCGTATGCCAGGGTGTAGGCCTGCTGATTGGCTTCAAGATAGAGTGCGCCAAGAGCCGCGCCCTGGGCGGCGGCGCTGTCGGTTGTGAAAGGCGCCAGTGACATGGCCTGTTGCGACAGCTGCCGGATCACGGTCGGATCCGTGACGGCCAGGCTTTCAGCAATGCGTGCGTAGTGATATTTCTCGCGCTCGGTCACCAGGTGCCACAGACCGCCCAAGCCTCCCAGCAACGCGTACAGACGAGCCAGATTGAATATGATGCCGCAGCTCGGCCCTTCCTCCTTGCCCACCCCAAAGACCGCGTAGCGCAGCAGCGCAACGGAGATGAGAGCCTGTCCCACCCCGACAAGTATGATCGGCAGGCGCAACTGATCGGTTGACCAGTCCGCTGACAATTCACCGCATAACGCAGCGGCCAGAGCGAAGAGACACAGCCCTGCCGAAAGCACCAGCCGCGAGTCGAACCGTTTCACCAGCCAGTAGGCCAGGGGAAAGCCTGCAAGCACCGCTGGCACCATGACCAGCAGCAGATCACCAATATCCCCGGCCTTGAAACCTTGCATGCGCATCAGGTACTGCGGTGCTATCCATACGCTGAGCAATGTGCCGAAACGGAATATCAGCGAGAGGATGATGGCCCAGGTAAAGGTCGGCTTCTTGAAAATTCTCAGTACCAGCAGTGGTCGTTCAGCCTTCCACAATGAGTGGGCGCCATAGGCCAGACCGACCAGACTGCCGAGCAGCAGGCCGGGTATCCACCAGGTCTCCAGCCAGAAGCGCCGCTCGCCTTCTGCCATGACCACCATCAGGCCACCGAGGCCCGCCGTCAGAAAAAAGTAGCTGAGCCAGTCCTTGGTGCGCAGGTAGTCCAGATTGCCAAGCTCGCCAGGCAAGGCTCTGCAAGCCAGCAGGGTGTAGACGACTCCGACAACGACCTGAACCCAGAACAGCCAGCGCCAGCTCAGCTCGCTCACCAGATATCCGCCGATTGACGCAGCAACACCGGTGCCGATTGAGGTGGCCAAGGCAAATAGTGTCATGCCTTCAAGCTGACCTTTCCCGGGGAAAAGGCTGGTCATGACCATCAGCATCATCAGGACGGGCAGCATGCCGCTGAAGAAACCATGCAGAAAACGTGCGACCAGTGCCCACTCGTATGAGGGCGACAGCGCAACAGCGACAGATCCGAGGACGTAGCAGAGCCCGGCAATTGCCATGGCCCGGCCTCTGCCCAGTGATGCCGCCATGGTCATGACAATCGGCAAACCACAGATCGCACCGACGTTGAACAGGGTGTTGAACCAGGAAATCTGGTCCGCGCTTACCGAAAGACCACCCGCAATATCGCCGATAGTCAGGATGGTCATGACGGAAAACGTGGTGCCGGCCACAGCCCCGAGGCTTGAAATGGCGATGGCATAGGTCGTGGGATTCATCTGGCTCTTGTTTGTGGCTGGACTGTTTGGGCGCCGAGACAACCAGGTAAAAAGCCACGGCTTGCCCGGAAAGGCAGCGGAAGAATTGCCCTGCCTGGAAACGCCGAGCTAGTTGGCAGCCGGGTAGATGTGCAGAAGCATTACCTCTGGATGCACGTCGCTGCCGATCAAGAACACCTGCCTGTACATCGCTTTGCTGCTCGGAATAAACGCGGACGCCTCTAACGGCTATGAAAAGGGGACACGCGGGTCCCCGGGCCGACACTGGCGTACTGCCGGCTTGGCTTCATTCTTGACGAGTGACAGGGATTCAAAAAGATGGCAAAAACATAAGCGTGATTACAATTTTGTTATCACCTGTGCAAGTTTTGGGAACATCATGAAGCTCAATCAATTGCGTGATCTGATGGCCATCGTGGAGCGTGGCAGCCTGCGTGCAGCCGCCCGGCATCTGAACCTGCCTCAGCCATCACTGACGCGCAGTTTGCAGGCGCTGGAAAAGGATCTGGGGGCTCCGCTGTTCGAGCGGGAATCCAAGGGCATGGTGCTGACTCCCATTGGCCAGCTGTTCCACCAGCGCGCCAGCGCAGTACTCAATGAGCTGCAGCGAGCCCGCGAAGAGGTCGAACAGATACGCGGCAAGATGCACGGCACGCTGTCCATTGGGCTTTCCTTCGCACTTCTGGCTGGCCTGCTGCCTCAGGTTCTGTCGCCGTTTCGACTACGCTTCCCGGATGTAAAGATCAATGTCATCGAAGGGGCGTTTCCGGCAGTGGAGGCAGCCCTGAGAGATCGCAGCGTCGACTTCTACGCAGGGCCCGCCCCCATGCAGCCGCCCGGGCAGGGCTTCAATTACGAGCCTCTGTTCCACAATTCGCGCACGGTTGTGTGTCGGCGCAGCCATCCATGCGCGCACGCCCGGTCATTGCGCGACCTGAATGATCAGGAGTGGGCCGTCACCTCGCTCGACTACAACGCGACGGAAGACCTTGAGCGCCTGTTCCTGCGCCACGGGCTGGCCAAGCCGCGAGTGATGATGCAAAGCCTCTCGGTGTTCTCGGTCATGCTCACTGTGGCCAGCAGCGACCTGCTGGCGATACTGCCTATGCAGTGGAGCACTACCTTGATAGCCTCTGATGCGCTGACGGCCATTGAGGTCGAGGAGAACCTCGACGCACCCGATATCGTGCTGATCAGCCGCTCCGATCTGCCACTGACTCCGGCCGCAGAATATTTCTGCGACCTGCTGCGGCGAAGCATTCCACGCGACCGCGCAATCTCCGGGTGAGCATTACTGCTCGCTGAGGTACTGATCCTTGAGTTTGACGTAGTTGCCTGCCGTGTAGCTGAAGAAACTGCGCTCTTTTTCCGTCAGTGGACGGGCCTGTTTTACCGGACTGCCGACATACAGGTAGCCGCTTTCCAGGCGCTTGCCTGGCGGCACCAGGCTGCCAGCACCGATGATCACCTCGTCTTCGACCACCGCACCGTCCATCACGATGCTGCCCATGCCGACCAGGATACGGCTGCCCAGGGTGCAGCCATGCAGGGTGACCTTGTGTCCGACGGTCACCTCGTCGCCGATGGTCAGGGCAAAACCCTCGGGGTTGAAGGGCCCGGCATGGGTGATGTGCAACACACTGCCATCCTGCACGCTGGTACGTGCCCCGATACGGATGCGGTGCATGTCGCCGCGGATCACCGTCAGCGGCCAGACCGAGCTGTCATCGCCGATCTCGACATCGCCTAGCACCACGGCACTGGCGTCGATGAAGACCCGCTCGCCAAGTCTGGGGGTATGCTGTCGGAAACTGCGAATGGCCACGATAGGTTCTCCTGGGCTGCGGGAAAGCTTGATTGTAATTAAGATGGCCCCCATGTCGGTGGTTATCGCATCCGGGTCACGATCCGGATCGCCGCCAGTCTCCCTATTCGCTACAGGTATCCCGTCGTGACCGTGAACAATCCCCTGCTGCAAGACTTCGATCTGCCGCCCTACTCGCAGATCAGACCGGAACACGTCGAACCCGCCATTGAGCAAATCCTCGCCGACAGCCGTGCCGCCATCGTCGAACTGCTCCAAAGCCAGCAGAGCAATCCCAGCTGGGATGGTCTGGTACTGGCCCTGGACGAGCTGGGCGCACGCCTGGGCCGTGCCTGGAGCCCGGTAAGCCACCTCAACGCGGTGTGCAACAGTCCGGAACTGCGCGCCGCCTACGAGGCCTGCCTGCCCAAGCTGTCGGAATACTGGACCGAACTGGGCCAGAACCGCCCGCTGTTCGAAGCCTACGCCACACTGGCCAGTAGCCCGGCCGCCGAAGATTTCGACGTGGCGCAGAAAACCATCCTCGAACACGCCCTGCGCGACTTCCGCCTGTCCGGCATTGACCTGCCGGCCGAGCAGCAGAAACGTTACGGCGAGATCCAGATGCGCCTGTCCGAACTCAGCAGCCGCTTCTCCAACCAGTTGCTCGATGCCACCCAGGCCTGGACCTGCCACATCACCGACGAGGCGCGTCTGGCCGGCCTGCCCGACTCGGCCCGTGCGCAGATGAAGCAGGCTGCCGAGGCCAGGGAGCTGGACGGCTGGCTGATCACCCTGGAATTCCCCAGCTACTACGCGGTGATGACCTACGCCGACGACCGTGCTCTGCGCGAGGAGGTCTACGTCGCCTACTGCACCCGCGCCTCCGACCAGGGGCCGAACGCCGGCCAGCATGACAATGGCCCGCTGATGGCCGAGATCCTCGAGCTACGTCAGGAGCTGGCCCGGCTGCTCGGCTTTGTCCACTACGGAGAGCTGAGTCTGGCCAGCAAGATGGCCGAAAGTACCGATCAGGTACTGAGCTTCCTGCGGGACCTGGCGGTACGCAGCAAGCCCTTCGCCGAGCAGGATCTGGCCGAGCTCAAGGCTTTCGCCGCCGAGCAGGGCGTGGATGACCTGCAGAGCTGGGACGTCGGCTACTACAGTGAGAAGCTGCGCCAGCAGCGCTACAGCATATCCCAGGAGGAAGTGCGCGCCTGGTTCCCCATCGACAAGGTACTGACCGGGCTGTTCGCCATCGTGCAAAAGCTCTACGGCATCGAGATCCGCGAGCTGCATGAGTTCGACAGCTGGCATCCGGACGTACGCCTGTTCGAAATCCGTGAAAACGGCGAGCACGTTGGCCGCTTCTTCTTCGATCTTTACGCCCGCGCCAACAAGCGTGGCGGCGCCTGGATGGACGGCGCCCGCGACAAACGCCGTGCCGCCGACGGCCGTCTGATCGCACCGGTGGCCAACCTGGTGTGCAACTTCACTCCGGCGGCTCCGGGCAAACCGGCACTGCTGACTCACGATGAAGTCACCACCCTGTTCCACGAGTTCGGTCACGGCCTGCACCATCTGCTGACCCGGGTCGAGCATGCCGGCGCCTCCGGCATCAACGGCGTGGCCTGGGACGCAGTGGAGCTGCCAAGCCAGTTCATGGAGAACTGGTGCTGGGAGCCGAAGGGCCTGGCACTGATCTCCGGCCACTACGAGACCGGCGAACCACTGCCGCAGGCGCTGTTGGACAAGATGCTGGCGGCAAAGAACTTCCAATCCGGACTGATGATGCTGCGCCAGCTGGAGTTCTCCCTGTTCGACTTCGAACTGCACGCCAGCCACGGCGACGGCCGCAGCGTGCTGGACGTACTCGAAGCCGTGCGCAACGAGGTGTCGGTACTGCGCCCGCCGGCCTACAACCGCTTCGCCAACGGCTTCGCCCATATCTTTGCCGGCGGCTACGCGGCCGGTTACTACAGCTACAAGTGGGCCGAAGTACTGAGCGCAGACGCCTTCTCCCGTTTCGAGGAAGAAGGTGTGCTCAATCCGGACACCGGACGTGCCTTCCGTGAAGCCATCCTGGCTCGCGGCGGCTCTCAGGAACCCATGACGCTGTTTGTCGACTTCCGTGGTCGTGAGCCCTCCATCGACGCCCTGCTGCGCCACAGCGGCCTGAGCCAGGAGGCCGCATGAGCGATGCGCCTGTGAACAGCACCCCGAAACGCTTTATCGCCGGCGCCGTGTGCCCGGCGTGCAGCGAAACCGACAGCATCAAGATGTGGAGCGTCGACGACGTGCCGCACCGTGAATGCGTCAAGTGCGGCTACGCCGACACCCTCGACGCACGCGGCAACTCGGTGCCCAAGGAGTTGCCCACGCGGGTCAACGTCAGCGGCCTGAAACCCAAGGCCGCCGACCCGAATGTGCAGACAGTGCAGTTCTTTCCCAATCCGAAGCTGAAGAAGGACTGAGCCGCGTGTGGCACTTGGTTTGCGGCGACAACGCGGTAGCCGGTGTGACGCGAGTGATCGGCCAGAAGACTGCCGAGGCTGGTCTGCGCGTGCTGCGTGACGATCTCGCCGTCGGCCCGCTGGGCGACGTGGACAATCCGCCCTGCACCGCCCGCGCCGTATTCTGGGGCGAAGTGTGGCCAGCTGCGGTAACACCACGACCAGATTTTTCCACAGGCCTGGCCGAGGATGCTCGCTGGCTCGCCAGCCTAGCGAGTCAGGATCGGCCCGTCAGCGTCTGGCATGGCGACAGCAGCAGCGAGCAGTTGCTGCTGGCGCGCGTCGCCAGCGCGTTGCAAGGCAGCAGCGTCGAGCTCTGGGAAGTGGCTTGTGGCAATGGCGACAGCCGTGTGCAGACGCGCAAGGCAGTGGCCATGCATAACCCCGAGACACTGGCGCAGATCGCCAAGCCGCGCCTGGTCGATGTCAATCGCCGGGCCGCACTGGCTGCGCAGTGGCGAGAGGCAGTGACTGAGGACGCACCGGTCCGCCGCTGGCAAGCGGGGACCTTCAGCGGTGAAAATTACCAAATCATCGATGCCGCGCTGATCGATAGCGCCAGCGCCCAGGCGCAACCATTGGCGCGAATCATGGCCGAGGTGATGGCGCGCAACGATGGATTCTTCGCCACCGATTTCTTTCTGTTCTGGCGCGCCCGTGAACTGGCGGCCGCCGGCCAGCTGGCGCTCACTGGCGAACCCGGAGAATACGGTTACCAGGGATTGCAGGTGCGTCGCGCCTGATTCGGCATGTTGCATATCCAGGGAGGACAGGATGCGTTACCTAGCGCTATTGATGCTCGCTACCGTGATGCCGGTGGCCGCCGAACTACGCTTCGAAAACCTGGAAGCCAAACGCGGCAACTGGGCGAACTATCGCTTTCCCGTACTGCAAGGCGACAGCCTGGCGGTGCGGCGAATCAACACTTACCTGCACGTCATGGAACTGGAAGGGTTGCCGGGGCGCTTCGAGCGCTCGCCTTTCGAGCGAATCTGGCCGAAGGAAGGTGAGATCTGGGGCACCAACAGCCTGGATTACCGGATCGACACGGAGCAACCCGGCTTTCTGTCCTTGACCATCAGCGGCGAGTACACCGGGGCCTATACCAGCATGGGCCATGTCACTTACCTGTTCGACCTGGCCAGCGGCCAACCCATTGGCCTGCGCCAACTCTTCACATCGGCCGGCCTGCAACGGCTGGGCGAACGCATCGGCAGGGAACGAAGCAAGCGCATCGAAGACTATCTGGCCGGTATTCCGGTACCCGGCGGACATACCGACGAGTTGTTATCGCTCCCCCCTGACGACCACGACGAACGCAGCGACGAACAGCGGGATATGTATCGTCAGTGTTTGCCCAGTCGTAGCAAAGCCGAGCTCCGCTACGACCGCCTGCAACTCGGCAAGCAACAACTGACGCTGACCGCCGAAAGCTGCGCGCCCCATGCAGCACGAGCCCTGGATGACCTTGGCGAGTTCGCCAACAGCGTGCCCTATGCCGAGCTTGACGCTGACCTCAGCATCTACGGGCGCTGCCTGCTGCTGGAGCGACGCAGCGATTGCCAGCATCCGGCCGATCTGAAGGCCGGCGGCGTGTACTGGGGCAAGATTGGCGGCCGCTATCCCATCACCCTAGTCGTCGGCACCCGCGAGAACAGCCGCCCGCAACCCAGCTCCTACTTCTACGACAAGTACGCCACGCGCATTGAGCTGGATGATCGAGATTTGCACAACGGCCGCCTGCGCCTTCAGGAAGGCGGCGACACCCCGGCCAGCTTCGACCTGCACCTGCAACCAGATGGCTCCCTAGTCGGCACCTGGCAGCAGGAAGGCGGCAAGGCGCTGCCGGTGGTTCTGGACTGAAACCAGCCGCTCCTTTCGCATCGAGCTCAGCGACCCTGTTGCCCACCACGATGCTGAGATTCACGGACAAGTCCACTCCCACAGGTGGCTGTGACTGATTCGTGAGAGCGGACTTGTCCGCGAAATGCGCACGCGAGCGATAACCCTGCAGACAGACGCTATTGGCGAAAGAATTCCCCCGGTGTCGCGCCGAACTGGCGGCGAAAAGCCGCGATAAAGGCTGATAGTGATTCGTAGCCGCAAGCCAGTGCCACGTCCGTGACACGCTCGCCCTGCTCCAGCGGAGTCAGCGCATCGAGCAGGCGCTGGCGCTGGCGCCAGGCGCGGAAACTCAAGCCAGTTTCACGCAGGAACAGCCGACTCAGGGTCTTTTCCGAAACACCCAGGCGCTGGCCCCATTCACCCAGGCCCAACTGACGCAGGTTGGCGTCCTCAAGGCCGTGGCACACCTCGCGCAGGCGCGCATCCTGCGGCAGCGGCAGCACCAGTGCCACTTCCGGTGCAGCGTGCAACTCATCCAGCAGCACCGAGACCAATCTACCTGGCGCACCATGCTCGTCGTACTCGACGGGTAGATCGCTGAAACGACGAATCAGCTCACGCAGCAACGGACTGACCGCCAGCACCCGACACGCATCCGGCCCCCATGGCACCACATCGCCATCGATGTACAGGCTGCGCATCTCGGTGCGCGGCGAGCTGAATACACGGTGCTCGACACCGGCCGGCACCCATACCGCGCGCTGTGGTGGCGCGACGAAACGGGCGCCGGCGGTCTGCACTTCGAGTACCCCGGCAATGGCATAGGACAGCTGCACCCAGGGATGGGTATGGCGAAAGGTCAGGGCACGGTTGGTCAGCGACTCGACCCGACCGTAGAGCGGCCTGGGCAGGCTCGGTAACTCGGGAAGGTTGCGATAGACCGTGGAGGGATGTCTGTTTGTCGACACTTGCTGGCTCTTTGGCGTTAGCCGGAAATTTTCACTGACGATAGTCTGGCGCCCTCCTGTATCGCAAGTCCGAGATTCGCCATGTTCCTGCGCCGCCTGTTGCCTGACAATTTCACCCTCACCCTGCTCGCCGTGGTGCTCACTGCCACCCTGCTGCCTGCCAGCGGCCAGATCGCGACGCTGTTCGAGTGGATCACCAACCTGGCCATCGCCCTGCTGTTCTTCCTCCATGGCGCGAAACTGTCGCGCCAGGCCATCCTCGCCGGTGCCGGCCACTGGCGCCTGCACCTGCTGGTGTTCGCCTGTACCTTCGTACTCTTCCCGCTGCTCGGCCTGGCCCTGCGACCGGTAATGGAGCCCTTGCTGGGCCGCGAGCTGTACCTGGGCATGCTCTACCTGTGTGCCCTGCCCGCCACGGTACAGTCGGCCATCGCCTTCACCTCGCTGGCACGCGGCAACATTCCCGCCGCCATCTGCAGCGCAGCGGCCTCCAGTCTGCTGGGCATCTTCCTCACTCCGTTGCTGGTGGCCTTCCTGATGGATGTCCATGGCGACAACGGCTCGACCCTCGACGCCATCGGCAAGATCTGCGTGCAACTGCTGCTGCCGTTCATCGCCGGGCAGATCGCCCAGCGCTGGATCGGTGGCTGGGTATCGAAGAACAAGAGCTGGCTGAAATACGTTGACCAAAGCTCGATCCTGCTGGTGGTCTACACCGCCTTCAGCGCAGCGATAATCGGCGGCCTGTGGCGTCAGGTACCGTTGCAGACACTGCTGACTCTGGTGCTGGTGTGCTGTGCGCTGCTGGCGATGGTACTGCTGATCACCAGCCGCCTGGGCAAATGGCTGGGTTTCGGCCTGGAAGACCGTATCACCATCCTCTTTGCCGGCTCTAAGAAGAGCCTGGCCACCGGCGTGCCCATGGCTCAGGTGCTGTTTGCCGGCAGCAGCATTGGTGTACTGATCCTGCCGCTGATGCTGTTCCACCAGATCCAGCTGATGGTCTGCGCAGTACTCGCACAGCGCTATGCCGATCGACCACAGACTGCGGAGCAGGCCTCCACCTGAGGCAGACATACGGAGCTTGCCCGGGCACCAGATAACTGTATATTTATACAGCTTACCAGGGAGCCCGAGTATGACCGTCCGCCTGCCGCCACGTGGCCGTGGCACCGCCAGCACCCCGCATAACCGCTACGCGCCGCTGCACATCGAGCGTGAAGATGACGGTTGGTATCAAGAGGAAACACCGTCGAGCTGCGCCACCGAAGTTCGCAGCGAGCTGGCCAAAAGCATCATTACCCGCAACAGCTCGCCGGATGTCGGCTTCGATCGTTCGGTAAACCCCTACCGTGGCTGTGAACACGGCTGCATCTACTGTTTTGCCCGCCCCAGCCACGCCTATTGGGATCTGTCGCCGGGCATCGATTTCGAAACCCGCCTGATCGCCAAGACCAACCTGGCCGAGCGCCTGGAGGAACAGCTGCAAAAGCCTGGCTACAGAGCGCAGCCTATTGCTCTGGGCGTCAACACCGATGCCTATCAGCCCATCGAACGCGAGCAGCGGCTGACTCGTCAGGCGCTGGAAATTCTGCTGCGCTACCGCCATCCGCTGCACATCATCACCAAGGGCTCGCTGATCCTGCGTGATCTGGATCTGCTTAGCCAGTTGGCCAGCCTGAATCTGGTTAGCGTAGCCATCAGCCTGACCACCCTGGATGATCAGCTCAAACGCATCATGGAACCGCGTGCGGCAGCCCCGGCGGCGCGCCTGCGCACCATGCGCGCACTGCATGAGGCAGGAGTGCCGGTGTTGGTGATGTGCGCGCCGATCATTCCGCAGATCAACGACCGGGAGCTGGAGGCACTGCTCGAAGCCGCGCGCGATGCCGGCGCACGCTCGGCCGGCTATGTGCTGCTACGTCTTCCGCTGGAGCTGGCCGGGTTGTTCGAGGAGTGGCTGCAGGCGCATTTTCCGGAGCGAGCCACACACGTGATGAGCCTGGTCCGTCAGAGCCGCGGCGGCAGGAACAATGACAGCCGCTTCGGTAGCCGGATGCGCGGCGAGGGTTTGTTCGCCGACCTGCTGGCGCAGCGCTTCCGTCTTGCGCGACGCAAGCTCGGCCTGGATCGTCGCGACAGCTTTGCGCTGGACTGCTCGCAGTTCTGCCCGCCTGGTGCGCAGCTGAACCTGCTGTAAGAGGTATAGCTCTGCCACATTGCATCGTCCCTGCCGGGGAGGGCGGTGGCATAGACAACAAGGCAGGGCATACAGGCTTTCCCCGCAACCGATTGTCACAAGCCTTGTCGAACCATTTCGCAGCCAACAAAGCTACAGGGCAAAACCCATCGGGATTAGGCACAAATGCCGCACGGCTACCGGTTGTCGATCCCGGTAATGACGACGACACTTGCGTGTGACTCGCATCGCACAGCGGCTGTCGTTCTAGAGTCTGTCCGAAAACTTGCCGCCCGTGGGCTGCTCGGACGGGCTTCGCGAACTCCAAGAACAGAGGTCAGGCATGCCTTACAAACATCAAGTGATACCGCTTCCTGCTCACGAGGGCAGTGAAACGGCCGAACAGGCACTGCAGAATATCGTCAGCGGCTTCAAACGCTTCCGCAACGAGGTGTTCCCGGAGCAGGAGGAGCTCTTCAAGAAGCTGGCCAAGGCGCAGAATCCGCGAGCCATGTTCATCACCTGCGCCGATTCGCGCGTAGTACCTGAGCTGATCACCCAAAGCTCGCCGGGCGACCTGTTCGTCAACCGCAATGTCGGCAACGTGGTGCCGGCCTACGGCCAGATGATGGGCGGCGTCTCCACCGCCATCGAGTACGCGGTGATGGCTCTGGGCGTGCAGCACATTGTTATCTGCGGCCATTCCGACTGTGGCGCAATGAAAGCGGTACTCCACCCCGAGACCCTCAAGGCAATGCCAACGGTCAAGGCCTGGCTGCGCCACGCAGAGGTGGCACGTACCGTGGTGGCCGAAAACTGCCAGTGCAGCAGTGAGAGCGAAGCGCTCGAAGCGCTCACAGAGGAAAACGTGGTGGCCCAGCTCAACCACCTGCGTACTCACCCCTCGGTGGCAGCCAAGCTGGCCCGCGGCGAGCTGTTCATCCACGGCTGGGTATACGACATCGAAACCAGCAATATCAAAGCCTATGATGCGGAAATGGGGACCTTTCTGCCGCTGGACGGCGATCGGATTCCGATGGCTACGCCTCGCGCACGCTTTCCAAAATCCTGATGACTTCGGCCGGCGCAGCTGCGTCGGCCGAGCCTCAGGCAGATGCTCTCAGCGGCGCAGCTGATGAGGATCAGCACACATGTCCACCCTGGCAAAAGGAAAGGGCCATGCCCCGCACAGGCGGTGCTGATCGCCCGTGCCGTGCTGACGCACCAGGGGCATGGCCAGAGAAACGGCAGACCCGCTTGAAGGCAAGCTGGGGAGACGGCATCCGGCAGACGCGCTCGGCGTTTGCCGAACGCATGCAGCCAGCTGCCACAGAATAAAAAAGGAGCCCGGGTTACACCCCCGTCAAACTTGCCCATCCAACAGGCCGGACTCCATAGAGGTTAACCTTCCTCGATTTCAACCAGCACTTCGCCCGGATTGACGCGGTCGCCCTTGGCCACGTGAACGGCCTTGACCGTGCCGGCAACCGGTGCCTGCACTTCGGTTTCCATCTTCATCGCTTCAGTAATCAGCAGCGCCTGGCCGGCCTTGACCACATCACCTGCCTTGACCAGAACATCGACGATGTTGCCCGGCATGGTGGTGGACACATCGCCCGGTGCGCTGGCCTGTTTGCGCTTGTCGCCAGCTCCGGCAACGAAAGTGTTGAGCGGCTCGAACACCACCTCTTCCGGCATGCCGTCGATGGACAGGTAGAAGTGGCGCTTGCCCTCGCCCTTGACCCCGACGCCGGTGATGTCGACGCGATAGGTTTCGCCGTGGACGTCGATGACGAACTCGGTCGGTACGCCTTCGTCCGCGACCGCTACACCCTTGCCGCCGGGGATGGGCAACAGGGCTTCCGGTTTGAGAGTGCCGGCCTCGCGTTCTTCCAGGAACTTGCGCCCAATGTCCGGGAACATGGCGTAGGTCAGCACGTCCTCCTCAGACTTGGCCAGGCTGCCAATCTCCTCGCGCAGGCGAGCCAGCTCGGGCTTGAGCAGATCCGCCGGGCGCACGTCGATAACTTCCTCGCTACCGATGGCCTGCTGACGCAGCTCCTCGTCGACATGTCCCGGCGCCTTGCCGTAGCGGCCCTGCAGGTACAGCTTCACCTCGTTGGTGATGGTCTTGTAGCGCTCGCCGGCAAGCACGTTGAAGAACGCCTGAGTACCGACGATCTGCGAAGTCGGCGTAACCAGCGGTGGGTAGCCAAGGTCGGCGCGTACTCGCGGGATCTCCTCCAGCACCTCATTCATGCGACTCAGAGCGCCCTGCTCCTTGAGCTGGTTGGCCAGGTTGGAAATCATCCCACCCGGCACCTGGTTGACCTGAACGCGGGTATCCACGCCGGTGAACTCGCTCTCGAACTGGTGGTACTTCTTGCGCACGGCGTGGAAGTACATGCCGATTTCCTGGATCAGCGCCAGATCCAGGCCGGTGTCGTATTCGGTTCCCTTGAGGGCGGCAACCATCGACTCGGTTCCCGGGTGACTGGTGCCCCAGGCCAGGCTGGAAATGGCGGTATCGATATGGGTAGCACCGGCCTCGATGGCCTTGAGCTGGCACATGGCGCCAAGACCTGCGGTGTCGTGGCTGTGGATGAATACCGGTAGGTCGACTTCGGCCTTCAGCGCCTTGACCAGCTCGAAGGTGGCATAAGGGGTGAGCAGGCCGGCCATGTCCTTGATGGCGATGGAATCGATGCCCATCGCCTGCATGGCCTTGGCCTGCTCGACGAAAGCCTCAATGGTGTGCACCGGGCTGGTGGTATAAGCGATGGTCCCCTGGGCATGCTTGCCGGCGGCCTTGACCGCCTCGATGGCGGTACGCAGATTGCGCACGTCGTTCATCGCATCGAAGATGCGGAATACGTCGATGCCGTTGACCGCTGCCTTGGCCACGAAGGCACGCACCACGTCATCACTGTAGTGACGATAGCCAAGCAGGTTCTGCCCGCGCAGGAGCATCTGCAGGCGGGTGTTGGGCAGCGCCGCCTTGAGCTGGCGCAGACGTTCCCATGGGTCTTCCTTGAGGAAGCGCACGCACGAGTCGAAGGTGGCGCCGCCCCAGACTTCCAGCGACCAGTAGCCGACCTTATCCAGCTTGTCGCAGATCGGCAGCATGTCTTCGGTGCGCATGCGGGTCGCCAACAGCGACTGATGGGCATCACGCAGTACGGTATCGGTAACGTTGATCTTCTTGCTCATGGGTGTTCCCTACAGGCCGGCGTGGGCAGCAATGGCGGTGGCGATGGCGATGGCCAGGTGCGACGGATGGCGTTTGATCGAGTACTCGGTCAGTTCCGGGTGGCTCTCGACGAAGCTGGTATTGAACTCGGCGCTGCGGAACTCTTCGCTACGCAGGATTTCCTGGTAATAGGGCGCGGTGGTTTTCACACCCTGCACGCGCATGTCATCCAGCGCGCGCAGGCCGCGATCCAGCGCCTCCTCCCAGGTCAGCGCCCAGACAATCAGCTTTAGGCACATCGAGTCGTAATGCGGCGGGATGGTGTAACCGGTGTAGATTGCCGTATCGGTGCGCACGCCTGGACCGCCCGGCGCGTAGTAGCGGGTGATCTTGCCGAAGGATGGCAAGAAGTTGTTCTTCGGATCCTCGGCGTTGATGCGGAACTGCAGGGCATAGCCGCGATGGATGATGTCTTCCTGCTTGACCGACAGCGGCAGGCCGCTGGCGATGCGGATCTGCTCGCGGACGATATCGATCCCGGTGATTTCCTCGGTGATGGTGTGTTCAACCTGCACCCGGGTGTTCATCTCCATGAAGTACACCTCGCCCTCGGCGAGCAGAAACTCCACGGTACCGGCGTTCTCATAGCCCACCGCCTGCGCCGCACGTACCGCCAGATCGCCGATATAGGCGCGCTGCTCGGGAGTCAGCTGCGGGCTGGGGGCGATTTCGATCAGCTTCTGGTTGCGGCGCTGGATCGAGCAGTCGCGCTCATACAGATGCACCACGTTGCCATGACTGTCGGCGAGAATCTGCGCCTCAATGTGCTTGGGATTGACGATGCACTTCTCCAGGAACACCTCGGCATTGCCGAAGGCCTTGGTTGCCTCGGAAATCACCCGCGGATAGGCCTGTTCCAGCTCCTCACGGCTATTGCAGCGGCGAATACCGCGCCCGCCACCGCCGCTGGTGGCCTTGAGCATCACCGGGTAGCCGATACGTTCGGCTTCACGCAGTGCCTCGTCCAGATCCGCGACGTTGCCTTCGGTGCCCGGGGTGACCGGTACACCGGCAGCGATCATGCTGCGACGGGCCTCGGTCTTGTCGCCCATGCGGCGGATAACCTCCGCGCTCGGGCCAATGAAGCGGATGCCGCGCTCAGCGCAGATTTCCGCCAGCTCAGGATTCTCCGAAAGGAAGCCGTAACCCGGATGCAGCGCATCGCAACCGGTTTCCACGGCCAGGTTGACCAGCTTGCGCGGGTTCAGGTAGCCGGCCAGCGGCTCTTCGCCGACACTGTGCGCCTCGTCGGCACGTTTTACGTGCAGCGCATGGCGGTCTGCCTCGGAGTAGATGGCCACCGAGCGGATACCCATCTCGGCGCAGGCACGCACGATGCGGACAGCAATCTCACCACGGTTGGCGATCAGAATCTTCTTGATCACGGTTCGAATCCTCAGCGCAAAGCTGTAACGGGCACCGGCCAACACGCCGGATGCCCCGCTAAGCTAATCGCCCTCACGAATTAACAAAAATCAATAATTATTAGACAATGCATAAGTCATTACTTATGCATTGGCGAAAGAGGCCCGAAGAAATGCGCAAGTCCTTGATGCGAATGACATTGCGTCAGCTCCAAGTGTTCCGCGCCGTCTGCGAGCACGGCTCCTACAGCCGTGCCGCCGAGGAAATGGCACTGACCCAACCGGCGGTCAGTCTGCAAATTCGTCAACTGGAGGAGCTGGTCGGCCAGCCGCTGTTCGAGTACGTCGGCAAGAAGCTCTACCGGACGGAAGCAGCCGAGGCCTTGCGTCGCGCCAGCAGCGACATTTTCGGCCGTCTGGAGAGCCTCGACATGCAGCTCTCGGATCTGCGCGGCTCGCTGCAGGGCCAGCTCAACCTGTGCGTGGAGTCCAGTGCCAAGTACTTCACCCCGCACCTGTTCGCCGAATTCCGCCGTCACCACCCGGAAGTCGGCCTGAACCTGACGGTGGTCAACCACAGCCTAGCCGTGCGCCGCCTGACCCAGAGCCGCGACGACCTGATGATCATGAGCCAGGTACCGCAGGATATGGCGCTGGACTTCCTGCCCTTCCTCAACAACCCGATCATCGCCGTCGCCGCGGCCGGGCACCCGCTGACGCAGGCGCCGAAACTGGATCTGCAAGCGCTGACCGGCTATCCACTGCTGGTGCGCGAGAACGGTTCGGGCACCCGCCGTGCATGCGAGGAGTACTGCCACCAGAAGCGCGCGCATTTCCCCATGCAGATGGAGATCGGCTCGCTGGAGGCCCAGCGCGAGGCGGTGCTGGCCGGGCTCGGACTGGCCATGCTGCCGCGTCACGCCGTGCGCCTGGAGTTGCGCCAGGGGCTGCTCTGCGAACTGCCGGTCAGCGAGCTGCCACTGCAACGCAGCTGGTGCGTGGTCAACATTCGCGGCCGGCGTCTGTCGCCGGTGGCGCAGGCCTTCGTCGACTTCATCCGCCGCGAACGCACCAGCATCGCCCGACTCGACGATCGCTTCCAACAGGGGGGGGGCGGAGCCAGGGCATGATTCGGCAGAACCGCCAGCTGCCGCACCCTGGGCAAACGTATAAGATATACCGTCAACTTCAGACAGGTGGAACCCGACAGTGTCTCTCCCGCGCTTCAATGCCCCCAACCTGGGCCTCACGCCGACCGCTTCGGAGATCATCGCCAGGCATCTGCGCGACGCCATAGTGTCCGGCCAGTTCGCTGAGGACGAGCCGATCCGCCAGGACGACATCGCCCGGCTGTTCAACGTCAGCAAGATCCCCGTGCGCGAAGCTCTCAAGCGTCTCGAGGCCGAAGGGCTGGTGATGTTCCAGCGCAACCGCGGTGCGGTGGTGACACGCATCTCCGAGCCGGAGCTGGCGCAGATGTTCGAGGTGCGGGTGCTGCTGGAAGTCCAGGCCATCCGCCTGGCGGTTCCGAACATGGACGAGACGACCTTCGCCAGCGCCGAACGCATCTGCGAGGCCTTCCTCGGCGAGGAGGATGTCGGCCGCTGGGCCGAACTCAACTGGCAGCTGCACGCCTGTCTCTACGAGCCGGCGAAGCGGCCGTTTCTGGTCGGCCTGATCCGTTCGATCCACGACAAGCTGGAGCGTTACCTGCGCATGCAGATGAGCCTGTCCGAGGGCAAGGCACGCGCCGACCAGGAGCACCGAGAGATCATTGCCGCCTGCCGTGCCGCAGATGCCGAGCGTGCCGCGGAGCTGATCGAGACGCACATCAACGGCGTCTGCCAAACACTCTACGCACACCTGCCCAACCGACTCTGAAGGGCGCCCCGACGGGCGCCACTACTGTGCTGATTTCGTCATCACGGCAGAGGAAAATCCTCAAGCCTGCCGGGCCTCGTCAGCGTCACCCTTGACGCCATCCCATCATCCCGGAGGCAGTCCGATGCAGCGTATCCGCGTGCTTGATTCACACACCGGCGGCGAGCCCACACGCCTGGTGTTCGAGGGTTTTCCGGATCTCGGCAAGGGCAGCATGGCCGAACGCCGCCAGCTGCTCGCCGAGAGTTTCGACCAGTGGCGCGCCGCCAGCGTGCTGGAACCGCGCGGCAGCGACGTGCTGGTCGGCGCCCTGCTGTGCGAGCCGGTCGACCCCGGCGCCTGTGCCGGAGTCATCTTCTTCAACAACACCGGCTACCTCGGCATGTGCGGCCACGGCACCATCGGCCTGGTGGTCTCCCTGGCGCACCTGGGCAAGATCGGCCCGGGCGTGCACAGGATCGAGACGCCCGTCGGCACCGTCGAGGCGACCCTGCATGAAGACCGCTCGGTGAGCGTGCGCAACGTGCCGGCCTACCGCTACCGCAAGGCAGTGACCCTCGACGTGCCGGCTTACGGCAGTGTCACGGGCGACATCGCCTGGGGCGGCAACTGGTTCTTCCTGATCAGCGACCACGGCCAGCGCGTGGCCGGCGACAACCTGGAAGCCCTGACCGCCTACTCGGTGGCCGTGCAGCAGGCCCTGGAAAACCAGGGCATCCGCGGTGAGGACGGCGGCCTGATCGACCATATCGAGCTGTTCGCCGACGACGACCAGGCCGACAGCCGCAACTTCGTGCTGTGCCCCGGCAAGGCCTACGACCGCTCGCCCTGCGGCACCGGCACCAGCGCCAAGCTGGCCTGCCTGGCCGCCGACGGCAAGCTGCAGCCGGGCCAGCTGTGGCGCCAGGCCAGCGTGATCGGCAGCCAGTTCGAGGGCAGCTACGAAAGCGCCGAGAACGGCCGCATCGTGCCGACCATTCGCGGCCGCGCCCACATCAGCGCCGAGGCCACCCTGCTGATCGAGGCGGACGATCCCTTCGCCTGGGGCATCCGCCTGTGAAGGACGGCGCCGATTTCATCATCATCGGCGGCGGCATCGTCGGTGCCGCCTGCGCCCGCGAGCTGGCCAGGCGCGGCCAGCGCGTGCTGGTGCTGGACGCCGGCCTGCGCGCCGCCACGGCCGCCGGCATGGGCCACCTGATCGTGCTCGACGACAACCCGGCGGAACTCGCTCTTAGCCAGTACTCGGTGCAGCGCTGGCGCGAATGGGCGCCGGAGATGCCGGAGAATTGCACCTACCGGCAGAACGGCACCCTGTGGCTGGCCGCCAACGCCGAGGAGATGGCGGTGGCCGAAGCCAAGTACCAGGTAATGCGCGACCACGGCATGGACTGCGAACTGCTCGGCGCCGCCGCCCTGCGCGCCGCCGAGCCAGAGCTGTGCGAGGGCCTGCACGGCGGCCTGCGGGTGAACGGCGACGGCATCATCTACGCGCCCAACGCCGCCCGCTGGCTCCTCGACCACCCGCTGATCGAGCAGCGCCAGGCCCGCGTGGTCGAGATCAACGGTGCCCGCGTGCGCCTCGAGGACGGTTCCTGGCTCAGCGCCCAGGCGACCATCCTGGCCGGCGGCACCCATGTCACCGATCTGTGCCCGGAACTGCCGGTGGAGCCGAAGAAGGGCCACCTGCTGATCACCGACCGCTACCCGGGACGCATCAGCCACACCCTGGTGGAGCTGGGCTACGTCACCAGCGCGCACAACGCCAGCGGGCCATCCACCGCCGCCAATATCCAGCCGCGGCCGACCGGCCAGCTGTTCATCGGCGCCTCGCGCCAGTTCAACACCACTGACCCCGAGGTCGAACCCTGGATGCTGGCCAGACTGCTGCAGCGCGCCGTCGACTACATGCCGGGCCTGGCCAGGCTCAACGGCATCCGTGCCTGGACCGGCTTCCGCGCCGCCAGCCCGGACGGCCTGCCGCTGCTCGGCGAGCACCCGCAACGCCCCGGCCTGTGGCTGGCGGTCGGCCATGAGGGCCTGGGCGTCACCACCGCCCCGGGCAGTGCCGACCTGCTCATCGCCCAGCTGTTCGACGAGCCCGCGCCGCTGGCGCTGGCGCTGGCGCTGGAACCCTATCTGCCGCAACGCTTTGCCGGAGTACGCGCGCATGCCTGAACTGATTCTCGACGACCGCCCGCTCAAGGTGGCCGAAGGCACCACGGTGGCCGCCGCACTGATGCTCGGCGGCGACGGCACCAGCCGTACCTCGGTCAGCGGCCAGCGCCGCGCGCCGGTGTGCGGCATGGGCGTCTGCCAGGAGTGCCGGATCACCATCGACGGCCAGCGCCGCCTGGCCTGCCAGACCCTCTGCCGTGACGGCATGCAGGTGGAGAGCCGGCCATGAAAGTAGACATCCTCATCATCGGTGCCGGCCCCGCCGGCATGGCCGCGGCCCTGGCCGCCGCCGCCAGTGGGGCGCGCATCGCCGTGCTCGATGACAACCCCGCCGCCGGCGGGCAGATCTGGCGCGGCGGCCCGCAGGCGCACCTGCCGCCGCTAGCCCGCGACTACCGCCAGCGCCTGCAGGCCCAGGCCAACATCGAACACCTGCCGGGCAGCCGTGTGGTGGCCCTGGCCGGCCCCAAGGCGCTATTGGTGGAAGATGCCGAGCGCGGCACGGTCATCGAATACGACCGGCTGATCCTCTGCACCGGCGCCCGCGAGCTGCTGCTGCCCTTCCCCGGCTGGACGCTGCCCGGCGTCACCGGCGCCGGCGGCCTGCAGGCGCTGATCAAGGGCGGCATGCCGGTGGCCGGCGAGCGCATCGTCATCGCCGGCAGCGGCCCGCTGCTGCTGGCCAGCGCCGCCACGGCCAAGGACAACGGCGCCAGGGTGCTGAACATCCTCGAGCAGGCCCCCTGGTCGGCCGTGGCCGGCTTTGCCGCCCAACTGCCACGCTGGCCACACAAGCTGCTGCAGTCCTTCGGCCTGCTCCATCCGGGCTACCGGGCCGGCAGCCATGTGCTCGAGGCGCTCGGCGACGGTCGCCTGGAGGCGGTGCGCGTGAGCATCGGCGGTACGATTCGCGAGATCGCCTGCGAGCGCCTGGCCTGCGGCTTCGGGCTGATCCCCAACCTGCAGCTGGGCCAGGCCCTGGGCTGTCGCATCGAGCGTGACGCCATCGCCGTCGACGCCTGGCAGGCCACCACCCTGGCGGGGGTCTACGCCGCCGGCGAAAGCACCGGCTTCGGGGGAAGCGAGAAGGCCCTGGTGGAAGGCGCCATCGCCGGCCACGCGGCAGTGGGCGAGCGCAACGCGGCGCAGCGCCTGTGGTCGCAGCGCCAGCGCTGGCACGGCTTCGCCCACGCGCTGAACCGCGCCTTCGTGCTGGGCGATGCGGTGAAAGGGCTGGCCAGGCCGGACACCCTGATCTGCCGCTGCGAGGACGTGCCGCTGTCGGCCGTGTGCGACCACCAGGGCTGGAGCCAGGCCAAGATGGCCAGCCGCTGCGGCATGGGCGCCTGCCAGGGCCGTACCTGCGGCGGCGCCGCCCAGACGCTGTTCGGCTGGCAGCCGCCGGCACCGCGGCCACCGTTCAGCCCGGCGCGCATCGAAACCCTGCTGCAGCTGGCGCCACACCCGGACTGATCCGGCACTACCCGGGCGGCTCGGCTTGGCCGTATGCTCAGGCCTTTGCCACCAGCCCAAGCCTCCCATGCTCGATCTGCTCCCACGCCCGCTGACCGATCTCGCCACCCTGGTGCAGCAGCTGGAGGCCATCGCCCCACTGCTCGATGCCATGTCCGGGGTGGTGTTCTTCATCAAGGATCCGCAGGCGCGTTATGTGCTGGTCAACCAGACCCTGGCCAGCCGCTGCGGCTGCAGGGACAAGTCCGAGCTGCTCGGACGCACCGCCGAGGAAGTCTTTCCAGCGCGCTTCGGCGCCCGCTACAGCGCGCAGGACCGCCAGGTACTGGAGAGCGGCGACCAGCTGCAGGAACAGTTGGAGCCGCACCTCTATCCGGGCCGCCTGCCGGGCTGGTGCCTGACCCACAAACTGGCCCTGCGTGCCGATGACGGCCGCGTCATCGGCATGGCCGGCGTCTCCTGCGACCTGCAGGCGCCGCTGGACAGCCACCCGGCCTACCAGAAGCTGGCCGCCGTCGACGACTACATTCGTCAGCATTACGGCCGTCCCATCAGTTTGGCTGAACTGACCGCGCTGACCGGGCTTTCCGTGGCGCAGCTCGAGCGTCTGTGCAAGCGGATCTTCCAGCTCACCCCACGGCAGATGATCCACCGGGCCCGGCTCAATGCCGCCAGCCAGCTGTTGCAGGGTGACATGCCGATCACCGAGATCGCCCTGCACTGCGGCTACACCGATCACAGCGCCTTCAGCCGGCAGTTCCGCCAGCTCACCGGCCTGTCGCCCAGCGACTACCGGCTGGCCTGCCGGGAACGCGCCGCCTGTTACCTTTCGCCGCAGCCCCGCTTCCTCGGGTAGCGCCGCGTCACCGCTGGTGACGCCCCATTCCAGCGACTACCTCACGGCATTTCCCCGGAAATCCACCAGCTACCGGCCCTCCGCCATGGCCTGAGCATTCGGGCATGCCTATTGCTTTTAAAGATATCGTATACGAAATCCGTAATACGAAAATTCAACCGCCACACCCCACGACACATGAGGCTGCATATGTTCCAAAAGACGCTCGCCCTTGCTCTCAGCGCGGTCATCATCTCCACCCTGGCCGCCAACGCCCAGGCCGACAAGCTCGACGACATCATCGAGTCCGGAAAACTACGCTGTGCGGTCACCCTGGATTTCCCACCCATGGGTTTCCGCGACGCCAACAATCAGCCGACCGGCTTCGACGTGGATTACTGCAACGACCTGGCGAAGGTACTCGGCGTCACCCCTGAGGTGGTCGAGACTCCCTTCCCGGATCGCATTCCGGCGCTGGTTTCCGGCCGCGCCGACGTGATCGTCGCCTCCACCTCCGACACTCTGGAGCGTGCCAAGACCGTAGGCATGACCATCCCCTACTTCGCCTTCCAGATGGTCGTGCTGACCCGCGAAGACGCCGGCATTGACAGCTACGCCGATCTCAGGGGCAAGAAGCTGGGCAACACCAGCGGCACCTACGAGGCCATCGCCCTGGAAAAGGACCAGAAGGCCTGGGGCGAAGGCAGCTTCCGCGCCTACCAGACGCAAAACGACACCATCCTGGCCGTGGCCCAGGGCCACATCGACGCCACCGTGGTGACCAACACCGTGGCTGCCGCCACGCTCAAGTCCGGCAAGTACAAGGGTCTGAAGGTCGCCGGTGACGCCCCCTACGTGGTCGACTATGTGTCGCTGGCCGCCAAGCGCAGCGAGTACGGCCTGCTCAACTACCTGAACCTGTTCGTCAGCCAGCAGGTACGTAGCGGTCGCTATGACGAGCTGTGGCAGAAGTGGGTCGGCGACGAGATCAGGCCGGCCAGTCTGACCATCCCCAACGTCTACTACTGAGCGCGGGCGGGCGGAGAACATGACGATGCCGACAACCCGTATCTGCGGTCGCGGCCTGGTCACCGGCAGCGGCCAGGGCCCGCTGCTGCATGCCGATGTCGGCCTGAGCTTCTGGGGGGGGGTCGATCCGCTCAGTGGCAAGGTAATCGACCGTCACCACCCACTGAGCGGTCAGTCGGTCAGTGGCCGCGTACTGGCCATCCCCGGCGGTCGAGGCTCATGCACCGGCAGCAGCGTGCTGCTGGAACTGATCCTCGGCAACCGGGCGCCGGCAGCGCTGGTGCTGGCCGAGGCCGACCCGATCCTCAGTCTCGGCGCGCTAGTGGCCAGGCAGGTGTTCGGCCGGACGCTGCCGGTGCTGTGCATCGGTCCGGCGGCATTCGCCCGGCTGGCCGGGCATGACGGCCAGCCGGTTCGCGTCGACGACCACGCCCTGCAATTGCCGGCAGGCCGGCCAGACGAGAGTGCCGGGCAGCCGGCAGACGCCCCGCCAGCGCCCAGACTGCGCCTGAGTGCGCGTGACCAGGCGCTGCTGGCTGGCGAGCAGGGACGGGCGGCGCAGGTGGCCATGCAGCTGGTGTTGGCCATGGCCGAGCTGCTGGGTGCCGAAGAACTGCTGGACGTGAGCCAGGCTCATATCGACGGCTGCATCTATACCGGCCCGGCCAGTCTGCGCTTTGCCCGCCAGTTGCTGGACTGGGGCGCACGGGTCTGTGTACCGACCACTCTCAACGCCATTTCGGTGGATCAGCGCCAGTGGCGTGCCCTGGGCATCGACCCGGCACTGGGCGAACCGGCCAGCGCGCTGGGCGACGTCTACATGGCCATGGGCGCGAGCATGAGCTTCACCTGCGCGCCCTACCTGCTGGACAGCGCGCCGGCAGCAGGCGAGCAGATTGTCTGGGCCGAGTCCAACGCGGTGGTCTACGCCAACAGCGTGCTCGCCGCCCGCACCCTCAAATACCCGGACTTCCTCGATATCTGCATCGCCCTCTGCGGCCGCGCGCCGCGCATCGGCAGCCACCTGGACGAGGGCCGTCACGCCAGCCTGCTGATCGAGGTAGAGATGCCACCACAGCCGGACGACAGCTTCTGGCCGCTGCTCGGCTATCACGTCGGCCTGATCACCGGCAGCAACATCCCGGTGCTCACCGGGCTGGAACGCTGCGCGCCGAGCAACGACGACCTCAAGGCCTTCGGCGCCGCCTTCGCCACCACCTCGGCGGTGCCGATGTTCCATATCGCCGGAGTCACCCCGGAGGCGCCGGACGTTGCCAGTGCGCTGGGTGGAAATGCACCGGAGCGCCGGCTGCGGGTCGGCGCCGACGACCTGCGCGACAGCTGGGAGGCGCTCAACAGCGCCAACTCGGCGGATGTCGGCCTGGTGGCACTGGGCAATCCGCATGCCTCGCTCGGCGAGCTGGCCCGCCTGGCCGCACTCTGTGCCGGGCGCCGACGTCACCTGGACACCGCCCTGGTGGTGACCTGCGGCCGTGCCGTGCACGAGCAGGCCGCCCGCGCCGGCCACGTGGCCACGCTGGAGCAGTTCGGCGCGACCCTGATCACCGACACCTGCTGGTGCATGCTCGGCGAGCCGGTGGTGCCGCCCAACACCCGCAACCTGATGACGAATTCGGGCAAGTACGCCCACTACGCTCCGGGCCTGGCCGGCCGCCAGGTGCACTTCGGCAATCTCGCCGCCTGTGTCGAGGCCGCCTGCAGCGGACGCCATCCGGGCACTCCACCGGCCTGGTTGGCTCAACCTCAAGCGCAAGGAATCCACTGACCGATGTTCGACTATTCCTTCCACTGGCGCTCAGCGTTCAAAGCCCTGCCGGACATGCTGGCCGGCGCCTGGGTGACCCTGGAGACGGCAGCTCTGTCGATGCTCCTGGGCACCGTGATCGCCCTGCTGCTGACGGTGATGCGGCAGATGAAGAACCCGGTACCGCGGCATTTCGCCAATACCTGGGTCTCCATCGCCCGCAACACGCCTTCGCTGTTCCAGATCTACATCCTCTACTTCGGCCTCGGCAGCTTCGGCCTGCACGTCAGCTCCTGGGTCGCACTGCTGGCGGGGATCACCTTCAACAATGCCGGCTACCTGGCGGAGAACTTCCGCGGCGGCCTCAAGGCGGTGCCGGAGACGCAGATGAAGGCGGCCCGCTCGCTGGGCATGAGCGCCTTTCAGGCCTACCGCCTGATCATCGTCCCGCAGCTGCTGCGCATCGTTTTCCACCCGCTGTCCAACCAGATGGTCTGGGCCGTGCTGATGACCTCGCTGGGTGTCATCGTCGGTCTCAACAACGACCTCACCGGCGTCACCCAGGACTACAACGTGAAGACCTTCCGTACCTTCGAGTACTTCGCCCTGGCGGCGGTGCTCTACTACCTGATCGCCAAGACCATCGTGCTGGCCGCACGGCTGATGGCCTGGCGCCTGTTCCGCTACTGAGGAGGCACGCGCATGTTCGAAACCAGCCTCGCCTCCACGGATCTGCTGTTCATGCTGCAGGGTGCCTGGGTCACCCTCCAACTGACCGCCGGCGCCATGCTCATCGGCACCCTCGCCGGTGTGCTGTTCGGCCTGCTGCGCGCCGCCCTGCCACACCTCAGCCTGCCACTGGCCTGGCTGCTCGACGTATTCCGCAGCGTGCCGCTGCTGATCCAGTTCGTCCTGTTCAATGCCCTGAAGAGCATCGTCGGGCTGAACATCAGCGCCTTTACCGTCGGCTGCATCGTGCTCGGCGTTTATGCCGCGGCCTTCTGTACCGAGATCGTCCGCAGCGGCGTACTGGCGGTACCGGCCAACCTGCGCCGTGCCGCACGCTCGCTGGGCATGAGCTACATGCAGGATCTGCGCTACATCGTCCTGCCGATCGCCACCCGCGTGGCCTTCCCCGGCTGGCTCAATCTGGTGCTCAGCGTGATGAAGGACACCGCGCTGGTCATGTGGATCGGCATCATCGAGCTGCTGCGCGCCTCGCAGACCATCGTTACCCGCATTCAGGAGCCGTTGCTGGTGCTGTGCATCGCCGGCCTCATCTACTACGTCATGAGCCTGGTGGTGGCCCAACTCGGCGCCCGGCTGGAAAAAAGGTGGCAGGAAAATGATTGAGATCGACAACGTCCACAAATCCTTCGGCGACCTCGAAGTCATCAAGGGCGTCAGTCTGACGGTGAACAAGGGTGAGGTGGTGTCGATCATCGGCGGCTCCGGCTCCGGCAAGTCGACCCTGCTGATGTGCATCAACGGCCTGGAGCCGATCCAGAAGGGCAGCATCCGCGTCGACGGCACCGAGGTGCACGCCCCGGGCACCGACCTGAACAAGCTGCGCCAGAAGATCGGCATCGTGTTCCAGCAGTGGAACGCCTTCCCCCACCTGACCGTGCTGGAGAACGTCATGCTGGCACCGCGCAAGGTGCTCGGCCTGAGCAAGGAAGAAGCCGAGGCCATGGCCGTCAAGCAGCTCAGCCACGTGGGCCTGGCGGAAAAGCTCAAGGTCTTCCCCAGCAAGCTCTCCGGCGGCCAGCAGCAACGCATGGCGATTGCCCGCGCGCTGGCCATGAGCCCGGACTACATGCTGTTCGACGAGGCCACCAGCGCCCTCGACCCGCAGCTGGTGGGCGAAGTGCTGGACACCATGCGCCTGCTCGCCGAGGAAGGCATGACCATGATCCTGGTCACCCACGAGATCCGCTTCGCCCGCGACGTCTCGGACCGCGTGGCGTTCTTCCGCAACGGCCTGGTGCACGAGATCGGTTCGCCCGATCAGGTCATCGGCAACCCGCAGAAGCCGGAAACCGCGGACTTCCTCAAGTCGGTACTGTAACGAGCCCCTCTCCCGGCGGGAGAGGGTTGGCGCGAGGGGCATTGCCTCGCGGATCAGGAGAGCTACATGCGTTCGAGCAAGGTCATCCATGTGGTCAGCTGCCACGCCGAAGGCGAGGTGGGTGACGTCATCGTCGGCGGCGTCGCGCCGCCCCCCGGCGACACCATCTGGGAACAGTCGCGCTGGATCGCCCGCGACGAGGAACTGCGCAACTTCGTGCTGAACGAGCCGCGCGGCGGCGTGTTCCGCCACGTCAACCTACTGGTGCCGGCCAAGGACCCTCGGGCGCAGATGGCCTGGATCATCATGGAGCCGGTCGACACGCCGCCCATGTCCGGGTCCAACTCGCTGTGCGTGTCCACCGTGCTGCTGGACAGCGGCATCCTGCCGATGACCGAGCCGGAAACCCGCCTGGTCCTCGAGGCCCCGGGCGGCCTGATCGAGGCCGTGGCCCAGTGCCGTGACGGCAAGGTGCAGCGCGTCGAGGTGAAGAACGTGCCGTCCTTCGCCGACAGGCTGGACGCCATGATCGAGGTCGAAGGCATCGGCAGCCTCAAGGTCGACACCGCCTATGGCGGCGACAGCTTCGTCATCGCCGACGCCCGCCCCCTGGGCTTCGCCCTGACCGCCGACGAGGCCGCCGACCTGGTGGCCACCGGCATCAAGATCACCCGCGCGGCCAACGAGCAGCTGGGCTTCGTCCATCCGCTGAACAAGGACTGGGACCACATCTCGTTCTGCCAGATCGCAGCACCGGTTGAGCGCGTCGACGGCGTGCTGACCGCCGCCAATGCGGTGGTCATCCGCCCCGGCAAGATCGACCGCTCGCCCTGTGGCACCGGCTGCTCGGCGCGCATGGCAGTACTGCATGCCAAGGGCCTGATGCAGGACGGCGAACGCTTCGTCGGCCGCTCCATCATCGGTTCCGAGTTCCACTGCCGCATCGCCGGCCTCACCGAAGTCGCCGGGCGTCCGGCCATCCATCCCTGCCTGTCCGGCCGGGCCTGGATCACCGGTACGCACCAGCACCTGCTCGACCCGAGCGACCCCTGGCCAGCCGGTTATCGCCTTTCCGATACCTGGCCGGTCGAACCCGGGCCCTGAGATCCGGAGCGTGCATCCGCCACCCAGGAAGCACATGGTGGATGGCGAAAGACGTCCGCCCTGCCCCGTTGCCACAAGCGACGACACAAGCTGTTGAACGACGCCGCCAGACCGGCGTCATGAAGCGGGCCCCAGCCGGCCCTGGAGAAACGGGCCGAATACGGCCAGTTATTTTCGTATACGAAATACAATACATTAGGAGGCAACCATGAGCAGCAACATCTTCACCGGCACCATCCCGGCCCTGATGACCCCCTGTACGCCGGACCGCAAGCCGGACTTCGACGCCCTGGTACGCAAGGGCAAGCAGCTGATCGAGGCCGGCATGAGCGCCGTGGTCTACTGCGGTTCCATGGGCGACTGGCCGCTGCTCACCGAAGCCGAGCGCCAGGAAGGTGTTGCCCGCCTGGTCGCCGCCGGCATCCCGACCATCGTCGGCACCGGTGCGGTGAACACCCGCGAAGCGGTATCCCATGCCGCCCACGCCGCCAAGGTCGGCGCCCACGGCCTGATGGTCATCCCCCGCGTACTGTCCCGTGGCGCCTCGCTGGCCGCCCAGGAAGCCCACTTCTCGGCCATCCTGGAAGCCGCTCCGAAGCTGCCGGCGGTGATCTACAACAGCCCGTACTACGGCTTCGCCACCCGCGCCGACCTGTTCTTCAAGCTGCGTCGCAAGTACTCCAACCTGATCGGCTTCAAGGAGTTCGGCGGTGCCGCCGACATGCGCTACGCCGCCGAGCACATCACCTCCCAGGACGACGAAGTGATCCTCATGGCCGGTGTCGACACCCAGGTCATGCACGGCTTCGTCAACTGCGGTGCCACCGGTGCCATCACCGGCATCGGCAACGTGCTGCCGCGCGAAGTGCTGCTGCTGGTCGAGCTGAGCAAGCAGGCCGCCAAGGGCGACGCCGTGGCCCGCCGTCGCGCCCACGAGCTGTCCGAGGCGCTGGACGTGCTGTCGTCCTTCGACGAAGGCTGCGACCTGGTCCTCTACTACAAGTACCTGATGGTGCTGAACGGCGATCAGGAGTACAGCCTGCACTTCAACGAGACCGACGTGCTCAGCGACGCCCAGCGCAACTACGCCGAGACCCAGTACAAGCTGTTCCGTCAGTGGTTCGCCAACTGGTCCGCCGAGAACGGCCTGGCCTGACCGCCGCGCCACGGCCGGGTGCCCCCAGCGCACCCGGCCGGCCCCGCTGAACCGTTCACCGGCCCCCGACAGGAGTTCACCATGTCCGCCATCACTGGCCACAATTTCATCGCCGGCGGCCGCAGCGCTGCAGGCGAGACCCTGCTGCAGAGCCTCGACGCCACCACTGGCGAGGCCCTGCCCTACAGTTTCCACCAGGCCACCGAGGCCGAGGTGGACGCCGCCGCCCGCGCCGCCGAAGCCGCCTACCCGGCCTTCCGCGCCCTGAGCCCGGAGCGCCGCGCGCAGTTCCTCGACGCCATCGCCAACGAAATCGACGGCCTCGGCGACGACTTCGTCCAGCTGGTTTGCCGCGAGACCGCCCTGCCGACCGCGCGCATCCAGGGCGAACGCGGCCGCACCAGCGGCCAGATGCGCCTGTTCGCCAAGGTCCTGCGCCGCGGCGACTTCCTCGGCGCGCGCATCGACCGCGCCCTGCCCGAGCGCCAGCCGCTGCCGCGCCCGGACCTGCGCCAGTACCGCACCGGCGTCGGCCCGGTCGCCGTGTTCGGCGCCAGCAACTTCCCGCTGGCCTTCTCCACCGCCGGCGGTGACACCGCCGCGGCCTTCGCCGCCGGTTGCCCGGTGGTG
Organism: Pseudomonas sp. NCCP-436; assembly: GCF_019656335.1. Lineage (GTDB taxonomy): Bacteria > Pseudomonadota > Gammaproteobacteria > Pseudomonadales > Pseudomonadaceae > Aquipseudomonas. Next base: position 148,781 of record NZ_BPLZ01000001.1, on the reverse strand, counting down.
TTCAAGGCCCATAGCGGCCACATGGTCACCGCCGAGCTGGTGGCCCAGGCCATCATCCGCGCCGCCGAGGCCACCGGCATGCCCGCGGGCGTGTTCAACATGGTCTACGGCGGAAGCGTCGGCGAGTGGCTGGTCAAGCACCCGGCGATCCAGGCGGTCGGCTTCACCGGCTCGCTGAAGGGTGGTCGCGCCCTGTGCGACATGGCTGCCGCGCGCCCGCATCCGATCCCGGTGTTCGCCGAGATGAGCTCGATCAACCCGGTGCTGATGCTGCCCGCCGCCCTCGAGGCGCGCGGCGAGAAGATCGCCCGCGAGCTGGCCGACTCGGTGGTGCTCGGCTGCGGCCAGTTCTGCACCAACCCCGGCCTGGTCATCGGCATCGCCTCGCCGGCCTTCAGCCTGTTCGTCGCCAACCTGATCGCCGAGATCGGCCAGCGCCCGGCGCAGACCATGCTCAACGCCGGCACCCTGAAGAGCTACGAGCGCGGCATCTCCGCACTGCACGCCCATCCGGGGGTGAAGCACCTGGCCGGCCAGCCGCAGGAAGGCCGCCAGGCCCGCCCGCAGCTGTTCCAGGCCGATGTCTCGCTGCTGCTGGAAGGTGACGAGCTGCTCCAGGAAGAAGTGTTCGGTCCGGTCACCGTGGTCATCGAAGTAGCCGACAAGGCCGAGCTGATCCGTGCCCTGGGCGGCCTGCGCGGCCAGCTCACCGCCACCCTGACCGCCGAGCCGGCCGATCTGCAAGCCCATGGCGACCTGCTGCCGCTGCTCGAGCAGAAGGTCGGCCGGGTGCTGTTCAACGGCTACCCGACCGGCGTGGAAGTGTGCGACGCGATGGTCCACGGCGGCCCCTACCCGGCCACCTCGGACGCCCGCGGCACCTCGGTCGGCAGCCTGGCCATCGATCGCTTCCTGCGCCCGGTGTGCTACCAGAACTGCCCGGACGAACTGCTCCCCGATCCCCTGAAGAACGCCAACCCTCTGGGCATCGCCCGCCTGGTTGACGGCGTGACCACGCGAGAAGCACTGGCCTGAAACACAAATTGTGTCGGCTCAGACACCAGCGCTTCTCTCCCTCAGCCCCGGTTCGCCGGGGTTTTTTGCCCTTCCTCCGGCCTTGAGTGCGCTGCTACCGGCTCACTGCGGGCGCCCGTCCCGCCGTGCCGGGACGAACAGAGCGTCGCCAAACAGCAGTACGCCGGCGTCCTCGCCCCACGACGCCATGCCCTGCAGCGGGCCGGTGGACTGCCCGTTCCTGCCGTCCCCGCTGCCGCCTGCAGGACGACTGCGAGCCGGGCGAGGCGACGGCCCCGCAGAGCGTGCGCAACTGCCGGCGCGGCCAGGTGGAGCTGCTGGTGGTACAGCCCCTGGAGCTGGAGAAAGCCTAGGTCAGCAGAGCCTTGAGGTCGCAGTACAGGCCGTCGTCGATCTCCACACCGTCGACCAGGCTCTTCGCCCGGGCCGCATAGCGGCGTTGCGACGGCAGCCGCGCACCCTGCCCCTGGATCGCCTCGAACAGCGCCTCGGCGCGGGCCAGGTGCTGCTCGGCCTGCTCGCCGAGGAAGCGCTGCGGGGCCAGCGCGATGATCAGCTCGCCGTGGTACGGCAGGGCGTTGTGGCCCTCGTCGAAGGCGCCGGACTCGACGCTGGTCAGGTCGCCGATCAGCGGCCCGGCGATCAGCTCGATCATCGCCGACAGGGCCGAGCCCTTGTGCCCGCCGAAGGTCAGCATGGCGCCGTGGTCAAGCACCTCGGCGGCATCGCTGCACGACTGGCCGTTGCGGTCCACGCCCCAGCCGGCCGGTAGCGGCTCGCCGGAGCGGCGGTGCAGCTCGATCTCGCCACGGGCCACGGCGCTGGTGGCGAAGTCGAAGACGAAGGGATGGCCACCGGCCCGCGGCCAGCCGAAGGCGATGGGATTGGTGCCGAACAGCGGGCGGCTGCCGCCGGTGGGCGCCACGTAGGCCTGGGTCGGGTTGCACGCCAGCGCCACCAGGCCCAGCTCGGTGATCGCCTCCATTTCCGCCCACAGCGCGGAGAAGTGCACGCAGCGATTGATCGCCATGGCGGCGATGCCGTTGCGCCGGGCCTTGTCGGCCAGCAGCGGCAGGCCGGCGGCGAAGGCCAGCTGGGAGAAGCCGCCACGGGCATCGACCCGCACCAGCGACGGCGCCTGGTCGATCACCTCCGGCTCGGCGTCGGCCACCGCCTTGCCAGCCTTGAGGGTGCGCACGATGCCGAGCAGGCGCCACAGGCCGTGGGACTTGCAGCCATCGCGCTCGCCGGCGGTCACGGTGGCGGCGATGGCCTGGGCGAAGGCCTCACTGAAGCCGGCATGGCGGAGGATGTCGGCGGCCAGTCGATGGGCCTGGTCGAGCGTCAGGCGGGGCATGGCGAACTCCTAGCGGATGGCCCTTTACAGTGGCCTGCTGCGCCCGCCGGCGCTTGAGCGATTTACCCCGCCGTCGTGACGAAATCGGCACAGTCCCGGTAAACCTCAGGCAGCCCTAGACGGCTCGTGCAGCTCGGGGAAGTCGGCCAGATCACGCTGCAGACGACGTTGCTCGGCATAGTGCTCAATGGCCTTGCGGTAGGCCATCCGCCTTTGCTCCTGCAACTTGCGACGGGCACTGGCGTCAGTCGGGGCAGGCAGATTCAGCTCAGCGAAGTAACGCGGCATGTCGGTTCTCCCGGAACGAGGACTGGAGCCTCCAGCATCGTCCGTTGGCATGACGGCCCGACGACGCTTCCGTGACAACCTGACGACAGCCGCTACTCCTCGCTGCTGCGCACCGACTTGGGTGACAGACGCAAACTGCGCAGGCTGCGCTTGACACTCTTGAGGTGGTTGACCAGGCTCGGCCCACGCGCCATGGCCACACCCATGGCCAGCACGTCGATCACCACCAGGTGGGCGATACGCGAGGTCAGTGGGGTGTAGATCTCGGTGTCCTCCTGCACGTCGATGGCCAGGTTGACCGTGGCCAGGTCGGCCAGCGGCGTCTGGCTCGGGCACAGGGTAATCAGGTTGGCGCCAGCCTCGCGAACCAGATTGGCTGTGATAAGCAGATCCTTGGAACGCCCGGACTGGGAGATGCAGATGGCCACGTCACCGGGCTTGAGCGTCACTGCGCTCATGGCCTGCATGTGCGGATCGGAATAGGCGGCAGCATTGAGCAGCAGGCGGAAGAATTTGTGCTGGGCATCGGTAGCCACCGCGCCGGAGGCGCCGAAACCGTAAAACTCCACACGCTGCGCCTGGGCACAGGCGGTAATGGCCCGCTCCAACGCCGCCGGATCGAGTTTCTCGCGCACCTCCATCAGGGTATGCAGAGTGGTGTCAAAGATTTTCAGGCTGAAGTCGGTGACCGAGTCGTCTTCGTGAATGGCGAACTGGCCAAAACTTGCCCCGGCGGCCAGGCTCTGGGCAAGCTTCAGCTTGAGATCCTGAAAGCCGCTACAACCAATGGCCCGGCAAAAGCGCACGATGGTCGGTTCGCTAACGCCAACACCATGGGCCAGCTCAGCCATAGAACTGTGCATGACCGAAGCCGGATCGAGCAGGACGTGATCGGCCACCTTGAGTTCGGACTTGCGCAGCAGGTTGCGCGACTGAGCGATGTGTTGCAACAGATTCACGGAGATAGGCTCTATGCTAAAAGGTTCTACTAGGAGCCTTGCCAGGCCCTGCTCGGACGGCTTGCCGTCGTGCGCTTACCGTAGTGCGTTTGTAGTTATACTACACGGCTTGTCTGTCTGCATGAACCGGTTCTTGTTAGCGGTAACCAACTTACTGACAAGAGCCTCGCAAGCAGAAGCGTAAGACGCTGCACGGCAAGGCGCGCCGGAGGAGCCGCAAGGCATTGCGAGAGCACTCTCACGCCGGACGCTCTGCGCGAACCGGGCAATTTTCGTTACTGCCGCGCATTACCGGGGCACTTCCCGGAGACAGGCAGATCGGCGTGGCTTGCTCTACCGATTTGGAGAGTTTCCCTTGACTATTTCCTGCGACATGCTGGTTTTCGGGGGCACGGGCGACCTGGCTCTGCACAAGCTGCTTCCCGCGCTCTATCACCTGCACCGAGAAGGTCGCCTGCACCGCGACATGCGCATCCTCTCTCTGGCTCGCAGTAATCACAGTCGCAGCGCCTACCAGGCCCTGGCCGAACGTCATTGCCGAGCCCAGGTAGCACGCGCCGACTTCAACAGCGACATCTGGGCCAGCTTTGCCGAACGCCTCGACTACTTCCCCATGGACGCCGCGCAAAGTGCCGACTTCGGCCGCCTGGCCCAACGCATCGGACGTGACCCGGAACGTGTACGGGTCTACTACCTAGCCACCGCACCCAACCTGTTTCAGGACATCGCCGCGCACCTGGCCAACGCCGGGCTGGCCGGCCCCCGTGCACGCATCGTGCTGGAAAAGCCCATCGGCCACTCGCTGGAATCAGCGCGAGCGATCAATGCCGCCATTGGTGCGGTATTCGATGAGTCACGCGTGTTCCGCATCGATCACTACCTGGGCAAGGAAACCGTACAGAACCTCATGGCCCTGCGCTTCGCCAATGCTCTGTTCGAACCGGTATGGCGCGCCGGACACATCGACCACGTGCAGATCAGCGTCTGCGAGACCCTCGGCGTGGAGAACCGCGGCGCCTACTACGACCAGGCCGGCGCCATGCGTGACATGGTGCAGAACCACCTGCTGCAACTGCTCTGTCTGGTAGCCATGGAGGCGCCGGTACGCTTCGACGCCGAGTCCGTGCGCAACGAGAAAGTGAAGATCCTTGAGGCGCTCAAACCCATCAGCGGCCTCGATGTACAGGACAAGACCGTGCGCGGCCAATACACCGCCGGCAAGATCGGCGGTCACGACGTGCCCGCCTATTACTTCGAGAAGAATGTCGACAACGACAGCGACACCGAAACCTTCGTCGCCGTGCAGGCAGAGATCGACAACTGGCGCTGGGCCGGCGTGCCATTTTATCTGCGTACAGGCAAGCGCCTGGCCAGGAAAGCCTCGGAAATCCTCATCCAGTTCAAACCGGTGCCACATCGCCTGTTCAACGGCAGCGAGGCCAATCAGCTGCTGATCCGCCTGCAACCGGAGGAGCGTATCAGCCTGCAACTGATGGCCAAAAACCCGGGCAAGGGCATGCACCTCAAACCTGTGGAGCTGGATCTGAACCTGGCCAACGCCTTCAGCCAGCAGCGCCGCTGGGATGCATACGAACGCCTGCTGCTGGACGTGATCGAAGGCGACTCGACACTGTTCATGCGCCGCGACGAGGTGGAAGCGGCCTGGCAATGGGTGGATCCGATCCTGCAGGGTTGGCATCAGTACTACCAGAACCCGAAACCCTACCCAGCCGGCAGCGACGGCCCGGAGCAATTGCAGCACCTGCTCGAGCGCCATGGGCGGCAGTGGGCCGACTAGCCACCCTGGCAACTCCCTGCGCAGCGCGCCATGGATAACCTCGCCTCCGCGCAGGCCCGATCCAGGCACCACGGGCGTCTTCGGCGGTTTCCCAATAGTTTGCACAAGCTGCCGAGGCATAAAGGGTCGAAGTCATAGCGCCTTCGATCCGGTCAACGGGGCTAAGCCAACTCGTTCCGCAGCCAGTCCGCCAGTTGTTCGCTGCGCCGGTCGGTCTGGCCGGCCCAGAGAGCCAGTCGGCCTGGTGTCTCGATAAAGCCCCAGGGCGCAAGCAGACGGCCGTTGGCCAGGTCGTCGGCCACCAGCAGTTGCGGGGCAATGGCCACGCCGAGCCCGGCGACTGCCGCCTCCAGCAGATAGTAAAGGTGCTCGAAACCCTGGCCCTGATGCAGTCGCTGCGGTGACAGGCCCTGGGCGCTGGCCCACTGCGGCCAGGCCTGGGGGCGCGAGGTGGTGTGCAGCAGTTGCTCGTCGTACAACGCCTCAGGCGCAGCCCTCAGCAGTTGTGCATGGTTGCCGTAGTGCGGGCTGAGTACCGGACCGATCCGCTCAGTGGCCAGCTCGAATACCTGCATGTCGGCCGGCCAGGGCGGTTCGGCAAAATGCAGGGTGGCATCCACTTCGGTGCTGCGTGGATCCAGTTCGCCCTGGCGGGTCGAGAGCTGTAGACGTAGCTCCGGCAGCTCTCGCTGCAGGCGGTCGAGCCGTGGGATAAACCAGCGCGCCAGCAGGCTGCCCGGACAGCCAAGCACGAAAGGGCGCTCCTCGGTTTCGCGGCGCAGCGTAGCGCAGGTTTCGCGCAGGCGCTCGAAAGCCTCGCTGGTAGCATCGCGCAGGCGCAGGCCGGCCGCAGTCAGGCGGATGCCCCGGCCATCCTTCTCGAACAGTGCCAGGCCAAGCCGCAGTTCCAACTGACGGATTTGCCGGCTTACCGCGCCGTGGGTCACATGCAGTTCCTCGGCGGCACGGCTGATGCTCTGCAACCGCGCTGCGGCATCGAAGGCTCGCAGAGCATTGAGTGGAAGCAGGTCGCGACTCATGGGAAATCCTGCAAGGGTGAAAGAAAACCGCCGGTAACCGCCAGCCAGGTCATCAACAAGCATCGAACGGCTTTTCGATTTGTGAGCACAAGACATAATCCAGATGCCCAGCCGAAGCAATAAAACACTCGTCAACGCCGGAATTTCAGGACTTCAGAATCTCTTCATGCGATCAATATGTCAGAAAAAATCACATATACGCGCAAAATTATCGGTTTTTAATGGCGCCTGCCCACCTTACACTGGCCCCATCGTCTGACCCACCAACGGATATCCGCCATGTCTGGTTCACAGAATTCGTTTCGCACCGGCCCCGATGCCCGTGGCCTGTTCGGCCGCTTCGGCGGTCAATTCGTCGCCGAAACCCTGATGCCGCTGATCAACTCGCTGGCCGCCGAATACGAGAAGGCCAAGAGCGATCCGGCCTTCCTCGAAGAACTGGCCTACTTCCAGCGCGACTACATCGGCCGCGCCAGCCCGCTGTACTACGCCGAGCGACTTTCCGAACACTTAGGCGGAGCGAAGATCTACCTCAAGCGCGAAGACCTGAACCACACCGGCGCGCACAAGATCAACAACTGCATCGGCCAGATCCTCCTGGCCAAGCGCATGGGCAAGCAGCGCATCATCGCCGAGACCGGCGCCGGCATGCACGGCGTGGCCACCGCCACCGTGGCCGCGCGCTTCGGCATGCAGTGCGTGGTGTACATGGGCACCACCGACATCGACCGCCAGCAGGCCAACGTCTTTCGCATGAAGCTGCTCGGCGCCGAGGTGATCCCGGTCACCGCCGGCACCGGCACCCTCAAGGACGCCATGAACGAGGCCCTGCGCGACTGGGTGACCAACGTCCACAACACCTTCTACCTGATCGGCACTGCCGCCGGCCCGCACCCGTACCCGGCCATGGTGCGCGACTTCCAGTCGGTGATCGGCAACGAAGTACGCGAGCAGATCCTCGAGAAGGAAGGGCGCCTGCCCGACTCGCTGGTGGCCTGCATCGGCGGCGGCTCCAACGCCATCGGCCTGTTCCACCCCTTCCTCGATGACCAAGGCGTGCAGATCGTCGGCGTCGAAGCCGCCGGTCACGGCATCGACACTGGCAAGCATGCGGCAAGCATGACCGGCGGCACGCCGGGCGTGCTGCACGGCAACCGTACCTTCCTGCTGCAGGATGGCGACGGCCAGATCATCGACGCCCACTCGATTTCCGCCGGCCTCGACTACCCGGGCGTAGGCCCGGAACATGCCTGGCTGCATGAAATCAAGCGCGTCGAATACGTGCCGATCAGCGATGACGAAGCCCTCGAAGCCTTCCACGACTGCTGCCGCCTGGAGGGCATCATCCCGGCCCTGGAAAGTGCCCACGCACTGGCTGAAGCCTTCAAGCGCGCACCGAAGCTGCCGAGGAACCATCTGATGGTGGTCAACCTGTCCGGTCGTGGCGACAAGGACATGCAGACCGTGATGCACCACATGGGCGAACAGGAGAAACACGCATGAGCCGCCTGCAGAACCGTTTCGCCGAACTGAAAGCGGAAAACCGCGCCGCGCTGGTGACCTTCGTCACCGCCGGCGACCCCGACTACGCCACCTCGCTGAGCATCCTCAAGGGCCTGCCGGAAGCCGGTGCCGATGTGATCGAGCTGGGCATGCCGTTCACCGATCCGATGGCCGACGGCCCGGCCATCCAGCTCGCCAACATCCGCGCGCTGGATGGCAGGCAGAACATGCAGAAAACCCTGCAGATGGTTCGCGAGTTCCGTACGGGTAACCAGAGCACGCCGCTGGTGCTGATGGGCTACTACAACCCGATCTTCGTCTACGGCGTGGAGCGCTTCATCGCCGATGCCAAGGCTGCCGGTGTCGACGGACTGATCGTGGTCGACCTGCCGCCGGAGCACAACGATGAGCTGTGCGAGCCCGCGCAGAGCGCAGGCATCGACTTCATCCGCCTGACCACCCCGACCACCGACGACGAGCGCCTGCCGACCGTGCTGGCCGGCAGCTCCGGTTTCGTCTACTACGTGTCGGTGGCGGGTGTCACCGGCGCCGGTGCGGCGACCATGGAGCATGTCGAGGAAGCGGTGGCGCGTCTGCGTCGCCATACCGATCTGCCGGTGTGCATCGGCTTCGGCATCCGCACCCCGGCCCATGCTGCCGAAGTGGCCAAGCGCGCCGAAGGCGCGGTGGTCGGCTCGGCGCTGATCGACAAGATCGCCGAGGCGCAGAGCCCGCAGCAGGCCATCGACGGCGTGCTCGGCCTGTGCCGCGAACTGGCCGAAGGGGTACGCGGCGCCCGTCGCTGAACCTGGAGAGATCCCGGGAGGCCGCCATACGGCTTCCCGGCAGCCAACACGGCTGACGCGAGGCGCCCTTGGCGCTAAGCTGGCGCGCGTTTTTGCCGACGCCAGGACTTCCATGCTTATCCGCCCCACCACCGAGCACGACACCGACACCATCCTCGACCTATGGCTGCAGGCTTCGATCAAGGCCCATGACTTCATCGATGAGACATTCTGGCTCGGACAACTGGAGGCCATGCGCAATCTCTACCTGCCATCGGCCGAAGTGTACGTTGGCGAGCAGAATCACGAGGTAAAAGGGTTCTATGCGCTGGTCGGCGAGCGCCTGGCGGCGCTGTTCGTCAGTCCCGAGGCGCAGGGCCGCGGCTACGGCGGACAACTGCTGGAACACGCCAAGGCACGCTGTACACCGCTGAGCCTGACGGTGTACCAGCGCAACCAGCCTAGCGTGGAGTTCTATCGCCGACGGGGTTTTGTGGTGATCGCCCGACAACTCGACGCGGCGACCGCAGAGGCGGAATACCTGATGCGCTACGACGCCTAGAAAGGCAAGCGCCCGCATCAGGCGGGCGTCTACAAACAGGCCGGATCATTCCGGATCGTATTGCTCCAACTCGCTGCTGTCCTCCAGCCCTACCGGGCCCTGAACACCGCTCATGGCAAAGGTCAGAAACTCGTCCACACTCATGGGCCTGCCGTTGAAGGTCACCTTGCCGTCGGCGTAACTCAGTGAGCCGCGCAGTGCATCGCCATCTTCCACGACCCACTGCGATGCCAGCGCCATACCGCTGAACATCTCGGTCATCATCTGCGCCTGCATGGCAATATCCTGTGGGTCGACACCAGCAGCCGCGCCTTCCAGGGTGCCTTGAAGCGTGATCAGATCGCCGATCAGCGCCTTGTCCAACCGGTAATCGGCCTGTAGCGAGGCCAGCGCACTCTGCACCATTTCGTCCGGAGTCACGACGTTATCTGCCGGCTTGCGCAGACTGAAGGTCAGCACGACCTTGCCCTGGCCGTTGGCGGTATTCAGCGAAAACTCGTCCAGAGCCAGCATCGGGCCGCCCTCCAGCAGGGCAAGGATCAGCCGCTTGAACTTTTCCCCGGTGTCGCTGCCCGGCTCCTCATCCCCCAAGGCACCCAGCACCAGTTGGTTATAGGCAACTTCGAGCTCCCTGAGCGCAGTCTGCTCCAGATGACGGACACTGAGGGCCAGCTTCACACTGCCGATGTCCTGCTCCTGCACCCGAAGCCGGTCAATGCGATAGGCAAGGCTTTGATCGAGGTTGTCGCCGTTCTGGGTCAGGGCCTCCTCGATCACCGCGTCCTGCAGTTCGACCTGCATCTGTGCAGATGGCTGGATCAGCATGCGCCTGATCATCACCGAGCTCGGCCCCAAGGCAAAACCGTTGGCATTTTCCTGCTTGTCAGCCTGCAGTCTCAGGTCTCGCAGTTGCATGCTAACCGGCTGATCATAGCCAGTCTCGGCAAAATCGAACTCTGCCAGTTGCCCGCTGAAGCCGATGCGCTTGCGATCGCTGGAAACGCTGATGGTCAGACTGGCCGGGGAAGTACGCAAGGTTCCTTCGGGGCTGCCGTAGCTCAGCGACGCCAGGTCGATGCGAGCGCTCTGGCTCTGGTCGTAGTGCACAGTCGCTTCACCAGTAAGCGGTGGCTTGCCGCCGGCAGCCTCGAACAGCGGCGCGGTCAACGCGCTCTGCTGCAAACGGAAATGGCTCTGCGCCATCACAGGGGAGATCTGGCCTGCGGCCAGTCGCGACAATGGGAACGGACCATGCTCGAGGTCATCGCTGACCTCCAGCGTTAGCGGCTCCGCATCGGGCTCAGGAGAAAAACTGAAGCTGTAGCGAGCCCGGCTGGAGAAAAAGCCCCTCTCGAACTCGACCAGTTGCACCCGGGGATTGAGATACGGCACCTGCTCCTGCAGCGAGGCGTTAGCCTGGTCGATACCGACCTGCAGGTGCTGTTCAACCTGAGAGCCGGTGTACCAGGCACCGACAACGGAGACGCCGACAATGGAGAGAGGGATGGCAATGGCCAAAGTGGTCTTTTTCATGCTGACTCCTTGCATTTGTGGTCTGCCTAGTCGACCGGCTCTGTATTGGGCGGCGGATGGTAGCAAGCACATTGGCATGCCTCCACGGCACGGAGTGATGGCAGTCACACTTGCTTGATGATTGTCACCGGGCTCCACTCAATGGTCCGAGCCGGCGCGCTTGAGCAATTGCTTGCAACGCTCGGACAGATGCACCACGCGCAGCTGCTTGCCGGCGCGTTGGTAACGCTCACGCAGGGTTTTCAGTGCGGCGATGGCCGAGTAGTCGACAACGCTCAGGTGACGGCAGTCCAGAGTCACCTGCTGCGGATCATCGGCTGGCTCGAACTGCGCCAGGAAGGTGGTGCAGGAGGCGAAGAACAGCGTGCCGTGCACGCGGTAGAGCTTGCTGCCATCGGCCTGCACATCGCTGTCGGCATAGAGTTCGCGGGCATGCTGCCAGGCGAAGTTGAGCGCTGCGAGGACGATGCCACAGAGCACCGCTGTAGCCAGGTCGGTGGCGACGGTGATGGCGGTCACCACGACGATCACCAGCACGTCGTTGACCGGCACCTTGCCAGCTACGCGCAGCGAGCCCCAGGCGAAGGTCTGCTGCGCCACCACGAACATCACCCCCACCAGCGCCGCCAGCGGGATGCGCTCAATGAGCGGCGAGAGAAACAGCACGAAGAGCAGGATCATCACCCCGGCAACCACGCCTGACAAGCGTCCACGACCACCGGAGCCAAGGTTGATCACCGTCTGCCCGATCATCGCGCAGCCCCCCATACCACCGAAGACTCCAGAGGTCATGTTGGCCACACCGAGGGCGACGCACTCACGGTCAGGATGGCCGCGGCTGGCGGTAATTTCGTCGGTGAGGTTCAGCGTCAGCAGGGTCTCCAACAGCCCGACCAAAGCCATCAGCACGGCATAGGGCGCAATGATTGTCAGAGTTTCCAGGTTCCAGGGAATATCGGGCAGGGCGAAGGAGGGCAGACCGCCGGCGATCTGCGCCATGTCGCCCAGAGTGCGAGTTGGCAGATCAAGCAACCAGACCAACACACCGATGCCGAGGATCGCCACCAGAGCGGGTGGAACCGCACGTGTCAGCTTCGGCAGCAAATAGACGATAAGCATGGTAAGCCCTACCAGGCCGAGCATCAGTTGCAGAGAAGATCCGCTCAGCCACTGCTCACTGTCCTTGAAATGCTCCAGTTGGGCCAGGGCAATGATGATCGCCAGGCCATTGACGAAGCCCAGCATCACCGGAAGAGGCACCATGCGCACCAGCTTGCCCAGACGTAACAAGCCAAACAGCAGCATGATCAACCCGCCCAGCAGAACCGCAGCTAGCAGGTACTCTACGCCATGCTGAACCACCAGCGCGACAATCACCACCGCCATCGAGCCGGCGGCGCCAGAAATCATCCCCGGCCGACCGCCGAACAGCGCGGTCAGAGTGCAAATGATGATGGCACCATACAGGCCCATCAGCGGGTTGATCTGGGCCACCAGAGCAAAGGCGATGCACTCGGGCACCAGGGCGAAGGTGAAGTCAGACCGGCCAGCAGGTCGGCACGCAGACGTGCGAGTTTCATGGAGAGAGCAATGAATCGCTGAGGGGGCGCGCATGGTAGCGGCTGTAGCAGCGGGCGTCATGTCCGCCGGGCGCCCCCCCGGGTGCCGCTATAGCAACACCCGGCGCGACGCCGGATCAGGTTCTGTACGAAAATTCGCCGAGCGCCGACACTTCTTGTACAGAGCCTAGTGCCCGTGTGCCGGCTGGTGAACAGCCTCATGTACCGGGGCAAACTTGGAGAGGATGTGGTTCTTCATACCACGTGCCAGTTCTTCCTCGTCGAAGAACACCTCGCCAAGACCTTCGCGGCGGAAGATCTGCATCGCATTGGCACTGTGGGTACGAATCACCACCTCGATGCCCGGGTTCAGCGTACGGGCGATTTCCACCATGCGCTGCACATTCAGCGGATCCGGCGTAGCAATCACCAGCATCGAAGCCTTGGCGATATGCGCCTGGATCAGTGTGCCCGGATCGCCAGAGTCGCCGCTGACCGCTGCCAGGCCCTCGGCGCGGATCTGCTCGACGCGCTCGCGGTTCTGCTCTACCACCACGAAGGGTATATGCCGCTGCTGCAATGCAGAGGTGATGCGTCGACCGACACGGCCGAAGCCGACCACCACCACCTGACCTTCGAGGTATTTCTTCTCTGTACTGGTAGGCAGCACAGCCAGTGGATCGGCACGGTGCTCCAGGCGCCTGGCCAGAGCCGAACGCTTGAGAACCATGGCCTTGAACGGCTGCACCAGACCGAATACTAAAGGGTTCAGCGCAATGGAAATCAGCGCCCCGGCCAGTACCAGGCTCATGCCTTCCTGCGGCAACAGGCCGAGCGCCAGGCCCAGCCCGGCCAGGATGAAGGAAAACTCACCGATCTGCGCCAGGCTCGCGGCCACGGTTAGCGCAGTGTTCAGCGGATAGCGGAAGGCCAACACGATAAACACTGCCGCCAGGCCCTTGCCAACGATGATGATGCCGACCACCGCCAGTACGTGAAGCGGCTCGTCCACCAGCACCAGGGGGTCGAACAGCATGCCCACGGAAACGAAGAACAGCACCGAGAAGGCATCGCGCAGCGGTAGCGATTCTTCCGCTGCACGGTGAGACAGATCCGACTCGCGCATGACTGTCCCGGCGAAGAATGCCCCGAGGGCAAAGGACACATGGAACAGCACGGATGCCCCATAGGCGATGCCGATGGCAGCCGCTACTACCGAAAGAGTGAACAACTCGCGCGAGCCTGTCTTGGCAATCTGCAGGAGCAGCCATGGCAGCAAACGGCGACCGACCAGCAGCATTACCGCAATAAAGCCGGCAACCTGCAGCAAAGTCAGTCCCAATACGTACCACAGCGGCATGCTGGCATCGGCCGTCGGGCTGTTGCCGCCGAGCGCACCGGCCAGCGGCGGTAGCAGTACCAGCACCAGCACCGTGGCCAGATCTTCCACCACCAGCCAGCCAACCGCGATGCGGCCATTCATCGAGTCGAGAATGCCACGGGTTTCCAACGCCTTGAGCAGCACCACGGTGCTCGCGCAGGACAGCGACAACCCCAGCAGCAGACTTTCGCCAAAGGTCCAGCCCCACCAGCTGGCGATGCCCAGTCCCAGTCCGGTAGCCAGCCCCATCTGCACCACGGCACCGGGCAGGGCGATCTTCTTTACGGCCAGCAGATCCTTGAGCGAGAAGTGCAGGCCGACGCCGAACATCAGCAGCATCACGCCAATCTCCAGCAACTGCGGCGCCAACTCCATATCCGCAGCAAAGCCGGGAGTGGCAGGGCTCATGACAATACCGGCGAACAAATAACCGACCAATGCCGGCAGGCGGATCTTCTCGGCGATAAAGCCGAAGATCAGCGCAAGGCCAAAGCCGCCTGCCAGCATGGTGATGAGTGAGACGTTGTGTTCCATCGCGGTTCCTTATGTCAGTCCCGGGCTGATAGCGACAGCAGAGGATATGGAGCGGTCGAACGGCGCGCCGCTTACAGAGTTTTCTGGAGTAAATCGAAACTTGCTGTTTCTTCCAGCAAAAACTGCGCCCCAAAGATTCAGCAGAGAATTTCTACGACTATCGGTCAATCTTCAGCCAATCATCGCGGCGATTGTCGGGCAGTTCTGGCGCAGGCTGGCCTCCTGCAAGCATTGCCTGTCCGTTATTGCGACGCACAGAAGGTGACGTAAGGACACGGCAAACCGCGAAAATGATCCACCATGATGCGCGCGCACTCGTTTGATCCAGCATGCGCACCAAAAGCGTGCGCACAAAAGATCTATCTACTGCCACCTGCCTCATGCGAGGCTGTCAGCATTGATGCCTATCTTCAGTCAACCGATCAGGGGCCTATCGTCATGAGCAAGAATCTGTTGATCACCGGAGCCAGCCGCGGCATCGGCCGCGCCACCGCGCTACTGGCCGCGAGTCGTGGCTGGAGCGTAGGAGTGAACTACCGTCAGGATCACGCCGCTGCCGAAGAAGTGGTGAAGCTGATTGTCGCGGCCGGCGGCCAGGCTATCGCACTGCCCGGAGATGTAGCCCACGAGGAGGAACTGCTGGGTATTTTCGAGGCCATGGACACGCTCGGCCCACTGCATGGTCTAGTGGTCAATGCCGGGGTCGTGGCGCCGCCGATGCCGTTACTGGAGATGAGCAGCGAACGCCTGCGGCGGATGTTCGACATCAATGTGCTGGGCAGCTACCTGACCGCCCGCGAAGGTGCCCGACGCATGGCCCGCAGTCGGGGCGGCGAGGGCGGCTCGATGGTTCTGGTCTCGTCCATCGCCGCCAGCCTCGGCGCTCCGTTCGAATATGTCGACTACGCCGGTGCCAAGGGCGCGCTGGATGTGCTCACCCGAGGCTTGGCCAAGGAGCTGGGTAGCGAGGGAGTAAGGGTCAACGCAGTCCGCCCGGGGCTGATCGATACCGAGATCCACGCCAGCGGCGGCCAGCCGGATCGAGCCGAGCGACTGGGCAAAACCACACCGCTGGGCCGGGCCGGACGCGCCGAGGAGGTCGCCGAAGCCATCCTCTGGCTCCTTGAGGACAGCGCCTCCTATACCACTGGCGCGCTGATCGATATCGCCGGCGGCCGCTGAGTCGAGGGATTACGCCTTCACTGCAGGTTCCACTCGGCCAGCTTTTGCTGCTTATAGCTGAGCGCGGCCGCCGGAACCGGGGTAACCTTGCCCGTTTCCAGCCAGCGCTTGAGCCGGTTGGCATCGGCCATGTGGGTATACTTGCCGAAGGCGCCGAGCACCACGAATGCGACCGAGCGCCGGTTCATCGAGGTCAGCATGACCAGACAACGGCCAGCAGCATTGGTGAAGCCAGTCTTGCTCAGGGCTATCTCCCAGTCAGGCTTACGCACCAGGGCGTTGGTATTACGAAAACCCAGGGTGTAGTTCGGCTTGCGGAACGCCACAGTAGCCTCGGAGTCGGTACTGAACTGACGGATCAGCGGGTAGCCGTTGGCGGCCTTGACCATCAGCGCCAGATCGCGTGCGGTGGCGACATTCCGCTCGGACAGCCCGGTGGGCTCGACGAAATGGCTGTTGTGCATGCCCAGTGCCCTGGCCTTGGCGTTCATCGCCGCGACGAAGGCCGCGTGGCCACCCGGATAATGGTGAGCGAGGCTGGCAGCCGCGCGGTTTTCCGAGGACATCAGCGCCAGGTGCAGCATTTCGCGGCGGGTGATCTCGCTGCCGATGCGCACGCGGGAGAACACGCCCTGCATTTCCTTGGTGTCGCGGATGGTGATCGGCAGCACCTCGTCCAGCGACAGCTTGGCGTCGAGTACCACCATGGCGGTCATCAGCTTGGTGACGGAGGCAACCGGCAGGCGCAGGTCCGGGTTGCTGGAATACAGTTCCTGGCCGGTCTTCAGATCGATCAGCAGGGCGCTACCTGCGGCCAGCTCCTGCTTGGGCTGGGCCGGCGCGGCCTGGAGGTTCGAAACAACAAGGCTGCCACACAGCAGCAGGCCCAATATCGAATGACGGAGTTTCACGGTTCACTTCACCGGTTGGAGTGGAAAGGCCGCGGCCGGCAATGAAGAAAGACCGACCTGTGCGGCGCCGCTCAGTATAGGGACTCACGCTTTGCTATTGCAGTATGGTCCGATCAAACGCTCGCTGCCGGAGAATTCAGTTCGGCCTGCAGCCAGTCGACGAAACGCGCGGTCAGGCGCTGGCGACGCTTGCGCTCGGGCAGCACCAGGTAATAGCCAAGCGCCGAATATGCTTCAGCGTCACCCAGACGACAGAGCAGTCCCTGAGCGAGAAGTTCATCCACCAGATGGCGCCAGCCGATGGCCACACCTTGCCCTGCGATGGCGGCCTGGATCAACAGCGTGTAGTTATCGAAGCGCAGGGCACCTGGTGTCGGCGGGCTGGCGATGCCGAGGACACGGAACAGTCCCTCCCATTCGAACCAGCGTGAGCGGTGTTCCGGGCGCAGGTGCAGCAGCGGCAGTTCGGTCAACAGGGTGGTGGCCGCAGTCGCCGCCCGGCCCCCCAGTAGGCGTGGACTGCATACCGGAAACACTTCCTCGTGGAACAGCAGGTGCGCTTCGCCATGCTTGAAGCGGCCGTCACCGAACAGCACGGCAACATCGATTTCGCTGGCCACCGAGGTCGGGTCACGTTCGCTGGTCACCAGGCTGACATCCACCTCCGGATACAGGCGGTTGAAGCGTGGCAGTCTGGGCATCAGCCAGTAGGCGGCGAAGGCAAAGTCGGTGGCCACCTGCAGCACCTCGTGCTGCTGACGCGCGGTGATGGCGGCCAGGCCGGTGTCGAGGCTGGCCAGGCCTTCCTGCACATGCATCAGCAGCAGTTCGCCGGCTTCGGTGAGGACGATGCCACGGTAGACACGATCGAACAGACGCGTTGCCAGTTGCTGCTCCAGACGCTTGATCTGCTGGCTCACGGCCGGTTGGCTGCTACCCAGCTCGCCAGCGGCGGCGGTGAAGCTGAGCTGGCGTGCTGCAGACTCGAAAACCCGCAGGGCTTCGAGGGGGATCGCATCAAGATGTTTAAACATAAGTTCTGCTTATCCGAGGTATTGCCGTCAGCCAGGTTTACCCTGCCATTGTTCAGCGAAATCATGGTAGCGAAAATTTCGCATAAACCAGATCTATGGAACAGCTGCCACCATGAAGCGTCCGAACATCCTTTTCATCATGGCCGACCAGATGGCCGCGCCGATCCTGCCGCTGCACGATGCCGCCTCGCCGGTGCAGATGCCCCACCTGATGAAGCTGGCCGAGCAGGCGGTGGTGTTCGACTCGGCCTACTGCAACAGCCCGCTGTGCGCGCCGTCGCGCTTCACCCTGGTCAGCGGCCGATTGCCGTCGAAGATCGGCGCCTATGACAACGCCGCCGACTTTCCCGCCGACGTTCCGACCTATGCCCACTATCTGCGCCGCCTCGGCTACCGCACCGCCCTATCGGGGAAGATGCACTTCTGCGGCCCGGATCAGTTGCACGGCTACGAGGAGCGCCTGACCAGCGATATCTACCCGGCCGACTACGGTTGGGCGGTGAACTGGGACGAGCCCGAGGTGCGCGCCAGTTGGTACCACAACATGTCCTCGGTGCTGCAGGCCGGCCCCTGCGTGCGCAGCAACCAGCTGGACTTCGACGAGGAGGTGATGTTCAAGGCCTGCCAGTATCTCTACGACCATGTGCGGCTGACGCCCGAGCAGCCGTTCTGCCTGACCGTATCGATGACCCACCCGCACGACCCCTACACCATCCCCCGCGAATACTGGGATCGCTATGAGGGCGTGGATATCCCCCTGCCACGCCGGCACATCCCGCAAGGTGAGCAGGATCCGCATTCGCAGCGCCTGCTCAGGGTCATCGACCTGTGGGACAAGCCGTTGCCGGCGGAAAAGATCCGCGATGCGCGGCGCGCCTACTTCGGTGCCTGCAGCTATATCGACGACAACATTGGCAGATTGCTGAAGACCCTGAAGGATTGCGGTCTGGCCGAGGACACGCTGATTGTCTTTTCCGGCGACCACGGCGACATGCTGGGTGAGCGGGGCCTCTGGTACAAGATGCACTGGTTCGAGATGTCCGCCCGCGTGCCGCTGCTGGTGCATGCGCCCGGGCGCTTCGCTGCCCGCCGGGTGCGTCAGTCGGTATCGACCCTTGATCTACTGCCGACCCTGGTCGAGCTGGCCGGCGGCCAGATGGATGAAGGTCTGGCGCTGGAGGGACGCTCGCTGCTGCCGCACCTGCAGGGCAGCGGTGGGCACGATGAGGTGCTCGGTGAATACATGGCCGAAGGCACTACCAGCCCGCTGATGATGATCCGTCGAGGTCCCTGGAAGTTCATCTACTCCGAGCAGGATCCGCTGCTGCTGTTCAACCTCGCCAGCGATCCGGATGAGCTTCATAACCTGGCTGGAGACCCCGGACACCGCGACATTCTGGCCGGCTTCCTCGCCGAGGCTCGCGAGCGCTGGGACATTCCGGCAATCCACGCCGCCACTCTGGCCAGTCAGCGCCGACGCCGTCTGGTGGCCGATGCCCTCGCCCGTGGTCGGCGTACCAGTTGGGATCACCAGCCATGGGTCGACGCCAGCCAACAGTACATGCGCAACCACATCGATCTTGACGACCTGGAGCGGCGTGCTCGCTTCCCCAGGGTCTGACTCCCCTGCCGCACACCAGAAGAAGGAGAAATGCCATGAAGCGATCCTGCGTGCTGTTACTTGCCGCCGCGCTCACCAGTACTGGCCAGGTTCTTGCCGAGGACGCCGGCTGCGCCACGGTGCGGCTGGGCGATCCCGGCTGGAGCGATATTGCGGTGACCAACGGCATCGCCCGATTCCTGCTCGAGAACCTCGGCTATAGGGCGGAAAGCCGGACCCTGGCGGTGCCGATCATCTTTGCCGGGCTGCAGAAAGGCCAGATCGACGTGTTCCTCGGCAACTGGATGCCGGCGCAGCAGAGCCACTACGACAAGTTCGTCGCCAGCGGCCAGGTGGACAAGGTGACGGAGAACCTTAGCGGCACCGAGTACACCCTGGCGGTGCCCGCCTACGCCTACGAGGCCGGAGTCAAGACCTTTTCCGATCTTGATGCGCATGCCGAGCGGTTCGCCCGGAAACTCTACGGTATCGCCTCCGGTTCGCCGGCCAACGAGACGATCCGCCAGATGATCGAGGCCGACGAGTTCGGTCTGGGCGACTGGAAGCTGGTGGAGTCCAGCGAGCAGGCCATGCTGGTGCAGGTGGGCCGGGCGGTGAAGCGCAACGAGTTCGTGGTGTTCCTCGGCTGGACGCCGCACCCGATGAACGTGCAGTACGACATGCGCTACCTGCGCGGCGGCGAACGCTATTTTGGCGAGAGTGGCCAGGTCAACACGCTGGCACGCAAGGGTTACGTGGCTGAATGTCCAAATGTCGGCCGGCTGCTGGGTAACCTGACTTTCACCCAGGAAATGGAAAACAGCATCATGAACCGGGTGCTGGGCAAGCAGGCCGGCAATGACGAGGCCGTCCGCGACTGGATCGCTGCTCACCCGCAGGTACTCGACGGCTGGCTCGACGGCGTTACTACGCTCGATGGCGGCGATGCTCTGGCCGCAGTTAGGAGCCGCTTGTGATGGGCCTGCCCTGCCCTTGTCGGTATCCCCATGGCACTGCCTGAGTGGCAGTCATTGCTGCCGTTTCTGCGCTGGCTGCCGGGCGTTGATCGACGCAGCCTGCGCAGGGATGCGCTGGCCGGTCTCGGTGGCGCCATTCTGGCACTGCCGCAGTCGCTGGCCTACGCGCTGATCGCCGGGCTGCCGGCGGAGTATGGGTTGTATGCGGCGGTGGTGCCGGTGATGGTTGCCTGTCTGTGGGGTTCGTCCAGGCTGCTGATTTGCGGCCCTACAGCAGCCATTGCCGTCGTTCTGTTCAGCAGCGTCAGCCCGCTGGCCGAACCTGGCAGCGAGCGCTATATCGCTCTGCTACTGCTGCTGAGCCTGCTCGCCGGGTTATTCCAGTGGCTGCTTGGTATGCTGCGCTTCGGTACGCTGGTTAACTTCGTCTCGCCGTCGGTAATGCTCGGCTTCACTCTGGGGGCCGCACTGGTTATTGCCATCGGCCAGGGGCCGGCTCTGCTGGGGCTTGAGCTGGCTGGCCAGGCCACGGCGCTGAGCAGCCTGCTGGTGCTGTTCGGCCACTTGCCGCAGGCGCACGGGCCAAGCCTGGCTCTGGCCGGCGTCAGCCTGCTATTGATGTTGTTGTTACGCCGCGTCTGCTCCGGGGCGCTGGCACTGCTGTTTGGCTTGCTGCTTGGCAGCCTGCTCTGCTCCGCCCTGCCGGCAGACTACGGCGATGCGATTGCCCGGGTCGCGCCCTTTGATGGGCGCCTGCCACCCTTTGTCCTGCCGGATCTGCGGTTGGACGACGTGCTGCAGCTGCTGCCGGCGGCGGTAGCCTGCGGCATGCTTGGTCTGGTAACCAGTCTGTCCATTGCCCGCGCACTGACGCTGCGAGTCGGGCAGCCGTTTGATGCCAATCAGGAAACCTGTGCCCAAGGCCTGTCGAATCTGGTCGGCCCCTGGTTTTCCGCATTTCTTTCGGCCGGTTCCTTCACCCGCTCGGCGCTGAACCTTTCGGCTGGGGCATGCACGCCGCTGGCCGGACTGTTTTCGGCATTGCTGGTTGCGCTGCTGACGCTGCTCGGTGCCGGCTGGCTGACTTATGTGCCGTTGCCGGTGATGGCAGCAGGAATCCTGTTGATTTGCTGGAACCTGGTGGACAGGCCGGCGATTGGTGCGCTATGGCGAGGCAGCCGGACGGAATTCACGGTGCTGCTGTTGAGCACTATGGCCACATTGCTGCTGGAGTTGCAGACGGCCATCTATGCCGGGGTGCTGGCGTCGCTGTTCTTTTATCTCAAGCGCACCGCGCAACCGCAGGTACGGCGCTGGCAGGATGGTGACGCCGAAGTGCTGCGCATTGAGGGTTCGATCTTCTTCGGCGCCTGTCCGTACATCCAACTGCTGCTGCAGGGCAGCCGGGCAACGCGGGTGGTGCTCGATGCCCGCTACGTCAACTTTATCGACTACGCCGGGGTGCAGATGCTGCGGCAGGAGGCACAGCGTCTACGGACGCAGCAGCGTTGCCTGGTGCTGCGTCGGGCGCGGCCGCAGGTACTGGCCGAACTCGTCGTTGCCGATCCGGATTGCCTGCTGCAGGTTGAGTCCTGAATCGCAGGCAGGAGGGTTAGCGGTCTGTGTCAAACAGGCTCAGATCCAGAGGCCGCGACTGTCCCAGCCACATGGCCCAGTCGCGGTGATCGCGCAGATCGTTGCCGGTCAGCGGGTGGATCAGCACGTTAAGACCGTTGCGCCGCAGCATCAGCCAGGGCACCAGCTCGCCAAACAGATCGGGACGGAAGGCCAGTTGGCAGCTCCAGTCCGGATGCGGCCCGACCGGGCGCTCGTGCATCCGTCCCATCTTCAGCGGGAAACGCCGCGCGGCTTCTTCGCACAGCGCACGGGCCTGATCGAGGGTGCCGGCATCGAAGTAGACGTGGGCGTGGTAACCCCGCACCCGTGGCAGCGTCCGTTCGTCCATGGGCGCTAGCCCGCCAGTTGGCGGCGCAGTTCGGCCAGCACCGGTGCGGTGTCCGGACGCACGCCACGCCACAGCTCGAAGGCCTCCGCTGCCTGCTCGACCAGCATGCCGAGGCCGTCCAGGCAGCGCGCCGCGCCCTGCTCGGCGGCCCAGCGGTTGAAGGGAGTGGCCTCGCGGGCATACATCATGTCGTAGCAGAGCGTATGTCCGGGCTGGATCAGGCCAGGTGCAATCGGCGGCAGCTCACCGCCCAGGCTGGCCGAGGTGCCGTTGACGATCAGGTCGACCGGCGCATCGATCCAGTCAAAACCGGCGGCGACCAGCGGGCCGAGATCGGCGAACTCGCGCACCAGTTGCTCGGCCTTGCTTACGGTGCGGTTGGCGATCACCAGCACCGCCGGCTTCTGCGCCAGGAAGGGTTCCAGTACGCCACGAACGGCGCCTCCGGCGCCAAGGATGAGGATGCGTTTGCCGGCCAGGCTGAAACCGGCGTTGTCCTGCAGGTCGCGGGTCAGCCCGGCGCCGTCGGTGTTGTCACCGAGCAGGCGACCGTCTGCCAGCTTCTTCAGAGTGTTCACTGCACCGGCGCGGCGGGCACGTTCGCTGAGCTGGTCGGCAAGGCGGAAGGCCTCCTCCTTGAATGGCACAGTGACGTTGGCGCCAAGGCCATCGTGGAAGAAGGATCGGGCATCGCCGGCGAAGTCATCCAGCGGTGCCAGGCGCGCATCGTAGGTCAGCGCCTGGCCGGTCTGCTCGGCGAACAGACGATGGATCAGCGGTGATTTGCTGTGGCCGATGGGGTTGCCGAAGACGCAGTAGCGGTCCATGAGAAATCCTGTTGTGTAGGCCGGGCTGCGGAATCAGGCCGAAAGCCAGTCACGATCGGTGAGGAAGTACTCGGTCAGGCGCGCCTCCTCGCTGCCCGGCTCCGGCTTCCAGTCGTAGCCCCAGCGCACGTGCGGCGGCAGCGACATGAGGATCGACTCGGTACGCCCGCCGGACTGCAGGCCGAACAGGGTGCCGCGATCGAACACCAGATTGAACTCCACGTAGCGACCGCGGCGGTAGGCCTGGAACTCGCGCTCACGCTCGCCGAAGGGGGTGAGCTTGCGGCGCTGCACGATGGGCAGGTAGGCCTGCAGATAGGCATCGCCGATGGCGCGCATGAAGGCGAAGCAGGTGTCGAAGTCCCATTCGTTGAGGTCGTCGAAGAACAACCCGCCGATGCCGCGCGGCTCACCGCGGTGCTTGAGGTGGAAATAGCGGTCGCACCAGGCCTTGAACTTCGGATAGACCTCGGCGCCGAACGGCGCGCAGGCATCACGGGCCACCTGGTGCCAGTGCACGCAGTCTTCCTCGTTGGCGTAGTAGGGCGTCAGGTCGAAGCCGCCACCGAACCACCAGACCGGCTCTTCGCCTGCCTTCTCGGCGCTGAAGAAGCGCACATTGGCGTGCGAAGTCGGCACGTAGGGGTTTTCCGGGTGGATCACCAGCGACACGCCGAGTGCCTGGAAACCGCGACCGGCCAGTTCCGGACGGTGGGCACTGGCCGAGGGCGGCAGGTTGGCGCCAAACACATGGGAGAAATTGACTCCGCCTTTCTCGATCAGCGCGCCGTTCTCGATCACCCGGGTGCGCCCGCCGCCACCAGCGGGACGCTGCCAGGCGTCTTCGACAAATACGGCCTTGCCGTCTTCGGTTTGCAGGGCGGAGCAGATGCGGTCTTGCAGGTCGAGCAGGTAGGCCTTCACGGCCTCGGTACGGTCAGTCACGGCGGCACCTTGAGCGGGGCGAATATGAAATCGGTCGGCAGCATAACATTCCCGCAGCTCACCCCGTAGTTGACGCCGATCAAGCAGGGCGTTTGGATAGAGGCTTCGCCGTCTCCGGGCGGCCGGCGCCAATGAGGAGTTGCCATGGCCAAGCGCATCCAGTTTTCCCAGCACGGCACCAGCGAAGTGCTGCAATACCTTGACTACCAGCCGGCCGAGCCTGGCCCGCACGAGGTACGGGTGGCCAACCGTGCCATTGGTCTGAACTTCATCGACACCTACTACCGCACGGGGCTCTATCCGCCACCTGCGTTGCCGTCGGGTCTGGGCACCGAGGGGGCCGGGGTGGTCGAGGCGGTGGGCAGTGCCGTCGAGGGCTTTGCCGTGGGTGATCGCGTGGCCTACGCCACCGGCCCTCTTGGGGCTTACAGTGAGCTGCATGTGCTACCGGCGGAAAAGCTCGTGCACCTGCCCGACAGCATCAGCTTCGAGCAGGCCGCCGCGGTCATGCTCAAGGGCCTCACCGTACAGTACCTGCTGCGCCAGACCTTCGAGCTCAAGGGCGGCGAGACCGTCCTGTTCCACGCCGCAGCCGGCGGTGTCGGCTCCATCGCCTGTCAGTGGGCCAGGGCGCTGGGCGTGCGCCTGATCGGCACGGTCAGTTCGGCGGAAAAGGCCGCCCGTGCCCGCGAGTTGGGCGCTTGGGCGACCATCGTCTATAGCCACGAGGATGTGCTGCAGCGCGTGCTGGAGCTGACCGACGGGGCCAAGTGCCCGGTAGTCTACGACGGCGTCGGTCAGAGCACCTGGGAGACCTCGCTGGATTGCGTGGCTCCGCGCGGCCTGCTGGTCAGCTTCGGTAACGCCTCCGGCGCGGTCACCGGGGTCAACCTCGGCATCCTGGCGCAGAAAGGCTCGCTCTACGTCACCCGCCCGACGCTGGCTGGTTACGCGGATACCCCGCAGCGCCTGCAGGCGATGGCCGACGAACTGTTCGGCATGATCGAAAGTGGCAAGCTGCAGGTGGACATCAGCAATCGTTATCCGCTGAAGGAGGCGGCTGCCGCGCAGGATGCACTGAGCGCTCGGCAGACCACCGGCTCGACCATCCTGCTGCCCTGACCTCTTGATTCGGCGGCAGCCTGGAGGTTTCCGGGCAGCCGCTGCCAATTTCAGGACGGTCGGATCACTTCACCGCTGCGCAGATCGCGGATCAGGCTGGGATTTTTGCGCCCGCCAAGCGCACCACCGAGTACCTTGTCCAACTGGTCGTGAAAGTACTGTTCAACGCGCAGGCGCGAGCGCGCCGAGGGGCGGCCAGCCGGGTTGGCTGAGGTGGATACGATAGGCCCGGCCTCGCGGCACAGTGCCTGCACCAGCGGGTGGTCGCTGACGCGCAGGGCTACGCTGTCGTGCTCACCGGTAATCCATTCGGGCAGCAGTTCACGGTGTGGCACCAGCCAGGTGTTCGGTCCGGGCCAACTGTCGGCCAGGCGCTGGCGCCAGATGTCCGGCAGGTCATCGAGGAGGAAGTCGAACTGCTCCATACTTCCGGCAACCAGGATCAGGCCCTTGTGCACTGGCCGCTCCTTGAGTGCCAGTAGGCGGTACACCGCCGTCTCGTTCCATGGGTCGCAACCCAGCCCCCAGACCGCTTCGGTCGGATAGGCGATTACCCCGCCCTGGCGTACCACTTGCGCTGTCTGCTGTATCTGCCAGTTGCTGGCCATCGGCTGTCTCCCGCTGAACGAATGGCCGGCAGTCTATCCAACTCGTTCGGCCGACTGTAGACGCAAATATGCAGCTAGAACTCGTCTGTAAGCCGTATGAACAGTGCCATCAGCGATGACATTGGCTTGAGGCGACTTTCGTAGCTCTTTCTTCAGCGGCTTCTCGTGCATGCAAGGACAAGTCGCCGGGCACGGGCAATTTCATACAGAGCCTAGGGCGTGCGGGCCATCCAGAGCCCCGCCTGGTTGCAGACCCGGCTATCGAGTTCCAGCTCGGTTAGGGCGGCCAACACCTCGGCCAGCGGTTGGCCGCTGGCCTGAACCAGCGCCTCGGTACTGAGCGGTGCGGCGTGCAGGAGGGTTAGCAGTGGGTGATCCGGTGTATTGCTCATTGCTGCGCAAGGCTGGCCGACAGGTGTCTGCCAGCCGCGCAGGGCTTCGAGGATATGCTCGATACTCTCCACCAGAATGGCGCCCTCACGGATCAGATGATGACAGCCACGGGCTCCCGGATGATGGATCGAGCCGGGAATGGCGTAGACCTCACGGCCCTGCTCGGCGGCCAGCCGGGCGGTGATCAAGGATCCGCTGGACGGGCTGGCCTCGATCACCAGCACACCGAGCGACAGGCCGCTGATGATGCGATTACGCCGCGGGAAGTTGGCCGCCTGTGGCGGGCTGTCCAGCGGTAGTTCCGATACCAGTGCACCGCCCTGGGCGATGATCCGTGCTGCCAGTCCGGCATGGCGTCTGGGATAGAGGCACTGCAGTCCGGTGCCGAGAACCGCCAGGGTATGGCCGCCTGCTTCCAGCGCACCCTGGTGGGCGGCGCCGTCGATGCCCAGGGCAAGCCCGCTGGTGATGACGAAACCACCGGCTGCCAGGCTGCGGGAAAATGCCCGGGCGTTGTCCAGTCCTGGCGGAGAGGCACGCCGGCTGCCGACCAGCGCCAGTTGCGGGCGCTGCAGCAGCTCCACATCGCCGGCCACGAACAATAGCGGCGGTGCGTCGGGCAGCTCGGCCAGTAGCGCCGGGTAACGTGGATCGTCCCACATCAGCAGGTGTTGTGTGGGATCTTCCAGCCAGTTCAGAGCGGCCGCCGCCTTCTGGCGAATTTCCGCACTGCGTCGTGGTTCGGAACAGCCGGCCGGCAAGCCCAGCGCCCGCCAGGCACCGGCTGGGGCACTGAGTGCCGCCGAGGCGCTGCCGAAGGCTGTCAGCAGCTTGCGGAAACGGCGTGGGCCCAGCTCCGGCAGCAGGTGCAGGCGCAGGCGCGCTTCCAGTTCGGCGGGGGAAAGGCTGGCAGGAACAGGCATGCTGGTTCTTCCCTGAACGGCGGACGCGCCATCCTGGCGCGCAAAGCATGAGCCCCGCATCAGCGGGGCTCATCGGGCATTACGGGTTGCGTACTTTGTCCATTACCGCCAACTGGCGGTTGGCGACCAGCACCAGGCCGTAGCTGAGCTTGTCGTAGGTGCGGAACACCATCAGCAGGCCAGAGCGCTCGTCCGGAATCTTCACGCTCTCGCCGGTGACACGGTCGCGCACGGTTTCACCAGTCTTGTACACCGCCAGCACGTTGCCCACTTCCAGACCGTCACGGGAGCCCTTGTTCAGGGTTACCACGTCGAACTGGCCGACCTGGGTGACGCCGCGCGGTACGTCGAGGATCAGACCGTCGATCTCGGAGGACGGCTCGCTGGGCATGAAGGTGGAGTTGATCGGGCGTTCCTCGGTGGGGAACAGGCGGTCGCCAAGACGCACTTCCTGGGTCGAGCGGCTCAGCACCAGGGTACCGATGTCATTCTCTTGCGCGACGATCTCGCCACTGCCGATGTCGTCGGCGTTGATCCCAAGGAATTCATTGGTGTTCGGATCCAGATAGGTCTTGCCCTGCCGGAAGATGCCATAGACCGGACGTTCCAGATCAAACTGGCCGCGAGCGTAGACACGGTCGCCGGCGCCGCTGATCACGCGCTCGGCGTTGCCGGCGACGATATAGGGCTTGTCGTTGAATTCCTCGGGGGAGTTGACGATGCGGTTGCTCAACAGGAAGCTGTTGATCGCCTCCAGCGGAATGGTCGGGATCGCCTCGGCCATCGGTATGCTGCGCACCTGAGGTGACAGCTTGATGGTGCCGCGCGACTCGCCGCGATTGAGCATCAGGCGCGGCTGGCCGTCGATGTAGACAAGGTTGAGGGTGTCACCGGGATAGATCAGATGAGGGTTGGCAACCTGGGGGTTGGCGTGCCAGATTTCCGGCCACTTCCACGGCTGACGCAGGAACTTGCCGGAAATGTCCCAGAGGGTATCGCCCTTGACTACGGTATAGCGTTCCGGATGGCCTTCCTTGAGTTGCACTTCGGCCTGGGCCATGCCGGCCATCGCCATGCCGCCAGCTGCAGTGAGCAGCAGGGCGAGTAGTGATTTCCTCATTCGGTGAATCCCTTTATTATGTGCCTTCACGTGAAGCGCCCTAGCGCCGCGTGTCAAACCCGCTGAATTCGCGGCGTGAAGCCGTTTTTCAATGCTGTTCATCATCTTAGCAGCGGATTTTGACTTTATTCTACAAGTGCATCACAAACGCATATGGCGATCCTGAATATCCTCGAATTTCCTGATCCACGCCTGCGCACCATCGCCAAGCCGGTGGATGTCGTGGATGATTCCATTCGCCAGTTGGTCGACGACATGTTCGAGACCATGTATGACGCGCCGGGCATCGGCCTGGCCGCGACCCAGGTGAATGTGCACAAGCGTGTTGTGGTGATGGATCTGTCCGAGGACAAGTCCGAGCCGCGGGTGTTTATCAACCCCGAGTTCGAGCCACTGACCGATCAGATGGATCAATATCAGGAGGGCTGCCTCTCGGTGCCCGGCTTCTACGAGAACGTCGATCGTCCGCAGAAGGTGAAGATCCGTGCGCTGGATCGCGACGGCAAGCCCTTCGAGCTGATCGCCGAGGGTCTGCTAGCCGTGTGCATCCAGCACGAATGTGACCACCTCAACGGCAAGCTGTTCGTCGACTACCTGTCCAACCTCAAGCGTGACCGGATCAAGAAGAAGCTGGAAAAACAGCATCGCCAGCGCGCCTGATTCATTTATTCCCAAGGCTTGCGTAGCAGGTCGCATGGAAACGTCACGAGCGAAGGTTAGGCAAGGCGAAAACAGACGAGGACGCGGAGTTTACGAGCTGTAAATGAGCAGTCCGAGCCTGTTTTCAACGCGGCATAACCGAGCGCAGTAGTTTCCATGTGACCTGCCAGGCAAGCCTTTTTCTTTGGTGACCCCATGCGTATCGTTTTTGCCGGCACCCCGGAATTTGCCGCCGAACATCTTAAAGCTCTGCTGACCAGCAACCACCAGGTCGTGGCTGTCTATACCCAGCCGGATCGTCCGGCCGGGCGCGGGCAGAAGCTGATGCCCAGCCCGGTCAAGCAACTTGCTGTCGCTCATGGCATCCCGGTCTACCAGCCGGCCAGCCTGCGTAACGAGGAGGCGCAGGCCGAGCTGGCAGAGCTCAGGCCGGATCTGATGGTAGTGGTGGCCTATGGGCTTATCTTGCCGCAGGCGGTACTCGACACCCCGCGTCTGGGCTGCATCAATAGTCACGCCTCGTTGCTGCCGCGTTGGCGTGGTGCGGCGCCGATCCAGCGTGCTGTGCAGGCCGGTGACGCCGAAAGCGGCGTTACCGTGATGCAGATGGAGGCGGGCCTGGATACCGGGCCGATGCTGCTCAAGGTCAGCACGTCAATCAGCCCCGACGATACTGGCGGCACGCTGCATGACCGCCTGGCCCAGCTTGGCCCGCAGGCGGTGCTGCAGGCGATTGATGGCCTGGAAGCCGGCACGCTGAGGGGTGAAGTGCAGGATGATGCCTTGGCCAACTACGCGCACAAACTGAGCAAGGACGAGGCACGGCTCGACTTCAGTCGGCCGGCCGCCGAGCTGGAGCGCCTGGTGCGCGCCTTCCACCCCTGGCCGATCTGCCATACCACGCTGGCTGGTGAAACGCTGAAAGTACACGCTGCCGAACTCGGCCAGGGACAAGGCGCGCCGGGCAGCATCCTCGCAGCCGACAAGCACGGCCTGACCGTAGCCTGTGGCGAGGGTGCGTTGCGCCTGACCCGCCTGCAGCTGCCCGGCGGCAAGCCGCTGGCGTTTGCCGACCTCTATAACAGTCGCCGCGAGCAGTTCGCGCCTGGCCTGGTACTGGGGCAATGAATCCGCGTCTGGCGGCTGCACGTGCCCTGACGGCCGTGCTCTCCGGCAAGGCTTCGCTGGGTAGCAGTCTGCCGCCGCAGCTGGAGCGGGTCGCCGCGCACGATCGGGCGCTGGCGCAGGATCTGGCTTTCGGCACGGCACGCTGGCAGCCGCGTCTGCAACTGTTGGCCGGGAAACTGCTGGAGAAACCCTTCAAGGCTGCCGACAGGGATGTGGAAGCCTTGTTGCTGGTCGGTCTCTATCAGCTGCTGCACAGCCGCATTCCCGAGCATGCTGCCATTGGTGAGACGGTAGGCTGCGCCGGCGCTTTGAAGAAACCCTGGGCCAAGGGCCTGCTCAATGCGGTGCTGCGCCGTGCCCAGCGCGAGCATGAGGCTCTGTATGCCGAGCTGGATCGTGACCCAGTGCTGCACACCGCACATCCACGCTGGCTGCAAAAGACGCTCAAGGCCCATTGGCCGGAGCGCTGGCAGGCTATCTGCGCTGCCAACAACGTCCACCCGCCGCTGATCCTGCGGGTCAATCGCCGTCACGGCAGTCGTGACGCCTACCTGAGCGAGCTGCGCGCTGCCGGTTTCGAGGCCGAGGCCTGCCGGTTCAGCCGCGACGGCGTACGTCTGCTGCGTCCATGTGATGTCACCAGCCTGCCCGGCTTTGCCGAAGGTCGCGTCAGTGTTCAGGACGAAGCCGCGCAGTTGGCCGCGGATCTGCTTGACCTGGCGCCTGGTCAGCGTGTGCTGGATGCCTGTGCTGCGCCAGGCGGCAAGACCTGTCATCTGCTGGAAGCCGAACCGGCGCTGGCCGAGGTACTGGCTCTCGATCTGGAGCCCAGACGGCTGGCGCGGGTGCGGGAAAATCTCCACCGGCTCGGTCTCGAAGCCCGGCTGATCGCCGCCGACGGCCGCGATACTGCAGCCTGGTGGGATGGCTCGCCGTTCCAGCGCATCCTGCTCGATGCGCCCTGCTCTGCCACTGGCGTGATTCGCCGTCACCCGGACATCAAGCTGACCCGCCAGCCCGAGGACATCCCTGCCCTGGCCCAACTGCAGGGCCAGTTGCTCGACGCCCTGTGGCCGACCCTGGCGCCTGGCGGCATCCTGCTCTACGCCACCTGCTCGGTGCTGCCGATGGAGAACAGTGACACCATCGCCGCCTTCCTCAGCCGTACTGCCGATGCCTGCGAACTGCCGATAGACGGAGCCTTTGGCCTGCAGCCTGGCCATGGTCGTCAACTGCTGCCGCAGCCGGACGGTCACGACGGTTTCTATTACGCGAAGCTGCACAAGCGGCTAAGCTGATCCACCGCACAAAACGGACTCGGAAAGCGCCGACTGCAGCGGTACACTGCTGCGCCATGTAGACGCCCTGCTGCGGCCTGCCACAGGTACTGGCCTGGCTGTGCACAGGCCAAACGGAGCCCTTCAGTGAAGATCATTATTCTCGGCGCCGGCCAGGTAGGTGGCACCCTGGCGGAACACCTGGCCAGTGAAGCCAACGACATCACCGTGGTAGATACCGATGGCGACCGCCTGCGCGATCTTGGCGATCGTCTCGATATCCGCACCGTGCAGGGCAAGGCCTCCTTCCCCACGGTGCTGCGCCAGGCCGGTGCCGACGATGCCGACATGCTGGTGGCAGTTACCAACAGCGATGAAGTCAACATGATCGCCTGTCAGGTAGCCTATACCCTGTTTCACACCCCTACGCGCATCGCCCGTGTTCGTGAGACCGCTTACCTGACCCGCGAGGCATTGTTCTGCAACGAGGCGATTCCGGTTGACGTGCTGATCAGCCCGGAGCAGGTGGTGACCAACTACATCAAGCGCCTGATCGAATACCCGGGCTCGTTGCAGGTCATCGACTTTGCCGAAGGCAAGGCGCAGCTGGTCGCGGTCAAGGCCTACTACGGTGGGCCTCTGGTTGGTCAGCAACTGCGTCAGCTCCGCGCCCATATGCCCAATGTCGATACCCGGGTGGCAGCGATCTTCCGCCGCAACCGGCCAATCATGCCGAAGGGCGACACTGTCATCGAGGCCGACGACGAGGTGTTCTTCATCGCTGCGCGGGCGCACATCCGTGCGGTGATGAGCGAGATGCGCCGACTTGAGGACGACTACCGGAAGGTGGTCATCGCCGGTGGCGGACATATTGGCGAGCGTCTGGCCGAAGCCATCGAAAGCCGCTATCAGGTGAAGATCATCGAGATGAACCCGGCACGCTGCCGGCATCTTTCGGAAAGCCTGGAAAGCACCATCGTGCTGCAGGGCAGCGCCTCCGACCGTGATCTGTTGCTGGAAGAAAACATCAACGACGCCGACATCTTCCTGGCTCTGACCAACGATGACGAGGCCAACATCATGTCCTCGCTGCTGGCCAAGCGCATGGGCGCGCGCAAGGTGATGGCGCTGATCAACAACCCGGCCTATGTGGATCTGGTGCAGGGTGGCGAGATCGACATTGCCATCAGCCCGCAGTTGGCCACCATCGGCACCCTGCTCACCCATGTGCGTCGTGGCGATATCGAGAGCGTGCACAGCCTGCGTCGCGGCGCGGCCGAGGCACTGGAAGTAATTGCCCACGGCGATGCCAAATCGAGCAAGGTGATCGGCCGCATGATCCGCGACATAGCCCTGCCGCCGAGCACCACCATCGGTGCGGTGATCCGTGACGAGGAAGTGCTGATTGCCCACGACAATACGGTGATAGAAGCCGGCGACCACGTGATCCTGTTCGTCGTCGACAAGAAGTACATCCGTGATGTCGAGCGGCTGTTCCAGGCAGGCTTGACCTTCTTCTGAAGTGGCCGGCTACGGCGGGAGGATTGATGAGTACCGAGGCACTGGAAAAGATGCTGGACGCCGGTCGGGATAACGCCCTGCTGCGCTTCGGTCTGGGCAAGGCATATCTGGATGGCGGCAACGCCGCGCTGGCAGCCGAGCACCTGCAACGCTGCGTCGAACTCGACCCGAACTATTCCGCCGCCTGGAAGCTGCTGGGCAAGGCTCTTCAAACAGGCGGAGATGCGGACGGCGCACGGGCGGCATGGCAACAGGGCATCGCCGCTGCGCAGCACAAGGGCGACAAGCAGGCGGAGAAGGAAATGACCGTGTTCCTGCGCAAGCTGGACAAGCCCGCCCGCCCCTGAGCAGCGGGCAGACCACGCCCTGTCCGCGACCTACTGCATCGCCTGCACTTCCCGGGTCAGCAGATCGACGAAGGCCTGCGCCAGCGGCGAATGCTCCTGGCGACGCTTGACCAGCCAGACCGCGGTGGTGGCATCGGCGTCGAGCAGCGGGCGAAACACCACCCCGTCGATCCGCACCCGACGAAACGACGAGGGCAACACCGAAACCCCGAGACCGGCGGCCACCAGGCCGATGATGGTCATCGCTTCGTGCGCTTCCTGGCTGACCCGTGGGCTGAAACCGGCCTGGCGCGCCAGGTTGAACAACTGCGGGTAAAGCCCGGTGCCATGACCCCGTGGAAAGAACACGAACGGCTCGTCGGCCAACTCGGCCAGCGCCAACCCCTGATCCTCGTCAGCGGCCAGCGGATGATTGGCGTGTAGCAGGGCCATCAGCGGCTCGCGCAGCAACTCCACCGCTTCCAGCTGGGCCGGCAGCTCCAGCGGGCGGATCATGCCGATCTGCAGCTTACGTTCGATCAGCGCCTGGCTGACCTCGCTGCTGGTCATCTCCTGCAGATTCAGGTGCACGGCAGGAAAGGCCTGACGGAATGCGAACACTGCGCGGGGGATCATCGAGACGAAGGGCGCGGACGCGGTGAAGCCAATCTGCAGCTCGCCGATCTCGCCCTGCTCGGCGCGCCGCACCACATCCACCGAGCGACTGACCTGGGCCAGGGTCTGCCGGGTTTCCTCGAGAAACAGCCGGCCGGCATCGGTCAGCGCCACATGCCGGTTGCTGCGCTCGAACAGGCGCACGCCCAACTCCTGCTCCAGCGCCTGGATCTGCTGGCTCAGCGGCGGCTGGGAAATGCCCAGCAGTTCGGCGGCCCGGCCGAAATGCAGCTCCTCGGCGACGGCGACGAAATAGCGCAGGTGACGCAGCTCCATGAGCCCTCCATAAGTCGCAAAACATATCATTGGTGTCGAATATTATATTGGATGAAAAATAGCGTCCTACTTATCCTTGTGGCATTCCAACGACAAGAACAGTCCTCGCGCGGGCAGATCCCTGCGTGACGGCAGGTCTTTGCCCGAAAAACGCACGCCCACGAGGTCACCATGCGCCAACCCGTTCCCCACGCGCCCAACGAGTGCGTACCCGCCGACGAGGAGCCTGCTCCTGGCAGCCTGACTGCGGCTCCCGTCTATATCGAGAAGGGCACCCACGCCTTTTTGCGCACCCTGCTGGCGATGTGCTGCGGCGGTTTCGCCACCTTTGCCTTGCTCTACTGCGTGCAGCCGATGATGCCCATGCTGTCGCAGCAGTTCGCCCTGAGCGCGGCGCAGAGCAGCCTGATTCTCTCGGTGTCGACCATCACCATGGCCGTCGGCCTGCTGATCACCGGCCCGCTGTCCGATGCGCTCGGACGCAAGCCGGTGATGGTGGTCTCGCTGCTGGCCGCGGCGCTGTTCACCGTCGGCAGCGCGCTGATGCCGACCTGGGAAGGCGTGCTGCTGATGCGCGCACTGGTCGGCCTGGCCCTGAGCGGCCTGGCGGCCGTGGCCATGAGCTACCTCTGTGAGGAAATCGACCCGCTGCACCTGGGCCTGGCCATGGGCGTGTATATCGGTGGCAACGCCATCGGCGGCATGAGCGGGCGCCTGCTCAGCGGGGTACTGGTCGACTACATGTCCTGGCACGCCGTGCTGGGCACACTTGGCGGCCTAGGCGTACTGGCCGGGCTGCTGTTCTGGCGCCTGCTGCCGGTGTCGCGCAACTTCCGCCCACGCTCGCTGCGCCCACGCAGCCTGCTGCAGGGCTACATCCTGCAGTTCCGCGATGCCGGGTTGCCCTGGCTGTTCCTGCTCGGCTTCCTGCTGATGGGCAGTTTCGTCACCCTGTTCAATTACATCGGCTACCGCCTGATCGAGGCGCCGTTCCGCCTGGACCAGACCAGCATCGGCCTGCTCTCGGTGGTGTACCTGTCCGGTATCTACAGCTCGGCGCAAATTGGCGCACTGGCCGACAAGCTGGGCCGGCGCAAGGTGCTGTGGGCGGTCATCGGCCTGATGCTCGGCGGGCTGGCCCTGACCATCGTCGACAACCTGGCGGCGGTACTGGTGGGCATGCTGCTGTTCACCTTCGGCTTCTTCGGCGCCCACTCGGTGGCGAGCAGCTGGATCGGCCGCCGTGCCACCCAGGCCAAGGGGCAGGCGTCGTCGCTGTACCTGTTCTGCTACTACGTCGGCTCCAGCGTGGCCGGTACCCTGGGCGGCGTGTTCTGGCAGGCAGCCGGCTGGGACGGCCTCGGCCTGTTCATCGGCTCGTTGCTGCTGGTGGCGCTGGCCGTAGCCCTGCACCTGTCGCGCCTGCAGGCGCTGCCGGTGGCGGCGGCCCAGCCGCGCTAGATCGATATCCGAAACGGTGGGGATGGGTGAGGGCGGATGGCCGCAGCCATCCACCTTGCGCACTGCTCGACTCAGAGCACCTCGCTGGCCACCGCATCCACTGCGGCCTTGGCGATGCCCACCACCTCGTCCGCTTCGGCGCGGCTCAGCACCAGCGGCGGGGCGAAGCCGAGGATGTCGCCGTGCGGCATGGCACGGGCGATCATACCGCGTTCCAGGCATGCGGCGGAGACCCGCGGACCCACCTTGAGCGATGCATCGAACGGCGTGCGTGCCTCGCGGTCGGCCATGAACTCCAGCGCGGCGAGCATGCCGACGCCACGCACTTCACCGACCAGCGGATGACCTTCGAAGGTCTGGCGCAGCTGCTGGTTGAGGTAGGCGCCGACTTCGGCGGCATTGGCGGCGATGTTTTCCTTCTCCAGGATGTCCAGGTTGGCCAGCGCCGCAGCGGCGCAGATCGGGTGGCCGGAATAGGTCCAGCCATGGCCCATGGCGCCGTCGCGGGCGGAGGCCTCTTCGATCACGCTCCATACCTTCTCGCCGACGATCACCGCGGAAAGCGGTGCGTAGGCGCTGGTCAGGCCCTTGGCGGTGGTGATCAGGTCCGGCTGCATGCCGAACATCTGACTGCCCATCGGCGTACCGAGGCGGCCGAAGGCGCAGACCACTTCGTCGGCGATCAGCAGGATGTCGTACTTGGCCAGTACGGCCTGGATCGCCTCCCAGTAACCCTTGGGCGGGACGATGATGCCGCCGGTGCCCATCACCGGTTCACCGATAAAGGCGGCCACGGTATCCGGGCCTTCGGCGAGGATCAGTTTCTCCAGATCCTCGGCGCAGTGGCGGACGAAGGCTGCCTCGTCCATGCCGGCCGGCGCCTTGTAGAAGTGCGGGCAGGCGGCGTGCTTGATGTCCGGCTGCGGCAGGTCGAAATGCTGGTGGAAGCTGGCCAGGCCGGTGAGGCTGCCGGTCATGATGCCCGAGCCGTGGTAGCCGCGCTGGCGCGAGATGATCTTCTTCTTCGCCGGGCGCCCGAGCACGTTGTTGTAGTAACGCACCAGCTTGATCTGGGTCTCGTTGGCGTCCGAGCCGGACATGCCGTAGTAGACCTTCTTCATACCCTTGGGCGCCCAGTCGATGATGCGCGCCGACAGCTCGATGATGGCCTCGGTCGAGTGACCGACGTAGGTGTGGTAGTAGGCCAGCTCCTTGGCCTGCTTGTAGATCGCCTCGGCCACCTCGGTGCGGCCGTAGCCGATGTTCACGCAGTACAGACCGGCGAAGGCGTCGATCAGCTCGCGACCTTCGTGATCCTTGATGCGAATGCCCGAGGCGCTTTTGATGATGCGTCCCTTGAGCGCGCCGCTGGCGTGATCGTGGGCGTGAGTGGACGGGTGCATGAAGTGGGCACGGTCCTGGGCGAACAGCTCGTCGTAATGGCTCATGGAAATCCTCCGGGTGGGGCTCAGTAGCGCTGGCCCTGATGATGGATGCAGAAGTACTTGGTTTCGACGAAGGGCTCGAAGCCTTCCGTACCACCCTCGCGGCCGAGGCCGGAGGCTTTCATGCCACCGAAGGGAATCGGGTGGCCGGTGAACTTGGTGCCGTTGACCGCCACCATGGCGTGATCGAGGCGGCGAATCAGCGGGTGGACGACGTCCACGCGGTTGGAACAAATGTAGGCGGCCAGGCCGTATTCGGTGTCATTGGCCATGGCCACGGCCTCATCCAGGCTGTCGAAGGCGCGGACGCCGGCGATGGGGGCGAAGTTTTCCTCGCGGTAGATGCGCATGTCGTCGGTGACATCGGCCAGCAGCGTCGGCTGCCAGAACCAGCCGCCCAGTGCATGCGGCTCGCCGCCGGCGAGCAGACGCGCGCCCCGTTCGACGGCATCGGCGACGCGCGCGGCCGTGGCATCCAGCGCGGCCTGGTGCATCAGCGGGCCGATCTGGTTGCGCTCGTCGCTGCCGGGGCCGACACGCAGGCCGCGCACGGCCCTAGCGAAGCGCTGCAGGAATTCTTCATAGACCGGGCGTTCCACCAGAATACGGTTGGCCGCGCAGCAGTCCTGCCCCGAGGTCTGGAACTTGGCATCCAGCGCCACCTGCACGGCGTGGTCGAGATCGGCATCGGCGCAGACGATCAGCGGCGCATTGCCACCCAGCTCCAGCGCCACCTTCTTCACGTCCTCGGCGGCGGCCTGCAGCACCAGCTTGCCGACCCGGGTCGAGCCGGTGAAGCTCACCGAACGCACGCGGGTGTCCTTGACCAGCGTCTCCATGGCCATCTGTGGCTCGCCCAGCACCACGTTGAACACGCCGGCGGGAAACCCCGCCTCCTCGGCCAGCTGGGCCAGGGCAAAGGCACTGTAGGGCGTCTCGTGCGCCGGCTTGACCACCACGGTGCAGCCGGCCGCCAGGGCGGCAGCGGCCTTGCGAGTGATCATCGCACTGGGGAAATTCCACGGCGTGAGCAGGGCGCAGACGCCGACCGGCTCCTTCAGCGTGCCGAGCTGGGCACCGGGGATATGGCTGGGGATGGTCTGGCCGTATAGCCGGCGCGCCTCTTCGGCGAACCAGGGGATGAAGCTGGCCGCGTAGCGGATCTCGCCACGGGCTTCGGCCAGCGGCTTGCCCTGCTCCTGACTGAGAATGCGCGCCAGATCTTCCTGATGTTGCAGGATCAGTTCGGCCCAGCGCCGTAGCAGGCCTGCACGGGCATCCAGGCTCTGTTCGCGCCAGCTGGCGAAGGCGCGCTGGGCGGCATCCACCGCAGCGCTGATCTGTTTCTCGCCAAGCATTGGCACATGGCCGATCACGCTCTGGTCGGCGGGATTCTGTACCGCCACGCTGGCGCCGTCGTCACTGTGCACCCAGTGGCCGTCGACGTAGCACAGCGATTTGAACAGCAGGGGATGATCGAGGGGCATGGCGATGTCTCCGGGCAGATGGGCATGGGAGACATGTTAGGGAAGGGCGGCTTGGCGTTTTTTCCAAGCCGGAGCGGCGTGACCGCAGATTTTTCTGTACGAAGACCGTCGGCAGCAGGTTTTTGCCGCCGCCTCAGGCGGCCGTCACCGGTCGCTGCGGCAGGGCGCGGATGATGGCGCTGAGCAGCATGCCGTACAGCGGCACGAACAGCATCAGGCTGATGGCCAGCTTGATCACGTAGTCCACCGTGGCGATTTCCACCCAGTTGACGGCCATGAACTGGTCGTCGCTGCGCCAGAAGGCCACCGAGAAGAACAGGAAGGTATCCAGCAGGTTGCCGAGGATGGTCGAGGCGGTGGGGGCGATCCACCACTGGCGCATCGTACGCAGGCGGTCGAACACCTGAATATCGAGCAACTGGCCGAAGGCATAGGCGAGGAAGCTGGCCACGGCGATACGGAACACGAACAGGTTGAACTCGCCGAGCGACGCCAGGCCGCCGAAAGCCCCCTCGTGGAACAGCACCGAGACCACGTAGGAAGCCAGCAGCGCCGGCAGCATGACCCGGGCGATCACCACCCGCGCGGCATGCTTGCCGATCAGGCGCACGGTGAGGTCGGTGGCCAGGAAGATGAACGGGAAACTGAACGCGCCCCAGGTGGTATGCCAGCCGAACAGGGTGATCGGCAGCTGCACCAGGTAGTTGCTGGCGATGATGATGAGGATGTGGAAGGCGATCAGGCCGGCCAGCACGGGGCGGCTGACCGATGCGGGAATCAGGGTCATGTCTGCGTCCTTTTTCATGGAGTGGGGTGAGGGAACCCACTGCCGCCGCCGATATGGCGTCGAGCGGCGCGCATTCTAGCCTGTTGTTGACTTTCGGGATAGGTTTTCCGACGAAGCTACCCGCGCGTGCAAGAATCAGGCGGGCATGGCCGCCGACACCTGGCTTGCCGAGCATTACGACAGACGCCAGGCCCGCCGCAGCTCCCGCACCGCTTCGTCGATCTGCGCCTCGGGCACTGCCGCGAAACCCAGCACCAGCCCGGCACGGGCATCGCCAGGCTCGACGCTGTCCTCCAGCCAGTAATCGCTGAGCGCGTTCATCTCCACTCCGGCTGCCCGCGCGGCACTGACCAGTTCGCGCTCGCGGGCCAGGCTGTCGACCCGTACGCACAGGTGCAGCCCGGCCTCCACACACGGCAGCGGCGCACAGCCGGGCAGCGTCTGCGGCCAGGCCCGTACCAGGGCATCGCGACGCTGTCGTGCCGCCTGCCGCATGCGCCGCACGTGACGCTGGAAATGCCCGGCGGCGATGAACTCGGCCATCACCGCCTGAGTGCCGATCTCGCTATGACGCATCTGCAGCGCCTGGCGCTGGGCAAAGGCCTCCGCCAGTGCCGGCGGCAGCACCAGATAGCCCAGGCGCAGCGCCGGGAAGGCGATCTTGCAGAAGGTGCCGACGTACAGCACGCGACCCTGACGATCCAGCGCGGCCAGCGGTGCCAGCGGCGTGCCGCTGTAGCGGTATTCGCCATCGTAGTCGTCCTCGACGATCCAGCCGTCCTGGCGCTCGGCCCATTCCAGCAACTCCAGGCGCCGCGCCAGCGACAGGGTGACGCCGGTCGGGTACTGGTGCGACGGCGTCACATAGGCCAGGCGACAGCCCTCGATGGCTACCAGCGCCGTGGTCTCCATGCCCTCGCCATCGAGCGGCACGCCACGCAGGTCGGCGCCCGCCACGGCAAAGGCGTAAGCGGCGGCGCGATAGCCCGGGTTTTCCACCGCTACCCGGTCGCCTGGCTGCACCAGCAACTGCGCGCAGAGGCTGATCGCCTGCTGGGCGCCGCAGGTGATCACGACCTGCCGCGGGTCACAGGCCAGCCCGCGGGCGTTGCGCAGATAGGCGGCCACCAGTTCGCGCAGCGTGCGATCGCCGGCCGGGTCGCCATAGCCCAGGCGCTCAGGCGAGGGCCGACGCCAGAAGCGTGCCTGCAGGCGCGC
The DNA here is from genome assembly GCF_019656335.1 of Pseudomonas sp. NCCP-436. Lineage (GTDB taxonomy): Bacteria > Pseudomonadota > Gammaproteobacteria > Pseudomonadales > Pseudomonadaceae > Aquipseudomonas. The sequence goes on along the minus strand of NZ_BPLZ01000001.1, from coordinate 108,578 downwards.
CCAGGTGTCGAAGGGGAACAGGTCGAAAGCCGGCACGCCGATACGGAAGGCACGCGGCGCCCCCGTCAGCGGAGCGGGCAGAGAATGGCGCTGCAGCGAGGCACCCGGATCCGGTGCGCAGGGTATGGCTGGCACAACCGGCCGCGCCAGGGCCAGATCGGCCACATAGGTGCCGTCACCCACCCGACCTTCGACATAGCCCTCGGCGTACAACTGGTCGAAGGCACGGGTCACGGTATTGCGCGATATCGCCAACTGCCTGGCCAGGTCACGACTGGCCGGCAGACGCGTATTGCCCGGCAGGCGACCATCGAGAATGCGTTCGCGCAACGCCTGATAGAGCTGGCGCGACAGGCCGGCTGCAGGGTCGAGGCGGATACCGGACAGATCGACCGGCAAGGGTGGCGTAGCGGGCATGATTGGCTCCATGAAACTGCCTGTAAATGGATCTTACAGGGAACCAATATCCTGCCTAGCATGGGCGCATCGAAACCAGGAGACGCCCATGTATTGCCCCTCTGCATTCCGCCAGGACGACCTGGCCACCCTCCATGCACAGATCGATGCCAGTGGCCTGGCCGTGCTGACCAGCTCTGGCGAACAGGGCCTGCAGGCCAGCCATCTGCCGCTGCTGCTGGAGCCGGGCGAGGGTGAGTTCGGCACTCTGTACGGCCATTTCGCCCGCGCCAACCCGCACTGGCGCGACCTCGCCAGCGGCGCCGAAGCGCTGGTGGTGTTCAACGGCCCGGACGCCTACGTCCACCCGGGCTGGTATCCGGCCAAGGCCGAGCACGGCAAGGTGGTGCCGACCTGGAACTACATCGCCGTGCACGCCTGGGGCCAGGCCGAAGTGTTCGATGAGCCCGAACGCCTGCTGCAGCTGGTCAGCCGTCTCAGCGACCGCCACGAGCGTCAGCAGGCGCAGCCCTGGGCGGTTAGCGATGCACCACGCGAATACCTCGACACCATGCTCCGCGCCATCGTCGGTTTCGCACTGCCGATCCGTCGTCTGCAGGGCAAGTGGAAGCTCGGCCAGAACCGCTCGGCTGCCGACCAGGCAGGCGTGCGTGCCGGGCTGAGCGCCTCACCCAGCCCGCGCAACCACGAACTTGCCGCCCGTATGTCCACCCTGGACTGAGAGGAACACCGCCATGCTCGAAATCCGCCCTATCGGCACCGATGACCACGCTGCCTGGCTGCCGCTGTGGCACGGCTACCAGCGCTTCTACCAGACCGAGATCCCCGCTGCGGCCAGCGCACTGACCTGGCAGCGCTTTCTCGACCCGGCCGAACCCATGCATGCCGCGCTCGCCTGGCTCGATGGCCAGGCCGTCGGCCTGGTGCATTTCATCTACCACCGCAGTTGCTGGACCGAGGGCGACTACTGCTACCTGCAGGATCTGTACGTGGCCGAAAACACTCGCGGCAGCGGCATCGGTGCTGCGCTGATCGAACATGTCTATGCACAGGCCCGGGCAGCCGGCGCCAGCCGCGTGCACTGGCTGACTCAGGAAGCCAACTACCGCGGGCGCCAGCTCTACGACCGTATTGCCGATCGCTCCGGCTTCATCCAGTACAGGAAGCTGTTTTGATGACCCGGGACCTCAGCCACTGGCAACCTCGCCCGACGCCGGATCAGCGTACGCTGCCGGGCCGTTTCGTACGTCTGGAGGCACTCGACGCCACACGCCACGGCGATGATCTGTGGGCCGCTCTGCAGGGGCCGGACCCGGCGCTGTGGGACTATTTGCCCTATGGCCCGTTCAACGAACGCGGCGCATTCGATGCCTGGCTCACCAAAAATGCCGGCAGCCGCGATCCACTGTTCTACACGGTGCTGGAGCAGGGCTCGGGGCGCGCCCTGGGGCTGTTCAGTTACCTGCGCATCACCCCGCAGGACGGTAGCATCGAGATCGGCCACGTGGTCTTCGGGGCGTCGATGCAGCGCACACCTGGCGCGACCGAGGCGGTTTACCTGCTGGCCCGCCACGCCTTCGACGATCTCGGCTATCGCCGCCTGGAGTGGAAGTGCGACAACGCCAACGCGCGTTCCAGGCGCGCCGCCGAGCGCTTCGGCTTCGTCCACGAAGGGCTCTTTCGCCAGCACATGGTGCGCAAGGGCAGAAACCGCGACACCGCCTGGTTCGCCATCATCGACGGTGAATGGGCCGTGCGCCGAGAGGCCTTCGAGCGCTGGCTGGCAGCCGACAACTTTGCCGCCGACGGCCAGCAGAAACAGCGCCTGGAAACCTTCAGGACCTGATCAGGCCGTCGGCACGACGCGCTTGGCCAACTGGAAATGGCGCTGCCAGTAGGTATCGTTGAGACGGTCGATGCGCACCCTGGTGCCGCGCCGCGGTGCATGGACGAAACGTCCCTCGCCGATGTAGATGGCCACGTGATCCACCGAACCGCTGCGAATGCGGAAAAACAGCAGGTCGCCCGGCTGCAGATCGCTGCGCCTCACTGTGGGCGCATCCAGCCGCGCCAGGTCTCTGGAAGTACGCGGCAGTTCGAGGTCGTCCTGGGTCTTGAATGCGTATTGCACCAGACCGCTGCAGTCGAAGCCCTGGCGAGGGCTGGTGCCGCCCCAGCGATAAGGTGTCCCCAGGGCACCGAGGGCGCGGTCGATCACCTCGCGGGCCGGTTTCTGCTCGGCCGCTTGCGGGGCAGCCGGGATGGTGTGAATGCGAAAGGTGGCGGAGGCCTGGGTACAAATCCCCAGTAAAAGAGCGCCCCCCAGAAAAAATGACGTGAAAAACTTCTTCAAACTCAGTGACCCTGGTGACACACCTTGCGCGGAGGACCTTCCGAATCAAGGCATTGCATCGAAAACCAGCCTCCTGCCCGTCCCGGTGAGGGACAGCCCGGGCAAGCCCCTGGTTCACTTTCGTGGCAGAAGACTCGACGAACGGTTGGCCGCTGATCCTTCTTGTTTCCGCTCGATCGCGTCCAATCGCGAGCCGGTGGTTGAGCCGTGCGCTCTCGCCCGTTAAGGTCAGGGCGCGACTCACCTGAAAGGATTCACTCATGACGCTCAAAGCCATCCTGATTGGCGCCTCGCTGCTGGCCTTCACCTGCGGCGCCCAGGCGCAAACCGAAAGTGCCAACTGCTCCACCGTGACCCTCGCCGACCCGGGCTGGAGCGATATCGCCGTGACCAACGGTATCGCCAGCCTGCTGCTCGACAGCCTCGGCTACAAACCGCAGACCCGCACGCTGGCAGTGCCGATCATCTTCGCCGGGCTGCAGAAGGGCCAGGTGGACGTGTTCCTCGGCAACTGGATGCCGGCCGGCCAGCACGACTATGAGCGCTACGTGGAAAGCGGCCAGGTCGACAAGGTGGTGGAAAACCTCGGCGGCACCGAATACACCCTGGCCGTGCCAACCTACGTCCACGAAGCCGGCGTGAAGGACTTCAGCGATCTGGCCAGATTCGCCGACCAGTTCGGCAGGAAGATCTACGGCATCGGCTCCGGCTCGCCGGCCAACGACTACATCCGCCAGATGATCGAAGGTAACGAGTTCGGCCTGGGCGACTGGCAACTGGTGGAATCCAGCGAGCAGGCGATGCTGGTGCAGGTCGGGCGGGCGGTGAAGCGCGACGAGTTCGTGGTGTTCCTCGGCTGGACGCCGCACCCGATGAACGTGCAGTTCGATATGCAGTACCTCAAGGGCGGCGAGAAATTCTTTGGCAGCACCGGCTCGGTCAACACCCTGGCGCGCAAGGGTTATGTGGCCGAATGCCCGAACGTGGGCAAGCTGCTGAGCAACCTGAAGTTCACCCAGGAGATGGAGAACACCATCATGGACGAAGTGCTCAACCGCCGCGTCGCCAATGCCACGGCGATCAGGAGCTGGGTAAAGGCCAATCCCGCGGTGCTCGACGGCTGGCTGGAGGGCGTGAAAACCCGTGATGGCGGTGAAGGGCTGGCGGCGGTTAAAGCGAAGCTCTAGTCGTCCAACTCAGTGGGCGCGCCCGAGGCGTCCGCCTTGATGGTCTTGGTGACGATGTAGGTGAAGTAGCGCTCGATGCCCAGGTCTTCCAGCAGCAGCTGGTCGACGAAACGCTGGTAGTGGTCGATGTCGCGGGCGCGGATCATGGCGATGTAGTCGACGCCGCCGCCGGTGGCGTAGCAGAAGCCCACCTCCGGCACCTCGGCCAGGCGCTGCTCGAAGCGGCGCATGTCCTGGGCGGTGTGCCGCGCCAGGGTGATTTCCACCAGCACCTGCTGGCTCCTGAACAGCGCCGCCCAGTCGATCTGCGCACGATAGCCCTTGATCAGCCCGGCGCCTTCCAGCTTGCGCACCCGCTCCCAGGCCGGCGTCACCGAGAGGTTGATCGCCTCGGCCAGGGCCGACTTGGTGATCCGCCCATCCTCGGAAAGGATGCGCAGGATCTTCAGGTCATAGCGGTCGAGCTTGTGCATGCGCGCTCCTCTCAGCCCACCACGTCGGCGACCACCGCGAGGGTATCGCCACTTTTCACCAGCCCGGGGAAATGCCGGGCAGCGAGCAGGCCGCTGCGTCTGGCGCGGTATTCCCGGGCCGGCTCGCCGGTGCGGCGCACGCTGTGTACCCGGGCGATCACCTCGCCCTTTTCCACCGTCTCGCCGAGGTCGCGGCACATCTCCAGCAGGCCATCGTCTTCGCTGGCGACGAAGCAGTCGCCATCGGGCATGTCCAGCATCACCGACTCGCCGGCCTCGATTTCGCCCTGCAGCAGGCCGAAGTGGATCAGCAGGTTGCGCACGCCACGCTCGGCGATGGCCAGGCTTTTCGCCGTGCTGCTGCCGCCGCCACCCAGCTCGGTGGTGACGAACACCTTGCCCTGCTCCTCGGCGGCGGTGTCGTACATGCCCACCGCATCCAGCTCCAGCATGCGCATGCAGTAGGGCGCGGCGAAGGCGCGCATGCCGGCGGCGCAGGCGGCGTCCTGATCCTTGTCCGGCAACACGTGGCAGGCGGCGAAGGGCAGAAAATCCAGGGTCTTGCCGCCGGAGTGGATATCCAGCACCACATCGGCCAGCGGCAGCAGGGTGCGCTGAAAGTAGTCGGCGATCTTCTGCGTCACCGTGCCATCCGGCTTGCCGGGGAAGCTGCGGTTGAGGTTGCCCTTGTCGATGGGCGAGGTGCGGGTGCCGGCCTGCACCGCCGGAGTGTTCATGAACGGCACGATGATCACGCGGCCAGTGACGTCCTCGGCGCGCAGGCGCTGGGCCAGCTTGCTCAACGCCAGCGGGCCTTCGTACTCGTCACCATGGTTGCCGCCGGTAAGCAGGGCGGTGGGGCCGCTGCCGTTCTTCACCACGGTAACCGGAATCATCACCGCGCCCCAGGCCGAATCGTCGCGGGAATAGGGCAGCTTGAGAAAGCCGTGCTGTACGCCGTCACGGTCGAAATCGACCGTGGGGCTGATGGGGTTGTCGCGCAGAACGTCGGTCATGGCGTCAGTCCTTCACGAACAGCTTGCGCGGCACATCGCAGAAGGTTTCCACGCCGCTGTCGGTGATCAGAATCGACTCGGTGATTTCCAGGCCCCAGTCGTCCAGCCACAGGCCGGGCATGAAGTGGAAGGTCATCCCCGGTTGCAGCACGCTTTCATCGCTCGGGCGCAGGCTCATGGTGCGCTCGCCCCAGTCTGGCGGGTAGCTGATACCGATGGGGTAGCCGCAGCGGCTGTCCTTGTGGATGCCGAACTTCTCCAGCACCTTGAAGAAGGCGCGGGCGATATCGCCGGTGGTATTGCCCGGCTTGGCGGCCTCCAGGCCGGCGGCGATGCCTTCGACCACGGCCTTCTCGCCGTCGAGGAAATGCTGTGGCGGCTTGCCCAGGTAGATGGTGCGCGACAGCGGGCAGTGATAGCGCTTGTAGCAGCCGGCGATCTCGAAGAAGGTGCCGGCGCCGCTGATCATCGGCGAGTCGTCCCAGGTCAGGTGCGGCGCGCTGGCATCGGCGCCGGTGGGCAGCAACGGCACGATGGCCGGGTAGTCACCACCATGACCGTCGGCACCGAGGATGCCGGTGCGGTAGATCTCGGCCACCAGCTCGTTCTTGCGCAGGCCCGGCTCGATCTTGTCGAAGATCGCCGCATGCATCTGCTCGACGATCTTCGCCGCGATGCGCATGTAGCCGATCTCGGTGGGCGACTTGATCGCCCGCTGCCAGTTGACCAGCGCGGTGGAGTCGACGAAACGGGCGTTGGGCAGGTTGCGCTGCAGCGAGGCGTAGGCAGCGGCGCTGAAGTAGTAGTTGTCCAGCTCGACGCCGATGGTCAGCCTGTCCCAGCCACGCGCGGTGATGACCTCCCTGGACAGGTAGTCCATCGGGTGGCGCTCGGTGGACTGCACGTAGTGGTCGGGATAACCGACGATGTTGCTCTGCTGCATGAACACCGTGCGCTTGGCACCGTTGGCGTCCTGACCACGGCCATACCAGACCGGCTCGCCATCGAGCGCCAGCAGCACGCACTGGTGCACGTAGAACGACCAGCCGTCATAGCCGGTGAGCCAGGCCATGTTGGACGGGTCGGTGACGATCAGCAGCTCGATGCCCCTGGCCTGCATGGCGCTGCGCGTCTTGGCCAGACGCTGGGCATATTCCTCCCGGCTGAAGGGGAGGTTGACGACGATTTCGGACATTGCGTTGCCCTCGTGATGGAACGGTTATTCAGGCGCGGCGTGCCGCGCCCGTAGGTTTCAGGAATCGAAACTGAGGCCTTTGCCGGCCGCGACGGCGCGCTGGTAGGCAAGACTGGCGATGGCGGTGTCCTGCGCGCCGGTACCGGTCAGGTCGCACAGAGTGATCTGCGCAGCCGAGGTGCGCCCCGGGCGCTGGCCGGCGATCACCTGGCCGAGTTCGGCGAAGTCGGCATCGGCAGCGACCAGGCCGGCGGCGATGGCGTGGTGCAGCTCGCCGAGCACGCGGGTCTGGCTCAGGCGGTCGGGGACATAGGCATCGACCCGCGCCAGCACGGCGGGGGCGATCTCGTTCTTGTGCTCGGCATCCGAGCCCATGGCAGTGATATGCAGGCCGGAGCGCAGGTGTTGCGGCTGGATCAGCGGCTCGCGACTGGGCGTGGTGGTGATGGCGATATCGGCTCCATCTAGCGCCGCGTCGACGCTGTCCACCGCGCGCGCATCGTCCAGCTCGGCGGCCATGGCCTGGGCCTTGGCGGGATCACGCGCCCAGATACGCACCTCGCTTACATCGCGCACCAGGCGCAGGGCCTGCAACTGCAGGCGTGCCTGCTCGCCGGCACCGAGGATGGCGACCACCTTGGCGTCTTCGCGGGCCAGCCATTTGGCGGCGATGGCGCCAGCGGCAGCAGTACGCACCGCGGTGAGGTAGCCGTTATCCAGCAGTAGCGCATCAGCCAGGCCGGTCTGCGCCGAGAACAGCATCATCAGGCCATTGAGGCTGGGCAGGCCGAGCTTGGGATTGTCGAAGAAGCCGGGGCTGACCTTGATCGCGAAGTGCGCCACGCCGGGCAGGTAGGCGGTCTTCACGTCCACCTCGCCATTATGCTCGGGCACGTCCAGACGCAGGATCGGCGGCATCGCCACGGCAGCGGTGGCGAGCAGACGGAAGGCGTTCTCCACCACCTCAAGGCTGTCAGTGTCGAGGCCGACGCAATCGCGCAGATCGGCCTGGTTGAGAATCAGGGTCTTGGCCATGGAGGTTCCTCAGGCGTCTGCGCCATTGAGCACGCGCAGGTGTTGGTCGATATCGATATTGCGGCCGCTGATCACCACCACCACCGGGCCGCGCGGCTCGATCAGGCCATCGAGCAGGGCGGCGATGCCCACCGCTGCGGCGCCTTCGACTACCAGCCGCTCCTCGCGGTAGGCATGGCGAATGCCGCGGGCGATGGAGGCTTCGTCGAGCAGATGAACCTGGTCGCACAGCTCACGGGTGATGGCGAAGGTGTAACGGTTGTCCAGGCCGATGCCGCCGCCGAGCGAGTCGGCCAGGGTCGGCAGCTCTTGCACCTCCACCGGCTCGCCGGCCTGCAGGCTGGCGTGCATCGCCGCGCCCAGCTGCATGCTGATGCCGTGGGTGCGAATCGCCGGGCTGGCCGCCTTGATCGCCAGCGCCACGCCGGCGAACAGGCCACCGCCGGACAACGGCACCAGCACTTCGCAGACGTCCGGACACTGCTCGAGAATCTCCAGGCCCAGGCTGCCCTGGCCGGCGATCACGTGCGGGTGGTCGAAGGGCGGGATGAACGCGGCGCCCTGATCGCGGGCGATGCGCAGGGCTTCGAGCTGGGCGTCGTCCTGGCTGCGACCGCTGATCACCACCTCGGCGCCCAGTTCACGAATGGCGCGCACCTTGTTCTGCGGCACCAGCTCGGAGAGGCAGACGATCGCCTTCACGCCCTGCTGCGCGGCGGCGAAGGCCAGCGCGCGGCCGTGGTTGCCGGTGGACGCAGTGACCACGCCGAGGCGCTTCTGCGCATCATCCAGCTGCGCCACTGCGTTGCTCGCACCACGCAGCTTGAAGCTGCCGGTGGCCTGCTGCGACTCCAGCTTCAACCATACCGGCACACCGGCCAGGCGGCTGAGGCTGGGCGAATGCTCCAGCGTCGTCTGGCGTACCAGGCCGGCGATACGCTGGCGGGCCTGAAGCAGGTCATCGAAGGGGATGGAAGACATGGCGCACGTTCCGTGAAGGTGTGCGGCCGAGTATATGGGCGGGAAATTGAGAGGCTGAATGTACTAGGACGATTTTTTATCTGGGCGTTTGTACCGCGTGGAAATCGGTGCGCATGGCGCACCCTACAGACACGTCGACCGTAGGGTGCGCCGCGTGCACCCGCTTGTAGCCTGGATGAAATCCGGGAAGCATTGGAACAAACCACTCCCGAATTTCATCCGGGCTACAAGAGCCCCTCTCCCCAACCCTCTCCCGCAAGCGGGAGAGGGGGCTAAATCCTTATACCGTCGGAGATGTTGTAGGAGCGGCTTCAGCCGCGAAACTTCTTACCGTGCTAGAAATCATGCACCTTCGGGTACTGCTCGAAGACGTCACGCACGATCCGCACGCCCTGGCGCATCTTCGCTTCACTGCATTCGGCACCGACGCACAGGCGTACCGCGCGCGGCCGCGGCATGCCCGGCGGAACGAAGGGATCGGGCAGGGTCAGCGCGACGTTGCGCCGGCGCAGCTCACGCAGCAGGCTGTCGGTATCCCAGCCTTCGGGCACGCGCAGCCAGCTGTTCAGCGAATAGGGGTGGTTGCCGATCAGGTGCTCGCCCAGTTCCTTTTCCACCAGCGCCTGCCGGTTGGCCAGCAGCTGGCGCTGCAGCTGCACCAGATCCTCGGCCTCGCCGGAATTGATCCAGCGTGTGGCGATCTCACCCAGCAGCGACGGCGCCATCCAGCTGTTGACCCGCAGGATGCTCTCGGTGCGCAAAGCCAGGCGCTTGGGCATCACCAGATAGCCGATGCGCAGACCGGTGAGCACCGACTTGGTCATGCTGGTGCAATAGAACGACAGCTCCGGTGCATAGTGGCTGAGCGGCCGCGTGACCTGCTGACCGGCCAGCAGCGGGCCGTAGACGTCGTCCTCGATGATGTACACGCCATAGCGGCGGGCGATTTCGGCGATCTCGCGGCGGCGCTCGTCGGGCATCAGCGCACTGGTGGGATTGTTCAGGTTGGGCGTGCAGACCAGCGCGGTGATGCGCTCGTTGCCACACATGTCCTCGAAATGCTCGGGATTGAGCCCGTAGCGATCCATCTCCAGGCCCTTGAGGGTGAAACCGAGCACCTGCGAACTGCCGATAGCGCCGTGGTCGGTCAGGCCTTCGCAGAGCACCACGTCGTCTGGCCCGGCCAATGTGGCCAGAGCAAGGAAGATGGCGTGGGCAGCGCCGCTGGTCAGCAACACGTCCTCGGTGCCGACATCCATGCCCAGACGCGCCAGCCAGCGCACCGCGGCCTCGCGCTGATGCTGCATGCCGGCGATCGGACGAAAGGCGTGAATCCACGGCTGGTCGACCTCCTGCGCCAACTCCAGGCAGGTCTGCCGCCACAGGCGGTCGTGGGCGTCAGTATGCAGAATGCGCGCATTGGAGAAGTCCATCAGCGCCTGCTCGGTACGGTCGAGCATGCTGGTGGCCACGCGCTCGCTGGTGCGCCTTGAAACGAAGCTGCCACGCCCCACCTCGCAGCGCACGCGGCCCTGGCGTTCCAGTTCCTTGTAGGCGTTGGTCACGGTCTGCACGCTGATGCCCAGCGCATCCGAAACCTGACGTTGCGGTGGCAACCGCTGGCCTTCGATCAGGGTACCCTGTTCGATATCGGCGGCGACCGCCTGAACCAGGAGCTTGTATTTCGACTCGCCCGGGCGCGCGTTGGCCAGGGCCTTCTTCCAGTTCTGCATCGACGGCTCTCTACTGGCGACTGTGCCCCAGCATCACGCGTGCGGGGTTGCGATTCAATTGTCCTAGTGCAATGCCGCAGCGAAAAAAGCCTTTGTATGCTTGAGCCACGGGTGGAAACAGACCTCCAAAAATGCCACCCGGCGCATAGCGCGCCAACAACGCTCTTGATTTACCTGCCTCCTAACACAGCACACCGCCACTGGCGGACTACAAGAAACAGGAGAATACCAAGATGAGTAGCGTTATCCCCTCTCGCTTCAGCCGCCTCGCGCTGACCTCCGTCCTGCTAGCCGGCTTCACGGTCTGTGCTCAGGCCTCGACCCTGGACAAGGTCAGGGACAGCAGCAGCGTACGCATCGGTTACGCCAACGAAACGCCGTTCGCCTATACCGCCCTCGACGGCAGCGTTACCGGTGAATCGCCGGAAATCGTCAAGAAGATCTTCGAGCGCATGGGCGTCGAGAAGGTCAATCCGGTGCTGACCGAATGGGGTTCGCTGATCCCCGGCCTGCGCGCCAGTCGCTTCGACCTGATCGCCGCCGGCATGTACATCACGCCCGAGCGCTGCAAGCAGGTGCTGTTCACCGATCCGCACTACCAGCTGCCCGACACCCTGCTGACCAAGGCCGGCAATCCGAAGAATCTGCACAGCTACGAAGACATCGCCAAGAGCGGTGCCAAGCTGGCGATCATGTCCGGCACGGTGAACCTGGCCTATGCCCGCAATGCCGGCATCAGCGACAGTCAGATCCTCCAGGTGCCGGACACCACCGCGCAGCTGCAGGCGGTGCGCGCCGGTCGTGCCGATGCCGCGGTCGGCACTCAGCTGACCATGAAGGGCCTGGCCGAGAAAGGCGGCAGCAGCGTGGAAGCCATCGCCGAGTTCAAGGACGATCCCGCCCACACCGGCTACGGCGCCCTGGCCTTCCGTCCGGAAGACAAGGAACTGCGTGATGCGGTCAATGCCCAGCTGAAGGAGTGGATCGGCAGCGAAGAGCACCTGGCCACGGTCAAGCCCTTCGGTTTCGACCAGTCCAACATCACCGACAAGACCGCCGCCGAACTCTGCGGCCAGTAATGAGCGAACCCCGCCACGCACCATAGTGCGTGGCACGTTTTCGAACATAGAGCGGTAGACATTCATGACCGATCTTCTTCCCCTGCTGCTGCAAGGCGCCTGGGTCACCGTGCAAGTCACCTTCTGGGGCTCGCTGCTGGCCATCGTCTCGGCAGTCATCGCCGCCCTCGGCCGGCTGTCACCCATCGCCCCGCTGCGCTGGCTGGCCATCACCTATATCGAGATATTCCGCGGCACCTCGCTGCTGGTGCAGCTGTTCTGGCTGTACTTCGTGCTGCCGATGCCGCCGTTCAACGTCGAGATGAGCGCCTACACCGTGGCCATCGTCGGCCTCGGCCTGCACATCGGTGCCTATGGCGCGGAGGTGATGCGCGGTGCCATCCGCTCGGTGGCCAAGGGCCAGTACGAGGCCTGTACCGCTCTGAACATGCGGCCATCGAAACGCTTCCTGCGCATCATCCTGCCGCAGGCGCTGCTGGCTGCGATTCCGCCCGGCACCAACCTGCTGATCGAGCTTTTGAAGAACACCTCCCTGGTGTCGCTGATCACCCTGTCCGACCTCGCCTTCCGCTCCCGCCAGCTGGATCAGGCGACCTTCATGACCCTGGAGATCTTCGCCCTGGCACTGGTGCTGTACTTCCTCATGGCGCAGGTGATCAACCTGGGCATGCGCATGGTTGAACTCCGCCTCAGCCGTGGCCGAATCCGAGGTGGCCTGCAATGAACTTCTTCGACTGGGATTTCGCCCTGAGCATCCTCCCGGACCTGCTCAAGGCCTCGCTCAATACCCTGCTGATCACCTTCGCCGGCTTCGCCATCGCCATCGTCGTCGGCCTGCTGCTGGCCATCGCCCGGCGCAGCAACCAGCTGTGGCTGTCCTGGCCGGTGGCCGGGCTGATCGAGTTCATCCGCAGCACGCCACTGCTGATCCAGGTGTACTTCCTGTTCTACGTGTTCCCCAACTACGGACTGAACCTCACCGCGCTGCAGGCGGGCATCCTCGGCATTGCCCTGCACTACGCCTGCTACACCGCCGAGGTGTACCGCGCCGGCCTCGACGCCGTGCCGCGCGGCCAGTGGGAGGCGGTGACGGCGCTGAACATGGCGCCGCTGACCGCCTACCGCAACATCATCCTGCCGCAGGCGCTGCGCCCGATCCTGCCGGCACTGGGCAACTACCTGGTGGCGATGCTCAAGGACACGCCGGTGCTGTCGGCCATCACCGTGGTCGAGATCATGCAGCAGGCCAAGAACATCGGCTCCGAGAGTTTCCGCTACCTTGAACCCATCACCATGGTTGGCCTGTTCTTCCTTGCCCTCAGCCTGGCTCTGGCCTGGTGCGTGCGGCGCATGGAAGACCGCCTGGAGGTAACCCCACGATGACCGCCTTTCTCCATTCGCCCGCCGCGGCAGAGAATTCGACCATGACCCAGCCCATCGTCCGCTTCACCGACGTGACCAAGCGTTACGGCAACTTCACCTGCCTGAACAACCTCAACCTCGAGGTGAACGAGGGCGAGAAGGTCGCCATCATCGGCCCCAGCGGCTCGGGCAAGTCCACCCTGCTGCGCGCACTGATGACCCTGGAGACCATCGACGAAGGCCTGATCATGGTCGACGGCGAGCCGCTGACCCACATGCCCGCGCGCGCTGGCCGCCTGGTGCCGGCCAGCGCCAGCCACCAGCGCAAGGTGCGCGGCAAGATCGGCATGGTGTTCCAGAGCTTCAACCTGTTCCCGCACATGAGCGCGCTGCAGAACGTCATCGAGGCTCCGGTGCAGGTGCTGGGCATGAGCAAGAAGGAAGCCACGGAACGCGCCGAGGACCTGCTGGCGATGGTCGGTCTGGGCGAGAAGCTCGGCCACTATCCCTCGCAGCTATCGGGCGGCCAGCAGCAACGCGTGGCCATCGCCCGCGCCCTGGCCATGCGGCCCAAGGTGATGCTGTTCGACGAGGTGACTTCGGCACTCGACCCCGAACTGTGCGGCGAGGTGCTCAACGTGATCCGCCGCCTGGGCAGCGAACACAACCTGACCATGCTGATGGTCACTCACCAGATGGGCTTCGCCCGCGAGTTCGCCGACCGTGTGTGCTTCTTCCACCAGGGCTGCATTCACGAACAGGGCACCCCGGAGCAGCTGTTCGGCAACCCGCAACAGGAGCGCACGCAGGCCTTTCTCAGCGCGGTCAACGAAGCGCACTGATGCACTTCAGCGGCGCCGAAGCCGGCAAAAAATCACGGCTGAAGCGCCTGCTGGAGCGTCATCCGGCATTCATTGCGCCTGCCGGTTGGGCAGCCTCGTTCAGGCTTCGCCGATAAACCGCAGGCCAGCCCCTTCGGCGTCCACGCGCATCACTTCCATCTTCAGTACCGGCGCGGGAAAGGGCAGGTCCTGCACCTGGCCGGTCACTTCCGCGCCAATCGACAGAGCCGCCATATCCGGGTGCTTCACATAGACGCCGCTGTCGGACAGGTCGCGTGTCTGCGCCAGCAGTTCACCGAAATTCGGATGGCTGATCTTGATCCGACACTTCATCGGGGTACGCACCTGCTGACGCTGGTTCGACATGACGGCTCCATGAATGGACAAGCGATGTCGCCCTTAATAACGCATTAGCGCGCAGGCGCCCAGCAAAAAGCTCAGGCGAGCCCTCGTGCTGCGCTGAGACCAGAGCAGTTTGCTACCCCGGGCACGCACACACAAAGCGCCGAATGGCGGCCGCCGCCGGATACTGACGAGCGCTCCGGGAGCAATAGCGCCCTGGCTCACGAAAAAACAGCGCAAGGCTGCATGGGGAGTAGGCTTGAACGCCCCGCTGGTTCATCATGGCGGGCTACAACCGATGCCTGAACAATGGACTGTGCATGCCAGTCGACTCCTTACCGCGCCGCATCCTGACACTGCTGGGTAGCGGCCATGCCCTGCCAGCGCAGCGCCTGAAGAGCAGCGAAATCGACCGTTCTCTCGGCCTGCCCGACGGCAGCACCGAACGCCTGAGCGGCGTACGCAGCCGCGCCGTGGCATCTGCCGCAGACACTGCCGCCGCCCTTGCCTCGCAGGCCGCGCAGAAGGCGCTGCAGGCCGCCGGGCTGACTGCCGGGGAGCTCGACTGCGTGATCGCCGCCAGCGGCACCATGGATCAGGGCATGCCCTGCAATGCCGCGCTCATCCACCGCGAACTTGGCCTGGGCGCAAGCGGCATTCCCGCCTTCGACATCAACGCCAGCTGCCTGGGCTTCATCGCTGCCCTGGATCAGATTTCCTGGGCGCTGGCAGCCGGGCGTTATCGCCGGGTGCTGCTGGTATGCGCCGATATCGCCTCCTGCGGCCTGGACTGGCAGCAGCTGCACAGCGCCGCCATCTTCGGCGACGGCGCCGCCGCTGTGGTGCTCGGGCACGATGGCGACGGGCTGAGGCTGAACATTCTCGCGGCGCAGCTGCGCACCTACTCCGAGGGCGCCACGCTGTGCCAGATCGCCGCGGGCGGCTCACGTCATCATCCGTCGCGCGGCGAGCAGAACTTCGCCGCACTGAGCCGCTTCAGCATGCAGGGCAAGGCGGTATTCCGCCTGGCCTCGACTCATCTGCCGGCATTTCTGCAATCACTGCTCGATGAGGCGGGCTTGCAGCAGGTGCAAATCGACCGGGTGGTTCCGCACCAGGCCAGTCACCTGGCGATGGAACACCTGCGCAAACGCCTGGGTTTTGCCAGCGAGCAGGTGATTGACATTTTTGCCGAGTACGGCAATCAGGTGGCCGCCTCGCTGCCGACCGCCCTCGACATCGGCCTGCGCGACGGTCGTATCGACGCCGGCCAGCGCGTGCTGCTACTCGGCACCGGCGCCGGGCTTTCGCTGGGCGGCATGCTGCTGGAGCTGCAATGAAGGTTCTGCTCACCGGAGGCACCGGCTTCGTCGGACGGCATATCGCCTGGCGCCTGGCTGCCGAGGGTTGCGAGGTGGTGTTCTGCGGCCGCAGCCGCGAGGCCGCCGATGAAGTCCTGGCCCACGCCCCTGGCGCGATGCGCTTCCTGCCCGTCGAACACGGCACGCCGCAGGCGCAGGCGGCATTGAGCGAAGCCGCCGCAGGCGCCGATGCCCTGGTGCACTGCGCCGCGCTGTCGGCGCCATGGGGCAGCGCCGAGGCGTTTCGGCGCGCCAACGTCGCCTCGACCGAGGAGGTCATTCACGCCTGCCGCTCGCATGGCATCGAGCGCCTGGTGCATCTCTCGACACCGAGCCTGTACTTCGCCTTTCAGGACCGCCTCGGCGTACGCGAGGACGATCCCCTGCCGCCCCCGGTAAACCGATATGCGCAAACCAAGGGCATGGCCGAGACGCTGCTGCGGGAAGCCGATATCGCGCAGACCGTGGTGCTGCGTCCGCGCGCCGTGTTCGGCCCATGGGACGCCACGCTGATGCCGCGCATGCTGCGTGTGATGCGCCGTGGTGCGATTCCGCTGATGCGCGGCGGGCGGGCCGAACTCGACCTGACCTATATCGACAACCTGGTCGATGCCGTCTGGCTCGGCCTCACCCGCCCCTTGCCGCGTCGCTACAACCTGTACAACGTCAGCAATGGCCAAGCGATCCGCCTCGACCATCTGCTGGAGCGCGTCGCCACGGCCTTCGCACTGCCGCTGCACACCCGCCGGCTGCCCTGGCCGCTGGTGTCCGGCGTCGCCCGCCTGTTCGAAGCCGGCGCGCATCTGAGCGGCGGCAGGGAGCCGCTGCTGACCCGCTACAGCGCCGGCGTACTCGCCTTCAGCCAGACGCTGGATACCTCGGCGATTCGCCGCGAGCTGGGCTGGCAGCCCGGTGTCGATCTCGAAGAGGGCATTCGCCGCCACGCAGCCTGGTGGCTGGAGCACAGCCGATGAGCGCATCGATCGACGTCGCCTGGCTGCGAGTCGGCAGTTGCCGCCACCTGGCCTGCATGGCTGCGCGCGGAGCCGGGCTGCATCAGGTGGACTTTCCTTCCTACTGCGCCCTGCTGCGCCACCCGACGCGCGGCTGGATGCTCTACGACACCGGCTATGCGCAGCACTTTCTCGATGCCACCGCCGTGTTTCCCGAGCGCCTCTACGGCAGCCTGTTACCGGTGCATCTCCCTGCCCACGAGTGCCTGTCGGCGCAGCTCGCCGCACGCGGCATCCGCCGCGAGGATATCGGCGCAGTGATCGTCTCGCATTTTCATGGCGACCATGTCGCCGGTCTGCGTGACTTTCCCCAGGCCCGCATCATCGCCCTGCGTACCGAGAGCGAGCATGTGCTGGCACTGCGCGGCAGACGCTGGCGCGCCACCGTGCAGGGACGGCTGCCGGGTATGCTGCCGGACGATTTCGCCACGCGCCTGGAACATGCCGACGACTGTCCGCAGCGCTCGCTGCCGGCGTGGATGGCACCCTTCACGCAAGGCTTCGACCTGCTCAGCGATGGCAGCCTGCTCGGTGTCGCGCTGCCCGGCCACAGCCACGGCCAGCTCGGCCTGTGCATCCCCGACGCCAGCGGCGGGCCGCTGCTGCTGGTGGCCGACGCCTGCTATTCGCTGCCTGCCTGCCGCGAAGGCCGCTTGCCACCGGCCCCGACCCTGTGCTTCAGCAGCAGCGGGATACGCACCTATCGCCAGACCTTCGCCGCCATCGGCGAGCTGGCCCGTCGCGAACCGTCGCTGCTGATCCTACCGTCGCACTGCGAAATCGCCGCAGAGGCATTGCATGCACGGCCTTGAGCATCTGCGCAGCCTGCTGCGGGTTGCCGGCAGCTTCATCCACAGCCGCTGGTGGCTGCGCTTCTCCGACCGGCGCCGGCTGGAGGCCTGGCAGGCGCGCCAGCTGCGGCGCTTTCTGCGTGAAACCGCGCCGCAGGCGCCGCGCCTGCGCGCCTTTCGCGGGCTGCCGCTGGAGCGCTGGCCGGAGATGGACAAGGCGCTGCTGATGAGCGAATTCGGCGCCTGCAACAGCCGCGGCATCGAGCTGCAGCCTGCTCTGGAGGTTGCGCTGCAGGCCGAACAGTCGCGGGATTTCAGCCCGCAGCTGGGCGAACTGACCGTTGGCCTTTCCAGCGGCACATCCGGCCATCGCGGGGTCTTTCTGGTCAGCCGCGAGGAACGCGAACGCTGGGCCGGCACGCTGCTGGCGCGCACCTTGCCGACAGGCCTGCTCGGCCATCTGCTGCCGTGGCGGCCGCCGCTGCGCATCGCCTTCTTCCTGCGCGCCAACAGCCGGCTGTACACCACGCTGTCCAGCCGCCGTATCGACTTCGTCTTCCATGACCTGCTGCTCGGCCTGGACGCCGCGCTGGGCAAACTCGAAGGTCAGCAGCCGCATGTGCTGGTGGCCCCGGCCACGGTGCTGCGCGGCCTGGCCGAGCTGCAGGCGAGCGGGCGCCTGAACATCGCCCCACGGCATCTGGTCTCGGTGGCCGAGGTGCTGGAGGAAGAGGATGCCCGGCGCATCGAGCAGGTGTTCGGCCGCCGCCCGGCGCAGATTTACCAGGCCAGCGAAGGCTTTCTCGGCTACAGCTGCGAGCACGGCAACCTGCACCTGAACGAAAGCCACCTGCTGATCGAGCCGCAGTGGCTGGACAACCAGCAGCGGCGCTTCCAGCCGCTGGTCACCGACTTCTCGCGCACCACGCAGATCATCGTGCGCTATCGCCTCAACGACATCCTGCAACTGGCGCCCGAGCCCTGCCCCTGCGGCCGCGCCGAACGCACCCTGGCCGCCATCGAGGGCCGCGCCGATGAAGTGCTGTGGCTGCCGGCGCTGGATGGCAGTGGCCTGCGCCCGCTCTATCCCGACCTGCTGCGCCGCGCCGTCGCCACCGCCGCCACGCAGCTGGAGCAGTGGCGCATCTGCCAGGACGGCATGGACTGGCAGCTGCAACTGCAGGCGGCGCAGCATGACCCGGCGGAGGCGGCCCTGCGTCAGGCACTGACGAGATTCTTTAAACAACAGCAGGTGCAGCCTGCAACGCTGCATGTCAGCCAATGGCAGGCGGATGCGCCCGGCGCCAAGCGCCGCCGCCTGCTGCTGCAGCGCCGCCCGGAGGAAACGCCATGCACGTACTGATCCTCGGCGCGCGGGCGCCGGCCTGTCTGGAATGGGCCCGGGCATTTGCCGCCAGCGGCTGGACCGTCAGCGTCGGCGACTCGCTGGCCTGGCCACTGGCGCGTTCCAGCCGGGCGGTGGACCATTTCGTCCGCCTGCCGGAGCCGCGCAGCAACCCGCAGGCCTGGATCGAGGCCCTGGCCGGGCGCGTTCGCCAGGACGGCATCGAGCTGATCGTGCCGACCTGCGAGGAAGCCTTCTACCTGGCCCATGGCCTGGCGCAACTGGCGCCGTTGTGCCGGGTGCTGACCAGCGATTTCGAGCTGCTGCACCGCCTGCATCACAAGGGCCGTTTCGCCGAAATGAGCCGCGGCTGGCCGCTGGAAGCGCCCGATACACGCCTGCTGCAAAGCCGCGAAGACTGCCTCGCCCTGGCCGCCGAGCACGGCGACTGGGTGTTCAAGCCGGCCTACTCGCGCTTTGCCTCACGCACCCTGATTCGCCCGCATGCGCGCGCCGTCGAGGCGTTGCGGCCGACAGCGGAGCAGCCCTGGGTCGCCCAGCGCTTCGTTGCCGGCGACGAGCACTGCAGCTTCAGCCTGCTGGTCGACGGACAGTTGCGCGCCCATGCCTGCTACCGGCCGCTGTACCGCGTCGGGCGCGGCTCGGGTATCTATTTCCAGCCGGTACGGCCGCAAGCCGTGCAGGCGTTCGTCGAGGACTTTGGCCGCGCCACCGGCTATACCGGCCAGGTCGGCTTCGACTTCATCACCGATGCCCAGGGGCGCTTTCACGTCCTCGAATGCAACCCGCGCGCAACCAGCGGCATCCATCTGTTCGGCGACCGGCCCACGGCGCTGGTGAACGCCCTGAACACGCCCGGCGAACCGCTGCTGCCGAGCCCGGCGCCGCGCATGGTGGCGCTGGCGATGCTGCTGATCGGCGCCCCGCGTCATCTCGCCAGCCGCCGCTTCTGGTCCGACTACCGCGCGGCGCGCGACGTGATCCTGCGCGGCGGCGACCTCGGTCCGCTGGCGGCGCAGCTGCTCGGTGTCGGCGAGATTGCGGTACGTGCGCTGAGGCGCCGACGCGGTCTGCTGGCAGCCTCGACAGCGGATATCGAATGGGACGGCCAGCCGCTCGATGGAGCGCCAGGGTCATGAAGCTGCTGACTGCCGACGATCCACAGCTGGCGCAGCTCGACAGCGCCGCCGCGCGTTACGTCCGCGAACATGCCGAACGCGGTATCGGCAACCTTGCCTGCGAACTGCAACTGCTCGATCTGGGCCGCTGGCAGATGCCGGTATCGATCAACCAGGGCGGCGAGCGAATCGACAACTGCTACGTGGTCTCGCCCCTGACCGCCTACAGCGGTTATGCCCGTGACGAGTTGCAGCGTCTGCCCAGCCGGCCGCTGGCGAAACTGCTCAAGCCGCTGGTCGATGGCGTCGAACGGCTGCTGCGCAGCGCCCGCATCGACCGCATCGTGCAGGTCAACAACTGGCTGCTGTCGACCAATCTGTACCCGACGCACTGGCAGGGCGAAGGACTGGAGGAGCTGACCGCACTGCTGCGCCAGCGCTTTCCGACTCATGCCTTCGGCTTTCGCTCGCTCAACCCGGCTAGCAATGGCGTACTGCTGGAACGCCTGCACGCGCTCGGCTACCTCGCCGTGCCCAGCCGCCAGATCTATCTGTTCGATGGCCGCGACGGCGCCGACAGCGCCTATCTGCGTCACCACAACTGCCGGCTCGATGCCACGCTGCTGCGGCGCAGCGGTTACCGGGTGGAGACCGGAGCAAACCTCAGCCACGCCGAGTTCGAGCGCATCGAAGCGCTCTACAACCTGCTCTATCTGGACAAGTACAGCGTTCTCAACCCGCATTACAGCGCGGCCTGGCTGGAACAGGGCCAGCGGGACGGCTGGCTCGAACTGCGCGTAATGCGCGCGGCCTGCGGGCGCATCGACGGGGTCGCCGGCTGGTTCGCCAGCGATAGCGTGCTCAGCGCGCCCATCGTCGGCTATGACACCGCACTGCCACAGCGCACCGGGCTCTATCGCCAGCTGACCCGGCTGTGCCTGGAGGAGGCGGCCAGACGCCACATGCTGCTCAACTTCAGCTCCGGTGCGGCACACTTCAAGCGCCTGCGCGGCGGTCAGCCGCAGATCGAGTACAGCCTGGTGCATATCGCCCACCTGCCACTGCGCCAGCGCCTGGTCTGGCGCACCCTGGCCGCACTGCTGCAGGGGCTGGGCGTACCGCTGATGAGGAAGCTGAAACTATGAATCCGACCGAGCAGCCTCTGGCGTACTGGTGGCCGCTGGCGACCAGCCACCAGCTCGGCACCCGCCGACCGCTGGCGCGCGTGCTGCATGGCCGGCCGCTGGTGCTGTTTCGCGAGAGTGACGGCCGCCCGGCGGCATTGCCGGATCGCTGTCCGCACCGCTTCGCGCCACTCAGCGCCGGTTGCGTGCGCGACGGTGCGGTCGAGTGCCCCTACCACGGCTGGCGTTTCGACGGCGCCGGGCAGTGCATCCGCGCCCCCGGCAGTCTCGACCAGGGCAGCACCACCAGGCTGTTGCAGCCGCTGCAGACGCTGGAGGCACACGGCCTGATCTGGGTACGCGACAGCATGCTGCCGACCCCGCCATTGCCCAATCCCAATGGCGCGGTACAGGAAGATGTGGATCAGTTCTGGATGCACGACCAGGTGCGTTGCAGCCTGCAGGAGGCGGCGGAGAACTTCCTCGACGCCTTCCATACCCATTTCGTCCACGCCGGCTGGATTCGCCGCGACGACAGGCGCCAGCGGGTGATCGCCGATATCCGCGCGCTGGAAGACGGGATCGAGGCGCGTTACAGCGAGGAGGGCAAGCAGGCCGGGCTGATCTCGCGCCTGTTCGAAGGCAGCCGCGGCGAGAGTTTCGGCCGCTTCCGCCTGCCGGGCCTGGCGGAAATCGAGTACCGCGACGCCCGCGGCCGGCTCACGCTGCTGATCAGCGCCTGGCTGATCCCTGCCGAAGCCGGTCAGTTGCAGGTGATCGCGCGCATCGTCAGCCGCCGCGGCTGGCTACCCGGCTGGCTGAAGCAGGCTGTGATGCGGCCGCTACTGGGCGTGGTGCTGCGCCAGGACAAGCGCATCCTCGAAGCCGTCAGCGCCCAGCATCAGCGTTTCGCCGACTGCGCCGGACACTGGGGGCCGGCGCAGATGCTCGACGGCCGGCAGGATCTGCTCGGCCCCTGGATTCGCCAGTTGCTGCTGCACGGCAAATTGCGGGATTTCACTGGCAAAAGGCTGGAACTGGAGCTTTAGAGCGGTTGACGCAGCCGCTTCAGTACCACTTGGCCTCGCCATCCGGACGCTTCTTGAAGCGCTTCATGCTCCACATGTACTGGCTCGGGTAGGCGCGCACGTAGCGCGAGACCACTTCGCTCATGGCCGCCACGCCTTCCTCGACGTTATCGCTGTACATGCCCTCGGGCGCCGCCTCGAGAATCACCTTGTAACCGCTGCCGTCCGGCAGGCGCAGCGCATGCAGGAACACGCCGACTGCCTTGCCACCGCTGAGCATGCCGGGGACGAACTTGCTGGTCAGGGCGGTGGTACCGAGAAAGGGCACGAACACACCCGACGAGCGACTCGGCTCGGGGTCGGCCGGAATGCCCACGGCGCCGCCCTTGCGCACTTCCTTGATGACGCTGAGGATGCCTTCCTTGGTCGATGGCGCAACGCGGTTGCCCATCTGCACGCGCTGCTTCTGCAGCAGTTCATCGACCGCCTTGAGCTTGGGCGGGCGATAGAAAATGATCGGTTTGCACTGGTTGCAGTAGAAGTGGTTGAGCACTTCCCAGTTGCCCAGGTGACTGGTGATGCCGACCACACCCTTGCCCGAGGCCAGGGCCTGCTGCAGCACCTCCAGGCCTTCCACTTCGCGGATCAGCTTGAGCGATTTCTGCGCCGGCCAGATCCAGGCACAGGCGCTCTCGGTGAGGGTCTTGCCGATGTCCTTGAGGCTTTGTCCAACCAGCTTGTCCAGTTCGGCCTCGTTCAACTCGGGGAAGCACTTGCTCAAATTGATCCGCACCACTTCGCGCGAGCCGTTCGGCAGCTTCCACATCAGCCAGCCGATGGCGTTGCCCAGCGCCTGCACTACAGGCCATGGCAGCAACGCGAACAGGCGCAAAAAGCCGACCACCAAGGCGCCCTTGAGTTTTTCCACGACAGACTCCTACCGCTCAGAAAAGCATCAATTGTAGCGGCGCAGGTCAGCCCAGTCAGTAAAGCCGGCGTTTAGCCGGCCTTCAGTTGCTCATAGCGGTCACAATCGGTTGTGTGATCCATCACCATGCCGGTGGCCTGCATGAAGGCATAGCAGATGGTTGGCCCAACAAAGGTGAAACCGGCTCTCTTCAACGCCTTACTCATGGCAGCGGCCTCCGCCGTTACCGCCGGCACCTGGCTACGTTCGCTGAAATGATTGATCTTTGGTGCGCCGCCGACAAACGACCAGAGGAAACCCGCCGGATCTTCCAGCTGCAGCCAGGCCCGGGCGTTCTGCCGCACGGCCCTGAGCTTGAGGCGGTTGCGAATGATGCCCGGATCCTGCATCAGCACCTCGATCTCGTCATCGCTCAACCGCGCCAGATGCTCGGGGTCGAAACCGTGCAGCACCTGGCGATAGCGTTCGCGCTTCTTCAGCACGGTGATCCACGACAGACCGGCCTGCGCGCCTTCGAGCAACAGCATCTCGAACAGATGCTGCGGATCGCGCTGCGGCACACCCCACTCCTCGTCGTGATAGGCCTGGTACAGGGGATCGTCGGTACACCAGAAGCAGCGGGGCATGGAAAAAGCCTCGGTCAGGATGATGCGGCGACTATAACGACAATATATCTGGATATAAATACAGCCATTGCACCTGATGGGACGATGCCAACGTGCCGTACCCTGCGGCCTGCGTCGAGTTTCGATATACTCCCCAGCTTTCCTCGCAAGCCTCCACAGGTAACTTTTTCGTGAGCCAGAACAAGCCTGCCGTGCGCACCTTCCAGGATCTGATCCTGGCCTTGCAGAACTACTGGGCCGAGCAGGGCTGCGTGGTGCTGCAACCCTATGACATGGAAGTGGGCGCCGGAACCTTCCATACCGCCACCTTCCTGCGCGCCGTCGGTCCAGAAACCTGGAACGCCGCCTACGTGCAGCCCTCGCGCCGTCCGACCGATGGCCGCTATGGCGAAAACCCCAACCGCCTGCAGCACTACTACCAGTTCCAGGTGGTGTTGAAGCCCAATCCGGAAAACTTCCAGGAGCTGTACCTGGGCTCGCTCAGGGCCATCGGCCTGGATCCGGAAGTGCATGACATCCGCTTTGTCGAAGACAACTGGGAGTCGCCGACCCTCGGCGCCTGGGGGCTGGGCTGGGAAATCTGGCTCAACGGCATGGAGGTCACCCAGTTCACCTACTTCCAGCAGGTTGGCGGCATCGAGTGCTACCCGGTGACCGGCGAGATCACCTACGGCCTGGAGCGCCTGGCCATGTACCTGCAGGGCGTCGATTCGGTCTACGACCTGATCTGGACCGACGGCCCGTTCGGCACCGTGACCTACGGCGACGTGTTCCATCAGAACGAGGTGGAGCAGTCCACCTACAACTTCGAGCACGCCAACGTCGAGAAGCTGTTCGAGCTGTTCGACTTCTACGAGAGCGAAGCCAACCGCCTGATCGAACTGCAGCTGCCGCTGCCAACCTACGAGATGGTGCTCAAGGCCTCGCACACCTTCAACCTGCTGGATGCCCGCCGCGCCATCTCTGTGACCGCGCGCCAGCAGTACATCCTGCGCGTGCGCACCCTGGCCCGCGCCGTGGCGCAGAGCTACCTGCAGGCCCGCGCCCGACTCGGCTTCCCCATGGCCACCCCCGAACTGCGTGACGAAGTACTGGCCAAGCTGGAGGCGCAAGCATGAGTGCACAAGATTTCCTGGTCGAACTGGGTACCGAAGAGCTGCCACCGAAGGCGCTCAAATCTCTCGGTGACGCCTTCCTCGCCGGTATTGAAAAAGGCCTGAAGGCCGCCGGCCTGAACTATGCGAACGCTCACGTATATGCCGCGCCGCGTCGTCTGGCAGTACTGGTAGAACAGCTGGCCAGCCAACAGCCGGATCGCAGCATGAACCTCGACGGCCCGCCCATCCAGGCCGCCTTCGACGCTGACGGCAACCCGACCCAGGCCGCGCTGGGCTTCGCCCGCAAGTGCGGCGTGGACATCAGCGAAATCGACCGCAGTGGCCCGAAACTGCGCTACGCCCAGCACATTGCCGGCCAGCCGGCGGTGAACCTGCTGCCGACCATCGTCAGCGACTCGCTGAACGACCTGCCGATCCCCAAACGCATGCGCTGGGCCGCACGCCGCGACGAGTTCGTGCGTCCGACCCAGTGGCTGGTGATGCTGTTCGGCGACACCGTGGTCGACTGCGAGATCCTCGCACAGAAGGCCGGTCGCGTGTCTCGTGGTCACCGCTTCCATGCCAACCGCGAGGTGCACATCAGCAGCCCGGCCAGCTACGTCGAGGATCTGCGCAGCGCCTTCGTGCTGGCCGACTTCGCCGAGCGCCGCGAGTTGATCAGCCGCCGTGTCGACGAGCTGGCCGCAGCCGAGAACGGCACCGCCATCGTGCCGCCGGCACTACTCGATGAAGTCACTGCGCTGGTCGAGTGGCCAGTGCCGCTGGTCTGCTCCTTCGAGGAACGCTTCCTCGAGGTTCCGCAGGAAGCGCTGATCAGCACCATGCAGGACAACCAGAAGTACTTCTGCCTGCTCGATGCGGGCGGCAAGCTGCTGCCGCGCTTCATCACCGTGGCCAACGTCGAGTCCAAGGATCCGGCACAAATCGTCGCCGGCAACGAGAAGGTGGTGCGTCCACGTCTGACCGATGCCGAGTTCTTCTTCAAACAGGACAAGAAGCAAAGTCTGGAAAGCTTCAACCAGCGCCTGGCCAACGTGGTATTCCAGGCCCAGCTTGGCTCGGTGTTCGACAAGGCTCGCCGCGTCTCCGCGCTGGCCGGTTTCATCGCCAGCCAGGTCGGTGGTGACGAGCAGCGCGCTGCCCGTGCCGGCCTGCTGTCCAAATGCGACCTGGCCACTGAGATGGTCGGCGAGTTCCCAGAAATGCAGGGTATCGCCGGTTACTACTACGCACTCAACGATGGCGAACCGGAAGACGTCGCCCTGGCGTTGAACGAACAGTACATGCCGCGTGGCGCCGGCGCCGAGCTGCCGAGCACCCTCACCGGTGCTGCAGTCGCGGTGGCCGACAAGCTCGACACCCTGGTCGGCATCTTCGGCATTGGCATGCTGCCGACCGGCTCCAAGGATCCCTATGCCCTGCGTCGTGCTGCTCTCGGCGTACTGCGCATCCTGATCGAGAAGGGCCTGGATCTCGACCTGGTCGCCGCGGTGAACTTCGCCATCGGCCAATACGGCGACAAGGTCAAGGCCCAGGGCCTGGCCCCCCAGGTACTGGACTTCATCTTCGACCGCCTGCGTGCCCGCTACGAAGACGAGGGCATCGATGTCGCCGTGTACCAGGCTGTACGCGCGGTAAGCCCAGTATCGGCACTGGACTTCGACCAGCGCATACAGGCCGTGCAGGCGTTCCGCGCACTGCCACAGGCCGAAGCCCTGGCCGCCGCCAACAAGCGTGTATCGAACCTGCTGAGCAAGGCCGAAGGCAGTATCGCCGAACAGGTCGAGGCTCACTACTTCGACAGCCCCAGCGAGTTCGCCCTGCACGCGGCCATTCAGCAGGCCGACCAGGCCGTGCAGCCGCTGTCCGTCGCACGCCAGTATCGTGAGGCACTGGCCCGACTGGCGGATCTGCGCGACCCGGTAGACGCCTTCTTCGAGGCGGTACTGGTCAACGCCGAGGACGCCCGCGTGCGCGCCAACCGTTACGCCCTGCTGGCCCGCCTGCGCGGGCTGTTCCTCGGCGTGGCAGACATCTCGCTGCTTGGCTGAAAGAGGCACGGGCAGACCGGGTGGGAGCCTTCGCGCCCACCCGTCGGCCCCCGGATCGCCGAATGAAACTGCTGATTCTCGACCGCGACGGCGTCATTAACGAAGACTCCGACGCCTACATCAAGTCACTCGACGAGTGGATTCCGATCCCCTCGTCGATCAGTGCCATCGCACGTCTGTCCAGGTCCGGCTGGATCGTGGCGGTAGCCACCAACCAGTCCGGCATCGCTCGCGGCTACTACGATCTGGCGACTTTGGAATCGATGCACGCACGCCTGCGCCAACTGGTGACAGAGCAGGGTGGTGAGCTTGGCCTGATCGCCTACTGCCCGCACGGGCCGGATGACCACTGCGAGTGTCGCAAGCCTAAGCCCGGCCTGCTTTGGCAGATTGCTGCACACTACGCCACAGATCTGGCAGGAGTCTGGTTCGTCGGCGATAGCAGCAGTGACCTGCAGGCGGCGCTGACCGTCGACTGTCAGCCCGTTCTGGTAAAAACCGGCAAGGGCGAACGCACCCTGACCAGGCCGTTGCCACCAGGAACCCTGGTGTTCGATGATCTCGCAGCGGTCGCCGACCAACTGCTCACTTCCTAAGGTACGAGGCTCCATGACGATACTGCAGGCTTTCAGAACCACGCTTTTCTACCTGCTGCTGTCGTCCAGTTCGTTCTTCTGGTGCCTGATCAGTCTGTTGGTAGCACCACTACTTCCATTTCGTCAGCGCTATCGCTTCGTCATTCAGACCTGGTGTCGCTGCGCAGTCTGGCTAGCTCGGGTGGTGGCCGGCATCCGCTACGAGGTACGCGGCCTGGAGAACATCCCCCAGCGCCCCTGCGTGATTCTCGCCAACCACCAGAGTACCTGGGAAACCTTCTTCCTCTCCGCGCTGTTCGAGCCGCTATCACAGGTAGTCAAGCGTGAACTGCTGCATGTGCCGTTCTTCGGTTGGGGCATGGCTCTGCTCAAACCTATCGCCATCGATCGCAGCAATCCCAAGGCGGCGCTCAAGCAGATGGCCCGCCAGGGCGACGAGCGACTGCGCCAGGGTGCCTGGGTGCTGGTATTTCCCGAGGGTACGCGAAACCCGCCGGAGCAACTCGGCAAGTTCTCCCGTGGCGGAGCGGCGCTGGCGGTGAACGCTGGTCTGCCGGTATTGCCGATCGCACACAATGCCGGCGAATTCTGGCCCAAGGAAGGCTGGGGCAAGCGCCCCGGCACCATTCAGGTGATCATTGGCGCGCCTATGCACGCCGAGGGGGAGGGCCCACGTGCTATCGCCGAACTCAACGAGCGCGCCTACCAGTGGGTCAGATGTCAGCAAGCAGCCCTGCGTGGTGAAGCACTGTCAGCAGAGACGCCGGCCGAAGCCCGCTAACTGTGGATAAGATGTTCATAAAAAGACCGGGCAGGGCTACGGTGCCACGTATCTTGCTGGTCTTATAGCAAAAAGCCATCAAGCGAAAGAGGCTCACACAGGGCATACGTTAACCGGCAGGACACGGACGAACGCGTAAAGCACACCGCCAGAAGCTGCGCCGGGACGGGTTATCCGGGATAACCGCCCGGGGAAAAGAGTTCGGCATCTATTCGCTCAAGCCAGTCTTGTAAAACCTGCTGCGGCGGATTTCAGATCCATGACGTGAGCGTCAGCCAAGTGCCCTTTGGTCGCAGCTGCATCCCCCTTTGCTCTGCACGCTGCCGGCTCTTCCAGCCATCTGCCTGGCTGGTTTTACCGACGACCTGGTCATCCGCAATCACAGCGTGAAGGTCAGATACGGCACATAACAGCACTCGGCTGTCTCTACTCAGTTGTGCTCCCCACGTTGGAGATCTTTTACATAGTGCGCGACAGAAGCAGGGATGTCATTTTGCTATCTCGTCAGCGGGCGACTGTAATACAGTAGACCACCCGATAAAGACAATGGAAAATCATGGTCGCCCATACCCAGACGCTGTTCGGTGCTGTGGCACTGGTCGCGGTGCTGATGGGCAGTTGCTTGATTCTGGTGGGCCGGCTGGATCACCGAGATGGCATGCTCACCACCGGCCTTGGAATGCTCTCGCATTCACTCGCCTATGTTGGTTACACCCTATTCGGTCATGCGCCACTGTGGATCAGCTACGTGCTGGCCAACACCCTGCTGTCGACCGCCATGGCCTTCTATACCGTCAGTCTGCCATTGATCCACGGCCGTCCGCCGCCCTGGAAACTGGCCTTCACTTTCCCCGTAGTACAGGTCGTGTTGCTGACTGTACTGCTCAACACCCAGATACCCCGCCAACTGACAGCTTGTATGGTGCTACTGTGCCAGTGCCTGCTGGTTTTCCACTTCAGTCGCCGATATTCCGTGCCAGGCGGCCGGGCTCACCGCGTACTGCTATTCGGTTCTGCCCTCAGTCTCACTGGTCTGGGTATGCGCGTTGTGGTGATACTCAGCGGTGCACCGGCAGAAATGCACTACAACGTCAGCAACCTGAAACAGACCTTCTCGGTTTCCATCGGCGCAGCTACGGTGCTGATGCTGTCTTTCGGTCTGGTGTTGCTATCCCGCGAGCGCATCGAATCCCAGCTACGCCAGACGGCAATGCTCGACACGCTAACTGGTATCCCCAACCGCCGGGCGATTATCGAACATTTCACCGATGAAATAGAGCGTGCCTGCCGGCTGAAGACTCCTCTGGCCATCGCTATGCTCGATGTCGACCACTTCAAGCGGATCAACGACAGTTACGGCCATCTGATCGGCGACGACGTGCTCAAGTACTGCGCTACACACCTGCAACGCCGTTTACGCAGGCATGATCATGTAGGACGCTACGGTGGGGAAGAGTTCCTGCTGGTGCTACCCGGTACCGATGCGGACGGAGCGTTGCAACTGGTCGACCAGTTACGTCGCACCTTCTGCGACAAACCGGCGCGATTTGCTGGACACTCCATCAACCTAAGCTTCAGCGCCGGTATTTGCGGCGTATCGCATGTGGACGAACACACGAATCTCACTGAGCTGCTGCATCAGGCCGACACGGCACTCTATGCCGCCAAGAATGCCGGGCGTAATACCCTGCGGGTGGCGGGAGCCCGGGAGAAGGAGGAAGCCTTCAAGCAACAATAAAAATGGTCTTCACACATTTCCGGGGGCAATCACAAGGCAAGCCTTCGGGCATTGCGGCGACAACACCACCAGTGAAAACCTCTTCGCTCGTCTGGCATGAAATCAGTCGTAGCAGACGCGTGCGGCCCTGCTAATTACACGAGCACTTTCATAATCCGCGCATGCGTTGTGGAACCGTCCGTGGAAATGGGGTAAACCCAAGAATGTAGCTTGGTTCTTAGTCAGAAGATGCAGGCTTTCGACGCCGCTCTGAAAGGCGATCCTTTCCATCTCACTGACCACTCGGCTGCCTAGCCCGCGCTGGCGATGCTGCTCCGCAACCCATACCGAACGAAGCAAGGCGACAGGGCCATAGATCTCTAACCCGGCATAACCGATGTGTTGCCCATCCAAGGAAAATGAGTAGAAGACTCGCCCAAGAAGAGCAATGTCATCAGCTGGCAGCCCCGCGTCCTGAAGTGCTTTTGCAAGGGCGGGAAATTCATCCGGCAGAACAATTTTGGCCTGAAGTGACATCTCACCCTCCGGTGTTCATATCGCGCTTAGATCGTTCCGATTCTGTCAAGCTCACGCTGGAGTTCGTCGCGGCTCAGCTGTTCGAAGGGCAAGGCGAGGAACGCACGACAGCGCTTCTCGATCCGCGTCAGGATGCTTCGAAAGGCAGCATCCACCTCGCTATCAGTGCCTTGCACGTCCGAGGGATCCGCCAGCCCCCAGTGGGCCTTCAGCGCCGAGCCGAAGTACACCGGACAGGCCTCGCCGGCAGCCTTGTCGCAGACCGTGATGGCGATGTCCGGAGGGTTTCCCTCGAACGCATCATTGCCCTTGCTGCTCAGCCCCTCGGTGGAGATTCCAGCTTGTTGCAGAGTCGTCAGGCTGCGCGGCAGCACCTGCCCCTTGGGAAAGCTGCCAGAGCTGACCGCTTCGAAGCCATCTGGGGCCAGATGATTGAACATCGCCTCGGACAGGATGCTGCGGCAGCTGTTGGCTGTGCACATAAAGAGAACTCGCATGCTGTGCTCCTGTGCCCTATCGGCAACGATATCTTTCAGTCAGAGGTTGCGTTGGTTGACGCGCCTGGAGAGTTCTTCAGCGGACTCTTTACGTTCCGAGTAGCGGTCGACCAGATAGTCGCTGTGCCCCCGCAGCAGCAGGGTGAACTTGACCAGTTCCTCCATGACGTCCACTACGCGGTCGTAATAGCTGGAGGGTTTCATGCGTCCGGCCTCGTCGAATTCAAGGTAGGCCTTGGGCACCGACGATTGGTTGGGGATAGTAAACATGCGCATCCAGCGCCCCAGAACGCGCATCTGGTTAACCGCATTGAAGGATTGCGAGCCGCCACAGACCTGCATGACGGCCAGGGTCTTGCCCTGACTGGGGCGGATGGCACCCATGGCCAGCGGTATCCAGTCGATCTGCGATTTGAACACGCCGGTCATGGCTCCATGGCGCTCCGGTGAGCACCACACCTGACCTTCCGACCAGAGCACCAAGTCGATGAGTTCCTTGACCTTGGGATGGCTGCTGTCAGTATCGTCCGGCATGGGCAGGCCGGAAGGATTGAAGATTCTGGTTTCCGCACCGAAGGCTTCCAGCAAGCGTGCCGCTTCCTGAGTTAGCAGTCGACTGTAGGAGCGCTCTCGGTTGGAGCCATAGAGCAGCAGAATGCGCGGCTTGTGCCCCCCTTCGGGGAGATTCAGTTTTGCCGGGATAGAGCGGTCAAACAGCTCCTCGACGACGTTGGGCAGATTGTCAATCATGGGGTCATTACCTATTGGGCTACAGCTGGCCGCTTCTGTTCGGCTTGGACTTGAGTGCATCGCTTTCGAGTTGAGCGTTTGCGTCTAATCGCAGGCAGTCTTGCTCCCGAGGCGATCACGCATTTGCCGGAGGCGCTGCACGTCCTGGCGCAACCATTCGGCATTGCTGTCCAGGGTCTTTTTCAAGATCTCGCTCACCCATTCCGGCAACTGCGGATGCAAGCGGTAGTACACCCACTGGCCTTTGCGTCGATCTTCCAGTAGGCCGCCGCTGCGCAGCATGGCCAGGTGTCGGGAAATCTTTGGTTGTGCTGCTTCCAGTGCCGAGGTCAGTTCACAGACACACAGCTCCTGCTCCTGGGTCACCAGAAAAACGATGCGCGCCCGCGTCTCATCGGACAGGCATTTGAACACCTCGATTGGCGACATGGGTTGGCTGCCGTTGGGCTCTGTATTTGGCTTTGTCTGACTCATGCTGCCCCCTATCCAACATGCATGCGAGCCAATATATTACCTTTTCCGAATATGTGGAAAAGTGAATATATGGCGCTCTGCGCGCCAGGCGAACGAGGAAGGCAGCAAAGATGACGAATGCGTGTGAAGTCGCCCTGAAACAGGCCTCCGGGGCTCCGCTGGGTGTTTTTGAGCGTTACCTGACCCTGTGGGTGTTCCTGTGCATCGTGGCGGGCACCATCCTTGGCCTGGTTGTTCCGCAAGCGGCCCAGGCCGTAGGCGCCCTGGAAGTCGCCAAGGTCAATATCCCGGTCGGTCTGCTGATCTGGGTGATGATCATCCCGATGCTGATGAAGATCGACTTCAGCGCAATCAGTGAAGTGCGCCAACAGAAGAACGGCATGTTCGTCACCCTGTTCGTCAACTGGGCGGTCAAGCCGTTTTCCATGGCGCTGATTGGCTGGTTTTTCATCAAGCAGGTGTTTGCACCCTGGCTACCCGCCGAGGAGCTGGATAGCTATATGGCCGGCCTGATTCTGCTCGGTGCGGCGCCCTGCACGGCGATGGTGTTCGTCTGGAGCAACCTGTGTAAGGGCAATGCCAACTTCACACTGACCCAGGTAGCGCTCAACGATCTGGTCATGGTGTTTGCCTTTGCGCCCATCGTCGCCTTGCTGCTCGGCGTCTCTTCGATCCCGGTGCCCTGGGACACCTTGCTGCTTTCCGTGGTGATGTACATCGTCATCCCGCTGGCCATCGCCCAGTTTCTGCGAGTTCACTTGATGAAGCGTGGCGAAGCGAGCTTTCAGAAGGCTCTGGCCAGAATCTCTCCGTTCTCCATTCTGGCTCTGCTGGCAACCCTAGTGCTGCTGTTCTCCTTCCAGGGGGAGTCGATTGTCGAGCAGCCTTTGGTCATCGGCATCATCGCAATTCCCCTGCTGGTGCAGACACTGTTCATCGCGGCGCTGGGTTACTGGCTCTGCCATACGCTGAAAGTGCGCCATGACGTGGCAGGCCCGGCCACCATGATCGGCGCTTCGAACTTCTTCGAGCTGGCGGTTGCCGTGGCTATTGTCCTGTACGGTTTCAACTCGGGCGCCGCCCTGGCGACAGTGGTCGGCGTGCTGATAGAAGTGCCGGTGATGCTCTGCCTGGTACGAATGGTCAACAACACACGCAATTGGTACGAGAACAGCCTCAACCACCGCTAAGGGGGCTGCCATGCGCTTTATCGACTGCACCGCGCTTCCTGTTTTTACCGGCAAGGACGGGGTCGGCAAGACGTCCATTGCCTAGGCGACAGCCTTGGAGCTGAGCCGTCAGGGCAAGCGGGTGCTGCTGGTGAGCACTGATCCAGCCTCCAATGTGGGCCAGGTATTCGGCTTACAGATCGGTAATCACATTAGCGGGCGGTCAATGAGCTACGGGAAATTGAGCGTTCCGCGACCGAGCATGCGGAGCACTATGCGGTCATTCCGCTTTTGGCAGAGGAGCCTGTAGGGTTAAGCGTCTGCTGGCACTCAGCAAGTAGTCTTGTTCGTCCCGACCATGGCGTCGAAAAGCTCGTTACGACTCACCAAAAAAGTCATCGCGAGCAACCCTTCCAAATTCCTGATTATCCGTGGGTTGATCATCATCAAACATCGTGTGGATACGGCGCTGCTCGCGAAGATAGGCCAACGTCCCGAAGAAACATGGCTCGCAAAGATGCACGCGGTAACGCTCGCCATCGTGCTGCGAGCCATACCCCCACAGCGCTTGCAAGCTGCCAAATTGCTGACCGTAGCCAGATACACGCGTGTCAATGCCGCATACCGCGCAGTGAATAACATCGGCCTGACTCGGCTTATCCATCACGATCACTCCTGGCGTTTCAGCGGGCGGGATCGTCCCCGCCATCTAACCGAACCGGTGTTATGCGAAGCCCG
This sequence comes from Pseudomonas sp. NCCP-436, assembly GCF_019656335.1. Classification (GTDB taxonomy): domain Bacteria; phylum Pseudomonadota; class Gammaproteobacteria; order Pseudomonadales; family Pseudomonadaceae; genus Aquipseudomonas. Next base: position 74,780 of record NZ_BPLZ01000001.1, on the reverse strand, counting down.
GTTCGAATCCCCCTTCAGGCCACAACTCCCTCAGAAAATCCGCCCGACCGTCTCCAAGGTGGCGCGCTTGCGCTGGCCATCGCCGAGCAGCAGAAAATCCAAGAGCTGGAAACCAGGATCGACCGACTGGAACGGGAGAAAGCGATTCTAAAAAAGGCTACCGCTCTCTTGATGTCGGACGAACTCAATCGTACGCGCTGATAGACCAGTTAAGTGAGCGGGAGTCGGTGGAAGTGGTCTGTTCAGCCTTCAACGTGGTGCGATCTTGCTACTACGCCTATCGCCTTCGACGCTGCCGTGTTGATGCGCGCCGCGTTGCACTGCGCAGCCAGGTCAACCAGCTGTGCAATCAGTGTCGAGGCTCGGCTGGCAGCCGAAGCATTCTGGGCATGCTGCGTGAGGATGGCGTGAGAATTGGCCGCTTTCGTGTACGTCGGTTGATGCGTGAGCTGGGCCTGATTGGCAAGCAGCCGGGCTCGCACGCATACAAGCAGGCTACGGTTGAGCGACCAGATATCCCGAACCGGCTGAACCGTGAGTTCAACACCGAACGCCCCAACCAGGTGTGGTGCGGCGACATTACCTACATCTGGGCACAAGGCCGCTGGCATTACTTGGCGGCGGTATTGGATCTGCATACACGACGAATAATTGGCTGGGCATTCTCCGCCAAGCCGGATGCAGACTTGGTCATCAAGGCGCTGGATATGGCCTACGAGCAACGAGGAAAACCACAGCAGGTGCTGTTTCATTCCGATCAGGGCAGCCAATATGCCAGTCGCCTGTTTCGGCAACGGTTGTGGCGATATCGGATGGAACAGAGCATGAGCCGCCGGGGAAATTGCTGGGATAACTCTCCGATGGAGCGGTTGTTCCGGAGCCTGAAGTCGGAGTGGGTTCCGCCGACCGGTTACCTAACCGCCCAGGAGGCACAACGGGACATCAGCCACTACCTGATGCATCGCTACAACTGGATCAGGCCGCATCAATTCAACGACGGGCTACCGCCCGCCGTTGCTGAAGAAAACCTTAACCCACTGTCCGGGATGGCTTGACCACTACAAAATAACTTTGCCCACCTCCAGAAGGGTGGAAGGGTGGAAGGGTGGAAGGGTGGAAGGCACATCAGCATGCGGTTCGTTTTAAAGAAGCCGCAAGCGGGTCGCATCGCACTGCCCATCAGTAATGACTACTGATGGGCGATGCTATTTTGATTGGCATGAATTGAGGCGATCCATCCGCCCCGCCGAATCTCCCAGAATTCGTCCACGCCAAAACGAGATTTTTCGCCTATTCCTTGTAGCTTCACTACACAGCACACCTATGCGGGACTGTGTGGCTATGTCCAACTGCCTGATCTACAAAGAAAAACCCCGGCGCTAGGCCGGGGTAGTGACAGAAATTGTCATGACAATAACTCGTTAAATCATGCCAATTAACCTGCCCGTCGACAAAACCATCAGAAATCCAGGTTCGACACCGCCAGGGCATTGGCCTCGATAAAGTCGCGGCGGGGTTCCACGGCGTCGCCCATCAGAGTATTGAAGATCTGATCGGCGGCGATGGCGTCCTCAATCGTCACTTTCAGCATGCGCCGAACTTCCGGATCCATGGTGGTTTCCCACAACTGATCCGGGTTCATCTCGCCAAGCCCCTTGTAGCGCTGGATACTGTGACGGCGAGTGCTTTCTGTCATCAGCCAGTCCAGTGCTTCCTTGAAGCTGGCTACCGGCTTCTTGCGCTCGCCACGCTGTACGTAGGCACCGGGCTCCAACAGGTTGTTGAGTTGATCGCCCAGCAGAGTGACGCTGCGATAGTCATTGCTGGCGAAGAAGTCACGGTTGAAGGTGGTGTAGTTGGACAGCCCGTGAGCCGTGATTTCCACCTCCGGCAGCCACAGGCGGCGTTCGGTATCCTCACGCAGACTGACGCTGTAGGTTTGCCCGGACTTTTCGCTGGCTTTCAGGCGCGCGGTAAAGCCTTCCAGCCACTGCTGCATGAAAGCCTGATCGGCCAGGTTCTCCTGACCGATGCGCGGCAGATAAACCAGGTGCTCGGTGATTTCCTTCGGGTAAACACGGGACAGGCGATCCAGCGTCTTCATCACCGCCCGGTATTCGCTCACCAGTTTCTCCAGCGCCTCGCCGGACAGTCCCGGGGCGTTCTCGTTGACGTGCAGGCTGGCATCTTCGAGAGCCGACTGGGTCATGTATTCCTCCATGGCCTCGTCGTCCTTGATGTATTGCTCCTGCTTGCCTTTTTTCACCTTGTACAGCGGCGGCTGGGCGATGTAGATGTAGCCACGTTCGATCAGTTCCGGCAGTTGACGGAAGAAGAAGGTCAGCAGAAGGGTACGGATGTGCGAACCGTCAACGTCAGCATCGGTCATGATGATGATGTTGTGGTAACGCAACTTGTCGATATTGTATTCCTCGCGACCAATACCGCAGCCCAGTGCGGTAATCAGGGTGCCCACCTCTTGCGAGGAAAGCATCTTGTCGAAGCGAGCCTTTTCAACGTTAAGAATCTTGCCCTTGAGCGGCAGAATCGCCTGGGTCTTGCGGTTGCGACCCTGCTTGGCAGAACCGCCCGCGGAGTCACCCTCCACGATGTAGAGCTCGGAAAGCGCCGGATCCTTCTCCTGGCAATCCGCGAGTTTTCCCGGCAGCCCGGCGATATCCAGAGCTCCCTTGCGACGGGTCATTTCGCGGGCCTTGCGTGCAGCCTCTCGGGCACGCGCGGCGTCAATCATCTTGCCGACCACGGCCTTGGCTTCATTGGGGTGTTCCAGCAGGAAGTCGGCGAAGTACTTGCCCATTTCCTGCTCGACAGCAGTCTTCACCTCGCTGGAAACCAGCTTGTCCTTGGTCTGTGAGCTGAATTTCGGATCCGGCACTTTCACCGAGATGATCGCGGTCAGGCCTTCACGAGCGTCGTCGCCAGTGGTGGAAACCTTGAATTTCTTAGCCAGACCTTCCTGCTCAATGTAGTTGTTCAGATGGCGGGTGAGGGCAGAGCGGAAACCCGCCAGGTGAGTACCACCGTCACGCTGAGGAATGTTGTTGGTGAAGCAAAGGATGTTCTCGTTGAAGCTGTCATTCCACTGCAGGGCGACCTCAACGCCAACACCATCGTCTTCCCTCTGAACGCTGAAGTGGAATACCTGGTTCACCACATTCTTGTTGGTGTTGAGGAACTCGACGAAAGCCTTCAGGCCACCTTCGTATTTGAACAGCTCTTCTTTCCCGGTACGCTCATCCTTCAGCAGGATACCCACGCCGGAATTCAGGAAAGACAGTTCACGTAGACGCTTGGCCAGGATATCCCAACTGAAGTGGATGTTGCGGAAGGTCTCTTCAGACGGTTTGAAATGAATCTGCGTACCAGTACCTTCGGTTTCTCCAACAGGGCTGAGCGGGGCTTGCGGAACGCCGTGCACATAGGTCTGTTCCCAGATCTTTCCGGCCCGGCGAATGGTCAGCACCAGTTCCTTGGACAGCGCGTTGACCACGGAAACACCCACGCCGTGCAGGCCGCCCGATACCTTGTAACTGTTGTCGTCGAACTTACCGCCGGCATGAAGCACGGTCATGATCACTTCGGCCGCGGAAACCCCTTCATCCTTGTGGATATCCACCGGAATACCACGCCCGTTGTCACGCACGGTGATGGATTCATCAGGGTGAATGGTGATGCTGATCTCGCTGCAGTAACCTGCCAGCGCCTCGTCGATCGAGTTGTCGACCACCTCGAACACCATGTGGTGCAGACCGCTACCATCGTCTGTGTCACCGATATACATCCCGGGACGTTTGCGTACGGCATCCAGCCCTTTCAGCACCTTGATGCTGGAGGAGTCGTACGTTTGGTTATCGCTCATGCCTTCACTCCCGATGGTCTTGGGTCTGGGTGATACGACCATGTTCCACGTGGAACATGGCAACCGGCGTATCCTTGTGCCAGCCTTCCCTCAACAATTCATAATCCACACAGGTGATAAACACCTGACAATGCAATTCTTCCAGCAGCCGGCACAGGGCTCGGCGATGCTGTTCATCCAGTTCGGACGGCAGATCGTCCACCAGATAGATACACTGGCCTCGCTTGCGCTCGTTGACCAGGTGCCCCTGAGCAATACGCAGCGCACACACCACCAGCTTCTGCTGTCCGCGCGACAAAATCTCTGCCGCATTGTGTCCAGCAAGGCGCAAACGCAAGTCAGCGCGCTGCGGCCCCGCCTGGGTATGTCCAAGTTGCTGATCGCGGGGCAGGGAAGCGGCGAGCACTTCGCTCAATGCACGATCCTTGTCCCAGCCACGGTAGTAACTCAGGGTAAGCCCATTGAGCTGTAGCAGTTCGGCAAGCGTGCGCTCGAACACCGGCTTAAGGGCCTGTATGTAGGCGCGACGATAGCTATCGATTTCCTCGCTGGCACTGCACAGTTCGCGATCCCAAGCGGCTTGCGAAACCGTGTCAAGTGTACCATGACGCAGCCACGAGTTCCGCTGCCGCAGGGCCTTCTGCAATCGTTGCCAAGCTCGGAGGAAGCGATGTTCCACGTGGAACACTCCCCAATCGAGAAACTGTCGACGTATCTTCGGTGCGCCCTCCAGCAGGCGAAAACTATCCGGATTTATAAGCTGTAACGGCAACAGGTCGGCCAACTGAGCTGCGCTTCGCACATTCTGTCCGTCGATACGGATTTGTAATTCACCCTGACGATCTCGAAAAATTCCCAGGTTGGCCACACTTCCCTCACCCAGCTGAACCTGCCCAAAGACAGTACAACTCGGCTGATCGTAGTGGATGACCGGTTGCAGACGGGCACTACGAAAAGAGCGGGCCAGGCCCAACAGATGTACGGCTTCCAGCACACTGGTCTTGCCGCTGCCGTTGGCACCGTGAAGGATATTGATGCGAGGGGAAGGGGAGAGGGTAACCGGCTGCAGATTTCGCACCGCGGTGATCGTGATGCGGCTCAGTGACATCCGTTGACCTTTGGCGGAAACCGATCCCGCTCTAAAGCGGGATCGGAACAGAGACAGTAGCGGAGGAGGAAATTGAAAGCGGAGGATCTATCCCCCTCCGGCCATGCTGTTGAATCAGAGGCGCATGGGCATGACAACGTAGGCGGAATCCTCATTGTCCGCTTCCTGCAGCAGGGCACTGCTGTTGGAGTCAGACAAAGTCAGACGAACCTGTTCAGCAGTCATCACACCCAGCACATCAAGCAGATAACTGACGTTGAAGCCGATTTCCAGATTACCGCCAGCGTACTCGATGGCAATTTCCTCCTCGGCTTCTTCCTGCTCGGGGTTGTTAGCCTGGATTTTCAGCAAATCTGCTGCCAGGGTCAGACGGATCCCACGATACTTTTCGTTGGACAGGATGGCAGTACGACTGAAGGCCTCACGCAGGCCCTGACGATCCGCCACTACCAACTTGTCACCACCACGTGGCAGCACGCGCTCGTAGTCCGGGAACTTGCCGTCAACCAGTTTGGAAGTGAAGGTAAATTCCCCGGTATTGGCGCGAATATGGTGCTGACCCAGCAGGATGCTTACCTCAGCATCCTGCTCGGTAAGCAGGCGGGCCAGTTCGAGAATCCCCTTGCGCGGCACGATGACCTGGTGCTTGCCGTCCTGCTGAATGGCGGCTTCCATCGAACACAGCGCCAGACGATGGCCATCGGTAGCCACCGCACGCAGCAAGCCGTTTTGCACTTCCAGCAGCATCCCGTTGAGGTAATAGCGCACGTCCTGCTGGGCCATGGCAAAACTGGTGCGGTCAATCAGACGGCGCAACTTGGCCTGTGGCAGGTTGAAGGTCAATGAGCCCGGGCCTTCCTCAACAGCGGGAAAGTCGTTGGCGGGCAGAGTGGACAGCGTGAAACGGCTGCGACCGGCCTTGACCAGCAGCTTCTGTTCGTCGACCCGGATGTCGATCAGCGCATCGGCCGGAAGGCTCTTGCAGATGTCCATCAGCTTGCGCGCCGGAACGGTGATTTCCCCCGGCTCAGCCGCATCCTCCAGCGTGACCCGGCCTACCAGCTCAACCTCCAGATCGGTACCGGTCAGCGACAGTTGCTGTCCCTCGACCACCATCAGCACATTGGACAGTACCGGCAGCGTCTGGCGTCGCTCCACGACGCCGGCGACCAGTTGCAGGGGTTTCAACAGGGCTTCGCGTTGAATGGTGAAATGCATGGTCTAGTCCCTTGCCTCGTGGATATTCGTAATTAAGGAGCTCGTCTTTGCCTCACCCCGATCGCGATCAGGTGGTCAGGGTACGCAACAGATTCTTGTAGTCTTCACGGATGTCCGCGTCGGATTCCCTAAGTTCAGCAATCTTACGGCATGCATGCAATACCGTAGTATGATCCCGCCCGCCGAAGGCTACGCCGATCTCCGGCAGGCTGTGATTGGTCAGCTCTTTCGACAGCGCCATAGCCACCTGCCGCGGCCGCGCAATGGAACGCGAGCGCCGCTTGGAGAGCAGATCCGACATTTTGATCTTGTAGTACTCGGCAGTGGTGCGCTGGATATTGTCGATGCTTACCAGCTTGTCCTGCAGAGCCAGCAGATCCTTGAGTGACTCTCGGATCAGCTCGATGGTGATCTCACGCCCCATAAAGTGCGAATGAGCAATCACCCGCTTCAGCGCACCTTCCAACTCACGCACGTTGGAGCGAATGCGCTGGGCAATAAAGAATGCTGCGTCGTGTGGCAGTTCCACCTTGGCCTGGTCTGCCTTCTTCATCAGAATGGCGACACGAGTTTCCAGCTCCGGCGGCTCAACAGCGACGGTCAGACCCCAGCCGAAGCGAGACTTCAAGCGCTCCTCAAGCCCTTCGATTTCCTTCGGGTAACGGTCGCTGGTAATGATCACCTGCTGACCGCCCTCAAGCAGGGCATTGAAGGTGTGGAAAAACTCTTCCTGGGAACGCTCCTTCTTGGCGAAAAACTGGATGTCGTCAATCAGGAGTGCATCCACTGAGCGGTAGAACCGCTTGAACTCGTTGATCGCATTGAGCTGCAACGCCTTGACCATGTCGGCCACGAAGCGCTCGGAATGCAGATAGACCACCTTGGCATTGGGGTTCTTGGCCAACAAATGGTTACCCACAGCGTGCATCAGGTGAGTCTTGCCAAGACCTACGCCGCCATAGAGAAACAACGGGTTGTAGCCATGCTTGAGATTGTCGGCCACCTGCCAGGCGGCAGCCCGTGCCAGTTGGTTGGACTTGCCCTCAACGAAATTGTCGAAGGTGAAGGTGCGGTTCAGGTAACTGGTGTGCTTGAGCCCACCTTCAACCTGTACCGTACGCTCGGGACGTGGTGCCACCGCAGGTACCTGCGGTGGCGGCAATTGTCCGGCCATGGAGTCGAAGCTGTTATGCGACGTTTCCTGAACCGATACAGCAGGTTTAGTCACAGCTGTACGGGATTGCTGCAGTCCCTGCTGCTGAGCCACACGCGCAGCAGCCGAAAGCGGCGCTGTTGGTGCCACTCGTGCGGTAGCAGCCCGCCGACTGCCAATTAGCAGTGAAAGCGCCGGAACCATGCCATCGCTACGCTCTCCCAACAGCTCCAGCAGGCGACTGAGGTATTTTTCGTTGACCCAATCGAGCACGAAGCGATTAGGCGCATAAACGCGCAGCTCGTCGCCTTCGGCTTCAACCTGTAGAGGACGGATCCAGGTGTTGAATTGCTGAGCGGGCAATTCGTCGCGCAATAGCTCGACGCATTGCTGCCATAGTTCCACTGACACTGACTACCTCTATATAGGCGGCGATGCTTGAACGATCGTCATTGTACCGGTCCAGGCCGAGGTTATCCACATGAGCAGACGAAGATCGCCAAGCAAAATCAAGGTGTTATTTACTCCATCATGATACAGGCAGCACCAAACAAGACTTGTGGATAAGGCTTCCTGAACCATGGGTAAATCACTGGGGAGAGGGTGAGGGATAACCTATTCTGTGGATAATTATCCTTTTCATCCTCAGGCTGCCACAAGCCTTCACACCGAAAGCACACGGGTTCCGGACAGCTTTATCAGATCAGCAAAGCCAGGTAGCTCTAAGCTCTGAAGGGGTTTTCCACAGATGACTGACTTGCCTATATACATAAATATAGAAAAAGAGCTTTAAATGCTTTTCTTCTTATCTTTCTTTTATCTGCCTGGACCAGACGATTAAGGCTGGTTGGAAATTGACCTGCCGCGAGGCTTTCACTAGAATTGCCGGTCTCTTTAAACCAGGGTCATTCCGACCCTCGTCGATCACCCAGGTAAAGCACCATGAAACGCACTTTCCAACCCAGCACCATCAAGCGCGCTCGTACCCACGGTTTCCGTGCTCGCATGGCTACTAAGAACGGTCGTGCCGTCCTGTCGCGTCGTCGCGCCAAGGGCCGCAAGCGTCTGACTGTCTAATTCATCCAGACAGGTGGTGAGTCGAGGCTTCAGCCGGGATAAGCGACTGCTCACTCCCCGGCAATTCAAGGCAGTCTTCGACTCCCCCAGCGGTAAGGCTCCGGGCAGAAATGTCCTGCTACTGGCGCGCGACAACCAGCTCGGTCACCCCCGCCTGGGTTTGGTGATCGGCAAGAAGAGCGTCAAGCTCGCAGTCGAACGCAACCGCATCAAGCGTCAAATCCGCGAATCCTTCCGTCTCAACCAGGACTGCCTGGCAGGCTGGGATATCGTGGTGGTTGCCCGCAAGGGGCTGGGCGATCTGGAGAATGCTGAGCTGGCACGCCAGTTCGGCAAGCTTTGGAAACGTCTGGCCCGCAACCGATCAACCGAAAACGCTGAAAACTCCCCCGGGACAAGCGACCACTCCCATGCGTAAGGCGGCCCTAGCCTGTATCCAGGTGTATCGCTATGCGATCAGTCCGCTGATGGCATGCCACTGTCGCTTTTACCCCAGTTGCTCCAACTACGCCTACGAAGCCATCGAACAGCATGGCTTCGTTCGCGGTGGCTGGCTGGCAGCGCGCCGTCTCGGCCGTTGTCACCCCTGGAATCCCGGCGGTTATGATCCGGTTCCACCCGCCAATTCATCCCGTTCCCCTTCGATGGCCGAATAATCATGGATATCCAACGCTCGATCCTGATCGTCGCCCTGGCAGTCGTGTCCTACCTCATGGTTCTTCAATGGAACGAGGATTATGGTCAGGCTGCCCTGCCTGCCGAGGCCAGTACCTCGGCATCGCTGACGCCCGCCCTGCCGGATGCCCCTGCGGCGTCCTCCAGCCAGAATACCGATGATGTGCCGACAGCCGTTGCTGAACCCAGCGCAGCAACAGTTGCTCCGGTTGTTGCCCGCAATGAGGAACTGATCCGCGTCACCACCGACGTATTGGATCTGGCCATCGATCCACGCGGTGGCGATGTGGTACAGCTGCGCCTGCCGCAATACCCGCGTCGTCAGGATCGCCCGGATGTCCCGTTCCAGCTGTTCGACAACGGCAGTGAGCGCACCTACCTGGCACAGAGCGGGCTGATCGGCCAGAACGCTCCGGACAGCTCTGCCGGTCGCGCTCTCTGGCACAGTGCAAAGAACAACTACAGCCTGGCCGACGGCCAAGACAGCCTGGTGGTCGATCTGACCTACAGCAACAACGGTGTGAACTACATCAAGCGCTACAGCTTCAAGCGCGGCCTCAACCCCCAGTGCTCCGCCCGTGAGCAGCAGCAGAAGAAAACCGGCTGCGTGGATCCGGCCGCCTATCAGGTGGATGTTCGCTACCTGATCGACAACCAGAGCGAGCAGGCCTGGAGCGGAAACCTGTTTGCCCAACTCAAGCGTGACAGCAGCGGCGATCCGTCCTCCACCACTGCTACCGGCACCGCTACCTATCTGGGTGCTGCGGTATGGACGGCCGATGAGCCTTATAAAAAGCTGTCGATGAAGGACATCGACAAGCAACCCTTCAAGGACACTGTGCAAGGTGGCTGGGTTGCCTGGCTGCAACACTACTTCGTCACTGCCTGGGTACCGGACGCCAACAGCAGCAACCTGGTTCAGACCCGCAAGGACAGCCAGGGCAACTACATCGTCGGCTTCACCGGTCCGGCACTTCAGGTCGCTGCCGGCGCCAAGGGCGAAACCGGTGCAGTCCTCTACGCCGGCCCCAAGCTGCAGGAGCACCTGGGCTCGTTGTCCCCTGGCCTGGAGCTGACCGTCGACTACGGTTTCCTCTGGTTCCTCGCCCAACCCATTTTCTGGCTGCTGGAAGTAATTCACGGCCTGCTGGGCAACTGGGGTTGGTCCATCATTGTTCTGACCATCATCATCAAGCTGATCTTCTTCCCACTGTCGGCCGCCAGCTACAAGTCGATGGCCCGCATGCGTGCGGTATCGCCGAAGCTGCAAGCGCTCAAAGAGCAGTACGGTGATGATCGCCAGAAGATGTCTCAGGCGATGATGGAGCTGTACAAGAAGGAGAAGATAAACCCGCTGGGCGGCTGCCTGCCGATTCTCGTGCAGATGCCGGTATTCCTCGCTCTGTACTGGGTACTGCTGGAATCCGTGGAAATGCGCCAGGCGCCCTGGCTGCTGTGGATCACGGACCTGTCGATCAAGGATCCGTTCTTCATTCTGCCGATCATCATGGGCGCCACCATGTTCATTCAGCAGCAGCTCAACCCGACGCCTCCGGATCCCATGCAGGCGCGCGTACTGAAACTGATGCCGATCATCTTCACTTTCTTCTTCCTGTGGTTCCCTGCAGGCCTGGTACTGTACTGGGTGGTCAACAACATCCTGTCCATCGCCCAGCAGTGGTACATTACCCGCAGGATCGAAGCGGCAGCGAAGCCGGCCGGAGCCTGACCTGCCAGCCTCTTACGGCCACCCGCAAACGCCCCTTGACCGGGGCGTTTTGCTGTCTGACGAATACGAGAGCCCGCTATGCACCATGCCCGAGACACCATCGCCGCCGTCGCCACAGCCCAGGGCCGTGGTGGAGTGGGAATAGTGCGCATTTCAGGCCCGCTGGCTGGGCAACTGGCCGACTCCATCTGTCGCCGGCCGCTCAAGCCGCGCTATGCCCATCACGGGCCGTTCTATGGCGAAGATCGCCAGCCTCTGGACGAAGGTCTGGCAATCTTCTTTCCCGGGCCGCATTCCTTCACTGGCGAGGATGTACTGGAGCTGCAGGGACACGGAGGCCCGGTGGTGCTCGACCTGCTGCTGCGGCGCTGCCTGCAGTTGGGTGCCCGCCTGGCACGCCCGGGAGAGTTCAGCGAACGTGCCTTCCTCAACGACAAGCTGGATCTGGCTCAGGCCGAAGCGATTGCCGACCTGATCGAAGCCAGCTCCGAGCAGGCTGCTCGCAACGCCCTGCGTTCTCTGCAAGGGGAGTTCTCCCGTCGTGTACACGCGCTGACCGAATCGCTGATCCGACTGCGTATCTATGTCGAGGCGTCCATCGATTTTCCCGAGGAGGAGATCGACTTTCTTGCCGACGGCAAGGTACTGGCTCAACTGGACGAAGTGCGCGCCGAACTGAGCGCCGTGCTGCGCGAAGCAGGGCAGGGAGCTTTGTTGCGCGATGGCATGACGGTGGTCATTGCCGGCCGCCCCAACGCAGGCAAGTCAAGCCTGCTCAACGCCCTGGCCGGCCGCGAGGCGGCCATCGTCACCGATATCGCCGGTACCACCCGTGACGTGCTGCGCGAACATATCCACATTGACGACATGCCGCTGCATGTTGTCGATACCGCCGGGCTGCGCGACACCGACGACCAGGTCGAACGTATCGGCGTGGAACGTGCGCTCAAAGCCATCGGCGAGGCCGACCGGGTACTTCTGGTAGTGGACTCCACCGCACCGGAAGCAGTCGACCCCTTCGCTCTTTGGCCGGAATTTCTCGATAGTCGCCCGGATCCAGCACGTGTCACGCTGATCCGTAACAAGGCTGATCTATCCGGCGAAGCCATCACACTGCAAACCAGTGGAGATGGACACGTAACCCTGTCTCTTTCGGCCAAATCCGCCGCTGGCCTGGATCTACTGCGCGATCACCTTAAGGCCTGCATGGGCTATCAACAAACGGCCGAAAGCGGCTTCAGCGCACGCCGACGCCATCTGGAAGCTCTGCACCAGGCCGAACGCTACCTTGAGCACGGTCGCCAGCAGCTAACCCTGCTGGGTGCCGGGGAACTGTTGGCTGAAGATCTGCGCATGGCCCAGCAGGCTCTTGGCGAGATCACTGGTGCCTTTAGTAGTGACGATTTGCTGGGAAGGATCTTTTCCAGCTTCTGCATCGGTAAGTAATTCAAAGCATCGTATCGCGGTGCCCTTCATCTCTTTCCCACGATGATCCTGAAGGGCGAGTCCGTCTCGCCTGTACGGAGTTATTCTGCTTTCCTGAAACCTGTGGAAAAACAGCCCTGAACCATACCCATAAGTCTCTGGGCAAGTCGCTGGAAAAAACACCTGTTGATAAGAACTCGTTCGACTCACAGGCCATGCCCTGCTTTTTCAGCGGAAGAGAGCAGGATCAACACAGTGTTTTCCTTCGCCAAATCTCTTGCAGGGCAAGGGCTACATGAGCTTATCCACAGAAATGATCCAACCTATTAATAAACATAAAGAACAAGCTTTATAAATATTCTATTTTTCTAATTCCTATAAGCTCGCCATCAGGTTTCCTTACACGGTGTAATCGGCAGGGCAGGTTAAAGCAGCACACTGATCTCAGATTTGGCTATTTTTTGTGCAGAAGGCTTCATTCAGCAGAACGAAATCCCTATACTTGCCGCCTTCCCCAATTTCCCTTCTCAACAGGCACGAGGTGCGTGGTGGATTTCCCTTCCCGTTTTGACGTGATCGTGATCGGCGGCGGTCATGCCGGTACCGAAGCAGCTCTGGCTGCGGCACGCATGGGCGTGAAGACCCTGCTGCTCACCCACAATGTCGAGACTCTTGGGCAAATGAGCTGTAACCCAGCCATTGGTGGTATCGGCAAGAGCCACCTGGTCAAGGAGATCGACGCCTTGGGCGGCGCCATGGCGAGCGCTACGGATCGAGGCGGTATTCAGTTCCGTATCCTCAACAGCCGCAAGGGCCCGGCTGTTCGGGCCACCCGCGCTCAGGCTGACCGGGTGCTGTACAAGGCGGCTATCCGCGAGATTCTGGAAAACCAACCCAATCTGTGGATTTTTCAACAGGCAGCCGATGACCTGATTGTGGAAAACGATCAGGTCCGGGGAGTCGTTACCCAGATGGGCCTCAGGTTTCACGCGGATTCCGTGGTACTGACCACCGGTACCTTCCTTGGCGGACTTATCCACATTGGCTTGCAGAATTACTCCGGCGGTCGTGCCGGTGATCCACCCTCCATAGCCCTGGCCCAACGCCTGCGTGAGCTGCCGCTGCGTGTTGGCCGGCTGAAAACCGGTACCCCGCCGCGTATCGATGGCCGCAGCGTGGATTTTTCGGTGATGACCGAGCAGCCGGGCGATACCCCGACGCCGCTGATGTCCTTCCTCGGCAAACGCGAGCATCAGCCGCGACAAATCAGCTGCTGGATCACCCATACCAACGCGCGCACCCATGAAATCATCGCCGCCAACCTGGATCGCTCGCCGATGTACTCGGGAGTTATCGAAGGAGTAGGTCCGCGTTACTGTCCGTCGATCGAAGACAAGATCCACCGCTTTGCCGACAAGGACAGCCATCAGGTGTTTATCGAGCCTGAAGGACTGACCACCCATGAGTTGTATCCCAACGGCATCTCCACATCGCTGCCGTTTGACGTGCAGCTACAGATCGTGCGTTCGATCCGCGGTATGGAAAACGCTCATATCGTGCGCCCGGGCTACGCCATCGAGTACGACTACTTCGACCCGCGCGATCTCAAGTACAGCCTGGAGACCAAGGTCATCGGCGGTCTGTTCTTCGCCGGCCAGATCAACGGCACTACCGGTTACGAAGAGGCCGGTGCCCAGGGGCTGCTCGCCGGCTGCAACGCCGCGCTCCGCGCACAGGGCAAAGAGCCCTGGTGCCCACGCCGCGATGAGGCCTACATCGGCGTACTGGTCGACGATCTGATCACCCTGGGAACGCAAGAGCCCTACCGCATGTTCACTTCACGTGCCGAGTACAGGCTGATTCTGCGCGAGGACAACGCCGATCTGCGCCTTACCGAGAAGGGCCGCGAACTGGGGTTGGTGGATGACGTGCGCTGGGCAGCCTTTGAGGCTAAGCGCGAAGCCATCGTCGCCGAAGAGCAGCGCCTGAAAAGCACCTGGGTGCGTCCGGGTACACCACAGGGCGATGCTATAGCCGAGCGTTTCGGCACACCGCTGAACCACGAGTACAATCTGCTTAACCTGCTGGCTCGCCCGGAAATCGACTATGCCAGCCTGGCCGAACTGACAGTGGCACCAGCTGTGGATAATCAGGTGGCTGAGCAGGTGGAGATCAAAACCAAGTACGCTGGCTACATCGAGCGTCAGCAGGACGAGATCGCCCGCCTGAGAGCCAGCGAAGACACCCGCCTGCCGGATGACCTGGACTACGCCGCCATTGCCGGGCTATCCAAGGAAATCCAGTTCAAGCTGGGCAATGCCCGTCCGGCCACCCTTGGCCAGGCCGGGCGTATTCCCGGCGTCACCCCGGCCGCCATTTCCCTGCTGCTGATTCATCTGAAAAAGCGCAGCGCCGGCCAGAAGCTGGAGCAGAGCGCCTGATGTCGGTTACTCAACGTCACGCCGAAGAGCTTGTCCTGGGCGCCCGTGAACTCGGCATTGAGCTTGGTGCCCTTCAGCAGGAACAATTGCTCGCCTACCTGGGCCTGCTGATCAAATGGAACAAGGCCTATAACCTTACCGCAGTGCGTGACCCGGACGAGATGGTTTCGCGCCATCTGCTCGACAGCCTGTCAGTGGTGCCCTATGTAGAGCTCGGAGGCGAGCGCTGGCTGGACGTTGGCAGCGGCGGCGGCATGCCGGGCATTCCCCTGGCGATCATGTTCCCCGAGCGGCAATTCACCCTGCTCGACTCCAATGGCAAGAAAACCCGTTTCCTGACTCAGGTCAAACTGGAGCTGAAACTTGCCAACCTTGAGGTTGTCCACAGCCGGGTAGAGGCTTACCGTCCTCCTCAGCCGTTCGACGGCATCAGTTCGCGGGCTTTCAGCAGCCTGGAAGACTTCAGCAACTGGACGCGTCATCTGGGTGACGCCGGCACCCGCTGGCTGGCGATGAAGGGCGTGCATCCGGATGACGAGCTGCAGGCATTGCCGGCAGACTTCCGACTTGAGACTACGCAGGTGCTGCGGGTGCCCGGTTGCCAAGGTCAGCGCCATCTGCTGATACTGCGTCGCTCGGTCTAGGGGGAAAGAAGATGGCCAAGGTATTCGCGATTGCCAACCAGAAGGGCGGCGTCGGCAAGACCACGACCTGCGTCAACCTGGCAGCTTCGCTGGTGGCGACCAAACGTCGTGTGCTGTTGATTGACCTCGACCCGCAGGGCAACGCCACCATGGGGAGCGGCATCGACAAGCACAGTCTGGAGCATTCCATCTATGACGTGCTGATCGGCGAATGCGACCTCAGCCAGGTCATGCAGTACTCCGAGCATGGTGGTTACCAGTTGCTGCCGGCCAACCGCGACCTGACCGCGGCCGAAGTTGCGCTGCTGGAAATGAAGATGAAGGAGAGCCGCCTGCGCTACGCTCTGGCGCCGATCCGCGAGAACTACGACTACATCCTCATCGACTGTCCGCCATCACTGAACATGCTGACCATCAACGCGCTGGTGGCGGCCGATGGTGTGATCATCCCCATGCAGTGCGAGTATTACGCACTGGAAGGACTTTCCGATCTGGTCAACAGCATTCAGCGCATCAGTCAATTGCTCAACCCCAAGCTGCAGATCGAAGGGCTGTTGCGCACCATGTACGATCCGCGCATCAGTCTGACCAACGATGTCAGTGCCCAGCTCAAGGCGCACTTTGGCGACAAGCTCTATGACGCAGTGATTCCGCGCAACGTGAGGCTGGCCGAGGCGCCCAGCTTTGGCATGCCGGCACTGGTCTACGACAAACAATCCCGTGGGGCCATCGCCTATCTGGCGCTGGCTGGCGAACTGGTGCGTCGTCAGCGCGCCGCCGCAAAAACCGCTACCGCTTAAGGAACATCCGCATGGCTGCGAAGAAACGAGGTCTGGGTCGAGGTCTGGACGCTCTGCTGGCAGGCAATACCGTCAGTGCCCTGCAGGAGGAAGCCGCCAAGGCCGACACCCGCGAACTGCAATATGTGCCGCTGGATCTGATTCAGCGCGGCAAGTACCAGCCACGTCGCGACATGGATCAGACCGCCCTGGAAGAATTGGCTGCCTCGATCCGTGCCCAGGGCGTGATGCAGCCCATCGTGCTGCGCCCCATTGGTGGTGGCCGTTTCGAGATCGTCGCCGGTGAACGCCGCTGGCGAGCCAGCCAACTGGCTGGTCAGGAGAAGATCCCGGCGATGGTGCGTGAGCTGCCGGACGAA
This sequence comes from Pseudomonas sp. NCCP-436, assembly GCF_019656335.1. GTDB lineage: Bacteria > Pseudomonadota > Gammaproteobacteria > Pseudomonadales > Pseudomonadaceae > Aquipseudomonas. Next base: position 58,271 of record NZ_BPLZ01000001.1, on the reverse strand, counting down.
GCAGCGATTGCCATGGCGCTGATCGAGAACATCCAGCGCGAAGATCTCAACCCCATCGAGGAAGCTGTCGCTCTGCAGCGGCTGCAGCAGGAATTCGAACTGACTCAGCAACAGGTCGCTGATGCAGTTGGCAAGTCCCGCGCCACCATCGCCAACCTGTTGCGCCTGATCGCCTTGCCGGACGAAATAAAGACCCTGCTTGCTCATGGCGATCTGGAGATGGGCCATGCCCGTGCTTTGCTCGGTCTGCCCCTGGAAAGACAGGTCGAAGCTGCGCGACATGTTGTCGCACGCGCTCTTACCGTCCGCCAGACTGAAGCCCTGGTGCGTCAGTGGCTGAACGCCAAACCGGCCCCGCAGAAGGCCAAGACTGACCCTGACATCAGTCGCCTGGAACAGCGGCTGGCAGAGCGCCTGGGCTCGCCAGTGCAGATAAAACATGGCTCCGGCGGCAAGGGGCAGCTGGTTATCCGCTACAACTCCCTTGATGAGTTGCAGGGCGTGCTGGCCCATATCCGTTGAAACAATTCGCCACATCTGGCGGTGTAGCGCACGGTCGGAAAACACTACCGTGCAGTTGAACGGGGGGGATAGGCCACCTATACTCTGCGCGCAATTTTATTGGCACTTTTTATGCCAATTCATGGAGTTAAAAGCGTTCGATAGACGAGGTCCCAGTAGATGGAACGCCGCATGCCGAAGCGCCTGCCTTTCCATCGTTTGCCGGTCTTTCCGGTGCTGGTGGCTCAACTCATCGTACTGCTGCTGGCCGCTGCGGCGTGCTGGCAATGGCGCGGCAGCGTGGCCGGCTATTCGGCCCTGTTGGGCGGAGTGATCGCCTGGCTGCCGAACCTGTACTTTGCCCACAAGGCGTTCCGCCATAGCGGTGCGAGGGCTGCGAGAGAGATCGTCCGGTCTTTTTATACCGGCGAGGCGGGAAAACTGATTTTGACGTTTGTGCTTTTTGCACTGACGTTTGCGGGCGTGAAACCACTGGCGGCACCGGCACTGTTCGGTGTCTACCTGCTGACCCTGATGGTGAGCTGGTTTGCCCCGCTACTGATAAAGACATTTTCAAGACCTTAAAGCGTTCGGGGCAAATAATGGCAGCAGATACCGCTTCGGGTTACATCCAGCACCACTTGTCGAATCTGACCTTCGGTCAGCACCCGGTAAATGGCTGGAGTTTCGCCCACACCACACAAGAAGCTCAGGAAATGGGTTTCTGGGCCTTTCACTTGGACACTCTCGGAGTGTCCGTAGTTCTCGGCCTGATCTTCATTGCGCTTTTCCGCCTGGCGGCCAGCAAGGCAACCTCGGATACTCCCGGCGGGCTGCAGAATTTCATTGAGGTCATCGTCGGCTTTGTCGACAGCAGCGTGAAGGACACCTTTCACGGCCGCAATCCGCTGATCGCACCTCTGGCCCTGACCATTTTCGTCTGGGTTTTCCTGATGAACTTCATGGATCTTCTGCCGGTTGACTGGCTGCCGATGCTGGCTGCCACCATTGTTGGTGATCCGCATCTGTATTTCCGTGCGGTTCCGACCACCGACCCGAATGCCACTCTGGGCCTGGCTCTATCGGTGTTCGCCCTGATCATCTTCTACAGCATCAAGGTCAAGGGTATTGGTGGTTTCCTGGGTGAACTGACCCTGCACCCGTTCAATGCCAAGAATATTGCCGTGAAGATCCTGCTGATCCCGGTGAACTTCCTGCTCGAATTCGTCACCCTGATCGCCAAACCGGTCTCCCTGGCCCTGCGACTGTTCGGCAACCTGTATGCCGGTGAACTGATCTTCATCCTGATCGCCATCATGTACAGCGGCGGCATGCTGCTGGGCGGTCTGGGTGGTGTGCTGCAGCTGGCCTGGGCCATCTTCCACATCCTGATCATCACCCTGCAGGCATTCATCTTCATGATGCTGACCATCGTCTACCTGTCGATGGCGCACGAAGAGAGTCATTAAGGGAACCGAATTCCGCGGCAGCGCCTTGTGCGATGCCGCTGGAACACACCCGGTAGTCTCGGCTGCAGGGTTGCTGTAAAGAAACGATTTCGTTTTACCGCTTCATCAAAAACCTAACCAATACGACTGTAAGTCGGGAGGAAAAATGGAAACTGTAGTTGGTTTGACCGCTATCGCCGTTGCACTGCTGATCGGCCTGGGTGCCCTGGGTACCGCCATCGGTTTCGGTCTGCTGGGTGGCAAGTTCCTGGAAGGCGCTGCGCGTCAACCGGAAATGGTTCCGATGCTGCAAGTCAAGATGTTCATCGTTGCCGGTCTGCTCGACGCCGTGACCATGATCGGTGTTGGTATCGCCCTGTTCTTCACCTTCGCGAACCCCTTCGTTGGCCAAATCGCAGGCTGATTCACTCTCCTTCGAGTGAATTGGTGTGACGGACAACGAACGAGCGAGGTGTTGGCGTGAACATTAATGCAACCCTGATTGGCCAGTCCGTTGCCTTCTTCATCTTCGTATGGTTCTGCATGAAGTTTGTATGGCCTCCGGTCATCAACGCCCTGCAGGAACGTCAGAAGAAGATCGCAGACGGCTTGGACGCTGCCAACCGCGCGGCTCGTGATTTGGAGCTGGCTCACGAGAAAGTGGCCCAGCAACTGCGCGAAGCCAAAGGTCAGGCCGCCGAAATCATTGAGCAAGCCAAAAAGCGTGCTACCCAGATCGTCGACGAGGCCCGTGATCAGGCTCGTGTCGAAGCTGAACGCGTAAAGGCTCAGGCTCAGGCCGAGATCGAACAGGAAATCAACGGCATCAAAGACGCTCTGCGTGCCCAAGTGGGCAGCCTGGCCGTCAGTGGCGCCGAGAAGATTCTGGGCGCATCCATCGACCAAAACGCGCATGCGGAGCTGGTTAACAAACTGGCAGCCGAAATTTAAGCGAGGGCGCGATCATGGCAGAACTGACCACGCTGGCCCGACCTTACGCCAAGGCTGCCTTTGAGCACGCACAGGCCCACCAGCAACTGGCCAATTGGTCAGCCATGCTCGGCCTGGCTGCGGCGGTGTCGCTCGACGGCACCATGCAGCGCGTGCTCAAGGCCCCGCGTCTGACGAGTACAGAAAAGGCCACCGCCTTCATCGAGGTGTGTGGTGAAGAGTTCGACGCCCAGGCACAGAACTTCATTCATGTCGTTGCCGATAACGGTCGTCTGGCCCTGTTGCCGGAGATCTACGCCCTGTTCGAGCTGTACAAGGCCGAGCAGGAGAAAACGATCGATGTGGAAGTGACCAGTGCCTTTGCATTGAGCGATGAACAGCAAGACAAACTCGCCAAGGTTCTCAGTGCACGGCTCGGCCGAGAAGTGCGTCTGCACGCCGCGGAAGATGCCACCCTCATCGGTGGTGTACTGATTCGCGCCGGCGACCTGGTTATCGATGGCACAGTTCGCGGCAAGCTCGCGAAGCTGGCCGAAGCATTGAAATCTTGAGTTTGAAGGGGCAGCAGAGCTATGCAGCAACTCAATCCTTCCGAAATTAGTGAAATCATCAAGGGGCGTATCGAGAAACTCGACGTCGCCTCCCAAGCCCGTAACGAAGGCACCATCGTCTCCGTTTCCGACGGCATCGTGCGTATTCATGGTCTGGCCGACGTCATGTACGGCGAGATGATCGAGTTCCCCGATGGCATCTACGGTATGGCGCTGAACCTGGAGCAAGACTCCGTTGGTGCTGTGGTACTGGGTGCTTATACCAGTCTGGCCGAAGGTATGAGCGCCAAGTGCACCGGCCGCATCCTGGAAGTACCGGTTGGTCCGGAACTGCTGGGTCGCGTGGTCGACGCACTGGGTAACCCGATCGATGGCAAAGGTCCGATCAATGCCCAAGCTACCGACGCGGTGGAAAAAGTTGCACCGGGCGTGATCTGGCGTAAGTCGGTCGACCAGCCGGTACAGACTGGCTACAAGTCGGTTGACGCCATGATTCCGGTCGGCCGTGGCCAGCGTGAGCTGATCATCGGTGACCGTCAGATTGGTAAGACCGCCCTGGCTGTCGACGCCATCATCAACCAGAAAAACAGCGGCATTAAGTGTATCTACGTGGCTATCGGTCAGAAGCAATCGACCATTGCCAACGTGGTACGCAAGCTGGAAGAAACCGGCGCGCTGGCGAACACTATCGTTGTCGCCGCTTCCGCTTCCGAATCCGCTGCGTTGCAGTTCCTGGCTCCCTACGCCGGCTGCACCATGGGCGAATACTTCCGCGACCGCGGCGAAGACGCCCTGATCGTCTATGACGACCTGTCCAAGCAGGCTGTGGCCTATCGCCAGATCTCCCTGCTGCTGCGCCGTCCGCCAGGCCGTGAAGCTTATCCGGGCGACGTGTTCTATCTCCACAGCCGCCTGCTGGAGCGCGCTTCCCGCGTTTCCGAGGAGTACGTTGAGAAGTTCACCAACGGTGCCGTGAAGGGCAAGACCGGCTCGCTGACCGCGCTGCCGATCATCGAAACCCAGGCAGGCGACGTGTCCGCGTTCGTTCCGACCAACGTGATCTCGATCACCGACGGCCAGATCTTCCTGGAATCGGCCATGTTCAACTCGGGTATCCGTCCGGCCGTCAACGCTGGTATCTCGGTATCCCGCGTAGGTGGTGCGGCCCAGACCAAGATCATCAAGAAGCTCTCCGGTGGTATCCGTACCGCTCTGGCTCAGTACCGTGAACTGGCTGCATTCGCCCAGTTCGCCTCTGACCTGGACGAGGCCACCCGCAAGCAGCTCGAGCACGGTCAGCGTGTTACCGAGCTGATGAAGCAGAAGCAGTACGCGCCCATGTCGATCGCCGACATGTCCGTGTCTCTGTACGCTGCCGAGCGCGGCTTCCTGACCGACGTGGAAGTGAACAAGGTTGGCGCCTTCGAAGCGGCCCTGCTGGGCTACTTCAACCGTGAACTGGCCGATCTGATGGCCAAGATCAACGAGAAGGGCGACTTCAACGACGAGATCGACGCCGCCATCAAGGCTGGTATCGAGAAGTTCAAAGCCACCCAAACCTGGTAAGCCGCAGCGGGCGCCCAATGGCGCCCGCCTGCTAACCCGATAGGTGTGAAATGGCAGGCGCAAAAGAGATTCGCAGCAAGATTGCGAGCATCAAAAGCACGCAGAAGATCACCAGCGCCATGGAGAAAGTGGCGGTCAGCAAGATGCGCAAGGCTCAACTGCGCATGGCTGCTAGCCGTCCCTACGCGGAGCGTATCCGCCAGGTGATTGGTCATCTGGCCAACGCCAACCCGGAGTACCGTCATCCCTTCATGGTCGAGCGCGAAGTCAAGCGTGCCGGCTATGTAGTGGTGAGCAGTGACCGTGGTCTGTGCGGTGGTCTGAATACCAACCTGTTCAAGGCCCTGGTCAAGGACATGGCGAAAGATCGCGAGCAAGGCGTGGAGATCGATCTCTGCGTGATTGGCTCCAAGGGGGCGGCATTCTTCCGCAACTTTGGTGGCAATGTTGTCGCCGCGATCAGCCACCTCGGTGAAGAGCCGTCGATCACGGATCTGATTGGTAGTGTCAAGGTTATGCTCGACGCCTACCTCGAAGGTCGGATCGACCGTCTGTCCGTGGTCTCGAACAAGTTCGTCAATACCATGACGCAGAAGCCTACAGTGGAACAGCTGGTTCCGCTGGTAGCCGATCCGGATCAAGAGCTCAAGCATCACTGGGACTACCTGTATGAGCCCGATGCCAAGGAGCTGCTCGATGGCCTGATGGTTCGCTATGTCGAATCGCAGGTATACCAGGCGGTGGTCGAGAATAACGCGGCCGAGCAGGCTGCGCGGATGATCGCGATGAAGAACGCCACTGACAACGCCGGCCAGCTGATCAGCGATCTGCAGTTGATCTACAACAAGGCGCGTCAGGCAGCGATCACCCAAGAGATTTCGGAAATCGTCGGCGGCGCTGCCGCGGTTTAAGAACGGTTCAAATATTCAGAGGAACCAAAGATGAGTAGCGGACGTATCGTTCAAATCATCGGCGCCGTTATCGACGTGGAATTTCCGCGTGATCAGGTGCCAGCCGTATACGAGGCGCTGAAAGTAGTTGGCGCCGAAACCACTCTGGAAGTTCAGCAGCAGCTGGGCGACGGCGTGGTGCGTTCCATTGCGATGGGTTCGACCGAAGGCCTCAAGCGTGGTCTGGACGTCACCCGTACCAACAAGGCCATCTCGGTACCGGTCGGCAAAGCGACCCTGGGCCGTATCATGGACGTGCTGGGCAACCCCATCGATGAAGCCGGTCCCATCGGTGAAGAAGAGCAGTGGGAAATCCACCGCGCTGCGCCGAGCTATGCCGAGCAGGCCGGCGGCAACGAGCTGCTGGAAACCGGTATCAAGGTAATCGACCTGGTCTGCCCGTTCGCCAAGGGTGGTAAGGTCGGTCTGTTCGGTGGTGCCGGTGTAGGCAAGACCGTGAACATGATGGAACTGATCCGTAACATCGCCATCGAGCACAGCGGTTATTCCGTGTTCGCTGGTGTGGGTGAGCGTACTCGTGAGGGTAACGATTTCTACCACGAGATGAAGGACTCCAACGTTCTCGACAAGGTAGCCCTGGTCTACGGTCAGATGAACGAGCCACCAGGCAACCGTCTGCGCGTTGCGCTGACCGGCCTGACCATGGCCGAGAAGTTCCGTGACGAAGGTCGTGACGTTCTGCTGTTCGTCGACAACATCTACCGTTACACCCTTGCCGGTACCGAAGTATCCGCTCTGCTGGGTCGTATGCCTTCGGCGGTAGGTTATCAGCCGACTCTGGCCGAGGAGATGGGCGTTCTGCAGGAGCGTATTACCTCCACCAAGAAAGGTTCGATCACCTCGATCCAGGCCGTATACGTTCCCGCGGACGACCTGACCGACCCGAGCCCGGCGACCACCTTCGCCCACCTTGACGCCACTGTCGTACTGAGCCGTGACATTGCTTCTCTGGGTATCTACCCGGCCGTTGACCCGCTGGATTCCACCAGCCGTCAGCTGGATCCGAACGTTATCGGCCAGGAGCACTACGAGACTGCTCGCGGTGTTCAGTATGTGCTGCAGCGTTACAAGGAGCTGAAGGACATCATCGCCATTCTGGGTATGGATGAACTGTCCGAGGAAGACAAGCAGCTGGTATCCCGCGCTCGTAAGATCCAGCGCTTCCTGTCCCAGCCATTCTTCGTGGCCGAAGTCTTCACCGGTTCGCCGGGCAAGTATGTGTCCCTGAAGGACACCATTGCGGGCTTCAGCGGCATTCTCAAAGGCGACTACGACCACCTGCCGGAACAAGCGTTCTACATGGTTGGCGGTATCGAAGAAGCCATCGAGAAAGCGAAGAAACTGTAATCACCCCAGGCGCCCGGCAACGGGCGCCTCAGGTTGTGGGTAAGTTGTCCACAGCCTGTCACGTGAGGCAAGCGTATGGCTATGACAGTCCATTGCGATATCGTCAGCGCGGAAGCGGAGATTTTCTCCGGCCTGGTCGAGATGGTGATTGCGCACGGCAACCTGGGTGATCTGGGTATCGCTCCGGGCCACGCGCCGCTGATCACGAATCTGAAGCCGGGCCCGATTCGCCTGATCAAGCAGGGTGGTGAAACCGAGGTGTACTACATCTCCGGTGGTTTCCTCGAAGTGCAGCCTAACATGGTCAAGGTTCTCGCCGACACCGTGCAGCGTGCTGCCGACATTGACGAGGCTGCTGCCCAGGAGGCCCTCAAGGCCGCCGAGAAAGCGCTGAACGAGAAGGGCGCCGAGTTCGACTACGGCTCTGCTGCCGCTCACCTGGCCGAGGTTGCAGCCCAGCTGCGCACCGTCCAGCAACTGCGCAAGAAGTACGGCGGCTAAGGCCGCCGCTTCAACCGTTGTAAAAGAAAGGGTAGCCTAGGCTACCCTTTTTCTTTTTCTGCCGTTTCAGCCAGCCACGGCCCCAGGCTGTCGGCGACCGCCAAGGATATTCGCTTCATGTCGCTTGATATCGTCATTCTCGCTGCCGGACAGGGGACGCGCATGCGTTCGGCCCTGCCCAAGGTGCTTCATCCGGTTGCCGGCAAGCCCATGCTCGGCCACGTTATCGACACCGCCCGTAGCCTGCAGCCGCAGAGCATCCAGGTGGTGATCGGGCACGGCGCCGAGATGGTGCGCGAGCAACTGGCGGCCGACGATATTAACTTCGTCATCCAGGCCGAGCAGTTGGGCACCGGGCATGCTGTGGCTCAGTCTTTGCCGTACCTTACTGCGGACACCGTGCTGATTCTCTACGGTGACGTACCGCTGATCGAAACTGCGACTCTTGAACGCCTGCTGGCACTGGTTGGCGAGCAGCAGCTAGGGCTTCTAACCGTGGAGCTGGCGGACCCCACGGGCTACGGCCGCATCGTCCGCGACGCCCAGGACGAGGTACAGGCCATCGTCGAGCACAAGGATGCCAGCGAAGCGCAGCGTCAGATCCGTGAAGGCAATACCGGCATTCTGGCATTGCCCGGCAAGCATCTGGCGGGCTGGCTGGGCCGTCTGTCCAACAGCAATGCCCAGGGCGAGTACTACCTGACCGACGTGATTGCCATGGCTGTGGCGGATAACCTGCGAGTAGCCACCGAGCGCGCCACCAACGAGATAGAGGTGCAGGGCGTCAACGACCGTATCCAGCTGGCACAGCTGGAAGATCACTACCGCCAGCGCATGGCCCGCCGATTGATGGCTCAGGGCGTCACCCTGCGTGATCCGAAGCGTTTTGACGTGCGTGGAGAGGTTAGCGTCGGGCGTGACGTGACCATCGACGTTAATGTGGTTCTCGAAGGGCGAGTGGTTATCGAGGACGATGTACAGATCGGCCCGAACTGTGTGATCAAGGATTCGGTGCTGCGCAAGGGCGCCATCGTCAAGGCCAGCAGCCATCTGGATGGAGCCGAACTGGGTGAGGGCGCCGACTGCGGGCCCTTTGCCCGTCTGCGACCAGGCAGCCGGCTCGGCGCCAAAGCCCATGTGGGCAACTTTGTCGAACTGAAGAATGCCGTCATGGGCGAAGGTGCCAAGGCCGGCCACCTGAGCTACCTGGGGGATGCCGAAATCGGTGCGCGCAGCAATATCGGCGCCGGCACCATTACCTGCAACTACGATGGTGCCAACAAGTTCCGTACCGTGATGGGCGAGGACGTGTTCATCGGCTCCAACAGTGCGCTGGTCGCTCCGGTCAGCCTCGGCGATCGAGCCACCACAGGCGCCGGTTCGGTAGTGACCCAGGATGTACCGGCCGATACGCTGGCCGTCGGGCGGGCCAGGCAGCGCAATATCGAAGGCTGGAAACGGCCGACCAAGAAATAATGCCCACGGGTATATCCGTGCCTGTGGATAAGGTTCCGAAGAGGGATTCCATATGTTCGGTGTGACGGATTATGCCGCCTTCGTGGTGGCCTTCATCATCCTTCTGGCCATTCCCGGACCGGGCAACCTGGCGCTGATCCTGTCCACCGGCAAGGGTGGGATTCGCGGCGGGCTGGCCTCGACCCTGGGCGTGATCCTTGGCGACCAGGTGCTGATGTGGCTGGCGGTAGCGGGGGTGGCGGCACTGCTCAAGGCCTATCCGACGGCCTTTTATCTGGTGCAGTGGCTGGGCGCAGGCTATCTCGTCTACCTTGGTCTGCGCATGTTGCTGGCCAAGCCCGGCGAAGGGCCGACGCTGGATATCCGCCCGCGTCAGTACCTGTGGCAGACCCTGGTGATCACCCTGTTCAACCCGAAGGCGATCATCTTCTACATGGCCTTCTTCCCGCTGTTTGTCGACCCTCAAACCCACCAGGGGTTGATAACCTTCGGCTTTATGGCCTTGACCATCATACTGTTGACCTTCATCTACGGCCTGATCGTGGTGGTGTTGACTCACTTTCTCGCCGAGCGCATGCGCGCCAATCCCCGTATTGCACGCACTCTGGAAAAGCTGGCGGGCCTATGCCTGGTGGGGTTCGGCGTCAAGCTGACCTTGAACTGAGGCGCTGAACGGGCTTGCGGCCCGGACGAGCTTATGTTTTGATTCGCGCCATTATCTTTCGAATCGAAACTTAAGCATGTCGAAGCGCAATACCCCACAACGTCGTCATGCCATTCTTGCCTTGCTCGCCGAGCAGGGCGAGGTGAGCGTCGATGCACTGGCGCAGCATTTCTCCACCAGCGAAGTGACCATCCGCAAGGATCTTGCCGCCCTGGAAAGCAACGGCCTGCTGCTGCGCCGCTATGGTGGTGCGGTGCCGGTGCCGCAGGAGCTGATCGCCGAGCCGAGCCAGCCGGTTTCACCTTACAAGCAGTCCATCGCCCGAGCTGGGGTGGCACGCATCCGTGAGCATGCGCGGGTCATCATCGACAGCGGTACCACCACCGCCGCAATGATTCCGCACCTGGGGCACAAGCCCGGCCTGGTGGTGATGACCAACTCTCTGAATGTGGCCAATGCCTTGCGCGAGCTGGAACACGAGCCGGTGCTGCTGATGACCGGTGGTACCTGGGATCCGCACTCGGAATCCTTCCAGGGCCAGGTGGCCGAACAGGTACTGCGCTCCTACGATTTCGATCAGTTGTTCATCGGTGCCGACGGTATCGACCTGGAGCGTGGTACTACGACCTTCAACGAACTGCTGGGCCTGTCCCGGGTGATGGCCGAAGTGGCACGGGAAGTCATCGTCATGGTCGAAAGCGACAAGATCGGCCGGCGCATCCCCAACCTGGAGCTGCCCTGGAGCAGCATTCATACCCTGATAACCGACGAGCGTCTCGACGAGGAGACCCGTGATCAACTGCGTGTGCGTGAAATTCAACTGATCATCGCGCAGCAGCAAGACTGAGGAACCGAGCATGTGTGGAATCGTTGGCGCAATCGCGGAGCGCAATATCACCCCGGTACTGCTGGAAGGCCTGCGGCGCCTGGAATACCGTGGCTATGACAGTGCCGGAGTAGCATTGTTGACCGATGAGGGCAGGCTGGATCGACGGCGTCGTGCCGGCAAGGTCAGCGAGCTGCAGGCTGCGTTGCAGGCTGAGCCGCTCAGTGGTCGTCTGGGTATTGCCCACACTCGCTGGGCTACCCATGGCGCTCCCACCGAGAACAATGCCCACCCGCATTTTTCCGGTCAGGAGCTGGCGGTGGTGCATAACGGCATCATCGAGAACCATGAGGAACTGCGCGCCCGTCTGCAACAGTTGGGCTACGTTTTTGTTTCCGATACTGATACCGAAACCATCGTCCATCTGCTCAATCACAAACTGCAACAGCTGGGTGACCTGACAGCGGCGCTCAAGGCAGCCATCCCAGAGCTGCACGGTGCCTACGGTCTGGCTGTGATCAGCAACAGTCAGCCGGATCGTCTGCTTGCTGCGCGAAGTGGCAGTCCGTTGGTAATCGGCCTGGGGCTGGGGGAAAACTTCCTCGCCTCGGATCAACTGGCGTTGCGCCAGGTCACCGACCGTTTCGTTTATCTGGAAGAAGGTGATATCGCCGAGATCCGTCGTGACCAGGTGCTGATCTGGGACGCCGAGGGGCAGCCGGTACAGCGTGAATCGGTGCAGTATCACGAGGGAGCCGAGGCCGCCGACAAGGGCGAGTATCGCCACTTCATGCTTAAGGAAATCTTCGAGCAGCCCAAAGTAGTGCAGCGCACACTGGAAAGCCGGCTGGGCAGCGACCATGTGCTGGTACAGGCCTTCGGTCCGCAGGCCGCGGAGCTGTTTGCCCGGGTGAGGAACGTACAGATCGTCGCCTGCGGCACCAGCTACCATGCCGGCATGGTCGCCCGTTACTGGCTGGAAGAGCTGGCCGGCATTCCCTGCCAGGTGGAGGTGGCCAGCGAGTTCCGTTACCGCCGCGTGGCGGTGCAGCCCGATACTCTGTTCGTCAGCATCTCCCAGTCCGGCGAGACGGCCGATACCCTGGCTGCGTTGCGCAATGCCAAGGTCATGGAGACCGGAGAAGGCGGCTATCTGGCCAGTCTGGTGATCTGCAACGTGGGAACCAGTTCGCTGGTGCGCGAATCCGACCTCTGTCTGCTGACTCAGGCTGGCCCGGAAATCGGTGTGGCCTCGACCAAGGCCTTCACTACCCAGTTGGTCGGACTGATGTTGCTGACCCTAGCTCTGGGGCAGGTACGCGGCACTGTGGATAAGTCCCTGGCAGCCGAGCTGGTGGAGGAGCTGCGTCGTTTGCCGACCCGTCTTGGTGAGGCCCTGGCAATGGACAAGACGGTGGAGAAGCTTTCCGAGCTGTTCGCCGAGAAGAACCACAGCCTGTTCCTCGGTCGTGGCACCCAGTACCCGGTGGCCATGGAAGGAGCGCTCAAGCTCAAGGAAATCTCCTACATCCATGCCGAGGCCTATCCGGCCGGCGAGCTCAAGCATGGTCCACTGGCGCTGGTAGATGCCGATATGCCGGTGGTTACCGTGGCGCCGAACAATGAGATGCTGGAAAAGCTCAAATCCAACCTGCAGGAAGTGCGTGCCCGTGGCGGTGAACTGATCGTGTTTGCCGACCAACAGGCCGGCATGAACAACGGCGAGGGAACCCACGTGGTGGCCATGCCACATATCCACGACCTGCTCGCGCCGATCCTCTACACCGTGCCGCTGCAGCTGCTCTCCTACTACGTGGCGGTGCTCAAGGGCACCGACGTGGATCAACCGCGCAACCTGGCGAAAAGCGTCACCGTCGAGTGAGGTCCGAAGAGACATAAAAAATGCCGCGCAGTCGGAAGACTACGCGGCATTCTTGCTTAAAGCGGGTAGCTGGCGATCAGAATGCCGGCACTACGGCGCCCTTGTACTTCTCTTCGATGAACTGCTTGACCTCGGCGCTGTGCAGGGCCTTGACCAGCTTCTGCACGGCGTCGCTGTCCTTGTTGTCGGCGCGGGTCACCAGGATGTTGACGTACGGCGAGTCGCTGCCTTCGATGGCCAGGGCGTCCTGGGTCGGGTTCAGCTTGGCTTCCAGGGCGTAGTTGGTGTTGATCAGGGCGAGGTCGACCTGGCTCAGCACACGCGGCAGGGTGGCCGCTTCCAGCTCACGCACCTTGATGCCTTTCGGGTTCTCGACGATGTCCTTCGGCGTGGCGAGGATGCCGGCTTCCGGCTTGAGGGTGATCACGCCGGCTTTCTGCAGCAGCAGCAGGGCGCGGCCGCCGTTGGTGGCGTCGTTGGGGATGGCCACGGTAGCGCCTTGTGCCAGCTCGCTCAGCTCCTTGATCTTGCTGGAGTAGGCTCCGAAGGGCTCGACGTGCACGCCGCCGATGCTGACCAGCTCGGTTTTGCGGCTGGCATTGAACTCGTCAAGGTACGGCTGATGCTGGAAGAAGTTGGCGTCGAGGTTGCCCTGCTGCACTTGCAGGTTGGGCTGCACGTAGTCGGTGAACACGCGCACCTTCAGCTCTACACCCTCCTGGGCCAGGGTGGGTTTGACGAATTCGAGGATCTCCGCGTGGGGTACCGGGGTGGCAGCGACGCTGAGCGTTTCGGCCTGAGCCGAGAAGGCCGCGAAGGCGGCCAGGGCAGTGAGCAGTTTCTTCATTTCAGGGTTCCTTCTTGCACGGGTTGGTACGGCTCTCGCAGGTGGCGAGTCGCCGTCATGATCATTTGCGGGAAAAGTGCACCACCAGTCGATCGCCTGCCATCTGCAGTACCTGTACGAGGATCAGTAGCAGGATCACGGTTACGGCCATTACATCCGGTTGGTAACGCTGGTAGCCATAGCGCACCGCCAGATCGCCTAGGCCACCGCCGCCAATCAGGCCGCTCATGGCGGTGTAGGAGACCAGAGTAATGGCAGTGACGGTGGTGGCAGCGAGCAGGCCCGGCAGGGACTCGGGCAGCAATGCGCGGGTGATGATCTGCCAGGTGGTGGCGCCCATCGCCTGGGTGGCTTCGATGATGCCGCGATCCACCTCGCGCAGCGCGGTTTCCACCAGACGGGCGAAGAACGGCGTGGCGCCTACTACCAGCGGCGGGATGGCACCGGCAACGCCCAGCGAGGTGCCGACCAGCAACTCGGTGAAGGGAATCATCAGGATCAGCAGGATGACGAAGGGCACCGAGCGCAGGATGTTCACCACCAACGACAGGGCTGCGTACAGCGCCGACTGTTCGAACAGTTGGCGCGGCCCGGTGAGAAACAGCAGCACACCAAGCGGCAGGCCGAGCAATACGGTAAACAGCATCGAGCCAAGCAGCATGTTCAGGGTATCGAGACTGGCCTGCCAGATTTCCGGCCAGAAGACGTTGGGCAGCAGTTGTTCGAGCATCAGCGCAGTACCTCCAGATGCACGTCGGCGGCGCCGAAGCGCGCCAGCGCGGCGTCGATGTCGCCACCGGTCAGGGCCAGGGTGAGCTGGCCGTAGGGGGTGTCCTTAATGCGGTCGATACGACCGGCGAGAATGCTGTAGTCGACCCCGGTCTCACGGGCCACGGTGCCCAGCAGCGGGGCGTAGGTGGCCTCGCCCTGGAAGGTCAGACGCAGGATGCGGCCCGGTACGTGAGAGAAGTCGTCGCGCTGTTCGTTCTCGTCGACATGCTCGGACTCCTGCACGAAGCGTCGTGTAGTCGGATGCTGCGGGTGCAGGAACAACTCGGCCACCGGGCCTTCTTCGACTATCACGCCGGCATCCATCACCGCCACGCGATCGCAGACACGGCGTATCACGTCCATTTCATGGGTGATCAGTACGATGGTCAGACCCAGTTCGCGGTTGATTTCAGCCAGCAATTGCAGCACGGCGGTGGTGGTTTGCGGGTCTAGGGCGCTGGTAGCCTCGTCGCACAACAGGATCTTCGGCCGGGTACTCAGGGCACGGGCGATGCCGACACGCTGCTTCTGTCCACCGGAGAGCTGCGCCGGGTACTTGTTGGCGTGATCTTGCAGGCCGACGCGGGCCAGCAGTTCGGCGACGCGTGCGTCGATCTCGGCGCGGTTCAGTTCGTCGGCCAGGCGCAGAGGCATGGCGATGTTCTCGGCCACGGTCTTCGACGACAGCAGGTTGAAGTGCTGGAAGATCATCCCGACCTGCTGGCGGAAGCGGCGCAGGCCGTTGGCATCGAGGGCAGTCACGTCGACGCCGTCGATTTCGATACGTCCGCCGGAGGGTTCCTCCAGGCGGTTGATAAGGCGCAGCAGGGTACTCTTGCCGGCGCCTGAATGGCCGATGATGCCGAACACCTGGCCGCTTTCGATCTGCAGCGTGGTCGGCTGCAGCGCCGGGATGTCTCGGCCCGCGACGCGGTAGGCCTTGTGGACGGATTGGAAGTGGATCACGCGAACGACCTTTTGGGTATGTTCAGAGGCCAGCGGTGGCCAGCGGACTCGGGCGCCGGGTAGGCGCAAGGTGCGCTAGTGTAACCGGCAGTTTTTAGGTCTAGATAATCTTTATTTTACTATTCTTATTCTTTTATTGAATTAATAAGGTCTGTGCAGGGCTGCAGCCCCCGGAGTGTTCGCCTTCCCCAGAAGGTTGTCGTTGCTGCTCGGCAGCACGGGCCGCGTCCAGAGCTTCGGCCGGATCGCGGGCCAGCGCGGGGGCTTGCGGCAGGAGGCTGCGAGCCTGGCCCAGCGCCCGTGCAGCCAGATCCAGATCGCCACGTTGCAGGGCCAGTTGGCCCTGTTGCAGATAGGCCTCGGCCAACTGGCGGCGGTAGTGCTCCAGACGTGGAGCCTTGCCGGCCTGCTCCAGTTCGGCAAATTGCTGACGGGCCTCGTCAAGACGCTGCTCGGCCAGACTCTGTTCGAACACGTCGGTCGGGTTGCTCTGGCAGCCAGCCAGTAGCAGAACCAGAGACAGGGAAAGCCCGCGTAGGGCAAACGAAATCATGGCAACGCGTCTCGAATTGTGCAAAAAACGCGCAATCATAGCGCTTTGCGTCATCTATTTCACCCTGCCGGTACCTTGCTCTCAGGCGTTGCGTCGTGGCAGGGCGAAGCTGGTGAGGAACAGCAGGGCGGCGCAGACCACGATGGAGGGGCCAGCCGGCGTATCCTGATACCAGGACAATGCCAGTCCGCCACAAACTGCCAGCAGACCGATCAGGCTGGCGCCGCCGGCCATTTGTTCCGGGGTGCTGGCGTGGCGCTGGGCAGCGGCAGCCGGGATGATCAGCAGTGAGGTGATCAGCAGTACGCCGACAATCTTCATCGCCACGGCAATGACAATGGCGATCAGCAGCATCAGTGCCAGGCGGATGGCCGCCACCGGCAGCCCCTCGACCCGTGCCAGTTCCTCATGCACGGTAATGGCCAGCAGTGGTCTCCACAACCAGGCCAGCAGTGCCAGCACTAGGGCGCTACCACCAGCGATCCAGGCCAGATCGTTGGTGCCGACGGCGAGCAGGTCACCAAACAGGTAGCTCATCAGGTCGATCCGCACGTCCTGCATGAAGCTCAGCGCCACCAGTCCCAGTGACAGAGTGCTGTGCGCGAGGATACCCAGCAGGGTGTCGGAGGCCAGAGGCTGACGCTGTTGCAGAGTGACCAGCAGCACCGCCAGCAGTACACAGCCGATGGTCACGGTGAGGGTCGGGCTGATGTCCAGCAGCAGGCCCAGGGCGACGCCGAGCAGGGCGGCATGGGACAGGGTATCGCCGAAATAGGCCATGCGCCGCCAGACCACGAAGGAACCGAGAGGACCTGCCACCACTGCCAGCGCCAGGCCGGCAAACAGGGCGTTGAGAAGAAAATCGGGCATCAGTGCTTGCAACCTGGGCCGTGGACATGAACCGGGCCGTGGATGGTCAGGCCGGTACCTTTGATCACGCCGCCATTCAGGTCGTGATCATGGTCGTGATGGTGGTGGTAGATTGCCAGGCTGCGGGCATCCTGACCGAACAGTTCGATGAAGGCGGGGTCGCCACTGACCTGTTCAGGATGGCCGGAACAACACACGTGGCGATTGAGGCAAACCACCTGGTCGGTGGCACTCATTACCAGATGCAGGTCGTGGGAAACCATCAGTACGCCGCAGCCGTAACGTTCGCGCAGCCGCGAAATCAGTCGGTAAAGTTCAGCCTGGCCGGCCACGTCGACACCCTGTACCGGCTCGTCGAGCACCAGCAGTTGCGGTTCGCGCAGCAGCGCACGGGCCAGCAGTACACGCTGCAATTCGCCGCCGGAGATGCTCTGCAGCGGGCTATCGAGCACCTGAACGGCGCCTACTTCGGTCAGCGCGGCCTGTGCGCGGGAGCGATCCACCCCGGGTACCAGACGCAGGAAGCGCAGCACCGACAGCGGCAGGGTAGCGTCGACATGCAGCTTCTGCGGCATGTAGCCAATGCGCAGGCGCGGAAGGCGTCGCACCGTCCCCTGCTGCGGTTGCAGTAGGCCGAGAACAACGCGCACCAGGGTGGTTTTGCCGGCACCGTTGGGGCCGATCAGGGTGACGATCTCGCCGGTTCTGACACTGAGGCGGACATCATCCAGTACCGGCTGGCCATTGAAGCTGACAGCGACGCCGTCGAGATGGATCAAAGCATCGCTCATGCCTTGTCCTTGCAGCCGGCACAGAGGCCAACGACTTCCACGGTCTGGCCTTCTACGGCGAAGCCAACGCCGGCTGCACCCTCGACGATGGCCTGGCTGATGGCCGGTTGCTCCAGTTCGGTGGCGGCGTGGCAGCTCCGGCAGATCAGGAATTGGCCCTGATGTGCATGTTCCGGGTGGCTGCAGCCGACGTAGGCGTTGAGCGATGCGATGCGGTGTACCAGGCCGTTTTCCAGGAGGAAATCCAGCGCCCGGTAGACCGTTGGCGGTGCGGCGCGACGACCGTCCTCATCGCTCAGCACGCCGAGGATGTCATAGGCGCCGAGCGGCTTGTGACTGGCCCACACCAACTCCAGCACGCGCCTGCGCAGAGCGGTCAGACGCAGACCCTGACGCGCACAGATGGCTTCGGCTTCGGCCAGCGCATGACTGACGCAGCGGGAATGGTCGTGGGGGCGTGCAGCCAGAGGCGGCACGACGCTGGCGGGTTTGTACATGGTGCGCCCTCGAAACGTAGAACGTTATTGTATAACGCATCGATTATCGTGCGCCAAATCAATCCGCCCTGTGGTGGCCAATTATCTGGCTGGCGGTGCGGAAAGTGCGTGTGTAGGGCACTTCGGCATGGTTATGGCTGATTTTTTCGGGGCGGAGTGATTCGATGATGCTTCCGTTTTGTGTCAGCCCGAGATGGGCGATACGCTGGGACGATATCACTGCTACGTGCGGGGGCGAAGGTGTTGTTCCAGGTGATCAACTGGATGTTGTCCGGTGTGCCGAGCGAGTCGCTACAGGCGCCCAGTAGGGGGAATAAGGCTGGCCAGTAGTGCCTGGCGCACATGCTTTTCCTTCATGCCATGGTGTCCATGTTGCAACCGCAGCGGGCAAGCGTTGCCTCCAGACGTCGATCCGGCATGGCGTGTTGGCGTAAGGCTCGTGCGGTCTGCTCGGCATACTCACGGGTACTGCCAAAATGGCCGCGAGCACTGCTCAATACCTGATGCAGTACCTGATCGGGGAGGTTGCCGGCGAAGTGTGGCCCTTGACGATTGAGTACGAACGTCAGAGCACAGATGCGGCTGCCATCTTCGAGTCGGCAATTTAGCCATTTCGGCTGGTAGGCAGCGTCGATCATCTCGCGCTGCCAGAGGGCCTCCAGGTGGCAATCCAGTCCTTCCTCTGCCAGGCGATAGGCGAAACCGTTGCAGGAGCCACCACTATCCAGACCAAATACCAGGCCGGGCTTTTCCGGGGTTCCACGGTGGTTGTGCGACCACAGATAGAGACCTCGGTGGTAGCCGTACAGACGTGCTCGGCGTACCTCCAGTGACGGACATTCCGGACGCCAGATCAATGAGCCGTAAGCGAACAGCCAGAATGGTCGGTCGCCACGCTGGCGGTGTACGGCAGCCAGCGACTGGCGCATCTGTTCGCTGCTGAGTCTCGCGCGGGTGGGCGCTCCGGTCGTTCGTCGGTGATGTTGTCGTCGCCCACGGTGAACAGCCAGTTGCCGAGTGCGTAACCTACGGCCAGGTCGAGAATCTAGGTAGCGTCGAAGGTCTGGTCGTTGGCCGCATTGTTCTGATAGCTGGTGAACTTGCCGTAGCGCACGAGGTTACTGCGCAGAGTCCAGTTGCCAGCGCTCAGGTCGTTGCTGAAGGTGAGTTTGTGCCGGGGGGCGTATCGCCAAGCAGGCCCAGCCGCTCACGGCGATTCACGCGCAGCAGGTCCAGTCCCAGGCTGTCGAGGATTGCCGGGTTGTCTTTGACGTCCGTGACCTTGGTACGGTTGTAGTTGTAACCGAGCGTGCTGTTTCAGCGCAGGTCGTTGGCGAAGTTGTGGCGGTAGTTGGCGACCAGATCGACGCCAGTGGTGCGGGTGTCCACGGCATTGTTGAAGTAACGGACCGTGGTGTAGCTGATGTTGCTGACACCGTTGGCCTGGTTGATCTGCTTCTGTTCGTTGCTCAATGTGCCATTGTCGAACGAAAACGGTGTGCTTCCAGTGTCGCGGTACAGATCCGGGTTGATGGTTCGGGTGCTGAGGTCGTATTCGTTGCGCCCGTAGTTGAGTGACAGGTCGTAGCGCCAGTTATCCGCCAGTTCACCGCGCAGGCCGGTGGTCAGCGAGCTGTCCTGCAGTTCACCGCGGATCAATGGCAGGTAACCGTTCGGATACAGGGTCGGGATATTGTTGCTGGCGCGGTAGAACGCAGCCGTTTCGCCTTTGCGCCGGCTGTAGCCGCCGAAGGCATAGAGTTCCGAGCCGTTCTGCAGAGCGTACTCGCCATTGAGGAACAGTTTGCCTTCCTTGGTCGCCGGTTCACCCTGGCGGAACACCTGCTGTCCATAGGTGGTAGAGCCGATGCTGCCTGGCCGCAGATCCTCACCTGCGCGGTTGGTGTAATCGTTGTTTCCACCTTCAAGGGTCAGGTTCAGCCAGCCATTGTCGCCAATCTTGAAGCCGCTGTTGGCGCTGAGCTGGCGTTGGATACCGTCGCCATCCTTGTACTGGCCGAACTTGCCGCTGACTGAGCCGCCCTCGGCATCCTGCTTGAGGATCATGTTGATCACCCCGGCAATGGCGTCCGAGCCGTAGCGTGCCGAAGCTCCGTCACGCAGCACTTCGATACGTTCCACAGCTGCCACCGGAATGGCGACGTTTGCCGTTGACCAACACCAAAACCTGATCGGGCGATAGGCCACGCAACTGCGCCGTCCACCAGACTGGCCCGCGGGAAGTTGATTGATGGCACCAGACGTGCCAGTACCGCACCAAGTTCTTCCGAACCGGTATTGCGCAGGCTATCGCCACTGATGATATCGATAGGTGACAGCGAGGCGCTGGCGGTGCGCTCCTGTGAGCGTGTGGCGGTGACGATCACGCTGTCCAAACGCGGCACTACTGCCGGCTGGATCGGTGTGGCTGGCGTGACGGAGGTCGCCACAGGCTGGCTGTGGCACCTGGAATGATGATTATCGCATCGGCATCCCTGGAGAAGCCCAGGCCGCTTCCATGTAGCGCTTGTGCAATAGTTTGATCGACGCTGAGTTGGCCATTGACGGCATCTGTCTGTCTCCTTTCGACCAGCGCGGGTCTAAGGAGATCAGTTGACCGCTCTGCCGGGAGATACCCAGCAATACCTGGTCAAGTGGGCCCGCCGGGACCTGAAAGCTGCGTACCTGCTGGGTCGCCGCGTCTTGTGCCCTGGCTGGTTTGTGTTGCGCTGACGCCTATCAACAGTGCCAGAGCTAAGTAGGAGGGTTTGAACAGGGTATGGATTGGAGTGTGCATGGCAGAAACTCATCTTTGGTTTTCTGCAATGAGCGATGACGCGGAGAAACCTACAGAACATTCTTGGAACGATTGGTCATGAGCTTATGAATTTAGGTTTCACGCCAGCTCGATACTGACCCACAGTTCGCCAAAGCGATTGATGCGGATCGGTAGTGTCTGTGCCAGCAAGTGCAGGGCGCGGTCACTGTCATCAAGAGGGTATAAGCCGCTGGTACGCAGATTCGCGGCGGCTGAGGATAACCGCAATACGCCATTACGATAGGCGCGTAAGGCATCGACAACCTCGCCAAGCGGGCGGTTTCCACCTCCAGCAGGCCATCGATCCGGGCGCTTTCGTTGCCGCGCAGCAGGCTTTGTTCGACAACGCCGGTACGGTCTAGATACACGTTGCTACCGGGCAGCAGTTGTTGATTGTTGGCCAGGCGTACCTCGGCATTGAGTACCGTAAGCTGTAACTGCCCGGCAGCACGGCTGCGCAGAATGAAGCGGCCTCCCAGGCTGCTCATGCGACCTACGGGGCTGTCGAGTATGAAGGGGGGCGTTGTGACCGGAGCATTGAGCAACGCGCCACCATGATGAAAGAGCAGGCCTCGATGCTGTGAGCCGAAGTTGGGCGTTACTCGGGTTCGTGCATCCAGGCTCAGCGTACTACCGTCCGCCAGGTTGTAGGTGGTGCGCTCGGCCGTGGCGGTATAGAGATCGCCAGGTAGTGCCAGGCCGGTGCGATTGAGGTGTAGCCCGAGCAGGCCGAGACCAACGGCGCCGACTCCGGCGAGACTGCCGCGCAGGAAATTGCGTCGGCTCGACGGTGCGTTGAGGGTGCGTAGCACCTGCTCGTCCGAGAGCCGCAGGAGGGGCTCGCGGAGCACCAAACCGAGATTGTCGTTCAGACGCTGGAATACGTGGGGGTGTGTGGGATGGCTGCTGTGCCAGGCGATAAACTTCTGACGCTCATCCTCGCTGATATCACCCGACTGCAGGCGCATCATCCAGTAGGCGGCCTCGTCGACCACGTCCTTCAGTGCTAGCTCGTTCACTCTTGAAGTGCTCCGTAGCAGAGCTTGAAGGCTTCGGTCATGTATTGCTGCACGCGGCTGAGTGAAATGCTCAGCCTCTCTGCGATCTGCATATAGGTCAGCCTGCCAATCTGGCTGTGGATAAACGCAGTCTTGCCCTGGCCAGGCAAGCCATGAGCATCTGCAGGTAGCTGCGCTCCAGATCGCGACGTCGCCAGCCTTCCTGCATCAGACGTTGCGCTATGGTGGTCAGTAAGGCTCGCGGCTCACGAATCTGGGCAGGATCCGGTAGGCTGAGTACGCGCAGGAACGTTTCTGCCACCAGGTCCTCGGCACTGTGTGTGCATCCCAGGCGTCTATAAAGACGTGCGTGCAGTCAGCGTTGGTTTTGCACGAACCATTGGGTGACCAATCGGCGTGCTTGATTTTCCATACCCTTGCCTCAAAAAGCTCCGAGGCACCCTGCTACAAGTGATGAAAAAACAAAAAAGAATAAAAAATTACATATATATGGTTATAAGTTTATTTTGCGTTCGATCCGATGGGGACCTGTGATGTCTCTTGAAGGAAATGTTATTGTGTAGCCCCTTTGTTTTCTGAATGATCCGCCTTCATGCAGTGGTGTTTCTCTCGCCTGCTCTTCCTATCTCTAAGCCTGTTCAGCCTTGTACCGCTTGCCCAGGCCGAGGTACGTGTTCTGACCAGCATCAAGCCGCTGCAACTGATCGCTGCGGCGGTGCAGGACGGCGTTGGCCAGCCAGAAGTATTGCTGCCGGCCGGTGCCTCGCCACACCACTATGCCCTGCGCCCGTCGGACGTGCGCCGTCTGCGCGAGGCCGATCTGCTGTACTGGATCGGCCCGGACATGGAAGCCTTCCTGCCGCGAGTACTGGAAAGCCGTGACAAGCCCCAGGTAGCCGTGCAGGATCTGCCGGACATGCACCTGCGACATTTCGGCGACGATGCGCAGCATCATGGCGATCACGATCACGATCACGATCACGATCATCGCCCGGGCAGTCTGGATGCCCACCTCTGGCTGCTGCCGGCCAACGCCCGGGTTATTGCAACGCGTATGGCTGCGGATCTGGCCACGCTGGATACCGCCAATGCCGGGCGCTATGCCGCCAATCTGAAGGCTTTCGAGATGCGCCTGAATGCCCTCGATGAGCGCATCCGTCAGCGTCTGGCAACACTTCCACAACGCCCCTATTTCGTCTTTCATGAGGCCTACGACTATTTCGAGCAGGCCTATGGCCTGCGCCATGCCGGTGTTTTCAGCGTGCTGACGGAAGTACAGCCCGGTGCCCGGCATGTGGCCGCCATGCGCGAACAGTTGCAGCAGGCCGGGCCGAGTTGCGTGTTCAGCGAACCGCCGCTGCGTCCGCGACTGGCCGAAACCCTGACCGCCGGACTGCCGGTCAGACTCGCCGAACTGGATGCACTGGGCGGCGATCTGTCCCTGACGGCCACGGGCTACGAGCGCTTGCTGGAGAATCTTGCCAGTGGCCTTGCCGAGTGTCTTGGCAGCCTTTGATCGAGTCGGTGCAGTAACCGCTGCCACGTTGCCGGCAGCGGTGGCAAACCACTAGGCTTGCGTTTTTTCCCGGGCCGCCTCCATGTCGCCGATCGTTTCCCGTCCCGCCAGCGCCACGCTGGTACTGCTGGCCTCGCTTTACTGTGCCCAGGGACTGCCGTCCGGATTGATCGCCCACTCGCTGCCGGTGCTGCTGCGCCAGCAGGGTGTGGATCTGGCGCTGATTGGTCTGCTCAAGCTGCTGGCACTGCCCTGGCTGCTGAAGGCGCTGTGGGCGCCTTGGGTGGATCGGCTGGCCTCACCGCGTCTGGGACACCACCGCGGCTGGATCCTGCCACTACAGGGCAGCGTGATTCTCTGTGTGGCGTTGCTGGCCACACAGGCGCCGCAGACGTTGTTTGATCACGGATTCTGGGGCCTGCTGGGTCTGCTGTTGCTGATCAACCTGCTGGCTGCCACTCAGGACATCGCCACCGACGGCCTGGCCGTACGCCTGCTGCCGGAGCGCTGGCGTGGCCTGGGTAACAGTCTGCAGGTAGGCGGCTACAAGCTGGGCATGATTGTCAGCGGCAGTGGTTTGCTACTGGTCATGGATCCGCTGGGCTGGAACCTGTCGCTGGGTCTGCTGGCCGGGCTGATCCTGCTGATGAGCGTGCCGATCTGGTGCTTTCCCGAGCAGCGCCTGCTGCCGCGCCATGAGGTGCCGGCGCAAGCCGGGCGCGGCCCGCGACTGCTACTGACACACTATCGCGGTCTGTTGGCGCAGCCTGGCATTTGGGCCTGGCTGGTGGTGCTGCTGACCTTCAAACTGGGTGATGCACTGGGCTCGCCGATGATCCGTCCGATGCTGGTGGATCAGGGCTGGAGCAGTAGCCAGTTGGGGCTGCTGACACTGGCCGGCAGTCTGGTCGGTATCGGCGGTGCTCTGCTGGGGGGACTGCTCTATGCCCGTGTTGGCGTGCAGCGTGCACTGATCCTTTCCGGGATCTTGCAGGCAATGGGCATTGCCACTCTGGCGCTGTTGGCCGGGCCCGGCATTGATGCTGCAGCGGTGTATGTTCTGACGCTGTTCGAGCAACTGGCTGACGGTTTGTCCACCGTGGTGCTTTTCGCCGCCATGATGCGCATGTGCCGGCCGGCCCACGAAGGTGGCGACTTTACCCTGCAGGCCAGCATCCAGGTACTGCTGGCCGGTGTGGTCGGCTCTGCCAGCGGCTGGTTGGCCGAACTGCTGGGTTATCAGGGGTTGTTTGTCGGTGCCGGCCTGCTTGGTCTGCTGGTGCTTAGCGCGGTGCCCTGGCAGGCGCGCAGCTGCCAGCGCTGAGTCCGTGCTGGCGGTTCAGTCCAGGTCTTCGTCGGTTACCGCACGAACTTCGCGGGCATCCATGGCATAGGCTGCGTCGGCCAGTTCGTTGCTCACGCTTTCCACCCGGAGTTTGCCGCTGACCCACAGCGGCGCATAGATGTCGTCCAGTCGCAGGCCGCTGGGGTAGTGCACCAGTACCAACTGGTTGGGTGGCGGCGGTGGCACATGGATACAGGCGCCCGGATAAGGCACCAGGAAGAACAGCGTGCTGTTGCCCTGAGCATCGCTTTCCAGTGGAACCGGATAGCCGCCGAGACGAACTGCCTTGCCGTCCAGCTCGGGGACGGTCTTGCTGGAGTACATCACCGCCGGCAGATCCGGATTCTGCTGGCGCAGACCGTTGGTGCCGTAAAACAGGCTGTTGCCTTCCGGGCTGTCGTGGCTGATGTCCGGCATTTCCTCCAGGGCCTGGCGATCCTCGGGGGGCATCAGGTCGAGCCAGTCGGTTTCCGGCAGTTCTGCGCGGGCCAGGCCGGCAAGCAGCAGCAAAGCGAACAGCAGGTGGCGCATGAGGCAAGTGGTCTCGTGGCGATTGGAAGCGAGTCCGGCCGCAAGGCCGGCTCGCAGGGCTGAAGGATTAATCTTTTCTGATGGCGCCGTAGATGACCAGCAGGATGATTGCGCCAATTACTGCGCCAATGAAACCGGCCGCCTGGCCAGCCTGGTAGATGCCCAGCGCCTGTCCGCCGTAAGTAGCGGCAAGCGAGCCACCAATGCCGAGCAGGATGGTCATGATCCAGCCCATGCTGTCGTCACCGGGTTTGAGAAAGCGTGCAACCAGTCCGACGATCAGGCCGATGATAATGGTGCCGATGATACCCATTGGCGTCTCTCCTTCAGTAATTGCCGCGGAAGCGGCAGACATTTTGTGAGACAGATACAAAGGGCTATCAGTTCGCCGTTGTCGTGCAAATGGCGCTCAGTAGAGCGTTCGGAGCCATGTGCGACTGAGACTCCGAACGCTGCACCAGTTACTTGCCGATCAGTGCCTGAACCTTTTCGATGCCGGCTTCCAGAGTCTTCCGGTCGGCACTGCGCAGGGTGGCATGACCGACCTTGCGACCGCTCTTGAAGGCCTTGCCGTAGTGGTGCAGGTGGCAGTCGGCGATGCGCAGTACCTGTTCCGTGGGTGGCACTTCGCCGATGAAGTTGAGCATGGCGCTCTCACCCACCTTGGCGGTAGAACCCAGTGGCAGACCCGCGACGGCCCGCAGATGGTTCTCGAACTGGCTGCACTCGGCGCCTTCGATGGTCCAGTGCCCGGAGTTGTGCACGCGCGGCGCGATCTCGTTGGCCTTGAGGCCGCCATCCACCTCGAAGAACTCGAACGCCAGCACACCGACGTAGTCGAGCCTGTCCAGTACGCGGCCGACGTAGTCTTCGGCCAGTGCCTGCAGTGGGTGTGCGGTGCTGGCGACGGACAGGGCAAGAATGCCGCTGTCATGGGTGTTGTGCACTAGCGGGTAGAAGCGCGTTTCACCGTCCCGGCCACGGACGGCGATCAGCGATACTTCTCCGGTAAAGGGCACGAAGCCTTCCAGAATGCATGGCACGCTGCCCAGCTCGGCAAAGGCGCCAGCGACGTCTTCGCTCTTGCGCAACACTTTCTGGCCCTTGCCGTCATAGCCCAGGGTGCGGGTCTTGAGCACTGCCGGCAGGCCGATGGCGGCCACCGCAGCGTCGAGATCGGCCTGCGACTGGATGTCGGCGAACTCCGGAGTGGGAATGCCCAGCTCGCGGAACATGGATTTCTCGAACCAGCGGTCACGGGCGATACGCAGGGCTTCCGCACTCGGGTAGACCGGTACGAACTGTGAGAGGAAGGCCACGGTTTCGGCCGGTACGCTCTCGAATTCGAAGGTGACCAGGTCGACCTCGTCAGCCAGCTGACGCAGGTGCTCCTGATCGCCGTAGTCGGCTCGGATGTGCTCACCGAGCGCCCGGGCACAGGCATCCGGTGCCGGATCGAGGAATACGAAGTCCATGCCCAGCGGGGTGCCCGCCAGCGCCATCATGCGGCCCAGTTGGCCGCCACCGATCACACCGATCTTCATTGCATCAGGCCTCGCGCGGATCCGGGTTGTTCAGCACGTTGTCGGTCTGTTCCTGGCGGAACTGCTTCAGCGCCTCGTGGTACTGCGGATGCTGGTGACCAAGGATGCTGGCCGCCAGCAGCGCTGCGTTGACTGCGCCGGCCTTGCCGATGGCCAGGGTGGCAACCGGGACGCCGGCCGGCATCTGCACGATCGATAGCAGCGAGTCAACGCCCGAGAGCATGGACGACTGCACCGGAACGCCGAGCACCGGCAGGTGGGTCTTGGCCGCGCACATACCGGGCAGGTGCGCGGCACCGCCAGCTCCGGCGATGATCACCTGAATGCCACGGGCCTCGGCCTCTTCGGCGTACTGGAACAGCAGATCCGGGGTGCGGTGGGCGGAAACCACCTTGACCTCGTGGGGAATGCCCAGCTTGTCCAGCATCTCGGCGGTGTGGCTAAGAGTGGACCAATCGGACTTGGAGCCCATGATCACGCCAACCAGTGCGCTCATCGTCGTGCCTCTTCTCTCGGGCGCCTCGCGGCGCATCAAAAACCAACAAGCCACGCGGGCGAACCTGCGTGGCTTGTCATGATTGGTTGGCCGCGTGAAATCGGCCGAAGGCCGCGCAGTATAACGTAAAGCCGTTGCTGGCGCGTATCAGCGACGACCATTTGTCCTGTTCGTTGCGGCGGCTAAATGCCAGTGGCCAGGCAATCTGCCGGATGGCTGCGGCTGGTGCAAGGCTGGGCGGCGCGTTTCTTGCTACTGATTTACTCATCTGTGCACACGGAATGCATCATGCTGTATGCCCCGCTTACCACCCTGCATGTGGTTTCGCTGATTCTGCAGCGTTTCGCCGACCAGCCAGAGCAGCGCTCTCGACTGCTGGCCGGGAGTGGTATTGGTGCAGCTGACCTGGATAATCCGGATGCGCGCATCACCAGGGCGCAGGAACTGCAGGTATGCGCCAATGCCCTGGCCCTGCGCGCCGATCTGGGGCTTGAGCTGGGTCGCAGTCTGCATGTTTCCTCTTATGGCCTGCTAGGTTACGCCGCACTGTCGGCTGCCACTTTTGGTGACGCCTGGCACCTGTTGCTGCAGTACCCGGCGTTGCTGGGCACCTATTTCCGGCTGGAGATGCAGGTCGAGGGCGAGCAGGCCTGGATCTGTGCCAGCGGCTACCGTGACTCCGCCGCGCTGGAGGTGTTCAACGTGGAGATGTGCTTGGCCTCGTTGAAGCTGATCGGCGATGAACTGCTGCAACAGCCGTTGCCGCTGTCGTCTGCCGAATTCACCTATGCCCGGCCACGCTATGTGGGGCGCTATACCGATAGCTTTCCCTGTCCGCTGCGCTTCGATGCCGGTCGCAATGCCTTTTCCTTCCCCGCCGAGCTGCTGGAGCGGCGCCTGCCGCTGGCCGATCCGGTCACCCATGGCGAGGTGCTGGAGCGCTGTCGCCGGCAGAATGCCGAGTTCAGCAGTCGCCAGGCCTGGTTGCAGCGGGTGCGCCAGTTGCTGGCGGCACAACTGGCCGAGCCGCCGGGACTGGATAACCTAGCCCAGCAGCTGCACTGCTCCTCGCGTAC
Organism: Pseudomonas sp. NCCP-436; assembly: GCF_019656335.1. Classification (GTDB taxonomy): domain Bacteria; phylum Pseudomonadota; class Gammaproteobacteria; order Pseudomonadales; family Pseudomonadaceae; genus Aquipseudomonas. The sequence goes on along the minus strand of NZ_BPLZ01000001.1, from coordinate 29,947 downwards.
TTTGCGGCGGCGCCTGCAGGAGCTGGGTACCAGCTACCAGAGTCTGCTCGACGAGTTGCGTTTCGAGCGGGCCAAGGCGCTGCTCGGCGAGCAACAGTGGCCGGTGTATCGCATTGCCGAGGTGCTCGGCTTCAGCGAGACGGCCAGTTTCCGCCATGCTTTCCAGCGCTGGAGCGGCGTTCCACCGAGCCGTTTCCGCGCGCCCTGAACAGTTGGCCGGCGCACTGGCGACCGGTGTTTCCCGCAAATACTCAACAATGCCCCTGATGGCACTCGTTTTCGCGCACGGCTTTGCATGCCTGGTACAACCGTGTCCGGATGCTGATCTGGATAGCAAGGTTGGCCATTTCGATCCCCTTTTGGCCGCTGTCAGCGTTCTCCCGGACGCCGGGGCAGGCCAACAATCCAGGCACAACAACAAGCCTGGAGCGTTCTGCATGCTCACCTATTACAGTGACGACCATCATCTGCACCACGGCAAATGCGAGTTAATCGACGGGCAACTGATGCCCTGCTTCGAGAAACCGCAGCGAGCCGACCATATTCTCCAGCGGGTCAAAGATCGCCAGCTTGGAGAGGTACGCGCCCCGCGTGACTTTGGTCGCGCGCCCATCGAGCGCATCCACAGTGCGGCCTATCTGGACTTCTTCCAGGGTGCCTGGGATCGCTGGCAGGCACAGGGTGGCAAGGGCGACCTGCTGCCCTTCACCTGGCCGGCCCGTACCCTGAGGGCGGTGGTGCCGACCGATCTGCACGGTCAGCTCGGCTACTACAGCTTCGATGGTGGTGCGCCGATTACGGCCGGTACCTGGCAGGCTGCCTACAGCTCGGCCCAGGTTGCGCTCAGTGCCCAGGCCGAGATCGTCGCCGGAGCCCATAGCGCCTTCGCCCTGTGCCGCCCGCCAGGCCACCACGCCGCTGGCGATCTGATGGGGGGCTACTGCTATTTGAACAACGCCGCCATCGCTGCCCAGGCCTTCCTTGACCAGGGTGCGAAGAAGGTGGCCATCCTTGATGTCGACTACCACCACGGTAACGGCACCCAGGACATTTTCTACCGGCGTAGCGACGTGCTGTTCACTTCGATCCACGGCGACCCGGCGGAGGAGTTCCCGTTTTTTCTCGGTTATGCCGATGAGACCGGCGAGGGTGAAGGCGAGGGTTGCAACTTCAACTACCCATTGCCGATGGGTAGCGCCTGGGATGTCTGGGGAGAGGCGCTGGAACAGGCCTGTCAGCGCATTGCCGAGTACGGTGCCGAAGTTCTGGTGGTGTCGCTGGGCGTCGACACCTACATGGCCGACCCCATTTCGCAGTTCAAGCTCGACAGTCCGGACTACCTGGCCATGGGGCGACGTATTGCCGCGCTGGGCTTGCCGACCCTGTTCGTCATGGAGGGCGGCTATGCGGTTGAGGCGATCGGGGTCAACGCGGTCAACGTGCTGGAAGGATTCGAGGGCGCCTGAGGGCGCCCATCCGGCCATGGGCGGCTGGCTCAAAACAAGACCAACGACACATCAGGGGTGAGAAACGATGAAAGCCATCAAACGGATGCTCGGTGCCGCCCTGTGCGGCGCCACCCTGCTTAGCGGTGCGGTGCAGGCCAAGGAGCTGAATGTCTATAACTGGGCCGACTACATGTTGCCGTCGGTGCCCAAGGACTTTGCCAGGCAAACCGGCATCAAGCTGAAATGGGACACCTACGAGAGCAACGAGGCACTGGAAGCCAAGCTGCTGGCCGGCAATTCTGGATACGATCTGGTGGTGCCAAGCAACACCTTCCTGGAACATCAGATCGGCGCCGGCGTTTACCTGCCGCTGGACAAGAGCAAGCTGCCGAACTGGAAGCATCTGGATCCGGCGCTGCTGGAGCTGGTGGGCACCAACGACCCGGGCAACCAGTACGCCGTACCGTACATGTACGGCACCGTGCTGATCGGTTTTAACCCGGACAAGGTCAAGGCAGCGTTGGGTGAAGATGCGCCGGTGGACAGCTGGGACCTGGTGTTCAAACCCGAGAACATGGCCAAGCTCGCCAAATGCGGTGTAGCCATGCTTGACTCGCCCACCGACATTCTGCCCATCGCCCTGCACTACCTGGATCTGGATCCCAACAGCACCAGGGCCGAGGACTACGACAAGGCTGCCGAGCTGATGCTCAGCATCCGCCCGTACATGCTCTACTTCCATTCGGCCAAGTACATGACCGATATTGCCAACGGCGACATCTGCGTGGCCGTGGGTTACTCGGGCAGCTTCTTCCAGTTTGCCAACCGTGCCAAGGAAGCCGGCAACGGCGTGGTGGTCGACTGGCGCTTGCCCAAGCAAGGTGCGCCGCTGTGGTTCGACTCCTTCGCCATTCCCAAGGATGCCAAGAACGTCGACGAGGCTCATGCTTTCCTGGACAACCTGCTCAAGCCTGAAGTGATCGCTCCGATCACCGACTTCTTGGGCTACCCGAACTTCAACCTGAGCGCCTTGCCGCTGGTATCGCAGGAGATTGCCGGCAACAAGGATCTGACGCCCGATGCCGAAGCGCAGAAAAGCCTCTATGTGCTCAAGCCGCTGCCGCAAAAGATTGAGCGTGTGCGCACCCGTGTGTGGAATACCATCAAGTCCGGCAAGTAATCCGGACGTGCTGGAAAAACGCGCCTGCGGGCGCGTTTTTCATTGGCCCACCTCGCCGCTTTCCAACTTGCGCCAGAGCAGGCGAACCGCCGCCTTGCGCACCAGTGCGCAGCGATACAGGCGGATTTCCAGCGGGATGTGCCAGTGTTCGCCGCCGCAGATCGCCAGTTCGCCACGCGCCAGTTCTGCGTTGACCGAAAGACGCGGCACCCAGGCCACCCCCAGCCCCTGCAGGGCCATGCTCTTGAGACTGTCGGCCATGGCGGTTTCATACACGGTTGTCGAACGCAGTACCCGCTGGCGCAGCAGCAGCTTCAGGGTGCGGCCGAGGAAGGCACTGGAGCTGTAGGCCAGCAGCGGAATGCTCTGTTCGCTGTCGAGATCGAACAATGGAGCGCCATCGGCATCGGTGGCGCACACCGGCAGCATCGCCGTAGTACCAAGGTGCAGCGAGGGAAATACCTGCGGATCCATCTGCAGCGCGGCATCCGGATCGTAGTAGGCAAGGATCAGGTCGCAGGCACCCTCACGTAGCAGGTGCACCGCCTCGCCGACGTTGGCTGCCACCAGACGGGTGGTCAGCGGCAGGCCGTCGCGCCGCAGTGCAGCGATCCACTGGGGGAAGAAGGCCAGGGTTAGCGAGTGTGCCGCAGCAATTTGCAGCACTTCGCCCTGCTGGCCTTCGAGATGGTGCAGGTGGCGCACGGTCTCGGCGAGCTGTTCGACCATGTTGCGTGCGGTGACCAGAAACAGCCGCCCGGATTCGGTCAGGTCGATGGGCGTGCAGGTGCGATCCACCAGAGTCAGGCCCAGCACGCTTTCCAGGCTGCGGATGCGCCGGCTGAAGGCAGGTTGAGTGACGAAGCGTTTTTCCGCCGCCTGGGAAAAACTGCGGGTCTGGGCCAGAGCGATGAAGTCCTCCAGCCATTTGGTTTCCAGATTCATCGAGGGCTCCGAAATCGACGAAGAGCTGATCGGTTGTCATCGCGGTACGCCCGATCACTCAGGAAAGTCACCCGGACATTATGCCGATTGTGCATAGGGTAGCAACCAACGGCATTGGCCTTTCATTGGGCTGAGCACCTAATCTACGCGGCATCGCGGCACCTGCCGTATACCCCGAGAGTCATGTCTATCATGTCCGCTGCTGCATCCACCCGCATCGAAAAAGACCTCCTTGGCACTCTGGAAGTCCCCGCCGATGCCTACTACGGTATTCAGACCCTGCGTGCCGTACAGAACTTCCGTCTGTCCGGTGTACCGCTGGCGCACTACCCGAAACTGGTCATCGGACTGGCGATGGTCAAGCAGGCCTCGGCCGACGCCAACCGCGAGCTGGGCCATTTGTCCGCCGCCAAGCACACGGCGATCAGCACGGCCTGCGCCCGCATCATCCAGGGTGAGTTCCACGACCAGTTCGTGGTGGACATGATCCAGGGTGGTGCCGGTACCTCGACCAACATGAACGCGAACGAAGTCATCGCGAACATTGCTCTGGAGGCCATGGGCCACGAGAAGGGCGAGTACCAGTACCTGCACCCGAACAACGATGTGAACATGGCGCAGTCGACCAACGACGCCTACCCGACTGCCATCCGTCTCGGCCTGCTGCTCGGTCACGACAGCCTGCTCAACTCCCTGGAGAAGCTGATCCAGTCGCTGGCGGCCAAAGGCCTGGAGTTCGACCACGTACTGAAGATGGGCCGCACCCAGCTGCAGGATGCGGTGCCGATGACTCTCGGCCAGGAATTCCACGCCTTTGCCACTACGCTCGGCGAAGATCTGCAGCACCTGAAGATGCTGGCGCCGACGCTGCTGACCGAGGTCAACCTTGGCGGTACCGCCATCGGTACCGGGATCAACGCCGATCCCAAGTACCAGGCTCTGGCGGTCAAGCGTCTGGCGGTGATCAGCGGTCATCCGGTACGTCCGGCAGCCGACCTGATCGAGGCCACCAGCGACATGGGCGCCTTCGTACTATTCTCCGGCATGCTCAAGCGCACTGCGGTCAAGTTGTCGAAGATCTGCAACGACCTGCGTCTGCTCTCCAGCGGCCCGCGTACCGGTATCAACGAGATCAACCTGCCGCCGCGCCAGCCCGGCAGCTCGATCATGCCGGGCAAGGTCAACCCGGTGATCCCGGAAGCAGTCAATCAGGTCGCCTTCGAGGTGATCGGCAACGATCTGGCGCTGACTCTGGCAGCCGAGGGCGGCCAGCTGCAACTGAACGTGATGGAACCGCTGATCGCCTACAAGATCTTCGATTCGATCCGCCTGCTGACCCGTGCCATGGACATGCTGCGCGAGCTGTGCATCGACGGCATCACCGCCAACGAGCAGCGTTGCCGCGAGCTGATGGAGAACTCCATCGGCCTGGTCACCGCACTCAACCCTTACATCGGCTACGAGAACTCCACGCGCATTGCCAAGGTGGCGCTGGAAAGCGGTCGTGGCGTACTGGAACTGGTGCGTGAGGAAGGGCTGTTGGACGAGGCCACGCTGGCCGACATCCTGCGCCCGGAAAACATGATTGCACCGCGTCTGGTTCCCCTGAAGCAGTGAGTGGAGCACAAGCGATGATGAAGTCCAAGCCGTCCGCTCGTCCTTACGTTAAGCCGCTGTTTATTGCCCTGCATCCGCCACGCCGGATGTGGCCCGATGCTGCCGGCGTTTACCTTGGTTCGGTTCGTCCGGCCAGCCGTACGCGGAGCTGAATCACCCCCTTTTTCATAGAGAGGTCTCACCACCTCACCACTCAGGGATGGCCATGGCCATCCCTTTTTTTATCCAGAATTCGCCATTTCGGTCGATGAAGCAAGCGTAAAAGGCAGGTATGCTCCGGGCCGTTCCGTTACCGAGCAGGCGCCAGTCATGCACCATTCCATCATCCTCTTTGATCTTGACGGCACGCTGACCGACCCGCGCGAGGGTATAACCCGGTCCGTGCAGTACGCCCTGGCGAAACTCGGGATCGACGAGCCGGATCTGGGCGCGCTGGAACACTTTATCGGTCCGCCGCTGCTGCAGTGCTTTATGGCCACCTACGGGCTGGATGAGGATACTGCCTGGCAGGCGGTGAATCATTACCGCGAGCGATTTCGCGTCACCGGGTTGTACGAGAACCAACCGTTCGAGGGTATCGAGGCTTTACTTGAGGGGCTGCGGGCGCAGGGCCGTACGCTGTACATCGCCACCAGCAAGCCGACGGTGTTCGCCGAGGAAATTGCCCGTCATTTCGGCTTTCACCGGCATTTCCAGCGCATCTACGGCAGCGAGCTGGACGGCACCCGCACCAACAAGGTGGAGCTGATTGCTCACCTGTTGCGCGAGGAAAGACTGCAGCCCGGCTCGGCGCTGATGATCGGTGACCGCAAACACGATCTGATCGGCGCGCGCAGCAATGGTCTGCAGTCGGTGGCGGTAGGCTACGGATTCGGCAGTCGCGAAGAGCTGCTCGGTGAGTCGCCGGACTATCACTTCGAGACACTGGAGGCGCTGCGCCGAGCCCTCCTGTCCGGTGCCAGAAGGCCGGCTCAGTCGTTGCGCTGGTAGATGATCTTCTTGCTGCCGCCGTCGCAGCTGCCGACGACCATGCTCTGATCCTCAACCTCGTCGTTGGGCACGATTTCCAGCGTGTAGCTGGCCACGTTGTTGGCCTGGATTTTAACCTCGATTTCTTCCTTGAGTTCCTCGCAGGGTTTGGGGGCGGCAAGGGCGCTGCCGGCGAACAGCATCAGGGCCAGGGCGGGAATGACAGGTTGCATCGCTTGTACCTCCGGTGTTGGGCGAAACCTGATTGGTTGGACTGGCATTTTGCCCGACAGTTCTAACCTTCCTTCAACAAGCGTTGCAGTTCGTCCTGACGCTGCGCCGGAGGCAGCGAACCGAGCGTCGCCACGGCAGCGTAGAAGGCTGGCCAGTCACTTCCATGGCGGACGAACAGCGCGGCGAAAGCCGGTACCCATTGATCATAGAGGCCAAAGGGCAGCAGCTTGGCGTTGTTCAGCGGGCTCTCGATCCAGGCGTCGTAGCGGCCGTTGCCGGCCCATTCGCGCTGGCGCAGGGCATGGTATTCACGGCGCAGACGGTCGAACTCGGCCTGCTTGGCCGCGCGCATGGCGTCTGCAGAGAGTGTGCCGGCGTAGAGCTGGCGCAGGCGCTCACGGCTGGCCAGTACCAGTTCGATGAACTGTTGACGCTGCCGATCATCGGCTGCTGGCGGCTCTTCGCCGCGTGCTGCATGCCACTGGCGCAGGCCCTCGCGCTCGACAAAGGTGGCAAAGGATTCGTTGAACGCGGTGTCTCCCGGCAGGTAGTACTGCTGGTGTGCCAATTCGTGAAAGATCACTGCGACCAGGCGCTGGTCGTTCCAGCGCAGCATGGTGTTGAGCAGCGGATCGTCGAACCAGCCGAGGGTGGAGTATGCCTCCACGCCGCCGATGTAAGTGTCCAGGCCCTGCTCGCGCAACAGGGCGGAGCCGCCGCGGGCGCGAGCTTCACGGTAGTAGCCGCGATAGGCAACACAGCCGGCGATGGGGAAACAGTGCAGCTTCGGCTCCAGGTCGAACTCTTCGGTGGCGAACAGGTTCCACACCACAAAGGGCCGGCCGATATCCGCATATAGTCGGTAGCTGCGATTGTCCGGCAGATAAAGGTTGTCGCTGGCGAAGTCCCGCGCCTGCTGTGCCAGGCGCAGGCGTCGGCTCAGTTGCGGGTCGGAGGAGGGATCGTCGAGCAGGCGCTGCACTGGCTGACGTGCCTGCATTAATTGCCATTGGCCGGCAGCGAGCTGGGAGTAATAGTCGAGGGTCGAGCAACCGGTCAGCAGGATGCCAAGTACGGCCGCGGCCACGAGACGCATGATGGCGCCTGAGTGAAGTATTCGCATGGCCTCACGCTAGCTGATCATGGCCTGAGGCTCCAGTCCTGAAGCGAATCAGGGGCGCTCGGCAGTGGCGGTTTTCCGGTGTAGGCTGGTTGCAGTCCCACCAGCCCGGAGATATTCATGCGCGTTCTGCCTTTTGTATTCTCTTTGCTGCTGCTCAGTGCCTGTGCTTCGCCGTTGCCTGAGCCCGACCCGCAGCAGGCCTGGGTGGAACTCTATTCGACGGCCGATACCCTGCTCATGGCCGATCGTCTGGACGGCCGCCGCTGGCCGGATGGCCGTTACTTTCAGTTGTCGCCGGGGGCGCACGAACTGCAGGTGCGCTTTCGCTTCGAGGTGCAGCGCGGTGGTCTGGGGAGCGGCTCGCTGAGCGAACCGCAGCCGATGATCTGCGAGATCCGTCTGCGTCACGACGACTTCGTCGCCGGCCGGCGCTACCGCATCGAGGCGCGGCAGCAGTTGATGAAGGCGCAGGCCTGGCTCTACGACGAACAGCGCAATGTGCTGGTCCGTGGCCGGGTGCTGCGCTGCGGCAGCGCCATTTGAGAGGTTCTGGCATTCGCGAAATGCCTATGCCGGGCTAGCAACCGGAAAGTTGTGCAGGCTTACCCAGGTTTGAGGTTGTTGCCAGTTACTCCAAGGACCGAGCGGGCAACGGCTCGGCCCTATTTGTCGCGCAGGCCGGCCAGGATGTCGAATGCGTGCAGACGGTCGGCAAAGTCGTACATATCGCAGGTGAAGATCAGCTCGTCAGCTTCGGTCTGTTCCAGCAGTTGTTCCAGGCGCTGGCGCACGGTTTGAGGGCCGCCGATGGCCGCCAGACCGAGGAATTCACCCACGGCCTGTTTTTCGTGGGGCAACCAGAGGCCGTCCATGCTCGCTACCGGTGGTCGTTGCACCAGACTCTGGCCGCGCACCAGGGCCAGGATACGCTGGTAGGCAGAGGTGGCGAGGTGCTGCGCCTGTTCGTCGCTGTCGGCCGCCAGCAGTGGTACGCCAAGCATCACGTAGGGTTTGTCGAGAACCTCGGAGGGTTGGAAGTGATTACGGTAGATGCGCAGCGCTTCATGCAGGTAGCGTGGTGCGAAGTGTGAGGCGAAGGCGTACGGCAGGCCCTTCATGCCGGCTAGCTGGGCGCTGAACAGGCTGGAGCCGAGCAGCCAGATCGGCACCTTGGTACCGCTGCCGGGCATGGCGATTACCCGCTGATTTTCCCGGCGCGGGCCGAGGTAGTCCTGCAGCTCCTCGACATCGTTGGGAAAGTCTTCGGCGCTGCCCTCACGGCTGCGGCGCAGGGCATGTGTGGTGTAATGATCGGCGCCGGGCGCGCGGCCCAGGCCCAGATCGATGCGACCGGGGTAAAGCGTGGCAAGGGTGCCGAACTGCTCGGCTACTACCAGCGGCGCATGGTTGGGCAGCATCACGCCGCCGGCGCCGATACGGATGCGCGAGGTGCCGGCCGCCAGGTAGCCGATCAGCACGGCGGTGGCGGAGCTGGCGATGCCGTCCATGTTGTGGTGCTCAGCTACCCAGAAGCGCTCGAAACCGAGGCTTTCGACGTGCCGGGCCAGGGCCAGCGAGTTGTGCAGGGCCTGGGCGGCATCGCCGTCGTCGCGGATCGGCGCCAGGTCGAGTGTGGAAAACTTGATCGAGGCGAGTCGGCTCATGGGGGCTTCCTGATGTCTGGCCCTTCACTTTAGCAGGTCGCCCCCACGGCCTTCATCCGGACAGGCCGCGCCGCTGGTTCCAGAACTGTTCGGCCAGCAGTTGCAAGCGCCCTGCCAGCGCCGCGAGCTGCCCGGAACTGTTGTGGCTGCGCTCGCTGGCCTCTGCAGTGCTACCGCACGATTCGCAGATGGCATTGAGACTGCGCTGGATGTGCTCGCTGACCATGCTCTGCTGCTCCACGGCGCTGGCAATCTGCAGATTCATGTTACTGATCCTGCTCACCCGGTCGCTGATTTGTTCGAGTGCTACGGCCGCCTGTCGAGCCTGGCTGGTGATGGTGTGGGCATGTTCCGCGCTGGTGTTCATGGCGCTGATGCCGGACTCAATGTTCTGACGCAGGCCGGCGATGATGCTGTTGATCTCCAGGGTGGCGGCCTGGGTGCGTTTGGCCAGGGCACGGACTTCATCGGCCACCACGGCGAAGCCGCGGCCGGCCTCGCCGGCGCGGGCTGCTTCGATGGCGGCGTTGAGCGCCAGCAGATTGGTACGCTCGGCGATATCGCCAATCACGCTGAGCACCTTTCCGATCTGCTCGCTACTGGCGGCCAGCTGGCGCACTTGCTCCAGGCTGGTGTGCAGCGTCTCGGCGAGAATGGCGATCTGCTCGCCGGTCGCCTGTACCAACTGGCGGCCGTCTTCGGTTTCCTGATCCGCTTCGCTGGCGGCGCTGGCGCTGTACTGCGTGTTGCGGGCCACCTCCTGAACACTGGCTGCCATTTGATCCATGGCACTGGCGACCTGTTGGGTTTCCAGTTGCTGTTGTTGCACGGCCCGGCTGCTGTGTTCCACCGTCTGAGCTAATTGTTCGGCTTCACTTCCAAGCTGGCGGGCAGAGTCGTTAATGCGTCCGACCATGGCTCTGCTCTCGGCCTGAAGGCTTTGCAGGGCGAAGGCAATGGCACCGAAATCGTCGCGGCGACCGGTATAGAGGTACTGGCTCAGCGGATTGTCGGCTTGCTGGCGAGCCTGTTCAGCCAGCCGGCGCAATGGCGCCAGGCCAGTCCAGATGAGAGTGGCCAGCGCTGCACCGGCCAGTAGCGAGCCCGGCAGCAGAGGTGTCAGCGGTTGTTGCAGGAGCAGTGCCGTCAGCAGAGCACCAGCTATTGGCAGGAGCAGGCCGGCCAGTGTCAGGCGGACAGCCGGATTAAGAAGCGGGCGCTTCATTGCCAGAGGTCGGCGGCCGGCGCGTAGTTGCGTATAAAGCTGTTCGGCTGCGGCGATCTGTGCGGGGCTGGCGGTGGTACGTACCGACTGGTATTCGATCACCTGGCCGTCGCGGATCACAGGAGTGACGTAGGCGCTGACCCAGTAATGGTCGCCGTTCTTGCAGCGATTCTTCACCAGCCCCATCCACGAGCGCCCGGTCTTGAGCGTCTGCCACAGATGGGCGAAGGCGGCTGGTGGCATGTCCGGGTGGCGCACCACGTTATGGTTGCGGCCGATCAGCTCCTGATCGGTAAAACCGCTGAAGCGGACAAACTCCGAGTTGACGTAGGTCAGTGAGCCCTTCAGATCCGTGGTGGAGAGAATGTTGGTGTGGGCGGGCATATCGATCTGCCGACCAGTCACCGGCAGGTTGAGCTTCATACCGGCACCTCCAATGCCTGTTCGTCCAGACGGCACCAGAGTCCGTCGAAACAGTCCTCGCCGCTTAGCAGGCGCTGCATGGCGAGCGGGGTACGGGGCCGGCTGAACCAGTAGCCCTGGGCGTAGTGGCAACCCTCATGATTGAGGAAGTCGAGTTGCGCCTGCCGCTCGACGCCTTCGGCCACTACTGTCAGACCAAGGCTTTGGCCCAGGCCGATGATCGCCCGGCTGATGGCGCGCGACTCGGTATCGTGGGGCGCGCCGGCGATGAAGCTTTTGTCCACCTTGATGATATGCAGAGGAAAGCGCTTGAGGTAGCCGAGCGAGGAATATCCGGTACCGAAGTCGTCCAGTGCCAGCTGGATGCCGAGGCTTGCCAGCTCGCGCAGGCAGGCGAGGTTCTGTGCGTTGTCGGCCATCAGCTGGCTTTCGGTGATCTCCAGCACCAGGCTGTCCGGTGGCAGGCCGGTCTGTTGGAGGATGTCGGCGACCCGAGCAGCAAAGTCGTTCTGCTGTAACTGGCGGCTGGAAAGGTTCACCGAGCAGCGCAGATGCGGCAGGCCGAGCTTCTGCCAGCTGCGTACCTGACTGCAGGCTTCCCGCAGCACCCAGTCGCCGACATTGATGATCCCACCGGACTCTTCCAGGCTGGGGATGAATTCCAGGGGTGAGATGTCACGACCTTCATGGCGCCAGCGCAGCAGCGCTTCGACAGCGGTCAACTGTGACTGATCGTCCTGCAGCCGGCAGATCGGCTGATAGACCAGGTACAGTTCACCACGCTCGCCAGCCTGGGCCAGGGCATTCTGCAGTGCCAGCTGGCGCTGGGTCTGCTGTTGCAGTTCGATGCTGTAGCGAGCGAACTGGGCCTTGCCTGCTTTCTTCGCGCGGTACAGGGCCAGATCGGCCGCCTGCAGCGGATCCAGCGGCTCGCCGCTTTCCTGAAGGGCGGCGATGCCAATGCTGGCACTGACCGAAAGAGTCTGTTCATGCAGATACAGCGGTATGTGCAGGGCGTCCAGCATGCGCTGGGCGACCCGCTCGGCATCGTTCATGCAGGCCAGGTCGGTCAGCAGTGCAACAAATTCGTCACCGCCGAAACGGGCCAGTTGGTCACCGGGACGCAGGCACTGGCGCAGGCGCCGTGCAACCTCCACCAGCACCCGGTCACCGGTCTGGTGGCCGAGGCTGTCGTTGATCAGCTTGAAACGGTCGAGGTCGATGAACAGCAGTGCGGTCTCGCGTGCGCCGGGGCGCTGGCGCTGTTGCACGGCCTGCTGCAGCAGTTCGGAGAGGCGGGCGCGGTTGGCCAGACCGGTCAGTGGGTCGTGGCGAGCGGCATGATGCAGCTGTTCCTGGGCGCTGCGTCGCTGACTGATGTCGGTCTGCGAGCCGGCGATGCGTCGCAGGCCACTGCTGCAGGTGTCGGCCACGCCGCGTACCAGTACCCAGAGGTAGCTGCCGTCGCGGCGGCGGATGCGGTACTCGTGATGGAGGAAAGGGGTGATGCCGCGCAGATGGTTGTCGATGGCCTGACGCAGGCCCGGCAGGTCGTCGCCATGCACCCGGCTGAACCAGCTGTGACTGGTGGGTTCCAGGCTGTCGCGGTCGAGGTCGAGCATGCGCACCCAGCGTTCGGACAGGTACAGCTGATCCTGTTCCAGCTGCCATTCCCAGAGTCCGTCGTTGGCCCCCCGCATGGCCCGGGCGTAGCGCTCCTCGCTGTCCTGCAGAGCCTTGCGCTGGGCTGCGCCGTAGCTGTCGAGCGCCAGGCCGATATCGAAGAACACTTTCTTCACCAGGCTGGAGAAGCAGGCCACGGCTGCTGAGTCATTGAGCAGGTGCTTGAGTAACTGATCCAGGTACAGGCGATAGGCGCCCAGATACCATTTAAGGTCGACGCCAGTGCGATGGTGTACCCAGCCGATGCGCAGGCGCTCGAGAACGTAGGCTTCGTCCAGCTGACCCTGCCACAGTCTCTGGTAGTACTCGGCCTGACGCTGTTTTAGACGCTCGCTGACGGCGGGATCGCCCAGAATTGCTGCGGCGATCGGGTAGTGCGCCAGTTGTTGGTAGAAGGTTTCGACAAAGCGCTGGTTGGCCTGGTGAACCTGTTCGGCGCGGAGCATCAGGCATTCCTGATCGGCCTGGCTCCAGTCGAGGAAATCCAGGCGCTGGTGCAGTTCGTCCGGATCAGGGGCGATAAGTTGGAGCAGATCCTGGAATTCTTGTTCGTTGCCCATATCGTCCTCATGCTCAAACGCCAGACACAAAAAAAGCGCCGTCGACCGGGCCTCTTGGAGAGGGTGGTCGGCGGCGCTTTGTCTTGCAGGCCCTGTGTCCTGCCCGGCAAAGCCGGTCTCCGCATGGGGCGGAACCTACTGAGGCTAGGTTTTACCGCAGTTACCCAGGCTGGACAACTCTTCGCGTACCTGACAAAGGCGCTTGCGCAACTCAGCCAGCTGCGCCGACTTGAAGGCATGCCGGCTGCGCTCCAGTACCTCGATGGCATCGTCCAGACTGGCCTGCAGTGTGCCCAGGCTGGTCGAAGGTAGCGGGCGAATCCAGCGACACAGCGGCATGTGCTGGCAGTCCTGAATGTCATTGATGACCTGGCAGTGAGGAGCCTGGCTATCCAGCAGTCGGGTGATTTGCTGGCGAGTGTCGGTATCCGCTAGGCGGAGCAGCAGGTGGGTCTGGGACATGGCTGCAATAGGTGTATGGCAATTTGATATCAAGGCTATCCTTTGTCAGCCACTAGTTTATTGATCAGGATCAGTTCAGCACTCAGTCGCAGCTGCCGGTCGGCGGATTCATGTCGCAGGTTCCCGGCAATGGCGCGTGCGGTATTCGCCAGGAGTCAGGCCTGTCCATTGACGAAAGGCGCGGAAAAACACGCTGGGTTCCGAGTAACCCAGCAGCAGGGCTATCTCGGTTGCCGGCAGGCGGCCTTCGCGCAGGTGCTGCTCGGCCAGTTGGCGACGGGTGTCAGCGAGCAGTTGCTGGTAGCTGCAGCCTTCCTCGGCCAGGCGGCGCTGCAGGGTGCGCTCGCTGAGGTTCAGCCGGCGTGCCAGTTCACCGCGATCCGGTTCGCCATGGGCCAGCTGTTCGCCGAGCAGACCAATCACCTGTGCGCTCAGGCTGGCGCTGGGCAGGCGTGCCAGCAGGGCTTCGGCATGCGCACGCAGTAGCTGTTGCAGGGGCGGGTTGGACTGCATCAGCGGTTGCCGGCAGAGGTCGCGGGGTACGGCGATGGCATAGTCGTTGGCAAGAAATTGCAGGGGGCAGTCGAACACCTCCTGATAGGGGCCAGGATCCGCCGGTTCAGCGTGACGGAACTGGGCGCCGAGCAGATGGAAATCATCCAGCAGGGGAGTGGCGGATTGCACCCAGCAGGCCAGCATCGCCAACACGCGGATGCGGGTGGCAGGATGCTCCGGGTGCAGGGGCCGGTAGAGCAGCCATAGGGATTCGCCGCGCTCCTCCAGTTGCAGTTGGCCGCCTTCGCCGCCAAGTCGCTGGTAGCGGAGCGCGGCGGTCAGGGCATCGCCGAGTGTGGAGCTGCACTGCAGCAGGTAGCTGAGCACGCTGAATGGTCCGGGAGCCAGGTTGCGTCCCAGCAGCAGGCCGGGTTCAGGATGTTGCAGGCTGTTGTCCAGCTCTTGCCAGAGGCGTTCCTGAGCACTGAATGGAATGCGCCCGTCAGGATCGGCCAACTGCTGTTCCTGCAGTGCGCAGCGGGCCAGCAGGGTTTGCCGATCCAGGCCCAGGCGGGCGGCCGCGTGCAGAACCGCCTGGGTCAGGCTGGCGCTGACCGAGGCCTGGCGAGTGGTGTCGAGAGGATTTGGCATGCGGCGATTCTGCTCAATGTGTCTGGGCGGCGATAGTGCTTCGGCTGGCCTATTCGTTGCCATCGAGCTGCAGCGCGCCGGTCTCGCCGTCGGCCAGCACGGCGTAGGCGCTGGCGCAGAACAGAGAGTTGAGGCGTTTCATGTCGGCGATCAGATCCAGGTGCAGCGAGCTGGTCTCGATGCTCTGCACTACCTGCCGTTGCAGACGGCCGATGTGAGCATGGGCCATGCGCCTTTCCTGAGCGCGGAAACGGCGTTTTTCCCGCAGTAGCTGCTTGGCGCTGTTGCTGTCGGCCGTGAGGAACACGTTGAGACCCAGGCGCAGGTTGGCCAGCAACTGGTTGAGCAGGGTGGTCAGTTCTTCCACGCCCTTCTCGGAAAATGCCCGGCGTTGTGCGGTTTTTTCATGCTGCAGCTTGTTCAGCATGCGCTGGATCAGGTCGCTGGCCTGTTCCAGGTTGACTGCCAGTTCGAGAATCTCTGCCCAACGCTGGCGCTCCTGCTCGCTCATAGCATCGTGTGAGACCTGCGCCAGGTACAGTTTGACCGCCCGGCAGAGGGTGTTGACCTTGTCGTCGAGACGGCGCACTTCCTTGTTCGATGCTGGCTGATCGTGCTCCAGCACTGTCAGCAGGTGGTTGAGCATGGTGTCGATCTGATCGCCGATGCGCAGGGTCTCGCGCACCGCTCCGGCCAGTGCCAGGGTCGGGGTCGCCAGCGCGGTCGGGTCGAGATGGCGTGGTGTCGAGTCGTCCTGGTCGTCCGTGCGATCCGGCAGCAGCCAGTTGCAGAAGCGCGCCATGAAATTCACCGTGGGCAGCATAAGGGTGGCACGCAGGCCGTTGTAGAGCAGATGAAAGAAGATCACCAGCTCTGCTGGGAGCCAGTTCAGGCTGTCCAGCCAGGCGGCCAGCGGTTCCAGTACCGGCAGTACCAGAAGCAGGCCGATCACCTTGTACAGCAGACTGCCCAGCGCCACACGGCGGCCGGCCGGGTTTTGCAGGCTGCTGGTGAGGAAGGCGAGCAGACCGCTGCCGATGTTGGCGCCGATCACCAGGCCGATGGCCACTGGCAGGCTGATCAGGCCTGCACCGGCCAGGGTGGCGGTAAGCAGTACTGCCGCCAGGCTGGAGTAGGTGAGCAGGGCGAACAATGCGCCGACCAGAGCATCGAGCAGTAGGTCGCCGGTAAGCGAGGCGAACAGCACGCGGATGCCGCGGGCTTCGGTGATTGGTGTGGCGGCGGCGACGATCAACTGCAGGGCCAGCAGCATCAGCCCCAGGCCGATGGCGACCCGGCCCAACTGGCCGACACGGGTTTCCCGGCGGGAGAGGAAGAAGATCACTCCGAGGAAGATCAGCAGTGGGCTGAGCCAGCTCAGATCCAGCGTCAGTACGCGGGCCATCAGTGCTGTGCCGACATCCGCGCCGAGCATTATCGCCAGGCCGGGCGCCAGAGGCATCAGTCCCTGCCCGACGAAGGAGGTAACCAGCAGAGCTGTGGCATTGCTGCTCTGCACCAGAGCAGTAACGCCAATACCGGCGGCGAAGGCCAGAGGCCGCCGGCTGACGTTCTGGCTGAGCACGGTGCGCAAGTGCGAGCCGAACACGCGCATGATGCCGGTGCGGACGATGTGCGTGCCCCAGACCAGCAGGGCAATGGCAGACAACAGATTGAGCAGGGTCAGCATGGCAAGGCGGCTCCCCCTGAAGCCGGCCGGTAGCAGCCCTAACTGCACCGGCTTTCACTGAGCATTGGTCGAAAATCTCCAATGCGCCAGTTTGCCACAGCCCGGCGCTTAACCGTCGCGTAGCACCTTGCGTTCGGCGTCGTCGGCGGAGAAGCCTCGCTGCAGTTTTACCCGCAGGCTCAGGTCGGTACGCGAATCGGCGTACTTGAGAGCCTCGCTCAGACTGATGCGGCCACTTTCCAGCAGCCCATAGAGGTGTTGGTCGAAGGTTTGCAGGCCCTGTTCGGCGGCGCGTGCGGTCGCCTCGCGCAGCGATTCGAGCTCGTCGCGCTGGATCAGGTCGCGGATGTAGGGTGTGCCCAGCATCACTTCCACGGCGGCCACGCGCTTCTGTGACAGTCCCGGCACCAGGCGCTGGCCGATTACTGCCAGAAGGTTGTGGGCCAGATCCGCCAGCACCTGTTTGCGCGCCTCGTCCGGGAAGAAACGCGTGATGCGCTCGATGGCATGGCTGCTGCTGGTGGCGTGCAGGGTGGCGACGCAGAGGTGGCCGGTCTCGGCGTAGTGCAGAGCGTGGCGCATGGTGGAGGCATCGCGGATTTCGCCGAGCATGATTACGTCCGGCGCCTCGCGCAGTACGTTGCGCAGGGCATCCTCGAAACTATGGGTATCGAGGCCCACCTCGCGCTGGTCGATGATAGAGCGCTGATGGCTGTGGAGGAACTCGATAGGATCTTCGATACAGACGATATGACCGCTGCGATGCCGGTTGCGGTAGTCGAGCATGGCCGCCAGGGTGGTGGACTTGCCGGAACCTGCCGCTCCGGTCACCAGGATCAGGCCGCGATCCTGCAGTGACAGTTTCTCCAGCATTTTGGGCAGACCCAGTGCCTCGAAACTCGGGATGGTGCCCTGGATCAGGCGCACCACCATGGTCACCTCGCCGCGCTGGTAGTAGACGTTGATCCGGTAGCGTCCGGCGTTCTGCAGGCTGATGGCCAGGTTCATTTCCAGATCGCGCTCAAACTCGGCGATCTGCTTCTGGGTCATCAACTGGTAGGCCATCTGCTGCACTTCGCCCGGCCGCAGAACCCGCTGGCCTACTGGCTGGCTATGGCCTTCGATCTTCATGTGCGGTGGGGCGCCGACGCTGAAGAAACAGTCGGAGCCACCGCGCTGGTGCATCAGCTGCAGGTAGGGAAAGACATCGGGCTGATCCGGTGTTGGCGTGTCGTTCATCGGTGGCTCGGACTGCGTCAGGGTGGACGGGCTGAAGTCGACCCGGCTGGAAATACTGTGTCTGGCTGGCTGGAGTCAAGTCAGCAGCCTGCAGCCTAGCCCCGAGAAGTGTAACCGCGTGGTGTCACAAGAGTGCCATCACCAGCAGCAGGGTACCGGCTGCCAGCAGGGTTTGCAGGGTGATGAGCCCGGCCATCAGCTGGCTGTCACCACTGAGCTGGCGCGTCAGTACGTAGGCGGTCGGAGCGGTGGGCAGGGCGAAAAACAGTACCAGCACGGCGCTTTCCATCGCCGGCAGATTCAGGCCCCAGGCCACGCCCCAGGCCAGCAGAGGCATCACCAGCAGGCGCAGGATGCTGTTCAGGCCCAGTGCCGGAATCTCGCCACCCAGTTGCTCGGGCTTGAGTGCGGCGCCGACGCAAAGCAGCCCCAGTGGCAGGCTGGCGGCGGCCAGCAAATTGAGCAGGCGGTCGCTACCGCCGGGCAGGCCGATGCCTGTCAGGTTGAACAGGGTGCCGCCAAGGCAGGCGAGGATCAGCGGATTCTTTGCAATCGGCAGGAGCAGGCTGCGGAGGCTGACGCCGCGTTCGGCAGTCAGTGCCCAGACGGAAAGCACATTCACTGCCGGCACCATCAGTGCCAGCATGATTGCCGCCAAGGTCAGGCCTTGCTGGCCGAACAGACTACCCACCGCTGCGAGGCCGAGGTAGGTATTGAAGCGTAGAATGCCCTGGGTGAAGGCACCGAAGCGCCCGGCCGGCCAGCCACGTAGCTGTCGTACCAGCAGCAGCGCCAGCCAGGCGATGCCCAGGCCGAGCAGCACGGCCAGTGCCAAACGCGGCAGCGCCGGGTTGTCCAGCGGCGCCTTGGCCAGGCTGGAGAACAACAGCGCGGGAAACAGAATGAAGTAGTTCAGGCGCTCGGCGCCTGGCCAGAAAGCCTCACTGGGAAAGTTGCGCGAACGCAGCCAGTAGCCGGCGACTATCATGGCGAACAGCGGCCACAGGGCCAGCAGCAGGTCTGTCACGGGAACCCCCGGTGGTAGTGAGCGTTTATCTTGGTCAGCGGAGCGGGGCAATGCAAGGAGTACGCCGACTCGATGTATCTCTAGGCAGCAAACCTAGGGCAGTTCCAGTCCGCCACTGGCCTTGTGCAGAGCGCGCAGATGCTCGCCCAGTGCGACCAGATTGGCCTCGCAGGCCTCCAGCTCGGCCAGGCGTTCGGCTTGCAGCAGGTTGCGTACTTCACCATCAAGCTGGTCGCTGAGCTGACGCAGCCGCTGCTGACGCTCGCGGCTACCGGCTTCCAGAGTTTCCCATTCTGCCTGCTGGGGCAGGCCGTAGCCGCCTTCGAGCAATTCGGCCGGGCGACTGAGAAAGCCACTGTTGGCCAGCAACTGCTCCAGTGCCTCACCAGCCCTGTTCAGGCTCGGATCACCCACAGCGCGACCGGTCAGGTAGCGGCGCTTGAGTTCGTCTTGGGCCAGTAGCATTTGCCGGCGCAATGCAGCCTGTTCCAGCAGGAGCAGGGCAGCGCTGGCGCGCAGATCAGAGTTGGCAAACCAGTTGCGGCGCTGCACGGCCGGTTGTTCCAGCCAGCTTTCCACTTCGCGCTGAGGTATTGGCAGGCGTTGGCGCAACACTTCAAACATGGCCTGATAGCGCTCGCGGAAGGAATCGAAGCGATAGCCCAGGCGCAGCGCCTCGCGTGGATCGCCCAGTGCACCGGGATCGGCCAGGTCTCGGGCAATCAGCAGTTGCAGCAGACCGTTGGGCAGGATGCTGTCCAGCGCCTGCAAGTCAGGATGAGCGGTGCCGCTGCGTAACAGCTTGAGAGTTTCCACTGCGCAGTTGTTGGCGATGAAGAAGTAGTCGCCGTCGTAGCTCCAGTGCTGCTCGGCGGCTCGGGCTACCAGTTGCTCCAGTTGGTGGCGCGACAATGAAAGCGGCACTGAAATGAGGCTGCGCAGTTCGACCTTGGTGTATTCGTCGATTACCTGCTCCAGCGGCAGGACGAACAGGCGCGAGGGGTAGGCACCGGTCATTCCGTCCCAGCTCGACAGTTGCACATCGCCGACAAAGGCGCGGTAGGACAGCACCAGATGTTGGTCTAGATCCAGCCGGCAATCCGGCCCGCGCGGTCGATCGGGGGCGCAGATCACCAGGCGCAGCATGCTGTGGCCCCAGCGGCTCATCCAGGCGTCGTTGGCCTCGGCGAGCAGGTAGTGGACTTCGTACACTCGATCCGGATCGATGCGTGCCAGAGGCTGGTGGGCGAAGTCACGGCCGGCATTGAGATAGGCGTAGCCCTCGCTGCAGGGAGTGGCCGGCGGTGCCCAGCCGTCGAAGTGGTCGCTCAGATGCCGCGCCAGGGAAGGCCGGCGACAGGCGTAGCTCGGATCGAGCAGAAAATATTCCAGGTTGACCGCGACAAACTCCAGCGGACTGCTCAGTTCGTAGGGGTCAGGGCTGCGTGCCACCTGGCCATTGTCGTTGGTGCGGGCGCCGCGTCGACCAACACGTTGCGGCCAGCCCGCCAGGTCGAGCAGGCGCGGATCGTCGCTCAAGGTGAAGCGGCGTGCTTCCTGGCCACGGCATGGCTCAGGCAGGCCCACCAGCCCCATGCTGCGAGCCTGTCGCCGACAGCGTTGGATCAGTTGGCGCTCGGCCGCCGGCCACAGGCGTGCGCGGTCGTACAGATGGGCCAGCTCGTGAATCAGGGTAGCCAGCAGCTCGCGTCGCATCGTACCGTGGGGGCGATCGGTCTGCTGTTGCGCTGCCGAGCCGTCGACTAGGTCGGGCAGCAGTGCGGCATTGAGTTCGATACCGCTGAAACGTCCTACCTGGCCGTAGATGGTTTCCGGCAGATTGTCGCGCCAGCTGACCCGTACCCTTCGATCCAGACGCTCGATGAACGGGGGTGGCAAAGCGGCCAAGGCTTCATCCAGCAGCAGCTGGCTGGCTTGTTGCGCGGCCGGATCCAGATCCTGTGTGTCCAGCTCGAGGCGCAGCTCGGCGGTCGAGTTGCCGGCGCAGGCGAGTAGTAGTAGCCCGCAGAGCCAGGCGCCCGGGCTTGTCACAGAGCGAGGATGGCTTCAGCCAGTTGCAGGTCGCTGGCGTTCTGCGCCTCGGGCAATTGTTGACGGATGGCCTGCAGAGCGGCTTCCAGTTGCGCCCCGCGAATCTTTCCGGCACTGGCGACGAAGCTGGCGGCGTCGTCACGGGCCTGAATCACGGCCTTCATGTCGCGCAGCGAGGTAGTGGTGTCCGAGGTGAAGTTGATGCTGCGATCGAGTGCGCGCACCACGATATTGCTGGTGGCCACCAGCGTTTGTGCCTGGACGAGAGTGCTGAACAGGGCGCAGGCAGCGACCAGGGGAAGAAGAGAAAGGCGCATGGGGTGACTCCGGAGAACGACGGATAAACGCTTTGACGAGGCCTGGCCGGGCATGTTCCCGCAAGGCCTGCGGCCCGGTCAGGGGGCGCCTAGGCTAGCCCAATCGCGGATGACGGCCAAGCACTGTCGGGCTGCCCGTTGTCGGTTGCCCGACGAGGTTCACGCAATGGTGGTTAGACGACGGCGACCCGGCTGATCGCCGTCTGGCTGGGCAATGCCCATGGGGCTCAGCGGCTGAGAATGGCCTGGGCCAGCTGCATATCCTCGGTCTTGGCCAGTTCCGGAGCCTGCTGACGGATATGGATCAAAGCCGTTTCCAGGCGGGCGCCGCGAATGACGCCGTTGCTGGCAACGAAACTGGCGGCATCGTCGCGAGCTGCACGGACTACCTTGGAGTCGCGTAGAGAGCTGCTGATGTCGGAGACGGCTTCGGTAGTGCTGGCTACGGCCCCGACCAGTGCATCGGTGGTAGCCACCAGGCTGGTGGCGCTGGCACCCGCAGTGATGCCGAAGCAGAGGAGGCCGGTAATCAGGGATTGTTTCAAATTCATGGTGAGGTAACTCCGCAGGATTCGAGCAGTCCGTTTGCCCGCGCGCAGCTTAGCCGATCTGAACCGATGGCTCCATGCCGGTCTTAACGCCAGAATGGCTTTTCCAGCTCGCTGTCGCGCTGGCTGCTGCTGATTCCGGCATCGG
The DNA here is from genome assembly GCF_019656335.1 of Pseudomonas sp. NCCP-436. Lineage (GTDB taxonomy): Bacteria > Pseudomonadota > Gammaproteobacteria > Pseudomonadales > Pseudomonadaceae > Aquipseudomonas. The sequence continues at coordinate 8,247 of NZ_BPLZ01000001.1, read as the reverse complement.
TCAGTTGTTCGGCGGTCAGTCTGCGGAGCTGGTGCCGGGTGCGCAGGTTGCGCTGCCAAAGACGCAGGCGGGCATAAAGGCTGAAACCGTCGAGGTGTTTCTTCTCAGGGGAGCGGGAAAGCGTGGTTGGTAGCGGTTCCATGGCAGTCTCCTGCTGAAGGCAAGGATGGCCTGCTCAGGTTGGGGCAAGGGCGGAGGAAAAGGCAGGAGCAGGAAAAGAGAATTGTGCCGGTTCAGTTTGTATGAATTCCAAACTGTGCTGCTTGTGCCAAAGGAAACTGTTGCGGATAAAACGAAAGCCCCATCGCAGCAGAGACGATGGAGCTTTCAGAAAGTCCCAACTTGGGAGGGAGCAAAGCTGGTATGTCGGCTTAACGCCAGAACGGCTTCTGCAGTTCGGCGTAGCGCTGGGTCTCGCTGATACCGGCGTCGGCCAGCAGGCGTGCATCCAGTCGAGCCAGTTGACGACGGCTGACGATGCGGCGCTGCCACAGGCTGAGCGTGGCGATCAGACGAAGCGGCCAGGAGGAAACACTGGCGGCAGAGTTCGACTGAAGCAGGGCGGAATCGAGGGTACGTTCCATGATGATCATCCTTCCGCTTGTGGCGGAGCTGGGGTTTGCTTTCGATGGAGAAATTATCCCGGGTGCCAGTCGCAGGCTGTAGTCACAGCTATGATAAATTGCAGCCAAATTAGATAGTTTGCTTTGTAACTGTTAGGCAAAAAAAATACCAAACTGTTATGGTGATAAGTGAACTAGCTGGAGTTTCTGCTTATATACAGGTAAAAATTAATGCAAAATTGAAATTTATTAGGGAATTGATTGCGGTACAGTTTTGAATTGGTCTGTTTAGTTATTTGACCTGAAAATCAATTTTTCCTGCTGCAGAGCACAAAAAACCCGGCACAAGGCCGGGTTTTCTGACGGGTTGGTCAGACGTTATTCAACGGCCTTGACCATGTCCTCGATGACCTTCTTGGCGTCGCCGAAGACCATCATGGTCTTGTCCATATAGAACAGTTCGTTGTCCAGGCCGGCATAGCCGCTGGCCATGGAGCGTTTGTTGACGATCACTGTCTTGGCCTTATACGCCTCGAGGATCGGCATGCCGGCGATCGGCGACTTCGGATCGTTCTTCGCCGCGGGGTTGACCACGTCGTTGGCGCCGAGCACCAGTACCACGTCGGTCTGGCCGAACTCGGAGTTGATGTCCTCCATTTCGAACACCTGCTCGTATGGCACTTCGGCTTCGGCCAGCAGCACGTTCATGTGGCCTGGCATGCGGCCGGCCACCGGGTGGATCGCATACTTTACGGTAACACCACGATGGGTCAGCTTTTCCGCCAGCTCCATCAGCGCATGCTGGGCGCGCGCCACGGCCAGACCGTAGCCGGGCACGATCACCACCGAGTCGGCGTTGGTCAGCAGGAACGCGGCGTCGTCCGCCGAGCCCGACTTAACGCTGCGCTGTACCTGCTCGCCAGCCGCGGCGCCGGCATCGGCGTCGGCACCGAAGCCGCCGAGGATGACGTTGAAGAACGAGCGGTTCATCGCCTTGCACATGATGTACGAGAGGATGGCACCGGAAGAACCGACCAGGGAGCCGGCTACGATCAGCATCGAGTTGTTCAGCGAGAAGCCGATACCGGCTGCAGCCCAGCCCGAGTAGGAGTTGAGCATCGACACCACCACCGGCATGTCCGCACCGCCAATGGGGATGATGATCAGTACACCGATGACGAAGGCCAGTGCCACCAGCACGGCGAAGGCGCGGATGTCACCAGTGAAGGTGTAATACAGGCCAAGGGCGATGATCGCCAGGCCTACAACCAGATTCAGCAGGTGCTGGCCCTTGAACACCACCGGCGCCCCCTGGAACAGGCGGAACTTGTATTTGCCCGACAGCTTGCCGAAGGCGATCACCGAACCGGAGAAGGTAATTGCACCAATGGCTGCGCCGAGGAAAAGCTCCAGGCGGTTACCGACCGGAATCGGGTCGAGCATGCTGGCAACGATACCCAGCGACTGAGGCTCCACGACCGCGGCGATGGCGATGAACACGGCGGCCAGACCGATCATGCTGTGCATGAAGGCAACCAGTTCCGGCATCTTGGTCATTTCGACGCGCTTGGCCATGATCGAGCCGGCGGTGCCACCGATCAGCAAGCCGACGATGACAAAGCCCAAGCCCTGTATGGCCAGCTCGCTGCCCAGCTTGTGAATCAGACCGACTGTGGTGAGCACGGCGATGGCCATGCCGACCATGCCGAACAGGTTCCCGCGGCGCGATGTAGTCGGATGCGACAGACCCTTGAGTGCCTGGATGAAGCACACCGAGGCAACCAGATAGAGAAGGGTGATCAGGTTCATGCTCATCGGTTACTTCTCCACCTGAGCCTTCGGGGCTTTCTTCTTGAACATTTCCAGCATGCGCCGGGTGACCAGGAAGCCACCGAACACGTTGACCGCAGCCAGTGCTACGGCCAGGGTGCCCATGGCCTTGCCCAGCGGCGTGACGGTCAGTGCGGCGGCCAGCATGGCGCCGACGATGACGATGGCGGAAATCGCGTTGGTCACGGCCATCAGCGGGGTGTGCAGGGCCGGGGTGACGTTCCACACCACGTGGTAGCCGACATAAATGGCCAGTACGAAGATGATGAGGTTGTAGATACCGTCGGAAATCAGGTCCATGTCCCTACTCCTTAGCCGTTCTTGCGCACGACTTCGCCGGCATTGCACATCAGGCAGGCCGCAACGATGTCGTCTTCGAGGTTGAGCTGGAACCGGCCTTCCTTGTCGATCACGAGCTTGAGGAAGTCCAGCAGGTTGCGCGCATACAGGGCGGAGGCATCCGCCGGCACCAGCGCGGCCAGGTTGGTATGGCCGACGATGGTCACGCCGTGCCTGACCACTACCTGATCCGGCTCGGTCAGCGGGCAGTTGCCACCCTGGGCTGCAGCCAGGTCGATGACTACCGAGCCTGGCTTCATTTCCTGCACGGTGGCTTCGTGCAACAGGGTCGGTGCCTTGCGGCCCGGAATCAGCGCGGTGGTAATGACGATGTCGGCCTGCTTGGCGCGCTCATGCACAGCCTTGGCCTGGCGTTCCATCCACGACTGCGGCATGGGCCGGGCATAGCCGCCGACGCCCTGGGCGCACTCGCGTTCTTCGTCTGTTTCGAACGGCACGTCGACGAACTTGGCGCCGAGCGACTCGATCTGCTCCTTCACGGCAGGGCGAACATCGGAGGCCTCGATTACCGCACCCAGACGCTTGGCAGTGGCGATGGCCTGCAGTCCGGCAACACCGGCGCCGAGGATCAGCACGCGGGCGGCCTTAACGGTGCCGGCGGCGGTCATCAGCATCGGCATGAAGCGCGGGTAGTGGTTGGCGGCGAGCATCACGGCCTTGTAGCCGGCGATGTTGGCCTGCGAGCTCAGTACGTCCAGGCTCTGCGCGCGGGAGGTGCGCGGCGCGGCCTCCAGGGCGAAGGCGGTGATACCACGGGCATTCATGCGCGCGATGGTGTCGTTGCAGAACGGGTTGAGCATGCCGACCAGTACGGCCCCGGTCTTCATCTGTGCCAGTTCTGCTTCGCTCGGGGCGAGAACCTTCAGCACCAGGTCGGCCGCGAAGGCAACCGAAGCAGTGCCGATGGTTGCACCAGCGGCCTCATAGGCACTGTCCGGAATGCTGGCGTTGACGCCTGCACCGGTCTGGACGGTCACCTGGTGGCCCTGACCAACCAGTTTCTTGACAGTCTCGGGTGTCGCGGCAACCCGCGTTTCCCCAGCATGGGTTTCGAGAGGAACACCGATGTGCACTTCTAATCTCCTGCGTGATCTTTTTGGTGAACCTGCGCACTACGCTGGCACGCTGGCGATTTGGGGATCAGCACAAAAACACTGCCCGGCGGGCAGGCGCGGCATTGTGCAATCGAACGTCGACCCTTACAAGAAGTTATGGAGTAAAAAAAATGCATTACTACAAGTAATGGGTCTATGAGTGATTTTTATAGCGCCTGAAGGCCCCGTTTTTTCTGGTCAAAGTCAGGGTTGGCGGTGCTTTGGAGGGAGAGTTGGTGTTCGTCTGGAGGGCGACCGTTTGTCGATCAGAGTTATTTGTAAATTATATTGCCCGGCGCGTTCAAAATAGCGAAATGACCCGCAGGTAGTGGGTCGAGCGTACGGATGTTCGTCATATCAATGTAGTGTGACCAAAAATAAACTACCAGTGCTGTTTGTGCGCTATAAAAACCCTAGGGTGTGCAATATGGTTTGGCTGTCGGTTCGGGTTATTCCTTGCGATAGCTGGTCGCCTCCTTCAATAGCCAGTCGCGAAATGCCTTGAGGGCGGCGGATTCGGCCTTGCGTTCCGGCACCATGAGGTAATAGGCACGATCTGCAGTGGACACGGCGCGGTTTAGGGCGACGATCAGGCTACCGTCTGCCAGCTCGCGCTGGATTAGAAAGGGTGGTATCAGCGCTATGCCCATGCCGTGGAGGGCCGCCTGGGCCAGCATGGAAAACAGCTCCAGGCGTGGCCCGGCCATGTCCCGTGGTGCGCTCAGTCCCTGGGCGGCGAACCACTGACGCCAGGCATAGGGGCGGGTGGTCTGCTGCAACAGTGGCAGCTCGGCGATGCGCTCGGGCGTGACCGGCGTATCGGCGAGCAGGGCCGGGCTGCACACCGGCAACAGGTGTTCGTCCATCAGAAAGTGGGCTGCGGTGCCTGACCATTCGGCATCGCCGTAATAGATAGCGGCATCAAAGTGGGTGTCGGCGAACAGGAAGGGGCGGGTGCGGTTGGTCAGGTGCACCGTTACCTCTGGATGCAACTGCTGGAAATTACGCAGGCGCGGCAGCAGCCACTGAGTGCCGAAGGTCGGCACCACTGCCAGCTCGATGCTGGCGGAACCCTGCTTACCCATCAGGGCCAGGGTATCGCGTTCTACGGCATCAAGTTGTGTCGCCACCTTGCGGCTGTAGGCCACGCCGGCTTCAGTCAGTACCACGCCGCGCCGGGAGCGACGGAACAGCTCGACGTTGAGGAAGTTCTCCAGCCCGGCAATCTGTCGGCAAATGGCGCTCTGCGTCAGGCTCAGTTCCTCCGCGGCTTTGGTAAAGCTCTGGTGGCGCGCTGCCGACTCGAATGCGACAAGCGCGGCGGTGCTGGGAATCTTGCGGCGCATTATGCAAAAGCCTCACTCAATAATGATCCTGGGTGGACAATAGCTCATTTCGAAGTGCGTTTTATGCACATATTTGTGCAAATTCTTCGTTTGTCCTGTCGTAGATGTCGGCCTAGGATCAGGGGATTCCGGGCTGGCGTGGCCGCCCGTTTCTGTCACCGCTTCGAGGTTCTCGCAATGGCCAAGGTAAGTTTCAACTGGGAAGATCCCCTGCTGCTCGACCAGCAACTGACCGAAGAAGAGCGCATGGTGCGCGATAGTGCTCGTCAGTTTGCCGACGACAAGCTGGCCCCGCGCGTGCTGGAGGCCTTCCGTAACGAGCATACGGATCCGGCCATTTTCCGCGAGATGGGCGAGACCGGCCTGCTCGGTGCGACCATTCCCGAAGCCTACGGCGGTAGCGGCCTGAACTACGTGTGCTATGGCCTGATCGCACGTGAAGTGGAGCGTATCGACTCCGGTTATCGCTCAATGATGAGCGTGCAGTCCTCGTTGGTGATGGTGCCGATCTATGAATTTGGCAGTGAGGCCACCCGCCAGAAATACCTGCCCAAGCTGGCCAGCGGCGAATACATCGGCTGCTTCGGTCTGACCGAGCCAAACCACGGTTCCGATCCGGGTTCCATGGTTACCCGCGCCAAGAAGGTCGAAGGTGGCTACCGACTGACCGGCAGCAAGATGTGGATCACCAACAGCCCGATCGCCGACGTCTTTGTGGTCTGGGCCAAGGATGACGAGGGACAGATTCGTGGCTTCGTTCTGGAAAAGGGCTGGGAAGGCCTGTCCGCCCCGGCAATCCATGGCAAGGTCGGTCTGCGCGCCTCGATCACCGGTGAGATTGTCATGGACAACGTATTCTGCCCGGAAGAGAACGCCTTCCCTGAAGTGCGAGGCCTGCGCGGCCCGTTCACCTGTCTGAACTCTGCCCGTTACGGTATCAGTTGGGGCGCACTGGGCGCCGCCGAGTTCTGCTGGCATACCGCCCGGCAATACGTGCTGGATCGTAACCAGTTCGGCCGTCCGCTGGCTGCCAACCAGTTGATCCAGAAGAAATTGGCCGATATGCAGACCGAAATCACTCTGGCTCTGCAAGGCTGCCTGCGGCTCGGCCGGATGAAGGACGAAGGCACTGCCGCAGTGGAAATCACCTCGATCATGAAACGCAACAGTTGTGGCAAGGCATTGGATATCGCCCGTCTGGCGCGTGACATGCTTGGTGGAAACGGTATCAGCGACGAGTTCGGCATTGCGCGTCACCTGGTCAACCTGGAGGTGGTCAACACCTATGAAGGCACCCATGACGTGCATGCGCTGATCCTCGGCCGTGCCCAGACCGGCATTCAAGCGTTCTTCTAAATCCAGCGGGTGTGGCGTGTGTCATACGCGCCTCCCTCTGACTCATGCTGCGCTGTTTGCAGCCTGTGGAGTGTTCCAGATGTCAGGTGCTCTGTCTCATATCCGTGTGCTCGATCTGTCCCGCGTACTGGCCGGCCCCTGGTGCGGACAGATCCTCGCAGACCTCGGCGCCGAAGTGATCAAGGTCGAGCGGCCGGGAACCGGTGACGATACCCGGCACTGGGGGCCTCCCTTTATAAAGGACGGCGAGGGACGGGATTCGCGCGAGGCGGCCTACTTCCAGAGCGCCAATCGCAACAAGCAGTCGCTGACCCTTGATTTCACCCAGCCGGAAGGCCAGCGCCTGGTACGCGAACTGGTTAGCCGCTGCGACGTGGTGCTGGAGAACTTCAAGGTGGGCGGTCTGGCGGCCTACGGACTCGACTACGAGTCGCTGAAGGCGGTCAATCCGCGACTGATCTACTGCTCCATCACCGGCTTCGGTCAGACCGGCCCATACGCCAAGCGAGCCGGTTATGACTTCATGATCCAGGGGCTGGGCGGCCTGATGAGCCTGACCGGCCGTCCCGATGGTGAGGAGGGTGCCGGGCCGATGAAGGTTGGCGTGGCGTTGACCGATATTCTCACCGGGCTCTATGCGACGGTGGGTGTGCTGGCTGCACTGAACCAGCGCGAGCAGTCGGGTATCGGCCAGCATATAGATGTGGCCCTGCTGGACGTGCAGGTCTCCTGTTTGGCTAACCAGGCCATGAACTACTTGGCGACCGGCGTTTCGCCCAAGCGCCTGGGTAACGCTCATCCGAACATCGTGCCCTATCAGGACTTCCCCAGCGCCGATGGCAACTTCATCCTGGCTGTGGGCAACGACGGCCAGTTCCGCAAGTTCTGCGAGGTGGCCGGTATTGCTCATCTAGCTGATGACGAGCGCTTCTCGACCAACAAGGCGCGGGTTGCCAGCCGTGCCGAACTGATCCCGCTGTTGCGTCAGGCCACGGTATTCAAGACCACCGCGCAGTGGATCGAGCAACTCGAGGCGGCCGGGGTGCCCTGTGGGCCGATCAACAACCTGGAGCAGGTGTTTGCCGATCCGCAGGTACAGGCTCGGGGGCTGCGTCTCGACCTGCCCAATGCCATGGGCAGCACCACTCCTCAGGTGGCCAGTCCGCTGCGGCTGTCCGCTACGCCGGTGGTTTACCGCTCGGCACCGCCGCTGCTGGGGCAGCACACCGAAGCGGTATTGGCAGGTCTGCTCGGCCTGGACGAGGCTCAGATTGACGCCCTGCGAGAGGCGGGAGTGGTCTGAGTCGAATCTCTCGGTGGACCGGCAAAGCGCAGTGGCTTCTCTCTGATTTGATCGCACGATCAGGTTTTTTCGGTTTTTTCGTGCGCAGGGGGGTTTACAGTCTCCCTGGCTCATGTAGAATGCGCGCCTCGCTGAAGCGAACCAGTTTCGACGAAGCGCTAAGTTGTTGAGATGGAAAGAAAATTTCTTCAAAAGCAACTTGACGAAGTAAGAGGCCGCTGTAGAATGAGCGCCTCACCGAAGCGGAAGAGATGAAGCTGAGGTTTCTGCAAGTGGTTGAGTAGAAAGAAAAAATTCTTCGAAAAACAGCTTGACAGATTGAAAGGCTGCTGTAGAATGCGCGGCCTTGATTGAGGCGAAAGGCCTGATCGAAACGCTCTTTAACAACTGAATCA